>CALSSL010000001.1 GCA_943789005.1 uncultured SAR86 cluster bacterium
CTCCTGTTATTAGTGTTACCAGTGGAACTGATACTGTAGAACTTGGTGCTACCTGGACTGATGCTGGTGCAACAGCTGATGGTGGTGAAACAGTTACAACTTCTGGTTCTGTAGATACATCAACAGTTGGTACTTATACAATCACCTACTCAGCTACTGATGCTTCAGGCAATACTAGTTCTGAAACTAGAACTGTTACAGTCGTTGATACAACTGCTCCTGTTATTAGTGTTACCAGTGGAACTGATACTGTAGAACTTGGTGCTACCTGGACTGATGCTGGTGCAACAGCTGATGGTGGTGAAACAGTTACAACTTCTGGTTCTGTAGATACATCAACAGTTGGTACTTATACAATCACCTACTCAGCTACTGATGCTTCAGGCAATACTAGTTCTGAAACTAGAACTGTTACAGTCGTTGATACAACTGCTCCTGTTATTAGTGTTACCAGTGGAACTGATACTGTAGAACTTGGTGCTACCTGGACTGATGCTGGTGCAACAGCTGATGGTGGTGAAACAGTTACAACTTCTGGTTCTGTAGATACATCAACAGTTGGTACTTATACAATCACCTACTCAGCTACTGATGCTTCAGGCAATACTAGTTCTGAAACTAGAACTGTTACAGTCGTTGATACAACTGCTCCTGTTATTAGTGTTACCAGTGGAACTGATACTGTAGAACTTGGTGCTACCTGGACTGATGCTGGTGCAACAGCTGATGGTGGTGAAACAGTTACAACTTCTGGTTCTGTAGATACATCAACAGTTGGTACTTATACAATCACCTACTCAGCTACTGATGCTTCAGGCAATACTAGTTCTGAAACTAGAACTGTTACAGTCGTTGATACAACTGCTCCTGTTATTAGTGTTACCAGTGGAACTGATACTGTAGAACTTGGTGCTACCTGGACTGATGCTGGTGCAACAGCTGATGGTGGTGAAACAGTTACAACTTCTGGTTCTGTAGATACATCAACAGTTGGTACTTATACAATCACCTACTCAGCTACTGATGCTTCAGGCAATACTAGTTCTGAAACTAGAACTGTTACAGTCGTTGATACAACTGCTCCTGTTATTAGTGTTACCAGTGGAACTGATACTGTAGAACTTGGTGCTACCTGGACTGATGCTGGTGCAACAGCTGATGGTGGTGAAACAGTTACAACTTCTGGTTCTGTAGATACATCAACAGTTGGTACTTATACAATCACCTACTCAGCTACTGATGCTTCAGGCAATACTAGTTCTGAAACTAGAACTGTTACAGTCGTTGATACAACTGCTCCTGTTATTAGTGTTACCAGTGGAACTGATACTGTAGAACTTGGTGCTACCTGGACTGATGCTGGTGCAACAGCTGATGGTGGTGAAACAGTTACAACTTCTGGTTCTGTAGATACATCAACAGTTGGTACTTATACAATCACCTACTCAGCTACTGATGCTTCAGGCAATACTAGTTCTGAAACTAGAACTGTTACAGTCGTTGATACAACTGCTCCTGTTATTAGTGTTACCAGTGGAACTGATACTGTAGAACTTGGTGCTACCTGGACTGATGCTGGTGCAACAGCTGATGGTGGTGAAACAGTTACAACTTCTGGTTCTGTAGATACATCAACAGTTGGTACTTATACAATCACCTACTCAGCTACTGATGCTTCAGGCAATACTAGTTCTGAAACTAGAACTGTTACAGTCGTTGATACAACTGCTCCTGTTATTAGTGTTACCAGTGGAACTGATACTGTAGAACTTGGTGCTACCTGGACTGATGCTGGTGCAACAGCTGATGGTGGTGAAACAGTTACAACTTCTGGTTCTGTAGATACATCAACAGTTGGTACTTATACAATCACCTACTCAGCTACTGATGCTTCAGGCAATACTAGTTCTGAAACTAGAACTGTTACAGTCGTTGATACAACTGCTCCAGTAATAAATACTGCTTCAATTGTAGGTAATGTTTATGAAGGTGAAACTGCTCTAGGTAGTGTATCTGCTAACGAGTCAGTAACTTGGAGTGTCTCTGGTAGTGAAGTCTCTATTACCTCATCAGGTGTTATAACATTAAATAGTCCTGCTGATTATGGATCTGCAACATCACATTCATTTACTGTAACTGCTACAGATACCTCTAATAACAACACCACGACCTCAACGCTGACAGTAGATGTTATTAATCCTAGTTTAAGTTGTGCTGTATTCAGAAGTTCTAATACCTGGAATATAGACGAAGGCAATACTGCTATTGGAACAATGGTGGCAACTATTGGTGTAGGTGGTGGAAATATTAACTTTACAATACCTGTTAATAAGGAAGGTATATTTAGCATTAATAACAATGCGAATGGAAGATCAGCAAAATTAGTTTTAGATAATGCAGCTAATTATGCATCTCAGTCAACGTATTCATTAGTTGTTACAGCAACTCATTCAGATAGTGGTTGTGCTGTTAATCAGGTATTAACTATTACTGTTAACGATACAACAGCTCCTACTTTAGCTTTAGTTGGTGATAGTTCTGTGTCTATTGAATCAGGATCAACATATACTGATGCTGGATATACCGCAAGTGATAATGATGGAGCACCATCTATAACAACTAACTCAACAGTTAATACTGTAACAGCTGGAGTTTATAGCGTAACTTATACAGCTACCGATGCTGCTGGTAACGAAACTTCAGTAACTAGAACTGTTACAGTCGTTGATACAACTGCTCCTGTTATTAGTGTTACCAGTGGAACTGATACTGTAGAACTTGGTGCTACCTGGACTGATGCTGGTGCAACAGCTGATGGTGGTGAAACAGTTACAACTTCTGGTTCTGTAGATACATCAACAGTTGGTACTTATACAATCACCTACTCAGCTACTGATGCTTCAGGCAATACTAGTTCTGAAACTAGAACTGTTACAGTCGTTGATACAACTGCTCCTGTTATTAGTGTTACCAGTGGAACTGATACTGTAGAACTTGGTGCTACCTGGACTGATGCTGGTGCAACAGCTGATGGTGGTGAAACAGTTACAACTTCTGGTTCTGTAGATACATCAACAGTTGGTACTTATACAATCACCTACTCAGCTACTGATGCTTCAGGCAATACTAGTTCTGAAACTAGAACTGTTACAGTCGTTGATACAACTGCTCCTGTTATTAGTGTTACCAGTGGAACTGATACTGTAGAACTTGGTGCTACCTGGACTGATGCTGGTGCAACAGCTGATGGTGGTGAAACAGTTACAACTTCTGGTTCTGTAGATACATCAACAGTTGGTACTTATACAATCACCTACTCAGCTACTGATGCTTCAGGCAATACTAGTTCTGAAACTAGAACTGTTACAGTCGTTGATACAACTGCTCCTGTTATTAGTGTTACCAGTGGAACTGATACTGTAGAACTTGGTGCTACCTGGACTGATGCTGGTGCAACAGCTGATGGTGGTGAAACAGTTACAACTTCTGGTTCTGTAGATACATCAACAGTTGGTACTTATACAATCACCTACTCAGCTACTGATGCTTCAGGCAATACTAGTTCTGAAACTAGAACTGTTACAGTCGTTGATACAACTGCTCCTGTTATTAGTGTTACCAGTGGAACTGATACTGTAGAACTTGGTGCTACCTGGACTGATGCTGGTGCAACAGCTGATGGTGGTGAAACAGTTACAACTTCTGGTTCTGTAGATACATCAACAGTTGGTACTTATACAATCACCTACTCAGCTACTGATGCTTCAGGCAATACTAGTTCTGAAACTAGAACTGTTACAGTCGTTGATACAACTGCTCCTGTTATTAGTGTTACCAGTGGAACTGATACTGTAGAACTTGGTGCTACCTGGACTGATGCTGGTGCAACAGCTGATGGTGGTGAAACAGTTACAACTTCTGGTTCTGTAGATACATCAACAGTTGGTACTTATACAATCACCTACTCAGCTACTGATGCTTCAGGCAATACTAGTTCTGAAACTAGAACTGTTACAGTCGTTGATACAACTGCTCCTGTTATTAGTGTTACCAGTGGAACTGATACTGTAGAACTTGGTGCTACCTGGACTGATGCTGGTGCAACAGCTGATGGTGGTGAAACAGTTACAACTTCTGGTTCTGTAGATACATCAACAGTTGGTACTTATACAATCACCTACTCAGCTACTGATGCTTCAGGCAATACTAGTTCTGAAACTAGAACTGTTACAGTCGTTGATACAACTGCTCCTGTTATTAGTGTTACCAGTGGAACTGATACTGTAGAACTTGGTGCTACCTGGACTGATGCTGGTGCAACAGCTGATGGTGGTGAAACAGTTACAACTTCTGGTTCTGTAGATACATCAACAGTTGGTACTTATACAATCACCTACTCAGCTACTGATGCTTCAGGCAATACTAGTTCTGAAACTAGAACTGTTACAGTCGTTGATACAACTGCTCCTGTTATTAGTGTTACCAGTGGAACTGATACTGTAGAACTTGGTGCTACCTGGACTGATGCTGGTGCAACAGCTGATGGTGGTGAAACAGTTACAACTTCTGGTTCTGTAGATACATCAACAGTTGGTACTTATACAATCACCTACTCAGCTACTGATGCTTCAGGCAATACTAGTTCTGAAACTAGAACTGTTACAGTCGTTGATACAACTGCTCCTGTTATTAGTGTTACCAGTGGAACTGATACTGTAGAACTTGGTGCTACCTGGACTGATGCTGGTGCAACAGCTGATGGTGGTGAAACAGTTACAACTTCTGGTTCTGTAGATACATCAACAGTTGGTACTTATACAATCACCTACTCAGCTACTGATGCTTCAGGCAATACTAGTTCTGAAACTAGAACTGTTACAGTCGTTGATACAACTGCTCCTGTTATTAGTGTTACCAGTGGAACTGATACTGTAGAACTTGGTGCTACCTGGACTGATGCTGGTGCAACAGCTGATGGTGGTGAAACAGTTACAACTTCTGGTTCTGTAGATACATCAACAGTTGGTACTTATACAATCACCTACTCAGCTACTGATGCTTCAGGCAATACTAGTTCTGAAACTAGAACTGTTACAGTCGTTGATACAACTGCTCCTGTTATTAGTGTTACCAGTGGAACTGATACTGTAGAACTTGGTGCTACCTGGACTGATGCTGGTGCAACAGCTGATGGTGGTGAAACAGTTACAACTTCTGGTTCTGTAGATACATCAACAGTTGGTACTTATACAATCACCTACTCAGCTACTGATGCTTCAGGCAATACTAGTTCTGAAACTAGAACTGTTACAGTCGTTGATACAACTGCTCCTGTTATTAGTGTTACCAGTGGAACTGATACTGTAGAACTTGGTGCTACCTGGACTGATGCTGGTGCAACAGCTGATGGTGGTGAAACAGTTACAACTTCTGGTTCTGTAGATACATCAACAGTTGGTACTTATACAATCACCTACTCAGCTACTGATGCTTCAGGCAATACTAGTTCTGAAACTAGAACTGTTACAGTCGTTGATACAACTGCTCCTGTTATTAGTGTTACCAGTGGAACTGATACTGTAGAACTTGGTGCTACCTGGACTGATGCTGGTGCAACAGCTGATGGTGGTGAAACAGTTACAACTTCTGGTTCTGTAGATACATCAACAGTTGGTACTTATACAATCACCTACTCAGCTACTGATGCTTCAGGCAATACTAGTTCTGAAACTAGAACTGTTACAGTCGTTGATACAACTGCTCCTGTTATTAGTGTTACCAGTGGAACTGATACTGTAGAACTTGGTGCTACCTGGACTGATGCTGGTGCAACAGCTGATGGTGGTGAAACAGTTACAACTTCTGGTTCTGTAGATACATCAACAGTTGGTACTTATACAATCACCTACTCAGCTACTGATGCTTCAGGCAATACTAGTTCTGAAACTAGAACTGTTACAGTCGTTGATACAACTGCTCCTGTTATTAGTGTTACCAGTGGAACTGATACTGTAGAACTTGGTGCTACCTGGACTGATGCTGGTGCAACAGCTGATGGTGGTGAAACAGTTACAACTTCTGGTTCTGTAGATACATCAACAGTTGGTACTTATACAATCACCTACTCAGCTACTGATGCTTCAGGCAATACTAGTTCTGAAACTAGAACTGTTACAGTCGTTGATACAACTGCTCCAGTAATAAATACTGCTTCAATTGTAGGTAATGTTTATGAAGGTGAAACTGCTCTAGGTAGTGTATCTGCTAACGAGTCAGTAACTTGGAGTGTCTCTGGTAGTGGGGTTAGCATATCATCTTCTGGTGTAATTACTTTGGATAATCCTGCTGATTATGAGTCTGCAACATCACATTCATTTACTGTAACTGCTACAGATACCTCTAATAACATCACTACGTCTTCTACGATAATAGTAAGTGTTATAGATACTAATGAAAACACAATAAATATAACCTCCGCAAGCACTTGGAATGTATCTAATGTTGGAAGTATTTATACTGTAACAACAGATGCTAGTGAAAACTTTAGTTGCTCAATATCGAATACATCAAGTAATAGAATTGCAGTAAATAATTGCAACGTAAGAATAACTGGCAATTACAGACAGTCTTCAGGAACTACTTATACTTTTACATTAACAGTTACAGGATCAACAACAGGAGCTACATCTAGTCAACAAGTAACAATTAATGTTAATTGAAAAAATTAAAGAATATAGTCTTGTATTTTTATCTAATTTATAAAAAAATAATTTAATACAGTAATTGTATTTAGTTTTTATGTATAAAAATTTCTTATAAAATGCTAGTATAAATTTTTATAATCAAGGAGAAAATTGGACGAAAAAATATCACTTGATGATAAGTATTTAAAAAAAACGGGGAGTATATATATTAATGGTGTTCAATCATTAGTTAGACTTCCTTTAATCCAAAAACAACGAGACCTTAAAAATAAACTTAATACAGCTGGCTTTATATCTGGCTATCCCGGATCTCCACTTGGAGGCTATGATCTTGAACTTATCAAAGCAAAAAAATATTTAATTGAGCATGAAATAGATCACCAGGCTGGTATTAATGAAGAAATAGCAGCAACTTCTGTATGGGGAAGTCAACAAATTGAGTACAAAAATAAAAATAAAAAAGATGGAGTCTTTGGTATTTGGTATGGCAAAGGACCAGGGGTGGACAGATCATTGGATGCATTTAAGCATGCTAATGCTGCAGGATCTTCTAAATATGGTGGAGTATTAGCAATAGCTGGAGATGATCATGGTTGTAAATCCTCTTCTATACCTCATCAATCAGATCATAATTTTATTAGTGCTTTTATTCCGTACTTATATCCTGCTGGCATTGATGACATAATTTCTTATGGGCTTCTTGGATTTGAGATGAGCCGTTACAGCGGCTGCTGGATAGGAATGAAAATGGTTTCAGATGTGGCTGATTCTTCTAAAACTTATGACACAACTAATGAAGATAAAAAAATTATTATTCCCTCAAACGATGACCTGCTTGAATATGCAGAGCTTAATAGGAATATAACTTTTAAGGAAACCCCAAGAGAATTAGACTTCAAACTTCAAAGGGTAAAAGGTTTTGCAGCTCAAGTATTTGGCCATAAAAATAATATTGATCAAGTTAAGTGGCCAAATATAAATTCAAAAATTGGAATCATAAGTTCTGGCAAATCCTACAATGACGTTAGAGAAGCTTTAAGATGGCTAGGAATTGATAAAGAAAAGGCAAAAGAGCTTGGGATATGTCTATATAAAATTGGAATGCCATGGCCGCTGGAACCAAATGGGGTTAGATCTTTTTGTGAAGGTCTTGATAAAGTTTTAGTTGTTGAAGAAAAAAGAGAGCTAATTGAACATCAGATTAAATGGCAACTTTATAATTGGAGTGAAAAAGTTAGACCTGAAGTTACTGGTAAGCAAGACGAAAAAGGTAATTGGCAGCTGCCTCCAGAAAACGATCTACCTTTAGCTACAATTGTAGAAGTTCTTGCAAATCAAATTTATAAAGCTACAGGTGCTAAAGAATTATTAGAAAGTTTAGATTGGTTTCAAAAAAGGAATCTAAAAAAATCTTTTCAACAAGCCCCGATTGATAGAAAGGCATTTTTTTGTTCTGGCTGCCCTCACAATACATCAACTATGATTCCTGAAGGATCAACCGCACTAGCCGGAATTGGATGTCATTATATGGCAACTAATATGGATAGAGATACTGAACTTTTTACTCAAATGGGTGGTGAAGGCACTCCATGGATTGGTCAGTCAAAATACATAGAAGATACTCATATTTTTGCAAATCTTGGTGACGGAACTTACAGACATTCAGGAGCATTAGCAATCAGAGCATGCGTTGATGCTGGAGTAAATATTACATTTAAAATTCTATATAACGACGCTGTAGCTATGACTGGCGGACAAACCCTTGGTAAAAACTTAAGCACCATACAAATTGCAAAACAGGTTTTATCAGAAGGTGTTGAAAAAGTTGTTTTATTGACCGAGAATCTAAAAAATTATTCGCAAACCTCTCTTCCAAAAGGAGTTGAATTAAAGCACAGAGATTACTTGCAGAATGTACAGAAAGAATTACAAACTATAAAGGGAGTTACCATCCTTATATACGATCAGGGGTGTGCTGCTGAAAAAAGAAGGAAAAGAAAACGAGGAATTATTGAAGATCCGCTTCAAAAGATTCTTATAAATCCAGAAGTTTGTGAAGGATGTGGTGACTGTTCAGTCCAATCAAACTGTATGTCAATTGAACCTCTGGAAACTGAGTTTGGTAGAAAAAGAAAAATTAATCAATCAACCTGCAATAAAGACTTCACTTGTATTAAGGGGTTTTGCCCATCATTTTTTTCAATAGAAACAGATGATGTAAAAAATATTCAAACACCATCGATTGACTATGAATTACCTAATCCAGTAAAAAAAATTGATGAAGAAATTACCAATATTATTCTAACTGGGATTGGAGGAACTGGTGTTTTAACTATTTCTGCAATTCTTGGCATGGCTGCAAATATAGAAAACAAAAAATCAACGACTTTGGATATGACAGGTCTTTCACAAAAAGGTGGAGCTGTTTGGGCATACATAAAACTATATAGCGATAAGAAAAAACCATACAGTCACAAAATAACCCCCGGGATGTCTGATGTCCTTCTTGCCTGTGATCAGGTTGTTGCAACAAAAGATGAAATTCAAGAGGTTTTATCAAATAAAAGAACTTATGCTGTCCTTAATTCCTACTCTGCTCCCGTTGCAGACTTTGTTTCTAATACTGATATTGATTTTAAGTCTAGTGAGGTTAGAGAGCTGATTAAAAACTCAACTAAAGACATCTCTGTTGAATTAAACACCGTAGATTTATCCTATAGATTCTTTGGCAATACCATTAATGCAAATATGATTCAGCTTGGAGCTGCATTTCAAGCAGGTTTAATACCTCTAAAGAGAGAATCCATTGTTCAGGCAATAAATCTAAATAAATCAGGAGCTGAAAATAATATCAAAGCATTTAATTTAGGTAGATTGACAGTACATGATCCTAAAAATTCTTTATTCAAACAAACGGAAAATTCTATAAAAAGCATTTCAGTTAAAGATCTCAAAGATATATTAGCTAATTATTCTAAAAAATCTTTAAAAGCATTCAATCAAATTGAGTTAGCTCTTAATAATGCAAAAAAAGATCTAAATAAAAGTATCATTGAAGAGGTTTTAATAGAATATGGAAGAATATGTCTAATAAAAGATGAGTACAGGGTTGCTAGCATGCATCTTAAAAATTATAAAAAAATTATAAATAGAGAATTTAGCTCTTGGAATAAAATAAGTTTTTACCTAGCCCCTCCTATCTTGTCCTTTATTAAGGATAAAAAAACTGGAAATCCTAAAAAATTTAAAATTCCAGGCTATATAGCATTACCTTTATTCTATGCTCTAGATAGAGTCTCTTTTTTGCGCGATACTCCGCTTGATATCTTTAAGTATAGTAAAGAAAGAAAACATGACTACGAGCACAAAAGAATTTTTGAACAAATACTTAATACAGCTCTAAAAAATGCAAAAGAGGTTGAGCTTAAGAAACTTATTGATTGCTCAAAAAAAGTAAAAGGTTATGGTTCTATAAAAGAAAATAATTTAGCAATTTTTAAAAAAAATATACTTAACAAGGAAATTAACTTTGTAAAAATATGATAAAAAATAAAATACCACCTCCAATTGTTACTTTATTCTTTGGGCTATGTATATATTTCTCCAGAGATTGTTTCTTTAGCTATGAATATAAACTTTTAGATACATTAAGTTATATGTGCTATTTGATTGGGCTATGTATTCTAATATTGGCTGTAAATTCTTTTAAAAAACATAGCACAACTGTTAATCCTATAAAAATTGAAAATGCATCTTATTTGGTTACCTCAGGTGTTTTTGAATATTCAAGAAATCCAATGTATTTAGGCATGGCTCTAATTTTATTAGGCTTAGCATTAATGTTTAATGTGATTGGCGGCACCCTTTTCACTTTTCTATTTACTATCTTCATAACTAAATTTCAAATTAGGCCAGAAGAAGAAGTTATGGAAAGATTATTTGGAGAAGATTTCTTAAACTATAAAAAAAATGTTCGAATGTGGATATGAATCAAAATAAAATTGCCAAGATATTCCTTTCTGCCGCAGCATTAGTTCACTTTCTAAATTTCTTATATGCTGGTCGGATGTCTCTTTGGGGGTATGTAATTCCACCAGTTTTATCTTTATTTGTAAGTATCTTTTTGGGATACTTAGCTTATAAATTAAAACTCTAAAAACAAAATTTAAATTGAGAAAAATTTTCTTTCCACTTCTTGTTCTTTTGGTCCCTTTAGTGGGTGTAATTTTTTTTGAGTTAGAATGGAGTGGGTTTGATTTTTTAGTTATGGTGCTACTCATACTATCTTTTAGCATCTTAATAAATCTCACTCTTTACTATCTAAAATCTTCTAAGTTCAAATTTTTATTAGTATTTATTTTATTGATTATTTTTTTACTTATTTGGGCAGAACTAGCTGTTGGAATTTTTGAAACACCATTTGCAGGGAATTAAAATAATTTTATTATAATTTGTTTTAATAAAACACATTGGAAACATAGCCACAGCTGATTTAATCAGAAATTATGACCATAATTTTAGTAGATATGACTACATTTTTTTCTTAAATCATAAAAAATCCACTACTGTGGGCTTCTTAATAAATTGGTATCCCGTAGGGGATTCTTAATTAAGAATTTCTCTAGCTTATTCTAATCCTAATTTGAGATTTGCAGGCACTGCAACATCCATCATTTTTGGGTCTGATAGCTTTAAATTATTCATATGATTTATGAAATCATCTTTTTTTGTGAGTAATAACCTTGGATTATTATTTTTTTCTTCATCGATAGTTGATGAAGTCATGCCTCTATAATCATGTCCAGGATAAACAATTGTATTTGGGGGTAAAGTTAGCAGTTTTTGGTGCAAACTTTCATAAAGATTATCAGCGGACCCATTTTGAAAATCTGTTCTACCTGTTCCTCTAATTAAGAGCGTATCACCAGTAAATATCCACCCAGGATTCTTAAAATAAAAACAATAAGAATCATTGGTGTGACCGGGTGTAAATAAACATTTGAACTTAAGTCCATTTAGCTCCAAAACAGCTCCCATCTTCAAAATTAAAGCTTCCACAACAAGCAGCTGACTCTATAGGTGAGCCCACCTCACAAGCTTTCTTTTGTTGTAATAAACCTGAACCAGTAATATGATCGGCATGAACATGAGTATCTAAGACCATTTTTAAAGATAACCCTAACTCATCTAGAAGATTAATATACTGAGGAACATTTTCCTTAACTGGATCGATAATTAATGCATGATCGTTCGAACCAATTATATATGTATAGGTTGATGAATTACGATCAAATAATTGTCTAATCAGCAGTTTCAATTTGACCTCCGGCTTTAACCCAATTCGCAAATCCGCCTAAATTATATATATTTATATATCCAGCTTCGTTTAAACATTTACCAGCAAGAGCTGCCCTATTTCCACTTTCACAGTAAACTACGATGGGTTGCTCAGCTTTAACTTCTTTACCAAGCTTCATGGTAGTCTCTATTACTCCTTTTGGAATATTTAATGCTCCTTTAACTTTGCCAGATTTTGTTACCTCATCAAGTTCACGCACATCGATAATGTAGTAGTCTTCAATATTATTTAGGATTTCTTCTGGCATAATAGGTTTGATTATTTCGTGTGCCTCTTGAATTAATTTTTTAAGTTTATTATCCATAGTAAGATTATATTACTTTATATTTGAGATAGGATTTAAAGATTATTTGTCAAAATAAAAAGTCCTCTATAATTAGGAGAAAATTATGAATATATTTCTTACACCAATTTTTATAAGTATTCTTTCTCTTTTTTATATCTTTCTTGCTATGCGAGTGGGTTATATGAGAGGGAGTCCTGTAATGAAAATATTCTTCAAGATGGATGAAGAAGTTTCAGAAGAGAAGCTTAATAGAAATATAAGAGCTCATGGTAACTTTTCAGAATATGTTCCTTTATATTTGTTGTTGCTTTTGGTCTCTGAGTTAGTTGGAGTTACTTCATACCATTATATGCTTATTGCATCCTTAATATTTACTTATGGAAGAGTTGCTCATGCAATATGTTTTGCTTTTTTTGATTACAATCCTTTTCTAAGAATCACGGGCATGTTAACAACTTATGTTGGAATAGTGATGCTTTGTCTAAAGCTAATAAGTTTTTATATATAAAACTATCTAGTTAATACCATAAAACCTCTCAAAATATTCAATCACTAGATATATACCCGGGGTACCCGGCTGGTACTCCTGCCCCCGGTAAATAAGAGTTGACTACAAATTGACTACAATTTATTTGTTTTATGACTACTTAATAGAAATTAAATGTATGCGAATCTGCATCAATACTGACTACAATTTGGGTGATATGACTACATTATTTTCGTAAGACATAAAAAAAGCCCACTATTGTGGGCTTCTTAGTAAATTGGCATCCCGTAGGGGAGTCGAACCCCTGTTGCCGAGATGAAAACCCGGTGTCCTAGGCCTCTAGACGAACGGGACTAGATGCGAAGCGTATTATATGGAATCGAGAGCAATTAGCAAAGAGAAAAATATTATTTTATCTTCTTATTTATCGCTGCTAAAAAACCTCTAAGGAAGCTTGTCTCCATTTCATCAGGATGAAGTCTACTAAACATCCTTTTAATTCTTGAAATAATTTTTTTAGGGTTGTCTGGATGAATGACATCTATATTCACAGCAGTTTCGATAAAATGATCTATAAGCATTTGTAAGTTTTCTGAATCAACTTCAGGATAGTCATGCCAATCTCTAGCTTCTTGGTTATGATGTGATTTAAAAATTTCATAGCAAATTATCTGAGAAGACATAGCTAAGTTTAAAACTGGGTATTCAGGGTTTGCAGGAATTTCTATATGAGTATTTGCTAATTGAAGTTCGTCGTTGGTAAGTCCTCTATCCTCCCTTCCAAATAAAATTGAAACTTTTTTGTTCTGATGTAACTTGATCATTAATAAGCGAAGCTCCCTCTTCCGCATGGACGGTTGGCCATTGAATGGTTCTGCTTCTTGATGAGGTTGCATAGACAAAAGTGCTATCCTTTATTGCCTCCTCAATAGAGTCATAAATTTTTGCATTCTCTAAAACATCCATAGCATTCCCTGATAAGGCATTCGCTTCCCCTGATGGAAATTTCCTTGGATTCACTAATGATAACTCTGAGAGTCCCATAGTTTTCATAGCTCTTGCTACAGAGCCAATATTTCCAGGATGAGAGGTTTCAACTAAAACTATGTTAATTAAATTACTTTTAAAACTCATATGCCTATTATCTCCATTTCCATTACAATAGCGACATGTCAGTTCAAGCATTATTAAATGTAAACCAACTCGCCGCCAGAAAAGGTGCTAATGAGCTAGAGTTTGCTGTAAAAAAAGTTCATAACTTAGATACTTCTAAGGGCGGTCCTGATGGCTACTTAAAAGCAATTATTCAAAGAGTTGAGGGAATAGTAATTGATGAAATAAGAAAATTTTATCCTGAGGATAATTTTCTTGGTACAGAAATAGGTTCTGAGATCAATAACTCAAACATTACATGGGTTCTAAAAGCAATTGATGGAGAGGTTAATTTTATTAACGGTTATCCTCACTTTGCTCTTTCACTCTGCTCTCTTATTGATGAGGTACCAACTACTGCTGTTATTATCGATCCTATAAGAAGAGAAGAATTCTCTGCTTCTAAAGGCTCTGGATCAGATTTAAACAATGGAAAGATAAGAGTCAGCAAACAACAAGGTTTAAATGATTCAATTCTCAGTTATTTCACAACCAAAGAAATCTCAAAAGAATATGTATATGATTTTGACAAAACTTACAAAGAGTTAGCTAATCAAGATTTGGTTATTAGAAATTCTGGTTCGGTTGCCTTAGATCTAGCTTATGTTGCCACTGGAAGAATAGATGGTATGTGGGCTCATGGAGTAAAGTTATGGGATGTTGCTGCTGGACTTTTGATTGCTCAAGAATCAGGAGCGCTAATAAGCAATTTCAACGGAGATCCTAAATACTTAAAAGGCGACCACTTTGTATGCTCAACCCCAAAGGTTTATAAGTCTATTTTAAAATCTGTAAAACCTTATTTTAAATACTAAGGAAGCTCATTAAATCAGCACCCTCAGGCTCTGGAATGGCTAGGTCCTCTTGGGTTAATGTTAAAGACATGAGCATGTTGGCAACTACATAAATTGATGAATATGTTCCTACTAAAACTCCAAGTATTAGGGCCAAACTAAAGCCCTTAATCATTTCTCCACCAAAAATAAATAAAGCAAACAAAACCAATAAAGTTGTAAAAGATGTTACAACCGTTCTTCCAAGGGTTTGATTTAAAGAAAGATCTATCATATCTTTTGGCTGCATCTCTCTTTGAGTTCTAAAATTTTCTCTAATTCTGTCTGAAACAACAATGGTGTCATTTAGTGAGTAACCAATAACTGCTAAAAGTGCTGCTAAAACTGTTAAGTCAAAATCCCATGCAAATAGAGAAAATAAACCTAAAATAATTACAACATCATGCCCAAGAGCCGTTACAGCCCCTAAGTGCAAATTTGTACTGAAATCTGAATGCCACATACATAAGAATCATAAATAAAGCTACCAGCATCCCTAGGCCACCCTGGTCTCTAAGCTCAGCGCCAACTTGAGGTCCAACAAACTCAACCCTCTTGAGCTCTCCTTCAAAGCCTTTTTCATTTAGAAGTGAATAAACTGCTTCGCCTATTGAGCTATTTCCATTTTGATCTGCAACTTTTATTAGCACATCTAGATTTGTTCCAAAATTAACAACTTGTGAATCTTCATATCCATTTTCAATAAGAGTGTTCCTAATTGATTCAAGTTCTACAGGTGTTTCGTATGAAACTTCTACAAGAGTTCCGCCACTAAAATCTAAGCCAAGACTTAAACCGCGAAATGTTAAAGACAATACAGATATAGAAAAAATAATTATCGAGACTATTCCAGCAATCTTTCTATACTTCATGAATGGAAATCTAATATTCATTATATTTTTAATTCCTTAATATTTTTGTTTCCATAAACCAGGTTAACCATTGCTCTAGTGCACATAATGGCTGTAAACATAGAAGTGACAATTCCAATTGACAGAGTTATGGCAAAACCTTTTACCGGACCAGTTCCTATAATATACAAAATTAAAGCTGCTATTAAAGTAGTTACATTTGCATCAAAAATAGTAATGAAGGCTCGAGAAAAGCCATCTCTGATTGCTGTTTGAGGATCTTTTTCTTTAAGTTCTTCTCGTATCCTCGCAAAAATTAAAACGTTAGCATCCACGGCCATTCCAACTGTTAACACTATGCCAGCTATGCCTGGCAGGGTTAGTGTTGCACCAAGTAAGGACATAATCCCAGTAATTAACACCAAATTAATCAGCAAGGATATATTTGCAGCTATTCCAAACACTCGATAATAAAAAGTCATAAATAAAACGACTAAAGCCAAACCCATCATTATGGATTTCATCCCAAGTTCAATATTTTCTTTTCCTAAACTAGGTCCAACAGTTCTTTCTTCAACAAATTTCATAGGTGCTGCTAATGCGCCTGCTCTTAGAAATAATGCAAGCTCACTAGCTTCTTGCGGTGATCCAACTCCAGTAATTCTAAAGCTAGTTCCAAGGACGGCCTGAATTGTAGCTAAACTAATAATGTTCTTCTCAATGTAGGTCGTTTGCTCAATAATTGACTTGCCGTCATCGCCTGTTACAAGCTCAGATTTACTTTTTTGTTCTACAAATAGAACTGCTAGCTTTCTGCCAATATTTCCAGATGTAGCTTTTTGCATCTGTCTTCCACCCTGCATATCAAGAGTAATATTTACTTGAGCGAAACCACTCTCATCAAAACCACTACTTGCATTAGTTACTCTGTCACCAGAAACAACAACAGCTGTTTCTAGGAAGGCAGTTAAATACTCATTTTCTTTAAAACTGAATTCTTCTTTTCTAAGAGGAGATGTTCTTGAGTTAGCCTCTAATCTAAATTCTAAGTTTGCTGTTTTCCCAATGATTTTTTTTGCTGCTGTTGGGTCTTGAACTCCAGGTAACTGCACAACAATTCTATTAGACCCTTGTCTTTGAACAATAGGCTCTGAAACTCCAAGTTCATTAACCCTATTTCTTAGTGTCGTTAAGTTCTGACCAACTGCATAATCTCTTATCTCTCTTAAAGCAACATCAGAATACTCTAATAACAATGAATTAGATGCTGGCCTCTCAGTAATAATATATTGAAGGCCGTTAATACCTGGACTATCTAATCTATATTTTGATAAGGCTTTGTTGTAGCTTTCTTTATCTTTAAACTGAAAATACAAAGCTAGATCTTTTATCGATGAATCCGTAACCTGAATTTTGTCTTCTTTGAATGTTTTTCTATATGTATCAAGCAATAATTCAAGTCTGCCTAGTTGCGCAGTATCAATATCGACCTCAAGTAAAAAATGAACACCGCCTGATAAATCAAGACCAAGCTTAACTGGTTTTCCACCTAAGTTTTTTAACCAATCCGGGGTTGTTGGCTCAAGATTTAAAGCAATAATTACTTTATCTAATAGCTTATTCTGTAATATTGTTTTTGATTCAAGTTGTTGATCTAAGGTAGAAAATTTAATAACAATCTTACCCTCTCTTAAAAACAATTCCTCATAACCAACTTGATTTTTCTTTAAAATATCTTCTAATTCATTCAATAGCATTTGATCGGCAGACTTGCCGGAATCAGTATATGCGACCTGAATTGAAGGCTGGGTTGGATAAAGATTTGGTAGCGCATAAGTAAAACCCAATACCAATACAAATAGTATTAATAGATGCTGGTATATGGAAAACTTATTCACTATATTTACTTAATTGAATCGATCGTACCCTTTGGCAAGATGTTGGCAATTGCAGATTTTTGTAACTTAATAATATTATTTTCTCCAATCTCTATTGAGACATAGGCGCCACTAATATCTTTAACTTTTCCTAAAATTCCACTTGCAGCAATAACTTCAGATCCTTTCTCTAGCTTTGAAAGCATGTCAGATATTTGAGCATTTCTTTTGTTCTGCGGTCTTATGATCATAAAATACATAAATAAAAAAAGTCCGCCAAAAATAACAAATGTTGGCCACAATGATGGTTGCGTTGGTTCCATATTATTTAATTCCTATATTGGCCCATCGGGCATTTCTAAATTTCGCATATTATAGAAGTCTTTTACAAAGTTCGCGAATTTATTACTTTCTATTGACTCTCTAATTTGATTCATAAGAGATTGATAATAATAAATATTATGATAACTAGCTAATATACTACCTAACATCTCATTCGTTCTGTCTAAATGATTGAGATATGCTCTTGAATAGTCTTTACAAACCTTACAATCACAATTTATATCAACAGGCTCTTCGCTCATTTTATATGGTGCATTTCTAATATTAATAACGCCTGTGGACGTAATTAACTGGCCATTGCGAGCATTTCTTGTTGGTAATACACAATCAAACATATCAATACCGTATCTGACTGCTTCAACTATATCCTCAGGTTTGCCGACACCCATTAAATATCTTGGCTTATCTATAGGAAGCTTATCTGACATAAAAGATAAGATTTTAGTTTTTTCTTCTTTAGATTCTCCAACACTCAATCCACCAAGAGCAATCCCGTCAAAATCAATATCAATTAATGTATTTAGAGATTCATGTCTCAAATCCTCATACATGCCGCCCTGAACAATACCAAAGAGTGCAGAATCTGATTTATGAGCATCTTTGCAGCGCTTAGCCCAACGCATAGAAAGCTCCATAGATTTTTTTGCTTGCTCATATGTTGATGGGTAATCTGTGCATTCATCAAAAACCATAACAATATCAGAGCCCAGGTTCTCTTGGATTTGTATTGAATCCTCCGGAGTCATAAAAATCTTTTTTCCATCATAAGGGGAGCTAAACTTCACACCCTCCTCACTTATCTTAACCAAGTCTCCCAGACTCCAGACCTGAAAACCGCCTGAGTCAGTTAGAATTGGTCTATCCCAGTTAGAAAATTTGTGAAGACCGCCTAAGTCTCTTACAGCCTCATCGCCTGGCCTTAGCATTAAATGATAGGTATTACCTAAAATAATTTCAGAGCCTGTTGATTTCAAATCTTCAACAGTTAAGCCTTTGACTGTTCCATTAGTACCTACTGGCATAAATGCTGGAGTTTGAATTTTACCTCTGGGGAATTCTATTTCTCCCCTTCTAGCATACTCAGATTGATTTTTTATATTAAATTTCATGTTTTTCTAAGAGCATGGCATCACCATAGGATAAAAATCTGTACTTTTCATCAACAGCAGTTTTGTATATATGTCTCATATTGTCATAGCCAATGAATGCAGATACAAGCATTAATAAAGAGGATTGAGGTAAATGAAAGTTGGTAATTAATCTATCGACTGCTTTGAATTTATATCCTGGATAAATAAATAACTTGGTATAACCTCTATAACCTTTTTTATCTTCACTCATAAATGCTGTTTCAAGAGCTCTTGTTGCCGTTGTTCCAACTGCAAAAACTTTTTTTCCTGCTGCTTTTGTTGTGTTAACTAAATCAACCACTTCAGGACTTACCTCCAGATACTCACTATGGATATCATGATCTTTTATATTATCTACCTTAACTGGCTGAAAGGTTCCAGCGCCAACACTCAGATTGACTGTAGCCAATTTTACCCCAAGTTTTTTTATGTCTTCTAAAAGCTCATCATCAAAATGCAAGCCAGCTGTAGGTGCAGCTACAGATTTTTGCAAATTCTTATCTTCATAGACCGTTGCATACCTGTCCTTATCTAGATCTTCATCAGAGCGTTTTATATATGGTGGAAGTGGAACATGACCTATTGAATTAAAAACTTCTAACGGAGGCCTATCAAATTGTAATATGAAAAAATTATCCTGCCTGTCAGTACATTCAACAACAAAAGAACCTAAGGTAATAAGAGTGCCTATCTTAGGACTTCTTCCAGAGCGAATTTGAACCAAAGCTTTATTGTCTTCAATAATTCTTTCAAGCATTACCTCAACACTGCCGCCAGATTCTTTATTGCCATATATTCTTGCTGGAATAACCGAGGTATTATTTACAACTAAAAGATCGCCTTCATTAAAATATGAAATAATATCTTTAAAAGTTTTATGTTCTATTTGATTACTATAAACAAGTAATCTACTAGAGCTTCTTTTATCTAATGGATAATTTGCTATTAGATCTTCTGGTAGATAGTAGTCAAAATCTGAGGTTTTCATGAGAAGCTGATTTTAAATTAGTTCATACTTAGCTACAATGCCCAGCATGCCCCATTGGCGGAATTGGTAGACGCGCGCGATTCAAAATCGCGTTCCTTCGGGAGTGCCTGTTCGACTCAGGCATGGGGCACCAACTATATTAATTAATAGTTATATCAGCACCCATTCCAGAATGAATATCACAATAATGAACACATTATTAGGGCTACTGAAGAAGATTGGTCAACGGAATATTTATTACCAATTGTTAGCATTAGGATAGTTAATAGCTTAAATGAGGCCCTTGAACATATAGAGCTATATTCATCAGGACATACAGAGTCTATTCTTACCGAAGATCCTAATAGGGCTTCAAGATTTCAAAAAGAATTAGATAGCGCAATAGTTATGCATAATGTTTCTACTCAATTTGCTGATGGTGGCGAGTTTGGGCTTGGAGGAGAGATTGGCATAGCAACTGGAAAATTTCATGCTAGAGGTCCTGTAGGTGTTGATCAATTGACTAGCTTTAAGTACCTTGTTAATGGAAACGGTCAAACAAGACCATAATCTTCATAGAGATTACTTATAAATAATTCTATTATTTGTAATAGAACTACAAAAATTTACCTTAAAAAAGGTTATTAATACAACAAAAAATTAAATTATTGACAATTTTATGTATGAAAAATAATATCTACTACAAATGTATTGCTTGTGCATTAATTTTAATTAGTTAACTTGTTCTCCCCTATTAGAATAGCTAGCTAACTCCTCTCCAAATATATGAGCAAGCAATACTGTTTTTACCAATCTACCAAGAAGCCTCTAATACTCAACATAATCTAGCTAATAGAATTATCAGTAAACCTCATTAAATTTTTACCCAACTTTTTTGAATATCTTTTAAATACTTTTAAAGCTTTGTTTAAATCTTTAAGACTTTCTTCTTCTGCAAGAGAGTAACCATCCCAATATGAAATTTTATAGCCATAATTATTTTCTATAATTTCTATTGAAGCAGAGTCAGCATTCACTGGATCATTGTGCTTAATAACTACTGAATGATCTTCAAAATGAATGGATGTGTTGGGAATATTTGAAAAAATAGATTTGAATAAATTTTCAATTCTAATTCTACTACTTTTTATATTTATGTTGATCATAAGAATGATGTCTACCAACTCCAAATTCTCTTAAGCCTACATGCTTAGTTTTTCTGCCTTGAGCTCTTTTTCTCCACAAGACATAACTACTTTTCTTTAAGTTATTTCTCATCAATTCCTCAACTTGATTTTGATTTAATCCATATGTTGCTTCAATAGCATCAAAGGGAGTTCTATCCTCCCACGCCATTTCAATAACTCTTGATATATCTTCTGGTTTCAAGTCGTTAATTTAGATATTTGATTTTCAAGTTCTGCTATTCGTCTTTTTAAAGATTCTAATTCTTCTTTTTTTACAAAACCTGCATCTTTCATAAACTTTTCAAGAGCTGGCTTCATCATTTTTTCCATATTCTTGGCATCTTTCATCATAGTGAATGGGTTCATAAATTTCTCCTTAATTTTTTTGTATTATATATAAATATCAAACCTAGTAGACTTACCTTTGATTTGATAATTCAATTGCTCATCAAGTAAATTTGCTTTAATAGGTCTTTTTAAAATAATTTTTTTAAATTCATATTCTTGAAATTTGTAGAATATTTCGTCTCCAACATCTTGAATCTTTTCGATTTCTAAAATTTTCTTTATGAGTGCTATATTCCCAGATCTTAAAATATTTTTCTTTGGCTCCGGATACATTGGATCCAAATAAATCACGTCAATATCTTTTTGACCCTCATAGCATTTTAATGAGTTTCCATGAAAAAGTTTAAGGTTTTTTAAAAATGGTAATTCTTCCTTCGATCTTTCTACAGCATCTCTGACTAACAAAAAAAGAACCATACTTTGCTCACAAGCTATTACTTTGTGACCCAGAGCTAAAAAAATTAATGCATCAGACAGAAGCCCAGCAGTTCCATCAAAAATATTAAGGCTAATAGAATTTTTACCTAAAGCTTTTTTTAACAAGGTCTCGTGATCTGACCTTTTTAGCCGCCACCCCATGGAGCCTTTAAGAAAATCTATGTGAAGTGGCTTTGAGTGAATGGAGTTAGAAAAAAAATTTAATCCATTTTCTCTATATAAAAAAAAGGCCTTATTAACCGGTGATTTTGTCAGTATGTTTGCATTCAATTCAGATGAAATCTTTTCAACCTTGTCTTTATGATTTGGGTTATCAAGAAGAATATCTATATTCATATAAGAATAAGCAAGATAATTCCTAAAACAATTCTGTAGATTACAAATGGATACATGCCGATTTTATTAACAAAAATAAGAAAATATTTTATTGTTAAAAAAGCAACAAGACTTGAGGTAATAAATCCTATAAATAATGAAGGAAAATTTATCGCATAGCTGGATGAACTTAATTCAATAACTAAAAAAACTAATGCTCCAAGTATTGTTGGAATACTTAATAAAAAAGCAAATTTTGAAGCATCTTTTAGATTTAAACCTATTAATAAGGCTGCTGTAATAGCGGTTCCTGATCTAGATGCTCCCGGCAGCAAAGCAAAAACTTGGAATAATCCAATAAATATGGCGCCTATAAAAGTTAGCTCTATTAATTTTTTACTAACAGAGCTATATAGAAATGCAAGTAATAGAAACCCTGCAAATATTAAATTCATAATTGCAATACTTGTAATATTAGTTCTATTTTGATTAATTAAATCAGAGCCAAAGAAACCAACTAAAACAATCGGGATAGTTGCAATTATTAATGATATGGCTAAGTTTTTATCTTCTATAAACGGGCCATTACTTTGAAACAATGATTTGATCATCCGTCTAATGTCATCTCTGAAATAATAGATTACTGCAAATAAGGTTCCTGTATGAGCTGATATATCAAAAGCAAGTCCAAGATCGTTTAAACCAAATATTAAAGAAGGAAAAAGCAGATGAGCTGAACTTGAGATTGGTAAAAACTCAGTTAATCCCTGAATAAGACCTAATACAAAACTTAAAATTAGATCATTCATTGATCTTTTTATATTGAGTCTCTATTGCATATGTTGGGTTTGCATTTTTAGAATTAAAAATTTCAGAATTCATGCCAGAATCCATAAATTTTTGAAGAGCATTTTTGGCAACTAAATCAGATGATATGTTGTTTGTTTCTGTTACATCTATTGCAATTAATGGCTTATTAAGTGCCGAAGATATACCCTTTAGATAGGATGCAACACTTCTTGTAGCAGTATAAGAATCTTCATTATTTGCATATGCAAAAATATCAATATCATTAAGGGAAAAAAATGAATCTAAGCCGATTTGAGACAACATCTCTAGCCAATTTGGTCGATCCTTTCTTTCATGGCTAATTGAATACTGAAGAACGTCATCTTTTAAGATAACGCATAGTGATGTTTCATTGCCAGAACTTTGAATAGCTAGGACATTCATTAGATTTAAATTTGGGAAGATATAGCTTTAAATACTTCATCTACAGCTTTACTGCCATCAACCTTTAAATATATTAAGTCACTTAATTTTGATTGATTTATATAAAAATCTGATAAAGGTTTTGTTTGATCATGATAAACGGATAATCTTTTTAAAACTGTTTCTGGTTTATCATCTTCTCTTTGGATTAGTGGCTCCCCTGAATCATCGTCAACACCATCAATCTCAGGAGGGTTATATTCAATATGGTAGTTTTTACCCGAGCCTGGATGAACCCTTCTGCCTGACATTCTTTTTACAATTACCTCATCATCTACATGAATTTCTATTACGTGAGTGAATTGGATTCCCATACTCTGAAGCTCAGATGCTTGACCCAAAGTTCTTGGCACTCCATCAAACAAAGAACCATTTATACAATCAGGCTTTGTTAATCTATCCTCAATTAACGAGCCAATGATTTCATCTGACACTAGTCCACCTGTATCTAAAATATTTGAAACTTTTTTACCAAAATCACTACCAGAAGCAACTGCTTCTCTCAGCATGTCACCAGTACTAATTTTTGGGATATTGCAGAGGCTGCATATTAAATCAGCCTGAGTTCCCTTTCCTGCCCCTGGAGGGCCTAGTAATATAATATTTTTCATATCTCTAATATAGCAAATGCTATTGCATACTCACTTTCGTCTGCAAGACTAACATGAGTTTTTGTTATACCCAAGTTTACAATAGTTTTTTTTACATCGCCCAAGGGGTTGAAATAAGGCTTGCCTTTCTCATCTCTTAAAACCTCAAGCTCTTTAAATAAAATTGGTTTTCTGATGCCTGTTCCAAAAGCTTTTGATAATGCTTCTTTACATGCAAATTGTTTTGCTAAATATTTAATTAACTTTTCTTCATTATAAATTAAAGATATCTTGAGCTCATTATCTGACAGCACCTTCTCTGAAAATGATTTAAGAGATTTCATCTTTTTAAATCTTGATATATTTACAATATCTGTTCCAATGCCATAAATCATTGATGGGTTCTCTTAAATATATCTCTGCTAGACAAATCTCTTCCATCAAGACAGAAGTGAATAGCTTCTTGGGTAATGTGTTTAAGATATTTTTTTGAAACTTTTGATAAATCTCTAATTTTAATATTAATAATGTCTTTTCCTGAAAAATTTGAGTGAGTTGATTCTCTAAATCCTCTTTGGGGAATAAAGGAGTAATTTTTATTAATATCTATAGGCTGACCTTTTTCGATATCACTTTCAAAATCAAGACCATATCCAAGTATATCTAATAAATCTAATTCAAAATGTCTAAGAGTGAGTTCGATATCTTCTTCTTGATGAATTTTAATTAAAAAACTCTCATAGAGATCAAATAGATCTAATTGCGAGGCATCTTTTGGTAATAATCTTATTAGCAATTCATTGATATATAAAAGACTATAACTTGTTTTAGAAAAACTATTTGTAGACTGAGAAAAATCTCTATCTACATTGGTTAATGTTTTTAGTTCTGATCTTCCTGTGAAAGTTATTTTTAATTTTGTAAATGGTGCAAGATAACCAAAAAACTTTGATTTAGGTTTTTTTGCGCCCTTTGCTATTAATGATATTTTTCCATGGGTTTTAGTAAAGACATCAATTATAAGACTCGTTTCACCATGAGCTCGTTGATGAAGTAAAAAACAATCATCCCAGTCATTATGATTCATAACTTCCGCCTACCCCTAAGCTTTGAATATAGTCAGAATCAGTATTCCAATTCTTTTTTACTTTAACCCAAGTTTTCAAAAAAACTTTTTTTTCAAAGTATTCCTCTAATTCAATTCTTGCCTGTTGACCGATCTTCTTTAAAGTTTTACCAGCTTTGCCAATAACAATTTGTTTTTGACTATCTCTTACAACATAGATTACTGCATGAATTTTTATGATTGTTTCTTCGTCCTCTAGAAGCTCTACCTGAACAAAAGTGTCATGCGGAAGCTCGTCTCCAAGCATTCTAATAATTTTTTCTCTAATAAGCTCTGAAATCATAAAAAGGTCTTTATGCGAGTTTCGTATATCTTCTTTTCCATAAATATGTTTATTTTCTGGAAGATACTGCTTAATTAATTCTTCTAATTCATTTATACCTTCATTATTAATTGCAGATATAGGAATGATATCTAAAAATGAATACTCCTTGGCCAGTCTGTCCATCATTGGTAATAATTTATTTTTATCTGAGATTTGATCAACCTTGTTTACAACGCATATGACTTTTGAACTAGCTTCCTTAAGTTTCTTGAGGACTGATAAATCTTGTTCATCAAGAGTAAGCCTTTGCACTACAAATAAAATAATATCCGAGTCTTGTATCAAGCTTTCTGCAGATCTATTTAAAACCTTATTCATAACTTTTGGTGACTTAATATGCATTCCTGGAGTATCAGCAAAAATCATTTGCTTGCTGCCTTCTGTTTTTATTCCCAAGATATTATTTCTAGTAGTCTGTGATTTACGAGAGGTTATAGAAATCTTTTTTCCTAAAATATGATTGAGGATGGTTGATTTTCCTACATTAGGTTTTCCAATGATTGAAATATATCCGCAATATGATTTATTCATGCAATTCTTTAATATGAGCTAAAACCTTCATAGCCACATTGGTTTCAGCTATTCTTTTAGAGGGGCCAGATGATTCAAAAAGCATGCCTTGATAATCGATATTACAAGAAAAGCATCCATCTCCGACATCTTCGATTAAATATTTAGGTAATTCATATTTCTTAGACTGAAGCAATTCCTGTAATTCAGTTTTTGCATCTTTGAAGGTCATATCTGCAGATAAGGCTAATAAATTTTTATTAAAAATTTTTAATGTGATTTCATTTGCATGCTCCCATCCAGCATCTATAAAAATTGCTCCGATGATTGCCTCAAAAGCATCTTCTAAAATAGAGTTCTTTCTGTTTTTTGATAAATTTGCAGTTCCTTTGGATAACTTTATATAGTCTCCTAGAGCAAACTCTTCAGCTTTCATAGTAAGAGTCTCTGCCTTAACAAGATAAGACCTCATTCTTGTTAAAAGACCCTCTTTTTCGCCATTAAATCTTTTAAAAAGATACAGAGATATAATTGAATTCAATATAGAATCACCAAGAAATTCTAATCTTTCATTGTTTTTGGAGTTGCTAAAACTTTTATGTGTCAGAGCTAATTCTAAAAGATCTAGATTTTTAAACTTATAACCAATTTGGTGCTGTAATTCATTGTAATTCATTAATTAATCTTACCAACTCGAGAGAAATAAGGTAGGCAAGTCCAACACTCCCATGTCATAAATAAATAGCTAGCTTGTCCAAAAAAGTTTTCTCTAGGAACAAAACCAACATCTTTAGTGCTGTCGTTTGAATTGTCTCTATTGTCTCCCATAACGAAATAATGTCCTGGAGGCACCTCCCATTCTGATGGATACTGAATGTTTTCATCACGAATATTTCTTGTGAGATATTTTAAGTCGCCATGTTCTTCATAAAAGAAATCAATAACAACATTTTTTTCTCTAGTTGTTATGTTTCCAGATAGGTCTCGATATCTTTTAGTAATTGTACTTTCTTCGGTTTTGTAGAATGTTTTTATTAATGGCTGTCCATTTACATACACCTGCTTATTGATAAGCCTAATTTTATCACCTGGCTTGCCTATCAATCTTTTTACGTAAGGAACTGGATTGTGTTGAGGGACAAATACAACAACATCACCATAATTTGGATCATTCTTGGCAATTAGGGGTAATGCAACTCTGTTTATTTTATACCCATAGGAATTCTTATCTACTAATAAAAAATCTCCAACCTTTAATCCTGGCATCATAGAGCCAGATGGAATTTGGTATGGTTCATAAAGAAATGTTCTTAAAACAAATATCAAAAATATAGGAATAAAATATCCCCTGGATGAGGAAACAATCCTCTTGTTAGCAATAATTACTCCAACAATTAAAACTATTAATGAAATGATAGATGCAACCAAGAGCACAATGCTTAAGTCTCCAGCATTTATAAAAATGCTGTAAAGCATCATTAATCCAAAGAGGGTTGATAGGGTTGATATATTTTTTACAATAAAATTGTCTTCTGTAACTGTGTCAATTTCACTTTTGATCCAAAAGATAAGAATGGTCGACATTCCAATTATTGATAATATAAATATAGGATCAGTAATCACATTATTCTCCCGATTTAAAATAGTTCAAGAATGCATCTTGAGGTATCGACACTTTACCAAATTGTTTCATTTTCTTTTTGCCATCTTTCTGTTTTTCAAGCAACTTCTTTTTCCTTGTAATATCTCCACCATAACATTTAGCTGTAACATTTTTTCTTAATGCTTTTACAGTTTCTCTAGAGATTATTTTTGAGCCAAGTGCTACTTGTATTGGAACATCAAACATTTGACGAGGTATTAGTTTTTGAAGATTGGCAGCAATTTCTCTGGCTTTTTGTGTTGAAAAAGATTTATGGACAATCATTGATAAAGCATCAATTTTTTGATTATTTATAAGAATATCTATTTTGGTGAGGTCTGATTTAAAAAAGCCAATTAAAGAATATTCGATTGATGCAAATCCTTTTGTTGACGATTTTATTTGATCAAAAAAATCAACTATGACAGAGGATAAAGGCATTTCAAAAACTATCGATACCTGATTTCCAAAATAAGTCATATCTTTTTGAGTTCCCCTTTTGCCAGTACAGAGGGTAATCACATTACCAACATATTCATTTGGAGTAAGAATTGTGGTATTTACAATAGGCTCTCTTATTTCTTCAATATCATTTGAAGCTGGTAGTTGTGAGGGATTATCAATTCTTATAATATCTCCATTATTTTTTAGAACTTCGTACTCCACTGAAGGAGCAGTAGATATTAGATCTAAATCATACTCTCTCTCTAACCTTTCTCGAATAACTTCCATATGAAGAGTTCCTAAGAATCCACATCTAAAACCAAATCCAAGAGCATCAGAGACTTCAGGTTCGTACACTAAAGATGAATCATTAAGAATTAATTTTGATAAAGCATCTCTAAATCTTTCGTAATCATCAGAATTTACTGTGAACATTGAAGCAAAAACTTTTGGATTTACTTTTTTAAAACCAGGTAATGGTTCTGTGAATTCATCACTGGCCTCTAAAATAGTATCTCCAACTGGAGCTCCTTTAATATTTTTGATGCCGGCTACTAGATAGCCAACTTCACCAGCAGATAAGAAATCTTTTTTTATTTTTTTTGGAGAAAAAATACCAATTTCATCCACGTTATGAGATTGACCGGTTGAGTGTATCTTAAATTTTTGACCTAATTTAATAGTTCCATTTTTAATTCTTATAAGTGAAACAACGCCAAGGTAAGAATCAAACCAAGAATCAACAATCAATGCTTGTAAGGGTTTTGTTGGACTTCCAGTTGGTGATGGAATTCCATTGACAATACTATTGAGCAATTCTTCAATACCCTCTCCAGTTTTGGCGCTTACCAAAGGCGCAGAAGAAGCATTTATGCCAATCATTTCTTCAATTTCCTTTTTTACTCTTTCAGGCTCAGCTTGAGGTAAATCAATTTTATTTATTACAGGAACAACCTCTAAATCTTGATCAACTGCTGTGTAACAATTTGCTAGTGTTTGCGCTTCAACACCCTGTGAACCATCAACAACTAGCAATGCACCTTCGCATGCTGACAGTGATCTAGAAACTTCATAAGAAAAATCTACATGACCTGGAGTATCAATGAAATTTAATTGGTAAGTGGTATTTTCTTTCGTGTATTCTAAGGTTACGGCCTGAGCTTTTATAGTTATGCCTCTTTCTCGTTCTATGTCCATAGAGTCAAGAATTTGCTCTGACATTTCTCTGGCTGAAAGACCACCACAATATTCTATTAATCTATCAGACAAAGTAGATTTACCATGATCAATATGGGCTATTACGGAAAAGTTTCTAATATTTTTCATAAGATGCAGCTATTTTACAGCCAATACTCTGAATATAGGAGTAAATAGGTCTTTTTATCTTTTAATTAATGGTAATTGGCCTAATTATTCGGCTTCCATTTCGATTCAGGTGTAATGCTATTTTATTACCTGAAGTAAAATTATCTATAGCCTCTTCATAAGAATCTGTATCAAAAATATCATACTTCTTATCTTTATATTGAATCATAGTAATAACATCACCCCTGTTAACTTTTCCTGAGGCTGGTGATCCAGGGTCGACTCTTGACACTATAACTCCATCTGGAAGATTAGACATAGATGGATTATCTCGATCTATTTCATCAACTTTAATGCCGATAGGATCTTCAGAATTTTGAGATTTTGCAGGTACAAAAGATTCACTATTTACAGGTAGCTCGCCAAGTGTAAATTTAAGCTTAATTTCTTCGCCATTTCTAATAACTTTAGCTACAGCCTTTGTTTTTGGCTGGATTTGCCCAACAACATGAGGTAAATCAGAACTAAATTTAATCTCCTTATTATCAAATTCAATAATGACATCGCCAGGTAAAAGTCCAGCATTATCAGCTGACTCGCCCTCCTCAACATCATTTATTAAGGCTCCATAAGGCTTGCTCATACCTAAAGCATCAGCAAGATCACTATCAACCTCACTCATTCTTACTCCAAGATACCCTCTTGAAACCTCACCTTTATCAATAATTTGATTTGCAACATCAACAGCAACGTTGATTGGTATTGCAAAAGCTAGGCCTTGATAGCCACCACTTCTTGAGTAGATTTGAGAATTAATCCCAACAACTTTTCCATCTAAATCGAACAGTGGTCCTCCAGAATTTCCTGGATTTATTGCAACATCTGTTTGTAAAAATGGAACATAATTTCCAATATTATTGTTCTGTATACTTCTTCCTTTGGCGCTGACAATACCCGCTGTGACTGAAAAATCAAAGCTAAAAGGCGAACCAATTGCAACAACCCAATCTCCAACCTTTAAATCATCGCTGTTACCTGTAACAACTTGAGGAAGATTTTTACCTTCAACTTTCAGCAAAGCTAAGTCTGATAAAGGGTCTACACCAACAATTTCAGCAATAAATTCTCTTCTATCTGAAAGTGAGACAATGACTTCTGTTGCATCTTCTACAACATGAAAGTTGGTTAAAATATAATTATCTTTTAAGATGAAACCGGATCCATATGAGACTGCTTCTCTTTTTTGTTGAGGCATTTCTCTAAACTGTCTTGGTATGCCAAATCTCTCAAGCATCTCATCTGGTATTCCTCCATATCCATAAGATTGTCTTTGGCTTATTTCTTTTTTCGATGTAATGTTTACAACCGCTGCGGCTGTGTCTTCAACTAATTCTGAAATATTTTCTGGTAGAGATGAACCAGAGATATTCGGCACAATAAATATGCTCAAGAAAAATATTGTTAATGTATTTTTTATTATTTTCATTTTATTTTATTAATTTTACTTACCAATAGAATTAGCTACCTTTATTGCAGATTGAGCATCAATATTACCGTATATAGTTACAACTCTTCCGTCTGCCAAGGGAACGATATGTATTATTTTATCACCGTGCCTCCAGTACCTTACTTTATTAATGCCTAAATTCTTTTTTTCAATACGCAATATAAAGTTTTTATCGCCTTTATTAAATTTTCTTCCATTAGAGCTAAGTCTGTTATAGCCAACATTCCTTAAATCGATATCATAAGGTGTAGCATTATCAAGGTCGGGGTTGTTAATTACATGCATTACATGATCAACAAGATTTTCCTCAGTCTTGGAAACAATATCTTTTGCCTCTTTGCTACTCATTGCAATATTTAGTTGGTTTTTTGCAGAAATGTCCTCACCCATTCTTGAAAACTCAAGCTGGTTAATTGCAACAAAAGTTAGGAGTACCGTAGCTGCCGCAGTGATTGCATTTGAAAACCAAAAGCCATAATTCACAGGTTTTTTCTTTGTTGCAATGGATTGGATATTATTAGAATTATTTACAGATGAACTGACTAATGCATATTGAGATAATTTTTTTTGTAGGCTTACATCCTTCTCAAGCATATCAAGAATACCATCAACCTCATTAGCGTCTAGCTCTCCGTCATATAATGCAGATAATTTTTCTTCAAGGTTATACGTCATCACCTAACTCCTTTGAAATGAAATTAAGAATGTTTTCACGAGCACGAAAAATTCTAGACCTTACTGTGCCAATTGGCGTGTTAGTAATTAAAGCTATTTCCTCATAACTTTTTCCATCAGACTCCCTAAGAGTAAATGCTGTTTTCAGTGACTCTGGTAACTGATCAATAAATGACTTTATTTTAATTAAGGATTGATCATGCATTAAATCTGATTCTGGGTTGGTAAAGGTTGTGAATTCAAAATCAAGATCTGTAGAGGAGATATTTAGTTTGTCTTTTTTTGATGCAGAGCTAACAAAATGATTTTTGGCTAGATTAATAGCAATTCTATACACCCAAGTAAAAAATGCACTATCGCCTCTAAATGTTTTTATTTGCTGCCAAACCTTTATAAAGGTCTGCTGTGTTAGATCTTCGGAGTCTTCTCTTGATTTTGTATACGAGTATAAAGAAGCATAAACTCTAGGGTAATATTTTGTCATTAAAAAATTAAATGCTCCTTCGTGCCCATTCTGCGCTTTTTCTATTAATAAGAAGTCATCATTATTTGAATTATTGTTCATTTAATTTTGCTTCCTTTTTTAATCTGACAAACAAAAGAACTAAAAGTTTCCTTGTTGAGTAAAATTTTTTAAATACATGTCAATAAAGTTTTCATGCTCTTCAAGCCCTATAGGCACCCCTTTAAATATATAATCAAACAACTTCTGATCATCGTAATCAAGAATATCATCCAACATTCTTATATCCTCTTGTTCCAAGGAATCCAGTTTATTTTGAGAAAACTCTCTTAGAAGAAGGTCTATTTCTCTCATACCTCTTCTACATTTCCAGTGTATTCTGTTTATTTCTCGGTTCATTGGTTAAAATAAAATAATAATTTAATAATCTTACAAGAAAATAGACATTCAAAATAAATTAATATCAATTGGCTCTCTTTATATAGATACCCTAACTGTTATCGAAATTCAAGGAGATGAGGAAAAGGTTGAAAATTTTCTTCAAGGTCAAATAACTTCTGACGTCAATTCTGTATCAAATGATAGTTTTCATCTTTCATCTATATGCAATCAGAAAGGTTTTGTCATGGCTGGTTTTTTACTCAACAAATCTAATGATAAATATAAAATTGTAATTAATCGCGAACTTGTTCATATACTAATAGATGAATTAACTCCTTTTGCTAAGTTCTTTGGAGTTACATTTATGGAAACAACGAATTATGTCCGCGCGTCTGTTGAATCAGCGCCTTTTAGTAAGAGTATTTTTTTACAAAATAATAGCTTTGGATTATCTGTAAAGATTGAAGATGATAAAAAAGATATTGCTAATACCATTTCTCTAAAAGAATGGTCTGCAGCAAATATGATTTTAGGTAACTTTTATCTATCAAAAAATGAAGCAGGTCAATACAGGCCTTTGGAAATAAATTATGACATTCAAAGGGTTTCTTTTGATAAAGGTTGTTTCAGAGGCCAGGAAATAATTGCAAGAATGAAATATTTAGGCATTGATCGAAGAAGATTTTGTACAATAATTTCAAAAAGGGAGATCAAAGAAGAAAAAAATTTAAAAATTATAGGTGAATTAATAAAACTAAAAGATAGTTATATCTGCTTAAGTTTAATTAAAAAAGATTTCTTAGAAACCCTAAGGGAAGAAGACCCCTCTCTCATAATTATTTAGCTTTACCATTTTATGGGACTCTTGTTGATATTTAATAGAATATTGTTTGTCTTTGAGAAGTGCCTACATCCAAAAAATCCTCTGTATGAAGATAGAGGTGATGGGTGAGATGATTTAAGAAGATAATTAACTTCGCTGTCTATTAAATATTCTTTTTTTGCTGAGCTGCTCCCCCATAAAAGAAAAATAACATCGCTTTTGTTATTTAAAATTTGTATAACAGAATCCACAAGCAAGTTCCAACCAATATTGGAATGAGATCCAGGTAAAGAATCTTTAACACTAAGAGATGTATTAAGAAGAAGAACTCCTTGCTTAGCCCATTCTTCTAGATTGCCAGAATTATGATAACAAAATCCTAAATCATCTTTAATTTCTTTATATATATTTTTAAGCGAAGGAGGAATTTTATTACCTTCATTCACACCAAATGCTAAACCATTTGCAAGACCTTTTTGGTGGTAAGGGTCTTGGCCTAATATAACAACTTTAGTATTGTCGAAGTCACATAAATTAAAAGCATTAAAGATATCATCTAAAGGCGGATAGACATCGTGACCTTGATTTATATCTGAATAAATTTGCTCTAATGGAGAATAAATATCTCCCTCAATCTTTGTATTTTTAAGCTGTTCTTCCCAGCTAAAAGGAAGTTTAATATTAAGATTATGTTTATGCATATTTCTCACCAATCTTATCCACAGAATCTGTGGATAAAGTTATGGATAACTTTATTTATACCATAATAAAGCCTTTAATATAAAGGTTTTCTATAAGTTGAGTAAAAATTATACAGTTATTAAAAAAAACACCGTAAATCAATATTTTAAGATAATTTTATAAATTTCATACAACTTATTAGGGTAAGCATTGCAAGAGATTCATACCATTCTTGCAAGCTGTTGACAAGTATAAAAATATGTTAATTTTTTACAAAGTAGAAAGTGACATAAGTCACAGTAGTAATCTTTGATATTTACTATAATTTATTACAAAGTCTTACACTTATTACATGGTCTATATTTTCAATATTTTTAATTAATTCTTGCGTCGGCTCATCCTCTAAATCAATCAAGTTGATTCCTATACTTTCTCTACTTTTGTGAGTCATGTCTGCAATATTGATATTTTTATATCCAATCTCATCTGTAATTTTACCTATCATTCCGGGTTCATTTTTGTTAATAATCACCATTCGATATTTTGTTTTTCTTCCCAATTTAATTGATGGAAAATTAACTGAATTTATTATAATTCCATCATTCAGAAAATTAGAGATTTGTTCTGCTGCCATTACTGCACAATTCACTTCTGCCTCTTTTGTACTGGCACCCAAGTGAGGTAAAAGTATTACATCTTGAAAATTATTAGCTCTAGTTACAAGCTCAGGAGTAGGAAAATCAGTGACAAATTTATCAATTATTTTTGAATCTAGAGCTTCTATAATATCCTCGTTATTAACGATACCTCCCCTTGATAAATTAATTAATTTAGAGCCCTTTTTGAATTTTTTAAGTGATTCTTTATTTATTAAGTCCTTTGTGTCATCAACTAAAGGCACATGAATTGAAACATAGTCCGAATTATTTAGAAGATAATCCATAGAATCTGCTTTTTCAACATCCTTAGGTAATCGCCAAGCAGCATCTATGGAAATGTAAGGGTCATATCCAATAATTTTCATACCCATAACTTCAGCGGTTTGGGCAAGCAAAGATCCTATAGCTCCAAGACCAATAATACCCAAAGTTTTACCCTTTAACTCATTGCCCTTAAAGTTTTTTTTCTGAGATTCCATTGATTTGTTTAATTCAGAAGAATCCTGCCCAGATAACGTTTTAGAGAAAATATTTCCTTGAATAATACCTCTTGATGATAGAAGCATGCCACAAACAACTAGCTCTTTAACTGCATTAGCGTTAGCGCCAGGCGTATTAAAGACAACAATACCTCTCTTTGTTGCTTCTTTAATAGGTATGTTATTTGTGCCTGCTCCAGCCCTACCAATACATTTCAAAGAGTCATTAAAGTCATTGTTAGATAGGTTTTGACTTCTTAGGATAAGAGAATCAGGATCGATCTCGTCTATATGAAAATCATTTTTATTTAAGATATTTAAGCCGTCTTCAGCAATATTATTAAAAATTTTATATGTAAACATTTGAATATGTGTTTTAACGAAGCTGTATTATATAGAAAAAAAATTATTGTTTAACAGATTAAACTACTTAATATTGGATATAGTTTTTTCTATATAATTTCTCCAAAGCCTGTAATCTGTTTCAAGAAAATCCTTTAAATTATCTTGAGGTTCGTATTTATCTTCTATTATTGATTTTATATCCTCAATATTCATACCTTGCGATATTTGAGCAACAATACATGCGCCTAAGGCGGTAGATTCAATATTTGCTGGTTTTAAAATATTTACCATTAGGGAATCAGATAGTAACTGGCAGAAAGTCTTATTTGCAGTCATTCCTCCGTCTATGTAAAGAGAGTTTATCTTAATATTATTTTGTATTAGTAGCTCAGTGATATCTCTTGTTTGATAACATATTGATTTGAATGCTGCTGTAATCATGTCATTTTTGGAAGCGTCCTGTGTGATTCCATAAAAACCTCCTCTCACATCGGAGTTCCAATATGGTGCTGCAAGTCCATTAAAAGCAGGTAAGAACTGTATATTATTAGAAAAGCCAGTTTTATTAAGGAATTGTTCGCTCATTGATGCATCTTTAAAAAATCCCATTTTATCTCTAAGCCATTGAATTATATTGCCGCATGAATAAATACTTCCTTCAATTGCATAATTAATTTCATTATTTAGTTTGTAACCAATGGTCGTAAGGAGACCCTCGTCAAGAGTAATCAATTTTTCTTTTGTATTTACCATTAAAAAACAGCCAGTACCATAAGTTGATTTCATATCCCCATGATTAAAACAGCGTTGGCCAACTAGGGCAGACTGCTGATCACCAATAACACCTTTAATGGCTATATTTTTCCCGTCTATATTAAGAGTTCCATAATCTGAATCGCAAGATCGCACCTCGGGAAGCATGGATTTTGGTATATCAAATAAATTTAATAAGTCCTCATCCCACTGCATATCATTAATATTGAATAGCATGGTTCTGGAAGCATTCGTTACATCAGTTAAATGAAATCTTTCCTTGGATAGTTTATTTACCAAAAAGCAATCAATAGTTCCAAACCTCAGCTTGCCAGCTTCAGCGTCTTTTCTTGCTCCATCAACGTTATCCAATATCCATTTTATTTTTGTTGCAGAGAAGTAAGGATCTATCACCAGTCCAGTCTTAGTTCTTACCATTTCTTCATGGCCATTTTCTTTTAATGTTTTACATAACTTGTGAGTTCTTCTATCTTGCCAAACAATAGCAGGATAAATTGGTTCGCCTGTCTCTTCAGACCATACTATAGTTGTTTCTCTTTGATTTGTTATTCCGCAACAACTTATTATTTCTGAAGATTGTTCTAAAACATTTTTTAATGTTTCTTTGACTGTTTTTAAAATATCACTTGGATCTGCTTCAACCCAACCATCATTGGGATAAAACAATTTATATTCTTCTTGTGAATCTCTAATTAGTTCATGATTAGGGCTAAATATTATTGCTCTAGAGCTTGTTGTTCCTTGATCTATAGCTAAAAAATTACTCATACTATTTCTCCTTTAATATGAATTATCCACAATTTATACACTGATTACCAACAATAAAAAAACAGCTTACATACACTATATAGTGAAAAAAAATGAAATTGTCACAATATATAGTGTTTTTTTACTTGATTCTTTATCCACAACAAGTAATATTACGTTAGCGGAACAAAAAGTTAGTGTAACTGCAGACACACAAAACTTCTTCCAAAAAGTTTAAATTAGAAGAACTCTTTATGAGTGGGAAAATTACGGCGAATAAACAGAGAAAAACAAAAAAATGGAAACAACACAACAAGAAATAAGTAAAACATTATTAGAAGTTCAGCAGCAAGCACATACCAATGATGTTGAAACTACTGCCCCAGGTAAATTAAGAGTTATAAAAAGAAATGGCAAAGTGGTGGCTTTTGAAGAAGATAAAATAAAAGTTGCAATAACAAAGGCTTTTCTTGCAACAGAATCTGGCAATGCCGCAGCAAGTGAAAGAATTCATAAAAAAGTAAATGTAATATCGTCTGGAGTAATTGAAGTATTTGAAAGAAGAATGCCTTCAGGAGGCACTCTTCATATAGAAGAGATTCAAGATCAGGTTGAGCTTCAACTAATGAGAAGTGAAGAACTAGAGGTAGCTAGAAGCTATATTCTATATAGAGCCGGTAGAACTCAAGAAAGAAAAAGAGAAGCACCAGAAATTGATATACCAAACAAGCCCAATATAAATATTACAAAAACAGATGGGACTTTGGTTCCACTTGACGTAGATAAGGTAGCTGCATTAATTAATGATGCATGTGACGGTCTTGAAGAAGTATCAATGAATGTTGTTCTAGAAGAGGCTTTAAAAAATCTATATGACGGAGTATCGATAGCAGACATGAGAACAAGTCTTGTGATGTCAGCAAGAACAAAGGTTGAACAAGAACCAAACTACTCATTTGTTACAGCAAGAATTCTGATGGACCAGCTAAGATGTGAAGCACTTGGCTTTCTTGGGGTGGCAGAAGAATCGACATATGATCAAATGAAAGAATTTTATCCAAAAGCTTTTTTAGCATATATAGATAAAGGAATTGAACTAGATATTTTAGATCCGGAATTGAAAACTTTTGATTTAGGCAGGCTTGGTAAAGCAATAGATCATACAAGAGATAATCAATTTACATACCTAGGATTACAGACACTGTACGATAGATATTTTATTCATTCTAATGATGTAAGATACGAGCTTCCTCAAGTCTTTTTCATGAGAGTTGCCATGGGTCTTGCTATAGAAGAAGACAATAGAGAAGAGAGGGCAATAGAATTTTATAAATTACTATCTAGCTTTGATTACATGAGCTCAACCCCTACTCTTTTTAATTCAGGAACCAAAAGACCGCAATTATCTTCTTGTTACCTAACGACAATCCCAGATGATTTAGATGGTATTTTTGGAGCTATGAAAGACAACGCACTTCTTTCAAAATGGGCTGGAGGATTAGGAAATGACTGGACATCAGTCAGAGCAATGAATTCCTACATTAAGGGTACTAACGGTAAAAGCCAGGGTGTTGTTCCTTTCTTAAAAGTTGCTAATGATACTGCGGTTGCAGTTAATCAAGGTGGAAAAAGAAAAGGTGCTATGTGTGCTTATCTAGAAACATGGCATTTAGATGTAGAAGAGTTCTTAGAACTTAGAAAAAATACAGGCGATGAAAGAAGAAGAACTCATGATATGAATACAGCAAACTGGGTTCCAGACTTATTTATGAAAAGAGTTGAACAAGATAAAAATTGGACACTCTTCTCTCCTGGTGAAGCGCCAGACCTTCATGATCTTATTGGTAGAGCTTTTGAAGAAAGATATGAAGAATATGAAAGAAAGGCAAAAGCTGGAGAAATGGATCAATTTAAATCAGTTCCAGCCAAAGAGCTATGGAGAAAAATGTTAACAATGTTATTTGAAACAGGACATCCTTGGATTACATTTAAAGATTCATGCAACCTAAGATCGCCTCAACAGCATGCAGGCGTTATACATTCTTCAAACCTCTGTACAGAGATTACTTTGAACACAAGCGCCGAAGAAATAGCTGTCTGCAATCTAGGCTCTGTAAACCTTGCAAGACATATGAAAAATGGAAAGCTTGATGAAGAAAAAATTAAACAAACTGTTTCAACAGCAATAAGAATGCTTGATAACGTTATAAACATTAACTACTACTCTGTAGATACAGCAAAAAACTCCAATCTCAAGCATAGACCTATTGGTCTTGGCATGATGGGATTCCAGGACGCATTATATGTGCAAGATATAGCATATTGTAGTGATGATGCTGTTGATTTTGCTGATAGAAGTATGGAATTAATCAGCTATTATGCAATTCATGCATCAACAGAGCTTGCAAAAGAAAGAGGAGCTTATGAGTCATATGAGGGATCTCTATGGAGCAAAGGAATACTTCCAAAAGATTCAATAGAAATATTAGCCGAGAACAGAGGGTCTGAGTATCTAAATGTTGATAGATCAGAAACGCTTGACTGGGATACTCTAAGAAAGAAAGTTATATCTGATGGTATGAGAAATTCCAATGTTATGGCTATAGCCCCTACAGCAACCATTTCAAACATAACTGGCGTAACTCAATCAGTAGAGCCGACATATCAAAATCTATATGTTAAATCTAATCTATCCGGAGAATTTACCATTGTTAACCCTCATCTAGTTCATAAGTTAAAAGAACTAAATTTATGGGATGACGTCATGATCAACGATCTTAAATATTTTGAGGGAAGTTTATCTCAAATATCAAGAATACCTGATGAAATAAAAACGATATATTCTACTGCTTTCGAAGTAGAACCTAGATATATAGTTGAATCTGCAAGTAGAAGACAGAAATGGATTGATCAAGCTCAGTCATTGAATTTATATATAGGTAATGCGGATGGTAAAAAACTAGATATTACATACAGGATGGCTTGGTACTCTGGTTTAAAAACTACTTATTACCTTAGATCTATAGCTGCAACATCAACTGAAAAATCTACTGTTGCGCAAGGAAAACTTAATGCGGTGAGTACTGGAGTAACTCAGTCTGCGCCACAGGAACTTGGAGCACCAGCTCCTGTTCCGGATGCTTGCTCTCTGGATGATCCAGATTGTGAAGCATGCCAATAATATAGGAGAAAGAAATGTTAAATTGGGATGATTACGGAAAAGAGGAAACAAACACAGCCCCTGCAGTTATAGCAAGCAAGACTGTTGTTAGTGCACCTAAGGTTGAAGAGCAACAACCTACTCCTGTACCTGTCGATACAGAAGCTAAGATAAAAAATGAAAATAAAAGCATTGAAGAAGGCTCGAGAGCAAAAATTGCTAGGGAAGCAATTAAAAATTTAGATGTTGCAGCAGGTATAGAAGAGCTTGATGAGATGGCTGGATCAAGAGTTCAGGTTGATGACAAAATGATGATCAACTGCAAAGCTGATTTAAATCAACTAGTTCCATTTAAATATGACTGGGCATGGCAAAAATACTTAGACGGCAGTGCTAACCATTGGATGCCTCAAGAAATTAACATGACTAATGACATAGTCCTATGGAAATCAGAAGATGGCTTAACTGAAGACGAGAGAACGATAGTAAAAAGAAATCTAGGCTTCTTCTCAACAGCTGACTCTCTTGTTGCTAATAATTTAGTATTAGCTTTATATAGACTGATAACAAATCCAGAATGTAGGCAATATATTTTAAGACAAAGCCTAGAGGAAGCTATACATACACATGCATATCAATATTGCATAGAGTCCCTTGGAATGGATGAGGGAGAAATCTTTAATATGTATAGAGAGATACCGTGTGTATCAAGAAAAGCTGCATGGGGATTAAAATATACTCAAGAAATATCAAATCCTGAATTTAAAACAGGCACAGTGGAAACGGATAAACAGCTCCTAAAAAATCTTATAGCTTTTTATTGTGTGCTAGAAGGAATTTTCTTTTATTGTGGATTTACTCAAATATTATCTATGGGAAGAAGAAATAAAATGACAGGAACGTCAGAGCAATTTCAATACATTCTCAGAGATGAATCTATGCATGTAAATTTTGGTATTGATGTAATCAATCAAATTAAAATTGAAAATCCACATTTATGGGATGAAGAGATGAAAGCTGAGGCGGCCCAAATGATACTTGAGGGCACAGAATTAGAGATAATGTATGCAAGAGATACTATGCCTCGTGGTGTGTTAGGAATGAATGCAGCAATGATGGAAGAATATCTAAAATTTATTGCAAACAGAAGACTAACACAGATAGGTTTGGAAGAAGAATTTAAAGGTGTAGGAAATCCCTTCCCTTGGATGTCTGAAATTATTGATCTAAGGAAAGAGAAAAACTTCTTTGAAACTAGAGTTACTGAATACCAGGTTGGTGGAGCCCTGAACTGGTAATAGCTTAAATAGAAAAACTAGGTCTGTTGGAAACCTGATTGGTGTAATCATTCAGGTTTTCATAATCTGCAATATCAAGCCTATTTAACCTAACTAAAAATTGCAAGGACGTGACCATTTGAATGTCCGCATAAGTAAATCTTTCTCCCGCAATATATTCTCTAGCAGCCATGATTTCATCATAAGCATCTAAAGCTTTTATGGCTAACTTTCTTTGAGCAAGGCCATATTCTTGGTTTTGATCTTCCATCTGACTCATATGAGGATGTGTGTGCCTAAATCCATGCATTAAAGGAACCATTAATTCATATGTTACCCTTGAGTACCACATTTCGATAGAAGCTATCTCCATAGGATTTTCTCCAAATAGATTGGGTTCAGGATATAAAGACTCTAAATATCTACATATAGCAGTTGTTTCCAAAATAATAGTATTATCGTCTAACACTAGAGCGGGAACTTTTGAGTTAGGTGCTATTGCCTTATATTCAGGTGTCTTGTGCTCCAATTTTCCTAGATCCAAGTCAATTATTTCAACCTGATCAAAAATAGCCTTTTCTTTTAAGAAAATCAGGACCTTTAATGGACTTGGGGCCAGCTTACTTGAATAGAGCTTCACGATTAACCTTTATTGATCAATTCAAATATTTTTAAAGTTTGCTCGCCGCCATTTTGAAGTGGTCTGGCATCATCCATATCTGAAACTTTATCCCAATTTGCAGCAATATTTTCAGCAGTCATGTCTTCATCAGTTCCAAGATTAATGCCCATTGTTTCGTGAATAAATATTCTTGCGAAAACTCCAGCACCGGCAGCAATAATAACTCCATTAGGAGCATCATTACTTGCTAAGTAAACAACTGCAGGTGTTACATGCTCAGGCTGCATATTTTTACCAAAATCTTCAGGTATCAAGCCTTCTGTCATCCTTGTGTATGCAACAGGAGTAATTGAATTGGTGTATACATTATATTTTTGGCCTTCTAGTTTAAGTGTATTCATTAATCCAATCATTGCCATTTTTGCAGAACCATAATTAGCTTGACCGAAATTACCAAATACACCGCTTGATGAGCTAGTAAAAATTATTCTGCCAAATTCTTGCTCTCTCATTATTGGATATACAGTATGGGTACAATTTAAAGTGCCTTGAAAATGAACATCCATAACGGTATTAAAACTCTCTATAGAATCTTTATGGAAACTCTTATCTCTCAAGATTCCAGCATTGTTAACAAGGATATCTATTCTACCCCACTTCTCCATAGCTTCATTTACCATGGCTTTTACTGCATCTAAATCAGTAACACTTGCGCCGTTTGCTATTGCTTCACCTCCTTCAGACATGATTTGATCAACTACAGCTTTAGCAGCATCACTGGCCCCACTTCCATCAACGCCTCCACCAAGGTCATTTACAACTACCTTAGCCCCTCTTCTTGCAAGATCTAGAGCATGCTCTTTACCCAATCCTCCACCTGCACCAGTAACAATTGCAACTTGATTATCAAATCTAATACCCATTTGTTTCACCCCTTTTTTTGGAAGTTTTTATATATTTAAGATAAAGTTATTCTAATAAAAATTAGTCTTATTTACTATAACCGAAAAAAGGAACTTCCTTGTTTAAAAAAGAAGTAGTAACTGGATATCCAAATTTGGATATCAGTTTATATAACAACATTGAATTAAAACAAAAAATAGATTTGTGGTACGAGTCATGCTTAAAACATTTGAATTGGGAAAAAGGATTTATAAAAATCTTTGGAAAAAATCATCAAATTCCCAGACTCCAAGCTTGGTATGCTGATCAAGATGTGGAGTATAGATATTCTGGAAAAAAACTATATAGGCATAATTGGAATAAGACACTACTAGAAATTAAACAAACTATAGAACATATTACATCTCATAAGTTTAACTCTGTTCTTGCAAATTTATATAGAGATGGAAATGATTCTATGGGCCTGCATGCTGATGATGAAAAAGAACTTGGCATTAATCCTGTAATAGCATCTTTATCACTAGGAGAATCAAGGGATATTCATTTCAAGCATAAGAATATAAAAACAAGCTTAAACATTCCGCAAACCAGCGGTCAGCTTATTCTGATGCATGGTCAAACACAAAAATATTGGAAACACGAAATAAAAAAGACAAAAAAACCTAAAAAGCCAAGAATAAATTTAACTTTTAGGAATATAATTACTAATTAAATTTTCAAATTCATAAGGAAAAAAATGAGCTCAAGAGTAAAAGTTGTAGTCACTGGAGCGGCAGGTCAAATAGCCTACTCTCTTATTCCAAGATTGGTTGATGGAAATACATTTGGAGAAAAGATTGTCGACTTATGTCTTGTTGAGATTCCGCAAGTTGTTAGCAAACTTGAAGGCTTAGTTATGGAGCTTGAGGATTCATATTTTCCTAATATGGGCGAAGTAACATACACAGATAACTTTGATGAGGCTTCTCATAACGCAGATTGGTTTCTTCTTGTAGGAAGTATTCCAAGAGGAATTGTTTATGAGGGTAAGAAAATAGAAGAAAGATCAGATCTGCTTAAAATAAATGGCGGAATTTTTGTTAAGCAAGGAGAGGCCATAGGAAGAAATGGTAAAAATGATGCAAAAATTCTTGTTGTTGGCAATCCTGCAAACACTAACGCATTAATAGGAAAAAACTCAGCAGGTAAAGAATCCCAATTATGGATGGCGATGACTATGCTTGATTCAAGCAGAGCTAAATCGATAATAAGTAAAAAAACTGGTACTAATGTCAAAGATGTTAAGAATATGATTATTTGGGGCAATCACAGCCCTACCATGTATCCTGACATAGAGAATGTTTTGATAGATGGTAAATTAGGAAAAGATGTTATGAATGATATGGAATGGGTTGAGGGTCATTTCCTACCAACTGTTCAGCAAAGGGGTAAAGCTGTGATAGATTCTAGAGGTGCCTCTTCTGCAACATCAGCTGCTAAAGCAGCTTTAGATACTATAATTGCCTGTGAAAATACAACTGAAGAAGGAAACTCATTCAGCGCAGCAGTTGCAAGTGATGGAGCATATGGTGTGCCGGAAGGTCTAATTTGCGGCTATCCTTTAATAACACTATCTAATGGTAGTGTTGAAATTAAAAGAGATATTAATATGTCTGAATTTGCAAAGAAAAAATTTCAAATATCCATTGATGAGCTTGAATCAGAAAGAGAGGCTGTAAAACATTTGTTAAAATGAAAAAAAAAGGAAGCATTCTTAATAACTTTATTCTAAAGATACTCCAAGAAGAATGCTCCTTAAATGTTCAGCTTGTGACCAAAAAGAATGTTTCCGTACTTGTTAAATTAATTGAAGGTACGAATGTATCTCAATTAAATATTTCTCCATCAATTGATAATATTAAAGAAACTAGTGATTTATTTATAGTATTTGAAGACATAAAACTTAAGAATAGTGAAGTCGGGATTATTAAAAATCTTTTAAGTCAAAAAATAATGATATTTACTATTCCTGAGGACGGAGTTATGGAGTCAAATATGATTAAACTTGGATTCCAGGTTGAATTGGAAGATAGTAAAAATAAGTTACTATGTTTTTCATATAATCTAAAGACCTATAATAATAAAAGATCATGGAACAATGCCGAAGGCTGGGCTAATCCAGAAAACTTTGATAAATATAGATGGTAAAATATTATCTAAAATAGGTTAGAAACTGAAGAAAGTCTGTATTACTACCATCAACTTCAATATCTCCAGAAGCCAAAGCCATCACTGGGTTAGCAAGACCAGAAATTGCCATTTTAAAGTTAAGTTCTGTTGCTTTTACACTAATAGCACATGGATTAGTTATCTCATTAGATATTGCAGCAACCTGATTTCTAATCGATATTGTTTTTCTTAGTCCTGATGAAAAATAAAAACAAACATTCATGTTCTTATTTATAACTTTTTCAGGGTTTAATCTAACAGATAGAATGCTAAAAATAGTATCTATTGAAATTTCTTTAACACCTTCTGAAGTTCTTTCTGTTTCTTCAAAAGAGACAAAGCTATCACTTAACTCCAGTGCTGATGTAAGAAAGTAATTTCTTTTATTGGGGTTTGAAGACCTTGTTCCGATATAAAGCAAAGCCTCTCTTCTTAGAGATTCCACTTCAGCAATAGAAAAATTTAATGCCATCAACCTGTCACTGAGCTCCAAGGCCCACTGCATTTCTTTATCATTTACGGCATTTTGAAATGCTAAAAATAAAGCTTCCTCTCCTCCAACTAGATTCGCAAATTTTTGAGCTTCTTCTTTTCTTGATAATGGATCTAATTCAGCAGGATTACCATTAAACCAACCAAGATAGCCATTGTAAATACTTTTAACCGACCATCTTACTGTGCCATAAAATTCATTTAAAAAAGGAGACTTTTTTATAGATTCTGGCAAATCAACTAATTCAATAATTTGATCTGGGTACAAACCTTGATTCATTAATCTAACAGTTTGATCATGGACAAACTGAATTGCGTCCCTGTACAAAATAAAAGTATCTGATATTACCTCTAACCCAACAATTGGCTTGGTATGACTAGGAAACACATACTCCGAATTAAATGAACGCATGTGGTCTAGGCTTGAAACCCATCCCATTACATCTCTATGAGTTGTTCCTCTAATTGTGTACAGATTTGGAAATGTCTTATATATATTATCCCCAGGCATTAATGATTTATGATTTGGTAACCAGACAAATAATTGATCATTGGTTTCACCAGGGGCGTGATAAAGTTCAATGTTTACACCAGCTATGTTTATCTTAAGTTCATCCTCAAACGTTGTATCTGGACTAACATAACCAAAAGGTGATTTGGAAATATTGAGACTTTTACCAATGCCAACATTTATAACATCATCTTCAGGTAAGGCGGTTCCAAACATTCTAGTACTTCTGGTGCTAATTATAGGATTAATTATTCCAAGAATTCTTTGCATATAATAATCTGTGGATTGATGTGCAATAATTTTTGGTCTTTCTTTCTGTGTTGTTAAGTAATATGCAGTTCCAAAAGTGTGATCACCATGGTTATGAGTATAAACAATAGCTTTAATTGGATTTGAATTTTTTTGCTTGAAAAGTTTATATATCTCTTCTGCCTCATAAGTACTGTCAGATGAATCAATAATAATATTTCCTCCATCTCCTTCGACCATTATTGAATTAGCTATACCAAAGCCAATCGCTACGTGTATTTTTCCTCCTGGAGTGCTATAAGAATATATCTTTCTTTCAAATTCTTTTGAATGCTCTATAAGGTTTTCTACTTGAGAGGTTTTTGGGATTTCAATTTCGTTATCTTGTGGAGCGCATGATAAAAGAAATAAGCAGAATAAAAGACCTAGTATATTTTTATAAATCACAAATTTTAATTTTTTTATAAAAAGCTGAGCATTATTTCATCCACAATTAAATCAGAGCCATTATCTGATGTAGCTGCTTTTGAAGAGCCTGACCTCCATACAGTCACGACAGTCCATAAAGTTGAATCTGAAGCATTATCTTTGAGATTAACTCTAAGAACATTCTCTGTAATAGTTCTAATATCATCTCGGTACATATATCTATCCCAGTAGTATCTAGAATAGTAATGATTCATTCTGTCTGATTGGACTTTATCTTTGGTAGTTAGATTTATATCAAATGTAAGGTTTGAATCTGCTGAATAAGTAAGACCTCTTTCTTGAAGGGCAGATTTAAGATTATCTTTAAATCTTTCTAATTCAATAGGATTTATTTCAGCACTAATATTAGATTCATTTATCTTTATGTAAAAGTCGTTATAATTGTCTAAGTTGAAAGTATCAACTGAGTCAACTTCAATGTTAGTTTGAATGCTATTACAACCGATTAGTAATAGTAGCGTAAGTAGTGTTGTTATATTTTTCATAGAATTAATTATAAATTTAAATAGATTTTATTATGTTTAACCTTCAAGAACAAAAGTATATTCCTTTATTAGATATTAATGCTCAAATATATAACGAATCTGAATTTAATTGCAAGCATGTCCATTTGGATACTAATAGCGACGAAAAGGTTTTTATGGTTGCTTTTAGAACTATTCCAGAGGATTCTACTGGAGTAGCTCATATTCTTGAACATACTGCTCTTTGTGGTTCTAAGAAATATCCTGTAAGAGATCCCTTTTTTATGATGATCAGAAGATCCCTTAATACATTTATGAATGCTTTCACATCAAGTGATTGGACGGCTTATCCTTTCGCAACTCTTAACAAGAAAGATTTTGATAATTTATTAGGGGTGTATTTAGATTCATCATTCTTTCCTAATCTTGATAGTTTAGATTTTGCTCAAGAAGGACACAGGCTTGAATTCAAAGAGAAAAATAATCCTGATAGTGAAATTGAAATAAAAGGTGTTGTATATAATGAAATGAAAGGTGCCATGAGTTCAATAACAAGTCAATTGTGGCATGGTATGTCAAAACATTTGTACTCTTCATCAACTTATAAACATAATAGCGGTGGAGATCCAGAAAATATTATTGACCTTACTCATGAAGACTTAGTCAATTTTCATAAAAAACATTATCACCCATCTAATGCAACCTTCTTTACATTTGGTAAATTAGACCCTGAGGAAATCCAAAAATTTATTAAAGCTAATGTACTAGATAGCTTTTCTCCATCTAATGATGTTGTAGCAGTGAGAAATGAAGAAAGACTATCATCACCAAAAACAATTTCTGATTTTTATAATCCTCAGCCTGGAGATGAAGACAATCATCATGTTGTAATTAGCTGGCTGCTAAATGAAAGTCATAATCCTATAGAGCTACTGGAGACTTACCTAATGTCTAATATACTTTTAGATAACTCAGCATCGCCTCTTCGAAAAGCTCTAGAGGGTTCAACATTAGGTACCTCGCCATCCCCTCTAACAGGATTAGAGGCAGACCAAAAAGAACTTGTTTTTGCTGCCGGACTTGAGGGAGTAGGAGCTAATAAACAAATAGAAGTTGAAAGATTGATAATAGAGTGTCTTGAATCACTTGTTAAAGATGGAGTCCCAAAAGATTTAATTAGCTCTTCTTTACATCAGCTTGAAATAAGACAAAGAGAGATAACGGGTTCAGGAATGCCGTTTGGTCTTCAAATAATGTTAAATTGTTTGCCTGCTTGCATACATAATGACAATCCTCTTGAAATTCTGGATCTAGATAATGCATTTGATGCTATTAAAGAAAACTTAAAATCAGAAAATTATATTGAAAACCTAATTGAAAAAAATCTTATTTTAAATAAACATAGATTAAATTACTCTCTAATACCAGACACTGAATTCAATAAAAAAAATGAAGAAAAAATTCAGCAGAAAGTCATTGAAAAAACTAGAGATTTGTCACAAAAAGACAAGGAAGATATTGTTAGGCTAGCAAATGAGCTTGAATCCAGACAGAATGCGCATGATGATCCTGAGATTCTTCCAAAGGTAACAAAAGATGACATACCTCTTTCAAGAAACTATGCATCTCCAGTAATAACAAAAACCAATGCAAGTTCTAATTATTTTTACAAAACTGGAACAAACGGTATTATTTATCATTCTATGTTATTTCCATGTGATGCTTTAAATCAGGATGAGTTAAGGGTTGCAAACCTTTTTACAAATACATTAACAGATATCGGCCTTGGTAAAGATTCATATGAAGATATTCAAAAATATCAATCTTCGATAACTGGTGGCATTTCTGCTTCGTTTGTTACATTGCCAAATGATGAGGGTGATTCGTATAAATTAGCTTTAAAAGTCTCATCTAAGAGCTTAGAAAAAAATGATCTATTAATGCAGGATTTGATGTTAAAAACAGTGAGTGAGTCTAATTTTAATGAATCAAAAAGAATTAAAGAGTTGCTAGAGTTTATATCTGCGGATAATGAAAAATCAGTAATTCAAAATGGTCATATTCTATCAATGAGTAATGCTGCATCTCAAATAACAGATATTGCAGCAACCAATGATTTAACTTCAGGATTGAGGTTTATCCACAATACAAATAAGTTATCTAAACTCGTTGATGATAAAAATGAATTTGAGTTATATTTAAATACTCTTCAGTCCATTAAAAATAAGGTGTCAAAAACGCCCAATTATTTATTTAGTGCTTCTTCATTAGATCAATCTGATCTTAAACTAAATACTATTTTTAATGCAAAATCTATTGATTTAAACAATCAAAATTTTGTTGGGGTTCAAGATGGTTCAATTGGCTGGATTACTGGATCGCAAGTATGTTTTTGTGCAGAAGCTTTTCCATCAGTTGATTCTAAGCATGAAGATGCTCCTGCCTTAACTGTTCTTGGCACTGTATTGCGTAATGGCTATCTTCATTCAGCAATTAGAGAGAAAGGCGGAGCTTATGGATCAGGAGCTATTCAAGATTCAAACAATGAAGTATTTAAATTTTTCTCATACAGAGACCCAAAGTGCTCTGAAACATTTGAAGAATTTAAAAATTCGCGAACTTGGTCTTTAAAAAATATATCAGAAGATCAGCTTGAGGAAGGTGTATTAGGTGTTATTTCAAGTATAGATAAGCCTTTATCTCCTTACGGTGAAGCAATGAGTGATTTCACGAGTGAGCTTGATAATAAAACACAAGAAGAACGCTTACTTTTTAGATCAAGAGTAAAAGAATGCACACTGGAAGATCTTGTAAGAGTTTCTGAAAAGTATTTATTTAATGATTCTAAGATATCCGTTATAGCTGGTGAGAGCTTTACTGAAGAGCTTTCTAAACTAGGTTTTGAGGTAAAAAATATCTAATTTAGAAGAAAAAAAACCTATTCTTCTTAAGTTCTTTTGCGCATCCCCAGTATTGCTGTTGATATTTTGTAGATCTCGCTTGCACTCTGTCTGCTACTTTGATTAGCCACGGCTTTTTTCTATAAGTTTTTTTCTTAAAGCCTCCATACCCTTCATGATAAGCAAGATAAAGTGAACGCGCATCTAGCCTATCAAAACCTTGATAATATCCTTTGCTTGCATACCAGCCAATGAAATCTGCTGAATCTTTAAAATCTTTTCTATTTGCCCTAGTATTTCCAGTTTCCTCTTTATAATCTTCCCAGGTCATATTTAAAGCTTGAGAGTAGCCAGCAGCAGTTGATTCTCTTTTCCATGGAATGACCCATAGTAATTTTGTTCTCTTAGGCTTTGCATCTGATTGAAAGCTTGATTCTTGATACACAAAAGACATTAGTACATATGGTGGTATTTTCCATCTTTTTTCAGATTGCATAACAGCCTTATACCAACTTTTTTTTTCTTCAAAAATTAGGCAGATGTTATCAGGATTCTTTGGGGGTGTTGCCATGCATGACTGAAGCGTAAAACCCAATAAAAAGATTAATGAAAATTTAAAATATTTAATATTCATTAGATCTTTTCACCTGGTTCAAACCCTCTAAAAGTTTTAAAACGAGGAAATCTTAAACTAAAGTGCTCACCTTCGATACTTTGGGTTATAGCATCAGCCCTGATTTCAATTAATTGACCTATTAAAGAATCTCTAGCTTTCCAAAATTTTTCTCTATCATCGTCTGTAAGGCCACTTCCCACGCTTAAAGAGAAAAACTTACCATCATCTTCTCCTTCAACTGAAAAGGCTCCAAGCTTGCCCGCATGCTTTCCAGTGCCTTCTTGAATTTGAGTAACCTTAAGGGTAACTTCTATAAAAGGTTTTATTTTAAGCCAGGCATGACTTCTTTTAGATTCGTATATGTCGTTAACAGGTTTGATCATCAATCCTTCATAACCCTCTTCGAGCGCCTTCTTATTCATGTCTGAAAATATTTTTTGACCATCTTTAGTATCAAAATCTAAGATTGCATATTCAACAGGCTTGATACAAGAATCGAAATTTTTTGATATATCATTAAGTGAATCTTTTCTCTCCAGACTATTAAGCTTGCTTTTGCCCTTATTGAACTCATCCAAAGGTAGTATGTCAAAGAGAGCTAAATAAGCATCGTCAGTTTTAGCATTTGTTTTTCGATGCACCTGCTTCATAAGTGATTGAAAATCATCACTAACTACCTCTCCATCAAATACTAAATTGTTGAATTCTTTTTTGTTCAGAGCATCTTCTATGTGAGGAAAATTGCCTAAAATTTTTCCATTTCTGCTATACAAAGTTGTGCTATTGTTTCTAGTGATGGCTATGACTCTAACTCCATCATATTTATATTCAACGAGACATTTTCCTTGAATTTTTTTTGGGTGTTTTGCGCCATCGTGAGCTAGCATGCATGAAAAAACAGGAACGCTATATTTTAAGCCCATTTTTTTTGAAACATTGTTGACTGTTTTTTGGCTTACTCCACACCTGAGATCTTTTATTAGAATTCTTCTGTACCAATCATTCCATTGCTCTGAGGTTGCTAGAGACATTATGTGTAGAATTTCATCTCTAGCAGCATGACCAGTTCTTTCCCTATTTATTAGAAGCTGGGCTGAGAATTTAAATGTTTCCCAATCAAGACCCTTGCCATCATTGCTAGATTCTGGAACTTGTTTAACACCAAATGTTACTAATGCATCCAAACACATTGATAACCCTTCTTGTAAAACAACATCATTGAGATTGTCTTCTATAACACCTTCTTTAAATAATCTACTATTATCACTCTCTAATTTCTGAATTATTTTCCAGGGTTTCATTTTAATTAAGAATAATAATCATTTATTTTCTGAGGTACTTAACTGCTTCAATCTCATAATTTCCTGCGCCTGAGATTCTATATGCGAGATCATTTGTTTTGTAATAGGCATTCTTTCTTGATCACATATATTTGCATAAAATTTTTCTGAGAACTGATAAGCAAAATTAACCATTTCTTTTACTGAACCTAAAGGATCATTGACGTTATTAAGATCTGTTGCCAAAAGAACAGCAAAAGTTTCTGTTTCGTTTTCAAATGTGCCAGGATTTAAAGCATTTGCTATACGAAATGATTCTTTATTATTTCTATCTTTAATAACGAAAAAACCATTCGTGAGAATTGCATTTGAATTAGTCATAAAGCCATATATTTGATCAATATCAAACATAGATTTATCAATAGATATTAAATTGAGGACAACAAGTTTTTGTTCTTGATATTGAATATCTTTATGCTCATTAAAATCGAAGGCTTTTTGAGATTTCGTCTGTATTTCATCTATCTCTTTTATCTCAAAAGAGTCTATTACAGGTTCAATATTAACTTTTAGCTCTCCAGAATTAGAAATTTTTCTAATAAATAGAAATGTAATAATTAAAAAAATTAGTACAGATAAACCTATTAGATATATGTCAATATTTTGTTCCATCAGGCCTCAGCAAATTCTAATGCTTGATTCACATCAACGGATACCATTCTGGAAACACCGGCCTCCTGCATTGTGACACCCATCAAATGATCACTCTTTTCCATTGATACTTTGTTATGAGTAATAAATATAAATTGAACTGTTTTTGACATCTCTTCAACCATATTTATAAATCGCATTGTATTTAGATCATCAAGGGGAGCATCTACCTCATCTAATATACAAAATGGTGCAGGGTTGAGCTCAAATATTGCAAAAACTAATGCTAAAGCAGTCAAAGCTTTTTCACCACCAGATAATTGTGAAATAGAAGAATTCTTTTTGCCTGGAGGCCTTGCCATAATAACCACACCAGCATTTAATGCATCATCTTCAGTTAAGGTAAGCTCTGCTATACCTCCGCCAAATAATTTTGAAAATACCTCTTTCATTCTGTTGTTTATAGCGTCAAAGCTATCTTGAAATCTAGTCTTTGTTTCTAAATCAATTGTTTTGATTGCGCCAGTGAGCTTTTCTAGAGCCTCGGTTAAATCATTATATTGAATATCTAATTCTTCCTTTCTTTTTGATTCAGATGCTATTTCCTCTGGAGCTGCTAAATTAATTGCACCAAGACGAATAATTTTAGATTGAATATCTGTCAGACTATTTTGCAACTCATTGATATCCATACCCTCATACTTTGAAAAATCAATATTTTCTATCTTTACTCCAGACTCTTTAATTTTAGTATTAGCGTTATCTAAATTTATTTCATGGGTTTTAAGCTCGAGTCTTAAGTTTGTTACTTTTTCACCAATTGATTTAAGATCAAGATCAGCAATAGATTTTTGATTTTCTAATTCTCTCAAGCTATTGTTAAATTCTGATTGCTTTTGTCTGATATGAGTTAATTTTGATTCAGCAACAGAGCTCTTTTCAACAAGATCTGACATAATTTTTTGGATTTCAAGTTTTTTAGCCTTGCCTTCTGAAATCATCTTATTAAGCTCATTTTGCCTTTCAAGATACTCTTCTGGGGAAGCTAAATTAGATGACCCTAATTCAGCAATATTTTTTTGAATTTCATCTAATGAATTTTCTAGACTCACAAGATCTGCTCCTACGTATTTAGATGAATCTAATTCAGATAAACTGATACCAGCTTTATCTAAAACTATGGAGGCATTTTCTAGATTGATCTCATGAGTTCTTAATTCAAGCCTGTAATCAGAAATATTTTTTTCCAAACTTCTTAGCTCATTAGATGCTAATGACTTGCTGCTGTCTAAATCTCTAATTTTTTCATCAATGTTAAGCTGATTTTCCAACTTAGAGTCCAATTCATTTTTTATGATTATATTTTTTTCTTTTAACTCAGATAATTGGTTATTTTTAGATAACGCATCTTCAGAAGTTGTTTTAATAAGATCTTCTAGCTGGTTCTTTCTATTTAAAAAGTCAGCTGTATAATTTTTAGATTGATCTGATGCAATTTTAAGAATATTTATTAGAAGTACCTTTAATTCATTGACCTTGGAATTTAATGAATCTGCCTTGGAGCCAAATGCTTTCAACAGTTCAGTGATCGAATCAAGTAAATGAATAGCTTTTTCCTTTGGACTTAAATGCTCGTTGTTTGACTCTTTTTGCAATGCATCAGAGTAATTGCTGCTTGCTTTCTCAAAATCCAACCTTGCGTTCTCTTCAATCTTATTGAGATTTTGAAGTGCTCCTTCTAACCTTGCAATATCAGCTTCAATAGAATATTTTTTTTGTTGAAGTGATGTTATTTCTTCAGTAATTTCTGTCTGATCTCCTTTAACTGCATCTACAATACTTTGTTTTGAATCTAGTTCATTTTGTTTTTGTATAATTTTTTCTTCTAAAGGTTTTATAGATATATCAATGACGCTTTTTTGCTTAAGGGCGTCAAGAGCTTTAACAATAGCAATATCAAGCTTCAATTCTTTTTCTTTAGGGCTTAGATCCTTGAAACTTGATTCTTTTTCTATTGCATCCTGATAGCTGGCTTTTGCTCTCTCAAGAGCATCTGTATTAGAAATTTCTAATTTAGAAACATTTTGAAGATCTGATTCATATTTAGCTATCTCAGCCCCTATTGAATAAAAGTTTCTTTGAGCATGTTCATATGCATCTACAACAGAAGCATTTTGTGTTCTATGTTCATCTATTTGAGCTTGTTTTGAATCAGATTCAGCTTGTTTAATTTTTAAATCTCTATTCAAGGCATCAAGGTTCTTTTGAAGTTTATCTCGATTATTCTTAGCTTCAAGAGAGTATAGTATTGCAATATCAATTTGCTTCTGACTTTCATCTTTTTTAAATTGATTATATTTTTCTGCTGCATTTGCTTGATTCTCAAGCCTTTTGATTAATCTCTCAATTTCATCTTTAATATCTCTAACTCTTGATAAATTTTCTTTAGTTTTTTTGATTCTACTCTCGGTTTCTCTTCTTCTTTCTCTATACTTTGAAACTCCTGCAGCCTCTTCGATATGAGTTCTTAGCTCTTCAGGTTTAGCACTTACCAGTCTACTAACCATGCCTTGTTCAATAATTGCATATGAGCTTGGGCCCAATCCAGTTCCTAGAAATATGTCTTGAACATCTTTTCTTCTGCATTTTGTACTATTAATAAAATAAGTAGATTGAGCATCTCTAGTCATAACTCTTTTTATTGAAATTTCAGTAAATGAAGCATATTCCCCACCAATTTTTCCACTTGAATTATCAAATAATAGCTCGATGCTACATTGGCCAGAAGGTTTTCTATTTTCAGATCCGTTAAAAATAACATCGACCATAGATTCGCCGCGAAGATTTTTAGCAGATAGCTCTCCAAGAACCCATCTAACAGCATCAATAACATTAGACTTACCGCAGCCGTTAGGACCTACAACACCAACTAAATTTGATGGGAAAGATATCTTCGTTGGATCTACGAAACTTTTAAAACCTGAAAGTTTTATATGATTTAACTGCATTTTTGAGAATAATTTTCTTAGGTTAATATTAAACTATTGTTCTCTTTTTAACCATTCATTTGGTCTAATATTATAGGAATTTATATGGTTATTTTGATCAAACAATAGAGCATTTTCAAAAAAATAATCCAAGTTTTTTTCAATACAAAATAATGACGTTTTCAGCTCCAAAGTTTCTTGATTCAGATAAGCAGAAGCAAGATCAAAACCAGGAATTGATGAATTTTTATTATTTAATATAACTTCAAAAGAGTTCTGAAAATTTGAACTCGCAATAGGGATATTAGGGCCATTCATAATAAATAACGAAACGATTCCTTCAAAATTTAAGCATTCATCAGGCAGAGAAAATGAAAGTATAAATTTAGAATTTGCAAAAATAGGAAACTTCAAATCTCGAAGTTGAGTATACAAAGTATAAAAAACAAATTTTTCATCAGCTGTCTTGAAATATTTTTCTGATAAAGAAATAAGGCTCTCTGCAGCTTGAAGTTTCTGGTCTGACATTGCCTTTTGGATATAGCTTTGAGCCCAATAAATTTTATTTTCTTCATTAACAATTTGATCTAATGAGTTAAATAAATTTATTGGTATTTCATTGTCCTGCTTAATTATTAATAAGATTTTATTATTTATTTCTTGTTCTTTAATGGACCCGAGAAAAGCATATTTACCAATGAATGAAAATAAACAAAAAATTAATACTAAAAATGAAATGCCGAAGATATATCCCTTATTTTTTGTTTTTGGAGACAATAAATATGCATATATAGGAAATAATGAAATAAAGGCTAGCAAATAAACTAATAGCATTATGTTCTTTTTCTAAAAAAGAAAATAAGAAGTATTATCATTAAAAAAAAACCAGGTGCTAACCAGAGTAAATATGTGTCTTTGCTTAAACCCGGATTATATAAAATCTGATTTCCAAACCTATCAGATAAGAATTCTTTTATTTCCTGGTCTGATTTTCCTTCTTTTATTAAGTCAATTATTTTTAATTTTATATCCTCAGATACTGGAGCATTTGAGCTTGCTAAAGAACCACTTGTACATTTTGGGCATCTAATTTCTTTTATTAATGAATAAAATCTTTTTTCATCTTCAACACTTTCAAAGTCATAAAGTGATTTTCCTAAAGTGAAACTAGAAAATATTATTGAGAAGAATAAAAAAACCTTAATTAACATTAAAGAGATTCTCCCTCTTGATGATAGGCTTGAATACATCATTCCAAATCATATCATTCACCTCACCCCTATAATGAACAATAATTTTTCCATCATTTAGTAAAAATGTTTCTGGCGCACCAGTAACCCCAAGGTCTAGAGCAAGATTTCCTTTGTAGTCATGAATAATATACTTATATGGGTCACCAAACCTTGTAATCCAACTTATCGCATCCTCTTCTTCATCTTTATAATTTAGACCAATAATTGGTATATTTTTTGATTCCAGTTTGGATAAAAAGCTATGTTCAATTCGACATGTTATGCACCAACTTGCCCAAACGTTAATTAAATAGCTTCCTTCTAGATCTTTAACATTAAATATTCTTTCAGAATATAAATCTTTAATCTCAAAATTAGGCATATCAGAAGTAGTGAAATCTGCTCCTGGATAATATTTGTCCTCATTGATATAGAAATAAAAAAATCCAAAAAACATCAACGCAATGCTAACTATTATAAATCTAATAAAAATAGTCATGATCTTGATCTCGACAAAGAATGAGCAAGTAAAAAACCTGCTGCAACCATTATTATCGCAGAAAACCATATCCATCTAATAAACATATTAAATTGAATATTTACAATCCAGCTTCCATCATCAAGCTGATCTCCAATTGTCATATAAATATCTTTTAGGAAGAATGCACGAATAGCAGTCTCTGTAGTAACTTGCCCTCTAGCAAAATATTTTCTTTTCTCTGGAGTTAATGTATATGTTTTCCCATTTGGATTAACTATTAGGAATTCTGCTTGTACAGAATCAAAATTAGGTCCAGGAACCATTTTTAAGTTTGTAAAACTTACTTGGTGATCTTTATATATCTCTGTTTCATTAATTTTAATGTTTAATGCCCTTTCAGAGCTTAGATTATTATTTAGAGCTATCGATATAATCAAGAGACCTAAGCCGCAATGTGCAATAACACTGTATAAATTAGCAAATTTTTTGTGAGCAAAATAAAAATAAATCACAATCAGATATCGTATGATAATTATTAAGCCTATTAATAATGATGACAATGTCCAGAAATTAGTTATTGAAAGCTTATAAAAAGCTAAAAAAACTATAATTCCTGAAACCGTTATTGATAAAAATGACGGCCGATAAAGTGATTTTAAATTAAAACTCTGCTGCCATTTTGTATCAATAGAAAAGTATAGAAAAATACATGCTAGCAAAGTTATAGGTACAAAAATTGCGTTATAAAAAGGAGCGCCAACACTAATTTTTTGATCATATAAAAATTCGTATATTAGGGGATACATGACACCAAGCATTGTTGAAAAAATTAATGTACCAAACAAGATATTGTTAATAGATATAAATGACTCTTTTGACAAAGAAACAATTTTTTTATTTGAAAGTAAAAGATTAAATCTAAATGAGAAAAGCAATAAAGAAATCATTACAAGAAGACCAATAAATGCCAAAAGATATAATCCTCTTTCCGGATCGTTTGCAAACGAATGGACGCTATCAATAATTCCAGATCTGACTATAAAAGCTCCAAATAAACTTAAAGAGAATACAAGAATAGATAGTAGCAATGTCCATATTCTTAAGATAGATGATTTTGAAGATGCGCTTAAAGAATGAATAAATGCAGTAGCTGCCAGCCACGGCATCAAAGCAACATTTTCAACCGGATCCCAAAACCAGTATCCTCCCCAGCCAAGTTCGTAATAAGCCCACCAACTACCTAATGCAATCCCTAACGTAAGAAAAGACCAAGAAACAACTGACCAAGATCTCACTTGCTTTTCCCATCTAATATTTGTATTACCCTCAAATAAAAATGCTATAGCCTGTCCAAAAGCTATAACAAAACCAACATAACCCATATATAACATTGGAGGATGAATTGCCAAAAGTGGATCTTGTAAAACTGGATTAATATCAGCACCATTTTCTGGAGGCACAGGAAGAATAGTTTCAAATGGATTTGATGTTAATAGTAAAAATAATAAAAATCCAACAGAAGTTATTGATATGACTCCAAGCGTTTTTGCTTTTAGAGGCTGATCGTTAGAGGTAAGTAAATTATATACAGCCCCCCAACTTGTTAAAAAAATAATCCAGAGAAACATAGAGCCCTCATGAGCGCTCCAAATAGATGAAATTTTATAAAAAACTGGAAGATTGATATTAGAGTGCTGAGCGATATATAAAACGCTAAAGTTGTCACTTATTGCTAGCCAAATATATATAAAGAATGAGGATAAGAAATATAAAAAAACTATGGGTATATATTCTTGAAACTAGATTAATAATGAATATATCTTTTGAGTTTAAAAAAAATGAAAAAATAAAGCACATAAAGAACAATCCTGTTGACCAAGAATGGAAAGAAAATGAGCTATCTCTATTAACATTTAATTTTTTATATCGATGCTTGGAGGCATGTAATTTTCATCATGTTTTGCTAAAACATCCTCTGCTACTAAGAGTTTTATCTCTTAAGTAGCCTAAAACAACAACACCGCTACCCTCTTTAAACAAATCTGGGACAATGCCATCAAACTCTAACATCTATTGACCCTTGATAATCTGTTATTACAAAAGAAATATTTGTTTTATCTCTTAGATACCGAGCCCTCTAAAACCATACCGCCAACTTTAATTCTTTTATTATTAGGTATTTCTTCTTTAAATATTTCAGAAGGTGTAAAGAAAAAATCTAAGATTAGAGTCAAGAGCTCGAATAATTAAAAATGAGCCCAATGCGGAGGTGGCTAAAATTAATAATACTGTTATTAATCTTTCTTTTCTTATAGCTTTCATTTTAATTTCTTACTAATTTTTTTAATATTGATTTTATAGAAAATAAATGTTGCTAAAATGCATAAGAAAACAATTACGACCACAGACCAAACAAAAATACCATGATTTTGACCATTTTGACTTTGCATTAAAAAAGCTTCAGCCATAGAGAATTGAATGCAAAGTTAAACATAGTTTTTTATCCATGATTTATTTCTTTCTCTTCTTAGTATCTGTAATTTGGAAGAAAGAATAACCAAACACGTAACTAATCCAGCAAAGCCAACTATTGAACCAAATAAAGGATATAGCATTACTAGATCGATAGCTGGTTTATCCGATATAGTGATTGAGGCTGGCTGATGAAGAGTGCTCCACCACTCAACAGACATTTTAATTATTGGTATATTTACTGAACCAACAAGAACCAAAATTGAAAGAAACTTATCTGCTTTTTCATGATTACTAAATGAGTCATGTAAAGATATTAAGCCGAGATACATGATAAATAGTATCAACGTTGAAACAATTCTTGCATCCCAGGCCCACCAAGTCCCCCATGTAGGTATGCCCCATATAGAGCCTGAAATTAGTGCTATAAATGTAGTAATTGCACCAATGGGAGCTATAGATCGAACTAGATATACTGAAAGCTTAACTTTCCATATAAGAAAAATAGCACTGGCTATTGCCATAGCAATATACAAAGATTGTGAAATAAAAGATGCGGGTACATGAAGATAAATAATCCTGTAAGAATTTCCTTGAACAAAGTCTTCAGGTGTTAACAAATAGACCCCAAAAAATAGAAACTAAATACAATACCAATGAGATATAAAAAATATATGAATAAGCCCTATCAACCTGATATATATAGGTCTTAGGCGATGCGAATTGATGTATAAATTTTTTTATCACAATAAGATATTCTCTATGACCAAAAATTATTCTAAGTGAGCTCTAATAATATAAGAAATAATTAATGGAATTAGTAATATTATAGTCGATAAGATGCCTAAAAGCAGAGCAACAAAACCCAAATAATTTAAATTAAGGTTTATAGAAATAACAGTTTTTCCTAGAACAATCAGTAATGGAAGCAATAATGGCAATGTTACTAAAGTTCCAAGTGCTGATCCCTTTGTTAAGACTTAAAGCATTACCAAAACTAAAAACATTTATAAATATATATGATGTTATAAGCAAAATTGGAAGTATATTAATAGCAAGATTAGCTGAGTTGGTTAAACCTAAGCAAAACAAAGATCCAATAATAGATATAGGCACCCCTATTAATAACCAATAAATAAAAATCTTTGACAGCAATAATATAAGGCAAGCTAATATTTGAAATTGCAAACTGCTCCAATGAACCATCATTAAAATCTTCTAAAAAAATATCTTCGGTTGATAACATCATCACGAGAAGTATAGCAATCCATAAAACTGCAAAAAATGATTGGTCTAAATCTTTATTAGATATTTCAACAGTTAAAGGGAAAGCAACCATTATTAAAATAAATACTAAAATGGGTCCAAGCCATCCGCGAGATTTACTTCTAAGTTTCAGTAATTCAAATTTTATTACATTCATATTTTATCGCTTAAATTTAATTTTTCTGAATTTATGTCTAAGGAAATATGTGAAGAAAATAAAATTGATTTTCCAAGCTTCAATTCATCATTTAAAAATTTGCACAAATATTTTTGAGTTTTATTATCTAAACCTACACATGGCTCATCCAGAAGAATTAAATCCGAATCATTTAAAAAAACTCTTAGTAGAGCAATCTTCTTTTGCTGACCAAAAGAGAGACTTGATAAATTTATATCAAGACTTTTATTTAACCCAAATTCAATGAGATGCTTATTAAGATCAGGATGATTAATGATATCAAGGACAAATAAGTTTTCTTCAACTGTAAGATACTGTTTTAAGGCGTTTTTATGACCTAAAAAACATATTCGCTTGTCCAGTTTTTTCTCTAACTCACCCTTAACTTGATTTGTTAAGCCGCATATAATTTTTAAAAGTGTTGTCTTACCCGAACCATTATCTCCCTTGATATGAATAGCTTTTCCTGAAAAAAGTTCAAAGGAAATATTTTGAAATAATTTCTTTTCATTAATTTTATAACTTAAGTTCTTTGCTTTAACTTTTAGATGCATTGTATAAATCTAGTGTAAGATTTTTTGTTCTTATTATAAGTGGTGAAAGAGGTTTTTGTGGATCAATTCTGGAATAAAATCTTTTTGCAATTTCAGAGAATGGTGATGTGTTAAGAGACCCAATTCCACCAACTGAAAAATATAAACTCTTAGAAAAATAAATTCCCTGTTCTAAATCTGGAATGCTTCTGACTAAGGTATTAATCTTTTTAATATTTTGTAAAAAATTTTTTCTTTTTAAATTAAAATCAAACCATCCCCAAGATGACAATCCTATTAAAGCTATTTTTTTAAGCGCCTCTTTGGCCTGAGTATTTGGAAAAGAAGATGGTGGGAGCAATACAATTAACTCACCCCTAGAAAGTGCAATTAACTCATCAAGATTCTTTTCAATATTTTCTTTTGCATCAAAATTGAGATGCAGATACTCTTCGTACTTATTATTTAATGGTAGTTTTGTACCTTTAAGCCTAGTTTTTGAGCCAAGAACTATGTAAGTAACTAATTCTTGGCTCAAAATTTTTCTATATCTTTGCTAGAGCTTGTTCAAAGTCAGCAATTATATCGTCAATATGCTCCAATCCAATGGAAAGTCTTACATATCCAGGAGTAATACCAGCAGCCAACAACTCTTCTTCATTAAGCTGGCTGTGGGTTGTACTACCAGGATGAATTGCTAGACTTCGAGAATCGCCAATGTTTGCAACATGATAGACCATCTCTAAAGCATTAATAAATTTCTTACCTGCCTCTATTCCACCTTTAATTTCAAAACCCATGAGCCCTCCATTACCTTTAGATAGATATTTATCTGCTCTTTCTTTCGCATAACCCTGCATATGAGATGGATAACTAACTCTTTCAACAGAATGATGGTTTGAAAGGTATTCAGCCACTTTTTCAGCATTGCTTGAATGCTCTCTCATTCTAAGGGCTAATGTCTCGAGGCCTTGAATAAACATAAAGGCATTAAATGGACTCATAGCAGCTCCCATGTCTCTTAAAATAGTTGTTCTAGCTTTAAGTATGTAGGCAATTGGACCTAAAGGCTTAACAGCTTCTGTCCATATTGCACCACCATAAGATGGATCAGGGTTATTTAGTGCAGGCTGTCTTTCAGGAAAAGCTTCCCAATCAAAATTGCCACTATCAACAATAATGCCTCCAATAGAAGTTCCATGACCACCAATAAATTTAGTTGTCGAGTGAATTAAAACTGCTGCGCCATGATCAAATGGCTTGCAGATAACTGGAGCTGCAGTATTATCAACAATCAATGGAATGCCAAGAGGTCTTCCTATTTCCGCTACTTCAGATATTGGAAATACTTCAAAACTTGGGTTAGGTAAAACCTCACCATAGTAAGCTCTTGTTTTATCATCGGTTGCATTAGCAAAATTTTGAGGATCTGAAGGATCAACAAACCTCACCTCAATACCCATATCTGCAAAAACATTCTTAAACTGATTATATGTGCCACCATAAAGATGAGCTGAAGCAACAATATTGTCACCATTCTTTGCTATATTTTGAATAGCATAAGCTGAAGCAGCTTGGCCTGATGCGACTGCTAAAGCACCCACGCCCCCCTCTAGAGCAGCAATCCTATCCTCTAAAACAGCACATGTTGGATTCATTATTCTTGAATAAATATTACCTAGCTCTGATAAGGCAAATAAATTTGCAGCATGCTCTGTATCATCAAATTGAAAGCTGGTAGTTTGATGAATTGGTACAGCTACTGAATTAGTATTTTCATCTTTTCTCCATCCTGCATGGAGACCAATTGTTTCTGGGTTTGTGTACGTTTTACTCATAATGTTTCCTGTGTATATTAATAATTAATTAAAACATCAACTGAGAGAATATAGTTACAAGTTCTCTTTAGCCTATTTTTTGCGCCGGCAAGCTGATATCAAATAGGCGCTAATTTATTATATTTTATATCTACCAATAACAACAGACCAAGATACTATTTACTAGCATGTTTAGCTTAAATAACTATAATTATATAAAAACAAATGTAAAAAATTATGGCAAAAAAATATAACAATTTCAGGGTTGGTGGATCACCTCATAATGTTAACGAAGACTATGCGGTATGGACTAATGATTTGCTCGAGAGAATAATAGCAAGTAAAACAGTTATTCAGCCTGGCAAGTCAACGCATGGCCATAGGTTAATTGATTCAGATGTAGTTTACGTTATAACAAATGGTAGAGGCTCCATGGAAGTTGTTGAGTACATGAACTCCGTTGAGGGACATGGATCTGATCCTTCTTATGGGGTTGAGCATAAAGACTCTTATGATTTAACTGCAGGTGATGTGGTTTTAGTTCAATCTGGAGACTACTGTAAAGTTATTAATCTCTCCGAACATGATCAATTAACATACTTAAGAATCTTTGATAGAGGCGGCTGGAGAAAATAGCCTAATCTAATATTATCTCTGCAACCATTGGGAAATGATCAGAAATACCTTTTTTATTTTTTGAATCAAACCTAAAAGGTCTGCCTGTATCTTTGTAAGTATTAAATTCTGTAATGTAAACATCAATTGATGTTTTATTAAATTTAATTCCTCTTTTTTTTGAGATCATTATGGTATCTAAAAAATCCCATGACTTTCCTCGACCATAATAATAGGTTCCTTTGCACTCGTAACATCCTACTCTATGAGCTACATACCAGGTATCCTCTTGGTTACCATACACATTATATTTACTGTCATCTTTATTAGTAAGATTAAAATCACCTAATGCAACTGATGGATAGTTATGTTGAGAAACTAACTCCTTTAACTTATCAAAAGATTCAATCCTCATGTCAACTGGATGGAAATTTGAAGGAAAATGAGCGTTATAAAATTTTACAATTTGGTCATTAATTTTAATATCAACTTCAAAAATTGGTCTTGTATCAATTGTTTCAAAATCAGAAGAAAACTTTACATAGTGTAGTTTAGGGTTTGATATTTTATATTTTGCAATAAATGCTGTGTCAACCCCTCTCTTATCATTGCCTTCTAATAAATAAAAATCTACATACCCATGAGGTTTTAATAAATTAAAAAGTTGCTCTAATATATTCATATTTTCAATCTCTTGAAGACCTAAAATATCAGCACCACCGCCATTGTAGGAAAGAATTATTTCAACTAAATTATTAAGTTTTGCATCCTTAGTTTCTTCATCCCAATCTTGATATAGACATTCCATTCTCCAAGCTTTTACATTTATGTTGTTACATGAATTCTTATGTTCATAGGATTCTTTTTTTTCTATTGGGAGGAAAGCTTTGTCATCTTTGCCTGGGTCATCAAAAGTATCAAAAAGATTTTGAGCATTTAAAGACATAACACTAATCTCTTTAGCATCAGATACGTTTACTATTAATAATGTTAATAGAAATATGTACGTTTGGAGTTTCATTTTAAAGATCTTTGATTTTAAGCCTTAAATCAAAAGGCAGACTTTCTTGAAGAGCATGTGTTTTTTTATAGTCTAAAAGGTTTTTAAGCCTTTCAGGCTTAAATTCTGTTACCTTGCGAGCTGTGAGGTCCATATGTCCAAGAACAGTTTCAAATATCGCAGCTAATTCATTTTTTTCGTTTTGAAGGACGCCAACAAAATGAAGAAGTTTTTTATTTACATTTGTTAAATGAAATGATGGATAAACCTTGTCATCAAGCTTAAATTCTTTTAAATATCTAATACTATCTTCAAGGGTGAATGTTGAGAAACCACTTTTTAGATATGCATCGTCAAAACCAAGATCACTGCAATACATATCCGTGTAAACACTATCAAAAAGTTTGTAGTAGTAATTAACATTCATGTGGCCGTTATGATCACACATTTCTTTAGAAACTATTATTGTCTCTGATATATATGGAAGCTTTAGCATTAGTTAAGTATGAAGTAAAAAAAAAGCCCAGTAAACTGGGCTTTTTAATTTAATTAATATTTTAAATTTAGAATTTAGCTCCAAATTCAATACCATAGATTCTTGGATCAGTAAAAGCACCCAACAATGCTCCACCACCAACATTACTGTTTTCACGTAAAGCATTTATGTGTTGTTGGTCTCTGAGGTTTTTAACAAAAACACCAGCATACCAGTCATCACTATTAGGGGTATACCTTACTATTAAATCCATAGTTGATTGAGAATCTATTTTTACTCTTGGAGTATTAAAGATGCTTAAATCAGCTTCGCCTCTATATCTATATGATAGTCTCATTGAGGTTACACCATTTTGAGCATTAATATCTTGAGTTAAAGATAATCCATATGATTCATCGGCAGAACCAGGAAGACTATTTCCTTTAATGCTTTGTGCATAACCTTCAACTCCTCCATTACATCCAGTTGTAAATGCAAATGGAACTGAACAGTTAAATCCTGCTGATTTAAAGAATGGAGCACCTGTTGAAGGGTCTACTCCCACTGTTAATAATCCAGCAGCACCTGGTGCAGAACCTGCAGCAATTAAATTAGATCCTGTTGGATTTAAATAATCAATAAGCATAGTGTCAGACACTACTTCATGATCAAGGAATAACCAGTTAGCTTCAAGCTTGGTTGTCTCACTTAAGAACCACATCATATTACCCTCAAATCCAGTAAACTCTGCATCAATGTTTCTGTTTTGAGTTCCAGTATTAACAACAGCAGCAATGAGGAAACCATCGTTTTGAGCATTGAATACGTTCATGTTAAGAAGCATAGATCCATCCATCAAAATACTTTTCAAACCAAAGTCTAAAACACCAGCTTTTTCTGGATCATATTTTGTTGGATTGTCACCAGCGTTAACACCACCAGCTTTTACAGCTGTTGTATAACTACCATAGACCATTACATCATCAGATAAATTATGCTGAAGAGCAATCTTGTATGAGAACTGATCGTCAGCAGCAGTATCTACATCTACAAAAGGTAATGTATCTCTGTTTTCTACAAGCCAGCCACCTGCAGCCATCCAGCTACCAGCTGCTGTATCATTATAAGTCCATGATGTTGTGTCATCTTCTTGATAACGACCTCCAATTGTTAGTTTAGTATCATCTGATAAATCAAAATACATTTCTCCATAAAGAGCTGTTGATTGAGCTAATACATTTTGATCATTAACAATTCCGCCTAATTCCCATGGGATAACAAAATCTGGTAATGCATAATGTGCAGCTGTTCGGTCATTGAAAGCACCAAGCGCAGTTAAATCACATGTTGGAGCACCACCGGCACATGCTAGAGCATTTCCAGCACCTCCAAGCCAAGTCAACATTGATTGATAGAAAGGGATACCTGCTTTACTGCTCCAATCGATACCGCCTGGAACAAGACCCGCTGTTAGACCTTGAACAACAGCACTATATGGGTGAACCCCAAAACTTGTCATAAATTGACCACCAGCTGTTTGGGCTAGATAAACATTATCATTTCTATTTTCAATTTGATATAGACCAACAGTATAGTTGAATGGACCATCGTAATCAGATACTAAGGTAACTTCCATTTGAGTACCATTCATATTTACGTCTGAGAAATCATATATTCTTTCTGAATTAACTGTTTCACAAAATTGTCTTTCTCCACCAAAGCATAAATAACCTTCTATTGGATCTACGCCTAAAGCAGCTGCAGTTCCTAGGAATGGTGTTGTGGAATAACCAAGATCCTGATCACCCATTCTGTGGAAATCTCTAGTTTCATATGAAACCTTTGCAGTTAGAAGTAAATCATCAGTTAGATCATGATTTATTTGTAAGTTAGCAACTGTGTTCTTTTGATAATATGTTGGTTCTCTGTTATGTCTTACTTTAGTGAAATCATCAGAAGCAGTTTGACCAGCAAAACCATTTTGAACTGAGCCAGGATATAAATGAGCTATTAGACCCAGAGCTCCAGCAAAGTGACCTCTCATGTCCGCAACAAGGTTCATGCCACCTCTTTCATATGGATTACATCCATAGAACTCATCTGGTGCACAGAATGAAACTTCTTCTTGGAACCTATTATCATCAGTTTCTTGATCTGAATATGTGAATTGGATTTGAGTTCTGTCTGAAAAATCATAATCAACTGAAAGCCTAAATGCCATATCACTTCTATCGTCAAAATCGTTGCCAGTAACTAAGTTTGTTACCATTCCGTCTCTCTTGTTAGACATCACAGCAAGTCTTGTTCTTAAGTTGTCTGAAAAAGGCATATTTACAACTGCATTTGTTCTGATTGCTCCGAAGTTACCAATTTCAACACCATATTGACCTTCAAACTCATTAGTTGGTCTAGCTGTAATCATATTAATAACACCGTTAGCAGCATTTCTTCCATAAAGAGTACCTTGAGGCCCTTTTAATACCTCAACCCTTTCTAGATCAAAAAATCCAGTATCTGCAACAACGGAATCATTTACACTGTGGCCATTAACAGCTGTTACAACAGATGCGATAACACCAGCGCCAATACCAAATGAACCCATGCCCCTAATAGTCCACCCAGATCCAGAACCAATAGTCTTGGATGTCTCAAGACCAGGTGTAATCTCAGCAAGGTCAGATACGTCATAGACTTGGTTTACGTCTAATGACTCAGCAGTAACCGCTTCAATCGAAAGAGCTAAGTCTTGAACTGATTCAGATTTTTTAGTAGCTGTAACAACAACTTCTTCAATTTCTTGAGATGTTATTGCAAATGAAAGGAATGTTAAACTGAATAACATTCCACTTTTTAGTAATACATTTAGTTTTGACATTATGAAAGTCCCCTATATAAAGTCGATTAATATGTGTAGATTATGGCAAATAATACCAGTTATGTGGATAAATTGCATATAGAATTTATATATAAATTCGTATAATAAAAAAAAGGCTAGTAAACTAGCCCTTTTTTTTATTGGTTAATTAGAAAGTTGTACCAAAAGTTACGCCCCATGTTCTGGGATCGGTATATGTAGCAAATTGTGCTCCACCTTGAAGAGCACTTGCTGCTGCCCATGTTCCAATATAAACATCATCAGCAATGTTCTTAACAAAGAGCGATGCATACCAATCTTTTTCATTTGGTTTGTATGTAACACTTAAATCAAAGAATTTGTGTTCTGGCATTCTTGATCTATCTGAATTTAAAACATTACCTTCTCTCTCTGACTGGTATCTGTATGTCAATCTTGCAGTAGTTGTGCCTTGTGCAGAATTAAAGTCTTGATTAAGCGATAAGCTGTATGAGGACTCAGGTGACTGAGGTAATTTATTACCAGATACGTCTACTGGAGTTCCTAATCCAGCTGCTGGACATGCTCCTCCTGGCGCAAGAGGATTAAATGGAACAGTACATAAATAACCTGCTGACTTAAATATAGCCCCTTGGTCAGTAACTGCATATCTAAGAATACCTTCAGGATCTATCGAAATTGGTGCAGATAAAATAGCTGTTGCATTATTGATATTAATAGGATCGATTAAAGAGAATTCTTTTATTTCAGAATTCACAAATAACCAAGTAGCATCTAGCCTTGTTGTTTCGCCAAGATACCAAACCATATTACCTTCAAAACCTTGAATCTCTGCATCAACATTATTATTTTTCGAACCAGCATTTACAATTGATGAAATTAACATACCGTCAGTTGTATTATCAAAATAGGTTGCGTTTAAGAGCAATGCCCCATCCATAAGAATACTTTTTACACCAAATTCTATAACAGAAGTTTCTTCTGGATCATATGGATCAGGAGTACCTGTCTCATTTGGATTATTTCCTCCTGCTTTTACTGCAGTAGTATAGCTACCATAAACCATAACATTGTCTGAAAGATCATGCTGAAGAGCTAATTTATATGCCAAGGAATCATCTGATTCGATGACTTGTGTTGGGAAAAATCCGTATTCATTAGTCAGCCTTTGTGAAAGTGGGTACTGGTCACAACCCAACATTGTAAGACATGACATAATATTGTCCGTCACCGTATCATCGTTGTACCTTAGACCTAAAGTTAATTTAGTAACATCAGATAGGTCATAATACATTTCACCAAACACAGCAGTAGATTCAGTATGAACATGATCATCGTTTATGAAACCTGAAATTTCTGTAGGTACTTCATATTTAGGCTGACTCATTAATAACGCCATCAATCCTTCAGGGCTTAGTGTCGCAGGTGCACCAAGAACTAAGGCTGTAAAGAAGTCTGTGCCACCATAGCCAGTTAAAGCTCCACCAAATAAAGCATTATTATATGGGTGTTGCACTGCTTTACTAATCATTTGCCATGATGCTGTCTGAACCTGATAAACATTATGATTCTTAGAATCAAGAGTGTAAGCGCCTAGAGTATAGTTAAAAGGCCCATCAAAATCAGAAATTAATGAAACTTCAAATTGCTTTCCATAAGTTCTAACAACTGAGAACTCGTAAGTTCTATCAGAATCTATATCTTCACAAAAACCTGTTCCTCTATAACCACCGAAACAACCATACCAGGTCATTGGAAATCCTGGTATCGCAGCTAATCCTGGAAAAGGTTCACTAGCCACAGAGTAATCATTATCATTTGAATGATAATAATCTCTATCTGAATATGAGTACTTTACATTCAACATTAACTCATCTGAAAGCTCATGATTTAATTCAAGAGTTGAAAATTGCATGGTCTGTTGATGTTCTGGCTCTCTATTTAAATTTGCATATCTAAAACTGTCAGGGGTAATAGAGTTGGCATACGAATTATGATCAGCTGTATAATGCAAAGCTCCAATCAAATTAAATAATGCAGCAGTACTACCTCTTGAATCTGGTGTAGCATTAGGCTGACCTCGTTCAAGTGGATTACAACCATACAGAGGATGAGGAGCACAATAAACAGTACCGATATTGGTTCTATTGTCATCTCCCTCATAAGTTTCTGTAGTAAGTTTTAAAACAGTATTATCGCCAATATCCCAATCTAATGAGAACCTAGCACCCCAAGCATTAATATCATTAAAGTCATTTCCTGTATGAATATTATGAGTGGTTCCATCTCTTTTCTTAGATACCACAGCAAGTCTTGCTCTAATTGAGTCTGTAATAGGCATATTGATATGGCCATTAAACTGAGTTGAGGCAAGGTTACCAAGCTCTAAAGAATATGAGCCACCAAATTCTCCTGTAGGTCTTGCGGTAATCATATTTATTAAACCAGCTACAGCATTTCTTCCAAATTTTGTTCCTTGAGGGCCTTTTAATACTTCAACTCTTTCTACGTCATAAAAACCAATATCAGCAATAGCAGATGAGTTATAACTATGACCATTAGATGCTGTTACAAGAGAACCAATAACTGCAGCACCAACACCATATGAGCCTGTTCCTCTCATAGAAAAACTGGCACCAGATCCAAGACCCTTATCCATAATTAATCCAGGTACAGCTTCAGCTAAATCACTCATATCTTCTATCATGTTTTCAGTAAGACTTTCTGATGTAAAAGCTTCAACAGAAAGTGCTAAATCCTGGATGGATTCCTCTTTCTTAGAAGCTGTAACTATCACCTCTTCAACTTCTTGAGAAAATAGATTTGATGAAAATAAAAAAAGAAAACCTGCTGAAAATAAAATAAATTTAGAAAATTTGTTCATTTTGTTCATAATAACCCCCCCTATTCGGTATTATTTAAACTAACTAGTTATCAAAACTATATCATTAATTTATATTTATATACATATTTTTTAGATATATTATTACTGCCTAAATTAATATTTATCTAGTTTAATTTTAGATAGAGTAATATTAAAAATTAATCTTCTTTGAACCAGGGATGGCATTTAGAAATTCGCTTAATTGCCAGAATGCTTCCTTTAAAAATACCAAAATCTTCGATTGATTCGATAGCATATTGTGAACATGTTGGAGTAAATCTACAAGAAGGTGGAAACAAAGGAGATATAAAATATCTATAGAATTTAATTGGAAGTATAAATAACTTTTTTAATATCACTATTTGATAATTTAACGAGAATTAGAATTTTCATCAGATAAAACCTTTAATGCTTCACTCAAGTCCATGCTTTCTGTTTTATCGCTCCCCATTCTTCTAATTGAAACCGTATTAGAATCTTTCTCTCTCTCACCTAATGCCATAATCACAGGAACTTTAGCTGCACTATGTTCTCTGACCTTATAGCTAATTTTTTCATTCCTGAAATCAGCACGACATCTAATTCCAACACTCTCAAATGAATTAATTACATCAGATGCATAGTCATCAATATCTGACACTATTGTTGCAACTACAACTTGAACTGGAGCAAGCCAAAAAGGTAGTTTGCCTGAATAATTTTCTATAAGAACACCAATAAACCTTTCAAAAGAACCTAGAACAGCTCTATGAATCATAACCGGTGTATGTTTTTGACCATCTTCACCAATAAATTCAGCCTCAAGTCTATCAGGTAAATTAAAATCTGCCTGGAAAGTGCCGCACTGCCATTCTCTTCCAATAGCATCTGTTAAAACAAAATCTAATTTTGGGCCATAAAAAGCGCCATCACCCTCTTCAACTTCATAGGGAAGATCAAGTTTTTTTATTGCTGACTCCAGCGCATTTTCAGCTTTATCCCAAACCTCATCAGACCCAACTCGTATCTCAGGCCGAGTTGATAACTTGATATCAAATTTTTTAAACCCTAAATCTTTATATATATCAGAAAGGAGTTGAATAAAAAGTTTTGTTTCAGACTCTATTTGTTCTTCCGTGCAAAAAATATGACCATCATCTTGAGTGAATCCTCTAACCCTCATAAGACCATGCATAGTTCCTGATGCTTCATATCTATGACAAGAGCCAAATTCTGCATATCTTAAAGGCAAATCTCTATATGACTTTAATCCTTGATTGAAGATTTGAACATGACAAGGGCAATTCATTGGCTTTAACGCATTGGTTCTCTTTTCATTTGCATGCTCTTCGTCTATTTCAGTTATAAACATATTTTCTCTATACTTATCCCAGTGACCTGAAGCCTCCCATAATTTTCTATCAACTACTAGAGGTGTATTAATTTCCTTGTAGTTATATTTTTGAAGTTTACTGCGAATAAAATCTTGCAGTAATCTATATATAGTCCATCCATTAGGGTGCCAAAAAACCATTCCAGGAGCTTCTTCTTGAAAATGAAATAAATTCATTTCTTTGCCAAGCTTTCTATGGTCTCTTTTTTCAGCCTCTTCAAGTGAATGTAGATAAGCATTTAAATCTTTATCATTCTTCCATGCAGTACCATAAATTCTTGTAAGCATTTTATTCTTAGAGTCTCCTTTCCAATAAGCACCTGCTAACTTCGTTAACTTAAAAGAGCCTATATGTTTTAGACTTGGTAAATGCGGTCCTCTACATAGATCAACAAATTCATTGTTATCTTGAGAATAAAGTTGAAAATTATCTTCTTGATCAGATTCTTGAATAATAGATTCTTTATATAACTCCCCTTTTTCTTTAAAAACTTTTATTGCATCCTCTTTTGAATGAAATGTTTTTGTTATAGATGATTTTATGTCAATGATTCTTTTCATTTCTTTTTCTATTTTTTGAAGATCATCAGGAGAAATAGGTTTTGTAAATTCAAAATCGTAGTAAAAACCATTGGTGATTGTTGGTCCTATTGCAAGTTTAGTATCTGGATATAAGTTTTTAACTGCTCTAGCTAAAACCTGAGCGGTTAAAGTATGTCTCATGATTTCGAGACCTTCTGATGAATCAATTGTGATAATAGAGACTTCTGAATCTCCCTCAATAGGATCGCATAAATCTTTTTGATCGCCATTTATAGTGACTGCAATAGCAGCCTTAGCTAAACCCGGACCAATATCCATAGCCAAATCTAGGCCTGTTGATCCTTCTTTCAGCTCTCTTGTGCTCCCGTCTGGCAAAGTAATATTCATATCAGTTATATTATATAGGTAAATAGAAAACTGTATTAGGTCATAATGCTATTTCTTTATTTGCTGAAAAAGTTAGTAGCGCCTTCTTAGTTAAATGGATATAACAGATCCCTCCTAAGGATTAGTTGCAGGTTCGATTCCTGCAGAGGGCACCATAAAAAAACCCTCAAAAAGAGGGTTTTTTATTTAAAAATTAAAACTAATTTACACGGACCATTATATCGTCAGAGTGATTTAAAATATCTAATTTTTGTGTCATTAGAGGTTCGATAAGAGGTGCTAAAGCTGAATTTTTTTTCGCGAAATCAGCATAGCTATCAAAACCACAAACAATCTGCCACTCTAGGCCAGGGCCCCAAACATGAGACATCATATTACAGCCCCCAAAACCCTCATCATAAACATCAAATAATTTTTTTGCTCTTTCTGCCCTTTCAGCCATAGTTAAGTATGGGCCAAAAGAATAATTTGCCATAACTAGATACTTTGAAGGTCCTAAATTTTTTTCATCTACTGCAACTAATCTATCCTCATGATCGCCATAAAGCTGTCTTACATCTGCATTATCAACATTGTCATTAATTTCAGCAAATTGCTCCCAACTATCAAAGTAGCAGTAGCTATAAAAAGCTCTATCACTTCCAAAAGCATGCCGAAGTAAACCACAATTGTTGTAACCTTCTTTTTTCAAATCTTCAACATTCTTTAAAAGACTTTTAGCCAATGTTGCAGGGTTTGATCCTGCAGGCATAGTGTATGTTGATAGGTAAGCAAAATTATTCTCATGACTCATGGAGCTTTTATTTACTTCCTCATGATGATTGCTGTGAATAAAAATACTCAATGAGACAATTGGTAATATTAAAAAAAATTTCATTTTATCTCTTGTTTAAAATTAATGATTTTAATAATACATTAAAAAAATAAAAAAACTAAAGTTTTTTAAGGCACCAACCATGTCGACTCAAGGCCCTTCTTCCAGGAATGCAATGCCCTTCGGTGTCCAGAGCTTTTTAAGTGCAAGAATTCAAGTCTATCGAATGAAAATTTAAGAACAGCAAAATTCATATAACCATCTTCAATGTTGCCATCTTTTAAATCATATTCTTTTGGATCAGATATCTTAAGTGTTGAGCCACCTTTTACTGAATAACACTTTTTTGATCTAGTTGAGGAGCCCTCCCAAGCAGCTCGAGTTAAATAATCTTGATAATGAACTGATATCGTTCCTTGAAATTTAATTTGTATTTTGAGTTTTGGATCATACCCTAAGACACTTGCTGAATTATTATTTTTATAATGATCTATCTTTGCAGCTCTATAATCCGTATGAAATCTTAAGTACCTTTCTTTAAGGTTGAATTCTCTGAGCACCATTATTCTAGTTGCTACTTGATTATTATCTATTGAAGATACAGCAAGGGTGTGAAAAAGAGTTTTTGCATTATCTACAGCATTGCTTAGAATTAAATCTGCACTTTGGAGTGTTTGAGAGATTTCATGATACTCTTCGGGTAATTCTGCCTCAAGACTATTCTTAAAACTCATGATTTTAGATTCCACTCAGTCCCAGATTCTGTATCTTTAATTTCAACACCCATATCTAATAATTTTTGTCTTATCTTGTCTGCTTTTTCAAAATCTTTATCTTTCTTTGCATTAAGTCTTTCTGAGATAAGCGAGGTGACTTTATTAGTATCTAGATTTTTATCATTATGAGAAAACCAATCTAAATAATTTTCTTGACAGATGCCCATAAGATTAGTTGCTAGCAACATTTTAGATTTAAATTTTGGTAAATCCTCATTAGAAATAGATCTGAAATCTTTAATCATTTTGTTTAGGTTAGCTAATAAACCTGGAGTGTTTAGATCATCCAATAAAGGCGATATAAATTCTAGCGAAGAATCATTTATTTTGGATACCTCAACATCTTCAATATCAGCTAGTATTTTATATAACTTATCTAGAAGCTTTTTTGCTTGATGGATAACATTATCATTCCAATCCAATGCCTGTCTGTAGTGAGAAGAAAGGAGTGATAATCTAATAACTTCACCATGATTATCTTTCGTTAAATCTTTAACTAAAGAAATATTACCTAAAGATTTGGACATTTTTTCACCATGAACAGTTACAAAACCGTTGTGCATCCAGTAGTTAACATAAGATTTTGGATCGTTGATATTAGCTGAAGAGCAACAGCTTTGAGCAATTTCATTCTCATGATGTGGGAAGGTTAAGTCTCTACCACCACCATGGATGTCAAAAGGCAATCCAAGTGTTTTTTCTGACATAGCCGAACATTCAGTGTGCCAACCTGGTCTTCCAAAACCCCAGGGAGAATTCCAGCCTGGTTGCATCTCATTGCTAGGCTTCCATAAAACAAAATCAGCTGGATCTCTTTTAAATGGTGCTACTTCAACTCTACTTCCAGCAATTTGTTCATCACGATTCCTTTTAGAAAGCTTTCCGTAATTTTCATACGATGGTACATGAAATAAGACATGTCCATCTTTTTCATATGCATGATCTTTAGAAATAAGATCTTCAATAAGCTCTATCATTTCAGGTATATATTCAGTGGCTTTTGGCTGAATATCAGGAGATTTTACTAAAAGTTTTAGCATATCTTTATTGTAGATGTCAGTATATTTTTGAGTTATGTGCTCTATAGGAACATCTAGCTCATTAGCGGCATCAATTATCTTGTCATCTATATCAGTTATATTAGACACATAAGTTACCTTTGGATAGGTATACCTTAAAACTCTAACAAGGGTATCAAAAACAACTGCCATTCTTGCATTACCAATATGTGCATAGTTATATACAGTAGGTCCACATGCATAAATTTTTACATGATTAGGATCTAAGGGGATGAAATCTTCTTTTTTACCGGTGTATGAATTAAAGATTTTCATTTTATATTTTCTAAGCTTATTATTTTCATTTCCCTAAGAGTTTTTAATAGCGGTATTAAAGGCATCCCTCTAATTGTATACGAGGAACCATTTACTGATGAAAACAAGTTACAACCAAGCGATTCAAATTTATATGCTCCTGCAGCATTAATTGGGTTCTCTGCTTTAACATAATTAATAATTTCCTTGTCTGTTAAAGAATGCATATTAAGTTCTACAATTTCATAATAATTCCACAAAGAAACTCCATCTTTATACAAACACACTCCGCTATATTGATAATGAGTAGTACCTGACAATAATTTTAAATTTTCAATAGCTTTTTCCATTGAACCAGGTTTATCAAAAACCTTATTTTGAAAAATACACATCTGATCTCCCCCAATGACAAGATGATTGGGATTATTAATGCTTACCTCATAAGCCTTGGCTGCTGCCAATTTTATAACTTGATCTTCAAAGGGAAGCCCATCCATTTCTTTTTTTAATAAATCTTCATCAACTTGCGAAGAAATCACCTCAAAATGAATACCTGCGTCTTCGAGCATTACTCGTCTGCTATGAGATCCAGAGGCTAAAATAAGTGGAGTGTTTGGATAAATGCTTGGCATAAAACCAGCTCTTAGAAAATCTTAAAAATTCTTAGGGGAATTTATGAGATTCATAAACTCGGCTCTAGTTTCAATATTATCCCTAAAACTTCCGAGCATTCTACTTGTTATAGTGCTAGATTCTGTTTTATGAATTCCTCTTGTAGACATGCACTCATGGTTTGCATCTATAACTACAGCAACACCTTTAGGCTCAAGAACTCTATTAATAGTATCTGCTATTAATGCGGTCATTGTCTCTTGAGTTTGGAGACGTTTTCCAAAAATATCTACAACTCTTGCAAGTTTACTTATACCAACAACTCTTTTGTTAGGAATATACCCTACATGTGCAACACCAACTATAGGAACCATGTGATGTTCACAATGAGATTCAACTCTAATATTTCTTACTATAACAACCTCATCATATCCTTCAACTTCTTCAAAAGTTTTACCTAACACTTTTTCAGGATCTTCTGAATAACCAGAAAAGAATTCGTTATAAGACCTGACCACCCTATCAGGTGTCTCAATAAGACCCTCTCGGTCGGGATCATCGCCTGCCCATGAAATTAAAGTTCTTACAGCTTTTAAGGCTTCTTCTTTACTTGGTTTATTAGGCATTGTTTTTCCTTGTTTTGATTAATGCATATTTTAAAGAATAATAGTGAAATAAAAAAGGAGAGATGCACTATCTCTCCTTTAAATTTAAAATATTAAATATTATCAGTAATAATTTTAAGAACTAGAGCTAAAACAAATGATGATGTAATAACAGCTCTTACTGAAGCTATAGCTGGAAGCATTTTGCCCCAAATTGCATTTGCTTCAATAATAAATATTATTGCCAGCCCTATTAAAACTGCATTTAAACTTACATCTACTCCAGCTCCATGAACTGAGTAAACCATATACATAAGCATTGGTACTGAAAAAAGTGTATTGGTTCTTGATGCTAGACCAGCTTTAGCTCCAGCTGTTGCAGCATCTCCCTCTTTCATACCTAAAACAATTTTTTGATTTCTCCAAATAATTCCCCATACGTTAAGCATCATCAAGGTTCCCATTGCTGCACCAAGAATGATCTCAGTACCAATTCTTACATGAATTTGATAAAGCAGAATTACTCCAGTTAAAAACGTAAATAATGCAGCCCATCTAAACCACCATAAAGCGTTCGGTGCTAATTTTTTAAATACGTCAGCCTTTGCATCAGGGTCTGCTACCTTTACATACTCGCCTTGAATAAAATTAAAGTAATAAAGTAAGCCTATCCAAGTTATCCCAAAAAGAATATGAAAAGCCCTGAAAAAAGATTGGTCAGTTAAAATATCCATGTTTCTCCTTATAAATATGCTATCGTTATCTTAAATGAAATTTGTATGTAAATCTAATAAAAATGGGGCTTTAAGCCCCATTTTATTTCTGAACAAAAATTTAATTACATCATTCCGCCCATTCCGCCCATTCCGCCCATGTCAGGCATAGGAGGCATTGCAGTTTCATCTTTAGGAACATCTGTAACCATAGCTTCGGTTGTTATCATCATTCCAGCTACAGAACCAGCTGCCTGAATTGCAGTTCTTGTAACTTTAGCAGGATCAAGGATACCCATTTCAATCATATCTCCATATTCACCTGTAGATGCATTAAAACCATATGATCCCTTACCGTTTTTAACATTAGCTAAAATAACTGATGATTCTTCGCCAGCATTAGAAACAATTTGTCTCAAAGGTGCCTCAAAAGCTTTTCTAGCAATATTAATACCAACATTTTGGTCTTCATTATCTCCAGTAACTTTTTCAACTGCTTCTAAGCATCTTATTAAAGCTGATCCTCCTCCAGGAACAACCCCTTCTTCAACAGCGGCTCTTGTAGAATGAAGAGCATCTTCAACTCTAGCTTTTTTCTCTTTCATCTCAACTTCAGAACCAGCGCCAACTTTTATAACAGCAACTCCGCCTGCAAGTTTTGCAACTCTTTCTTGAAGTTTTTCTTTGTCATAGTCTGATGAAGTATCTTCAATTTGAGCTCTGATTTGATTAACTCTAGCTGCTATGTCTTTTTCATCACCAGCTCCGTCAATAACGGTAGTATTATCTTTATTTAATACTATTCTCTTAGCAGTTCCAAGGTCTTCGATGGTAGCGCCTTCTAATGAGAGGCCAACCTCTTCGGAGATAACAGTTCCACCAGTAAGAATAGCAATATCTTCAAGCATTGCTTTTCTTCTATCACCAAATCCTGGTGCTTTACATGCAGCTGCCTTAACAATGCCTCTAAGATTGTTAACAACCAAAGTAGCCAATGCTTCACCTTCGATATCTTCAGCAATTATTAAAAGTGGCTTTCCAGCTTTTGCAACTGACTCAAGCAGAGGTAACAAGTCCCTAATGTTTGAAATTTTCTTATCAAATAATAAGATAAGAGGACTCTCAAGCTCAACGGTCATATTATCTTGATTTGTCACAAAATAAGGAGATAGATAGCCCCTATCAAATTGCATACCTTCTACAACATCAAGTTCATTTTCAATACCGCTTCCTTCTTCGACGGTGATAACACCCTCTTTACCAACTTTTTCCATAGCCTCAGCAATTATATCGCCAACAGCTTGATCACCATTAGCTGATATAGTTCCAACTTGCGCAATAGCTTTGCTATCAGCACAAGGAACGCTCAAGCCTTTTACATGCTCAACAGCAGCACTAACAGCTTTATCTATACCTCTTTTTAAATCCATAGGATTCATTCCAGCAGCAACAGCTTTGTTACCCTCGTTAACGATTGATTGAGCTAAAACAGTTGCAGTCGTTGTTCCATCGCCTGCTTCGTCGTTCGTTTGAGAAGCTACCTGTTTAATCATTTGAGCTCCCATATTTTCAAATTTGTTTTCTAGCTCAATTTCTTTAGCAACGGAAACTCCATCCTTGGTAACCGTAGGTGCACCAAAGGACTTATCCAAAACAACGTTTCTTCCTTTAGGTCCAAGTGTTACCTTAACCGCATCCGCAAGAACGTTAACGCCTTTCAGCATCAAACTTCTTGCGCTATCTCCAAATTTTACATCTTTAGCTGACATTTTTTTCTCCCTTAATAATTAATATAATTTTTATTCAATAACGCCGAAAATATCACTTTCACTCATGATCAGATAATCTTCGCCTTCAAGCTTTACTTCATTCCCAGCGTACTGACCAAATAGTACGATATCTCCTGCTTTTATATTTACTGGAGTAACTTCTCCTGAATCATTTTTTTTACCAGGTCCAACTGAAATTACTTCGCCTTGCGAAGGTTTTTCTTTAGCAGATCCTGAGAGAATAATGCCTCCAGATGATGTTTCCTCTTCTTCAGTTCTTTTAACTAGAACTTTGTCATGTAAAGGTCTTAGTTTCATTTTTATCTCCTATTAAAATAATTGAATGAATTTTATGTTAGTTTCCTAACTTACACACTAGTTAAGGTCTAAAAAATAGAAATCAATAGCTTATTGAGTTTTTTTATTAAAAATAAAAAGGGCAAGTAAAATACCTATCAAGTTTGATATCAAGTCAGCTATTTCAAAAAACCTATATGGATGGTAAAAATGAATAATTTCAATAGCAAACCCAAATGTAAATATCAGTCCTAATAATAAAAGTTTAGAGAGATTGAAATAAGAATTTAGCCCCAAAAATGAAAGATATAAAAAAATTAAAGCATGAATCATCTTATCTGTTAAAAAAGATAAAGCAGCAATGTTAGGTATTGACGATGCTGGAATGACACTAAAAAACAATATCAATAACAAAGAAAGGCAGAAGATTATTCTATAAAGTGTTTTCATGCCTTATCAGAAAGTTTTTATAGGTGAGTAATAAAATTATAGAAGGAATAGTTAACATAGATGTTGTTATATAAAAGCCCATCCATCCATGTTCAAAACCAAAAATTTCTTGAAGGTAATTAACCCATACCCCCGATAAGCCCTTAAGAGCAAATCCAGGTCCAGCCATAAAGCCTGTTAATAAAGCGTATTGAAATCCTGTATATTTTTTTGATACAAGGCTTGTTAGGAATGCGATGTTAACTGTCCCAACAATTCCTGCGGCAAGACTATCCATGGCTACTATTATTGCTAAAGAGCTTATGCTTTTATCTGATACTGCAACATATGCAAATAAAATATTTGTAATCATTACAAGAAATGCTCCAATAAGAAGTGATTTAAAAATCTTTACTCTTTTTATTAAAATACCTCCAAAGAAAATGCCAAATATTGAAGCAGCTAATGCAATTACCTTTACAACTGCACCTATCTCAGTCAGTGTAAAACCCATATCTATATAAAAAGGTGTCGCCATGGGACCCATAACTATATCTGTTAGTCTGTATGTAGCAATAATTAGTAAGATTATAGATGCCATAAACATGCCAAAACGAGAGAAGAAATCTTTTAAAGGTTCGACTATAGAATTGATGAAATTTAATTTGCCAAGCTCTGTATTTTTTTCCTCTTTAGAAAATAAAACCCCGACAAAACCAAGACACATCAATCCAGCCATTAACTTAAATGTCATAGACCAGCCATTTATATCAGCAAAAATTAAAGCCAATGATGTTGCTGCAATAATTGCTAGTCGGTAACCAAGTTGATACGAAGCAGCTAAATTACCTTGATCACTGATGTGAGCATACTCGATCCTAAAAGCATCAATAGCAATATCTTGAATTGATCCAGCAAGTGCAATAGTTACTCCAACAACACAAAACAAGATAAAGTTTTCAACAGGATTAATATTTGAAATCAGTAATAAACTTCCGAATATAAGAATTTGCATTAAAGCTATCCAGCTTTTTCTATGACCATACTTGGCTAAAAAAGGTACTGGAAATCTATCTACTATAGGTGCCCAGATAAATTTAAAGGTGTATGAAAAAGTTATCCAAGTGAAAAAACCTATATAACTTAAATCAATATTTACATCTCTTAGCCATGCAGTAGATGTGCTTATTAAAAGAATATATGGCAAGCCGGAGCCAAAACCTAAAAAAAGCATTACAAACATTTTTTTAAAGTTATACATTATTTAAATATCTATTCCAATCAAACATTTTTCCTGGATCAGTCTTTCTGCCAGGAGCAATATCAGAATGTCCTTTTATATTATCTTTATTTATTAAAGCATACTCTTTAATTAATGATGATGTTACAAGAGACAGTTGGTCATACTGAATATCTTCAAAAATATCATCATCACTTCCTTCTAACTCAATCCCTATTGAAAAATTATTACAATCATCTTGACCCTTAAATGAAGACACGCCAGCATGCCAAGCACGCTTATTAAAGGGAACAAATTGAATAACCTCTCCACTTCTTTTTATAAGAATATGTGAAGAAACTTTAATGTCTTGTATCTCTTTATAAAAATTATGCAAAGAAAAATCTAATTCATTTAAAAAGAACTTTTCAATATGATTTGTATTATATGTTTTTGGTGGCAAACTTATTGAGTGAATAACTAGTAAGCTTATATCAACGCCTTTTGGTCTATCATTAAAGTTAGGTGACTCTAAGAATTTAATACCTTGGAGTCTGTTATTTTTGACTTCCATTTATCTTAACAAGGGAGGTAGTTTAAAAAATATACTTTCTTTATCTTCTCCATTTTCATTAATGTCTGCTCCTGTGTATTCTTTGAGAGCATGTGCAATTTCCTGGACTCTTTCTTCAGGCGCCGATGCTCCAGCGGTAATTGATATTGTTTTACAGCCATCTAGCTCAGCAAGATTAAGTTCATCAAATTCATCTATTAATACTGCCTTGCATCCACATTTCTCTGCAAGTTCTTTCAATCTGTTTGAATTCGAGCTATTAACAGATCCAACAACAATCATATAATCAGATTCTAATGCCAGTTGCTTTACAGCGTCTTGTCTATTTTGAGTTGCATAACATATATCATCATTCTTTGGCACTTTGATATTAGGGAACCTTGATTTTAAGATATCAATAATAGACTTAGTATCATCAACACTTAAAGTGGTCTGAGTAACCAATGCTAATTCATGTGGCTTTGAGACTTCAATTTCGGCAGCCTCCTTATCATCTTGAACTAAATATATATTGCTGAAATCTGTATTGATATGTCTGCCTATTGTTCCCTCAACTTCAGGGTGACCTTCATGCCCTATTAAGATAATATCTTTTTCTGATCTTGCATGCCTAATCACTTCCATATGAACTTTAGTTACAAGAGGGCAAGTAGCATCAAAGTATTGAAGGTTTCTTAATTTTGTATTCTCCTCCACCCGATTTGAGACACCATGAGCACTAAAGACTACAAGCGAGCCATCGGGAATTTCATCAATTTCTTCTACAAAAATTGCCCCTCTTTTTTTAAGATCCTCTACAACAAATTTATTGTGAACCACCTCATGCTTCACATAAACCGGACTGCCATAAATTTCAAGAGCTCTATTAACAATATCAATAGCTCTATCTACACCCGCACAAAAGCCTCTTGGATTTGCAAGCTTAATTTCTTTAACTTTTACTGACATGATCTCTTTTAAATAATTCTAAATAAATTAGAGTGACTGCTCCAATGGTTATAAATGCATCTGCAGGGTTAAAAATAAAAAAAGAAAAATCATGAATTTTTAAATGTAAAAAATCTGTTACGTATCCGTCGGGAATTCTATCAAATATATTTCCCAAAGCTCCTCCAATAATCATAGATAAAGCTAACTTTTTAAAACTTTCATTCTCTTTATTTAAGAGCATAAATATGTATATAACAATACAAATACCTACAATTGTTAATAAATTTGATAATGCTCTATGACCAAAGTCTAAAAATCCAAAAGCAATACCAGAATTATAGGTTAGATATAGATCTATAAAAGGTATAAAGCTTTTTGATTCAAATTCATTAAGATAAATTAATGCAAGCTGCTTTGTTGAAATATCAAATAATAAAAAAATTAATACGCATAGATAATATTTATTTTTAAACAAAATATCTTACTTCTCCATCTGAATCTATATTCTCTTCACACCTTGAACAGATTTCAGGGTGAGATTTACTTTCCCCAACCGAACTATCTTTATGCCAGCATCTTGTGCATTTCTCTTCATTAATTTGATCAATTAAAATTTGTAATGTATCCCCAGCTTTTATAGATGCTTTTGAGGAAATAAAGACAAAATGAAGCTCATCACCTAGCTTATCTAAAATAGCCTTATCTTCTTTATTTACAGAAATTGTGACATTAGCATCAAGAGATCCCTTTAACTTATTTTCATTTCTGAGTCCTTCAATAGATTGGTTGACTAAATCTTTAATTTCAAAAATTCTTTTCCAATCAGTATCACTGATGATCTTTGATTGATTGGTTGTTTCTTGTAAATATGCTGATAGAAATACCGAATCTTCCTGATTTTTTAAACCTTTATGTGTTTGCCATAACTCTTCTGAAGTGAAAGATAAGATAGGAGCAATTAATCTAACCATAACATTTAAAACATAATCAAGGCTTGTTTGACATGATTTTCTTGCCAGGGAATCATTTTTGCATGTGTAAAGACGATCCTTAACAATATCCAAATAGATTCCGCCCAATTCATTAACACAAAAATTATGTATTCTCTGAACAACATTGTGATATGTGTATGTTTCATAATATTTAATGACATCACTTTCTAATTTCTGAGCTTCTAGGATAATCCATTTATCAAGTTCTATTTGTTCATCAAATTTAGTTTTTTCTGTATTATCAAAGTCATTTAAATTACCAAGAATGAACCTAAAGGTGTTTCTGATTCTTCTATACTGGTCTGATACCCTTTTAAGAATTTCATCCGATGCAACCATTTCACTCCTAAAGTCTGTTGAAGCTACCCACAGCCTTAAAATGTCTGCACCCAAGCTATCCCAGACTTTTTGAGGTGATACAACATTACCCAGAGATTTTGATTGTTTTCTTCCATTTTCATCAACTACAAAGCCATGAGTAAGAACAGCTTTATATGGAGCCCTTCCATTCATGGCTATGCTTGTTAGCAATGATGACTGGAACCATCCTCTATGCTGATCGGAGCCCTCTAAATATAGATCTGCAACAACACCCTTAGAAAATCTTTTTTCAGAAACAGTATAATGAGTTACTCCTGAATCAAACCAAACGTCCAAGGTATCTAGGGTTTTTATATATTTAGAAGCGTTATCAATATAATCACTTAAATCTAGTTTATCCCATTCTGAAATTCCATTTTTTTCGATTGCATCTGCAAATTTTTTAAAAAGATCATTTTGCTCTGGATGTATTTCTCCGGTTTCTTTATGAATAACTAAAGTTAAAGGAATGCCCCAGTTTCTTTGTCTTGATATACACCAGTCAGGTCTATCAGTTAACATGCTTTCTATTCTTTGGAGACCCCATGACGGTTCCCATTGCACATTAGTAATACTATCTAGAGCTTGATTTAATAGATCTTCTTGGTTCATTGAAATAAACCATTGAGCTGTTGAAGTAAATATTAAAGGTGTTTTATGTCGCCAGCAGTGAGGATAAGAATGATGGTAATCATTGCAATTAATTAATGCTTTTTTTTCATCAAGTTTTTCAATAACTAAATGATCGGCTTTAAGTGGAGGTATTCCGGCAATAAAATCAATTTCTGCTTTAAACAAACCATTACTATCTAATGCTTTAAATGTTTCAATATTATTCTTTTTACAAACTATAAAGTCATCCATTCCGTGAGCTGGTGCTGTATGGACACACCCAGTTCCAGCATCAGTTGTTACATGATCAGCATGAAGAAGTGTTGATTTTCTATCCAAGAATGGATGGAAGAATTCAATATTTTTAAAATTCTTGCCTTTGGTAGTTGAAACTTTTACAGCATCCACACCCCATCTTTCAATGCATGATTCGAACATTGAGTCAGCTATAACATAATATGAATTTTTAATGTGAATCAGAGAATATTCCAGATCTGGATTGATGCAAACCGCTACATTGGATGGGATTGTCCATGGAGTAGTTGTCCAAATAATGAAAGCTATAGATTCACATCCTTGAAAACTAAAAATATTTTTTACCTCCTTAAAACTTGCATCATCAAGCTTAAAAGCCACATCGATGGATTTTGAAACTTTATCTTGATATTCAACCTCTGCTTCAGCAAGAGAGGAACGACAATCCTGACACCAATGTACAGGTTTCTCGCCTTTTTGAAGGTGCCCTCCATTAAAAATTTTTCCCAATGCCCTAACAGCATCTGCTTCGAAAGATGAATCCAAACTTTTATAAGGATTATCCCAATCTCCAAACACGCCAAGTCTAATAAAATCCTTCTTCTGATTCTCAATTTGCGTTAACGCATACTCTTTACATGCTTCTTGAAATTTTCCCTTATCTTGAACGAGCTCACTTTTTTTTCCGTGTTTTTTTTCTACGTTAAGTTCAATAGGCAATCCATGACAGTCCCAGCCAGGAACATAAGGTGCGTTTTTTCCTAACAAGGTTTTTGATTTTATAGTTATGTCTTTTAGAATTTTATTAACTGAATGACCAAGATGAATAGATCCATTTGCGTATGGTGGACCGTCATGAAGTATAAAAATATCATCATCCTTTCTCAATTCTCTTATTCTTTTGTAGATATCAATCTCATTCCATAGATTTATTATTTCTGGCTCTTTTTTTGGCAACCCTGCTTTCATGGAAAGTTCTGTTTCAGGTAGATTTAAAGTATCCCTATAATTAATTGTCATAATGTTTTACTTAAAAAAAATTTTGCAGTTTTTATGTCTTCTTGAATTTGAGATTTTAACATGTCTAAGTTTTTAAATTTCTTTTCGTCTCTTATTTTATTTATAAATTGAACATCTAATCTCTTTGAATAAATATTTGAATTAAAATTAAGTAAATGCACCTCTAGAACAGGGTGGGAACCCCCAACAGTTGGCCTCACTCCCATATTTGCAATGCCATCAATAGGCTTTTTATCTAAAAAACACCTCACTGCATATACTCCAGAAATTGGGAGTTTTTGTTTTGGAAGCCAAATATTTGCAGTTGGTATCCCAATTGTTCTTCCAAGATGTTGACCGTGGACAACTTTTCCTGAAAAAATATAGGGTCTTCCAAGGAGATCTTGTGCTAGAGAAAAATTATTCTCTAATAGAGCTTTTCTAATTCTTGTACTGCTAACACGCTCATTTAAGTATTCATAAGTTTCTGTATTTGCAACCTCAATGTTATTTGTTTGACCCCATTCTTGCAAAAGCTTAAAGCCACCTGATCTATTTGCTCCAAATCTAAAATCATCTCCGACTGTTAGGGATAATAGTCCAACAGAATCTAATATATCTGATATGAATATTTCAGGAGTCATCTCTCTTAAGGAGTTATTAAATTTCAGAAAAAAAACAAAGTCGATTCCAAATTCTTTTAATAATTCAAACTTTTTTCTCCATGGGTAAATTCTAGGCGGTGCATCTGTATTAGTACTTTTTGATACAGCAAAGTATTCTGATGCATGAGGTTCTGTAAAAAATACTATGGATGCTGAATTAGTTTCTTTAGCTCTATTTTTTATTTTCGATAAAATGGATTGGTGTCCTTTATGCAAGCCATCAAAATTTCCAATTGTTGCATGCAGCCTTGCATGTGGATGATGTCTCCTAAAAAGCTCTAAATTATGCTGACCTCTTATTAAGTACATTTTAATTTAAAACTTCTTTTAATGGGTTGCCTCTAATTAACCTACACATTCCAAAATAGATAACCATTGATATAGTAACTTTAAAGAATAAAGCAAAAATTTTCTCGAATTGGTTAAGGTTATAAAAATCATATAGTGCTGAAGAAAAATTTAGAAATACTAAAACAAATATTGAAGATATTAATATAGATAAATTAAATCTATTAAATGGGTTATTAATCTTTATAAATCCATCTTTGATTAAGATTATTTCTAGAATTAAAACACTTATAACCGCTGCTATACTGCTTCCAACAGCTATACCAACATGACCATAACCTAACTTAAATGCAAATAGATAATTTAGAAATGCATTGAGGAATAATGATAATAGGGCTACATACATTGGTGTTTTAGTGTCCTTCCTTGAGAAAAAAGCTGGCGTAAGAACCTTCATAAGCATAAAAAAAGGAAGTCCAACAGAATAAGCCATTAGGCTTAATGAGGTTTGTTGAACATCAATTATAGAAAACTCACCTCTATAAAAAATTGTACTTATTAGATCTACTGAACATAGATATAAGCCAATCAAAGAAGGTATTCCAATAAACAGAACAAACCTTTGACCTTTTCGAAGCTCATCAATAAATAATTTTTTATTACTATTTATATCTATTTTCGATAAGGTTGGTAAAAGTACTGTGCCTATTGCAATGGCAAAAATTCCCATCGGAAACTGGATTAGTCTATCAGAAACATAAAGCCATGTTGGGCTGCCGGTTTGAAGCAATGATGCAAAAATGGTGTCGATTAATAAATTTATTTGAATAATACCTCCAGCAAGTATTGCTGGTAACATTAGTTTTAGAACGCTCATTTGTCCTGAATGAGAAAAATTAATATTTGGCTTTGGAAGCCTGTTAATATTTTTTAAGGCATATATGTGAATTAATAACTGGAGAAACCCGGCTATAAGGACCCCCCAGGCTAGTGCATAAACGGGCATATCAAGAATCGGAGCAATCAAAGTTGCTGCAATAATTAAAGTAATATTAAAAATTAAAGGCGTAAATGCAGGTAAAGAAAATTTATCATGAGTATTTTGAATTCCGCTTGCAAATGAAACTAAAGAAATTAAGCCTAAGTAAGGAAACATTATTCTAAGAAGGTCTATAGCAAGTATTCTTTTTGATTCATCATAATAAAAACCTGGAGCAAAAATAAAAATAAAAACCGGGGTTATAAGAAGAACAAGTATTGTAAAAAGAAATAAGATACTTAGAAAAGATCCAGCTAGGGCATTTATGAATTCTTGTGTATTTTTATCATCATTAGTTTTTTGATAATCACTGTAAATTGGAATAAAAGCTTGATTGAAAGCGCCTTCAGCAAAAAATCTTCTAAATAGATTAGGTATCTTAAGTGTTACAACAAAAATATCATGGAATACTGAAGCACCAAGAAGGTTTGTTGTAGCTATGTCTCTTATAAGTCCAAAAATTCTTGAAAGACCCGTCCAAGAAGAAACTTTAGTCAAAGAAGAATAAATTTTATTTCTCCTCATTTCAGTCATTAGGTTTGAAGTCTAATGAAGCTGAATTAATACAATATCTTAATCCAGTTGGTTTTGGGCCATCATTAAATACATGACCTAAATGAGCATCACATTCATTACATTTAACCTCTATTCTTGTCATGCCATGTGAGAAATCTGATTTTTCAGTAATTGAGTCTTTGTTTTTAGGAAGGAAAAAGCTAGGCCAACCGCAACCTGCATCAAATTTAGTATCTGATTCAAAAAGTGGAGCATTACAGCAAATGCAACTATAAGATCCTTCCTTATTAAAATCCCAGTATTTGCCTGTAAAAGGTTTTTCTGTCCCAGATTGTCTTGTTACATAGTAACTTTCATCTGATAACTCAGATTTCCATTGTTCATCAGTTTTTTTTATGTTTGACATTGCATAATTGTAAAGAACAACTATGAATATAGGTAGCTCTTCAGATGGAAAGAGCTAAAAATTATGAACTTTTATCTAATTTTACTGATTTATCAGAATCATTTGCATACTGAATAAAGTCATCAAGAAGAGATTCAGAAGGAAAATATATTCTTCTTCTTCTATCAACCTCAGACGACTTTTCAATGATATAGCCAAGCTGAACGGCCTGCTTAAGAACCTGAAGTCGCTTGATTCGAGAGGCAAACTTTTTAGGCACTAATGATATTGCATATTCCTGAGATATCTCATTACCTTGAAAGGATTCCCACATAAAACTCATTAAAAAATAAAACCTATATGTATCCGCTTGAAAGAAGTTAAGTGAGTCAGGATTATTAGGGTTATCTATAGTTGCACTAAGCACCCTTCTTATTAGTTTTTTTGAATTATCGATTGATTTTTCATCAATTTTTGCAATGTTCACAGATACTCCTTTAATAAAAAAATTATATATACTTTATATATGCAACTTTTATGCCAAATAATTATAGAATTTGGACTTTTTTATTTATAAATTATTACTTGATGTCGAAAATAAAAAAATTTATGTAATTGGGTTTTAAGGAACTACATAAATTTGTATATATTATATATATAATTTTAATATATGTGTGTGACATTTGTGCAAATTATAGAGAAATTATCCTATATTTCTATATCTTTTCGTGGGAAATGCTTAGATCTTATTTCTTCAAAAATATTTTTTTTATTACTTGTATCAGAATTTATATATTTTGTTTTGAAGATTTCAGACTCTAATTTTATATCGTATTCTTTATTGTAATTAGCAATATCCCGTTTGCTTTGAATATCTTTATCTTCTGACGTAATAAAATTTTTTATTACTTCGAGGTTTAATTTTTTTTGGTCATCATTGATATTTATATAGCTTTGTAAAAAATCAATTAACATGATTGTTCCATTAATTTTTCCATTTATGCTATGGCCTGCTATGTGCGGCGTTGCTAATAATGCAAAATCAATAATTTCATTTGATGGACATGGCTCATTTATCCATACATCGCTAATATAATTTGTGTTCTTTAGATTTATAAGTTTAGATTCATCTACAATCCCTCCTCTAGAAGTGTTAATCAGGGTTTTTCCTTGTATATCATCTAAAAAATCTACATCTATCATATTGTTTGTAGGGAATTCTGTTTTATATGTCATAGGAACATGTAAGGTTATCAGGTCACAACTTTTTATCTGCTCTATGTCAACAAGGAAATTAAAATTTAAGAAAGGGTCATAAATGAAGTTTTTTATTGAAAAATAATCTAACGCTGTTTTTAGTTTTTTCCCAATATTTCCATACCCAACAATTCCAACTGAAGAGGTTAAATCAAACATGCCCTCATCTTTCAAGAAGCATATAGATGACATAACATAATTTACAACTGATAAAGCGTTGCAACCCGGTGCGTAAAACCATTTAATATAATTATTCTTTAGATAGTCTGTGTCTATATGATCGATTCCAGAAGTTGCTGATCCAATTAATTTTATATTCGTGCCAGTCAACAATAACTCATTAACTTTTACAGTAGACCTGACCAGCAATATATCGGCATCTTTAATATTAGAATTTTTAATATCAGAAGAGTTAAAAAATTTTAATTCAATACCATCAAATCCTTTTAAAAGAGAAATAATTTCTTGTATTGATTTAATACCTTTATCAACAATAACTTTCATGAACTAGTTGAATTTATCAGGCATGATAAGGCTTTTTAGCCATCCAAACAGAGTATTATTTCTAAGGGAATATTTATCTAAAGCATCAAAATCTTTTGCTAATTTAACAGGATCTGCTAGAAAGTCTGCTCTTGTATTGAAATCTTTTTTTTCTAATTTTTTAACTAGTATTGCGGGGTTGCCTGCAAAAATAGAATTAGGAGGGACGTCTTTTGTAACAACAGCCCCAGCACCAATAATACTATTTTTACCAATTCTGACACCTTTGCAAATAATAGCACTATCTCCAATCCAAACATTATCCTCAAACACTACAGGCTTTGTTTTTCCTACAGGCTTTGCTCTATCATAAATTCCATGCCAATCTGCATCAGAGATATATGCTCCATGAGCGATCATACAAGCATCTCCCATAATTATACTTTCTGCTGACATTATTCTTACACCAGGTGTTATGAGGCAATATTTACCAATTTTAATTTCACCTTTATGGTCGCCAATATCCCATGAAGTAAACTGAATATTCGCATCGCTTGATCCTATTAAAGTTGGATAATCATCAATAGAAACATTACCTCCAAAAACTTTAATATATCTAGGTTTAAAATATGCCCCTCCTTTGCCAAGATGCTTAAACTGAGGTTTTACAAAATGTCTTACATATATTTTTGTAACTCTTATAGTTATTTTTTTTAACCAATATGGTCTATTATCTTTTCTGATATTAATCTCCTTTTAAATTATTTTAATATGATAAAGTAGCCAAAAATTATTTCTAAAAGTGGCATTGATTAACAAGTACATTATAGAGTTTAAGCAACTCATTAAGATAGGGGTACCAATATTTGGATCTCAACTATCCTACATGCTCATGGGAACAACAGATACCATCATTGCTGGAAGAGCAAGTCCAGCTGATTTAGCTGGACTAGGGGTTGGCAATTCAATATCTATGACAATTTTTATGTTTATCTCTGGTGTTATTTTTGCTGTTACGCCAATTGTTGCGCAACTTTATGGAGCAAAAAGATTTGAGCAGATTGGCCAAAAGTTAAGAGAAGTATTATGGATAGCCCTTTTTTTAGGTATTTTAATAGCTGTTTTATTTATGAATATGGGATTTATTTTAAACAATCTTCCTATAGATAAAAGTATTACAGATATCTCAATAAAATATTTGCAAGCAATAGCTTTAGGATTTACCTTTCTAACAATTTTTACCTGCCTAAGATGCTATAGCGAAGGTATGAAGCTTACAGTTCCAGTTTTTGTAATAGCTTTCTTTGGAATGATTTTAAATATTCCATTAGATTTAATGTTTGTCTACGGTTGGTTTGGTGCTCCAAAACTTGGGGGTGTTGGATGCGGTATTGCTACAACCATTGTTTCATTTATCATGATGGTAGCAATGTTTTTGTATATTGCAATAAATAAAAATTATAGAAAAACCCAACCTTTTTCTAAGTTTTCTTGGCCATCCTCAAGCACTACAAAAGAAGCCGTAAAACTTGGTGTTCCAATTGGATTAGGAATATTTATTGAACTCAGTATGTTTTCAGGAGCAGGTATAATTCTTGCAGTTTTGGGTGAGTCTATTGTTGCAAGTCATTATATTGCTATAAATATAGCAAGTTTATTTTTCATGATTCCTCTTTCTATAGGACTAGCAGCTGCAACAAGAGTTGGAAATTTAATTGGAGAAAAAAATCCTTTCCAAGCAAAAACTGCATCTCATTCAACGATATATTTATGCATAATTGCAGCTTTAATAAATATTGCTGTAATTTTGCTTTTTAGAGAATTTATTGTCGGCATTTATACTACCGATCTTATAGTTTTTAATCTCACTGTTAGCTTACTTATATTTGCAGCATTTTTTCAGCTGCCTGATGGAATTCAAATGGGAGCTCTTGGAAGTTTAAGGGGTTATAAAGATACCTTTGTACCAATGATATTATTATTTATATCTTATTGGATTTTTGCTTTACCTGTTGGTTACTATCTAACTAATGTGGGCTTTGGCGTTCCTTATGGAGCCTCAGGCATGTGGATAGGGATGATTATAGGTTTGAGTATATTCTCATTCCTATCTATTTTAAGATTAAGATGGATGACAAGAAAAACCTTAAGAGCATATATTTAAAGAACTTCTCTTACTTTGGACCAATTTCAACTAAGTTATCAGCGATATGAACGCCACATTCTTTGAGTTTAGCAATCTTATCTGCCGCAGTTCCTTTTCCGCCAGCAATAATAGCGCCTGCATGACCCATTCTTTTTCCAACTGGTGCTGTCTGGCCAGCTATATATGAAATAACTGGTTTGGAGACATAATTTTTTATATATTCTGCAGCCTCTTCCTCAGCATTACCTCCAATTTCTCCAACCATTACAATGGCTTCTGTTTGGTCATCCTCTTCAAATAACTTAAGAATATCAATAAAAGATGATCCTGGAATTGGGTCGCCTCCTATTCCAACACAACTGCTTTGACCAAGACCTAAATCAGTTGTCTGTTTAACAGCTTCATAAGTAAGAGTGCCTGATCTTGAGATAATACCTATAGAGCCAGGCATATGTATGCTTGCAGGCATAATACCAAGCTTTGCTTCTCCAGGTGTTATTAAACCTGGGCAGTTTGGTCCAATTAATCTTAAGCCGAGCTCATCAACTCTCTTTTTTACATCTAGCATGTCTAAAGTTGGAACACCTTCAGTAATACATACTATTAATTCAATACCTGACTCAGCAGCTTCAAGAATTGAGTCTTTACAAAATGGTGCGGGAACAAAAATTAATGATGCGTTTGGCTGAACAGCACTAACGGCTTCTGCCATAGTGTCAAATACAGGTCTATTTAAATGAGTTTGTCCACCTTTACCTGGTGTTATCCCACCAACTATATTTGTTCCATACTCGATAGATTGTTCTGAGTGAAGAGTAGCCTGAGAACCAGTAAATCCTTGAACAATAACTCTCGTATCTTTATTAACTAAAATACTCATTGTGCTAGCTCCACTGCTTTTTTAGCTGCATCACCTAAATTATTAATACTTTCAATTTTAATATTTGCTTTTGACAAGATCTCTGATCCTAAATCAGCATTATTACCTTCAAGTCTTACCACCACAGGAATCTTAACACCAACCTCTTCTATTGCTGCCAATACCCCTTCTGCAATAAGATCGCATCTTACTATTCCTCCAAAAATATTAACAAGCACAACTTTTACTTCTGGATCATCCAATATAATTTTAAATGCTCTTGATACTCTGTCCTGGGTTGCAGTTCCTCCAACATCAAGAAAGTTTGCAGGATTACCACCAAAATATTTAATAGTATCCATAGTTCCCATTGCTAAACCAGCTCCATTAACCATGCATCCAATATTTCCATCTAATGAAACATAACTCAAATCATTCTTTGCAGCTTCAGACTCTCTTGGATCTTCTTGAGATGAATCATACATTTCAGCAATTTCAGGCTGTCTGTAAATTGCATTTGAATCTATATTTATTTTTGCATCTAGGCAATGAAGCAATCCACCACTAGTAATGACAAGAGGATTAATCTCTAACAAGCTAAGATCTTTTTCAATAAATAATTTCATTAAATTCTTTAGCATTGGAGTAAACTGTTTTGTTTGCTCATTATTAAGCTTTAAAACTTTAGCAATTTTTCTTGCTTGAAAACCTTGTGCTCCACATAGTGGATCTATGGCTTCATAGATAATTTTTTCTGGAGTATTTTTAGCAACTTCCTCAATATTTACTCCACCCTCAGAGGAGCCGATAAATACAACTCTCTGAGTATCTCTATCAATAACAGCACTTAAATATAACTCTTCTGCTATGTCGGTGCATTCTTCTATAAGAATAGAATTTACCAGCTGCCCACTTGCATCTGTTTGATAAGTTATTAATCTTTTACCAAGCCATTTTCTAGCAAATGCAACTGCATCTTCTGGAGAATCTATTAACTCAACTCCCCCAGCCTTTCCTCTGCCCCCTGCATGAACTTGGACTTTTACAACCCATTTTGATCCACCTATATCTCTACAAGCGTTGTGAGCATCTTCAGCTTCATAAATTACTTTGCTGTTTGATACTGGCAGCCCATATTCTGCAAATAATGCTTTACCTTGATATTCGTGAAGATTCATTTACTTTTTATTTCCTATATGTATAGCTTGATTATTGACCGATAAAGCAGCTTCATGAAGCGCCTCTGAAACCGTTGGATGACTAAAAATTGTTAACCCTAAATCTTCTGAGCTAGCTCCAAATTCCATAGATATTAAAGCCTGTTGAACAATTTCTGCCGCAGATGGACCAAAAACATGAACGCCTAAAATTGTATCGGTTTTTGCATCTGTTATAAGTTTCACAAAACCAACTGATTGATCAACAGCTAAAGCTCTTCCACTTGCAGCAAATGGAAATTTACCAACCTTGTATTCAATGTTATCGTTTTTAAGCTCCTCTTCATTCTTACCAACCCAGGCTATTTCAGGGTGCGTATAAATTACAGAAGGCACTAATTCATAATTCATTTCAGCGTGCTTACCCGCTATTCTCTCAGCAACCATAATACCTTCCTCACTTCCTTTGTGAGCTAGCATTGGGCCTCTAACTATATCGCCTATAGCCCATATATTCTCTATGCTTGTTTGACAGTTTTGATCTAACAGAAATAAAACCTTTTTCATCAAGACTCTATTCCTGCATCATTCAGCAAAAATATCTTTTGTATTAGGCTTTCTTCCAACAGCTACAATTAATTTCTCAAACTCCATATTTTCAGGAGAACCATTATTTTCGTATGTGATTTTTACAGAATTTTTTAAACTTTTTGATGAGGTTAGTTTGCATCCTAGTCTAATATCTAAGCCTTGCTTTCTTAAAATCTTTTAAAGTTTCCTTAGCTATCTCTTTATCAGCCATAAAAAGAAAGTCATCCATGGCTTCGATAATAGTAACCTTTGAGCCTAATCTTGCCCAAACACTTCCTAATTCCAAGCCTATTACACCAGCACCAATTACACCTAAAGTTTCAGGCACTTTATCAATTTCAAGAGCTCCAGTACTATCTAAAATATTTGTATTATTAAAAACTGCTGAGCCAATTTCAATTGGTGAGGAACCAGTTGCAATAATAATATTTTTTGATTCAATTTCTTCTTTCTGTGCCTTCAGGTCCTATAACTTCTACTTTATTATTTGCTAAAACTTTGCCTCTACCAGCTATTGGGGTTACTTTATTTGCAGCGAAAAGGCCACTTATGCCACCGGTTAATTTTGTTACAATGTCGTCTTTTCTTTTCATCATTGCAGGTATATCTAATTCAACTGAACCTACTTCAATACCATGAATTTTTAAATGACTAGTTGCCTCTTGATATCTATGAGAAGAATCAAGCAAGGCCTTTGAAGGTATACAACCAACGTTTAAACAAGTTCCACCAAATGTTGGTTTATTTTTATCATCAACATATTCTTCAATACAAGCTGTCTTTAAGCCTAATTGAGCTGATCTTATGGCAGCCACATAGCCTGCAGGACCTCCACCTATTACAACAACATCAAACATAAAATTCCTCTAATTTATAAATTTAATAATAATCTTTCGGGCGACTCTAATTGTTCCTTAATTGAAACCAAGAACCTTACCGCCTCTTTACCATCTAAAAGTCTATGGTCATAGCTCATAGCTAAATACATCATTGGCCTGATAACAACTTCACCATTCATAGCTACAGGTCTTTCTTGAATAGAATGCATTCCAAGTATTGCTGTTTGAGGAGCATTAAGAATTGGAGTTGATAAAAGAGAGCCAAATACACCACCATTAGAAATAGTAAAAGTTCCGCCTTGCATTTCCTCTATTGTTAGCTTGGTATCTCTAGCTTTTTCTGAATATTCAACAATAGATTTTTCAAGTTCAGGTAAAGATTTGGCATCAGCATCTTTAATCACCGGCACCACCAAACCTCTTTCGGTTGATACTGCTACACCAATATCTTGATATCCGTGGTATACAACATCTGAACCATCAATCGAAGCATTTACAACTGGAAACTTCTTTAAAGCTTGTACAGCAGCCACAACAAAAAATCCCATAAAACCAAGCTTTACTCCATGTTCCTTTTCGAACTCCTGACCATATTTTGCTCTAAGCTCTTTTATTGGAAGCATATCAACCTCATTAAAAGTTGTGAGCATTGCTGTTTCCTGTTGAACTGAAACAAGTCTTTTGGCAATAGTATTTCTTAATCTGCTCATTGGAACCCTTTTTTCAGGTCTAAGTGATGAGTTTGTTGATGAAGAAGCTGAAGGACTTGGCTCTAGGGATACTACAGAAGATTCAAGATGATTTATAACATCAGCTTTTGTAATTCTTTGATCTTTTCCTGATGCTTTTATTAAAGATGAATCTAAATTATTTTCAACGATAAGCTTTTTAGCTGCTGGTCCAGATTTTTTTGTATTTGCTTCTATTTTAACCCCTTGCTCCTCTTCTTTTTTTATAATTGGAGTATTCGTTTCATCAGCCTTTTTTGAAGTTTTGTCTTGTTCATTAAGAGCTGCTGCTGTTTCATCAAATTGACCAATAACTTCAGCGCTATTAACAATATCTCCTTCATTCTTAATAATTTTTGTTAGCACCCCATCAGAAGGTGCAACAACCTCAAGAACAACCTTGTCGGTTTCTATCTCTGCAAGAATTTCATCTTGAGCTACAGACTCTCCTTCTTTTTTTACCCAATTTGCTACAGTTCCATCTGCAACTGATTCTGGAAATGTTGGCGATTTAATTTCAATTGTCATAATGTTCCCTATTGTAAAGCTTCTGTAATAAGATTACTTTGTTGTTCTAAATGTAATTTCATCATTCCAACTGCTGGAGCTGCAGCTGGAGGCCTGCTGACTAATTTAATTTCTTTATTTTCTCCCAATCTATCTAAAACTCTTTGAAGTCTGTGTCTATGGCTAAACCAAGCGCCTTGGTTTTGTGGCTCTTCTTGGCACCAAACTATATCTTGAACGTTTTTATAATCCTTCAACGCTTCTTCAAGATCATCATATGGAAATGGATAAAGTTGTTCAATTCTTACAATTGCAATATGATCTTTTGGCTCAGTATTTTGTCTTTCTTTAAGGTCATAAAAAACTTTACCAGAACATAAAATAACCTTTTTTATTTTAGACTTTTTTTCTACAACATCATCAATCACACAATTAAAAGACCCTTCTGTAAGATCTTGAAGTGATGATGTTGCCATAGGATTTCTTAATAAACTTTTAGGTGAAATAACGATTAGGGGGATTCTCATTTTTCTTATTACTTGTCTTCTTAATAAATGAAAAATCTGCGATGGTGTGCTTGGAATACATACTTGTATGTTTTCTGAAGCACATAATTGAAGAAATCTTTCAATTCTTGCACTGCTGTGTTCAGGTCCTTGACCCTCATAACCATGAGGTAATAGCATTACTAGACCTGATAGCCTTTCCCATTTATGTTGAGCTGAAACAATAAATTGATCGATAACAACCTGAGCACCATTAACAAAATCACCAAATTGAGCTTCCCAGATAGTTAATCCCGTTGGCCATGTAGCAGAATACCCATATTCAAAACCTAAAACAGCCTCTTCTGAAAGTAATGAATCATATATATCAAACCTTGTATTATTATCTTTAGCTATTTTTGATAAGGGAATATACCCTTCCCCTGAATCTTTATCAAAAACACATGCATGTCTGTGAGAAAACGTCCCTCTTCTGACATCCTGCCCTGTAATTCTTATTGGAAAACCTTCTTCAAGCAATGTTGCATAGGCCATACTTTCAGCATAACCCCAATTAATATCTAAACTGCCTTCAGTCATCTTTTTTCTATCATTGAAAATTTTAGACGCTTGATTCCCTAATTGAAATGAGTCAGGAACTTCACAAATCTGCATAGCTAAAGATGTAAATTTATTAGCTTCAAAGGATGTGTCAACTTTAGGCCACCAAAGAACATTCATGTAATCAGTCCAATCAAACCAAAGTGATTTATTTGAGTGCTCTGCCAAATTCTTTGCAACTATTCTGTCATCTTCTAAGGATTTTCTATAGATATTCTTAATTTCTAATGCTGATTCTTTAGATATAAAACCCTCTATCATTAATTTTTCTTGATATTGGTTAAGAACAGATGGGTGTTTTGAAATTTTCTTATACATTATTGGTTGTGTAGCTGACGGATCATCTGCTTCGTTATGACCTCTTCTTCTGTAACAAAATAAATCAATAACAACATCTTTATTAAATTTTTCTCTATATTGACACGCTATCTTTACCGCCCTAATTACCATTTCAGGATCATCTCCATTCACATGAATGACAGGAGCTTGAATCATTTTTGCGACATCTGTTGAATAATCAGTTGATCTTGCATCATTTTTATTGCTTGTGGTAAAACCAATCTGATTATTTACAATTATATGTATTGCGCCCCCAACATTGAAGCCTCTAGTTTGCGACATTTGCAGAGATTCCATCACAACCCCCTGTCCTGCAAAAGACGCATCACCATGAAGTAAAACTGGTACTACTTTTTTTCTTTTATCATCTCCCAGCCTATCTTGTCTTGCTCTTACAGACCCTAGAACAACTGGATCTACTATTTCTAGATGTGACGGGTTGTTATTCAGGGATACATGAACCTCGCCACCAGGAGTTTCAATATTAGATGAAAAGCCCAAATGATATTTAACATCACCGGTATTTGCTCCTTCCAATTCTCCACTTTCATCAAATGCAGAAAATAAATCTGCTGGAAGTTTTCCTAAAACATTTACTAATAAATTTAATCTTCCTCTGTGAGCCATACCAAAACATATTTGATTAGCGCCAAGACTTCCACAATTTTGTATAACAGCATCAACTAATGGGACTAAAGATTCACTCCCATCAATACCAAACCTCTTCATACCAGGATATTTGGCAGCTAAATACTTTGCCAATCCCTCAGCAGAATTTAATCTTTCGAAAATATGTAATTTTTCATCCTTTGTAAAAAAATAAGATTCAATTTTTGATTCGAATTGCTTTTGAAACCACCTTCTTTCGTTTGAATTCATAATATAGTTATATTCAACGCCTATATTTCCACAATAAATCCTTCTTAAGTTTTCTAATATATTTCTTAAACTTAATTTTTTAGTATCAGAATTACCAACATTAAATGTATCTGTATAGAATTCAGTATCTAAATCGTCTTGTGATAACCCATGAAACTCAATTTTAAGGTCTTCGATAGGAAGTCTTTCCATCATACCCAATGGATCTAATGTTGCCTCTTGATGACCCCGATTTCTATAGGATTGTATAAGTCTTATAACTTTTCCCTGCCTTTCATCTATCTCTTCTTTTGCTAATACAGCTCCTCTCGAAAGATTTTTAAATTCGTTAATTACACTTTGGTGGGATACGTCTCCATTTTTACTGGATCCTCTGGGGAGATTTGAAAAGAAATCACGCCATTCTTTTGAAAGGTTTTCTGGATTGGTTAAATATGTTTCGTAAAGATTTTCTAGGTAGGCTGCATGTCCTGCTGACAAATGTGAACTCCCCCATAGTTCTTGCATTAATTGGCTCATCGTTATTTAATTCATAACCCCATCTGAAGTAATAATTTCTTTTTTATCTTTTAAAAGCATTGTTTTAATTTTACCAATGGCTTTGTTTGGATTTAAGCCTTTCGGGCATGCGCTTACACAGTTCATTATTCCGTGACATCTATATACGCTAAAGGGATCAGACAGCTCTTCCAGCCTTTCATTTGTCTTAAGATCTCTAGTATCAGCTAGGAATCTATATGCCTGAAGTAAGGCTGCTGGACCCAAAAACTTATCAGGATTCCACCAAAAAGATGGGCAACTTGTGGAACAACATGCACATAAAATACATTCATACAAACCATCTAATTTATCTCTATCTTCTGGTGACTGAAGTCTTTCTTGCTCAGGAGCAGTAGTGCTGTTTTGTAAAAAAGGTTTAATTTTTTCATATTGAGCATAAAATTCTGTCATATCAACTACTAAATCTCTTATTACAGGCAATCCAGGTAGCGGCCTAAGCTCTATTTTATTATTTTTTATAATAGAAGATATTGGTGTAATGCATGCAAGGCCATTTTTACCATTGATATTCATCCCATCTGATCCGCAAACTCCTTCTCTACATGATCTTCTATATGATATTGATTCATCTTGCTCTTTTAGTAAATGGAGTAAATCAAGAACCATGATATCTTTTGCAGGTTTCTCTATGCTGTAGTTTTTTATGTATGGAAACTTATCCTGCTCTGGATTGTACCTATACATATTAATTTCAAGTATTTCTTTTGCCATTTAATAGGTCCTTACAATTGGTGGAAATGCTTCAACTTCAGAAGGACTAAAATTTACGTCTCTTTTTGAAATTGATTTAGATTGTGGGTCATAGAGTGAGTGACATAACCAATTTTCATCATCTCTTTCTGGATAATCATCTCTCGCATGAGCTCCTCTACTCTCATTTCTACTGTAAGCAGCAACCGCAGTCGCTTCTGCAACTTCAAATAAATTTTGTAACTCAATCGCTTCTACTCTACTTGTATTAAAGGCATTACTTTTGTCCTTTAAATGCAGATTATTAACTTTATCACTTATTTCTTTGAGTTCATTTAGGCCTTTTTTCATAAATTCACCACGCCTAAAAACTCCGAAATAATTTTGCATACATTCTTGAAGCTGCTTCTTAACATCCGCTGTGTCATATCCACTATTAGATTCATTTAATTTATTTAGCCTTTCTAAAGCTGCATCTATATCATCTGAAGCTGCGGACTTTACCCCTCCTCCAGATTTTATTTCTTCCTGAATAAACATTCCTGTTGCTCTTCCAAATACGATTAAATCAAGTAATGAATTGCCTCCAAGTCTATTTGCTCCATGAACTGATACGCATGCTGCCTCTCCTGCAGCAAATAATCCAGGAACTATAGAATCAATTTCATTAACTCTATTAAATGCCTGCCCGTTAATGTTAGTTGGAGTGCCACCCATCATATAGTGACATGTAGGAACTACAGGTATAGGTTCAAATATTGGATCAACATGAGCAAAAGTTCTAGATAGTTCACATATCCCTGGAAGCTTTGCATTTAATACATCAGCTCCAAGATGATCTAGTTTTAGATAAATATGATCTTGGTTTTCCCCACATCCTCTGCCCTCAAGAATTTCTAAAACCATGGACCTAGCAACCACATCTCTTCCAGCTAAATCTTTTACATTGGGCGCGTACCTTTCCATAAATCTTTCGCCATCTTTATTTATTAGATAACCACCTTCTCCTCTGCAGCCCTCAGTAACAAGAGACCCTGCACCATAAATACCTGTTGGATGAAATTGCCACATTTCCATATCTTGAGCAGGAAATCCAGCTCTTAGAGCCATAGCCAAACCATCACCAGTATTTATTAAAGCATTAGTTGTGGAAGCATAAATTCTGCCAGCCCCTCCAGTAGCCATCACTGTTGACTGAGCCTTTAAATATGCAACTTCGCCGTATTCAATAGAAAAAGCAATAACTCCTGCAACCTCATTCTTATCATTTTTGACAATATCAACAGCAAACCATTCATTTAAGAAATTTGTTCCTTCTTTAATATTATTTTGATAGAGGGTATGGAGTAGTGCATGACCTGTTCTGTCGGCAGCAGCGCATGTTCTTGCTGCCTGCCCGCCTTTACCAAAATCTTTTGACTGTCCTCCAAACGGTCTTTGGTATATTCTTCCATTATCAAATCTAGAAAATGGTAATCCCATATGCTCCAGTTCAAAAACTGCTTTGGGTCCCTCAGAGCATAAATACTCGATAGCGTCCTGATCTCCAATGAAATCTGCCCCTTTCACAGTATCATACATATGCCATCTCCAGTCATCATTAGGATCCGCACTTTGAATTGCGCATGTGATCCCTCCTTGAGCTGATACTGTATGAGACCTTGTAGGAAAAACTTTTGACACTACTGCTGTCTTTAAACCAGATTTGGCAAGCTCTAAAGATGTTCTCATACCTGAACCACCTCCACCGATTATTAGAGCATCAAATTCTAAAGTTTTAATATTTGCAGAATTATAATTTGTCATATTTTTAAAACCAAATAATTGAGAAGTACATACAGATAACAATCAAACCCAAAAGAATGAAAGAAATCTCATATATTTTTCTTATAATGTCAGCGCTATTACTTAAACCAGTTGAAATAAATCCTAAAGTTCTTTTTGTAAGATAGTCTGTTCCTATTGTCCAAAGTCCAATAAATGCATGCAGACATACTAAAAGAATAAATATTGACAATGAAGCCTTGAACAAAAAACAAGTAGTTATAAGTTCAAACGATAGACTGTTGGTCCAAAATAAGTACTCCACATATCCCAAAAATATAACGAAGTAAAAAGCACTGTAGCGTTGAAGATACCATGACAATCTTCCAATATTCATAGCATTATCCAAATAGTTGCAACTGCATTTAACAAAAATAAAAGCAAAGTTATAACTGCTGATCTAAATGATGAAGAAAGAGTTTCTTCTAAAAGATGAAAATCTATCATCAAATGCCTAACACCTGTAAAAATATGGTACTGAAATATTAAAATTAAACTAATAAAAAATAATTTGATAGATGAATTGGTCGAATAAAAATTTATAAAATTATCATACGATAATTGACTTTCATACATAAAAGATAAAGCTATTGCGGTAACTGGAAGAACTATAAAAAATATTAGTATACCGCTAATTCTATGAGTTATAGAAAGCAAGGCAGATAAAGGTAACTGCATCTTGAAAAGGTTTATATTTATAGGTCTTTTATGTGTCATTAAGAAAGTGACAAATGTCATTTTTTAGTATGTTTTTGTGCTCAAATTATAACTGATTATAAGCGAATTAAATAATTGGAATGTTAAAAAATAGTAATTTACTTATTTTTTCTTCCTTACATGCTTCATCATTCTTTGTCTTTTTTTGACCTGCCTGTCAGTAAGTTTATTAATTTTAGATTTGAAAGGGTTTTCTGATTTTCTAAAAATCAACTTAAGTTGAATACTTTGAAGTTTTAAAGCTACTCTTAAAGAATTTTCTAAATACTTTCGGTAGTTTGAAGGGATTTTTTTGTCTTGATTTGAATGAATAATTAATGTGGTTGGGTTTATGCCACCAAAATGAATATGTTTAAGCTTTAGCTGTCTTCCGCCAACTGAAGGAGGAGCACTTTGAAGAACAAATTTATTCAATAATTTATTGAGAGCAGCAGTTGTATATTTTTTTTGAGCTATATCAATTACATTGTTGGTAATTCTAAAAAGCCTTTTGAATCCAGTTCCTTTGATACTAGAAATTTCTAATTTTATGAAGTCATCAACAAAACTAGATTGAGCTCTTTTAGAATCATATAATTTTTCTTTTTCTTTTTTTGAAAGTAAGTCCATTTTATTAAAAGCTATAACAACTGGTTTACCCATCTCGCAAATCATATTAATAATCTTTAGATCCTGATCTACCAAGCCCTCTTTGGCATCACATATAAATATAACAACATCACATTCTTCTACTGAATGCATTGCTCTGACATAAGAAAAATATTCTACTTTATGAGCATAGCGATAGCCTTTTCTAATGCCTGCAGTATCAATAAAAATAAAGTCATCATCATTTACAGTAAATGGGATGCTAATTGCATCGATAGTTGTGCCAGCTATTTCTGAAACGATAAGTCTATCTTGTTTAATAAATTTATTAATAAAAGTAGATTTGCCAGCATTTGGTCTTCCCAATACAGCAATTTTTTTTCCATCAGGAGCTATGAATCTCTCTTTTGGCAATGATGCTTTAATAAAAGTCCTTAAATCAATTAAATTTTTGGAATGTTCTGCGCTAATTTCAAAAATATCATTTAACCCCTTTTTAGCTAGGTCTTCTTTAATTAGAGATTCTGATTTTTTATCAAGTTTATTTAATACAGTAATAAAATTCTTATTTAACTTCCTTAATCTTGTCAAAATATCTAAGTCTTCTTTATTTAGATTTTGTGATCCATCAAGTAAAAAGATTATAAGATTTGATTCCTCAGCAGCAATCCAAGCTTGTTCAGCTATATCTTCTTTTAAAATAGAATCATCTTGTGCTATCCCGCCGGTATCAATAATTAAGCTTTTTTGATCTCCAAAAGAAATATAGCCATAGTTTCTATCTTTTGTTAAGCCAGAAAAATCAGAAACTATTGCTTGTCGTGATTTTGTTAGTTTATTGAATAAGGTAGACTTGCCAACATTCGGTCTTCCTATAATTGCTATTGAAGTAAACATTATTGATATACATTTTATATGCTTAATGAGAATAAATTAAATGACTCATCAACAGCATAAAAGCTTTTACTCCTGCTTATAATCATTTTAATCGGCTTCTTGGATATTTTTTTTCTGCCAATAGATATTCCATTGAGAGGGTCAATTATATGTATATAACCTTCGAAATCTCCAACTATTATACTCCCATCAAATGCTATGGGATTTGATAATTGTCTATTAAGAAATTCATCTGAAGTCCATGACTCTTGTAATGTTTTAGCATAGTAAGATTTCATATTTGATCCTGACTCAACTAACACGATTAGTCCTTTTATTAAAAGTGGTGAATAAAAGGATGAGGCTTCAACCTGCCATACTGATCTTTTTTGAGCAATATCAAATATATTTAAAGCACCCTGATAATTAGTTGTATAAACTAGGCCACCTTCAACAATAGGATTTGAATCTGAATCTATTAGATTTTCTAATTCTGAAGTTCCGCCAACATAAGATATAGCTCCATCCCATACCGGAAATCCTGAATCTAATTCAAATACGGTAAGTCTTCCATTATCAAATGAAACATAAATCTTATCATCATCAATTACTGGGCTGCTATTTCCTCTAATTGTAAGCGTTGGAAGTTTAGATCTGTATGACCAAACTATTTCTCCAGTATTTCTATCTAAAGCAATTAATTCACCAGAACCTGTCTTTACAATTACAAGTTTTGTACTTATCACACTAGGAGCTAATACCTCTCCCTTGACATTTACTGACCATAAAATAGATCCATCAGCCTGATTTAAGCTAATAATATTGCCATCTGTATCTGCTACAACAAGCATACCAAAGCCAGATGCGATTCCAGATGATAGAGAATTAACTTTTTTCTCCCAATTTATTTTTCCTTGGTTTGAGTTAAATGATTTAATCTGTCCTGTGGAATCAGCAAAAAAAATGTTATCAGCACTAAATGCAGGTACAAAATTACCAAGATAGTTTTCTCCTGAAAAAGATAAGTCCCAGTTAATTTTTATGCTTTTTATACTTGATATATTTTGTAAAGGTCTAGGCTCATCTGAATCAAAATTATCATTATCCCAAAATTTTAATGAACTCAAAGAAGAGCAAGAAGTTAGAAATACTACCAAAAAAGGAATCACAAAGAATCTTGTAGTTTGTTTTGAAGTCATTGAATTGGCTGAAGTCATATTATTTTGATAGATTAGAGATTTTCATTGAAACAATTGAAGTTGATGCTTCATCTGTATATTTATCTTTTGATAATAAATATTGATCTTTGGCTAAATCAATCTTTTCTTGTTTTGTTAAAATATCCCCTAATAGCTCATGAATCATTGCTGTTGATGAGGATGAATATTTTTCTAGTAATTTTAGTGCCTCATCATATTTTTCCTCAGCATATAGCAATCTAGCTGCATTAACTCTGGCTATTTTATTAAAAAGATCGTTTCCACTATAACCATCTGTTAAATCAATTAGCGTTAAAAATTTATTAAGAGATTCTTTATTGAGTCCATTTTTTGCATCTATAGAAGCTTGGTTTAAGAGAGCAAGCTTTGTGTAACCAGTTTTTTTATATGAATTTAATAGCTCATTGAATAACTCTTTAGAGGTGTTTTGGCCATCTTCAGACTCTATTTCTTGTAAGGTCCATTTGTTATATATTTCTGCAGCCTTCTCATTGTTTGATTTGTTTATCTGACCCAAGCCAAGGATTAAAATAATAGTTATTAACAAAATCGCTACAATCGCAATAATTGATGTTCTGTATACGTTATAAAAATTAAGCGCTCTTGTTGCAAATTTATTATTTTCGAAAATTTCATTCATATTTTTTTCCTTTTTTATATAGATTTAAAAAAACTATACAAGTCATCAAGTGAGACAGTTACTTGTTCTTCAAGTTCATTCTTTAAAGGTTTTATAACTGCTGTATTATTTTTTAGCTCTTCTTCTCCAATTATAATTGCATAATCCGAATTATTTTTATTAGCTTTTCTTAACTTTGCCTTTAAGCTACCGTCTGATAAATGGATATCTAAAATAATATCCTTATTTAAAGATCTAAGTTGGTGCGCTATTTTATATGCTTTTGGCTCTAAATTACTAGTTACAATCAGAAATGATACGACTTTTACTGAATCATCTTTTAACGCTATTAATTCTGCAAATCTTTCTAGTCCAATTGCCATCCCAATTGATGGCAAATCTTTTCCACCGAGTTTTGCACAAAGTTGATCATATCTCCCTCCACCTAGAAAAGAATCTTGTGCCCCAAGATCTGACGAAACTGCTTCAAAAACAAAACCAGAATAATAATCAAGACCTCTAACTAGAGAGTAATCAATTTCTATATTACAGATATCAGAAAAATATTTTTGGATTGAATTTAATAAATCTATAGCAGAAGAATCTATAAATTCATTTATTGATGGGGCGTCTCTTAAAATATTTTGAGTTTCATTGTTTTTACTATCTAGAACTCGCAATGGATTTTTTTCTAGTCTCTGAAGATCTTTTTCATCTAGAAATTCTTTAAATGGTTCCAAGAATTTTACCAAGGCATTACAAAATAATTCTTTATTTTTTTGAGTGCCTAAATGATTAATTTTAATAGTGCAGTTTTGTAATTTAAATTCACTTATGATTGAGCATACTATTGAAATCATCTCAAATTCAGGCATTCCCTCAGGGATGCCAAGAATCTCAACTCCAGCTTGATTGAATTGTCTGTAGCGTCCTTTTTGCGGCCTTTCATATCTCCACATTGGACCCATATACCATAATTTATGATTTGTTTGATCTAATTTTTTTTCTATGATTGCTCTAATAACACTTGCCGTACCCTCTGGCCTTAGCGCTATGCCTTTATCATTTCTATCATTAAAAGAATATATTTCTTTATTAACAATATCTGATGCTCCACCTACTGATCTTATAAATAAATTAATATCTTCTAATATAGGCGTTCTTATCTCATTAAGTTTATAACTTATGAAAATATCTTTTATTTTCTTTTCTAAGTAAAATAACTTAGCAGATAAATTTGTCTTATCTCCATCATCATATAAGTCTAGCATTCCTGTTAATGATTTTATTTTATCCACTTTAGCTCCTTGCAATAATTTCAGTAGACTTTCTAAGTGATAATTTTTCTCGAACTTTTTCTTCTATTTCTTGAACAAGATTTTCACTACTAATTTTTTTATTTGGTACTCCATCAACATATAGTAAATTGCTTGGACTGGCTCCTGTGAGTCCTATTTCAGCTGCTTTACTTTCACCTGGACCATTGACATAACAGCCTATTACTGCAACTTCTATATCATCTGAAATATCCTCTAATCTTGTTTCTAATTCATTCACCACTTCTATAACATTGAAGTTTTGTCTTGAACAACTTGGGCAAGCTATAATTTTAACCCCTCTGCTTCGTATATTTAGACTTTTTAATATATCCCAGCCAACTTTTATCTCATCGACTGGATCTGAGGCAAGAGAAATTCTAATAGTATCTCCTATACCTTCTGATAAAAGCATTCCAACTCCAATTGAAGACTTAACAGTTCCAGCTCTATAACTTCCCGCTTCTGTGATTCCTAGATGAAGCGGTTGATTAATTAGCTTTGATATTTTCCTATATGCCTCTACTGTCATTTCTATATTTGAAGCTTTTAAGCTCATTTTATAGTTAGTAAAATTGAATCTATCTAATATATCCACATGTCTCAAAGCAGACTCAACCAGAGCATCTGCATTAGGTTCTCCATATTTCTTCTGTAAATCTTTTTCAAGCGAGCCCGCATTAACCCCGACTCTTATTGGAACATTATTATGCTCTGCTGCTGCGATAACTTCTTTTATTTTTGACTCTTTTCCAATATTTCCAGGATTAATTCTTAAACAATCAGCAGAATCAGCAACTTCCAAAGCAATTTTGTAATCAAAATGAATGTCTGCAACTAATGGAATAGAAACTGCTTTTTTAATCTCTTTAAAGGCTTTTGCCTCCTCAAATCCAGGAACTGAAACCCTAACAATATCTGCTCCTGCAGCTTCTAAATCATTTATTTGTTTAACTGTTGAAATAACATCAGATGTATTTGTATTTGTCATTGACTGAACTGATATTGGATTAGAGCCACCAACTTTGACGTTACCAACACTAATAACCGTAGTGTTTTTTCTTTTTATCCAATTACTCATCATTAAATGTAATAGTGTTTACTCTAAGTCTATTAGCATTGGTAATAAAATCAATGCTATCACCATTATATGTACCCTCTACATTGTCAGCATCTCCTACAACAACTTTAAAAGGTTTTTTAATATCTAATATATAGACATCACCTTGTTGAAATAGTTGATTTGCTATTAGCTCATTCCTAGAATATATTTCAATCCAACACTGATCAAAAAAATTCAATCTTAATTTATTGTCCACCATTAAATTAGATGCTTCATTTTCAATATTAGCCTTATTTTCTTCGTAAAAATCTTCTTCAAAAACAAGTGGCTGGTCTTTCTCAGCAATATTATTACTGATTTCTTGAGCTATAAATTGATCGTTTTGTGAATTGCTTACTGAATTATTTTTTGAATTTGTAGAGGAGTCATTATTAAAAATAGCATTATAAGAACTAAATGATACAAAAATAATAAATATTATGATCAAGGCTTTTTTAAAAAAGGGTATTAATGATCTATTAATTTTTGTTATAGATTTTTCAATGATTTCTACTTTTCTATTATCTTCATTATAAATTGATGGGAAATCACAATTTATAGATAAAAAATCCTGATATTTTATAAAATATGCTCTAGCAAAACCTTCGCTAGGAAAAGAGGAATAGTTACCAGATTCAATAGCTTGAATATATTTTATATTCATCACCAAAGCATGAGCAACTTCATTTTTGCTTAAACCAATGTCATTTCTAGCATCTTTAAAAATTTTTCCGACTTTTGCTGAATTTGCTGATTTAAGTTCAGTTGTCATGATATTAATTGATGAGATATAAGTTTTTTTCCTTTTACTGACTTTGCCAATTTGCCAACTAGTTGGCCGCATGCCCCATCTACAGCATCGCCTCTAGTTACTCTTAGTGTGGTAATAAAACCTTTATTAATTAGTATTCTTTTAAAGACTTCAATATTTTTATTATTTGATCTTTTATAGTCTGAGCCATCAAATGGATTAAAAGGAATTAAGTTAATCTTACATGAAACTTTTGAGAGTAGTTTTGCTAGCTTTTTAGCAAGTTCTTCAGAGTCATTTACTCCATCTATTAATATATATTCAATAGTAATACTTCTTTTTCCATTATAAAAAGCTAAATATTTATTACATGAATTTATTAATTCGCTAATAGGATATTTTTTATTAATAGGAACTAATTCATCTCTTAATTCATTTGTAGGTGCATGAAGTGATACTGCAAGTGAGACGTCAACTTCACTAGAAAGTTGATCTATTTGAGGCGTTATTCCAGAAGTGCTAATTGTAATTCTTTTTCTAGAAAGACCATAGGCAAGTTGTTCTTTCATTATTTTGGCTGATTCTATTACTGGAAAAAAATTAAGTAGCGGCTCACCCATTCCCATAAAAACAACATTAGTTATTAAGGGTTGATCTTCGCAATTAAAATTTGCGAGCCAAAGTTGCCCGATTATTTCATCAGCAGTTAGGTTTTTATCAAAGCCCTGAGCTCCGGTAGCACAAAATGTACATTGAAGAGCGCAGCCAGCTTGAGATGAGATACATAATGTCATTCTTTTCTTCTCTGGTATTCTTACCATCTCAACCATTGAACCTGATTCAAGCTTAATCAAATACTTTATCGTCCCTTCAGGTGAGGTATGTTTTTCCTCAATTTTTGGTGGCAATAAAACTGCTACAGATTTAAGTTTAGACCTTAGCAATTTATTAAAGTCTGACATTTTGTCAAAATCTAAAACCCCTTTTTGATGAACCCATTTAATAAGCTGTTTCGCTCTAAACTTTGGCTCACCTATTTGTTCAAAGAAAGCTTCTAACGATTGAAGAGAATAACCTAGAAGATTTACCTTTACCTCAAACAAAATTTATTTAGAGACTATTTCTTCATCTTTGAAAAAATAATTGATCTCCCTCGCTGCACTTGTTTCAGAATCAGAACCATGAACAGCATTTGCATCAATACTATTGGCAAAGTCTGCTCTAATAGTTCCAGGAGCAGCTTCTTTAGGGTTCGTATTTCCCATTAATTCTCTATTTTTAATGATAGCTCCATCTCCTTCAAGTACTTGCACAAACACCGGGCCTGAAGTCATAAATTTTTTTAAATCATTAAAAAATGGTCTGCCTTCATGCTCAGCATAAAACCCTGATGCTATTTCATCATCAAGTTGCATTAATTTACCAGCCACTAAATAAAGACCATTTTCTTCAAATCTTGAAATTATTTTTCCAATAATGTTTTTAGAAACTGCATCGGGTTTAATAATAGATAATGTTCGTTCAATTGCCATATTAGATTCCTTATAAAAAATTTTAAGTATTATATGAGACTTATAGAGATTCTTCTATCCATAACATCTGAATAGCTTCGAGAATCTTTTCATTTGAACCTTTAGGATCTCCATTAAAATTATCTAGTTCACAAATTTTTTTATGCAGATCTGGAAAGCTAATCCATTGAGGGTCGATACCAGGAAATTTTTCATATAGCTCTATAGCTATGTCATTTGTATTAAGCCAGTCTAAACTATTCATTAGTGATTCTCTGAAACCATGTTTATATTGTATTTAGGTACCTCTATCTCTAAGTCTTGATCTTTTGGAATAGCTTGACAGCTTAATCTTGATGTTTGCTCTAAGCCCCATGCCTTGTCTAATAAATCTTCTTCTATATCACTAGCCTCATCAAGACTCTCAAATCCTCTCCTCACAACTATATGACATGTTGTGCATGCTGCCGACATTTCACATGCATGCTCAATCTTCACACCATTTCTTAAGGCAGCTTCGCATATTGTCTCATTGGGAAGATTTTCAATGACAATACCTTCTGGGCATAACTCGTCATGAGGTAAAATTTTAATTTTACTCATTGATTATATTGTAAAGCTTTCACCACAACCACAAACAGCTTTAGCATTTGGATTAATAAATTTAATACCCTGATTTAGTCCATCTTTTTTATAATCTACCAAGCTTCCTTTTAAAAAATTTAAGCTGTTATGATCAACAAAAATTTTACAGCCATTTTTATTAAAAATTACTCCATTAGTATCAAAATTATCTACATAATCAAAATAATACTCATAACCTGAGCAGCCCGCTTTCCTAACACCAATTTTTATTCCTTCACCTTTGCCTCTATTCTCTAAACTGGATGCAAAATGAGCAATGGCTTCATCTGAAAAATTTAAATCTGATGGCTAAAGATTTCCATACTTTTTACTGCTTAGATTCGTAATCTTCAATAGCTTGTTTAATTGAATCTTCAGCTAAAACTGAACAATGTATTTTTATTGGGGGCAGCTCTAGTGCTTCAACAATCTCTTTATTTTTTATTTCTTTGGCTTCTTCTAATGTTTTGCCAATAAGCATTTCAACAAGCTCACTTGATGAGGCTATAGCAGAACCACAACCATATGTTTTAAATTTAACGTCTTTAATAACATGGGTATTGCCTGAAGGCTCGCATTTGATTTGTAATTTCATAACATCGCCGCATGCAGGAGCGCCAACCATACCAGTTCCAACGTTTTCCTCTGAAGGATCAAACCTTCCAACATTAAAAGCCTGAGGGTTATTTAAGGTGTTTTCAAATTTATCTACTACTTTTTTACTATAAGCCATTATTTATCTCCATATTTAGTTTGTATCCCACTTGACTGTATCAAGATCAATTCCGTCTAAGTGCATCTCCCATAATGGAGATAGCTCCCTTAATCTATCAACTACGTTATGTAAAATTGATAATGTTTGATTTATCTCACTTTCATTTGTAAACCTTCCAAAAGAAAACCTTATAGAACTATGTGCTAGTTCATCTTTTCTACCTAAAGCTCTTAATACATATGATGGCTCTAAACTTGCTGAGGTGCATGCAGAGCCTGATGAAACAGCAATATCTTTAAGACCCATTATAAGAGATTCACCCTCAACAAAATTAAAACTTATATTAAGTATATTAGGTACTTTATTATTTAAATCTCCATTTATATATGCATGTTCGATTTTCATAGCTTCTTCAAGGAATTTTTTATGAAATGCATTGACCTTTATATGATCAGCCTTCATTTCTTCTTTGGCAATTCTAAAAGCTTCACCCATCCCAACAATTTGATGAGGGGCTAATGTTCCTGATCTCATTCCTCTCTCATGGCCGCCTCCATGAATCAAAGCTTCAATTCTCACTCTAGGTTTTCGCCTTACAAATAATGCCCCAATACCCTTTGGACCGTATGTTTTATGGGCTGAAAATGACATTAAATCTACTGGCAATGATGACAAATCAATTTCAACCTTACCAGTGCTTTGCGCTGCATCTACATGAAAAAAAATACCTGCTTCTCTTGTTATTTCTCCAATCGCAGTTAGATCATTTAGCGTACCTAATTCATTATTGATATGCATTAGTGAAACTAAGATTGTATTTTCTTGTATAGCTTCTTTTACTTGTTTTGGATGAATAATTCCACCCTCATCAGGTTCTAAGTATGTGACTTCAAAACCTTCTCTCTCAAGTTGTCTGCAAGGATCAAGAACTGCTTTATGTTCAATTTTTGATGTAATTATATGATTGCCTTTAGATTTATAAAATCTTGCAACACCTTTAACAGCGAGATTATCAGCTTCAGTAGCTCCTGAAGTCCAAACAATCTCTCTTGGGTCACAATTAACTAAGTTTGCAACATGAGATCTAGCTTCTTCAACAGCATCATCAGCTTTCCAACCGTATCTATGTGAACGAGAAGCTGGATTACCAAACTCTCCGTCAGGAGTTAGATATTGCATCATTTTAGATGCAACTCTTGGATCAACCGGAGTTGTAGATGCATAATCTAGATATATTGTTGATTTGATAGTCATATTATTTCTCTTAACTTTATATATGGGGTTTTGTTTGATTCTACAAGGTGATTAATTGTTATTTTACTCAAGTAATTGTCTACAACCTGATTTAATTCATGCCAAAGGTTGTGCGTATTACATTTTTTGCCATCTTTACAGGTATTTGAACCATTGCAATTTGTTGCATCCAAATCTTCTTCAACAGCATTCATAATTTCTCGTATTGAAACAGAAGATGGGTTTCTTGCATAAGTATAGCCGCCATTTCTACCTCTTGAGCTTTGAACTATTCCTGCTATTCTTAGCTTTCTAAATATCTGTTCAAGATAACTTAGTTCAATATTTTGGCTTGTTGATATATCAGATAGTGCAACTGGACCAGACGTTTCAAGAAGATGAAGCTCAGCTAGAGCACTAACAGCGTACTTACTTTTAGTTGTTAATTTCACGCATGAATTATAAATACCTGACTGATTTAGTCAACTATTATATTCATACCCAATCTATCAGCAACTTGATGATATGATTCAACCACATCACCCAGTCCTTGCCTAAATCTATCTTTGTCCATTTTTTTAAGAGTCTTTGAATCCCACAATCTACAACCATCAGGTGTAAATTCATCAGCTAATAGAATCTTTCCTTTGCTAGAAACACCAAACTCAACCTTAAAATCAACTAAAATTAAACCTGAATTAATAAATAATTCTGAAAGTATGATGTTGACTTTATAAGTGAGTGCTTTCATTTCATCTATTTGTTCTTTTGTTGCCCAACCAAATGAAATTATATGCTCGTCATTAATAAGAGGATCTCCCAAATCATCATCTTTTAGAAAGAATTCAAATAAAGGACTCTGAAGTATCAAACCATCTTCTGTCCCCAATCTTCTACAAATTGATCCAGAAGCTCTATTTCTTATAACGCATTCAATTGGAAACATCTTTAAATTCCAAACCAGTGAGTCATTATTGTTAATAGTTTCTATATGATGTGTTTCAACACCATTCTTCTCTAAATGGTCCATTATAAATGCATTAAACTGGTTATTTACTGCACCCTTTCCCAGTAAAGCTTCTTTCTTTTTTCCATCAAAGGCAGAAGTGTCATCGCTGAAATGCATTATTAATCTATCATCATCAGATGTGGTAAAAAGTGATTTTGCTTTACCTTTAGTTAATTCTTTAATTTTTTCCATATTTAACCTTAACTTAATGATTCATTTATTTTAGATATTAGCTTTTCAGCCTCTTCAATTTTACCATCTTTTGAATATGCTCTAACATATGTTTTATTGTTTTTTTCTGTGATTTTTACTTCAAATTGAGCACCTTCAAAATTAACTTTTTTATTTTCACTACTCCTGCCAATGTTTAAGAATGAAAAGATGCCATCATCACTTAAAATACCATCATTTTTTTCATCATAACTAACGTAAAAAATACCATTACTTCTATCTTTGTCATTGGTAAAAATTTCAGATGCTTCCATGGCTTTTGTAACTGATGACCAGGCTCTATCAAAATTTAAACTAAGCTCGATTGTTGTTTGTCCATTTTCAACAAAAATTTTAGCTTTCTTCATTTCATTAAGATTTTGAGCTGCCAGTGAAGTGCCAGAAAATTGACTAACAGATTCAGCAAAATAGTTCACCAAATTGCTAAGCTCATCTTGAATTAATTCGGGATTACTCATTATTTCATTTGATGTTCTATCAATCTGCTTTAAAAATATTTCTGTTGAAGCCTCTTTAATTCCATGTTCAATCTTCATCTCTAGTACAGATATTTCATCAAATTTAATAAGTATTTCTCCTGTTAGCGGATTAGCATCTATGGTCTCATATGAAGAGGTATCCCAGTAACTTTTTGATATTGGCCATGATGTCGATGGTAGAGCTTCTACATAAATCCACATTAATTCACCTAATCTTCTTAACTGAACAGAGCTATTGCCAGAGGTTGCAAAGATTTGTCGTGGTTTTGGAACACCTTGAGTATTAATAGAGTCTTCTAACTCAGTAACAGGATAATGATTCTCAATTGAAGATAATTTTAGATCATCTGGAAGGCGAATATCTTCTTCTACTTTTTCTTTTAAAAAATCTTCCTTAGTTGAAGGAAAATAACCATCAGGGCCTCCAATGAAAGAGCAAGATGTTGTAAGTAAAAGTAAGTTAATTGTTAGTAATTTTTTTATCATAATAGTTTTAATCTCTCTAATTCAGACAATATTTTTTCATGGAAAGTTTCATCTAATTCAACTAATGGAAGTCGAATAGAATTTTCAATTAACCCCATCTTATATAACATCCACTTAACAGGTATAGGATTTGATTCAACAAATAATAAGTTGTATAAATTATTATTTATTTCATTTAATAATCTTGCCTCATCTTTATTGTTTTTGCGCATAAAGGCACAAATTTCAGATATAGACTTAGGTATTACGTTTGCGGCCACAGATATTACACCATGAGCTCCATGATTTAATGAATTCATAAAAGTAGGATCATCGCCAGAAAAAACTAGAAAATTATCATTATTTTTTGAGATATGGGTTAAAGCTTTGATTCTATCCATATTGTCTACAGCTTCTTTAATACCTACAATATTATTATGATGTGAAAGCACCTTCACGCTTTCTGGAAGCAAATCGCATGCTGTTCGAGATGGAACATTGTATAAAATTTGATTTATTTCAACCGAATTTGCTATCTTCTCATAGTGGGCAATTAACCCTTTTTGATTAGGTTTATTGTAATAAGGTGTTACTAAAAGAACATAATCAGCGCCTTTTAATCTTGATTCTTCTGATAAATCTATAGCTTCTTGGGTTGAATTTGCTCCAGTGCCAGCAACTACAGGCACTCTTTTATTAACATGATTAACAGTGAATTCTATTACGTCAATGTGTTCATTAACATTTAAAGTTGCTGATTCTCCAGTCGTTCCAACAGACACAATTCCATCAGTACCTTGCTCGATATGCCAGTCAATTAATCTTTTAAGAGATTGATAATCTACACCTCCACTTTTTGTGAGCGGCGTAACTAAAGCAACTAAACTTCCCTGTAATGCTTGCATGAATAAAAATTTCAGTAAAAAATAGGACTATACACTATTTTATTATAAAAACTTAAGGTAAAAAATATGACTAAAATGTTAGAGGGCAAAAAATGTCCTAAATTTAAAGCTAAATGCACAAGCGAATTAAATCTCTCCAATGAAGATTTTATTGGAAAAAATCTTGTTATATATTTTTATCCAAAAGACAGTACTCCAGGATGTACTACAGAAGGTCAAGAGTTTAGAGATAACTATAAATATTTTAAAAAATTAAATACTGAGATTTTAGGAGTTTCGAGGGATAGTATTAAGTCTCATGAAAATTTTAAATCTAAGCAAGCATTTCCATTTGAATTGTTATCAGATCCTGATGAAAAAGTTTGCAGAGCATTCGATGTAATGAAATTAAAATCAATGTATGGAAGAGAATATATTGGAGTTGATAGAAGCACGTTTTTAGTAAGTGCTAAAGGCATTATATTAAAAGAATGGCGCTCGGTTAAGGTGAAGGGTCATGTGGATGATGTGTTAAGCACATTAAAAAATTTGACTTAAATTACTCCAAAGAGGAAGGCCATGCATTCCAAACTGCTTTTATAAAGGTTGCTATTGGAATTGAAAAAAATACTCCCCAAAAACCAAACATACTTCCAAATATAAATACTGCCAAGATAATGACTACAGGATGGAGTTTAAGTGTCTCTGAAAATATAAGAGGTACAAGAAGATTTCCATCTAATGCCTGCAGCAGCAAATAAAGACTAACTAACAAATAAAACTGAGTACCCAAGCCAAATTGCAATAAGCCAACAATTACTATCGGAATAGTAACTAAAAATGCTCCAACATAAGGAATTATTACTGATAAGCCAACAAGTACAGATAGCAAAGCAGAGTATTTTAATCCCAGTGATGAAAAAATAATTGCTGCTACAGCACCAACAATAAATATTTCAATTGTCTTTCCCCTTACATAATTACTGAGCTGGATATCCATTTCAGCCCATACATTTGAAAACATTTCTCTCTTACCAGGAATTATTTTAAGAACCCCATCAATAATATTTTTTCTATCAAATAAAAAGAAAAAAACTAATATTGGAAACAGTATGATGTATAGAAGAATTGTTATTGTGCTTTGAATACCAGAAATTGATGACTTAATAATATTTTGTGCAATAGCGGTTATTTCCTCAGATACTGCTTGAAAAAAGATTGCGATTTGATCAGACGAAACTAGCTCAGGAAACTTTGCAGGTAAATCAGACATGTAATCTAAAAAATTATTAAATAAATTTGGTACATCTAGAATAAAAGCTTGAAGCTGGATATATAGAAGAGGTACTAGCCAGATTATCAAGGCTGCTCCTGTTACTATAAAAATAGAGAAAGTTATTATTAGCGATGTGTATTGACCAATATTATAAGTTTGTATCTTTTTCTGCAATCCGACCAACAAATATGCCACAACAACACTTATTAAAAATGGGGTCAATATTGATCCAAAATAAGTAATAATTAAAAAAATTAATAATATTGCTATAGAAAAAACTATAGTTTCTTCATTGCTGAAAATTTTTTTAAAAACTTTATTTAATTCATCAAGCATTTTTATCTCGTATTTTTTATAATTTTAAAAAATTGAACTATAGTCATAAAATAATAGTCAAAATATAAAACTTATAGCAATTTGCGCCTTATCATGGGATATATTAATCTAAAAAGCTTCTTTATGTTAGTTTTGATAAAAATGTATGCTGATTTTAAAAATAATGAATAAATACATCTTCATAATATCTCCATCATGACTCTTACCTTAATAGGTCAAGAAAATAATAAATTAGACTTACCAGAATTGGGAGATAGGGTTTCTGGAGCTGTCTCTTCTGATGAAGAAAAAATTATAGGAAAGGAGTTTCTTAAGCAAATATACTTTCAAGCTCCTTTAATTTCAGATCCACTAATTCAAGAATATACAGAATTATTAATTTATAGACTTTCAGAATATAGTGAAGTTCAAGATAGGCAATTTACTATTCTACTAATTGATGATAGCTCCTTAAATGCCTTTGCTGCTCCTGGAGGTATCATTGGTGTTAATGGTGGTCTTTTTTTAAATGCTGCTGATGAGGGTCAATTTTCTTCTGTAATGGCACATGAATTGGCTCACTTAAGTCAAAGACATTTCGCCAGAAATATATTAAATGCTGAAGATAGAAGCCTTGGATCTTCATTAGCAATGATTTCATCTATTGCATTAGCTCTAATAAGTAACAACCCATCAGCTATGACAGTTGGTCCAGCTTTAATACAAACCCAAAATCTTAGATATAGCAGATTATTTGAAAAAGAAGCTGATAGAGTAGGTTTTGCAAATCTTATACGTGCAGGATATAACCCTAATTCAATGGGTGAAATGTTTGAAAATATGAATAACTTAAAAAAACTTAAAGGTGAAATACCTCCTGAATTTTTATTAACTCACCCACTCTCTTCTTCACGAATAAATGATGCTTTTAATGCAGCAGAAGGAATCTCAGAGGAAGGCACGAAAAAAAATTCATTAGAGTACTCTTTAATCAAATCTAGATTAGCGGTGCTTTATGAGAAAATACCATCACAATCATTAAGACTTTTTAAATCTAAATTTGAAAAAAATAAGTCTGATGCAAATATATATGGGTTAGCTTTATCATATGCTAACAATAACAATTTTAATGAGTCTTTAGGCCTATTAGATGCATTGATATCAAAATATCCTAAAAATTTATTCTTAAATACAACAAAAATTGAAATACTTACAAAAGCTCAAAAGTTTGATGCAGCTTTAAACTTATCAAACAGGTTCCTTGAGATATCTCCAAAAAATTATCCTCTAACAATTACAAAATCAAAATTATTACTAGAAATGAATAGATTTTTTGAATCTGAAGAAATGATAAGAGATCAGCTTATTAGAAGAAATGAAGATCCTCAACTATGGCTTTTACTATCTGAAATACAGCGAAATAGTAAAAATATTGTTGGTTATCATCAGTCTAGAGCAGAGTATTTTCTTTTGCTTGGTCAAAATGAACAGGCGTTAGGTCAGTTAGAATTCGCTTTAAATTTAACCAAAAACAACTTTCAAGTTTCTGAAAGAATAATGAACCAAATTATTTTAATCAGAAAAGAGATGGGTAAGTCTAGAGCTCTTTAGAGTTATTATTAAGGTTTTTAGAAATTTTATATCCTGTTAGAGAGAATAACCCTGCAAAAGGAATTGCAACCATTGGCATTAAGCTAACACTTATTGCTGCTATTTTTCCTAAACCCATAAAAATGCTTCCTGTTAAGTCACCAAATCTAGTTACAAAGGTATCAATAAATACAGTTGATTTGTATCTATCTTCTTTTTCAAGCTGGCTGTATATAATTTCTCTACTTGGCTTGTTGAAACCATATTCAAAAACTCTTAATAGAGCTTGCGCAAAAACCACTACCCCTACCGAAGGCGCTAATCCATATAGAAAGAAAACTATAATAAATAAAAATCCATAAACTATTAATATTGAGGTTATTCCAAAAAAAGAAATAACAATATATGTAAGAAAAAGTTGGGTAATTAAAGTTAAAGGAGAAACCAATTGTTCGATTCGAGCAAAAAGTTCAATTCTGTCAGGTGCTAAATCTGAATAAGATTCAATGATGGGGATTGCACTAATCCATTGAATTGTCATTAATGATGTAAAGAGCCATGAGTAAATAGCAACAGATCTTACTTCTTTTACTGTCATAATATTTGAAAGTGCATCTGACCATTTACCACCAACCTCTTTTACAAGAACAATAGAGTTATTCAAATTAACTATATATCTAGCAAGAACGATTGCGGTGAGTAATAAAATAGATGATGACAATGCAAAAAGCTCTAGACCAAGATTTGTAAAAGATTCTGAGAGCCTAACTGAAATCTCAGAACCAAAAATAGCTCCAACTGATCCTCCAGCCATAATAAAACCATAGAGTTTTCTTGATTTTTCATCTCGAAAAATATTGATTACTAAAACCCAAAAAATTGAGACAACAAAAAAAGAATATATATTGCACCAGACATAAAAAACCCTGCCTAACCACATAGCTTGAACAGTATCTATTTCTTCCAATGATCGTGAATAAAAAATAAAAATGCATAGATTGATTATTAAAAAAGAGTAGCAGTACGTAATTATTTTTTTGAAGTTTGCTCTTGATGCAATCCAAGAATAAATTGGGTTTATTAACAACATAGTGAGTGCTGTTATAGATAGCAAAATTAATAAAAAATCTTGGCCATAGTTTTCAACAGCCATTTCATTTCTGACAGCTCTTAAAACATACCAAGATGCAAGAACAAGAAAAAATAGGAAACTAGTTAGGATTGTATTTTTTATTCTCATAAAATTATTATGCCTTATGAATGGTGGGTCGCACAGGATTCGAACCTGTGACCAATTGGTTAAAAGCCAACTGCTCTACCAGCTGAGCTAGCGACCCATGGTAATGCATAATAAAAAAAGGTGATTATTCCATATTTTTCAATAACTGCAAGGCCAAAGATGATGCAGTATTGTTTGGGTATTCTCTGATAACAAAATTATACTTGTCTTTGGCTTTATCAAACTCATTATTTTTTAAAAAAATATCTCCAATCTTCTTATGAGCAAGTGGAATTCTGTAATGATCTGGATAAAGGGTAATAAGCTCTAGAAAGTATGTATTTGATGATTGATAATCTTCTTGAATGTATGCTATTTCTCCAAGCCAAAAATAAGACAACGGAAGTTTCTCATCATCTGAAAAACTTTCTACAAAGTATTTAAATAATAAAGATGATCTGTCAAAGTCTTGATCGCCTAAAGCCTTTATCGCAGTCTTATAAACTTCTTCTTTACTTTTTGCATCATCAACACCAGCAAATCTTATAGTATTGTTTGAGGAAAAATTATCTAAATCAGATTTATCAGCAGTTGAATCATCAGCACCCTGAACTGATTCCTGTATTAATTTTTGAATTAGATAATCTTGGGATTCTAATTTGTTTCTTAAATCTGCGATTTCTAGTTCTAGTTCTTGTATTTTAAGAAATAAAAGATCTACCTCTACGCTATCACTTTCTTGTGAAAAAGAATTTAAGGAAATAATAAATAAAAAAGAGAAAAATAAATAATTTTTTTTCATTTATTAATTTATTTCTGCTCTTCTATTTTTAGCATAACTTGACTCATCTGAACCAGATGAAAGAGGTCTCTCTTCACCAAAACTTTTAACGATTATTCTATTGGAATTAATCCCGTTAACAGCAAAATAATCTCGAACTGCTTCAGCCCTTCTCTGTCCAAGTGCTAGATTGTACTCTCTGGTTCCTCTTTCATCAGCATGACCAGAAATTGTAATTTTAATAGAAGGGTTATTTTTCATTGCGGCAACTGCGCTTTTTAAAGTTTGAAGTGACTTATTATTTAAATTAAATTTATCAAATTCAAAATAAACTGTAGCATTTGTAAAAATTGCTTTTGTTTCATATTCTAAAGGGTAATCTTCTTGAATTGAGGCTTCTACAGTGCTTATTCCACCATCATAAACAACCTCTTCAGTTACATTCATGCTTGAGCATGATGAAATAATAAAAATAAAAACAAAAAGATTAAATAAATTTTTGTTATATGTCATTTGTATATTGAACATTGATTATCTCCTGACTTAAATTATCTTAAAAAACCGGACCATGAAGGTTCTCTTACTTCACCTATTTTAGTGGGCAACCTAAATCTTGCTCCACTTAATGTAACTCCAGCAAGGAGCCCTATTCCATTTTCCGATATTGCATAGACTATCACATTACCATTAGGAGAAATACTGGGTGACTCATCTAATTGTGAATTAGTTAATGGTCTTACAAAGTTTTCATTGAAATATTTAAGAGCTATCTGGAAATTACTATTTTTTCGATGGACAAAAATAACTCCCTCTCCACTCGGAAGATAGGACCCTTTAGCATTATAATTTCCCTCAAATGTTATTCTTTTAGGCTTGGCATTGGATTGTCTAAGATTAATTTCGTACAACTGGGGAGACCCAGACCTTCCTGATGTAAACATAATTTTTGATCCATTAGGTGACCATGAAGACTCGGTATCTATAGAATAGTGATTTGTTAATCTTGTTAAATTTTTATTCTTTAAATTTAATATATAAATTTCAGCATTACCATCCTGATACAAAGTTAATGATAAAAATTTTCCATTTGGTGACCATGAAGGTGAGCTTATCTGATATTTATTCTCTAAAACAATCTCTCTTTTTCCTGAGGCAATGTTTTGAGTAAAAACTTTTGCCATACCAGTCTCAAAAGAAACATATGCTACCTGTTTAGAATCTGGTGACCATGATGGAGAAATAATTGGCTCAGTACTTTTAAGAAGTATTTGCTCATTAGCACCATCTGCATCTGCAACAATCAATTTAAAGAGCGAACTTCCTTTTGAAGATTCTTCTTTAACGTACAATAATCTAGTTGATGCAATACCTTTTAACCCAGTGATTTCCTCATAAACTCCATCGCTTATGTAATGAGACAGTTGTCTTAATTTATTTGGCACACCAAAAACTTTTGATGATCTAATTTGAGATTCTTTTTTTACATCGAATACTTTATATGTTGCTGAAATATTACTTCTATCCTCTTCGACTACAGATCCCATAAGAATATAATCAATTCCCAATATTTTAAAATCACTATAATTTATATTCTCTTCATTAGTTGGTATTGATAACAGCTTATTATTTTCTAATATTTTAAATTCACCTGTTCTATCTAAATCGTTTTTTACAATATTCTTGATTTCATTTGTAGCTGATTTGCTGCCTTTAAAATTTATTAATGCAACTGTATAAGGATTATCAGAGCCCTTTGTAATTTCTAGTACCAATTCAGAAATAATGGGTTGTGATAGTAATATTAACAATATTAAGTTTTTTTTCATGCTGGATTAAAAGTAATTACTATATTTTTAAAACTATTTTGATACATGCTAAATGGAATTTTATTAAAAAAGGAAAACGTTTCAACTCTTGATATAGCCTTTATAGCTGAGTTATCAAATCGTATATTTCCACTACTTTTTATTAAATCAATCTTGATAACTCTTCCATTTTTATTAATAGTCATTCTTAGATCACAAATAAGACCATCTTGAATATTTTTAGGCTTTATCCATGCTGATTGAATGGCTTGAATAATAAGAGCGCTGAACTCACTAACCAATAAATCTTCTGACTCTTGAAGTATCATCCCTTCTTCTTGAATTAATTGATCAATATTAATGTCGGGAATTACAGGTGTTAACTCAATTTTATTATCACTTTGATATAAGGCCTCGGAGCTGCTTGTTTGTTTTGCTATAACTTCTTTTTTAATTATTTGTGTTTTTGCTTCGTCTTTAAATAAAAGATTCACATTCACAGGCTTGCTCAATACTGGGTCTTTGCTGCTTTTCAAAATAAAAGAAATCGGTAAGGTATAATATGATTGTTGCATGAATTACAAATGAAATAAATGAAGCTGTAAAGTAGTCTGACTTAATCTGCATAACCGGTAGTAACTATTCCTATATTTGAAATTCCAACACCCTGAATGGCAGCCATAGCTTTGGCAACACTATCAAAAATAACATCCTTATCACTCTGAAAAACTATTTCGATATCAGGATTTGCCTCAAAAATAATGGTCGATTTTCTTTTTAATTCATTGAGATCGATTGGTAAAGATTCATCTCCAACATTAATATAATAATTACCATTCTTATCTATTGATATTACCATCGGCTCATTTTGAACAGACATTTTAGTTGTATCAGTGCTTGGGAGATTCACCTCCACACCCTGAATTAATAATGGGGAAAGAACCATAAAAATTATTAAAAGCACAAGCATCACATCAATGTATGGAACTACATTTATTTCTGCCTTTAAATTTTTTTTCTTTGCTAGCCTATAGATCATTTATTTTTTTATAGATTGCTTATAAAAAATACTAGCTAACTCTTCAGAAAAAATTAATGTTGACTGACTAATTGTTTCTAGTTCTGACGTATATTTATTAAAAGCTATGACTGCAGGAATTGCCGCAAATAGTCCCATTGCAGTTGCAACCAGTGCTTCTGAAATTCCAGGCGCAACTGCGTTTATGGTTGCTTGGGTTGCGTCTGATAAACCTTGAAAAGATGTCATGATTCCCCACACTGTGCCTAATAGTCCTATGTATGGACTGACAGAACCAACATTAGCTAGAAAAGATAGATGCTTATTCATCTCTTCCTCATCTGAAGCTATTGCGACTCTCATAGATCTATTAATTCCCTCTAGATCAAGTTCGGTGATTTCATTACTTTGGTCAATTTGAAGGAATTCTTTGAATGAGCTCTTAAAAACACTTAAAGCTCCGTATACTGGAACTATTTCAGTTTTTATTTCATTGTATAAGAGGTTTAAATCCTCACCACTCCAAAATCTCTCAAGAAAACTATCATTAATTACTCTAATTTTTTTATAAAAATTATATCTCTCAACTATAACTATCCATGTCAACAATGAAGCTATTAAAAGAATTACCATGACAGTTTTTACAACCATGCCAGCTTCTAGAAAAAGATTTAAAACAGAAATGTCATTCATTCACTTATCCTCTATCAAAAATTAATAATAAATCATTAGGGAAAGGTTTAGGTTTTTTTGTCAACACATTTACCAAGCACACCTCAACAACTCCACTGCATATTTTTTTAGATGTCTTTGTATTAAAAATCTCTTGACCAAAAACCATCCTAGCATTTGTTTTTTTTGTTACGTGAGTTTGAACAGTAAGCTCTTCTCCTAGTTTCGCAGGTAGTAGATAGTTTATTTCAATGCTTTTTATAACAAACACCAAATCTAACTCTTTTAATTCCATTTGTGAAATATTGTTAAAAGTTAAAAAATCTGAACGAGCTCTTTCGAAATACTTTATATAATTTGCGTGATATACAAATCCCTGAAAATCTGTATCTTCAACATATACGACTAAATTAAAGTCTTTATGTTTGAAAGTTTTGTTCATGCAACTCTATATCCTCTTGAAATAATTCAAGGATTATTTGAATGAAATCCGGCCACAGTAAGTCAACAGTTATAAGGTTATTTGATATTTTGCTATTAATACATGACGCCAAAACTCTAACTTTAATAGGCCTATTATTAAACTTATATACTAATGCAGGTTTAAGATTCTCTTCTTTCGAAGATGCTAAAACTTGATCCCACCAGTCAGGTCTTGGCTCAGCACCTGCACCGTAAGCTTTACATTCAATACACCAATTGCCCAATGTTAAATCTGGCAATTCTTTAGTTCTGGTTTGTTCTAAAATTCTCTTAACGGGATTGGTTAGGTTTAAATCTTGTATCAAAGCGTTAGCAATTTGTCTTTCAAATGCAGCGCCTTTATTTCTTGAATTAATAGACAATTTTTTACTCTTTAACCTCAAAATTTTCAGGAAATTCTGCGTTTGTATGAACTTCTTGAACATCATCTAGCTCATCCATAAAATCCATAATTTTTAAAACTTTTTCAGACATTTCTTGATCAAGAGCAACAGATGTTTCGGCTCTAAGCGTTAATTCTGCATTAGTATTTTCTATATTGTTTTGCTTAAGAGATTCGAGAACATTTGAAAGATTTGAGCTTGAGGTAATTATTTCAAAATATTCTTCTTCATCTACTAAATCGTCAGCACCTGCCTCTAAAACTATCTCTAAGATTTCGTCTTCAGAATAGACTTTGGCAACATGAATTATTCCTATTTTATTAAAAAGATATGAAACAGAACCATCGGTTCCAAGATTTCCACCAAACTTAGAAAAAGCATGCCTAACATCAGAAACAGTTCTATTTCTATTGTCTGACATTGCTTCAACCATGATTGCAACTCCGCCTGGGCCATAACCTTCTAGAACTATTTCTTCAAGAGATCCTGTTTCACCAGTACCTGAGCCTTTCTCTATTGCTCTTTTAATATTGTCTTTAGGCATATTGGCAGCATTAGCCTTATCCAATGCAAGTCTTAGCCTGGGATTATCATCAGGATCTGGGCCGCCCTTGGCTGCAACAGTTATCTCTCTAATAACCTTAGTCCAAACCTTACCTCTTGATGCATCTTGACGGGCTTTTCGATGTTTGATATTTGCCCATTTGGAATGTCCTGCCATTGCTATTCTTCCTTGTGAGTACTAATAATTTTAAGTTCTTCCAGTTGTGCATCATCAACTTTGCTTGGAGCATCAGTAAGCAAGCAAGTAGCGCTTTGTGTTTTTGGAAATGCAATTACATCTCTGATATTAGTTGTATCAGTAATTAACATTACCAATCTATCCAAACCAAATGCAATGCCCCCATGGGGAGGACAGCCAGATGAAAGAGCTTTTAAAAGGAATCCAAATTTACTATTTGCCTCCTCCTTAGAAATATTTAAAATATCAAATATTGTTTTCTGCATATTAGCATTAAAGACCCTTAGAGAACCTCCGCCTATTTCATAACCATTTAAGACAATATCATATGCATGAGCAATAACCTTCTCTGGTTCATTTTTTAATTCATCCACAGAGCAATTTGGTAATGTGAATGGATGATGCAAAGATGTTAAATTTCCTTCTGAATTCTTTTCAAACATTGGGAAATCAACTACCCAGCATGGTGCCCATTTTTTTGTATATAAGTCTAGGTCTTCACCAATCTTTTTAATTAAGCTGCTCATACTGAGATTTACAACACCACTTTTACCGGCTCCAAAAAATATTAAATCATTATCATGAAGGCTAAGCTCTGATAGTAAAGTGGAGACTGTTTCATCTTTTAAGAATTTTAAAATAGGTGATTGGAGGCCGTTCTCAATATCAGTTTTATCGTTCACTTTGATATATGCCAGACCTTTTGCACCAAGCTTTGAAACGAAATTTGTATAGTCATCTATTTGGCTTCTGGTAAAAGAGCTGCCACCCGGAATTTTTAATGCGACAACTCTTGAATTATCATCTTTAGCAGGCTCAGCAAAAACCTTAAACTCTTCATTCACAACTAAATCAGATATTTCAACGAGCTTTAAAGGAATTCTTAAATCAGGTTTGTCGCAACCATAGTCTCTCATAGAATCATGCCAATCTAAAACAGAAAAATCATCTAATCGATCATTACAAAATTTGTGAACTAAATTCTTAACCATGCCCTCTCCAACTTGCATAATGTATTTCTGATCTATAAAAGAAGCTTCTATATCAATCTGAGTAAACTCCGGTTGACGATCAGCTCTTAGGTCTTCATCTCTGAAACATCTTGCAATTTGATAATATTTATCTAGACCACCCATCATAAGAAGTTGTTTAAAAAGCTGAGGTGACTGAGGTAAGGCAAAGAATTTACCTGACTGAACCCTGCTTGGAAGTATAAAATCTCTTGCACCCTCAGGAGTTGCTCTTGTAAGTATTGGAGTTTCTATTTCATGAAAATCATTTTCATCTAAATAGTTCCTTATCGTAGATGTGATCTTGGATCTTGTTACAATTCTATGATTCATCTCAGGGCGTCTGAGGTCTAAAACCCTATTTTTTAAACGAACATCTTCATTAACATCCTGATAATCATCAAGTGGAAATACAGGAGTATCAGCTTTGCTTAAGATTTTAATATCTTTACTCTCAAGCTCTATCTCTCCAGTTAACATATTTTTGTTAATAGTGCCTTCTAGCCTTGCTTTGACTACGCCAGAAATTTGAACAACATATTCATTTCTCAAGCTTTCAGCAATAGCAAATGATTTTGCATTATCAGGGTTTATTACAGCCTGACAAATGCCTTTTATATCTCTAACATCAAGAAAAATTACTCCTCCATGATCACGTCTTTTATGAATCCAGCCACAAATAGTTACTTCATGATCAAGTTCTTTTGATGTAATTTCTCCACAATAGTGAGATCTCATAATATTTCCTATATTTATTTACTAATCTTATCTTGTTTAGGCTCTTTCTTGGAGTCAGAAGCTAAATTTTGTGAAGATTTATTAGTTGATTCTTTTTCATTTGATACCAAGTTCTTTTTTTTACCGGTCTTGAAGTCAGTTTCATACCAACCGCCACCCTTTAACCTAAAAGAAGGTGCAGAAATTAACTTAGTAAGAGATTCTTCTCCGCATTTCAAGCATAATGTTTTTGGTTTATCACTAAACTTCTGAATTATTTCATGTTCCTGTCCACAATTTGAACATTTATAGTCATAAATCGGCATAAGTCATCAAAAAAAGATAAAATTATAAACTAATAAGATTTATACATATAACTAATTTACAAAATGTTGTTTTCAAAATTATTACTGCCTACATTAAAAGATGCTCCTCAAGAAGCAGAGGTTATTAGTCATAAGCTAATGCTCAGAGCTGGCATGGTTAGAAAGGTAGCGTCAGGAATATATACATGGCTTCCAATGGGGTTAAAAGTTCTTAGAAAAATTGAGAATATTGTTAGAGAAGAAATGGATGCTTCTGGTGCTCAAGAAGTGTTAATGCCAATGGTTCAGCCAAAAGAGTTGTGGGATGAAACTAATAGATGGGAAAAAATGGGCCCAGAACTTCTAAGAATTCAAGATAGGCATAAAAGAGATTTCTGCTTAGGCCCAACTCATGAGGAAGTTATAACAGATCTTATAAGAAACAATGTTAAAAGTTATAAAGAATTGCCTTTGAATATATATCAAATACAAACAAAATTTAGAGATGAAGTAAGACCAAGATATGGAGTTATGAGAGGAAGAGAATTTCTTATGAAAGATTCTTATAGTTTTAATATTGACGAAGCCTGTCTTGAAGAAACCTACTTAACTATGAGGAATACCTATAAAAAAGTTCTAGAGAGAATGAATCTTGATTATAAGATTGTTTCAGCAGATTCTGGCGCTATTGGTGGAGATGCTTCAGAAGAATTTCATGTTCTAGCTGAAACAGGTGAAGATACTATAGCTGTTAGTGATAGCTCTGAATATGCTATAAACACTGAACTACTGCTTAAAGATGGTGAAGATATATCATCTCTTGAAGGAAAGCCATCACCTGATGGCAAGGGAACAATTGAAATTAAAAAAGGTATTGAGGTTGGTCATATATTCCAACTAGGAAAGGTTTATGCCGAAGATATGAAAGCAAATGTCTTAAACAATGAAGGCAAAGCATCTACTCTATATATGGGGTGTTATGGAATTGGGGTTTCAAGACTTGTAGCTGCAGCTATTGAGCAAAACAATGATGATAAAGGTATTGTTTGGCCTCACAGCATAGCTCCATTTGATATAAATATTATTGCAATTGGCTTTGAGAAAGATCAAAAAATAGCAGAAGCCTCTTACAATCTTTATAAAGAGTTAATTGAAATGGGCTACGATGTCTTATTAGATGACCGTAAAGATGGTTTCGGAACTAAAATCAAAGATTCCGAATTAATAGGAATTCCAATGAATATTATTATTGGTAAGCAGTTCTTAGAAACAGAGGAAATAGAATTTAGAACAAGATCTGGAGATACATCTCTAAGCAAAATATCAGATTCACAAACTATCTTAGACTTCTTTAAAGATAAATAAGCCCTTGGGTTTATAATTTATCAATCTATACCTTCTTCAGCATTTATAAATGCCTGTTCAACATATGGAAGCCTATCTTCTTTTCCTCCAAATGTATCTGGATCCATTAATGACTCAATTACAGACAATGATCTATTAGATCCTTTTGGCCAATTATTAAAAATTTCAGTTAGTTTTTTTGTAATCTCAGGTTTGTTTTTTGATATATCTAATTCTTCAGTTGGATCTTTAAATATGTTGTATAACTCAACATTATCTTCATTGATTATTAATTTATATGGAGCACTAATAACCGCATATTTGTCATTTAAAATATTCATTGATTTTCAATATCTTAATGAATTTATAAAGTTTGCTGATATGGATAAATTAGGCTTAATACTGATTAGACCAGACGGACATATAGCGCTTAGAGCCGTTCCAAATAAAGATAATAAAAATATTTTAACTAGCTATTTTGAGGAAATAGGTTTTTAGTAATTTTATATACTTATAATCTTTTAATAATAGTAGCGTTTGCTGTTCCACCGCCTTCACAGATAGCTTGAAGAGCATACATGCCTTCTCTTCTTTCTAGCTCATGAAGCAAGGTTGTCATCAGCTTTGCTCCTGTAGCACCTAGAGGATGGCCAAGTGCCATTGCTCCTCCATTTACATTCAGTTTAGTTCTATCAGCCTTAAGCTCTGCAGCCCAAGCCAAAGGCACTGGGGCAAAAGCCTCATTCACTTCATATAAGTCAATGTCATCAATGCTTAAGTTAGCTACTGATAGAGCTTTATGTGATGCAGGAATTGGTCCAGTTAACATATAGACAGGATCATCCCCAACAACTGAGATTGATACAATTTCTGCTCTAGGGTTTGCATTAATTTTTTTAAGTCCTGCTTCATTACAAACAAGAACTGCTGCAGCGCCATCTGTAATCTGACTTGCATTACCAGCAGTAACTACCCCGCCTTCAGATACAGTTTTAAGTCCTGCTAGTTTTTCAAGACTTGCATCAAATCTTATACCCTCATCTGCAGTGACCATTTCTTCAATACCCTCAGCATTTTTAGCCTGAACCGGAAGAATCTCTCTATCAAAATACTTCAATTCAGTAGCTTTTGCAGCTTTTTGATGACTCTCAAGAGCAAACTGATCTAAGTCTTCTCTTGATAGATTCCATTTTTTAGCTACTAATTCAGCACCTGTAAATTGAGAGAAAAATACACCTGGATATCTAGCTTTAATACCATCAGAATCAAAGGGGAAACCATGACCAGCATCATAACCATCCTTAACCGATGCTCCAATTGGAACCATAGACATTACTTCAACTCCACCACCAATTACGATATCTTGAGTGCCTGACATTACTGCTTGAATTGCAAAATGAATCGCTTGTTGAGAAGACCCACATTGCCTATCAACGGATGTGCCTGGAACTGATTCTGGATATGATGAAGAAAGGATTGCATTCCTAGCAACATTTCCTGACTGGGCACCAACCTGGTCTACACATCCAAAAATAACATCATCAACTAGCGATGGATCCATATCAAGTCTTGCTGCTATTTCATCTAGTACTTTTGCTCCTAAGTCGGCTGGATGCCAAAGACTTAACCTGCCATCCCTTTTTCCACCTGCGGTTCTAACTGCTTCTACAATATAAGCTTTTTCTGCCATAAAAAATCCCTATTAAAAAAATCTAATAGGGATTAGTGTATCAAGAAATAGTTACTTTGTAGATTTTGCTCTACTAGCGATAAAAGCCTCTCTAATTTCTTTCAATAGGCTTTCTCTAATTTTGGCATTTTCTTTAAGAAACATACTAGCCTTGACTTTACCTTGACCGATAGTCTCGCCATTCATTTTATAAAATGCACCTGACTTCTCAATCAATCCAAGTTTATGGCCATAATCTAATATTTCACCCTCTGAATTAATACCTTGGCCATACATGATTTGGAATTCCGCTTGTTTAAATGGAGGAGATACCTTGTTCTTAACAACCTTTACTCTAGTTTCATTACCCATTATCTCATCGCCTTCTTTAACAGCTCCAATTCTTCTAATATCTAACCTAACTGAAGAGTAAAATTTTAAGGCATTACCGCCTGTAGTTGTTTCAGGACTTCCAAACATAACGCCAATCTTCATTCTAATTTGATTGATAAATACAACTGTTGCACCGGATCTTTGAATGTTGCCTGTAATTTTCCTTAATGCTTGAGACATTAATCTAGCTTGTAGACCAACATGATGATCACCCATCTCACCTTCTATTTCAGCTCTCGGAACAAGAGCAGCTACCGAATCTATTATTACCAAATCAACACTATTTGATTTCACTAACATGTCAGCAACCTCTAAAGCTTGCTCTCCTGTATCAGGTTGTGAAAGTAATAACTCGTCTACATTTACCCCAAGTTTTTCAGCGTACTGAGGATCTAGTGCATGCTCTGCATCAATAAAAGCACATGTTCCACCTTCTTTTTGACATTCAGCAATTATTTGAAGTGTTAACGTTGTTTTTCCGGATGATTCAGGTCCATATATTTCAGTGACCCTTCCTTTAGGTATGCCGCCAATTCCTAGTGCTATATCCAGCCCCACTGAACCAGTTGATATTGATGGAATATCTAAAATTTCTTTATCGCCCATTCTCATTACGGTTCCTTTACCGAAATGACTATCTATATCTGCAAGTGTATCCTTTAATGATTTTGAACCTGTATCTTTTGATTTAGCCATATTATCTCCTTACTGTATATTTATACAGTATAATGCTAATTAAGAAATTTACAACTTAAAAGTATATTTTTTCTTCATTTTATCTTACAGTCACACTTTTTATATGAAAGTTATTAAATAATTAATATGGCGTTTGTAGTTACAGAATCATGCATAAAATGTAAATATACAGATTGTGTAGAAGTATGTCCTGTTGACTGTTTTTATGAAGGGCCTGATTTTTTAGTTATCCATCCAGATGAATGTATTGACTGTGCATTATGTGAACCAGAGTGTCCAATAGACGCAATATTGTCTGAAGATGAACTTCCTGAAGATCAAATAGACTTTATTGAAATCAACGCAAGACTTTCTGAAGTATATGAAAATATTACCGAAGCTAAAGAGCCATTACCTGAAGCTGAAAAATACGAAAAAATTAAGAATAAAAGAGACTTAATAGGATTATAAATTTATAAATGGGGATATCATTACCCCGCTTACAAGAATTAAAGCTGCAAAGAAAGTCATAACTTGTAATTTATATTCAGCCAGAAGGTAGTTTATAAATTTGGGCATTAGTATATAGCGAGCCAATGCATCCTACACCAAAAGGCAAGAGAATCTTAAGATCTATATTTGCTACGGAGCCAATCACAAGTTCATAAACCCCAATTGATAACAAAATCGCGCTGCCAGATATTCCGGGCATTAAGAAAAAAGAAAATGCTATGAATCCAATTATGATAAGAGCTAATAGTGACGGTTCACTAGTAACAAAGTTTAATAGAGTTCAAAAGTATTCCAAATATAATTCCAGCTAAAAAATAATAATTCCATACCACAATGGTATTAAATTCTTTTTTTAGTCTATAAGATTATTAACAAGGCTATCAAACACATTAAAACAGCAAGAAAAAGTGAAAAATATTCAGTGTATTCAGAATATAAATAGATAATGAGCTCTGGATGCAAAGAGCTACACTTAAACCCATGGCTATAAAAAATGGGATGATTAAATCAAGAAAAAATACTTCGTTTAGTCTTTTAAAATTAATAGTTAGGTTTGATATCTTTAAATTAGATAAAAATGTAATAAATTTTTCATAAACATTAAATGCAATAGCTACTGTGGAACCTGATATTCCTGGTAATAGCTCTGCAAGACCAACAAAGAACCCTGAAACTACAAACCTTAATCTTTCACTCATGAATCATTGCCATCACTTGAGGTTCCTGGAAGCATAGGCACAAAAGCAACCTCATCGTATGTTTTCTCTTCAACCTCATCATTTTCTAATTTAGTTATAACATGAAGTTGCTGAAATTTTGAGTTTCCAACAGGTATAACTATTTTGGAATTAACTTTCAAACAATCCATTAAGTCATGAGGATACTGTCTTGGTGCAGCTGCGCACAATACTCCATCATATTTAATATCTTGATCCCAATCGATATAGCCATCGCCGTGTTTGAATAAAACATTGTTAATCTTTAACTCGCTGAGATTCTCTCTTGATTTAACAACTAAGGGTTTAATTCTTTCTATTGCATGTACTTGTTCGCAAAAATAAGAAAGAACTGCGGATTGATAACCGCAGCCAGAACCCAGTTCAAGAACTTTATCAAAAATTTTTCCTCTTGATTTAGTATGTGAAATGAGTAGTTCGGTCATTCTAGCAACAATATATGGCTGGGAAATCGTTTGCTTATAGCCTATTGTTAATGATCTATTCTCATAAGCTCTTGATTGCAAAGCATTATCTAAAAAAATATGCCTTGGTATTTGAGACATAGCATCAAGAACTCTAAAATCTTTAATACCCATCTCTAGAAGAGTTTCTATCATCTCTTCTCTTACCCTTCTGAAAGTAAAGCCTGAATTATTCATTAATATAATTTTTTAAACCTTCTCTTAATGGAGTTTGATCTAAACCATAATCCAAAACAGTCATAGAAATATATCCATCTTGAATAGCAAGAGCATCTGTTAAATGATCCTCTTGTATAGGTTTTCCTGAAAGATTATATCTGTACTTTTTTATATTATCAGTAGAGCTGATTTCAATTGGCTTAGAAGGAATTCCTCGTTGAGCCAATGCTGTAACTTTCATACCTTTACACTCTTTTTCAGGCAAATCTGGAAAGTTTACATTAATAACTTTACCAACATACTCTTTAGGGAGACTGGCTACAAGATTTATGATCTCAATAGTTTTATTAACTATAAAATCCATATTTATAGTTTCATAAGATGCAACAGATAATGCTAACGGTGGATACTTTAATTTTCTTCCGCCAACTGCAGCGCCAACTGTTCCAGAATATATAACATCTGTACCAATATTAGCTCCATGGTTTATTCCTGAAACCACCATATCAAATTCAAAATCAACGATTCCCAATAAACCAAAATAAGTACAATCAGCAGGAGTGCCATCAACAGCAAAAACTCTATCTTCAACTTGTCTTATTTCTGTTTCTTTCAAGAAAGATATAGCCGCACTCATTCCACTACAATTATTTTCAGGAGCAATGATCCATACATCATGTTCTTCTGAAAGTTTTTTAAAAAGGCTTTGAATATTAGGCGCTTTATAACCATCATCATTTGTTAATAAGATTTTCATGAGTTTTACTTAAGATTTACTAATGATTGAACTGCTATAGCTTTATTTTGACCTATGATACCAATCTTTTCAGATGTTGTTGCTTTTAGACCAATTTTAGATTTTGGAATTTTTAAAATATTTGAAAGACTCTCAATTATACCTTCTCTATGAGGACTAATTTTTGGAGATTCACATATTATTGTTGCATCAATATTATAGATCTCCAGATTAAGTTCTTTAATTTTTTTAAGGCAAAAATTTATTATGTTTACGCTATCAAGGCCTTTATTGGCATCATCTTTGTCTGAAAAAAATATTCCAATATCTCCCAAGGCTGATGCTCCTAATATGGAATCAGCAATTGAATGAAGAAGAACATCTCCATCTGAGTGAGCCTCAATTTCAAATTCACATTCAAGAAAATAACCACCTATTAAAAAACCTTCTCCCTCTTTATATGTGTGTAAATCAAAACCTGTTCCAGTTCTTGTAGAAAATTTCTCGAAAAGACATAGATCTTCCATATGAGTAATTTTTATATTTGAAGATCGACCTTTAAGTCTTGAAACACTATAACCTTTTTTTTCTAATGCAAAAGATTCATCTGGAACATTGATACCTTCATCTAATAGTGATATCAGCGAGGAATATAATTTTTTAAAATTAGATATCTGAGGCGTTTGAACTAAATAGTACTTTGATTTATCTAGCGTTGAATGATGAAACCCATCTTCATGCTTAATAGAATCAATAACGGGTATATAAAAAATAGAACAATCTGTCTTAGATATAGTTATTTCTTTATAAAGACTTTCAATATCTTCTTCGAATACATTAGGTCTTGCTGCATCATGCGTAATAACATAGGTATAATCTTCATCTAGAGCTTGATTTAAAGCATTTAATATTGATTGAGCTCTAGAATCTCCCCCTTCTACTATGACAATTTTCTCATTGTTATAAAAATCTTGATCTTTTATATAGTTGTCTGATTTAGAAACAGTCACAACTACCTTGGATACTAGATGAGAGTCAAGAAATGGCTGTACAGATTTTTCAATAACCGATTTTCCATCTAATTTTGAATATTGCTTTGGAAGCTCTTTATTAAACCTTTTACCAACACCAGCTGCAGCAATTACAACTAATAAATTATTTTTCATCTTTATTACTTTCTTTATCTTTAAATGATATCAACTCTTCTTCAGGATAAACTAGATTTAATTTTTCTCGAGCAAAATTTTCAACATGTTCATTGGATTGCTGTGCATTTTTGATTTCAAATTCCAAGATATCATTTTTATTTTTTAGCTCGTCATTCTTTTGAATCTGAATATCATTTTCAACAATAAGATCTGATTTCTTTTGATATGAATTGTTACCAAAAAAAATACTGTTTAGTAACAAAGCTATAAGGATTATGAGTGATATTGTTAAGAACAAGGACAGTCTGTTCATTGAGAAAGACTTAACTCAGGAGACTCCTCTTCAATCCATAGCAGTCTATTATATTTTGCCACTCGATCTGATCGACATGGTGCGCCTGTCTTAATTTGACCAGCACCAAGCCCAACAGCAAGATCGGCAATTGTTGTATCTTCTGTTTCTCCAGATCTATGAGAAATGATAGATTTATAATTATTGGTATTAGCTATGTTTATAGTCTCTATTGTTTCGGTAATGGAGCCTATTTGATTAAATTTAATTAAAATTGAATTTGCCAAATTGTTATTGATACCTTCTTGGAAGATGGTTTTATTAGTTACAAATAAATCATCTCCAACTAATTGGCATTTTGCACCAATCTTTTTAGTAAGAATCCTCCAACCTTCATAATCATTTTCATCCATTCCGTCCTCAATGGATAAAATTGGATACCTATCCACAAGTTCTTCTAAATAATTTGCAAAAGATTCTGGATTTAAAGACCTTCCTTCTCCAACTAGATTGTAATTCTCTCCATCAAAGAACTCACTTGCAGCACAATCTAAAGCAATAAAAATATCTTTTCCTGGAATAAGGCCTGAATTTTCAACAGCCTCTAATATCAATTTTATTGCCTCTTCATTTGATTGGAGATTTGGAGCAAAACCACCCTCATCTCCAACAGCAGTTGATAAGTTTTTATTTTTTAAGATTGATTTTAAGTTCCAATATATCTCTGATGACCATCTCATAGCTTCTTTAAAGCTTTGTGCTCCCTTAGGCATAATCATAAATTCTTGAATATCAATATTATTATCGGCATGTTCTCCACCATTCAAAATATTTAACATAGGCATTGGGAGATTGCTTTCTACCTTTGATCCAGTAATATTTTGATAGATGTCGGCAAAGTGTCTATGAAGTTCGATACCCTTATCTTTTGCTGCAACATGAGATACAGCTAATGAAACAGCTAATATCGCATTTGCACCAATGTTAGACTTATCACAAGTCCCATCAATTTTAATAATAATGTTATCAAGCTCTCTTTGTTCACAGGGATCTAAACCAATTAATGCAGGCTTTAAGATGGTATTAATATTATTTACAGCGTTTTGAACACCTTTTCCTAAATAGTCTTTATTTCCATCCCTTAGTTCCAATGCCTCTTTAGTTCCAGTAGATGCGCCGCTTGGAACAATAGATTGAGCTGTAATATTATTATCCAAAGTAATAGAACAAGATACAGTTGGAACACCTCTTGAATCAAAAACTTGTATAGCTCTAATATCTGCAATTTTTGACATGCTTTACTTGATATCTAGGGTTTCTTGAGCTTTTATAAAATTATCAAGATCTTTTATTTGTTTCAAGAAAGGTTCTAACATTTCCAATCTTAATGCGCATGGGCCATCACATTTTGCATTATCTGGATCTGGATGAGCTTCTAAGAATAAACCAGCAATACCTTGAGAAATTCCAGCTTTTGCTAAGCTAAGAAGGTATTCTCTTCTTCCACCGGCTGCATTTCCAAGACCTCCAGGTAATTGAAGTGAATGTGTTACATCAAAAATAGTTGGTTTGTTTAAATTTTTAAGAATTTGAAAATTTAATGTATCTACAATTAAATTATTGTAGCCAAAAGAATTACCTCTTTCGCATAATGTAATTTTTTGATTTCCAGCCGATTCGCATTTCTCAATGATATTCTTCATTTCAGGTGCTGATAAAAATTGTGGCTTCTTAAACTGCAAAATAGAATCTGTCTTAGCAGCTGCAACTACTAAATCAGTCTGTCTTGCTAAAAAAGCTGGTATTTGAACAACTTCGCATACTTCACTAACAGGCTGAGCTTGCTCTGGCTCATGAATGTCTGTGATTACAGGAATATCGAATTGATCTGAAATTTCTTGAAGTATTTTTAAGCCCTCTTCCATACCAGGGCCTCTAAAAGAAGATACAGAACTTCTATTAGCCTTATCAAAAGAACCTTTGAAAATATAATTTATTTCCAGCTTGTCAGATGCTGATTTAAATTCTTCTGCAACTCTAAATGCTAAATCTCTTGATTCAAGAACATTCATCCCACCCATAAGTGTTAAGGGTTGTGAATTACCAATAGTAAATTTTCTTAATTGGATATCGTTCATTATTTATCTATTGTACTCTTAATGTAGCTATTGAAAATAGGATGTCCATCTCTAGGATTTGAAGTAAATTCTGGATGAAACTGACATGCAAGAAACCATTTATGATCTGAGATTTCAATCATTTCAACTAACTTTCCATCAACTGACGTTCCAACTAGACTAAGACCTGAATTTATTAACTGATCAACATATGATGGGTTTACTTCATACCTATGACGGTGTCTTTCTACAATCTCATCCTTCTTATACATTTTATATGCCTTTGAAGATTTTTTAAGCTTACATACTTGCCCACCTAAACGCATAGTTCCGCCCATGTCAGAATTTTTACTTCTCTGCTCTTTCTTGCCTGAAATATCACTCCATTCAGTTATTAGTGCTATGACAGGATGGTTTGTTTTTTGATCAAACTCTGTGCTATTTGCATCTTTCAATTTAAGGACATTTCTAGCAAACTCGATTAATGCAACTTGCATACCTAAGCATATTCCAAGGTATGGGATTTGATTTTCTCTTGCGTATTTGCAAGCTAAAATCATGCCCTCAATACCCCTATCTCCAAAACCGCCTGGAATCAATATAGCATCAGTCTTAGATAAAACTTTTTTTACATTTTTAGTGGTTATAGTTTCAGCTAAAACAAAATTAATATTCACTTTTGTTTTATGTTTAATACCAGCATGCTCTAAAGCTTCATTAATTGATTTATATGAGTCTTGAAGCTCTGTATATTTACCAACAAAAGCTATATTTACCTCTTTTTGGGGCTTAAGACTGGCATTAACAACCCTTTTCCAATCTGAAAGCTTTGGATTTTCTGACTTAATATTAAGTTTTTTAAGTATGATTTGATCAACCTTTTGTTTATTCAATAATAAAGGTATTGAATATACGGTTTGAACATCATGCATTGAGATAACATTATCTTGTGCAACTGAACAAAATAGAGCAATTTTCCTTTTTTCATCTTTAGGAAGTTCTTGTTCAGATCTGCATATAAGGCAGTCTGGACTTATGCCTAGAGATCTTAGCTCTTTAACTGAGTGTTGGGTTGGTTTTGTTTTTAATTCACCAGAGGCTTTTATAAATGGAACTAATGTAAGGTGAACAAAAGCCCATGAAGTTGAAGGGAGTTCAAGAGCCATTTGTCTAATTGCTTCTAGGAATGGTTGACTTTCGATATCACCAACAGTTCCTCCAATCTCAACAATTGCTATATCTTTTCCCTGACCGCCTTCTTTAATTCTTTTTTTTATCTCATTTGTAATATGAGGAATAACTTGAACTGTTCCACCCAGATACTTGCCTTTTCTTTCATTTCTAATGACAGTCTCATAAACTTTACCTGCTGTAAAATTATTCTTTTTAGATGCTTCAAATCTTACGAATCTTTCATAATGACCTAAATCAAGATCTGTTTCAGTGCCGTCATTAGTAACAAATACCTCACCATGCTGAAAAGGACTCATTGTTCCAGGATCAACATTAATATAAGGATCTACTTTTATTAGCGAAACTGATAAACCTCTTGATTCAAATAATGCACCAATTGAGGCCGCAGCTATACCTTTTCCGAGCGATGAAACCACTCCTCCAGTTATAAAAATGTACTTAGTATTTGCCATCATTTAATTGAATCATGATGGGATAACAGAATAACAGAATAACTTAAATAGTTAAATAACAATTACCTATTATGAATAAAAATTAATTAATATTTTTATAAATTCTTTTAACTCTTGATTTAATTCTTATCATTAAATCATAAGAAATTGATCCATTGTTTGAAGCCAGATTATTAATTGAGTGATTTGGAGAAAAATATTCACACCAATCTCCAATTGAACAGTCTTTAATATTTGTTACATCAATTGTGGTAACGTCCATGCTTACTTTTCCAAAAACTTTAGCTTCTTGATTGTTAACCATAACAATAGTTCCGTCTTTAACATGCTGTGGTAGTCCATCTGCGTATCCTAAATAAACAGTAGCTATCTTCATGTCATTTTCAGCAACTGCCCTGCCGTCGTATCCAACCCTCTCACCTTTGGCAATTTCTTTTACATTAATAATTTGAGATTTTAAGGTGATTGCTGTTTGAAGCTCATTATTACCAATGTAGCCACCAAAGATTCCTATACCAACTCTAACCCAATCAAAAGATTTTTCAGGAAAATTCAAAACACAACCAGTATTTGCAATGCTTTTTTGAACACATGGATTTAATTTTTTTGATAATTCTTCAAATCTAAGGAATTGTTTTTCATTTGAAGGATCTTCTTTTACATTAGATGCTGCTAGGTGAGTCATAAGAGTGAATCTGACATCCTTTAGATGGTTTTCATAAATGTTTAGAAAATCATCCACCTCAAAGCCAAGTCTATTCATTCCTGTATTAATTTTGAACCATAAATTCTTATAATCATTGCTGGTTTTTATAATATTAAATTGATGCTGATTATGGACAACTAAATCAAGGTTATTTTTTTTTGCAATCTTAAAATCATCATTAGAATAAACACCCTGCATTAAAAGAATCTTTTTTTTTGATATTTTTCTTATTTCTGTTGCCTCATCGATTCTAACGACGCCATACCCATCTACCAAATCATCAATATCATGAACGACCTTTGATAAAATATGGCCATAAGCATCTGATTTGATGACTGCAAGAAAATTTGAAGAAGGCTTAATTTTATTTTTAAGCTTTTGAATATTATTTCTTAAAATTAATGGATCTATTTCAAGAATGCTGCTCAGAGATGTCATTCGAAGGATTCATAATAACCATCACTAGAAAAGTTTTCAAATCGAGTATATTCTTTTAAGAAAGTGAGATTAACTGTTCCAATTGGTCCGTTTCTTTGTTTTCCAATAATTATTTCAGCCTTATTGCCCTGGTCAGAATCTTCGTTATAAACCTCATCCCTGTATATAAAAAGGATTACATCAGCATCCTGCTCGATAGCACCAGAATCTCTCAAATCAGCCATGATAGGTCTTTTGTTGGGTCTTTGTTCTACTGCTCTATTAAGCTGAGATAAAGCTATCACCGGAACATTTAATTCTTTTGCAAGAGATTTTAGGGATCTTGATATCTCTGAAATTTGATTAACTCTATTTTCGGTTGACGTTGGAAGCTGCATAAGCTGAAGATAGTCAACAACTATCAGTGATAAGCCATTTTCTTCTTGTCTAGCTAATCTTCTTGCCTTTGCTCTTAGTTCCATTGGAGACAGTAAAGAACTATCATCGATCCATAAAGGAAGATTCTTTAATCTTTCGCCCTCTTGTAATAGAAGTTTAAGTTCATTATCTTTTAACATTCCAGATCTAACATTTTGTTGATTAAGTTTGCTCATACCGGAGAGCATTCTTGTAGTTAAAGCTTCTCCAGGCATTTCTAAACTAAATATAAGAACAGCGCCCTTATTGTCTTTACCTAATAAAACGTTTTCTGCAATATTCATAGCTAATGATGTTTTACCCATGCTTGGTCTTCCAGCAACAACAACTAAATCACCATCTTGGATACCCTGAAGTTTTGTATCAAGATCTTTAAAGCCAGTTGAAGATCCAATCAAACCACTTCCCTTATTAGATAATTCATAGAGCTTATCCATTGTAGATGGAATTAAATCTTTCATAGATTGAAGACTTTGATCGTTTTGGCTGGTCTCATCATTTAAGGCAAAAATCATACTTTCAGCTTTATCAAGTAATGCAGCTCCATTTTGCCCTTGGGGATTTTGTATTAATTCAGAAATTTCTGAATTTGCCTTCATTAATTTTCTTGCTATAGACCTTTGTCTAATAATCTCTGCATACGCTTCTAAATTTGCAGCTGATGGGGTTGAGGTTGCTAATTCAATTAAATAGTCTTTACCACCAACCTTATTTAAAGAATTTTTATTATCTAATTTTTCTGAAACTGTTAACGGATCTAAAGGTTTATTTTCTTCAATCAGCTCAGACATTGACTGAAAAATAATCTGATGATCTCTTCCATCAAAATCATTTTCTTTAATTACCTGTATGACGGTATCAAAACGATGAGTTTCAAGCATCAGGCCACCAAGCACAGCTCTTTCAGCTTCTCGAGCTTGTTCGTTTTGATTTATAGACAAGTCAGACATCGGAATATGATTTTTACATCATATTTTAAAATATACAACTACTCTGCTAATACTTTTACAATTACTTCCACAGAAACTTCAGGATGTACTGCAATAGCAATAGAATGTTCGCCAATTTCTTTAATTGGACCTTCTGGGAGCTGAACTTCACTTTTATCTATATCAATTCCAGCAGCAGAAAATGCATCTGAAATTTCTCTTGTACCTACTGAGCCATATAATGCTCCTTCTTCAGTTACAGGAACAGCTATTTCACAAGAAGATCCTTTTATTCTTTCGGCCCTAGCTTGTGCTTGTGTTAACAGGTCAGCTGACGCAGCAGCAAGCTCATCCTTTCTAGCTTCAACTTCTGCAATATTTTTATCACTGGCAAATGCAGCCTTTTTTTGAGGAATTAAAAAATTTCTTGCATAACCAGAGTTAACTTCAACAACATCACCAATTTCGCCAAGTCTTTGTATTTTATCTAAAAGTATAATTTTCATAGTTTTTATTGATGCATATCCGTATATGGTAAAAGAGCTAAAAATCTAGCAATTTTAATTGATTTAGTAATTTTTCTTTGATTAGACGCTGAAACACCAGTCACTCTAGCAGGAATTATTTTTCCTGTTTCAGTTATGAATGGCTTTAAGATATCGATATCTTTGTGATCAAACTTTTTAGGTAAATCGTATTTACTCATTGTCATCTCCTTCTTTTGAGCTTTCTTCAGCTTCTTTTTTCTCAGAGTTTTCTTCAGCAGGCTTAGTTTCCACTTCTTCAACTACTTTTTTTTCTTCAACCTCAACCGGTTCAGGCTTTTTGTTTTTAGCTTCGATGAATAAACCTGAATCTTCGCCACTATGCTCTTTTACAACAAGGAATAAGTGCCTAATAATTGACTCGTTATATTTAATTTTTGTTTCGATTTCTAAAAGTTTAGAAGGATCTCCTTCAAGATTAAATAATAGATAATGTCCTTTATTATGATTGGCTATTGAATAAGCTAACTGCCTTCTTCCAACATCTTCTGTTTTAACAATCTTAAAAGAATTATCTGCTAATAATTTTTCAAAATCTTTTTTGAATTCATCAACCTTAGAAGAAAGATTGGGGTTTAGAATTATTACTGCTTCGTATTTTTTCATTATCTACCTTATGGTTAAAGATTTACACCTTAATTGGTATAAACCAAGGAAGAGGCATTCTAAATGAATTGATATATAGAATCAATACTCGCTTTTAACTATCTTAAGGAGTTTGGAAATCCAGCTTTGGCTCTGTTCTGCTATTAAATCATCATTCATTTGTTTGAATCCATGATCGACCAAGCCGATAGATGTAGCATATATTGGATTTTGAAGAATACTTTCCATTCCAGAGAACTTATTTGGTATTCCTAGCCTGACTGATGTTTGAAAAATAGATTCAGCCAATTCTACAACACCTTCCATTTTGGAAGTTCCGCCAGTGAATACTATTCCAGCAGAAATTTTTTCTTCAAAACCATTTCTAGTAATCTCAGCTTTTACTAATTCAAATAACTCTGTATATCTTGGTTGAATAATATCAGCTAAAGAGCTTCTAGATAATTCTCTTGTGGGCCTCCCTCCAACTCCTGGGACTTCGATACTTTCGTCATCTTTTGTAAATTCGGTGACTGAACATCCGTGTTTTTGTTTAATTTCTTCAGCTTGAGGCGTTGGTGTTCTTAAGGCCTGAGCAATATCACTTGTTACCTGGTCGCCTGCTATTGGTATAACTCCGGTAAACACAATTGAGCCTGAATTAAATATTGCAATATCCGTAGTTCCACCTCCAATATCAACCAAACAAACTCCTAACTCTTTCTCATCTTCTGATAATATAGAATGTGAGCTAGCTAATTGCTCTAAAACAAATCCATCTACAGACAAACCACAATTCTTAATACATTTTTCAATATTTTTTACGGCACTGTTTGCACATGTTACTAAATGAACTTTAGCTTCGAGTCTAACCCCGGCCATTCCTAGAGGATCAAGGCTTACTTCTTGATTATCAATAACATACTCTTGAGGCAAAACATGCAAGACGTTTTGATCTGAAGGAATTGAGACTGCTTGAGCAGAATCAATTACCCTATCAATATCATATGGTGTTACTTCTTTATCTTTTATTCCAACCGCGCCTTGAGAATTTAAACTTTTGATATGACTTCCAGCTATCCCGACATAAACAGACTTTATTTTTTCTTCTATCATTGACTGAGCCTGTTCTACAGCTTTTTTAATAGCATCTGTGGTTGCATCTATGTTTACCACAACACCTTTCTTTAGACCGCTTGAAGGATAAGCCCCTAAGGCAATGATTTCTAATTTTTCATGTTCATTGTATTTGCCAACAATACAAACTACTTTAGAGGTTCCTATATCTAAGCCAACAACTATATTAGAATTTTTTACATTATTTGCCATAACTCAATGCGACTCCGTCTTTATTTCTTAAATCTATCATACTAGGAATCTTTCTATTTTCGTATAAGTAATTCAATGTATCTTCTAATGATTTTAATTTTTGATCAGTAATATTCTTCCCAATTTTTATTTTAAAAGAATTCGTATGAACTTCCCATCCAGCAACATAGGTATAAATAATTCTTTTTATAATTAACTGGTTAAATGCCTTAATTTCAAAAAAATTAATTATGTTCATTGGCAACCTGAGGTCATTAATAGGTCCCTCGACTAGTATTAAATCCAATTGAGTTTCATCAAATCTAAATTTTTTAAGATTCTGATCAATAAAATAATTATTATTTAAAATAAAATATGGCTTTCTGCTTGAAATAGTTAATTTTGCAGACTTTGTAAAAGGTTTAAAATTTATTTTGTATTCATCGATCCAATCTTGAGCTTTAATAAGATTTTCTAAATCATTCCTAGAGCTTATTTGATTTAAATCTTGGACAAATATTTTTTGTGATTCTAAGAAAAAATTATCAAAAGTTAGTTCAATGCTAAAGTCTTTTGCAAATAATGTAATTGCAAAAAAGGGTGAAAGAAAAATTAATAATATCTTGTTAAAGAGATTCATTAATTATTCTATCAACTACATCATTGTATTGAAGTCCAAGGAATTTTCCTGACTTTGGGACGCAGCTATGCGACGTCATTCCAGGGACAGTATTGATTTCAAGGACATAAAATACCCCATCCTTGTCCTGAAGAAGATCTACTCTTGCCCACCCAGTGCAGTTAAGAGCTGTGAAAGCGTCTATTGCTATTTGATTAATTCGTTTTAATTCGTGAGGGGTTAGATTTGCTTCAATCAGGCCAGTATCATCTGAAATATATTTTGCTTCATAGTCATAGAATTCATTACCCGTAATAATTTCAATTGCAGGGAAACATTCATCTCCAATAATAGTGACAGTAAATTCTTTACCAGTAATACACTCTTCTGTAATGAATGCCCTGTTTGGGTTTAGAGATCTCTCAATTGCCTCAATAAAGCTTTTTTTATCTTTTATCTTAAAAATATCGACACTTGATCCGTCTTGACAAGGTTTCAAGAATACATTCTTTAAATTTAGAGATGACGGAAGCATATCAATATACTGGGTAAGGGATTCATGTAACTTCCAAGATGGTGTATTAATATTATTTTGTTGCAGAATTGTCTTACAAATATGTTTATCCCAAGTATTCTTGCATGCTTGTTGTCCAGAGCCAGTATAACTGATTCCCAAGCTATCTAATTCTGATTGAAACTTACCCCCTTCTCCCTCAAAACCATGAAGTGCAATAAATACTAAATCATTTTTTTTTAGTATTTCAAAATTATTAAGATCGTTGTAATCAATTAACTCTGCCTGGTATCCCAGTTGATTAAGGGCATTAAAGACCCCTTCACCACTTTGCAAAGAAACATCTCTTTCCGAAGAAGATCCTCCATAAATGACAGCAATATTCTTTATTTCTTCCATTTTTCCTTAATTAATTCACAAACACTAGAAACACTTCCAGCACCCTGTGTTATCAAAATATCAAACTTATCGCTCTTGGAATTAATTATTTCAATAACATCTGAATGATTTTTTATATACAAAGCATCTCTGTGGCCCAGTTGTTTAATACTTTCTACAATTGTTCTTGAATCTATTCCTTTAATTGGTTTCTCGCTAGCAGGGTATATATCTAAGAGTATTAAGGAGTCTACTTTTTTCAGAATTTTTATGAAATCATCAAAAAGTTGAGCTGTTCTTGAAAATCTATGAGGTTGAAAAATCATGCAGATCTTTTTCCCGGGAAATTCTTCTCTACAAGCATTTATATTTGAAAGGATTTCTATTGGATGGTGTCCATAGTCATCTATTAAAATTTTTTTATTTAAACCAAAATTAATCTCATGTTTTTCATATCTCCTTCCAACACCAGTGAATTCTTTTACACCTTTCTTAATGGCTTTGATGGGTAATCCTTCTTCAATTGCTACTGCTATTGATGCTGTTGCATTAAAAATATTATGTATCCCAGGCTGTTGAATTCTGAAAGAATATTTTTTATTTCTTTGATTGTCGTTAATATCAAAATTCTGGAAGCCATTTTTATAAAATGAATTTAATATTTGGAAATCTGCTTTTTTAGTTTTGCCAAAGGTTATCTGTTTTCTAGAAATTTTCTTTGCAATTTTTTTTATATTTTTATCATCGACATTGATAATGATATATCCATAAAAAGGAACATTTTCAGAAAATTTAATAAAAGCATCTAATAGATTCTCAAAATTATTATCATAATGAACTAAGTGATCATCATCTATATTTGTTAAAACTGCTACATCTGGATTTAAATGCGAGAAAGAGCCATCACTTTCGTCAGCTTCAGCAATCAAATAGTTACCTTTTCCAAGGTCCGAATTTTCATCTGTGCTAAGAACCTTGCCTCCAACAACATAAGTAGGACTTAAATCTGCTGAACTGAATATTTTTGCTATCATGCTTGTGGTAGTTGTTTTACCATGACTGCCTGCAATTGCTATGCTTTCATAGCCTCTCATAATACTTCCAAGCATTTCTGCTCGTGGAATTATAGTTATACCATTTTTTATTCCTTCTAGAATTTCAGGATTTTTTTTATCAATAGCACTTGAGACAACTATAAGATTTGAAGATTTAATATTAAATTTACTGTGCCCTATAAAAACTTTAGCTCCCTCTTTCTTAATCTTTTTTAGTTCATATGATTCATTTATATCAGACCCAGAAACTTTATATCCCTTTTGTAAAAGCAGTCTTGCAATACCAATCATGCCAGCACCACCAATGCCTACAAAATGTATATGTTTAATTTTTTTAAAGAAATTCATGTTACTTCAATCTTTTCAATTACTTGATTAGCAATATTTGCTGCGGATAAAAGATGATCGGTGTTTTGACTATTTTTCCATTTATTGTATGTTTTTTGATTGAAAATTTCCTCTAATTTAGAGCTTAAATCTTCAAAACCATCTTTTTGCTCATGAATAAAACCCATATTGATTTTTTCAATATGCTTGGCGTTATAAAATTGATGATTATCTATTGATGACGGCAGGGGTATCATTAAAAGCCCTCTTGACATCGATGTAACCTCTGAGATAGTTAAAGCTCCTGACCTTGATATAACAAAATCAGACCATTTTATTTGTGATTCTGGACTGTTGTAGAACTCCATGACCTCTGCATTAATTTTAAATTTTTTATATAAATCATTAACTAAATCTTTTTTATCTTTACCGCATTGATGTTTAATAAGAACTTGATGTTTGAATTTTTTTAAAGATTTTGGAAGCTCTGTATTTATATACTCTGCCCCCTGACTTCCTCCAGTAATATAGATTTTTATACACCCATCATTCTCTATCTCTTCTGAAAAAGACTTAAAACTTTCTCTTATAGGGTTTCCACAAATTATATTATTTTTAATACTTATATTTAGAGGGAATGCCGTAAAGTTAATCGTTGCTACTTTAGAGAGAAGTTTATTAGCTGATCCTAGAATTGAATTCTGTTCGTGTATGAAAATTGGTTTTCGAAGTAAAAAAAATGCTAATCCAATTGGAACTGTTATAAAACCACCAAACCCAACCATAGCGTCTATTCTTTCTTTTCTAACGGTTCTAATTGTAGAAAAAATACTTTTTGGAATTAACATTAAAGATTTTATTTTGCTAAAAAAATTTTTTCCTCTGAAGCCCTCCATTACTAATACAAAGTGTTTGAATTTTGATGTCTTTAGAGCATCTACTTCAATGGGTTCTCCTGTCCCCATAAAAACAACTTCATGCCCAAGTCTAGTGATTTCATTTCCTACGGCAATAGCTGGAAATATATGCCCGCCAGTTTTTGCTGCTGAAACTAAAATCTTCATATTGTTATATTAATTTGTTTTCTTTATTTATTCTAAGCACTATGGCAACTAAAGACATCATTATGATGATACTGGTGCCTCCATAACTTATAAATGGAAGTGTTAATCCCTTTGTTGGTAACAAGCCAATATTAACAGCTATATTAAATAAAGATTGGATAGCTATAAGAATTAATATTCCAAATGAAGTATAGCCCTGAAATAATCTTTCTTTGCCAAAAGAATCTAATGCAACCTTTAAAATACCAATAAAAAGTATTACGAATAGCACTATTAAAAATAATCCTCCAATAATTCCAATCTCTTCAACAAGAATAGCAAAAATAAAGTCAGTATGAGCTTCTGGAAGAAAGAAATTTTTTTGAAAACTATTACCTATACCCAGCCCGAACCAGCCTCCTTGTCCAATACTAATTAAAGAGTTGGATAGTTGCCATCCTGCATTTCTTACCACATCTTCTGCAAAAGGATCAGTAAAGGCTAATATTCTTGCTAGTCTCATAGGTGAAGTTGATATTGCCATATACCCCAACAAGGCAATTAAAATTGATAACAAACTAAATTGAAAGAAAGATATTCCAGCATAAAATAAAATTGAAACAACTAATAAACAAATAATTGCAGTGGATCCCAAATCAGGTTGACTCATTATTAAAACAGAAATTATAAAAAGTAAAAATAGAGGTTTTAAAAAGCTTCTTAATGAGTCTATTTCAGACATTCTTCTTACTGAATATCCTGAAATATATAGTATCAAACTAAACTTACATATTTCTGAAGGTTGAATATTAATTGGTCCCGCCTTTATCCACCTAATGCTTCCATTAACACTAGTACCAATGTCGGGAATAAATAATGCGATTAATAAAGCAATACTTACCAACATAAAAACCCAGTCTAGTTTGTATAAAATATCTGACGGGATTAGTAAAAATATAGACATTGATATAAGCCCTATAGATATAAATAACATTTGACGAGAAGCAAAATAAAATGGGTTTCCAGTCAAATCATCAGCTACATATATACTTGATGAGGTTACCATAACTATACCTAGTGAAATTAGACTTATAAAAGGAATAAGTATCAGGAGACTATTCTTATCAGTCACCTAAAACCTCTTTTACTAGAAAGTTAAAGTGAGCGCCTCTCTCTTCAAAGTTAATATAATCTTTGCCACTTGGGTATCCTGGAGAAAATACTATATTTTGTTTGTCTTTTAAATATATTAAGGATTCTTTTAAATCAACGAACTCTAAAATTTTTTTATGAATCAGGCATTTTTGAATATCTTCTCGATGATGTCCAAATACTATTATTTCCTGAGGGCCCTTAATGATAATTTTTGAAAATAGTTCTTTTGCGGGATTACCACAAACAATTAAAGAATAATTATCTTCCTGGAAAAAAGAATTCGCTTCTTTAATTGCATACAACAGAGAGTCAGAGTTTGTTGATTTTGAATCATTCACAATGTTTTCACTTATAAATTCAAATCTATAAGGCAAATTCTTGAGTTCTATTTTTTTTGATTTTTTTCCTGTAATCCATTTGAAGAGATTATACGGATCACTCTCAAAAGAAAATTTTTTTGCATTTAATATTTTTTCTTTAGCGTATTGATACTCTTCAAAGCTTTTATGATAATCAAGATGGTCAGGGGCTATATTTAACAAAACTCCATAATCTAAATAATTATTAGACATCTTATCAAGCTGATAGCTTGATAGTTCTATTATTGAATATTTCTTCCCATTATTGATTTCGTCCAACATGGGCTTTCCAATATTGCCAATAAGATTTACTGATTCGTTCTGAGCAATTAGTTGTGATAAGTGAAAACAAGTAGTACTTTTCCTATTAGTTCCGGTTATTCCTATTTTTATAGAATTATCCTCATGAAAAAAAATATCTAAGTCTGTTAAAACATCATATGTTTTTTTTAGTAATTTAAATTTATCTCTTGAAATGCCTGGACTGCAATATATTTTATTATATTTTGAAAAATCTTTGTATGAAGAATACTTCAAGATATTCTCATCATAAATATCATAATCTATGTTTCTTTTAAGAAGATACCTTTCAAAAGACTTTCCCGTGATTCCATAACCATAAATTAAGGATTTCATTTTTCAAACTTATCTCAATTTTAAAGTTGCTAAAGCAATAAGAATTAAAACCAAAGTTACAATCCAAAAACGCACAATAATTTTTGGTTCTGGCCACCCTTTTAATTCATAATGATGATGAATGGGAGCCATTAAAAATACTCTTTTTCCTCGTGTTTTGTATGAGATAACTTGAATGGCGACACTTAAAGTTTCTATTACAAAAACTCCAGCCATAATTGCAAAAACAAGCTCATGTCGAAGGATTATTGCAACAATTCCTAAAATAGCTCCAAGTGTTAATGAGCCAATATCTCCCATAAATATCTGAGCTGGATAAGTGTTGTACCAAAGAAATCCAATTCCTGAGCCAATCAAAGCTCCACAAAATACTATTAACTCTCCAGATAACTCAAGATGTGGTAAATAAAGATAATCAGCAATGATCTGATTACCCATACTATATGCAATTAAACCTAATGCGCCTGCAATAAGAACTGAGGGAAGAATAGCTAAGCCATCTAAACCATCGGTAAGGTTAACTGCATTTGACGATCCAACAAGAACAAACATTCCAGAAGAAATAAAGATTAATGCACTCATTGGTATTATTAAATCTTTAAAAAAGGGGACTATAAATGAGGTTTCTGGAGGTGTTTCTGCAGAATGAAATAAATAAAACATCGTAAGAAAAGAAAATAAGACTTGGAGAAAAATTTTTTGTTTTGAGCTAAGACCGTCAGAACTTTTTTTTGTAATCTTGATGTAGTCATCAAGAAAACCAATCAAGGCAAAAGATATTGTGACAAATAAAACAACCCATATATATCTGTTTCCTAAGTCAGCCCACAATAATGTGGAAATTACTAAAGAGGATAAAATCAGAAGACCTCCCATCGTTGGTGTTCCTGACTTTTTATAATGAGATTCTGGTCCATCTATACGAACGTGTTGTTCAAACTGCATTGATTTTAGAAGTTTAATAATTGCAGGCCCTAGCAAAATAGATATTAAAAGAGCTGTAACTGTTCCCCCAAGAGTTCTAACTGTAAGATATCTTAAAACATCAAAGCCCGGATCGAAGCTAACAAGCACTGTACCTAAATATTCAAACATCTATATATCTTTCCATTTTCATCCCTCGAGATCCTTTTATTAGCACTACATCTTTTGATTGTATATTTTTCTTTAAGAAATCTTTAAGCAATGCCTCATCTTTGAAAAAGATTCCATTTTCACCAAAACTCTCTACAGCATATTTTGTTAAATCTCCAAATCCAAGAAAAATATCAATTTTTTTTGAAGCTGCATACACACCAACCTCTTTATGCATCTTATTTCTATGTCTTCCAAGCTCTAACATGTCGCCAAATACAAAAATCTTTCTTTTGCGCGAGGTTGCTAACAAATCTAGTGCATTTTTAACAGATTCTGGATTGGCGTTATATGTATCATCAATGACAACTGATCCCTTTATCCATTTAGATTGTTTTTGCCTGATTACTGAGTTTGAATTATTTTTAAGCTTAGAAATAAAAATTTTATCGGAATTATTAAGAATACTTGAAACTGCATAACTAGCAAGAATATTTTTTACATTATGCTCGCCTGATAGTGGCGTCTCAATTCTCACATCTTTATTATATTTTTTAGACTGAATTCTAAATTTAGTGCCATTTAAATTATATTTAATTTCTATAGGATAAAAATCTGCAGATTTATTCATTCCAAAGGTAAATAAATTAATATCACTTCTTAGACTTTTCCAGTAATTTAAATGTTTTAGATTTTCATTCGGCACAATGAGATCTCCATTTTTTCTTATATTAAATACAAGCTCAGATTTAACATTTAATACTCCATCAATATTTTTTAATTTTTCTAAATGTGAGTTTCCTATATTAGTTATAAGGCCAATGTTAGGCTTGAGTAATGAACTTAAATATTGAATATCTTTAGGTTTAGCAGCTCCCATCTCAATAACCAAATATTTCGAATTAGCATTAGCATTTATAATGCTTAAAGGCATTCCAATTTCATTATTGTAATTTTTTATTGTTCCTGAACTTTTATTTAAGACACTTGATATTATTTTGGTTGTTGTTGTCTTTCCATTGCTACCAGTAATACCAATTACATCACCGTTAAACGTCTTAAGAATATTTTTTGCAATTGTTCTTAAGGCAACAACTGAACTATTGACATAAATTATATTCTTATCATTATTGCCTTTAAATCTTCTGCTATCAGTAACTACGAAAGATGCTCCTTTTTTCAGTGCGTCTTCTACATAGTCGTTACCATTAAATTGCTCTCCTTTGATTGCAAAAAATAATGACCCTGCTTTTAAATCTCTTGTATCTGTTGATATGCTTGATATGTTTGATTTTTGAATAATTTTTATATTTAAAAACTTAGCTAAATCAGAAGAGTTATTTATAAATTTCATTAACTACCTCATGATCGCTAAAATATAATTTCTTTCCATTTATTTCTTGAGTTTCTTCATGGCCTTTTCCAAGAATAACTAAGCATTCATTATTTCTCAATATTGAGCTGCCAAATATAATTGCTTCTTTTCTGTCTTCGATTACAGTAACTTTTTTATCATCATTTTGATTGATTGCATCTGAATATATATTGCTAAAAGATTCATTTCTTGAATTATCAGTTGTAAAAATTACTCTATTTCCGTAATCTATTGCAGCTTTAAGCATTTTTGGTCTTTTACTTTTGTCCCTATCGCCACCACAACCAAAAACAATTATTAAATTTTCGAAGTATTCTTTGATTGAAGATAGAAAAAATCTAAAACCTTCAGGATTATGAGCATAATCTATGATGACATGCGCAGGAATATCTTGAATATACTCTGAGCGACCCTTGGGAAGTTTTAAAAAAGATAAATCATTTACTTCGCTTTCAGAAAAATCATAAAATCCAATAGAACATATAGCAAAAACTAAATTACTAATATTAAAATTAGGAAAAATTGATGTCTTAAATAAATATTCTCTCCTTGAGGTAGGATGATAGCCAGCTGGAGGCTTATTAACTATAACTTTAAAAATAGTATTTTTTATAGATGATTCAATAATTTCATAAAAAATATCTGCTGACATTTTACTTTCACTTACTACAGTTATTTCATTTCTAGAATTTTTAAGAAAATTGTGTTTGCTAATATCTCTCTCTAAATCTTCATGAATTAATTTCAGATGGCATTTATTTTGGAATAGCTTGAATTTAGCATCTTTATAAGACTGAATATTTTTATGATAATCAAGATGGTCTGATCCAATATTTAATATGCATGCTGAATTTATTAAAGTTATATTTTTTAGTCTATTTTGATCAAGAGCATGAGATGAAACCTCTAGACATACAGATACTCCATTTTTTATTCCAAAAAAATTAAATACTTCAAATATTTCAAATATATCTGGTGTTGTTTTTATAGAAATTGAATTATTTATCTCTTTATCTTTATACTGAGCTCCAATAGTTCCTATATAAATTGATTCATATCCTGCATTAGTTAGAATTTGGTGACATAAAAATGCTGAGGAAGTTTTTCCATTAGTGCCCGTAAATGTAAAAAAATTATTTTCATTTTGAAGATCTCTTAAATTATAAAATTCATGCAAAAATTCATATATTTTATCCGTTGCGTTTTTGCGTTTAGGCTCTTCTAAATCCTCAATAAAAAAAATATTACTTTTAGTAGATTCAAAACTGGGATCATTATGTATTGCAATAGATGCACCTAAACTTAGTGCTTTATTAATATATTTACTTCCATGATTAAAAGTTCCTTTTAATCCAAAAAAAATTGAACCATTTTTTACCTTATCAGTTGAATTAGTGACATTGGATATTCTTATTCCCTTTGGGAAATTAATGCCGAGTATTCTTTCTAGCTTATTCATCTTCAATATATCCTAAATAATTGAGAGAACTTTCTGCAATCTGTGCAAATAATGGGGCAGCTATCATGCCGCCTGAGTAAGAGTTTAAACCTGGATCTTCTATGGATACAAAAATAGTTAATGATTCATCTGAAAGCGGGGCTATGCCAACAAAAAAAGCTCTATATAAGTCTTTTGCATAACCAGAACCTGAGGTAGTTCTATGAACAGTGCCTGTTTTACCACCTTCACTAAAACCTTTTATATCTGCCTTCTTTCCTGTACCAATCTTAACAACTTGCTTAAGTGCTTCTAGTGTATGACCTGCAGAAGTTTCAGAAATTACTCTTTGGGAAGTAACTTTATCATTCATCAATAATTTAAAATCTTTTTTAATTCCTTGGTTTGCAAAAACAGAATAAGCTGCCGTAATTTGAAATGGACTAACTGTAAAACCATAACCATATCCTAAACTTGCTAATTCTCTTTCAGACACAACCTCTTTTGCATTTATTAAACCAAATGCTGCGGCCGGGAAATTAATTGAAATCGGCTTGCTGAAACCAAAGTTATAATAATTATCTTTTAAATCCTCATATCCTAATTTAAGAGCTATCTTAGATGCTCCAACCTGACTTGAGTATGCAATAATTTCTTTAGGAGTTAATTTCTCATAATTCTTTGTATCGATTATCATCTTGTTTTCCAATTGTAGTCTTCTTGGAATTTCCATATATTCATCTGGGTTTATAATGTTTTCATCAACAGCTCTTGAAAAAACTACTGGCTTCAAGACTGAACCCAGCTCATAAGCATCTATCAAAGCTCTATTCTTTTGGATTGAACGTGTGGGATTATTAGGATTGTATGAAGGATAGCTTGCAATTGCTAAAATTTCTCCCTTCTTATTATCAAATACCAAAACTGTTCCAGCCTTTGCTTTATTCTTAGCAATTGCTTCAGCTAAATACTTATAAGCATAAAATTGAATTGTTGAGTCAATAGTAAGGATTATATCTTTACCTGGAGTTGTTTTATTAACTTCAATTGGTTTAGAAATTATTTTCTGTTTAGCGTTTACAAAATATTTTTGTTTCCCTGCTTGACCTGAAAGCATTGAGTCATAACTCTTTTCTAGTCCCTCTTGAGCCTTATCTTTACCGTAAAACCCAATTAAAGTTGCTATCTGTTCACCCAAAGGATAATGCCTACTATGTCTTACCTCTATCTCAACATTATCTAGATTTAAACTATTAATAACTTTTTGCTCTTCAGCATTAAGATTCTTTTTTAATAGTGTTTTCTTCAAGAAAGAATCTTTGATAGAAAGATCATTATTTATATTTATAACATCTTTAAGTTTTAAATATTTATCATTGTTGAGGCCTTTTAAAGCATAAAGATCATAATTAATAATTGAGATTGCCAGAGGAAAATTATTTCTATCATAGATTGAGCCTCTAACTGGATTAATATTCCGATATTTTATATATCTTTTTTTTCCTTCATTTTGTAAGAAAATACTGTCTTCTACTTGGACTAAAATAATTTTATAAAAAATTGTAAAAATAGAAATTGCCAAAAAAGTACAAATAAAAAAAAGTCTCCAGTTAATAAAATTAGTTTTCATTCTTTTCTATTTTTCTTTCTAATTTTTTTGGTTTTTTTTTGACCATTCCCAGAGTTTCTATTGATTTTTTTTCTATTGTTGCGGGTGAGTTATTTGAATGAAATTGGGTTAAGAGTTTTATATTCCTATCTTTGAAATCTTCATACTCAATGAATAAATTTTGTTGGTTTGAATTCAATCTATTTATTTCAAAAGATAATTTTATTTGCTCTAAACTTAAAAAACAGAGAAAAATTAGCAACATAAATGGTATCAAATATTGAAATTCTTTCTTCATAATTTTTTAAAAACTCTCATAATTGCACTTCTTGATCTTTTATTAATTTCTATTTCATTTTTTGATGGCCTCACCTTCTTTGCAATGCATGAAAAATCAGCTGTTTGAATTGTATTCAATGGTATATCTTTTGGAAAACTCTTTACGTTTGGCCTAAAAAAATTTTTAACAATATTATCTTCTAGGGAATGAAATGAGATAACTACAATTACTCCGTCTTTTTTTATAATTTTACTTGCCTGGTTTAATGATTCCGTTAGTTGATTTAATTCATCATTAATGAATATTCTAAAAGCTTGAAATGATTTTGTTGCTGGATGAATCTTAATTTTTTTTTCAGGATAGATGTCTGCAATAATTTCTGAAAGTTGAAGGGTTGTTTTAATAAATTCTATTTTTCTACTTTCTATAATTCTTTTAGCAATTAGCTTTCCATGTTTTTCTTCTCCATATTTATAAAGTACTTCCATAATTTCTTCTTGCGAAGCTCTATTAATCCATTTAGATAATGGTTCTCCTTTTGATGTATTAAAACGCATATCAAGAGGGCCATCACTTCTAAAGCTAAACCCCCTAGAACCATCATCAAAATGTGTTGAGCATGTGCCTAGATCATATAAAATGCCATCGATAGAATTATTTTCAAAATATCTATCAATCTTATTAAATGATTTATGTATTGAACAAAAATTGTCTTTAGAAATATTTAAAGAGTGTTTAAAAGCATCGGGATCTTTATCAAATGATGTTAAGTGACCTTCTTCAGAGATTTTATCTAATATTGCTGAGGAATGACCGCCTCTTCCATAAGTACAATCTATGTAATTACCATTTATTTTTTGAACTAGAAAATCAACTGACTCTTCCAGTAATACTGGAAAATGAAGCATATTAGTCTACTTGTTTTCTCATAAAAGTTGGCACATCGAGGAAATCAATTTCCGCTGCAGACGATGTGCCACCTTTCTGACTTATATGTTCTTTACTCAATCCTACCGGATTTAGTTTAATTGAAGGTTGGTTATCAATTACTAAAGTTGGTGCTCTTTGATCAACTCCAGTTGCTACAATTGTTACTAATAAATCATCATCAACACTTTCATCGTAAACTAATCCATAAATTATATTTGCATCTTCATGAACTATTTCTTCTACGATATCTGCTACTTCTGTTTGGTCTCCAAGTGTTGGTTTTGCTGCTGTAATATTTACAAGAACACCTCTAGCATTTTTAAGATTTATATCTTCAAGCAATTCACTTCTAACTGCCTGAGTTGCAGCAGCTGCAGCTCTATTTTTTCCACTTGCTCTCCCAGTACCCATCATTGCAATTCCTTTCTCAGACATAACTGTCTTTACATCAGCAAAGTCAACATTTATATGCCCTTTTTTCATAATAATATCTGAAATGCCCTGAACTGCTCCCTTGAGCACATCGTCAGCCTTAGCAAAAGCATCTTGCATGGCAGTATCTTCTCCTAGAATTTCATATAACTTTTGGTTAGGTATAGTTACCAAACTATCGACTTCTTCCACTAGAGCTGCCAAACCCTTTTCAGCAGCAGTCATTCTTCTCTTACCCTCAAATTTAAATGGCTTAGTAACAACAGCAACTGTTAATGCTCCTAAATCTTTTGCTATTGAGGCAACAACAGGAGCAGCTCCAGTTCCTGTACCACCTCCCATTCCAGCTGTAATAAATATCATATCAGCGCCAACTAAAAGCTCTTCTATTGCTGCTCTGTCGCTTTCCGCAGCTTTTCTTCCAATATCTGGGTTTGCGCCAGCTCCTAGCCCTTTTGTAAGCCCATTACCAAGCTTTAAAGTGATTGCTCCATTAGCTTGTGATAAAGCTTGCGTATCAGTATTGGCACAAATAAAGTCTACGCCTTCTATATTATGATTAATCATATGGATGACTGCATTTCCGCCAGCCCCCCCAACACCAACCACTTTTATCTTAGCATTCTCTACGGCTTGACCTATTACTTCAAAATTCATTTCTTATCCCCTATTAAAAAGACATTGATTTGATACTTTCTGGGAGAATCACATCTAAAATTTCTGTTGATAATGATCCGCCTGTTTGTCTCATTTCCCAATTGTTTACATTCCATATTTCAAATTTGTTTCCCATTCCAATAAGAGAAATTTGTTTTTGATCTGATATATCTGCGTATTTTCTTAGTTCTGAAGGAATAAGAACCAACATCCTGCTATTTGGATCAAATTCAATAACACTTGCATTGCCTAAAATAGTCCATTGAAGGTTTCTTACAATTGGGTCTAATCCTTGCAAAGATTCTAATTTGGATGAGATTTCATCCCATTGTGATTCTGGATATACTTTTAATGAGGGATATTGAGGATCTTTTGTTATAACAACTTTAGTTTCATTATTGTTTATTAAGTGAGATCGATATTTAGCAGGTATTGCTAATCTACCCTTCTGATCAAGTGAAACTGTGTTGAAACCATACATGGTTTAAAATATAAAGCCTTTTTACACACTTTGCAACACATTTACACACTTTTTCACACTTTAAAAATACGTATAAAAAGTGAGTTGGTCTATAAGCCGGATTCTGTAAATGATGATCATCTATCTCGATATTATGTTGCCATAATATTCTAGCAACCTACCCAAATCCTAAGCGAGCAGCTTTATAGGATTTCTATTTGGTCTTGCTTCAGGCTGGGGTTTACAATGCCTTAAATGTCTCCAATTAAGCGGTGAGCTCTTACCCCACCATTTCACCCTTACCAATAAATTGGCGGTATATTTTCTGCTGCACTTTCCGTAGGCTCACGCCTCCCAGGCGTTACCTGGCGCCCTGCTCTATGAAGTCCGGACTTTCCTCTAGAATTAACTAGCGATCATCCAACCAACTCGGGGTTATTATAATTACTTTTAATGAAGAAGCTATTTTAGTTCTGATAATTTTTTATAGATATCTCTTTTGTTTTCTTTAGTTATCATAGATATTAGTTTTGCTGCTTCCCTGGTAGGCATATTTTTAAGAAAAGATTTATATATTTTATTATCAAAAATTAAATCTGCATCATTTGATGAGAAAGACTCTATTACTATTACAAATTCGCCCTTCAGTGTAAGTTTATTGTTGTTAAGCTTTTCCAGTAGGGACGTTGCTGTTCCTCTTTCAATATTTTCGTGAATTTTTGTCATTTCACGACATAAAGAAACCTTTTTACTTTCAGAATATTCACTTGCAATATAAAACAAAGTTTCATGAATTCTTTTTGCCGACTCAAATAATAATATTGTATTTCTTTCTTTTTTTAGGGATTGAAAAAATTGTATCTTTTGTGATTTTTTTCTTGGTACAAAGCCTAAAAAAGAAAAACTTGAAGTTGGTAAGCCTGAAAGAACTAGTGCACTAATAACAGATGATGGTCCTGGTAGAAGTGTAAACTCTACATTATTATCAACACATTTTTGGATCAAATAATAGCCGGGATCTGATATTGCAGGAGTTCCGGCATCACTAACAACGGCAATATTAATATCCGAGTTTGTTAATGTATTGATTATTTTATTTGATACTTCTTGTTCGTTATGCTCATGAAAAGATTTGCATCTTTTATCACAGTTTATAAACTTTAATAACTTACTTGTATTTCTAGTGTCTTCTGCAAAAATATAATCTGCATCTTTTAAAACTTCTATTGCTCTAAGTGAGATATCATTTAGATTACCTATTGGTGTTGATATTAGATATAACATAGTTTAAAAAAATATATGATTAAACAAAGCTTAACATTTATTTTAACAGTTTTGATTTCTGTAATTTCTGGTTGTACGACCACCTCACCAAATATTGAAAAGAGATTTGTAGCTATAGAAGATGTGTCTAGATTGCTTAATAATAAAAAGCTAACCCTCAATTATTCTGTTAATAATAAAAATAAAGAATATTTTATATCTGCTTTATTAAAAGAAGAATATGAGTTTGAAATAGAATTTAGTGACGATGGAAAAAAGTTAAATAATAATCTTTTAGATTCAAATCTTTCTTTTTTTTGTAACAGTTATATTGAAGATCAGAGATATAAATTAAATTCATGGCTTTATGAAGAAGCAAACAAACATGAAGATATTTTAGTGGTTTATAGCGAGGGGTTTGAAACTCAAGCAAATACATTGAAAAAAAATTACCCTAACTCAAAATATTATTTTCTAAATAATAGTAATTATGAAAATTTTGTAATTAGAGTTATTGGGGTTGATTCAAGTGTTAAAAGATTTAATGAATTACAAAAAAATGATAAAAGTATTTCGATATTAAATACTCCAAGAGAAAAGAAGGATTTTAAGAAAATATATTTCTTAACTGATTATGTTATTGGCAAAACTCTAATTCCTATATTTAGAAGTTATCTAATAGATACTGATTTTTACTCTACAGTTGATATTCTATTGGGAGCTTCATCAGTAAAAGAGCTAAATGATTTTGAAAATATGATTATTCCAGCGCCTGAGTATTTCTTTAAAAATTTATCTTCAAAAAAAATAACTACAAATCTTAGAGAAAAATTAAATCAGGAATTAGTAGAAGACTTAATTTTAGCTGAAACTATTTATCAAAATAATTTATTTGGAGTTAGCGCAAGATTTAATTCTGGTAATGCCAAAATTAATAGTGGTCAGTGCATAAATAGAGAGCTTTATTTGATGAAAGTCTCCATAAATACTTAAACTAAACTTCTTTAAGATCTCTTTCTAAAGATGATAGGCTGTCTAAAAACCCAGGTCTTTTAAAAACTGTTTTTTGATAATCTAAAAGAGGTTTCAGGTGTCTATTTACTGGAAGCTTGATACCAATAGACGGCAGTCTCCATAAAATAGGAGCAAAGCAGCAGTCTACAAGTGTAAACTCATCACTCATGAAAAATTTAAATTCTTTAAATGTTGGAGCTATAGATGATATTTCATGAAGAAGTTCTTCTCTTAGTTTTAATAACTCTTTTTCAGGAAGTTCTGCTGCTATTAATGTGTCAACAATAGGACACCATTCTCTGTCAATTCTAAGCATCAGAGTTCTGCTGTTTGCTCTTGCAACAGGATAAACAGGTAAAAGTGGTGGATGAGGAAATCTTTCGTCAAGATATTCCATCATAACCGAAGGATCATGAATTGCTAAATCTCTATCAACAAGAATTGGTAACTTATGATATGGACTTATTGAAAGAATATCCTCAGGAGTTTCCTCAGGCTTGGCTTCTTTAATCTCGGCAGTAATATCTTTTTCTGCTAACACTATTCTAACTCTCTGACTGTAATGATCATCGCGATCTGAATATAAAATCATATTTTCCCCTAATTTTTAATGATAGTCTTTGTGATATTCTCTATATAACAAGGCTGATAAAGCGGTGAATATTAGAAAATAGAATATAACATACCAACCTATTCTCTCTCTTGTTGCTTTTGCAGGCTCCCCAACATACACAAGAAAGTTAGTAAGATCGTATATAAGCTCATCGAACTCATCTTTTGTTAATTTACCTGAGCCCTCTTCAACCTTTAAATAACCGCATTTTTCTTTCGTTATGGTGTTTCCTAATTCATCTCTTTTTTCGCCACCATTATTTGCAATTATAGGAATATCTTTGCAAACTAATTTCTGGTTTCCTTGAAGCGCCAGAAGAACATTAGGCATAGCAGTTCCTGGATAAACTAAATTATTTACACCATATTGTTTTGATGAATCCTCATAATATGCTCTTAAGTAACTATAAATCCAATCATCGCCTCTAACTCTGCTAACAAGAGTGAGATCAGGAGGAGCAACTCCAAACCACTGAGCAGATTTTTCCTTTGACATTGAACCAGTCATTAAGTCTCCTGGCTTTATAGATTTATCAAATACTAAATTTTCAAAGAATAATTCTTCAGGAATTTGAAGATCTGTAGCAACTCTTCCCCATCTTGAATACTGAAGAGAGTGACAGCCGTAACAATAATTTAGGAATGTTGACGCTCCTCTTTGCAGAGATGCCATATCATTAAGTGAATATTTAAACTCATCGCATTCGCCATAATCCTTACATGATCCACCTTCTGCAGCAGATATATTATTAATACAAAGAAATAATGTCGCAAAAATTATTAAATTACGAATACTTAATCCTATTTTGAAATTATTCTTTACACTCATAAACGCTTTGGTACTTCTTTAGTTTTTTCGTATTTAGTATAAAAAGGCATTAGTAAGAAAAATGCAAAATAAATTGCTGTGCATATAACGCTCATAGTTTTTCTAACCTCAGTAACACCTACAGTTCCTAGATAACCTAATGTTAGAAAACTGATTCCAAAAAAAGCTAGCGCAACTTTACTATAAATACCTTTGTATCTTATTGATGCTACCTTGCTTCTATCCAACCAAGGCACTACAAATAAAATTGCTACAGCTGAACCCATAACTATTAAGCCACCAAGTTTATCAGGAACAGCTCTTAACATTGCGTAATAAGGTGAGTAGTACCAAACTGGAGCTATATGTTCAGGCGTTACAAGTGGATTAGCTTCTTCAAAGTTTGCCATCTCTATGAAATAACCTCCACCTTCAGGAAAAAAGAACATAATGATTGCAAAAACTGTCATAAATACACCAATTCCTACTAGAGCATTTAAAACTTTATATGGAAAGAATGGCACGCTATCAAGAGGCACTCCATCATCATCAAGGTATTCTTCTATATCTACACCCTCCGGGTTACCAGCCCCAACTTCATGCAATGCAACAAGATGTAAAAAAACCAGTGCTATTAAGACTAAAGGCAGTGCTACAACATGAAGTGCAAAAAATCTTGATACAGTTATGCCTGATATATAGTAATCGCCTCTTACCCATAGCTCTAATGATTCACCTATATATGGAATAGCTCCAAATAAAGAGATGATAACTTGAGCCCCCCAATATGACATTTGACCGTAAGGTAATACATACCCAAGAAAACCCTCAGCCATCATTGCAAGATAAATTGCACAACCAAAAATCCATACAAGCTCTTTAGGTTTTTGATAAGAACCATACAACAAACCTCGAAACATATGAAGATAAACAACAGCAAAAAACATTGAAGCCCCAGTTGTATGCATGTATCTAATGACCCATCCATAGTCAACATCTCTCATTATGTATTCAATAGATGAAAAAGCTTCTTCCTCAGTATTTGAGTAAGGCATTATCAACCAAATACCTGAAACAATCTGAATTATAAGCACAACTGATGCTAAAGCTCCAAAGAGATACCAAAAATTAACTTTTGAGGGAACAGGATGTTTTGATAAATGTCTTTCAAAAGTATTTGCAATAGGCAATCTTCTGTTAACCCAGCCAAATAATTTTCCTACCATTTCGCTCATCTAAGTCATCCCTCCATCTTCACCAATTGTAAGAATGGACCCTTTAAAAAAATGAGGCGGTACAGGTAAGTTGGTTGGTGCAGGAACACCTTTATAAACTCTTCCAACCATATCAAACATTGACCCATGACAGGGGCAAAAAAATCCGCCAGCCCATGATGCATCCCATGGCTTTGGTTCTACCTCAGGATGATATTTTGGTGAACAGCCAAGGTGTGTACAAACTCCAGCAATAACAGTATATTCTGCACTCTTAGACCGAGTAGGATTAATGCCTTTGTATGGCTCATCGATCTGATTTGAATCTGGATCAGCCAACTTTGGTAAAGTTAGCTCAAGACTCTGCAAACTTTCTTTAGTGTGTCTAATGATAAATACTGGTTGTTTTCTCCATGCGACTTGTATTTGTTGACCATATTGCATCTTTGATACATCTAATTTTACTGATGCTCCAGCTGCTTTAGCCTTGGCGCTTGGATTCCAGGCTGCTATAAAGGGTGTTGCTGCAAATGGAATACCTGATAAGCCAACTGCACTTGTTAAACCTATTAAAACCTTTCTTCTTGTATTGTCTTTTTCTTGCATTAGGCCTTTGTATGCTTTGATTGTACTAATAGAAAACTAGGGAATTATACCACTAATTTTGTAGAAAAAATTTGAAAAAAATTAACGTTTTGAAAACTGCTTGCTTTTTCTTGCCTTAACTAATCCAGGTTTTTTTCTCTCAACTTTTCTAGGATCTCTAGTAAGCAAACCTGCTTTTTTTAGTTGAGGTCTTAGCTCTTCATCATAAGATATTAAAGCTCGAGAAATACCATGTCTTATAGCTCCAGCCTGGCCAAAACTTCCACCACCTTTAACTTTGATAGTAATATCTAGTTTATCTTTAAGTTCAGTCATTTCTAAGGGTTGCATAACCAACATTTGAGCAACTTTTCTACCAAAATATACATCTAATTGCTTATCATTAACTGTTATATTTCCTTTACCAGAAGAAAGATAGATTCTAGCTGACGAAGTTTTTCTTCTACCTGTTGCGTAATGAGTTTCAGTTGTCATACAGTTGGATTCCATTCAATTGGTTGTTGAGATTCATGATCATGGTCAGGACCACTAAACACTTTGAGTTTTTTGATCATAGATTTACCCAATTTATTTTTAGGCAACATTCCTTTCACAGCCTCTTCTATAATTCTTTCAGGAAACTTTTCATTCATTTCTCTAAAAGTTTTAGTTTTCAATCCGCCTGGATACAAAGAATGAGAATAATATTTTTTATCAGTAAATTTAGCACCAGTTACTTTAATTTTTTCTGCATTAATAACCACCACATAATCTCCACCATCAGTATGGGGTGTAAAAGTAGGTTTATCCTTACCTCTAATTCTGTCAGCAATTTTTGTAGATAATCTTCCTAAAATCTTGTCAGAAGCATCAACTACATACCATTGTCTTTCAATATTTTCTTTCTTAAGTGAGAATGTTTTCATAATCATATTTTTGTAAGATGCGAATATTAATGTTTACAACAAAAATTAGCAATATTTTAGTGCATAATTCTTTAAATTAAATACTCAGAAGTTTGCATTTCATTAAGCCTACTTTGGCATCTATCCCACAATATCTTTAATTTCTTGCCTGTATACAACTTGTTATGATCAACATCATTAAAAAAGAATTTTATTTTTGATTTATCTCTATAGCATATGTCTATAAATGATATAAATCTTCTTACAGTATCTGCCGAATTATCATCACAATATTTAAATTCATTTAAGAAAATCCATTCAACATTTTTAGAAATTTCTATGTAGTCCCTGGATCCATTAGGTTCATTAAAAAAATCACTAAAAGATATCCATAAGAAATCATTTGAAAATGCTTTACATGAAAATTCTCGAGAATTTACTTTAAATTTTTTTTTGACAATATCTTTAAATGCAAAATTTTCTTCTAAAATTAACTTGATATCTTTATCCTTAAAAGACTGGTTTGAGTTTTCTTTATTAATACTAACGATATTTCTTGTTCGATAGTCCGTTAATCCATCAAGTTTATAAATATTTAAGTATTTTTCAATTGCCTTCATTGCATTAATAAACTTTTGCCTTTGCAGACCATCTTTGTATAGATCATCTGGATGGGCATTGGAGGTGATATACAAGACAACATTTAATTTAATTAATTGTTTTAGTAAATTTGCAACAATCATAGCGTCAGCAACGTCTTCAACTTGAAATTCATCTATCAAAATAATTTGATATTTCTTGCTCAAAGACTTGGCTATATGGTTTAAAGGGTCACTGTTACCTGAAAGAGCTGCAAGTTCGTTATGAATATTTTGCATAAAATCTATATAGTGAAATATAGCTTTATTTTGTTTCAATATTTTCATAAAGGACTTTACTATTAGTGTTTTGCCCCTTCCAACTTCGCCCCATATATAAAAACTTGTATTATTTAACTTATTTTTTTTAAATTTATTTATGAAACTTTTTTCTTGAGGAAGAGCCTCAGTCATTTTTTGAATTAAATGAGATTGAGGTAAATCTATTTCAATCCCTTGGTTTTTAAGATTATCGATGATATTTTGAATCATTAATATTATGAATTTTATACAAAGAACTAAAATAAACTATTTACTAGTTATTTCAATAACAATATTTTTATCATGGGTATTTTTTTCTTACGATAAAAACAAATTTGTTTCTGCTACTGAAAATTCTATTGAATCTGTTGTAACTATTTATTCTTATAAAAATAATAGAAGCTATGTAAATAATAATATTGGTTCTGGGGTTATTTTTTCTAAAGATGGATATATTGTCACTAACTATCATATTATTTCTGATAATAAATTTATTAAAATTAAACTTAACAATGGCCAAGAATTTGATGCAAAAATTATAGGGGGTGATATTAATGCAGATATTGCTGTATTAAAAATTCAATCAAGTGAAGAGTTAAAACCGATTAATATTTCAGATAGTGATGATTTAAAAATTGGTGATAAAGTTCTGGCAATTGGTAACCCTTATGGAATTGGTATTTCTGTTTCAAGCGGAATAATTAGTGCTACAGGAAGAGATTACGGAAATCCTTATCTTGAACTTATCCAGACAGATGCTGCAATTAATCCTGGCAATTCTGGTGGCGCGCTAATAAATGAAAATGGTAATTTGATTGGCATAAATACAAAAATATTTTCTAGGACCGGAGGATTTCAAGGTCTTGGCTTTGCAATACCGTCCAATAATATTGTTCAAATAGCATCTGAATTAATACAATATGGAAAAATAAGATCCGTCTGGATTGGTAATTTTAGAGTAAGTCCAATTAGACTTAATATAAACAACAGTTTTATAAGCGGTCTTAGAATGGTTGAAATTGATAATTATGGGCCACTATTTGAGAAAGGTATTAATGTAAATGATGTAATAATTAGTATTAATGGTAATAAAAGTGATTGGGAAAATTTAACATCCTCATTAAAATTTGCTGGTCTTGGTAACAATATTATTTTTGAGATTTTAACTAGTGATAATAAATACAAAACTATTGAAATAGAATCGGATAATATAAAAGAGTTAGCTCGGTAATCTTGTAATGCTAGCTCCTAGATAATTTAACTTTTCCTCAATTCTCTCGTAACCCCTATCAATATGATAAATTCGATCAACCTTTGTTTGCCCTTTAGCACACAAGCCAGCCAAGATTAAACTTGCTGATGCTCTTAAGTCAGTTGCCATAACTTCAGCCCCATATAAAGAATCTACTCCTTTGATAATAGCCTGATTGCCATTAATTTGTATGTCGCACCCCATCCGATTTAACTCCTGAACATGCATAAATCTATTTTCAAAAACAGTCTCATATATATTCGATATACCCTCAGAGATAGCATTAATTACAGAGAATTGAGCCTGCATATCCGTTGGAAACTCTGGAAATGGTGCGGTTGTAATGTCAACTGGTTTAGGTTTTTGATTTATCATTGAAAGAGAGATCGAATCTTTTGATAAAGTTATTCTAGCTCCAGCTTCTTTTAACTTATCAAGAACTTTACTTAATCTTTGGGGATTTATTTGTTTAATAGTAATTTCTCCACCTGTTACGACTGCAGCAACTAAATAAGTACCAGCTTCAATTCTGTCCGATGGAATAGTAAATTCACATCCATGAAGCTCCTTCACTCCTTCGATAGTAATCTCATCAGTACCTGCACCATTAATTTTAGCGCCCATCTTGTTCAAAAATTCTGCTAAATCAATAATTTCAGGTTCTTTTGCTACGTTTGTAAGTATTGTAGTTCCCTCTGCAAGAGACGCAGCCATCATGATATTTTCAGTACCCGTTACGGTAACTCCATCAAATTTAATCTTTGTTCCAACTAGTCTATGAGCACTTGCTTCTATATATCCATTTCTTAATGTAATTGATGCTCCAAGTTGCTTAAGAGCATCTAGATGATAATTTACTGGCCTGCTACCAATTGCACAACCTCCAGGTAATGCTATTTTTGCTTTACCATATTTAGCAACAAGTGGGCCAAGAACAAGAATAGAGGCTCTCATGGTTTTTACTAATTCATATCTTGCTTCTTTTTCCTTAAGATCATTTGATTTTATGGTGAAATCCATATTTTCATTAAGCATTATCTCAGCTCCCATTGAGCCGAGAAGTTCGAACATTGTGGTAATATCCTGAAGATAAGGTAAGTTTTTAAGAACAATATTTTCATTTGATAAAATGGTTGCAGCAATCATTGGGAGTGCAGCATTTTTGGCACCAGAACAAGTAATAGTCCCGCTCAATGAAGCTCCCCCATTAATCAATAATTTTTCCATTTAATTTACTCTTGTTTCTATGCTTAATGCATGAAGTTCGCCTGATTCAAATTTTTTCTTTAGGGGTGATAAGACCATTTTATGTTGATTGATTAATGAAATATTATTAAAAGATTTAGATATAACTAATAGTTTAAAATTACATGAATCACCCTCAAAAAGACATTCAGCATCCGGCATCTCATCTAAAATAATGTTTTTAATTAGCTCTTTATCCACTTATTCCTGCATCTCCAGCATCTGAAACCCAGCCCTCAATTGTATTTTCTATATCTCCATTATTGTTATTAGCGAGTGCTTGAAATTGATTTCTGAATGTTAAGCCGAGATTCACTCCATTTACAATGATATTTACTATTGACCAGCTATTATTTTTATTTCTTCTTAATTTGTATGATATGGGATACTTACTGCTGCCTGTATTAAGCACCTGCTGAACCTCAATATTTTTTATATCTTCTAAAATTACAGACGAGTTAGGAAAAATTGTAACAATCTCCTGATTCTCCCACTGCGCAAGAGTTTCAGCATAAGTATCTAATAATGAATCTTTAAAAATTTCAACAAATTGATTTCTTTGCTCAGCGGTTGATGCTAAATAATATTTTTTTCCCATAACACTTGCAGCAACCCTTTTGAAATCAATCATAGGTTCAAAGATATCTTTAATTTTTTGTTCATACTGTTCTCTGTCTTCTGCAAACAAAGATTTATTTTCTATTAAAACTGAAACCATTTTCTGAGCATTTTTATCAATAAATATATAAGGATCATTTTCTGATAAAAGCGGAAAAGTGCTCACTAGCAAGATAAAGGAAAATAAATAATTTTTAACAACTGCAAACATTGGTCTATTATAGCATTTAGAAGATAATAAAAATCGAGTAAATTTATCAAGACATGAAAAAATTTAATTACATAAACTCTGCAAAAAAAACATTCAAAATAGAATCAGATGCTATAAATGATTTATCAAAACAAATAAATAAAGATTTTGGATCACTCTGTGATTTGATTAGATATAACAAGGGTAAATTTATCATAATGGGAGTTGGAAAATCTGGTCACATTGGTCAAAAAATCTCTGCTACCCTATCAAGCACTGGTACAAGATCTATTTTTATTCATCCGACTGAAGCTGCTCATGGAGATATGGGGCTGATTGAAAAAAAAGACATTGTATTTTTGATATCTAACTCTGGTGAAACTGATGAAATTATAAATATTTTGCCGTCTCTAAAAAGATTAGCTAGCAAAATAACCTCTTTAACTTCTAATAAAGAATCTACCATTGCAAAAGCATCAGACATAGCTATTTCAATCAAATCAAAAGAGGCCTGCCCATTAGATCTTGCGCCGACATCATCTACAACATCGGCTTTAGCTTTTGGAGATGCGTTAGCTATTGCTCTACTTGAATCAAAAGGTTTTACAAAAAAAGATTTTGCTTCCTCCCATCCAGCTGGAAAACTGGGGAAAAAATTAATTACTCAAGTTAAGCATTTGATGCATTTTGGTAAAGATATTCCTCAAGTAAATATTAATACTCTGCTTTCTGATGCCTTGCTTGAAATTACTGATAAAAGCCTTGGCATTACTCTAGTAAAAAATCGTTCAAAAGTAGTTGGGATATTCACTGACGGGGATTTGAGAAGATGTCTTAATCAAAAGATAGATATTAATTCAACTAAAATTAAAGATGTGATGACCAAAAAGTTTGTTGTTATTGAAGATGAGGCTTTAGCGATAGATGCTGCTGAAATTATGGAAAGTAATAAAATTTTTACATTAGTTGTTATGAAGAAAAATAAGAATGTTGGAGTTATTTCAATGCATGATCTAATTCAAGCAAGGATTTTATAATTGAGGACTTTAGATTCTATAAAAATTCTATCTCTTCTATGCTTTATATCGATAGATATAAATTCAGAATTTACTACCAACACTCTTACAATTAACTCCTCATCAATAGAAGTAAAAAAAAATTACGATGAGATAATATTCAACGGGAATGTATTAATCAAATCTAAAGATTTTATAATTAATGCAGACAATGCTATATACAATAATATAAAAAAGATTGTTTCAGTAAATGGTGCTCCATCTAGAATTAATTCAACATATGAAGACAATATTTTTATAGGCAGTGCAGATAAAATAGTTTTTTCTGAAACTAATGAAATTAAATTAATTGGAAATGCTCAAATGAACTATGAAAATATTGATATAACTTCAAATGAGATTAGTTTCAGTTTACAAGATGGAAAGATTACTACCAATAATTAGTCATGCTTAGATTAAAAAATATTAAAAAATCCATCAAAGAAAAAAATATAGTTAACGATATTAGCTTTGATGTTCCTTTGGGAGCAATCAATGGCCTATTGGGTCCTAATGGTGCAGGTAAAACAACTACGTTTTATATAATTGCTGGTCTTATAAAGTGCGATCAAGGTAAGGTTATTTTTAATGATCAAGATATTTCTAAGTTATCTATGCATCAAAGATCAAAATTGGGTATTAAATATTTACCTCAGGAACCATCGATCTTTCAAAACTTATCTGTATATGAAAATTTGCTCGGTCTTGCACAAATATCTATACCAAAGAAACAAGATGTTGATATATTTATTGAAAAATCAATAAATGAATTTAATCTTTCAAAAATTATAGACTTAAAAGGAAGGCAGTTATCTGGTGGACAAAGAAGAAAGGTTGAAATTGCAAGAACGCTGGCTACAAAGCCAGAAATAATTCTTCTTGACGAACCTTTTGCTGGCATCGATCCGATCGCAATAGATGAAATAAAACAAGTCTTAATTAAATTAAAATCCAAGAATATAGGTATTTTAATAACTGATCATAACGTTCGGGAGGCCCTTGAAATATGTGACCAAGCAATGGTTATAAGTAATGGCGCTCTCATAGCAAGTGGAAATAAATCATCATTAATAAATAATGAGATGGTAAAAAGAGTTTATCTCGGAAATATGTATAACTAAGATTTATGGCCATATCATTAATAAAAGAATTTAAGCAAAAACAAAAAATATCACTTACTCCTTTATTAAAGAAATCCATAGATTTATTGCAATTATCAAGATATGAATTAATACAAAAAATTGATCGTGAAATTGAAATAAATCCATTTGTTGAAAAAGAGATGTTGGAGGAATTTGATATAGATCAAAATTATAATGACTCTGATTTTGATTTTAATGTTGCAGCTGTTGAAAGTCTTAGAGGTAGGTTAATTAATCAAATTAATGATTTGCGCTTGGATCGAATTGATAAAAAAATTGCCCTTACTATTATTGAGTGTATTGATGAATCAGGCCAGCTCATCGAGGATATAGACGAAATTCATTCAATAATGCAAGGTAAAACTTCAATCCATGATATTCAGAATATTCTTTTAAATGTGATCCATAATTTAGAGCCTATTGGTATTGGTTTTAGAAATTTTAAAGAATGTATAAAGATACAAATTAATAAAAAAGATTTGAATAAAAAGATTAAAGACTTATGTTTGCAAATATTAAATCAAAACCAATTAGACAGTCTTGATGAGATAATTAATGCTTTTTTAAGTAAAGGATTCACTAAATCTGACATTGAAAAAGCAATGCTAGAAATAAAATCATGCGATCTCAGTCCCGGTTTAAATTATGAAAATACAAACTATATAATTCCAGATCTTAAGATTGAACTCGATAAAGAATCTCTTAAAGTGAATTTTATAAATGATACTTTTCCAACAATAAAAATTGATGAGGATTTAATTGAAAAAACAAACTTACAATTAAAAAATAAGCCAAATAAATTGCTTACTGAAAAAATTCAGGATGCAAAATGGCTGCTATCATCAGTAAAAAAAAGAAATGACACTGTCATGAAGGTGGGAGAGCTGATATGCAATCGTCAGATTTCTTTCCTTCAAGACAACCCACTTAAAATTAACCCCTTATCTAATAAAAATCTTTCTGATGAGCTTGGATTACATCCATCAACTATTTCAAGAATTCTTAGATCAAAATATATTGATACTCCTAAGGGAATTATTCCATTAAAATTATTAATGGTATCGTCAGTTTCAAAAACTAGAGATGTCACTCCAATTCAATTGATGCAGTTGATTGAGTCTATTATTCAAGAAGAAAGGAAGCCTAAAAGTGATAATAAAATTGCTTTAGAATTAAACAAAAGAGGTTTTAATCTTGCAAGAAGAACTATTACAAAATACCGTAAAAAACTTAATATAGCTTCTTCTAGGAATAGGTAATCAATTTTACAATAAGGTAGAATCAAGCGATGGAAAACTTTGATGAAAAAAATAATCTTGATCAACTATTAGATAATTCATCAGACTTGTCTAATGATGAGGTAAGAAGCCTTCTTAATAAATTATCATCATCAGAAATTGCTCATGCCCTAGAGTCCTCTCCACCTAAACAAAGAAAGTTATTTTTTTCACTTTTAGAGACAAATGAAGAAGGAGATGTATTGGCCGATCTTGGAGAAGAGATTCAACAGGACTTAGTTTCTGGTATATCTAATGAAGAATTGGCTGAAGCTGTAAAAGAGTTGGAGCCAGATGAGACTGTAGATATTCTTCAAAATTTACCCGAAGAAAGAATGAACACCATTCTATCTAAAATGTCTTTAAGAGATAGAAAAAGAATAGAGATTGGTCTGACCTACCCTGAAAATACTGCTGGAGGCCTTTTAAATACAGATGTAATAAGTGTGAGACCTAGTCATACTATTGAAGTGGTTATTAATTATTTAAGAGATCAGAAAGAATTGCCAAACAATACAGATAAAATTTTTGTAGTTAACAAGGAAGATGAGTATGTTGGTGAATTAGCAATTGGAAAAATTATAACCAGCAGACCAAAATTATCTGTAAGAGAGGTAATGGACACAAATGCAAATCCTATTTTTGTTAACCAGGATGATAAAGAAGTGGCAACTATTTTTGAAAGAAATGACATTATATCATCAGCCGTTATTGATGAGTCGGGTAAATTAATTGGAAGAATAACAATAGATGATGTTTTAGATGTTATTAGAGAAGATGCTGATCAAAATTTTTTAGGTATGGCTGGTGTTGCCGAAGATACTTTTGCCCCACCCGGAAGAGCTGCAAAAAGCAGAGTATTTTGGTTAAGTATGAATCTATTAACAGCTTTCATAGCATCTATGACCATCAATATATTTAAAGATGTTTTAGACCAAATTGTATATCTTGCTATTTTAATGCCTATTGTTGCTAGCATGGGCGGAGTTGCCGCCACCCAGACATTAACAATTGTCTTGAGAGGTTTGACTTTAGAACAAATTAATTCTTCTAATTTACAATGGTTGTTCAAAAGAGAGTTGGCAGTATCTATTTTGAATGGATTTGTTTTGTCCATACTAGTTGGTTTAGTTACATTCTTTTGGTTTAATGAAGTACTTCTAGCATTATTGATTTCACTAGCACTAGTCATTAATTTAATAAGTGCAGTAATAGCAGGTGTCTTTGTACCATTGATTTTGAGAAGCTTAAATCAAGATCCCGCAATTGCGGGAAGTGTTGTGGTAACAACAGTTACAGATGTGATTGGATTTTTATCATTCTTAGGACTTGCAACCATATTTTTAATTTAGCCTTTTTATTTCAGGCTCATCAATATCTCCTTCAACCTTAAAATTAATTGTTGATATATCTTCAATAGTATCTTCAAAGATATTTTCAAAAACCATTCCTCCAGCTATAGCTGGAATGCCTCCGAATATAGCAGCATACCAAGGAATATTTTCAGATATCTTTAACCTTAGTGATAGATCTAAATTTAATTTATCTAACTCCCCTTTTTGATTTTTTAAAACCTCTCCGATCCATTTAAGCGACGCTTCATCTGTTTCAAAAACAATTGGATATTCTATAAATGCTCTTTTTTTACCTAAAATTATTTTTCCAGAAGCTCTATTAATATTTAAGACATCATCAGATGCATCGTCTAGACCTTCAACAATTGCATTTAAATTTAATATTCTAAGAGCTCTTAAGAAAGTAGACTCTGGTATTTCTGTATCTAGGTTTAAATCTTTGATTAAAAAGTCCAACTTACCTTCTAAATTTAATAAATAATTTAAGCTGTTCCATTGAATATTTAAATCAGTCTCAAAAAAATTAAATCTATATTTTGATAAGTCATTAAAATAACCTGAAGAATTATCTAATCTATATTTACCCTTAATTTTAAACAGATCTAAATTACTGTTATAGCTAATATATGCTTTTTGATTATCTTTATTAGGTCCTATTTTTAATCTTGAACTGTTAATATTAATACTATCAATTGTTAAGATATTTTCATTTCTTAATAAATAAAAATCTACATCTTGTATTAAGTTATCTTCTGTTAGAATATTTTTACCGATAAATCTTAAGCTTAGGTTATTTATATCGCTTGGTAAGTTGGATTGAGCAAGTTTAATTCCATCGAAATCAAATTTTGTATTATTTAAATTAACCTTTATGAAGTTAGTTTTGTCTATATTTATAGTTCCATTTAAACTCTCGCCAACCAAATTAATTATAGTTTCGTCTTTAAATGAGACATTAAAATACTGATTTAAATATATATTATTTAAAAAATTAAACTTTCCAGATTTCATTTTTATTGATTTCAATATGGCGCTCCTGCTATCTGAGCTGTTAAAAAAGATGTTGTTAAGATTAATCTCATTTAGATCTAGGTAAACATAAAGTCCATTATTATGGGTAGTGTTTTTTATAGTTTCTTTAAATGCTGAGCCAAAAGAAAAAAAACCATATCCATTTGAGTTAATGGAAGCTTCGATATTTTTATTTTTTATTTTATATATTGGCTTATAAATATTTTCTACTAATACAACAGTCTTTAATATTTCAGTGGGCTCTTTTTTTATCTCATTAATACTTGAAGAAATTTGAGTGTGTGCAAGATTTGATGATAGTTTCATTGAAGTATTTTCTTGAGAAATGTTCATAACTAAATTAAAAATCTCTTTGCCCGAAATATTAAAATATCTACTTGGTTCAATTAAAGTGCCCATATCTATTAAGATATCGGTTCTTACTAAAAAATTCTTATTACTATTGATTTCCAAGGCACCTTTAATTGTTTGATCGGGTATCTCTGATTGAAATAATCCATATAGAGAATTTGATCCAGAAAAGATAGTTGCATTAATTTTATCTATTACGTATCCAGAATTATTTACCAGTTTTGAATCATTAAAAATTAATTTATCAACTCTCTTGGATTCTTTAGTTGTAAGATTGAAAACTCCCTTAGATCTAAATTCAAGATTAATATCATGATTTTTGAAAGCACTCATATCAAAAAGGTTGCCCTCAATTAATTCGTTGCTGTCAAAAAAATGCAGGCTTGAGTAATAAATTGATTCTGAAATTACATCAAAAAAAGCTTCTATATTTATAAATGAATAAGCATTGATAACCCCGTTATTAAAAATAGCTTTGGTATTTTTTTCACCAAATAATAAGGAAAAAGTTTCTGATTTAATTTCTAAATCATTATTATTAAATTTTAAATTTTTTCCTTTTATGATAATTGGGTCAAAGGCTTCTTTAGAACTTTGTTCAGAAAAGCGAATCGAATCTATCTCAAGTATAGATAGGCTTATGTATTGTTGAGTTAGTGATTCATAGATATTAACTCCAACCCTAAAGTTATTAATATAAGCCATCTCATAATCATTTCTATCTTTTATTCTTATTTCTTCGATTAAAAAGTTAGGGCTAAATAAATTTTTATTTGATTTAATGTATTTGAAATCAATAGAAAGATTATGTAACAGTGCATAGTCTATTATTTTTAATGTTTGGTTAGGCTTATATATCAAAAAGGTATAAATGCCCCCGATAATGACCAGGGAAATGGAAATTAAAAAAAATATATATAAGAAAATTTTTTTGACTTTACTCACTCTATTTTATTGTTAGAGATGGGAAGTAAAATCTTAGCATTGAAATTATTAAAAATAAAAAAGTATTAAAAATAAGACTTATAAAAAGAATTAGGTAAGAAAAATTTTCTAAATTAATAAATAAATGACTAAAGCCTATGTAAAAAGTAGCGGATCCACTAAAAAACATACAAATCTGAATAAAGGAAAAAAGCTTAAATGTATTTGAGTAACTATTAACAGCATAGGCCATCATAGAAAAAAGTGCAGCATTTAAGCCAATGGGAGAACTAGAAATGAAGTCCACGTATAGACCAAATAAAAAAGCATATAAAGCATTTGTATTAAATCTTGATTTATAAATAGCAAAACTGAATATTAAAAAGGTAATGGGTATATTTATGTATGCCTTAATTAATATTGGAGCTAAAAAGCTTTCTAATATATTTGCAATAAATATGATCACTAGGAGCTTAATGTATCCAATATTATTCATAATTTTTCTAAGACTCCTATAAAACTACTCTTTAAGGGATTGGCTACTAAATCGATATCGAAATGAATATTATTATCATCTATAGCATTAATGCTGGATACGTAACCTATTAAGATGTTGCTAGGGTAAATCCCACCCATCCCTGAAGAGAAGAACTCTTGACCAATTTCAATTGGGTCTGGCCAGATAAGCTTACTATAATTACAAGTTATAACTCCTGGCTTTCCAGAGCCTCTCGCATTACAAAAATGATTGTTTGAAATTATTGGCATTACATGAGAAACATCAGTAAGAAGAAGTATTTCAGCTATAGACTTATCATAAATAATTTGGCCAAGAATTCCTTGATCGTTTATAACTGTACTGCCAATAAAATTAATATCTTTACTATTAAAGATTTTAATAAACATTCTGTGTTGACTGCAGCACAAGTACTTTTCTACATCAAATGAATTAATTTTTGCAAGATGAAATGGCTTGTTTATTTTATTTAAATCTAAAAATTTCTTAATAGCCTCATCATCTATGAAAAATTTAGAATCTCTTGAGAGAATAAAATTAGCAATATAGCTATTATCTAGCTCTTGTTTTAATTTTTTATTTTCTTCTATTAATTTAGATTTTTCTTTTGATATCTCGAAAATATAATTGAGTGGATCTAATGTAATTCTTTTAATTGTATATGATGAGGAAATTGTAAAAGATTTATAGAGATTTTTTGCTCTCTCAAAGCTTTTATAATTAATATCTAAATAAAGCAAAAAGGCGGATAATGTTATACAAAGAAAATATAGTGCTTTTGAACCTGAGGTGGGTGCTACCCTCGACATAATATTTACTCAGAAGAAAGTAGATCTATATTATATTTATCCATAATTTCTAGAGCTTGACCTCCACCTCTTGCAACACAGGTTAGTGGATCTTCAGCAACTATTACGGGTATTCCAGTAGAGCTTGAGATAAGTTTATCAAGATCTCTCATTAAAGCGCCGCCGCCAGTTAAGACAATACCTCTCTCAGCAATATCAGCTGCAAGTTCAGGCGGTGATAATTCAAGAGCATTTCTTATAGCTCTTACAATTCCATACAAAGGATCTCTCATGGATTCAAATATTTGCTCGCTATTTATTGAAAATGTTTCAGGTATTCCTTCAGCAAGATTTCTACCAGTGATAGACATTTCGAGTTTTTCTGATTCAGCGGTAGCACATCCAATAGTGTATTTTATTTTTTCTGCAGTTGATTCACCAATAACACATCCATAATTTCTTCTAATCCAAGATGTTATTGATTCATCCATTTTATCTCCACCAATTTTTACAGACTCTGCATAAACCACTCCATTCAAGGAAAGAATAGCGATCTCAGATGTTCCTCCTCCAATATCGACTACCATATTACCACTTGCTTCTTCTACAGGAAGTCCGGCTCCAATAGCTGCAGCCATTGGCTCTTCTATGAGTTTTACATCCCTGGCTCCCGCCCCCAGAACAGACTCTCTGATAGCTCTTCTTTCAACTTGGGTAGATCTACATGGAACACAAACCAGCACTCTTGGGCTAGGTTTTATAAATCTCTGTTCATGAACTTTAGCAATAAAATGTTGAAGCATCTTTTCAGTTACTTGGAAATCTGCAATAACACCTTCTGATAATGGTCTTATTGCTTTAATGTTTCCTGGAGTTCTTCCTAGCATTTTTTTTGCTTCAGTCCCAACTGCGACAACTGTTTTTTGACCCCTAGACTCTCTAATAGCAACTACTGAAGGCTCATTAAGCACAATACCAACATCTTTAGTATATATGAGAGTATTTGCAGTCCCTAAATCTATAGATAGATCATTAGAAAAATAGCCTCTGACTGTCTTGAATATATTGAATTCCACGTGTTTCCTTAATAAATATGTAAATAATAATTAAGTTGAGTTAATATCCCTCAACTAATTTATAATAATATCCTATATATGGACAAGAAAACAGTTTCAACTATAGCTTACTTATCAAGACTTTCTTTGGATGAAGAAAATGGTGAAAAAATCACCAAAGATCTTGAAAATATAATCAAATTTGTTAATCAGCTTGAAGATGCTAATACTCAAAATATTGAACCGCTAGCAAGTCCATTGGAAAAAACTGCTAAAACTCGAGAAGATAAAGTTACTGCACAAAATAGAAAAGATATTTTTTTAGAGAGATCTCCTAAATCTAACGATGACTATTTCCTAGTTCCAAGGGTTGTTGAATGAGCATTCAATATAAAACCATAAATGAGTTGTCTCAAATGCTTAAGAGTAGGGATATATCAAATAAAGAACTTATCCAAGAAACATTTAATCTTATAGATGCTAACCTTCATTTAAATGCATTTATTACTTTAAATAAAGATGCGTCACTTCTTAAAGCGGAAGAATTAGACAAAAACCTATCCTTACAACCTCTTTCAGGTATACCAATAGCTCAAAAAGACCTTTTTTGTACCAAAGATTTAAGAACTACATGCGGTTCAAATATGCTTTCAAATTTCATCCCTCCATACTCTGCTACTGTAATTGAAAATCTAGAAAATGCTGGATGTGTATCAGTCGGAAAAACAAATATGGATGAATTTGCAATGGGATCTTCTAATGAAACAAGTTTTTATGGAAATGTACAAAACCCATGGGGAGATAAGCTTGTACCTGGAGGAAGTTCTGGAGGCTCAGCTGCTGCTGTAGCAGCAGGGATAGTTCCTGCGGCTTCTGGCACTGATACTGGTGGATCAATAAGGCAACCTGCTTCGTTATGTGGAATTAGTGGTTTAAAACCAACCTATGGAAGAATATCCAGATGGGGCATGATTGCATTTGCATCAAGCCTTGATCAAGCTGGTCCTATGGCAAGAACTGCTGAAGACTGCGCCCTACTTTTGAATCAAATGTGCTCTCATGATCTAAAAGATACTACATCACTCGATGAAACGATTCCTGATTTTACTGAAAATCTTGATAAACCAATTAAAGGATTAAAGATTGGTCTTGTAAAAGAATTTGATTTGTCTCAGCTTGATAAAGAAGTTGTAAAAGTTTTTGAAGAATCAAAAAAACAATATGAAACACTAGGTGCTGAATTTATAGAAATCTCTTTACCAAACATATCGCTATCAGTCCCAACATATTATGTCGTTGCTCCTGCGGAGTGCTCTTCTAATTTATCAAGATTTGATGGAGTAAAGTTCGGAAAAAGATGTGATGACCCGAAAGATCTTGAGGAGTTGTATATTAAAACTAGATCAGAGGGTTTTGGAGATGAAGTTAAAAGAAGAATATTAATTGGTTCATATGTTTTATCAGCAGGTTTTTATGATGCATATTATAAAAAGGCTCAACAGGTTAGAAGGCTTATTAAAAATGATTTTGATGATGCATTTAAAAAAGTTGATGTAATTATGTCTCCAACTACTAGGGGTGCTGCCTTTGAGGAAGGATCTAAAGGCGATGATCCTATACAGATGTATTTAGAAGATTTATTTACAATACCTGCAAATTTAGCAGGTCTTCCAGCACTATCGATTCCAAATGGCATGGTTGATGGCAAGCCTATCGGTTTACAATTAATTGGTAATTTTTTAGAAGAAAATAAATTACTTCGTGCTGCTCATAATTTTCAACTTTCTACTGATTGGCACAAAAAAACACCAAAAGGAGATATTCAATCATGAGTTGGGAGACGGTTATTGGACTAGAGATACACGTTCAGCTTTCTACAGATTCTAAACTTTTTTCAGGCGGATCAACCAGCTTTGGTGCAGAGCCTAATACGCATGTTGATCTTATAGACTTAGGTCTTCCTGGCGTCCTTCCAGTTGCAAATAGAGGTGCTTTTTATAAAGCCATTCGTTTTGGTCTTGCAACAAATGCAGAAATCAATCTAACGTCAACATTTGATAGAAAAAATTATTTCTATCCTGACCTCCCAAAAGGCTATCAAATAACGCAAATGGCTTTACCAGTTATTGGAAAAGGTTCAATAAAAATTGAAGTGGATGGCGAGGAAAAAGTAATTAATATCACAAGAGCTCATCTAGAAGAAGATGCTGGAAAATCTATTCATGACTTGTTTGAGGGTGAGACTGGTGTTGATCTCAATAGAGCTGGAACGCCTTTACTAGAAATTGTTTCGGAACCCGAAATATCAAATGCTAAAGAGGCTGTTGCCTACTTTAAAGCCATTAGACAAATAGTTACTTTTCTTGATATATGTGATGGCAATATGGCCCAAGGATCTATGAGATGTGATGTAAATGTTTCACTTAAAAAAACAGGGGATGATAAGTTAGGAACAAGAGCTGAAATCAAAAATATAAATTCTTTTAAATTTATTGAAAAAGCTATTAATTATGAGATTGGAAGACAGGCTAGAATTTTAGAATCCGGTGAGTCGGTTGTTCAAGAAACTCGCTTATATGACAGTGTTAAGAATGAGACAAGATCGATGAGGTCCAAGGAAGAAGCTAACGATTATAGATACTTCCCTTGTCCCGATCTTCTTCCGGTTGTTATCTCTGATGATGAATTAAATGAAATTAAAAACAATTTACCTGAACTACCTAATGAAAAAGAAAAACGATATATTGAAGAATCTAATTTAGATATTTCAGAAGCTAAAATCATTGCATCATCAAAAACTATGGCAAATATGTTTGAAGAAGCATGCGCTAAAACTGATGACTCTAAACTAATTGCTAATTGGCTTGTTGGAGACATAAGCGCTCTACTTAACAAAGATAATATAGATTTAGAGGAATCAAAATTAACATCAAATAACTTTGCTGTCTTAATTGAAAGGATTTCAGATAAAACAATATCTGGAAAAATTGCTAAATCAGTTCTAGAAGAAATATGGGAATCTGGTGGCAGTGTGGATGAAATCATTGAAAGCAAGGGCTTAGTTCAAATTCAAGATGAGTCATTAATTGAAGAAATTGCTTTAAAAATAATTAATGGTAACCCCTCTCAAGTTGAGGCTTATAAAGACGGAAAAGATAAGCTTTTTGGATTTTTCGTTGGACAAGTCATGAAAGAAACTCAAGGAAAGGCTAATCCGCAAAGTGTTAATGAAATTCTGAAAAAGCTTTTAAGCTAGAAGCTATAGTATATACATGGTTAGTGTTTCAGCGATATAAGCTGGCTTTTCAACTCCTTTTATTTCCATAGTAACTTTAGTTTTTGCAAGAAATTGACCTGGATTTTTTTCAGTAATATCTAAGCATTCCATTCTTATTCTTACCTCAGACCCAACAGGAACTGGGCTAAGAAAACGTACTTTATCTAAACCATAATTTAAGCCCATCTTCATTCCATCTATCACTAAACCCATTCCTTGAGAAAAGGGAATTCCAGCACAAAGAGAAAGAGAAAGAAAACCATGGGCAATAGTAGAACCAAATATTGGTTCAGCTTGTTCCGGATCAACATGAATAAATTGATTGTCAAGCGTTGCTTCGGCAAATTTATTTATTTGGTCTTGATCAATCTTTATCCAATCTGATAAACCTGTTTCTGTTCCGATAACTGATTCTATTTCTGATGGTTTAACTATCTTTAACATCTCAACTCCCTGTGTAGTAATTGTTATATTCGTCTCTCAATTCAAATTTTTGTAATTTTCCAGTAGCTCCATGAGGAAGCTCTTTTAGGAAAATAATTTCATCAGGTAACCACCATTTAGCAACTTTTGATGCTAAAAAGTCTAGAATTGATTGCTTATCAATAGGCTCGCCACTATTTGTTACTATAAATAAAATTGGTCTTTCATCCCATTTTGGATGAGGGATACCTACAACACAAGCCTCAGCAACTTCAGGATGACCAACAGCGGCATTTTCTAAATCAATAGAGCTGATCCACTCACCGCCTGATTTAATTACATCTTTGGCACGATCTTTAATAGTCATATAACCATCTTGATCGAGCACAGATATATCACCAGTATCAAACCAGCCATCTTTGTCTACTGCATCTGTTTCTGACTTAAAATACTTTTGCAGCACCCAAGGGCCTCTTACCAAAAGATGACCTTGAGATTCGCCATCCTTGGGTAATTCTTTTCCTGAATCATCAACTACTTTTAGCTCAATACCATACATAGGCCTTCCTTGCTTTAACTGAACAGCATATCTATCCTCTTTACTCATTTGTTTCATTTCTTCTGTTAAAAAGTTTGAAGTTCCTAAAGGGCTCATTTCGGTCATGCCCCATCCTTGAATAACATTCACATCATGAACTTCATCAAACTCTTTTAGGATTGCCAAAGATAATGCAGAACCACCGATAACAGTATTTCTAACTGAACTCAGGATTTTATTATTCTCTCTACAATAACTTAAAAGACCCATCCAGACCGTAGGCACGCCAAAAGCGAGTGTAACTTTTTCTTTTTCTATTAAGTCAAATAATGGCTCTCCTTCCATTTGTAAGCCTGGCATTACAAGCTTCAGACCAAACATTGGAGCAAAGTATGGAGTACCCCAGGCAAGGACATGAAATAATGGAACAACCATCAAAATAGATTCATCTGGGCTTACTGTTAATCCTGTCAATGCGGCTTGTGCATGCAATATATTAGATTTATGAGCATATAAGAACACCCTTTGGGTTGCCTGTTGTACCAGATGTATAGCAAAGTCCACATGCAGCATCATCATCCATTTTAGGCCATTCATAGTTTTGATCACCAGATTCAATATATTTTTCATATGAAATAGCATTTTTTAAAGATGTCTCGGGCATTTCTGATTGATTACAAAGAATGATGTATTTTTCTACGCAAATCAGCTGATCTTTGAGGGCTTCCATCATTGGAACAAATGGGGTTTCAACAAAAATTACTTTATCCTCAGCATGATTAATAATATATACGGCTTGTTCGGGATGAAGTCTAAAATTTAAAGTATGGGTTATAGCTCCCATTCCTGAAATACCATAATACATCTCTAAATGACGATATGTATTTAATGCTAATGTTGCTAGAACATCTCCTTTTTTGTATCCATCTTTTTCTAAAGCAGATGCAAGTTTTCTTGACCTAATACATACTTCGTCATAATTTGTCCTATGCACTTCACCAGATACCATTCTGCTAATAACTTCTTGTTTTGGATAAATATTTCTTGCATGTTCAATAATGCTAGCTATATTCGGTGTCCAACTTTGCATGTCACCAATCATAAAATTTCCCCTTTATAATAGTTGCTATAAATTATATAAGAAGGAACAATGAATTGTTAATAAAAACATAAACTAATTATGGCCTTAAAAGAATTAATAAAATCTAGATATTCCGTAAGAAGCTTCACTGATGAGATGGTAAGTGTTAAAAAATTGAAAGAGGTTTTAAATATTGCAAATTCTGCTCCTTCTGGAGGCAACATTCAGCCTTGGAAAGTTTATGTTGTAACGGGCAATACAAAAGACAAGCTAATAAGCAAAGCACTTTATAATTTTGATAATGGTATACAAGAAGAAGTAGAGTATGAAATATATCCAAAATACCTAGATGATGAGTATAAAAGAAGAAGATCTAAATGTGCTGCAGATATGTACAACGCGCTATCTATTGAGAAAGATGATATTGAATCAAGACTAAAGCAAGTAAGAGAGAATTTTAGATTTTTTGGCGCTCCAGTTGGGATGATAATAACAATTGATAAATCATTTGCGCAGAATGGATGGGGTCATGTGGGTATGTATCTTCAAAATTTATGTTTAGCTTCAATTGATAATGGATTGGGAACATGTCTTCAAGAATCTTGGTCGATTTATCCTAAGACTGTTAAAGATGTTATAAAGCACTCTGATAATGAAGTTATATGGTGTGGTGTTGCTTTAGGTTATCCAAATGATAATGATCCTATTAATCAATACAGAACCTCAAGAGAAGATATTAATAAATTTGTCTCTTTTCTTAAATAAGCTATTTTATGCCTGAGATGGATTTGAAACATACATTTATAGATAAGCTTCATGCTTTATGTCAAGAATGCAATCCATCGCCCGCTCTTTCTCCTAAAATGCTAATGTTTAATGAGAGCCTTGCTAGAGATATGGGTTTGGAGTATTTAATTCAAAACTCCAATGAATGCCTTGACCTCCTATCTGGAAATAAAATCTATAAAGATTCAAGACCAATGGCAATGGCATATTCTGGTCATCAATTTGGGCACTTTAATCCTCAACTAGGAGATGGTAGAGCTCATCTTTTAGGAGAAATAATTGATAAAGAAGGTAATCTCAAAGATATACAGTTAAAGGGCTCTGGAAGAACACCTTTCTCAAGAAGAGGTGATGGCAAATCAGCTTTGGGTCCAGTACTAAGAGAATATTTAATAAGCGAAAGTATGCATGTTCTTGGCATACCAACGACTCGTTCATTGGCTGCAATTCATACGGGTGAAAAAGTTTTTAGAGAAGAGGAATCATTTGGAGGAATAATGACAAGAGTAGCTTCAAGTCATTTAAGAATTGGTAGCTTTGAGTATGCTTATAAAAACAAAGATATATCAATGGTTAAAGATTTAGCAGACTATTCAATTTCAAGGCATTATCCTGAAATAGCTTCTGTAGATAATTCATACTTAGCCTTCTTTGCGGCAGTTTGTAATCAGCAAGCTTCTTTAATTGCAAGCTGGATGACAATTGGGTTTATACATGGGGTAATGAATACAGACAATATGACTATATCTGGAGAAACAATAGACTATGGACCATGTGCTTTTATGGATGCTTATAATCCTTCAACAGTGTTTAGCTCTATTGATGTTAATGGGAGATATGCATATTCAAATCAACCTGCAATATTAACCTGGAATTTAACAAGATTGGCAGAAACATTAATACCTTTAATTAATAAGGATAAAGATGAATCCATCAAGCTTCTTACTGAAGTTCTTCAGTTAATAAAGCCAGTCTATACAAATTATTGGTTATCAATGATGAGATCTAAAATAGGTTTATCAAAAGAAGAAAGGAGTGATATTGAGCTAATTGCAAATTTGCTTGAAATAATGGAAGAAGAAAAAACTGATTTTACACTAAGCTTTCGATTTCTTTCAAAATCCTTGATTGGAGATAGTCAAACAGTTAGAACATTATTTAATAACTCAAGAAGGTTTGATGGGTGGATGATGATTTGGAAAGAAAGAATATCTCAAGAAGGTATTACCGAAGAGAAAATTGCTGCATCAATGGATAAAGTAAATCCTCTGTATATTCCTAGAAATTATAAGGTTGAAGAAGCTCTTAAAGCTGCTGTATTTGAAAATAATATGGAGCCCTTTAATAAGTTATATGATGTTCTTCAGAATCCATATCAAGAGATCAATGGACTTGAATCATTTTCAGACCCCTCTCCTGAATCTAAAATTCCTTATAAAACATTTTGTGGAACATAACGCAGCTTATAAAAATTTATACTGCTAATCTCAATTTTTTAAACAGTCTTGGAATAACCCAAGTAACAGTCATTGAAAAAGCCATGCCCAATCCATAGCTCCATACTAATTCTGATATCTGATTGTCCTCGAGACTGTTTTCTAAGTGAGTAGTTAGTATTAAAAATAAAAAAACTAGAATGGTAGCGACAATAGACATAATTAATTTTCTTATTATAGAGTGAGAAATTAGATTAATATTTGAGAATCCTAAAAACCAACCAATCATTGCTCCAAGGGACCAAATACTAATTTCGTGACCTTCATGGGTTGGATACAAATTATAAATTACTATTTGAAAAATGATAATTAAAAAAAGCCATGTTTTTTTATTAAATCTTTCATACCATTCATTTGTATATGCATAATGCCAAATAAAAAGAATTAATCCTCCAATCACTAATCCGCCGACAACATCTCCAAAGTCATGAACGCCCAGGTATAATCTACTAAAGACGATTAAAGAAATTAACACTACTGCCCCGAGAGTGACCCATTTGTTTTTTAATTCATAGGCTAGCAAGCCCCATAAAGTTACTGCAATTTGAGCGTGTCCACTTGGCCAACCGTAAGAGGTTCCAACTTTTGGATCAAGCATCCATTCAGCCGCAGGTCTTGAGTCTTGAAAAAAATCTTTAAAGAAAGCGTTAATAAAACCAGAGATAAATAACATCATCACAATTCTAGAGAACCTTGATGGAGACCAATAAAAATATCCAAATGAAATAAATAAAATTAAGAAAGTTGGATAGCCTAAAGATGAAATAAACTCAAAAAAAATAGTCAGGAAAGGCGTTCTGAGACTCTCAACCCAAGAAAGATCATTCCATAAAGACATTAATTACTTCCTTTAAATAATATTTTTATTTTCATAAATTTTTTATTTTGTAAAAACCTTATCTTTAAACAAATGGTTTCGGCTTTCGAGAGAAGATTTCTTTAACCATAGGTATAAAATAATCTAAAGATTTAGTTTTATACTCTGGATCAAATGATTTCTGATCCCAGTTTGAACAAAAATCTATACAATCTTGATAGTGCTCATGATCTTTGAATTTATCTCTTGCATTTCTATCTTCATCATAGTGATGCATCCAATAATAACCTTGAAAAAGTCCATGATTCAAAACTATCCAATAATTTTTATCGCTTATATATGGCCTTAAGAGAGCTGCTGAAACTTGTGAATGATTTGATGGTGATATGACATCACCAATATCATGCAACAAAGCACAAACTATGGTCTCAGTGTCTGCCCCGTCTTCTTCAGCCCTGGTAGCAGTTTGGAGGGAGTGTTGTAATCTACTTATCTGATATGGTGATTCTCCATCCATCATTTTAAGCCATTCGATAACTCTAAAAAAAAGATTTCTTTCATTCTCAAAATCATGAATTGCTATAAGATCATAGTCATTTTTCGTGCCATGATCCATTGATATGAAATCAACTTTTTTTAACAAACTAACCACTCCCCTGATTCTTGTATAGTACCAAATTATTTTCTACATTATCCATTTCAAAATATGCATCTTGTAAATGACGTTTACCATTTTGCTTGAATTCTCTTCGACCATGTAAAACTCTATGAGCAAAAACCAGAAGTATATGCCCTCCTTCAAGACGAAATATTGATTTATATTTGTCACTATTAATTCTTTTGCAAAGCTCATGATATGCTTCATAAAATAAATCCAGGCCATCAATATTTGGATCAATCATTTGCATTAACTGATTTGAAAACCTAAATCCAGTTATCTGATTCTTTGAATCCAGCCTAATCATTGGCTCATTTGCAAAGGTTTCATTTTCATCATCAAACTCTCTAAAAGGTACTGAAAAATTACATAAAATATTAAAAAAATTAGGGCAATCAATTTTATAATCTTCTAAAACTGAAAAACCATCTATTATCATTGACTCACCACCTTCGCATTCATTTACTAACATATGTAATGCTTGAACACTTGGAGGCCATGAATAACTTGCAAAATCATTATGCGGAGGAACTTCAAGAGATGTGTGCGCAATATTATATACATGTCCATCTACGGAAACATTATGAATCCTTTCAAATAACACCTCTCTTATTGGACCAAGTCTTTTTGCTAGATCTTCTAGAGTATTTGGAACACATGGAGCATTTTTGATACAGATTGCACCATGCGTTATAAAATTTGAAAAAGCATCTATCGCTATATTCTTATTTTGTAAAAATTCAACCCAATCAAAATACTTAGGCACAAAATTATTAGTCCATAATTCTTTTTTTGGCTTTCTAGGTATGCTTAAAAGAGCTATATTTTCTATATCAATTTCTGTTTCATGATGATCGGGCCAAAAAATATTAATAGAATTTTTATTTAATTTTACTTTGCTAGGCTTTAAATCAACAGGAACATTGCTAAGCATAAATCTTTTTTCTTTAGTTTCTTGAACTCTACAATCTTTGCAAGAACAATTATCTCTTATCCATAAATATGGAAGATCATATTTAATTTCTTTGTTTTTAAGAATCTTCAAAGAGTTTCTATTCATTTCTAAATCCATTTTTAATCCTTAAAAAAATGACTTATAGGAAAATAATATTCTCAAAAATTAATTAGAGCAATTGAAAAATTTTATTTTTTTGCAATAGTAAATCTTGGATGAGATTGGTAATCTTTGAGCAAGCTAATTTTAGTTAAACCTGATTCTGTTAAAATTTTTTCGACCGAATCTGATTGGTCAAGCCCATGTTCAAATGCCAATAAACCATCATCTACTAAAATATTCGATGCCTGATTTGATATAAGTTTAATATCCTTAAGTCCATTCTCATAAGCTATTAAAGCACTAGACGGTTCATGTGTAAGCTTTTCAAGATGAGGATCTGAAGGAGCAATGTAGGGAGGATTGCTAACAATAATATTAAATGTTTTGTTATTTATACAATCTAGCCAATCTGCATTAATTAAATAAAAATTATCTAACTTTTGATTATTACTATTAATTTTTGCAACCTCAAGTGCATCAAATGAATAATCAATACCAAAAACTAAAATATCAGGATTATATTTAGCTATCGATATGCCAATACAACCGGATCCGACACCTGCATCAAGAATTTTTGTTCCTAACTCTAAGTTTAAATTGTTTATATAGTCTACTAATATTTCTGTCTCTGGCCTCGGTACCAAAACCCTTGCATCTACGTAAAAATCATCTTTATAAAAAGAAGATTTTTGAAGAATATAATCCAAAGGCACTCCATCTTTTTTTTGGCTTATGAAATCTTTAATAGCATTCTCTTCTGAGGTATTAAGTACATATTTACCAACAAAGATAGACGCATGATTTAGACCAAGTTGCTCCGTTAAAAAGAAAATTAGCTCATTAGAAATATTGCTTTCATTAGGCAAAATTTCTTTTATTTGGTTTATGTAAAATTTAATACTTTTAGTCAATTATTCGGATTCTAGTTGAGATAACATTGCCAATTGATTTTCAGCCAATAGAGCATCGCATATGGTTTTTATATCGCCATCCATAATTTGATCTAAATTATGCTGAGTTAATTTAATTCTATGATCTGTCATTCTTCCTTGAGGAAAATTATAGGTTCTTATTTTTTCACTTCTATCACCTGTTCCAACTAAAATTTTTCTCTCACTTGCAATACTTTCTTGTTGGCTTTCAATTTCTTGTTGTTTTAACTTAGAGGCTAAGAGTGATAAAGCCTTTTCTTTGTTTTTATGTTGAGATCTCCCGTCCTGACATTCAACAACCAATCCAGAAGGAATGTGTGTCAATCTTACTGCTGAGTCAGTTTTGTTAACATGCTGACCTCCGGCTCCAGAAGCTCTATAGGTATCAACCCTTAGATCATTTTTGTCTATTGCAATGTCTTGAACTTCTTCAACTTCAGGTAATATTGCTACAGTACAAGTTGAAGTATGAATTCTACCTTGCGATTCAGTTTCTGGAACTCTCTGTACTCTATGAACACCTGATTCAAACTTTAAAACTTTGAAGACACTTTTTCCATTTAATTGAGCAACAACTTCTCTAATTCCTCCCTGTTCAGCTTGTTTTATATCAATAACGTCTACACTCCATCCCTCTCTTTCAGCAAGTCTTGAATACATTCTAAAAAGATCGCCTGCAAAAATACCAGCCTCATCTCCTCCTGCGCCTGCTCTTATTTCTAAAAATGCTGAGCCATCATCTGCTGAATCCTTGGGCAATAACATTAATTTTAATTCTTGTTCTAATTTATCTGGCTTACCGGATGATTCTTTCAATTCATCTTCAGCCAAACTTTTTAAATCCTCATCACCAGATTCAAGAATTTCATTAGCATCACTTATAGCTTCCAATACCGAATTGTATTCTTGGTATTTTTTAACAATTGGTTTTAAATCTGCAAACTCTTTATTCAATAAAGTATAGTTTTCCATATCTTTGATTGTTTCAGAATCAATCAGCAACCCTTCTATCTCAGCGAGTCTTTCTTTGAGCTTTTCTAGCTTAACCAGCATTGAATCATGCATTTTTAATATACCTCTTAAACATGGATTCAACTATATGCTTATCGATATCTGAAACATCAGGCGCTTCAATCATATTCTCTATCTTCAGATTTTATTATTGCTATATTCATAATCATTTGTTTTAAATCTTCAGCAGATTTAAACCTTTCAATCTCTTCTTCAGATAGCTGATTTAGAAAATGTTCTAATTTATATTGAATAGCATCTTTAAAATTCTTTTCTTTGATAGAAATTAGTGCCACTTGAGATTCAAGAACAATAATATTTAATGCTTTCTCAGCTTCAATGGCTCTTTGGCCGTAATTATCTTGAGTAATCTTTTCTATATCGTCAATTGAAAAAAGATAAGCTTGTTCAATATTTTTTATTTCCTCTTCGATATTTCTTGGTACAGACAAATCAATTAAGAGCATAGGCTTATTTTTCCTGATTTTTAGAGCATGTTCTATAGAACCTTTACCTATTATAGGTAGGTCAGTTGTTGCAGATGCGATTACAATATCAGCCTTTTCTAGCTCACTATGGAGTTGATCAAGTGATGACGGAATGACTTCAAACTCCTCTGTAATACTTATTTTCTTTATGCTTCTATTAACAGCACGAATATTGGTAATGCCTTTTTTTATAAGCTCATCAATAATAGCGTGAGCCAATGAACCAGCTCCAAGAATGAGAATATTTTGACTTTGGGGGTCTTCAAAAATATTTTTAACTAAGTTTAAGGATAGTCCACTTACAGAAAGAGGATTAAGACCAATGCTGGTCTTTGTTCTAACTTTTTTAACGATTTCTATAACTTTTTTTGTATAAGTTAAAAGTTTTGGTTTGGCGATATTATTATTTTTAGCTATTCTTATAGCTTTTTTAAATTGTCCTAATATTTCTTGTTCGCCAAGCACTTGAGAATCAATTCCAGAGGCTACCTTGCACATGTGTATTAAAGCATCCTGATTAAAGAGAAAATAAAAACTCTCACTTGGTATCTGTTTTGTCCCCAAAAAACTAATAGTTTCATCAAGAACATCCTTTGCCAGACCTGGCTCTGCTACTAAATAGACTTCAGTTCTATTACATGTAGAAAGACCAAAAAAAGAGTCGATTTTATCTTTAAATTTTCTTTTTAAGAAACTATCTAATAAAATCTGGTTAGACTCATTTATAATGAATTGCTCTCTTTCAGAAACATTAGACGTTTTATAATTTATGCCAAATAACTGTAATTCCATCTTTGATAATAAGTTTTATTTAATACTTTTATGTGGTTTTTTGTATTCATGCGCCAGTACTAACTCATCTCTAGACTCATATAATGATTACAGTGGAAAGATATTGCTAAAATCTTCTCAAAACCAAACAATCTCATATAACAGTAATATTGTTATTTATGAGAATCGTTCTATTATACAGATTACAAAGCCTTTTATTGGGAATGTTATGAATATTAACATTTACAAAAATAAGCCAGCTGAAATATATCCAAAAGAAACGACCTCAAATCTAGATAAATTTTTGAACGTATATGGAAGAAATGTTCATGAATGGCTTAGTCAATGCGTTGAAAAGAACAATAATATAAACATACTCGAGGAAAAATTTTCATTTTTTTGTTCTAGCGAAGATAACAAATCAAGAATTAGAATCAACATTAATTTAAATGAAATCACAGTGATTCTCATACATAAAGATAAATGAATAAAATTTCAATAAAATCACCTGCTAAGCTTAATCTTTATTTGAAAATCATTTCTAAATTACCAAATAACTATCATGAGATTGATTCACGATTCCAATTAATAGATATATATGACGATTTATCTTTCTTAAATACTAAGTCTTCAAAAATTTCTGTGAAATGCTCAGACACTTCAATTAAAGAAAAGGATAATATCGTCTATAAAACTGCAATTGAAATGCAGGAACTCAATAATGGTGGTGGTATTGATATTTGCATAAAAAAAGTTATCCCGTCGGGGGCTGGCCTCGGCGGTGGAAGCTCGGATGCAGCTTCAACAATCATAATGCTTAACAAGCTATGGAATATGAGCTTAAGCTTAGAGCAGATGCTTGATATTGGGAGAAGGATTGGAGCCGATGTTCCATTCTTTATAAATGGTAAAAATGCGCATGTATCGGGAGCTGGAGACATAATTCAACAAATAGATTCTGATATATCAAATTATATTGTAATAGATCCATTAATTTTTAATTCTACAAAATCTATGTTTGCTAAATATTCTATTACCGATTCTCATGGAAATAATGTTAGTAGCTATCAACAAAATTCATTTTGGAGCATTTTTCTGGATGCTAATAAACAAGTTAAAAAATTTTACACAGAAAATATAAAAAAATATGAAATCTGCTTGTCTGGTAGTGGTTCAGCAATGTTTATAAAATATAATTGTGATGCAGAAAAAGAAAAAATATTAAAAATAATTCCTACTAATTGGAGATTCTTTGAAGCTAAACCATTACAATATTCGCCATTATTGGAGTTTGTGTGACCTTGGGGTGTAGCCAAGCGGTAAGGCAACGGGTTTTGATCCCGTCATGCGTAGGTTCGAATCCTACCACCCCAGCCATTTTTGAGAGGAAAAGTAAATGACAAAACAAGTTCTAGACCTTTTTACTGGCACGGCAAATCCAGAATTAGCCAGTGAAGTGTCTAAAATATTGGGGATAAAATTATCTAAAGCTGATGTTGGTTACTTTTCTGACGGCGAAATAAAAGTTCAGATTGAATCTAATGTAAGAGGCCATGATACATTTATTTTACAATCTACATGCGCTCCATCAAATAAAAATTTAATGGAACTAATGCTTCTAGCAGATGCGCTTAAAAGATCTTCAGCATCGAGGATAACTGCAATAGTTCCTTACTATGGTTATGCAAGACAGGACAGGAGAGTTAGATCTGCCAGGGTTCCTATAAGTGCAAAAGTGGTTGCTGATATGTTTTATTCAGTTGGAATTGATAGGGTTCTTACCGTAGACCTCCATTCAGAAACAATACAGGGTTTTTTTGATATGCCTGCAGATAACGTGTATGCAACAAAACTAATGGTTGATGATATTAAAAAAAATAATCCAGACAATAATATTGTTGTTGTCTCACCTGATGTTGGTGGGGTTGTTCGCTCAAGAGCTTTGGCTAAACAGTTAAATGAGGCCGATTTAGCAATTATTGACAAAAGACGAGCTGCTGCAAATCAATCAGAAGTAATGAATATTATTGGTGATATAGAAGGAAAGGTCTGTATTGTTCCAGATGATATCATTGATACCGCTGGAACTCTTTGCAATGCAGCAAAAGCTTTAAAAGATCATGGTGCTGCTGGTGTTAAAGCTTATATAACACACCCTGTTCTGTCTGGTCCGGCTATTGAAAGAATAAATAATTCAGAAATAGATGAACTTGTTGTAACAAATTCAATACCATTGTCACATGAAGGCAAAAAATGCAGTAAAATACGCGTCATTTCTTTAGGTGCAACAATTGCTGAATGTATCAAAAGACTAAGTAATGAAGAGTCTCTAAGTGAGATGTTTATATAAGAGGATATTATGAGTGATCAAATAGTTTTAAATGCTGAAACAAGAGAAAGAACTGGTTCTAATAAAGCTAGAGTTATTAGGAAAGTTGATGGAATGGTTCCAGCTATAGTATATGGAGATAAAAAAGAATCTTTAAATCTTAAATTACATCTTAATGAACTTACCAAGGCCTCTCAAAATGAGCTTTTTTATACGCAGGTTTTACTAATCAAAAACGGCGATGTTGAAGAAAAAGTTGTGCTCAAAGAATTACAAAGAGACCCTGCTAAAGGAAAATTTCTACATGCTGATTTTCTGAGAGTCTCAGGAAAAACCAAACTTAAGGTTATGATTCCAATGAATTTTATTAATGAAGAGGAATGCGTTGGAGTTAAGAATGACGGCGGTCTCATAACAAAAGCTATAAGAGAAGTCGAAATTATGTGCTTGGCAGGAAATATACCAGAATCAATAGACATTGATGTAACAAACCTTGAGCTAGGAGCATCAATAAGGCTAACAGAAATATCTCTTCCAGAAGGATCGGAGATTTCAGGATTAACTGAAGAAACTGATCAAATGGTAGTCTCTGTTAATGCTCCAAAAGCAGTTGAAGAAGAAGAGCCAATTCTTGAAGAAGGTATGGAGAGTGAAGAAGGTACTGCTGAAGAAGGTGAAAGCTCTGATGAGGAAGCTAATTCAGAAGAAGCTGAAAGCAAAGGGTCTGAAGAGAGCTAGAAACAGTGCATAAGCTTTGTTTTATTGGTCTTGGCAATCCAGGATCTAAATATGACAGTACTCGACACAATATTGGTAAAGATTGGTTAATCAAAATAAGTGAAACTTACTGCGATAAGTTTATTAAAAAAACTAAGCTCGAAGCTGAAATAACTCACTCTAGATCAGATGAAATTCTTTGGGTGATTCCAGATAATTTTGTAAATAATAGCGGTAAAACAATTTCAAAAATAATCAAAAACATAAATCTGCCAAAAAATAAAATGATTATTCTTCATGACGATCTAGATCTTAATCCAGGAGAAGTAAGGTTAAAAGAAGGTGGAGGTCATGGCGGTCATAATGGATTAAGAGATATTTTTGAAAAAACAGGCTCTAATGATTATATTAGAATCAGAATAGGTGTTGGCCATCCTGGTAACAAAGATCTTGTATCTAATTGGGTATTAAATAAATTTCATCCTACCGATAAAGAATACTTGGATAAAGCGTTTGATTTGTTTGCATCAAACTTTAATCTAATATGTGATCAAAAATTTTCACAAGCTCAAAAAGCTCTTCATACTAAATAATATGGGATTTAAATGTGGAATAGTTGGTCTTCCCAATGTAGGTAAATCTACTCTATTTAATGCATTAACAAAATCTTCTATACCTGCTGAAAATTTTCCTTTTTGTACTATAGAACCAAATGTTGGAAAAGTACCTCTGCCTGATCCTAGATTAAAACAATTAAACGATATTGTTAATTCAAAAAAAATAATACCTGCAAGTTTGGACCTTGTAGATATTGCAGGTCTTGTTAAAGGGGCATCTCAAGGCGAAGGTCTTGGTAATGCTTTCTTATCAAATATTAGGGAAATGAATGCGCTTGCTCATGTTGTTAGATGTTTTGATGATGAAAATATAACTCATGTAGATGGCTCAATCGATCCTGTTAGAGATGCTGAGATCATTAATCTTGAGCTAATCATGTCTGATTTAGAAACGGTATCTAAGAGACTTAATAAATGTGAAAAGCTAGTTAAAACGAATGATAAGAAAAATAAAATTGAACATGAAATACTTTTAAGAGTTAAGAATGATTTAGATCAGGGCAGATTAATAAATCTAGATTCTTTTAATGATGAAGAAAAAATAATAATTAAAAGTTTTCAGCTATTAAGCTCGAAACCTACATTTTATATCGCAAATATTTCAGATGATGGCTCATCTACAAATGCATTAAGTAATTTAGAAGCTTTTGCCTCTCAGACTGGTAATACAGTAATACCAACATCTATAAAAATAGAACAAGAGATAGCATTATTAGAAGACGAAGAAAGAAAAGAATATTTGGAACTAATGGGGATGGATGAACCTGTATTAAATAAAATTATTTTTAAAGGTTACGAGATCCTAGGGCTTCAAACTTATTTCACAGCTGGTCCCCAAGAAATAAGAGCTTGGACAATTAAAAATAATGCCTCAGCACCAAATGCTGCGGGTGTTATACATACAGATTTTGAACGAGGATTTATTAAAGCTGAAGTAATAAGTTTTAATGATTATATTTCTTGTGATGGTGAATTGGGCTCTAAAGAAAAAGGAAAGTTGAGATTGGAAGGCAAAGAATATATTGTAAAAGATGGTGATGTAATCCACTTTAAATTTAATGTTTAAAGTAAATTCAAAAAAATATTGACTCTTAAAATATAGGACTTATCATTCAACGATTGGCTATGTAGCTCAGATGGTTAGAGCACAGCACTCATAACGCTGGGGTCGGTGGTTCAATTCCACCCATAGCCACCATTAATACTAAATCTAAGTAATCATAGTAAAGTTTAAAAATAAGAAAGGGAATCTTTCTTATTGTAGCTAAGTTATATACTTAGTCTTTTTTCAGAAAGCTTAAAATAATAATCAAAGATACTAAAACTAGAAGACTATCTTCTCCAAGCATATTTAGTATATTCGAAACATTATTATAGACATCTCCAACAAATGGAGTGTCAGGCCCAAGAACTATTCCTAAAAGCAAAGATACAATTACTAAAGGTATTAGTAATTTTGTTACTTTATTAAGAAAAGTGGTTAGGCTAGCAAGAGTAACTTTAAAGTTCATATAATTTATAAAAAAAGCTAAGAAGAGCCAAAGCCCTTCTTAGCAAGAAGTTAAGCAATTACTTAACAAGGCTCATTAGAACTGCTAGAACAAGAAGTCCAACAACACCATTAGTAGCTAAACTTTCAACAAGTGAAGTTATGTTACCAATCACGTCTAGTCCAAGCATATCTCCGAAAGCTAAGCTTCCAACGATACCAAGTCCTAAGATTCCAATTATAACGCTAGTTAAATTACTAACTAAGTCGCCTATCATTCTCCATGCATTATCCATAATGTTCCCCCCTATTAGGTTTTTTATGTTTTGCAATACATATGAGACCATAAAAAACTATCTGGAGCAAATATTTTAAATAAAAAAAACCTAAAAATTTGACTTTTCAGGTTTTTTAAAATATAGATATATTTTCTTATTCTTCAGGAGTTTCTTCTTCAGACTCTTCTTGCTTAGGTTCTTCTTTAGCAATCAAAGCCTTTACAGATAACTTCATCTTGCCTCTATCAAAGCCAATTAATTTTACGTCTATTTCTTGACCTTCAGATAGAACAGAACTTACATCTTCTGTTCTTTCATGAGCAATTTCTGAAATATGCAAAAGGCCATCCTTGCCAGGCAGAATATTTACAAAAGCTCCAAAATCAACAATTTTAACAACGGTACCTTTATATACTTTGTCTAGTTCAGGTTCTTCTAATATGCCTTCAATAATTTCTAGACATTCTTGCATTGATGATTGGTTTTGACCAAATACAGAAACTGTTCCATCATCTTCAACATCAACTGTAGCACCAGTTTTCTCCTGCATGCCCTTGATAACTGCCCCACCTTTACCAATAATTTCTTTAATCTTATCCTTATCAACCATAAATGTTTTCATAGCTGGAGCATTTTCAGAAAGCTCTTTAGGCGAAGCTATAGCCTCATTCATAATACCTAATATATGATTTATAGCAGTTTTAGCTTTTGTTAAAGCTGATTCCATTATGTCGGCTGTTATCCCTTGAATTTTAATATCCATCTGAAGAGCTGTTATTCCATTTTCAGTTCCAGCAACTTTAAAGTCCATATCTCCTAAATGATCTTCATCGCCTAATATATCTGTTAAGACAGCAAAATCATCACCCTCTTTAATTAAACCCATAGCTATGCCTGCTACTGGACTTGATATCGGAACTCCAGCATCCATTAGTGCTAATGATGTACCACAAACCGAAGCCATTGAACTTGAGCCATTAGATTCTGTAATTTCTGAAACTACTCTCATTGTGTAGCCAAAATCAGTTACGTCGGGGAGCACTGCTTTAATTGCTCTTTTAGCTAAATTGCCATGGCCAATTTCTCTTCTTTTAGGTCCCATTGGCATCCCAATCTCACCGACACTATATGCTGGAAAATTATAATGAAGCATAAAGTTATCTGTTCCTTGACCTTCAATTGCTTCAATTCTTTGAGCATCTCTAGAAGATCCCAAAGTAGCAACCACTATTGCCTGAGTTTCTCCTCTAGTAAATAATGAAGAACCATGAGCACTCGGCAGAACATCAGTTTCTATAAAAATTGGTCTGACGGTATCTGTGTCTCTTCCATCAATTCTTGGTTGATTGCTTAATATGTTTTTTCTGACTATATCTTTTTCTAGATTTTTAAATGCACCCAAAATTTTTCCAAGCTGAATTTCATCAGCGTCTGGATAAGAATTAACTATATCCTCTTTAATAGATCCTATAGCAGATGTTCGTTCTGATTTATCTTTTATAGTAAAAGCTTCAGTTATTTTATTTGTATATTTTTCTGTTAGTTCAGAATAGTAGACTGGGGATTCTTCATCGTTGCTTATTACCCAATCCTCTTTACCAGCTTTATCTTTAAGTTCTTTACATGCATTAATTACTGCTTGCATTTCTTGATGTCCATATAAAACAGCACCTAACATTAAATCTTCATTTAGCTCATTAGCTTCTGATTCAACCATAAGAACTGCTTTTTCTGTTCCTGCAACAACCATATCCAAATATGAAGTTTCTAACTCTTCAAAAGATGGATTTAAAACATAGTTTCCATCAATGAAACCCACCCTTGCAGCACCCATGGGTCCATCAAAAGGAACTCCTGCAACACATAAAGCAGCAGAAGAACCTATCATAGCTGCTATGTCAGGGTTCTGATCTTTTCCAGAAGACATAACTGTACAAAATATTTGTACCTCATTTTTAAATCCTTCAGGGAAGAGAGGTCTGATTGGTCTATCAATAAGCCTTGAAGTTAAAGTTTCTCTTTCAGTTGGTCTAGCTTCTCTTTTAAAAAACCCTCCAGGAATAACTCCTGTTGAATAAAATTTCTCTTGATAAAAGACTGCTAGAGGGAAGAAATCTTTTTTAGGATCTGCCTCTTTTTTTGCAACTACTGTTGTTAATACTACCAAGTCACCAATAGTAACTACAACAGCTGCAGTTGCTTGTCTTGCGACTTTATTTGTTTCTAATTTTACTGTTTGATTTCCATATTGAAACTCTACCGATGTAGATTCTAATTTATTATTTTCCACGATTTTCCTTTTATTATTTTATTTTTACCCTCTAAGCTTAAGCTGTTTTACAACTTCTTTGTAGCTATCGGAATTTTTTCTTTTTAGATAAGCTAAAAGTTTTCTTCTTAGATTAACCATTCTTATTAAACCAGTTCTAGAATGATGGTCTTTTTTGTGTTCTTTGAAATGACTTTGTAATTTATTAATATTTTCTGTTAACAATGCTATTTGAACTTCGGGAGACCCTGTATCATTGTCTGTTCTTTGAAATTTTCCTACAATTTTTTCTTTTTCTTTAGCTAAAAGTGCCATATTTATATTCCTCGATGTACATTCATTAATTAGCGCAAACCTCGTACAACTAAAGTAAGCGTGCGAATCTTATAACTAATCTATTCATTAAACAAGTCGTTTAAGGGCTAATACAGAGTTTGAGACCAATCCTAAACCAACAAATTTTTCTGAAGAATTATAAATTTTATACGTATCATCTGTAAAATCTATTTCTTGTATCTTGCCTCCATTCATGAAAACTTTTGTTTGAATAGAATTTAATGAGATTTTAGAAAGTTCTGAAAATGCCTTTTCAATAGAAATTAATTTATTAAGTTCGATATTTTCAATTGTCATTGCATTTTCTATATTAAACTTTCCTTGCGATAATCTTCTAAGAGCAGATAGATGGCCGCCACAATTAAGCTTATCACCTAAATCTCTTGCAATTGATCTGATGTATGTTCCTTTTGAGCAATGAATTATAAATGAGCACTTATTTAGATCACACTTAATATCTTTAATGGAAAATATATTAATCTCCCTTGGAGGTTTTGATATAAATTCTCCCTCACGTGCATACTTATAAAGAGGCTTGCCTTTATGTTTTAAAGCCGAAAAAAAAGGCGCTGACTGCAAAGATTTTCCAATAAAAGATGCCAGTGATTCATTTATATTTTTTTCATCAGGAATATTATCGGAAGAACTAATAATATTTCCCATGGCATCATCTGTGTCAGTTGAAGAGCCAAGCTGAATCAAAGCATCATAAGATTTATCAGATTCCAAAAAATAGTTTGAAAATTTAGTGGCCCTATTAATAGCAAGAATCATTAATCCAGTTGCCATCGGATCTAAAGTTCCTAAATGCCCAACTTTTTTTAGGGATAGAGTATTTTTTACTTTTTGTACAAGTTGATTGGAAGATATGCCTTTTTCTTTATCAATGAGTAAAAAACCATCCATTACTACTTAAGATTATTGAGTAAGTTTTCAATATTATCAGAGTACTCTATACTTTCATCAAATCTAAAGTTTATTACAGGGACTCTTCTAATTTGCATTGTTCTTGAAAGTTTGGATCTGACCATGCCTGAAAATTTCTTTAAAACTTTTTGATCAATACTGCTTTGATTTTTAATTACAGATTCGCCAATAATCGTATAAAAGACTGTAGCAATGCCAATATCATCAGAAACTTTTACTGCTGTGATGTTTATATTTTGAAGCCTTGGATCTTTGGTTTCTTTATTTATGATTAAAGATATTTCTTTTCTGAGTTCGTCTGCAATTTTTTCTGATCTTAATGAAGGCATTAAAAATTATAGCTACATTGATTGAGCTTCTTCTTTCCTATCATAAACCTCGATTTTATCTCCAGGTTTGATATCTTTATAATTTTTGATACCCATTCCACATTCTGTACCATTTTTGACTTCATTAACATCTTCTTTAAATCTCCTAAGGGAGTCTAGCTCTCCCTCAAAAATAACTATCTCATCTCTTAGAACACGAACTGGTTTATTTTTAAAAACAGTTCCTTCAATAACATTACATCCTGCGATTTGCCCAAACTTAGGTGAATTAAATACCTCTAAAACTTCGGCAGTGCCAACAATTTCTTCTTTAATTATTGGATCTAAAAGACCACTCATTCTTGCTTTAACATCATCTAATAATTCGTAGATGATGCTGTGGTAACTTAATGGAATTGATTCATCTTCAATAATCTTTTTAGCAGAGTTATCTGCTCTTACATTAAAACCTAAAATAATTGAATCAACAGCAAGAGCTAGATTGGCATCTGATTCTGTTATGCCTCCAACTCCACTTGATACTATTTTTACTTTTGCTAAGGTCATTACTCAAATCATTAAGAGATGCTGCTATAGCTTCACGAGTCCCACCAACATCTGTTTTCACTATAACGTTCAGTACTTTCTTAGATTCTTGGCCCAATGACTCAAACAAATCTCCAGCGCTATCATCTTTTTGTTTTAATAATTTTTTTTCTTTCTCTTTAGCAATTCTATATTGGGCTATTTCTCTAGCCTGCTTCTCATTTTCTACTACCTGAAAAGGGTCTCCAGCATTAGGTACATTGCTTAATCCAAGAACTTCAACAGCTGCCGATGGCCCTGCATTTTTTATTTTTGAACCATCACTGTTTACAATACTTTTAATTTTTCCTATTGAATTGCCTGATGCAACTAAGTCGCCAACGTTAAGAGTTCCATTTTGGATTAAAAAAGTAGCAACAGATCCTCTAAACTTATCTAGCTCTGATTCGATAACAACCCCTTGAGCCTGTCCTTTATAATGAGCTTTTAATTCTAATAATTCAGCTTCCAATGAAACACTTTCAAGCAACTTATCAACACCAGTTCCTTTAAGCGCTGATACTGCCACCATTTGAGTTGTGCCACCCCAATCCTCAGGTGCTAAATCTTTTGCAGCCAAATCTCCTTTTACCTTATCTATATCAGCTCCATCTAAATCAATTTTGTTAATTGCTACAACTATTGAAACTCCAGCTGCTTTTGCGTGATTTATAGCTTCTTCTGTTTGAGGTTTAATGCCATCATTTGCTGCAACAACAAGAATAACAATATCTGTTGTATTAGCTCCTCTCGCTCTCATTGATGAGAAAGCAGCATGGCCAGGCGTATCTATAAATGTAATTCTACCTTTAGATGTCTCAACCTCATAAGCACCAATATGTTGAGTTATGCCGCCAGCCTCACCATCAACAACTTTTGTATTTCTTATAAAATCAAGTAGGGTTGTTTTTCCATGATCAACATGACCCATAACGGTAACAACAGGAGATCTTGTTTTTGGTTCATCAGTATAATTAATTAGATTTGCTAAATCTTCTTCAAAATTTTCTTCTTTAAGTGCAATTCCATTATGGCCAATTTCCTCAACCACCAATATAGCTGTCTCTTGATCAATAATATCATTGATATTTGCAACTACACCAAGGCCCATAAGATTTTTTACTACGATATTTCCCTTTACTGCCATTAACTTAGCTAATTCACCAACTTGTATTGAAGATGGAACTTCTATATCTTTTTTAATAAATTCAGTAGGTGCCTCAAACTTATGTTCGCTATCTTTAGGGAATGCTGTCTCTCTTCTTTTATAAGCATTTACAGCATTTGAAAGCTGATCTTTAACATCTACCTTTCTCGCAGGCTCAGATTCAACTTTTTTAAATTTATCTCTTTTCTTTATTTCTTCTTGTTTCAACCTTGAAGCTTCTTTAAGCTGTTCTTCTCTCTTTTTTTGTTGTTCCCTGAGCTGCTCTGAGGCTGCTGCTCGCTTTGCCTCAATATTATCAGAGTAACTTCTAGTTCCTTCAGCCTCTTTTGAAATCTTGCCTTTTGAAGTTACTATAACTCCCGACCCAGATGTTACAGATCTTGGTGATGTAGCCTTTGCTCCTTTTAAAGATTTTAATAGTGCCTGTTTATCTGCAGCGGTTATTTCATCTGAACTTTTAGAGTGACTTAAACCAGCATTCTGCATACGCTCAAGCAAAGCAGAATCTGATATTTTTAAAGTCTTTGCAAAATCTTTAACAGTTAAAGTCAAAATATTTTTCCTTTTTTTATATTAATTAAACCAATGTTCTCTAGCCTTCATAATCATCTTAGAGGCATCATCAGAAGAAATCTCAATGATTTCCTGCAATTCATCTATGGCTAATTCAGCTAAATCATCTTTGTTCTTAATTCCTTTGTTTGATAGCTTTTGAATATCTTTATCTTCTAAATTAAGGCCTGTGAGTGACTCAACATTATCTTCTTCTTCTGTGATGGCTCCCATTGCCTCTAGAAGTGCAGCATCTTCCGCAGCCCCTTTTATTCTTTCAATTTCACTCTCATCTTCTACAAATGATTTAAAAATACTATCTTCTGCATATGCAATGTCATCAAAACTTTCCAACCCAGTTAAAGCTATTTTTTCAGCAACTTCTTCAGATACCTCAAGGGTGCTGATCAGATTAGCCAAAAATTCTGTTTCATCAACTTTAACTTTTGCTTCAGCTTCTTCGCTACTAATAATGTTCAAATTCCATCCAACAAGCTTAGATGCAAGTCTAATATTTTGTCCTCTAGAACCAATTGCAAGTGCAAGATTTTCTTGATTAACTGCAATATCCATAGATCTTGAATCTTCATCCATGACTATAGATTCAACTTTTGCTGGTACCAAGGCATTTATAACTAATTGAGCAGGATTATCATCATAAATAATTATGTCTATCCTTTCATTGCCTAATTCTGCGGAAACAGCTTGGACTCTTGAACCTCTCATTCCAACACATGCACCAACAGGATCAATCCTGCCATCATTTGTTTTAACTGCTATTTTAGACCTTGAGCCAGCATCTCTCGCCACACCCCTAATTTCAATTATATCTTCATTTATTTCTGGTACTTCAATACTAAATAATTCTGTAACCATTTCTGGGCAAGATCGATTTAACATCAGCTGAGGTCCTCGACCTTCAACTTCTTGAATTTGAAGAATAGCTCTTATTCTGTCATTAATTTTATAAATTTCTCCAGGCATTAACCTGTCTCGGGGCAGAATAGCTTCTGCATCATAAGAAATATCAACAATAATATTGTCTCTTGTTACCCTTTTTACAGTTCCATTAACTAGTTGATTATTTTGGCTTTTAAATTGAGACACTACTTTTTCTCTTTCGGCTTCTCTTACTTTTTGCAACATGACTTGTCTTGCTGCTTGAGTTTCTATTCTTCCAAAAGGCACATTTTCTTGTTGCTTAGTATATAAGTCACCAAGATTTAGACCTGAATCACTTGCTGATATATGCGTTTCTATATGAAACTCTTCATCAGCCTCATCAAATACTATCCAGTTTCTATGAGTTGAATATTCGCCAGTATTCCTGTCTATTTGAACAAATAAGTCAGCATCTTCATGAAAATGTCTTTGAGACGCTGAAGCAATTGCTGTTTCAATGGCTGAAAAGATAATATCTTTGTCTAGTCCTTTCTCAGTAGATACTGAATCTACTACTGCTAAAATTTCATTACTCTGCATAACTATTTTCCTTCATTAATTTATCAAAATCTGGTTCTAAACGACAAGTCTCTATGTCGTCAAAATTTAATTTATACTCAAGCTTTAAAGACTCTATAAGAAAAAAATCTTTATTACAATCAACAAGTACTCCTTCTATATTTTTTATCCCTTCTAATGGCTCTCTTAATTTAATTTTTAATTTTTCTCCAATATATTCATTAAGCTGATTTTGTTTAAAAAACTTCCTACTTATTCCTGGAGTAGAAACCTCTAATACATAATCATCACCAAAAGATGAATCAAGATCTATTTCATAATTTAAATCTTTAGAAATATTCTCGCAATCTTCGATATTCGCTCCAGAATTAGACTCAATATAAATTCTAAGCGTGGGTCTTTTTCTTCCTCTTAGAATCTCTAGTCCCCATAAAAAACAATCATGTCTTTCAATAACTGGCTCAACTATTTTTTCAATTTCTTCTTTTATCATTTTTTTTATACAAAAAAAGGGCATATGCCCCACAAAAAATTATGTAACTGTGGTAGCGGGGGCTGGATTTGAACCAACGACCTTCGGGTTATGAGCCCGACGAGCTACCAGACTGCTCCACCCCGCAACGCAGCGAGTGTGAAGTTTAATGAAGTTAGGTACGTTTGGTCAAGTATATTATTTTTTTATATTTCAAATAATTACTTGCTATAATCCTCAAACTTTATGCCGAAGTGGTGGAATTGGTAGACACGCTAGCTTGAGGGGCTAGTGAGCGAAAGCTCGTGCGGGTTCAAGTCCCGCTTTCGGCACCAGTTTTTTTTACTATTCTACTGGTACTTCGTCGACTGGAATTTCTTCCATAACTTCTTTAATTAGCGGTGTATCAAAGATTACTTTTGTATTTGCAGACTTATATATGTATGCAAGAGTAAGGGTTAATGCTAGCCATAATGCTACTAATGTATATGTTAATTTTCCTAAAAAATCTGATGGTCCCAATGCACCAAACATAGAATTAGATGAGCCACCGCCAAAAGCAGAGCCTAAATCTGAACCTTTACCTTGCTGCAATAATACCAATGCAATAATTGCAATTGCTAGAACTATACATATTATTTTAATTAAAACTATCATATTTTTTTAAGCCTTCTATAAGTATTTACAATATTTGCAAAAATATCTGCATCAAGTGATGCTCCACCAACCAAAGCTCCATCAATATACTCTTTATTAAAAAAGTCAGCAGCATTGTGATCATTAACACTTCCGCCGTATAAAACTTTTGGTTCAAAATTATTTGCAGTTGCGGATTGTACAACATCTTTTATAAATTCGTGAATTGAATTTACTTCTTTTGGATCAGGTGTTTTCCCAGAACCAATTGCCCAGACAGGTTCGTAAGCGATAATTAGTTTTTCATCTACATTCAATTTTGAAATTGACTCTGTAATCTGAGATTTTAATTTTTCTTTAGTTTTGCCTAATTTATGTTCTTCTAAAGTTTCGCCAATACATAAAATTGCTTTGAAATTATGCTGCAAAACACTATTAATTTTTTTACCTATTAACTCATCATCCTCATTAAAAAAATCTCTTCTTTCTGAATGTCCTACTAAAGAAAATGAGCAGCCTTCAGCAGATGCCATACCCGCAGAAATAGAACCAGTTCTAGCTCCACCTTCGATATCAATATCTTGCATTCCTATCATGACATCAGTTTTTTGAGATAAAGTTTTTAGTTGATGGAAATGGATATGGGATGGACTTATTCCAACACAGTTTAGAGCTTTAGTATCAACCAAACTCTGAAATGTCTTGAACCATTGATAGTTTTTTTGAGTGTCTCCATTAGCTTTCCAATTTGCAACTATCACAACTATGATTTTGATTTAATTAGATCACAAATATCTTTTGCAAACTTTTCAGCAACTTTTTCTTCTGGAGCTTCTACCATTACTCTAATTTTACTTTCAGTACCTGAAGGTCTAACCAAAACTCTTCCAACTGTGATATCTGACTCAATTTCTTTCATAAGGTTTAATAAGTCTTTATCATTAACAATATCTTTGTTATTTACTTTAATAGCATTATTGATTTGAGGCATTTTAGTATAATTTGATAGGATATCTGATGGGTCTTTTTCAAGGATCAATAGAGATGATATTACTTTTAAGGCAGCGATAGTTCCATCACCAGTACTTACTAAATCTTTGCATATGATATGACCAGAGGTTTCACCTCCTAATAGCCATCCATTTTTTGTAAGCATACTGCTTACATATTTATCTCCAACATCTGCTCTTAAAAATTTATAGCCAAGTTTTTTAATTCCATCCTCAAGTCCAAGATTGCTCATATGAGTTCCAACAACTCCTGACCACTGACCAATTCTGTTTGGGTTAGCAAAAGCTAAAATGTAAAGAAGATCATCTCCATCTAATATATTGCCATTACGGTCAATTAATATGACCCTGTCTCCATCTCCATCCAAAGATATTCCAAAATCAGCTCTATGCTTTATTACTTGTTCTTTTGCTAAATCTGGATAAGTGGAACCACACCCTGCATTAATATTATATCCATCTGGATCTACGCCAATACATATAACCTCAGCACCAAGCTCTCTAAAAACATCAGGACTTACTTTATAACAGGCACCATTTGCACAATCTAATACAATCCTTAATGATGCAAATGAAATGCTTGATGGAACAGTAGATTTACAAAATTCTATGTATCTTGCTCCTGATTCATCAAATCTTTTTGCTTTACCTAAGTTTTCTGTTTTAACTGGCTTTAGATCAGATTCTAAAAGTTTTTCTATTTTTTTTTCAAAATCTCTTGATAGCTTTTCACCATCAGCATTGAATATTTTTATGCCATTATCAAGGAAGTTATTATGCGATGCGCTTATTACCACTCCAAATTTTTGTCTGAGAGACTTGGTTAGATATGCAACTCCTGGTGTGGGCAAGGGACCGCATAAACTTACATTTACTCCAGCAGCTATAAAACCTGCTTGAAGAGCAGATTCAAGCATGTAGCCAGATACCCTAGTATCTTTGCCAATCATAACAGTATCCCAGCCCTGCTCTTTCATAACAATACCTGTAGCATGTCCAACTCTAAGACATGCCTCAGGAGTTATATGTGTTTCAACGGGACCACGAATACCGTCAGTGCCAAATTTTAAATTCATACTAAAGATTATAACTCTTCGGCAGCACCTTTTATCGATGTTTTTTTATTAGATTTAGGTTTAGTCTCATCATCAGACCACCCTTTTGGCTCTCTAGGCTCTGCGCCAGCCATGATGTCGTCTATCTGAGGCTGGTCAATTGTTTCGTATTTTAATAAGGCATCAGCCATAACATTCAATTTATCTAGATTGGTTTTCAATAAATTTTCAGCTCTTTCATAACAAGAATCTATAATAGCCTTTATCTCCGAATCAATTAATTTTGAGGTTTCTTCACTTCTGTGCTTAGTTGGAGCAGAAGCGGTTCTTCCCAAAAATGGACTGCCTTCATCTTCACCAAACTTTATAGTTCCTAGAGCTTCAGAGAAACCCCATTTTGTAACCATATTTGTAGCTATGCCTGTAGCCACCTCAATGTCATTTGATGCTCCAGTAGTGATTCCTTGATCTCCATTAATAATGCTTTCAGCAATTCGTCCACCAAATAATGAAGTAATTCTTCCTAGTAAATATTCTTTACTTTGCATATAAGTGTCTTCTTCAGGAAGAAACATAGTTACTCCTAATGCTCTTCCTCTAGGAATAATTGTTACTTTGTAAACTGGATCATGAGTTGGGCAAAGCCTGCCAACGATAGCATGACCTGCTTCATGATAAGCAGTAATTCTTTTCTGCTCTTCACTTAATATCATAGACTTTCTTTCAGCTCCCATCATAATTTTATCTTTTGCTAGATCTAGATGATTTTGATCAATTTTCTTTTCAGAATACCTAGCAGCAAATAAAGCTGCTTCATTGATTAAATTAGCTAAGTCTGCGCCTGAAAAGCCGGGGGTGCCTCTAGCTAATACCATCGGGTCAACATCAGCATCAAGTGGAACTTTTCTCATATGAACTTTTAGTATTGCTTCCCTTCCACGAATGTCTGGGAGATCTACAACAACTTGTCTATCAAACCTTCCTGGTCTTAATAGTGCTGGGTCTAATACATCGGGTCTGTTCGTGGCAGCTATTACAATGACACCATCATTGGCTTCAAATCCATCCATCTCTACAAGCAATTGATTAAGAGTTTGTTCTCTTTCATCATGGCCTCCGCCGAGACCTGCTCCTCTATGTCTTCCAACCGCATCTATTTCATCAATGAATACTATGCAGGGTGCCTGTTTTTTTGCTTGGTCAAACATATCTCTAACCCTTGATGCACCAACACCAACAAACATTTCAACAAAGTCGGAACCAGATATAGTAAAAAAAGGAACTTTTGCTTCTCCAGCTACCGCTCTGGCTAATAAGGTTTTGCCTGTACCTGGAGGACCTACCATTAAAATACCTCTTGGAATTTTTCCACCAAGTTTTTGAAATTTTGTTGGATCTCTTAAAAAGTCTACTAATTCTTGAACATCTTGTTTGGCTTCTTCGCATCCAGCTACATCTTTAAAAGTAGTTTTAACCTTTCCACCCTCCATTAGTTTAGCTTTGCTTTTTCCAAACGACATTGGGCCACCCTTTCCTGATATACCTCCTTGCATCTGTCTCATAAAGAAAAAGAAGATTCCAAGCAATAAAATTATAGGGAATGCACCAACTAGTAGTTGTGACAAAATCGATGGTTGTTCAATTTTTTCATAAACAGCGATAATCCCATTATCTTGAATAGCATTATCTACAACCTCATCCTTCTTAAAAATTGGGTGGGTAGTCTCAAATTTTGAGCCATCTAGGCGCTCACCGGTAATTGTCATTTGATCGCCCTTATAGACTACCTTAGCAACCCGATCAGATAATACCTCTTCTTTAAATTGGCTGTAGCTTATCTGCTCTCTTACTCCAGAATTTTCAATATTATTAAATACGTAAATTAATACTGATCCTAGGACAAACCAAACCGCAAGATTTCTTAAAACACTGTTCATTATTTATATGCTCCGTACAAATATATTTCACCTGATTGCTTTTTTGAAGCAGCAGGTTTAAAAGTTTGAACTATCTTGAAAGATAATTCCATTTTTTTTCGAAGATTCTTTAACATACTATTTTGGAAAGTCTTCATGATAAATGAGCCATTGGATTTATCTAAATATTCTACAGCAGTGTTTAATGTTAAACAGTTAAGCTCATATATATTTTCAATATCTATAGCATTTATACCAGTTATATTGGGGGCTATATCACTAATTACAAGACCAAAACTACCTTTTATATTATGTATTAGATCTATTTCATTGATTTGCTCAATGCTTTTAAGAAAAAAATGCACTCCATCCAAGGGATTCATGTCTAATATATCTATTGCAAATATTTCTGATGAGGGTGATTTTTTTTTAATATACTGTGACCAGCCTCCAGGAGCAGAACCTAAATCTAAAACGTTTTGTTTCTTTTTTAAAGCTTTGGTTTTTTGAATAATCTCATCAAGCTTATAAACAGCTCTTGTTCTATAACCTTCTTGTTTTGCTTTATTTGCCCAATTATCAGCATGCATTAGATATGCTTTACTTCTATAATCTCATAAGTAAGTTTCCCAGAAGGTGTATCGATTGTGACCTCATCATCCACAAATTTACCAACTAGCCCTTTAGCAATTGGGGTATCTATAGAAATTAATCCTTTTTCAGGATCTGATTCAAGGTTTCCAACAATCTTATATTTTAGTTCTTTGGAAGAGCTAACTTCATATAGCTTAATGGTAGAACCAAATACTACTCTTCCGGTTTCTGGTAAGTCTTTTACATCAATGACTTGAGCGTTTGCTAGAGCACTTTCTATTTCATTAATCTTGGCCTCCATGAGACCCTGTAACTCTTTAGCAGCATGATACTCAGCATTCTCTTTTAAATCTCCATGGGCTCTAGCCTCAGCTATGGCTTCAGAAATTTTTGGTCTTTCAACAAACTTTAGTTTTGAAAGTTCCTCTTTGATTGCAAGTTCACCTGCTTTTGTAATAGGAGTTCTACTCATAGAACCATTATAGCAATTAAGATGGTTAGTTATGTATTTATTTCTTGGAGAGTTTTGTAGGTCCAGTCAGTTTCTTTGCTCTCTAAAGCTTGCATTATTGCAAAGGCGCCAAACATGGTGGTGGTACAGAAGATCTTATTTTGCAAAGCTGTTCTTCTTATTGCTGCAGAATCTTTAATGGATTGCTTGCCCTCAGTCGTATTAATAACAAGATCAATTTCATTGTTCAAAAGGCTATCTACAGTGTGAGGTCTACCTTCATTAACTTTATTTATTCTTCGTACATCATAATTCAATTCTTGGATATAGGATGCTGTTCCTCCGGTAGCGACTATATCAAAGCTTCTCTCTATGATAATTGGAACTAATTTATTTAAATATTTCTTATCGCTATCTTTTACACTTAAAAAAACAGTGCCGGATCTTGGAATATTTTTATTCGCTCCTTTTTGAGCCTTTGCATAAGCTTCACCAAAGTTTATACCTATACCCATGACCTCTCCTGTAGATTTCATCTCAGGCCCCAGAATTGGGTCAACAAGTGGGAATTTATCAAACGGCATAACCGCTTCTTTAACAAAAAACAAACCTTTGGGTAATTTGCTACTAAACTTCTGATCATTTAGGGACTTACCTATCATTGCTTTTGAAGCAACTTTTACTAAAGAATTTCCAATAGCCTTTGAAATAAAAGGCACTGTTCTTGAGGCTCTTGGATTTACTTCAATAATATAAACATCATCATCCTTAACAGCAAATTGGATATTCATGAGACCAATGATGTCTAATTCTTTTGCTATTTTTATTGATTGTCTAGAAATTTTATCTTGTATCACGCTAGAAAGAGTGTAAGGGGGTAATGAACATGCTGAATCTCCTGAATGAATTCCTGCTTGCTCTATATGCTGAAGGATGCCACCTATTTTAATATTATCTCCATCAGATACAACATCAACATCTACTTCAATTGCATCAGTAAGATAACTATCTAACAGGATTGGTTTGCTATTTGAGACTTCTACAGCTTCTGTGAGGTATAACTCTAATTCATTTTTATTATGAACAAGTTGCATTGCTCTTCCGCCAAGAACATATGAAGGTCTAACAACTATTGGGAAACCAATATTATCAGCAGCAATCATTGCTTCAGGAATATTTTTTACAGTAGCATTTGCTGGTTGCTTAAGGTCCAGTTTGATAATTAAATCTTGAAATCTCTCTCTATCCTCAGATCTATCTATTGCATCAACGTTTGTTCCAAGGATCTTTACGCCCTGCTCTGACAGTATATCTGCAAGCTTAAGAGGAGTTTGACCACCAAATTGAATTATTACTCCTTCTGGCTTCTCAATATCAATGATATCTAGAATTTTTTCTGAGGTTATTGGTTCAAAATATAATCTATTAGAAACATCATAGTCTGTTGAAACAGTCTCAGGATTGCAATTAACCATTATTGATTCATAGCCCTCTTCTTGCATTGCCAAAGAAGCATGAACACAGCAATAATCAAACTCTATACCTTGACCAATTCTATTTGGTCCACTTCCAAGAACAAGGATTTTTTTATTATTTGATGGATTGCTCTCACACATATCTCCATAAGTTGAATACATATAACAAGTTGAAGTAGAAAACTCAGCTGCACAAGTATCTACTCTTCTAAAAATAGGAAATACATCATGAGAAATCCTTAAGTTTCTAATATCAGTTTCATTTGATTGAGTAAGTTCTGCTAATCTTGAATCTGTAAAGCCTTTTTTCTTTAAGCTAAAAATATCATCTTTAGAAAATGTATTTAATTTCTTATTTTGTATATTTTTCTCAAGATCTATAATTTCTTTAATTTGATCTAGGAACCAGTAATCAATTTTTGTTAGCTGATGTATTTTTTCAAGACTCCATCCTGCCCTGATTGCGTCAGAAACATAAAATAGTCTTTTAGGGCCTGGAAAGGTTAATTCATATAATATTTCATCTTCATGATTTTCATAAGGAGCTTCTATAACTGAATTAAGTCCATTTAAATCTTCTTCCATGCTAGATAATGCTTTTTGAAGAGACTCTTGGAAATTTGATCCAATTGCCATAACCTCACCTACTGATTTCATTTGAGTGGTGAGCTTGGGATCTGCTTGGGGAAATTTTTCAAAAGCAAATTTTGGAATTTTTGTAACTATATAATCAATACTTGGTTCGAAAGAAGCTGGGGTTAATCCTCCAGTAATATCATTCTTAAGCTCATCAAGTGTATAACCAACAGATAGGAGTGCGGCAACCTTGGCTATTGGAAACCCGGTTGCTTTAGATGCTAATGCAGATGACCTGCTAACTCTTGGATTCATCTCAATAACAACCATTTTTCCATTTTCAGGGTTTATTGCAAATTGAACATTTGAACCACCTGTATCAACACCAATTTCTCTAAGGATTTTAAAAGAAGCATTTCTCATTACCTGATATTCTTTGTCTGTAAGAGTTTGAGCAGGTGCTATAGTAATTGAATCTCCAGTATGAACTCCCATAGGATCAAGATTTTCTATAGAACAAACTATGATGCAGTTATCTTGGCAGTCTCTAACCACCTCCATCTCGAATTCCTTCCAGCCAATCAATGACTCATCAATTAAAAGCTCATTGGTGGGAGATAATTCAAGACCTTTTTTACATATAGCTTCAAATTCATCAATATTGTAAGCAATACCTCCGCCAGTTCCTCCCATTGTGAAAGACGGTCTAATAATGCATGGAAAACCAATGCGTTTTTGAACTTCAAATGCATCATCTATAGAATGGGCAATTCCTGAGTTTGGTGTTTCAATGCCAATTGCTTGCATAGTCTCATCAAAAAGCTGTCTGTCTTCAGCCTTATCAATAGCCTCTCTGTTTGCTCCAATTAAAACAACTCCATGTTTTTTAAGAACTCCTTTTTTATCTAATGATAAGGCTGTATTTAATGCTGTCTGTCCTCCCATTGTGGGCAATATTGCATCAGGCTTCTCTTTTTCAATAATTTTTTTAACTGACTCCCAGTGAATAGGTTCAATATAAGTAGCATCTGCCATTAACGGATCTGTCATTATTGTCGCTGGATTAGAATTTACCAAAATAACTCTAAATCCTTCTTCTTTGAGAGCTTTACATGCCTGTGCGCCTGAATAATCAAACTCACACGCTTGACCAATAATTATTGGACCAGCTCCAATAATCAATATTGAATTGATATCCTTACGTTTTGGCATGCTCTTCCACCATAATTCTAAATTTATTAAATAGCGTCTGAATTTCTTGAGGTCCTGGACTTGCTTCTGGGTGCCCCTGGAAGCTAAATGCTGGTACATCATTAAATTCAATGCCCTGCAAAGAACCGTCAAATAGAGAAATATGTGATGGCGTTATGTTACTTGGCAAAGATTCTGAATCAACAGCAAAGCCGTGATTTTGGCTTGTTATAAAAACTTCTTTTGTGATTAGGTCTTGAACAGGATGATTTGCTCCATGGTGTCCAAATTTCATTTTATAAGTTTTTGCACCACCAGCAAGAGCTAGCAGTTGATGGCCTAGACAAATACCAAATATTGGAATTTTTAATTCTAAGAATTTTTTAATATTTTCAATAGCATACTTACAGGGTTCGGGATCTCCCGGACCATTTGAAAGGAAAATTCCATTTGGAGATAGCTTCAATACTTCCTTAAAAGGTGTTTCTGCATTTACAACATGAACGATTCCAACATGATCAGATAAAAGCCTAAGAATATTTGTCTTTATGCCAAAATCATATGCAACTATTGATATGTTACTTTTAGAGATATTGTATTCAGGCCAAACTCCCTCGTTCCAAGCATAGTCTTTTTCAACACTAACAACTTTAGCTAAATCAAGACCTTTTAATCCAGAAAAATCTTGCGCTCTTTTTATTGCTTCTTCTTCTGTAATTTGAGACAAAGAAGCTATGCAGCTTTTCATAGAGCCTTTGTCCCTAAGAAGAGATGTTAATTTTCTTGTATTAATACCTGAAATTGCTATAACTTTTTGTTCAATTAGAAATTCTTCAAGAGTCTTGGAAGATCTCCAATTACTTGGTTTTTTACAAAACTCACGTATAACGATTCCAGATGCATGAATTTGAGATGATTCATTATCATCATCGTTTATTCCAGTGTTTCCTATATGAGGATGAGTAAAAGTAATAATTTGTTTTTTATATGAAGGATCGGTAATTATTTCTTGATATCCAGTCATTGAAGTATTAAAAACAATCTCACCCACCTCAATTTTTTCTTCACCATATCCATCTCCATAGAATATACTTCCGTCCTCAAGTGCTAATATGGCAGGAAACTGCATCAGAAATAGCCTCTTATTAGAGAATTTTTAAAGAAATAGAAAGGGTTACTATTTAAAGAAATTTTGGTTTTTAATGAGCTAAAATATCGTGCTGGCATTAAAATTGTACTTTATAGACTTAGTTATCAACTGTCTATACTAAATGAAAAAAAATATGAAAATATCTATAAAAAATCAATCAGAAATTCAAAAAATGAGAATTGCAGGAAAACTTGCATCTGAAGTTTTGGAAATGATTGAGCCCTACGTTGTTCCTGGGGTATCAACAGAAGAGCTGGACAGAAGATGTTATGAGCATATTGTGAATGTCCAAAAAGCTATTCCTGCAAATGTGGGCTACAGAGGTTTTGAAAAAACAATCTGCTCTAGCATTAATCAAGTTATATGTCATGGTATACCTGATATCAATAGAATTCTTAAAGAAGGGGATATCTTAAACATCGATGTAACAGTCATAAAAGATGGATGGCATGGTGATACATCAAAAATGTATATGGTAGGCAAGTGCCAACCTCACAATCAAAGACTTATAAAGGTTACCCAAGAATGCCTTTACAAAGCCATAGAAGTCGTAAGACCTGGAGCCTATCTTGGTGACATAGGTCATGCAATTCAGCAGCATGCTGAATCAAACTATTATAGTGTTGTAGAAGATTATTGCGGTCATGGTATTGGCCATGTTTATCATGAGGAGCCTCAAATATTACACTATGGCAAACCTGGAAAAGGCCTAAAAATACTTGAAGGCATGTGTTTTACAATTGAGCCAATGATTAATCAAGGCTCAAAACATTGTAAAACCTTGTCAGACGGATGGACTGTAGAGACTAAAGATGGCAGAAATTCTGCACAATGGGAACATACTATAGCTGTTACATCAAATGGAGTAGAAGTTCTTACCAAAAGACATGAAGAGTCTATATGACAAAAATTACTTCAAATATAAGTGAAAAATTTCTTAATAATTTTCCTGAGATATTCAACTCTCCTCAAAAAGTTAACTCCTATCTTCTAGATCATTCACAAAATGTTGAAAAAATTATTATTAAAGATTTTTTTAACCTGAAGCTTGAAAATGATTTTGCAATTTATGCTAACGGTGGCTTTGGAAGACAAGAGCTTTATCCTTCATCTGATATAGATCTTTCGATTATTCAAAAGAATGAGAAAATTAAAGATTCTGGTAATTTAGAAAAATTTATTGCTAAATTGTGGGATTTAGGTTTTCAAGTTGGTCACTCAGTTAGAACCATTAAAGATATAAAAAAAATTGCCAAAGAAGATCCAAAAGAATTTACATCATATTTAACTAGAAGAGCTCTAATCACAGATAAGAAAACAGATGAAAATATTAATCTAGCTTTAAATAATATTTGGTCTAAGAAAAAGTTTTATAGAGTAAAACTTTCTGAGCAAGAAGAAAGGTACAAATCTTTTTTTTCAACAGAATATAACCTTGAGCCAAATTTAAAAGAATCTCCGGGAGCTTTAAGAGACTTTCAAACATCATTATGGATTTTGCAACACTGTTTTAATCTTAAAAATATTAATGAAATAAAAAAATCTAAAGAATTTGGAAATGAAATCAAAGAAGCTCTCAATTCATACAACTTTGTAAAAGCAATGAGATACATTACAAATATTATTTCTAATAGGAATAGACTTACCTTTGAGATTCAGGTAGAAATTGCAGATAAAGCTGGGCTTAAAGAAGGCACAATAAAAAGATCTGTTGAGAAATTAATGCAAAAATTCTATGAAAATGCTTCAAACCTCTCAAATTTTAATAATTATGTTTTTGAGAAGTTTAAAGAACAAAATCAATTTGCAATTACAAAAAATCATGGAGATTTTTTTGTAAGAGGTAATAAAATTGGACTTAAAAATAATATTAATCTTGCAAATAAAAGAGAGCTTTTATTTGATATTTTTATAGTAATTGGAGCAAGTAAAAAAATTAATGCAATAGAAACTTCAACGATGTCTCTTTTAAAAAATAATCTGAACTTGATAAATACTGAGTTTAGGGATGACCTTAAATACTCATCAAAATTTCTTAAAATTTTAAAATCACAATACAACCTTTCTTCTATTTTAAAATCTATGAAGAGTATTGGCATAATTCAAAAATATATACCAGAGTTTGAAGAAGTTGTTGGCCAGATGCAATTTGATTTATTTCATGTTTATACAGTAGATGAGCATACATTTAAAGTCGTTAGAAATATGCGGCAAATGCATATTCATTATTCAGAAGAGTTCAAGCTTGAACATGAATTAATCAACAAGCTACCCAAAATAGAGATTCTTTATTTGGCCGGTCTTTTTCATGACTTAGGTAAAGGTAAAGGCGGGGACCACTCAAAAATTGGAGCCAAGACAAGCCTTCAATTTGCAAAAAAAATAGGCCTTTCAAGGGCTGATGCAGATCTTATCTCATGGCTTGTGTTAAATCATCTTGAAATGTCATCAATTTCTCAAAAAAAAGATATATCTGATCCAGATACCATTAATACCTTTTCAGAACTTGTCATAACCACTGAAAGACTTGATTATCTTTATCTTTTAACAATTAATGATATCAGGGCAACAAATCCTGCTCTATGGAATGGTTGGAAACATGGACTTTTAAGAGATTTATTTTTATTAACAAGGTCAAAACTTAACAAAGAGCCTATTAAAACCATAAAAGAAATTTCTAAAGATAGAAAAATTAATTTAGTTAAAAACTATACAGATTTTAATGAAAAAAAAGAGATTCAAAATTATTTGAAATTATTTGATGATGCATATTTTTCAAAGAATAATTTAGAAAGATTAAGCTGGCAAAGTGATCTTATTCTTAAAGCAGCAAAGAGCTCTTCAGTAATTGGCTGCAGAAAATGTTTTGGAAACTTATTAGAGATTTTTATTAAAACAGATAATTTTGATGGGTTATTTTTAAAACTAGTAGAAGTCTTAGAGATTTCAGGGCTTGAAATAATAGATGCAAACATATCAACAAGCTCAAATAAAGCTATAGCGGCAAATACATTTATTGCTAAGTTTTCTCACCACGATAGAGCTCTTAGCAAATCTGAAGTTAAAGACCTTCAATTAAAAATTAATAACAATTTCCATAACTTTTCTAAACAAAAGAAAAAAGTTCATAAAAAAAAGAAAGGCATCAATACTTTTAATAAAAATATTAATATTACAAATATTGAAGAGACATCAAAAAAAAGGAACTTTTTAACAATTGAAACCTCAGATAGTCCAGGGTTGCTTATTAAAATTGCGAAGATTCTTCACGAAAATGGAACCTCTATTTATTCAGCAAGAATTAATACTCTTGGAGATAGAGTGGAAGATACATTCGAAATTGAGGATATGACACTCTCTTCTGTTTCTAAGAATAAAATTGAAAAAATAAGTAATAGTCTCAAAGAAACCATATAAATAAAATTTATGTTCACTATAATATTCGCATGAACATTAAAGCTATTGGTCTGATAAGCAAATCCGCTAATGGGGATATTCTTGATGTCTTCTTTCCTATCATTAATTTCAATGGAGAAAAAACTGAAATAGAAAATTTAGATAATATCGAAACAAATAAAGAAATTATAAAATTATCTTGGAATCAGGATAATCTTGATGAGCCTGTAGATGGAGTTGTTTCTGCCTATCTAAAGCTTCATTTACTATCCTATAAATTTGTTAAGCCTAATTCAATAAACCTTGATGGGCTTTTTCGCTCCCTGCCAAATATTGCATGGACCAATCAGGGGCCTGTTTCTCTAGATGAGATTGATGGAAAATTATTAGAATCAAAAACTAGTTCTAATAATTTGTACATAAGGTCATTAGATAAGTTTCCATGCCTTACAGATTACATTATTCCAAAAAACGTGAGGATCGCAGATGCCTCGAGAGTAAGACTTGGAGCTTATTTGAGTCCTGGAACGACTGTAATGCATGAGGGTTTTGTTAATTTTAATGCTGGTACTTTAGGCAAGGCAATGATTGAAGGAAGAATATCTGCTGGAGTTGTCATTGGAGATAATTCTGACTTGGGCGGGGGTTGTAGCACTATGGGCACGCTGTCTGGTGGCAATAACATAAAAATTTCTGTTGGAAAAAACTGTCTACTTGGAGCAAACTCAGGGATTGGAATACCCTTAGGCGATAACTGCACTGTTGAAGCAGGTTTGTACATAACTAGTGGAACAAAAATTCAACTTCATGATATTGAAGGAAATCCTTCGATGATTAAAAAAGGATTAGAACTGGCCAATTCTTCTGATTTAGTTTTCCTTAGAAACTCCATAAATGGAATGGTTATTGCAAAGCCAAATAAGAAATCAATACAATTAAATTCACAACTACATACAAATGATTGAATTCCTTCAAAAACTTATAAAAATTCAGTCTTTATCACCAAGAGACGAGGGTTGTTTTGATTTAATTGAAGAAAGATTGGTCAAGCTAGATTTTAAATGCGAAAGAATTAATTATGCTAATGTAGAGAATCTTTATGCTGCCTATGGAAACAAAGGTAAACTCTTTTGCTTTCTTGGGCACACTGATGTAGTGCCTACTGGCCCAGAAGAAAAATGGACTTACCCTCCTTTCTCAGCCCAGATTGATGGCGATTTATTATATGGCAGAGGTACAGCTGATATGAAAGCATCTATCGCTGCTTTCCTTGAGTCTCTTGAAGAGTTTTTTGCTACCAGTCCAGAGCTAAATTACAGAATTGCTATATTACTTACATCAAATGAAGAAGGTGATGCGGTAGATGGTTTTATAGATAAGCTAGTTGACGACATGATTGATAATGATGAAAAAATTGATTTATGTCTTGTCGGAGAGCCTACCTCTTATGAAAAGATCGGAGATAGTGTCAGAATTGGAAGAAGAGGATCATTAGGGGGTTCTCTTAAAATAATTGGGAAACAGGGACACATTGCTTATCCAGAAAATGTAGATAATCCAATATTCTCTGCTAGTGATGTAATTGTAAAATTAAAAAATACTATCTGGGACAACGGAAATGCAATTTTTCAGCCTACAAGCTTCCAAATATCAAATATTCATTCAGGAACTGGAGCAAAAAATGTTGTACCAGGAGATTTGGATATGTTTTTTAATTTTAGATATTCAACCGAGTCAACTAAAGAAACTTTAATTAATGAGTTTGAATCTATATTAAATGAGCTGAATATTAATTATGAAATTGACTGGAAATTATCTGGATTACCTTATTTAACTAAAGAAGATAATCTAAAGGATGTCGTGGTTCAATCAATTCAAGATGTAACTGGATATACTCCCGACCTTAATGCTAAAGGTGGTACTTCTGATGGGCGTTTTATTGCAAAAATGGGAACTGAGATTGTTGAGTTAGGGCCACTAAATGAAACAATTCATCAAATTGATGAGCACATAAAAATATCTGAACTATGGACTTTAAAGGATATCTATAAAGATATCCTTAAAGGTTTAAATTCAAAATTATCTTAAGTCTTTTCTTTATTTTTAAAAAAGTAAGCCATGATAATCAAGGCTAATGCAATTACTGCATAGTATTGAATCATAAAAGTAAAAATGGGCTGAACTGAACTCAATCCATCAACAGTCGCATCACCACCAAGAAGACCTGCAAGAACTCCGCCAATTGCTGATGCTAAGAACCATAAACCAAACATTTGGCCCATATATCTTTTTGGTGAATACTTAGAGAAGGCTGATAAACCGATCGGAGATAAGGCTAACTCTCCCCATGTTTGGAGCAAGTAAGTTAATAGCAGCCATCTCATTCCCACTGGTGCAGTAACCATCGCCAATTTAACAGCATAAACCATAACAATAAAACTTAGAGCCATAAAAATCAGACCAATAGCAAATTTTATAGGTAATGAGGGATCTAAATTGATTCTTGCCAAATGGGCCCATATACCAGCAAATATTGGAGCAAAAGTAACAACGAAGATTGGATTGGCAAATTGAAGCCAGCCAATTGGAATTATAAATCCACCAATTGATAAATCGGTGTAATCTCTAGCAAAAATACTCAATGAGCTCGCAGATTGATCAAAGCCAGACCAAAATGCTGCTGCACCAATAAATAATACAAAAAGTAATAATAAATTCTTCTTTTCAACATTCGTCAGGCCTGCAAAACCATATAAATATAAAAAATAGGCACCCGCTACTATTGTTAAAAAGTATGCAAAATTTTCAGCAAAAACTCTTGGATCTACTGTAATAAAACCTAGCAACCCAGCACCAATTACTGTGAACATAGTAATTAAGCTTATTTTTGTCCATTTAATAAGATTCGATCTTTTTTCATCTGACATTTCATTAGGTTTTTGTCCAGCATCTTCAAGTAAATGTCTGAACTTAATATATTGGTATACGCCAAAAGTCATACCTATTCCAGCAGCTCCAAAGCCATAATGCCACCCAATTTTCTCGCCTAAATATGAGCAAATTAGAAACCCTAGCGTAGAGCCAATATTAATTGACATGTAAAAAATTGTATAACCTGAGTCTCTTCTTTCATCATTTTCTCTATACAAATTACCAACTATTGTTGAAATATTTCCTTTTAAAAGGCCTGTTCCAAGCACCACAAACATTAACCCTAAAAAGAAAGTTTGTTCTAATGGGATTGCTAAAGTGAAATGACCTAATGCGATAATAATTGCACCTATCAATACTGCTTTTTGATGCCCCAAGATATTGTCAGCAATCCAGCCTCCTGGAACTACCATAAAATAAACCATACCAACATAAATTCCATATATCGCATTAGCATTTATTGCAGAAAGACCCATTCCAGGATTAAAACCAGTTATTGCTCCGGTCATATACAAAACAAGAAGAGCTCTCATTCCATAGTAAGACATCCTTTCCCACATTTCAGTAAGAAATAGTGTTCTCAATCCAATCGGGTGACCAAAAAATGCTGTATCTTTATTCATAATCATGTATTTTGTAATTTGTTTTTATTACTATAAACAAAATGAATCAAAAATCATATAAAGTCTTTCCTTTAAAAAGAATTGCTGCAAGCATCTATGACCTTTTTCTTCTTTTAGGCGTTTGGTTTTCGGTTGGATCAATTGCCTTATTGCTCAATGGAGGAGAAATATTAAATCCGTGGCTAGGCCTTGCTATTGTTTTTATTAGTAGTTGGTGTTTTTATGCTTATTTTTGGATGAATGGAAATAAAACTCTAGGAATGGCGGTTTGGAATATAGAAATTTTCAGTACTGAAGGAAGTAAAGTCAATCTTAAGCAAGTAACAATAAGATTTATAGTAAATATATTGATTTTTACTTTAGCTGGAATACCCCTCTTACAGATTTATTTTTCTTCTAATGGATATTCGATAAATGACATCTTATCTAAGACATCACTAAGATCTATTTAAATCTTTCTGTATAAAAAAATGCTTGAAATGAGTAGCATCAATGCTGGTGCTATAACCCCTACTAGAACAGAATAATTTATTGAGATAGCAAGGCTTATTGAAAAGTCTTGAATAACTTTATAGATAAATGCCCCTATAACTGAAAGCACAATCCTAGATGCTGGCGATGTTTCTCGTAAAGAGCCAAATATAAATGAACCAAAAAAAATAATTAATGACAAGATTGATAAAGGCTGAAAAATCTTTTTATAGAAAGATTTTTCGAGATGAGATTTAAATAAAATATCTTTTTTTACTGAGCTATTTTGGAGCAAGTTTTTGCTAAAAATCAATTCAGAAAATTTAAGCCTTTCAATGGCTTTGAGGGGTATAGATGCACCTAATGGAAATTTAAAAGGTTCTGAATAATCCAAGGTGTTTTCATTATTAAATCCATAAGACGTCATTGTTCTATCAAAAATAATTACATCGTCTGCAATGTTGGCTGATTCAGACGTTTTGTAATAAAGTGTATTGTTGGAATCTGATTTTAGAAATTTAACATTATAGATAGTGTTGCCGACCTTGTCTGAAAAATTTATAAAGGAATTTTTATCTTTAATCCATTGGTTATTTCCTTGAATGCTCGACTGATCATCAATTTTTAAATTCTTTTCTATCTCTGCATTAATATGAATATCTCTGAATACCAATTCATTTGCTGATAAGTAAGAAAAAACTAAAATCATTGGTCCTATGGCATTTATAAAAACTATCTTGATTGGCGATTCTCCGCTAGATCTAAGTACATTTAAATTACCTTCTTGGTGCGATATTCCTAAAGCAATCATTACTCCAAGCAAGCAAGCTCCCTCTAAAAAATCATTTGCATTATATGGCATGGAAGCAAGCATAAATTTCAAAGAAGAGAGGAATGAATAGTTTGTAGAAAGATTCTCTAACTCGGATATGAAATTAAAAACAAAATCTAACAAAGCAAATAATACAAAGATGAAACATGAGATCAATAATGATCTTTTTATCATGTACTTATGAAAAATTTTCATCTAACTGACAACCCACATCATAAGAATAAACAAACTAAGAGCTAAAACATATTTCATATACAGGCTATCTCTTATTGCTAGATTTATATTGCCGCTATATGCATATTTATCTTTTAAAAGATAAGCAAATAAAAATAAAATAAAGATTAGATGGACATACCAGAGTCCAAATGAGGTCTTGGGATTATCAACAATATATTCTCTTCCTAAAATTAATAAACTCAAATACATCACATATAAAAGCATTCCTGGCAATATTACAGAAAATCTTCCCTGCCTTGGCTTAACCTCTGAAATATAAACCCCAATAAATAAAAGAATTAAGATTGTTATTGGCACTGAAACATTCCATTGAAAGCTAGCAGTATCTGAATCAGATGAGAAATCAAATAATTTTGTTAGGCTCATATCATTTGTTAAGTTTTTCTCTTTTTTAATATCAAGCTTGAATTCATTAAAATTTAATTGGAGTTTAGAGGAGTCAGAAAAAACTCCATTATAAATAGAACCATTATTGAAGTTTAGCTTTATGAGTTCTTTGCTTTCAGTAGTAAAAAGCTCGTCAGCAATTACAAAAAATGAGTTCACTTGATTTTGTTTGAGAGCTTTTACTCCAGTTAAAAGAGTATTATCAGTATTTTGGATATAAATAAATCCTCCATCATTCAAGGAAACTATTTCATCTGATTTGATCGATTCAAGCTGTTCTTCAAAAGAGTCTATCTTTAATATTTCTTGAGATAATGTTTTTGTATAAGGAGCTACATATAAACTCAAAATTAGAGTTAATAGGAAATATAGCAACGCTTGAGGAGCTAAGAATTTTATTAAATCAAAAGGAGCTAAGCCAACAGAAAAGAACCCATAAATTTCTCTATCAGCATAAATTCTGCTTATAGAAATTAATACCCCTAAAAAAAAAGAAAGAGGTATTAAAAGGGTTATAAAATCTGGAAATCTTAGAGCAACAACACTCATTATAATAGCGGGGTCAAGATTTCCTTCTGCAGCTTGCTCAAAATAACCAACAATCCTGGAGCCCACTACTAAAAGAAAGAATATCAATAAGACACTACTTGAGGATTTAAAGACCTCCATATTCAAACTTTTTGAAAGAATATTTTTTTTATACATGCCTTGAGAACTATGATGCATTACAATATTTATCTTATCAGTAAATACCATAACAGGAGAACTTAAATGGCGTATAAAGTTTTAAATAATGTTTCAGTAAAAGATACTGAATCTAATAGTCTGGCTTCATTAAAAACAGATATGTTGGTTATTGTTATCAACAAAAATACAAAGAGTGATTCATCTTTTAAAGAATTAAATAAAATTTCAAAAAATTATATTTCTAAAACAATCTCGTCTCATTTAAAAGATGTTGGTAGCAGTATCCTACTTCCTAAGATTGATGGTATTAATGCTGAGAATTTATTCCTCGTTAATGGGCTAGACTCATCAACTCCAACTCATAAATGGTTAAGTGCTTATCAATCAATTGCAAAAAAAGGTAATAGTCTTAAGTGCAAAGATATTTCTATAATGCCTGGTAAGGTAAGCCCTTCTCAAAAAGATGAGTTTTGGTTGATAGAAACGGTTGCAAAAACAATTGAATCAAGTGTTTATATTTTTTCTGAAACGAAAAATAAAACTGCTACAAAACCAACAGTAAAAAAATTAACTATATTGACCTCTGGTCTTAGTGGATCAGATCTAACTAAAGCAAAACAATCAGCTAAAACTGGATATGCTATTGGTGAGGGTGTTAATACTGCAAAATATCTTGGTGACCTTCCTGCAAATCATTGCACTCCAAGAATAATAGAGAAAAAAGTTAAAGCTATGACAAAAGACTTTCCAAATTTAAAGGTTAAGTCTTTTAATGAGCAGCAAATGCAAAAAATGGGAATGGGTTCGTTCTTGAGCGTTTCTAGAGGCAGTGAAGAACCAGCAAGAATGATGGTCATTGAATACAAGGGTGGCAAAGCTAATGAAAAACCAATTGCGCTAGTCGGTAAAGGCGTTACTTTTGATACAGGAGGAGTTTCAATAAAACCAAGTCCTGCTATGGATGAGATGAAATGGGATATGTGTGGTGCTGCAACTGTATTTGGAGTTATGTCTACCCTAGCGAGATTAAATGCAGATGTTAATGTGGTTGGTGTCATGGGTTGTGCTGAAAACATGTGTTCTTCTAAAGCCACAAAGCCTGGAGATGTTGTAACATCAATGTCAGGTCAAACTATAGAAATTCTAAATACTGATGCTGAAGGTAGGTTAATTCTTGCTGATTGTCTTACCTTTGTTGGTAAATATAAACCATCCTATGTAATTGATATGGCTACTCTTACAGGAGCCGTTGTAGTTGCTTTGGGAAGACATGCCAGCGGTGTGATGGCTAATGATCAACATTTAGCAGAAAAGATTATTGAAGCTGGTGAAGAGTCAGGAGATAGAGCATGGCAACTGCCATTATGGGATGAGCATCAGTCGTGTACAAAAACTAAATATGCTGATTTAGCCAATATTGGTGGAGGTAGAGAAGCAGGCACTATTCATGCTGCTGCATTCTTATCAAAGTTCACGAATGATTATAAATGGGCTCATATTGATATTGCTGCTACAGCTTCGTATAGCACTCCTGTTAAAGCTGGAACTGGAAGACCGGTACCACTTATAAGTCAATTACTTCTTAGTAAGAAATTAAAATAATTTTAATCAAGCTTCCTCATGGATAAACAGTATTACCCTGTAGAAATTGAAGAAAAATGGTCCAAGATATGGTCCGAAAGGGTTATTTCAAATAAAGATTCTGACATTTCTTTTTCTCAGGTAATACCGCCTCCAAATGTTACTGGCACTCTTCATATGGGCCATAGTTTCCAATATGCAATTATGGATTTCTATACAAGATATCATCACATGTCTGGAAAAGATGCTCATTGGCAAGTTGGCGCTGATCATGCGGGCATAGCAACTCAGATGGTTGTAGAAAATAATCTTGCAAAAAATGATGTAACAAGATTAGAGCTGGGAAGAGAGAAATTTCTTGATGAGGTCTGGTCGTGGAAAGATTACTCAGAAGAGAAAATTACCTCACAGATTAAAAGACTTGGATGCTCTGTGGACTGGAATAAATATAGATTTACCTTAGATGATGGTTGCAATGAAGCGGTTATAAAAGCTTTTGTTGAATTGCATAGAAAAAATAAAATCTATAGAGGCTATAGACTAGTGAATTGGGATCCATCACTTAAAACTGCTGTTTCAGATCTTGAAGTAATAAGACAAGAGAAAGACGGTCTTCTTTGGCATATTAAATATCCAATTGAAGATTCGGATGACTTTGTAATAGTGGCTACAACTCGACCTGAAACTATGTTTGGAGACATGGCAGTTGCTGTTAATCCCAATGATGATAGATATAAAAATCTTATTGGTAAAAATATTGTTCTACCTTTTGTAGGAAGAAAGATACCTATTTTAGCTGATGAGTATGTGGATATGGAGTTTGGAACTGGTTGTTTAAAAATTACTCCAGGCCATGATTTTAACGATTACGAAATAGGTAAAAAATATTCACTTCATGAAGTAGAAGGTCAGGTAAAGACTTCAGATAATGCAAGTGACTTTGAGCCTATTAATATATTTAATGAGGATGCATGGTCGAATGAAAATGTACCAGAGCCATTTTCAAATCTCGATCGTTTTAAAGTTAGAAAGGCTGTATTAGAGAAGCTCAAAGAACTAAATCTTCTTGATAGAGAAGAAAAACATCATATCAGCGTGCCTAGAGGCGAAAGATCTAATATTGTTATTGAGCCTAGATTAAGTTATCAATGGTATGTCAAAACTGAGGAAATGGCAGCAAGAGCTAATGAGGCTGTTAACAAGGGAGAAATAAAATTTCATCCTGGCAATTGGGTTAAAACATATTTTAATTGGATGAACAATATTGAGGACTGGTGCATTAGTAGGCAAATATGGTGGGGTCACAGAATCCCAGCATGGTATGACTCAGAAAATAATGTTTACGTTGGTCACAGTGAGGAAGAAGTCAGACAATTTTATCAACTTGACGATAGAAAACTCTCACAGGATGAAGACGTTCTAGATACTTGGTTTTCATCAAGTTTATGGCCGTTTGCATCTTTGGGATGGCCAAAAAAAACTGAAGATTTTGAAAAGCATTTTCCAACCTCTTTGCTGGTTACTGGGTTTGATATTATATTTTTCTGGGTCGCTAGAATGATGATGATGAGTATTGAGTTTACTGATCAAATCCCTTTTAAAGACGTCTATGTTACAGGCCTTATAAGAGATGAAAATGGGCAAAAAATGTCGAAATCCAAAGGTAATGTTATTGATCCATTAGATTTAATTTATGGTATTTCTCAAGACGATTTGGTTAAAAAAAGAACCTCTAATCTTATGCAAGAAGGTATTGCACAAAAGATTGAAAAGAAGACAAGGAATCAATTTCCAAAAGGTATTGATTCGTACGGAACAGATGCTCTGAGAATGACGTTTTATTCACTAGCAACGCACACTAAAGATATAAGCTTTGAAATGGGTAGACTTAAAGGATACAGAAACTTCTGCACTAAAGTTTGGAATGCAGCAAGATTTATTAATGGCTACTCAGCTGGAAATGATTCATTTCAATCAGCAAATAAAACCGATGAGTGGATATACGAAGAATTTCAAAAATCAAAAAAACAAATTGAGAGAAACATTAAAGACTATAGATTGGACTATGCTATTAACGAAGTTTATGAGTTTTTCTGGAGTAAGTTTTGTGATGTCTATATCGAAGAATGTAAAAAAAGTGAAGAGACAAACAATCTAAGACCTCTTCTAAAAGAAATACTAGTCATGATGCACCCTTTTGCTCCATTTATAACTGAAGAAATTCATACTATACTATTTAATAACTCTATTATTAGCACTAGTTGAGATGCGCCTTTACTTCATTTATAAATGAAAGAATTTATACATTATTATTTTAACTTGTTTGATTGGGAAGAATATACATCTGGATATGATCAATATCATCTTCTAGATAAACCTCTCCTCTAGCTGTAAATCCAATATCAATATAAAATTGTTCTAGTCTATGTTGGGCTGAAATAACAATTTCATGATTGGGAAACTTTCTTGATAAAAAGTTTACTCCCTCTTTTGTTATCTCTTTTCCAATACCGAGGCCTCTAGAATTTACTTCTGTGACGATTCTCCCTAGTGAAGATCCTTCATATTTTACTCCAGGTTTAAAAGCTCTAAGGTACCCAATCAAGTCATTATTTTTATATACCAGTAAATGAAATGCATCTTGGTCAGTGTAATCAGCGTCTATGTATGGGCAATCTTGCTCAACAATAAATACTTTTTGTCTTAAATGAATCATTGCATAGAGCTCATCAGAAGATAGCTCATCAAATGGTTTCCAAATATAATTAATTTCTGTGTTTGTCATAACTTTTAATTATATAGATGCTTTAAGGTTAGGTCATTTTTAAGATTTGTATCTCTTTTTTGTATATAATCATATTTTTTTAAAGACATATTTTTAATCTAAAACACAGGAACCCAAAAATGAAAACAGTTTATGACTTTAATGTTAAAGATGCAGATTTAAATGAAGTATCTCTTGGTGAATATCAAGACAAGGTTCTTTTAGTTGTTAATGTTGCTAGTCAATGCGGGCTTACACCACAATATAAAGGTCTTCAGGAATTATATGAAAAATATAATTCTAATGGTTTTGAGATTCTTGGGTTTCCTTGTAACCAATTCAAAGGTCAAGAACCTGGTACAAATGAAGAAATTCAATTCTTTTGTACCGAAAAATATAATGTGAGTTTTAAAATTTTTGATAAGATTAATGTTAATGGTCCAAATACTGATCCCTTTTATGATTTTCTTAAAAATGAGCAACCTGGTGTTCTTGGTACAAAGAATATCAAATGGAATTTTTCAAAATTTTTGGTTGATAAGGACGGGAAAGTCATTAAAAGATATTCCCCAACTACTAAGCCAGAAGACATTGAGTCAGAGATCCAAAACCTTCTAAGCTAATTATTAATGGATATATCCTTCATTGGCTGGATTCATACTTTAATAGCTCTTGTAGCAATAGGCTCTGGTGGATATTCTTTAAAAAAGCATACAATCATAGAGACAAAAAATTTTTCAGCCAAAGTGTTTGTTGTTACCACCGTCATTGCTGCGTTAACTGCCCTATTGATATATAAACGTGGTTTTGGTGTAGGACACTTGTTAGCAATAGTTACACTATTAGCTGTAATATTTGGATACATTAATGAAAAAGGCCTGTTTTTCGGATTCCTTGCCCCCTACTTCCAAACCATCAGCTATTCTGCGCTATTTTTATTTCATATGATTCCAGGTGCAACCGAAGTATTAAGAAGGTTTCCTCCAGGCGATCCAGTTGTTATTGATTCCAATGTCGATCATCCAATTTTGATTAGCTTTTACATAACATTTTTTATCTCATATCTTATAATTACAACAAATCAAATTATGTGGTTAAAAAAAAGAGGTGGTTAAATTGAAAGGGACATCAATAAAGCATCCTCTGAATTATCCGTATAGTAATTGTCTCTAATTGCATCTTTACTGAATCCAAATTTTTGATAGAAATTAATAGCTTGTAAATTACTTATCCTGACTTCAAGAAATATTTTTTTATAGTTCATTGCTGCACATTGATCCAGCATACTTTGAAGTAGCAACGCACCAACACCTTTAGACTGAATTTTCTTTGTTACCGATATGCTTAAGATATGAGCTTCAGGATTGATGGGAGAAAATATTATGAATCCAATGATTTTGCTATCATGCTTACAAATTAATCCCTTATGCCCTACCTCAAATGAAGATAAAAAAGTTTCATATTTCCAAGGACTAGGATTGACCTCACACTCTATCTTATAAGCTTCTTTTAAATCATCTATACCCATGAGAGAGACTTTATACATAAAATACTAAAGAATACTGTCTTGCAGCTTTTTCCATAAAATCTTCTTAGATTCTTTATCAGAAATCATTACTTCTAATGCGGGCGATTGAACAAATGAGATTGATGATTTGATGCTGGTTATATTGGAAGAAAAACTAATAATGCCCTTTATGTCTATGCAAGATGATATGAAATTATTGATATTATCAAGATTAAAATTGTTGTGAGATATTTGATTATTAGAAGGATTGACTGCATCTATAATTGCATCAAGAAGCTTTGCTTCATCTATGCTTAAATCATTATATGATCGATCAAGTAATGTTAGAATATCTCCTTTTTGATAACTATAATTTTTTTTGGAGGGTGATTTTTCTTGATTTGAACGTAGTTCATATCTAGTAATACCCATTTCTTTAAGAATTAGGTTAGTTTTAATGCTTGGAGTTATCATAGATAAGGAAATATTAACATTTACAAATTAAAAATGGATAATCCAGTAAATAAATATAAAGCTTTTAAACCTATTGATCTAAAAGATAGGCAATGGCCATCGAAAGTCATAAGTCAAGCTCCTACATGGTGCTCTGTTGATCTTAGAGACGGAAATCAAGCATTAATAGAGCCAATGGGTTCAGAAAGAAAGGATAGAATGTTTTCTTTACTTTGTAAGCTAGGTTTTAAGGAGATTGAAGTTGGATTTCCTTCTGCCTCGCAAACAGACTTCGACTTTGTGAGGTCTTTAATAGAAGATAAAAAAATTCCATCTGATGTAAATATTCAAGTTTTAACTCAATCCAGAAACAAGCTAATTGAAAGAACTTTTGAGTCCTTAAAAGGTATCCCAAAGGCCATTGTTCACTTTTATAACTCAACATCTACCCTTCAAAGAAAAGTTGTCTTTAATCAAGATAAAGATGGCATAAAAGAAATTGCAATTAATGGCGCTTTAAAAATTAAGGAATTAGCACTAGCAAATCCAGATACAGATTGGAGTTTTGAATATTCCCCTGAAAGTTTTACTGGCACTGAGTTAGATTATGCTGCAGAAGTATGTGATGCGGTTATTGATATTCTAAAAGAGGTTTCAAATCATAAAATAATAATCAATCTTCCTGCAACTGTAGAAATGTCTACACCAAATATTTATGGAGACCAGATTGAGTGGATGAATAAAAACCTCAAAAACCGAAAAAATATTTCGCTAAGTCTTCATCCTCATAATGATAGAGGAACTGCAGTAGCAGCATCTGAGTTTGGGCTTATGGCTGGTGCGGATAGGGTTGAAGGGACTTTATTTGGTAACGGTGAGAGAACTGGAAATGTTGATATAGTTACTATTGCTTTAAATATGCTGACTCAAGGCATTGATCCTAAATTAGATTTCTCAAATATCAATTCAGTAATGAGAGAAGTTGAATATTGCAATCAACTTCCTGTTCACCCAAGACACCCATATGCGGGTGATCTTGTCTTCACTGCTTTTTCAGGATCGCATCAAGATGCAATCAAAAAAGGTTTTCATGCTATGAAGCAAAGCAATAATCCAGAATGGGCTGTACCATATCTACCAATCGATCCAGCCGACTTAGGTAGGAGCTATGAAGCAGTTGTTAGGATAAACTCACAATCAGGTAAAGGCGGTGTCGCATTTCTTCTAGAAAAGAATCATGGTGTTTCTCTTCCAAGAAGACTGCAAATTAGCATGAGTCAAAAGATTCAAGAACTTGCTGATGAAACAGGAAAAGAAATAAGCAGCTCTGAAATATGGGGGATATTTAAAGAAAACTTTTTAAAACCAAAAAATAATTTTTTATATCAGAGTCATACCTCATCAACCAAAGATGATGTTAATGAATTGGAAGTTAAAATGATTATGAATGCAAAAGAGGTAACCGTTTCAGGTAAAGGAAATGGTCCCATTGATTCATTTGTAAATGGTCTTTCAAAAGAATTTGGGATTAATATTAAAATTTCTGACTATCACCAATCTGCAATTTCTTCTGGATCTGATGCGCAAGCAGCAGCTTACATAGAGCTAGAAAAAGATGGTCAAACAAAATGGGGTGTTGGAATCAACCCAAATACAACGAGAGCTTCATTCGAAGCAATTATTGTTGGACTAAGTAAAATCTTATAAAGACTAATCGAAGTTAGGTTCACGTTTTTCAAAAAAAGCTAAAACAGCCTCATGATTTTGAGGGCTTCTTGTTAAGCTATTTTGTATTTCAGCCTCGCTGTTGTATGTGTCCCAATATGAAGCAGACAAAGATTCACGCATTAATTTTTTTGTATTTCCTAGAGATTGAGGAGACCTTTTAGCAAGTCCTAAAGCCCAATTCATAGAATCTTCTTTAAGCTTATCAGAAGATGTAATTTTATTAGCTATACCAAAATGTAAGCACTCTTTTGCATCAATTTTTTTTGCTTCGATTGCATATTCATATGCTTTTCCATAACCAAGATATTTTGGTAAAAGCCATGATAGGCCACCATCTGGAACTAAGGCAATATTACTAAAAACAGAGAGAATATATGCATCTTCAGACATTATTCTTAAATCACATGACATGGCAAATGCTGCTCCAATACCTGCAGCAGGACCTTGGATTGAAGCAATAACGGGCTTAGGCATTGAAATTATATTCTCAAACGAGGGCTTGAAACCTCTTAATAAAGCATCCTTTGAACCATCCCAATCTGAATCTGCTTCGGTTAAATCTGCACCAGATGAAAAAGCTCTTCCTGAGCCATAAATTATTACAACCCTTATATCATCATCATTTTTAACAAGTTGAGTAGCTTCTTGTAAATCCATTATCAACTGCGTATTGAATGCATTCAACACATCAGGTCTATTAATTTCTATTGTTGCAACTTTATTTTTTTTGCTTACTTTTACTGTTTTATATTCCATAGCTTATACTCCAAAAAAATTATATACCCTTAGTGATGTTATTTCTTAGTTATAACAACACACTTATCCTTATAAAATATTTTTCCTCCTGATTGCTCTTTATCAGCTCTTGTCCATGACACCTCTGACTTAGGCCCAGGGCTTGATTCAATAAAAGTCTTTATAATCTGCTCGATTACCTTCTTACTTGGCATAGCTATATTCTGTTTTTTAATAGAGAATCTAATAACGTCTACAAGGGATGGCTTTTGAATTTTTTTAAGTGCACTGACTGGAATCTTATGGCTAATTAAATGGTCGTATTTTTCTTCGAAAAGCATTTCATATGAATCATTTCTAATCTTAATAAAATTTGATGTGTTAGAAATCCTTGATGATGCGTGAGTCCACCTTTTTTCAATAGAGGGAATGACAGTATTTCTAACATAGTTTCTATCATGATCTTGTGAAGAGTTTGATTCATCTTTAACAAAACTTATTTTTTTTTCTTTGAGAAAAAATAAAATACTCTCTTTGGATACATTAATTAAAGGTCTTATTAAATAACCCTCTCCAACTTTTCTCTTTACTCTAAGGCTTTCTAGTCCATCTAGGCCAGTGCCTCTAAATAGCCTTAATAAAAAAGTTTCAGCAACATCATCAGAATGGTGACCAAGCAAAATCTGATCACCCTTTTTCAAGTACTTAGTAAAAATTTTATATCTAGCTTTTCTAGCAGCTGATTCAAGACCGTCGCCATCAACTTTTAACTTTACTGACTCTAAATGGCATTTAATTCCTAATTTATCTGTAGTTTTTCTACAATGCTCTTCCCATTCCAAAGAGTTATCTGAAATATTATGATTGATATGGATTGCTTCAATATTAGCAATATTATTTAAATGAAGTAAATGCAATAAAGCCGAAGAATCAGGGCCTCCGCTATAACCAACATAGATTTTTTTACTTAGATCTAAGTGATAAGTTAAATCGTCAAAATTAATCAAAACTTAAATGCCAATTTTTATCAATCTTTTATATCTTCTATCTAATAACTCTTCTATAGACATTCTGCTAAGAGTAGATAAGTTTTTTATTAATGAATCTTTAACACTATTCGAAATCTCCTGATAATCACGATGCGCACCTCCAAGAGGCTCTATAATAATTTCATCAATAATTTTCAATTTTTTAAGCTCGTTGGATGAAACTTTCATGGCCTCTGCAGCATCAGGTGCTTTGTCTGCAGTTCTCCATATAATAGACGCGCATGCCTCTGGGGACGCAACAGAATATGTTGCGTACTGTAGCATTGATATATGATCTCCTACACTTATTGCTAATGCTCCACCAGAACCACCTTCACCTGTAACAACAATAATAATTGGTGTTCTTAATTCTGACATTACAGCTAGGTTTCTAGCTATTGCTTCACTTTGACCCCTTTCCTCACCCTCAACTCCAGGATATGCTCCAGCAGTATCAATAAAAGTTATTACGGGTAATGAAAATTGTTCTGCAAATTGCATTAACCTCTTAGCTTTTCTGTAACCTTCTGGTTGAGGCATTCCAAAATTCCGTCTTACCTTTTCTTCAGTATCTCTTCCTTTTTCATGCCCAATAATCATGACAGGAGTAGTTTCAAGATAAGCAATACCCCCTACAATTGCAGCATCATCTGCAAATTGTCTATCACCATGCATTTCATCAAATTCATCAAATATATTATTAATAAAATCGAGAGTGTGTGGCCTCTGGGGATGTCTGGCTACCTGAACAGTTTGCCATGTTGAAAGTTTTGAATATATCTTTTTAGTTTCAGCATCTCTTTGTTTTCTAAGAGCAAGAATTTGATCACTTACTTCTGGTGACTCAATAGCCGAATTTTTTAAAGCATTGATCTTTTCAGATATGTCCTGAATTGTGTTTTCAAAATCTAAAAATTTATGATCTTCAGAGATATCTGGTAAATGATTATAGTTTTTTTCTGATGTTGTTTTTTTGTCTATCATAATTCTTTAATCATGCTATTTCTATAGCGTTTTTTCCAAAAATGTCATCCAAGAAATTCAGGTTATCTATCGTGGGCTCAAATTTAAACCTTTCACCTATGTCTATTATAGCCTCTGAACCATTTGTTATAACTTTTACATGTAAATTACAGCCTGACTTTGTCCAAAACTCTCTCTTAACTTTTTCAAGTTTTTTTGAAAATTCATCAAGAGAAACTAATTCTGATTCTTTAAGATTAATAACAACATCATTAACTTTTTTTGAAAGCTCTGAATCTAGTGAATGCACTTCTTTTACTCTCATTCTAAACATTGCACCTCCAAGTTCTTTAGATCTATAGTCATCTATCTCTACCAAACCTTTTACTACAAGTATTTGCCCTTCTTTCAAAATATTATGACAACTTTCAAGAACTTCACTTGGAACCACCCCATCCATAACGCCTGAACCGTCATCAAAATTTATAAAAGTTAGCGGCTTTCCTTTTTTGTCTTTAATTTGCCTGACACTGTTAATTAAGCATACTAGAGATGCTTTTTTTGTATCATGATTCAAGTTTGAAATTTTCTGTGATCTAAGCTTATTAATCTTTTTTTCAATTGCATCAACAGGATGACCAGATAAATAATAGCCTAAAGATTTTTTTTCATGCGACAGTAATTCACTTAATCCCATATCAGAAGTATTTTTATATTTTTCATAAGGATCAAAACTTTCACTAAGGGATGAAAACAAGTCACCTGATACGGTTATATGTTTAGAAGAGTAGCTTGACCCATCTTTTAACATATCCTCAATACAAGAAATAGCAATGCTTCTTGTTGGCGCTATGCTGTCAAATGCTCCAGATTGTGAGAGTGCCTCTAATGACTTTTTTCCACCGAGCTTGATATCAACTTTTTTTGAAAAGTCCCATAAATCATTAAATGTATTTGTTTTTCTAATTTGACACACGTGCTCTATAAAAGCATCTGCAACACCTTTTATAGCTCCAAGTCCGTATTCTATACAAGAATTTTCGTTAACTACAAACATTTTATTACTCGTCATTATATTTGGTTTTAAAACCTTAATTCCCATTCGCTTGCACTCTTGAATTAAAGCATGAATCTTATCGGTATTACCCAACTCTGTTGAAAGCACTGCTGCCATAAAGTGCTCAGGATAATAAGTTTTTAAAAATGCTGTTTGATAGGAAATTACTGCATATGCAGCTGAATGAGATTTATTAAATCCGTATTCAGCAAACTGTTCTATAAGTTCAAATATCTTATTTGCTTTATTCTCGGGAATTGAATTCTTTTCACAGCCTTTAACAAATATTTCTCTTTGCTCCTCCATTTCTTCAATTTTTTTCTTTCCCATCACTCGTCTGAGAATATCCGCTTCACCCATTGAATAACCTGCAAGAACTCTGGCAGACTCCATAACTTGTTCTTGATAAACAATAACCCCGTAAGTCTCAGATAGAACTGGTTCAAGCAGCTCATGAGGATATGTTACAGGACTTTTACCATGCTTTCTGTCTACAAAAGTTGTATGCATTCCTGAATTTAAAGGACCTGGTCTATACAAAGCCAATAAAGCAGTAATTTCTTCAAATTTTGTGGGCTTTAATTTTTTAATCAAGTCCCTCATTCCTGTTGATTCTAATTGAAAAACTGCCATAGTTTTTCCTGAAGAAAGCAGATCAAATACTTTTTGATCATTCATGGGTATATTGTCTAAATTTATTTTATTCTGATCTTTTAATGATGAGTTTATAGATTTTAATGCCCGATCAATCACAGTAAGTGTTCTTAAGCCAAGGAAATCAAATTTTACTAAACCTATTTTCTCAACATCATCTTTATCATACTGAGTCATTACTGAGGAAGATTGCCTATCATTATAAATAGGACAAAAATCTGAAAGACTTCCTGGAGCTATAACAACACCCCCGGCATGTTTTCCAACATTTCTAGTAATACCCTCAAGCTTGTATGCTAAATCAACAACTTCTTTAACTTCGGGATCATTTTTAGCAGCTTGTGCAAATACTGGCTGCTCATCTTTTGCTCTATCTAGTGTCATTCCTGGTGCAAATGGAATCATCTTAGAAATTCTATCACCAAGAGCATAAGGTTTACCCATTGCTCTTGCAACATCTCTGACAACTGCTCTTGCAGCCATTGTACCAAAAGTTGCTATTTGAGAAACAGCATTAGCTCCATACTTTTTACTTACATAATCTATTACTCTGTCTCTTTTTTCCATACAAAAATCAATATCAAAATCTGGCATTGATATTCTTTCTGGATTTAGAAAGCGCTCAAATAATAGACCATGATCAATAGGATCAAGGGTTGTTATTCCAAGTGAATATGCAACTAATGAGCCTGCTCCCGAACCTCTTCCAGGTCCTACAGGAACATCATTATCTTTTGACCATTGAATAAAATCATAAACAATTAAAAAGTAACTTGAAAAACCCATTTTTTTTATCTGATTTAATTCATACTCAAGTCTTTGTATGTAGATGTTTTTTTTTGTTTCTTCAAAATCAGTCATTAGCTTTGAAAGTCTTTTTTTAGCAAGATCTACCAAAAAAGAATCAAAGTCATGCTCTTCTGGGACTGGGTACTCTGGTAGAAAGTAACCCTTAGTATGAAGAGAAACATTGCATTTTTTTGCTACTTCGTTTGTGTTATCAACAAGCTCATCAAAACCTTTAAATAATTTTTGCATTTCATCCGAGCTTTTAAAGTATTGTTCATCTGAGAAAGGCTTTTCTCTATTTGGATCGTTGAGAGTTTTTCCAGTATTAATGCATACCTTTGTTTCATGAATTTCATAATCATCCTTTGAAGAAAACAAAACATCATTTGTGGCAATTAAAGGAATGCCTTTTTTATTTGATAAGGGAAGAATATTTGAAAAAAAATCAATTTCATCGGGTCTGCTTGTCTTTTGTACTTCAATAAAAAAATCACTTTTAAAGACTGTTAAAAAATCATCAATTTTTTTTTCAACTTCATTAAGTTTATTTTGTTTTGATAGTTCAAAAATATGACTATCTTTTCCCCCTGAAACAATAACTATATTGTCCTTAAAGCTCTTTAAGTCATTGAAATTAATTATTGGAGTTTGATAGGTGTAATTATTGTGGGCAAAAGAAATTGCTTGCATTAAATTTCTGTGTCCATCATTATTTTTTGCCAAACATAACAATTCATGAGAAGAATCATCTCCGTCAAATATAACTCTTATTGATGCACCTGATATTGGTTTTATGCCAGCTGCCTCACATTTATTAAAAAACTTTACCATTGCAAACATATTTGATTTATCAGTTAGAGCTACAGATGGAATGGTATTTTTTTTAGCGCAATCTACAATTTGATCAATGGTTAGAAGTCCTTGGGATATGCTATATTCTGAAGAGACTCTTAGATGTGAAAAAATATTATTCATACTTCTAATTAAGGACTCCTTTAAAAGTTACTCTATGAATAGGTGTAGATCCATAATTCAAAATTGCTTGTTTATGTTCTTTTGTTCCGTAACCTTTATGTTTTGAAAATCCATATTCTGGGTATTTTTTATCGATTTCTATCATCAAATTATCTCTATACACTTTTGCAATTATAGAGGCGGCACTAATCTCATCAACTAAAGAATCTCCACCAATAATAGTCTGGGTATCTAAGTCTAAATCAGGTTTATGAACACCATCAATTAGAACTTTTTCTGGCTTCACAGAAAGGTTAAGTATAGCTCTTTTCATTGCTAATAAAGAAGCTTGAAGAATATTAATTTCATCTATTTCTTGAACTGATGCTGTTCCAAATGAAAAGTAAGAATTTTGCATTATTAATGTTGATAATTTATTTCTTTGCAATGTAGTTAATTTTTTTGAGTCCCTTAAGCCAGGGACATGATTTATAAGGATAACCACCGATGCAATGACTGGGCCTGCTATGCAACCTCTACCAACTTCGTCTACTCCGGCAATAAGTTTCAAAGCGAAAGAATTTTTTGTGCTGACTCTTCTGGACTCAGTCCAATTAATAAATTTCTAAGTGTGATTGAAATGTTTTCTGCGTCATTATTATTTTTTATTGATTCTGCTGCATCTAGTATAGATTTTGCATTGCATGATCGTTGAATGAGTTCAGGGAACTTTCTTTTACCTAGTAAAAGATTTGGGAGTCCAACATCATCAATCTTTAGCATTCTTGAGATAATAAAATAGTTTATTGGGTTGGTCTTATAACAGATAATAGGACTTGTTCCTAGTACAGCAGACTCTAGGGTAGCTGTACCGGAAGTGACCACTGAAAAATCAGAAATTGATAAAAAATCTTTGGTGCAATTTATACCAACCACTACTGGAAGATCTGGGGGTATATCTTTTTTTATCATATCTAAGGATTGATTGTCAGATGCAGGAATTAAGTATTCATAATGACTATACTTACTAGAATGCAATATTATAAATTCGATATAAGTTGGTAATAAATTTTTAATTTCTGATTTACGACTTCCTGGAAGAATTGATACGAATTTTTTTGATGGATCTAAATTAAAATTCTTGAAAACGATTTCTTTATTTTCAGGAAATAGTTTGCTAAAAGGATGCCCTACATGAATACTGGGTAAGTTTTTTTTCTTATAAAAATTATCTTCGAATTTAAACAAACATGCTGTCAAGTCTATATATTTTTCTATATCTTTTATTCTATTTTCTCTCCAAACCCAAACTGAAGGGCTTACAATCTGAATATTTTTACAAGTATTTTTGAGTTTAAGCGCCTTATGAATGCGCATATTAAAGTCTGGAGAGTCAACGCCTATAAAATAATCAATCTCTTTTTCAATAAATAAGTTAATTAGTAGTTTTCTAAATTTAATTAGCTCTCTCAGATTTAAAAGTGGTTCTATAAGACCCATAACATGTAGTTTCTTAAAATCAAATAAAGGTTTTAAGCCTTTTTTGATTAATTGTGGGCCGCCTACCCCATAAAGTTCAATGGTGTGAGTATTTGCTAGGCTTTTAATAATTTTTGTTCCAAGCCTATCACCTGAATGCTCTCCGGCAACTATTCCAACTTTTAAGATTGGTTTTGAATTCACTTATCTTAAAATACCGCGAGAAGAGGTTTTTATTGATTTAATAAATATTTCCAAATAAATATCACTTGTTTCGGATAATATTATATCGAGTTCTTTTATGGCTTCATTTAATTTAAGTCCTTTTTTATAGACTAATTTAAAAGCTTTTTTAAGAGTTTCTATTGAATTAGCAGGAATATCATTTCTGGCCATGCCAATAGAGTTTAAGCCAACTATTCTTCCTGGGTTTGAGGCAGCTTTTAAGAATGCAGGAATATCCATCGTAACTGAGGTATTCATACCTAAAAAAGAATGATCACCTAAACAACAAAATTGATGAACTGCTGAGTATCCACCCATGACAACAAAGTTCCCAATTTTTACATGACCAGCAAGACCTGCATTATTTGCAAAAATATTATTGTTACCAATAACGCAGTCGTGTGCAACATGGGTATAGGCCATAAACAAATTATCATTCCCAATTTCCGTAAAACCCTTGTCTTGAATCGTACCTCTGTGGACTGTAACTCCTTCTCTAAAAATATTATCATCACCAATAATTAACTTGGTGTCTTCTCCATCATATTTCTTGTCAGGTGTATCCTCTCCAATAGAAGAAAATTGATAAATTATGTTATTTTTTCCTATTTTGGTGGGTCCTTTTATAATTGCATGACTTAATACAGTAGTGCCTTCACCCAACTCAACATCATCACCTATAATACAAAATGGTCCAATATCAACAGATGGATGAATTTTAGCAGTGCTGCTGATTATTGATGATGAATCTATACTCATTAAGCCTTCCTATCAGCACAAAGTATTGTTGCTGAGCATACAAGTTTATCATCAACAAAAGCTTTAGTTTCAAACTTCCAAATACCCTTCTTTTCATTAACGATTTCACTATGCAAATGGATAACATCTTCAGGACCTACTCTAGACCTAAACCTAGCCTTATCGACACCAGCAAAAACATAAATAGAACCTTCTTCAGGGGTTTTATTCATTGTTTTAAAACCTAAGATGCCTGAAGCCTGAGCTAAAGCTTCTAAAATAATAACTCCTGGCATAACTGGGTTATTTGGAAAATGACCCCTAAAATAATCTTCATCTGAGGAATTTCTCTTAATACAATGTATTTTTTTACCAAGTTCAATATCAACTATTTCATCAATGAATAAAAATGGTTCTCTATGAGGCAGAAATTTACTAATTTCTTCAGCATTATTTGACATAATTAAGCTCTTTTTTTTATAAAGATTGAAGACTTAGCCCAATCTTTTTGATTTTGAGCTGGCATTATACCAATATAATTACCTGATTTATTTATGCTTTTTGTAATTAGCGTATGAGCACCTATAGTTACATCATCACATATAGATAAGTGCCCTAAGACTCCAGAAAGGCCTCCCATTTGAAAGTTCTTACCAATTACAGTCGATCCAGCTATGGCACAAGAAGCAGCAATTGCTGAATTCTCTCCCAAAACTACGTTATGAGCAATTTGAATTTGATTATCTAATTTTACTCCATTATGAATTTCAGTATTATCTAGAGCACCCCGATCAATAGTACATGAGGCTCCAATTTCAACGTTTTTTCCAATAATTAGTTTGCCAAGTTGCTCTATTTTTACATAGCCATCTTTGGAAGGAGCATAACCAAACCCATCTGAACCAAGTACTGAGGCACTATGAATTATAGAATATTCTCCAATCCTTACATCCTGAACAATCGTGCAGTTTGCTTTAATAATTACATTATCTTCAATAATGCAGTTTGGTCCAATGACAACATTTGCCCCTATGGATACATTTTCTCCAATTTTTGAATCATTAGAAATTACTGCTGATGGATGTATTGCTAGATTGTCTATTTCAAAAATTGATTTTTTAAATAGGGTAGTTAATTTTGCAAAAGCTAAGTAAGGATCTTCTGATAAAAGATAGTTTAAGCGATCATCTGTTTTAAAGGACGTTGAAACAATTACAGCATTTGCTGAAGTTGTATTTATATATTTCTGATATTTTTTGTTTGCTAAAAATGAAATAGATTCTTTAGTGGCGTTCTCTAAGGTGGAAATGTTGTTGACAATAGCCTTGCTATTGCCAACAACTTTAGAGCCTGTAAATTCTGCTATTTCAGCTAAAGAATATTCTTTCTTTTGTGACACTACTCGGATTGAGTATTTGCCTCTGAAGCTGCAACATCTAACATTGAAGTTACATCATCAGTTAAATCTAGAGCTGGATCACTAAAAAGAATACTCTCATTTTTTTGAAGAAGTACTTTAATTTGTTTAGCTTGTATTAATTCCCCAATAATTTTCTGCATAGAAGCGCCATTTTCAGCAAAAACTTTTTGAGCAGTCTCTTCTTGAGCTTGTTGAATTTTTCCTGCTAAAAACTCAAGGTCTTTTCCTTTATTTTGAATATCTCTTTGCATTGCTGCTATTTGCTCTTGAGATAAAGTCTCAAGATCCTTTTGAAGTTTTTCTGCAATTGCTTGCCTTTCTGCTTGGAGAGATTGAGCTTCTTCAAGGTTGGCAGCATAATCAGCATCTTCTTCGAGAGCCTTAAAAGCATCTGAAGCAGCTTGAGTTGATAAAACAGCAGTTCTCATATCTATAACAGCCATTCCATCAACAGCAAAGACTGGGAAAGAAAGCAATAAAACTGCTAATAAGTTAAGTTTAAATAAATTTTTCATAGTAACCCCTTAATGGTGAATGATATTTTATCTCAATTAGAATACATTGCCTACAGTGAATTGAAATTCCTTTGTTTCTTCATATTGGCCTGCGTTTGTTGGTTTTGAAATAGCGAAACTCATGGGTCCAAAACCAGTAATCCAAGTAACACCTACGCCGTATGAATATCTAAGATCATCGATAGAGGGTTTATAACAATTAATTTGATAATCTTTACAGTTGTCTGAGAAGACATTACCGAAATCAAAAAAGAATGCAGATCTCATCGACCTTTGATCTTCAATAAAAGGTAGTTTAAAAATTAATTGTAAGCTACCTTCTACTTTAATATTTCCTCCAATAGAAACTCTTTTATTATATTCAGAGTTAGCATATGGATTATAGTAAGGAGTGTCTAAAACTCCATCGCCATCACTATCAAGAAGATTTGGACAAGTTCCATCAGAATAATTAAATTCATAGCAGGGAGCTTCAGTACTTCTAGGACCTAATGTATTTGATTCAAATCCTCTTAATGATCTTGGTCCACCGGCATAGAAGTTTTGAAAAAATGGTGTTTCTTCAGTATCGCCAAATGGAGCCAAGTATCCTAAATCAAGATTAAAACCAAAAACTAAATCCTCAGAAATTGGCTGATAAAATTTCTGTCTAAGATTAAGCCTAGCATAATCTATATCACCACCCGGTATAGTTGTGGAAAAACTAACCACGGTTGAAGATCCATCTGTTGGGAACATTCCTCTATTTAAAGTAACTCTTTGCCATGATATTTGAGACGTTAATGTTTCAAAAATGCTTCCTTCAGCATTTATAAAATCCCATATCTCTCTTGCTGGAGATGTACCAATATCAATATCTGTTTTATCATAAGTTAAACCAAGATTAATTCTCTGCGTATCAGACAATGGGTAGCCAAACTGTAATCCAAAGCCATTAGAGTTACTTAGGTAATTGGCAACATTAAACTCACCATAATCAGTTTCTCTAAAATAAATATTATAGCCAAGACTGATAGCATCTTTAGTAGCAAATGGATCAAGAAATGAAATATTATAGCTCTCTGAATATATATTTTTACTTATACCTATTCCTACTGTATTTCCAGACCCCAGAAAATTTTGTTCTTGTAAATTAAAGCCTAGCATCAATCCAAAATCGCTGTAACCTATATTTCCACCGACAGATCCTGTAGTTTCTTCTTCAACAGAATACAAGATATCAATCTGATCTTCGGTATTTGGTACAGGCACTGTTTCGACATCAACTTCTTTAAAATACCCAAGTCTTTCCAATCTAACTTTTCCAGCCTCAATGCTATTGTTTGATGACCATGCACCTTCAAACTGCCTCATCTCTCTTCTTAAGACATGATCTTGAGTAATGTTATTTCCGGAGAAGAGAATTTTTCTTGTATAGGTTCGTTTACCAGGAGCTACATTAAATATAATTTTTACTTCGCTTGACTCTTCATTTATTTCAGGAACTCCACTAACCTCTGCAAAAGCGTAACCTCTGTTACCAAGCACATTTACAAAAAACTCTTCTATTGATGTAATTTGAGATTGGGAATAAGTCAACCCAGAAAGAGAATCCATGATGGCGGAATACACCTCCTCTTCTAATGGAATGTCTCCAACAACTTCTGCTTCTGAGATGTTATATTTCTTACCCTCAAAGACATTGAAGTTAATAAAAATATTTTTCATATCTCGAGAAAGGCTTATTTGGGAGGATTCTATAGAGAATTTAAGATAACCCCTGTCCTTGTAAAAAGACTCTAAAGTTTCTATATCACCTTTAAGTTTTTCTCTAGAATATGCATTGTCGTTATTTAAAAATGAAAAAAATGATCCCTCTGAAAGCTCGAAACCTTTTAACAATTCATCATTAGTAAATTCTTCATTTCCGATAATATTAATTTTTTCTATTGATGCGCTTTTTCCCTCATCAACGGTTATATTAATTTCTATTCTATTTCTTGATTTTTTTATCTCTTCTATTTCAACCCCTGCTCCATATCTTCCATTTGATGCATAGGATCTTACTAATTCTGATTTTACTTTTTCAAGCGTTGATCTCTTATAAACCTCGCCTTCTTTAATACCTACACCATCGAGACTCTCAATAAGTTGCTCGGTCTTAAGAGCTTTATTACCAGAAATATCGATTGCTGAAATTGAAGGTCTTTCAACAACACTAATTATTAATGTATTTCCATCCTTAGCTATCTGAATATCATCAAACTGTTCTGTTGAGAAAAGTGATCGAGTGATATCGGATGATTTTCTTAAATCAATTTTATCGCCAACACTAATAGGAATGACATTAAAGATACTTCCGGTAGATACTCTCTGTAACCCAATTATTCTTATATCACTTACAAGAAATTCATCAAATGCATTTAATTGGGTTATTAACAATAGACTAAAAAAATAAATTTTAAATTTTTTCAATTATCTTCCTATATAAAGCGAGAAATATCATTAAAGATGGCAAAGATCATTAATGCCCCAACCATTAGCGCGCCACCGGTATATACAAGGTTTTCTGTTCTATCTGCAAGGGGCTTACCTCTGATTGCTTCTAAACCTAGTAAAGTAAGTTGACCGCCATCAAGAACAGGAATTGGTAATAAATTTAGTACGCCAAGGCTAATACTTAATAGTGCCATTAAATACATAAATGGAACAAACCCGGCTTGTGCCGTATTCCCTGCCATTTGAGCTATTCCAATAGGCCCGCTTAAATTGTCAGTACCCATATTTCCCGTTAACATTTTTCCAATAAACTGAAGTGTTTTTTTACTTAAGTTATACGTTTCAAAAACACCTTTAGAAAAAGATTCAAGTAAAGAGCGGTTTGTGCCAAAAGATAGGCCAATTATCCCTACCTCATTTCCGTCTTCATTTTGACTAGCTCCAATTCTAAGTGGAACTTGAACTAAATCTCCATCTCTATAGACATCAACTAAAACATTTTCATTTGGCATAGATGAAATTACATTTCTGATATCACTGGCATAATTTATTTTTGAATTGCCAATTTTATAAATAATATCATTTGCCCTTAGGTTAGCATTATCTGCAGGGCCTGACTTAATAACAGAACCTATCACAGGCTTCATCTTATACTCAACATCTAAACCTAAATATTTTAATGGATTTGACTGAGATTCAGAGTTTGGAAGAAAATCTACAACCCGGATTCCCACATCAATAATACTATTAATATCTGGTCTTTTAATTCCTAAGTTAATTATGCCGGTATATCCAGCATAGGATAAAAGCTCAAGACTTATATCCTTGGGATCTGATATTACAACTGAATTAATAGAATATATTTGGTCACCTTTTATTAAAAAATCGCTAGTAGCTCTCATCTCAATTGAGCTATCTGAAGACTTTATAACTGCTATTGTTTGAGGATCTGGAGTATTCAAAAAAATAAATGAAAATATAAAAATAGATAACAAAAAGTTTGCAAGCGGTCCTGCAAACATAATCAAAGCCCTTTGCCATTTGGGCTTAGAATCAAATGTATTTTTTATTTGTTCGGCAGATAAACCTTCTTTAACTTCTGGCTCTAACTCAATTAGCTTATTTGTAATCATTGATACATATCCGCCCAAAGGAAAAGCTGATATTGCAAATTCTGTTCCATGCTTATCTAAGCGCTTGTATACTACAGGCCCCATTCCAATTGAAAAACGTTGAACGTGTACATTAAATATCCTTGCAAAAATAAAGTGTCCATATTCATGAATAGTTATAAGAACACCTAAAAGTGCAAGAAAAGAACCTATATAAATAATTGTTGTGGTCATAATTTAAGTGAGTGATTTTACCACCTTCTTTGCCTCCATGCGTGTTTGCTTATCTATTTCATATATTGCTTCTATATTAATACTATTAGACACAGGCACAGCATTAAAAGTTCTATAAATAACTTCATATATTTTATTAAATGTGATCTTACCATTTAAAAAATTTTCTACAGCAATCTCATTTGCAGCATTAAATGCTGTGCCAGAAGAACCGCCTGTATTGCAAACCTCACGGGCAAGATTAGCTATCTCTAATCTATCCTCTGGAAATTCTTGAAAAGTCAGATTTAATGACGAAAAATTTATCTTAGTAAAATCAAGAGATAATCTTGATTCTTCAAGAGATAATGCATGAGAAATAGGAACCCTCATATCTGGATTGCTCATCTGACATATACTTGAACCATCTTTATAAGTAACTATAGAGTGAATTATGCTTTGTGGATGAACAACTAACTCGAAGTATTCTTCATTCAAGTCAAATAAATATTTTGCCTCAATAAGTTCTAAGCATTTATTTACAAGAGTCGCAGAGTCAATGGTTATTTTTGAACCCATTTTCCAGTTAGGATGATTTAAAGCTTCTTTTTTAGTTACTTTTGATAAATCATCAATTTTTTGGTTTAAGAAGGGTCCCCCGGATGCAGTAATGATAATTTTTGACACATCATTGGTATTTTTTTCTGAATTTAAGCATTGGAAGATTGCATTATGCTCACTATCAATTGGAATGATTTTAGTATTATGTTTTTTTGCAAGTGGCAAAATTATATCTCCTGCTACAACAATACTTTCTTTATTTGCCAATAAAATTATTTTTCCTGTTTGTACAGCCATAAAAGTTGTCTCTAAACCAGAGAAGCCTGATATAGCAGATATTATTATGTCTATACTTTTGTGCTTAAGGAGATACTCTAACTCAGATTTTTCTGAAAATAATTCTATGCCTTCTGACCTTTCTAAAGAATCATTTATTGAGCTTAAGTTAGCTTTTGATTCACAGTAGACATAATTTGGATCAAACTCTTCAATTATAGAAAGTGCTTTAGTGAGGTTTGACTGAAAAGATATAGCAGTAAGATTTAATTTATCACTATTCTGTTTGATAACGCTTAAAACACTGTCGCCAATACTTCCAGTAGCACCTAATAAAAGAATATTTTTCATAGGCTCTCAATAATTATCGATATTAAAAGCAAAATTGGAGTGGCAATTAAGTGCGAATCTATTCTGTCCAAGACACCTCCGTGGCCAGGTAATAGTGATCCTGTATCTTTTATCCCTTTTTCTCTTTTATGAAAACTTATTAGAAGATCGCCAAAAAAAGCAAGACAGCCTCCCAATAAACATATTGGTAAAAACCAATATTTTAAATTTAAAAAATAGCATATTGCTAGAGCATAAATTAAAACAACAACTAATCCCCCAAGAAGACCTTCAAGTGTCTTATTAGGACTAATATTAGGTGCAATAGCAGTTTTTCCAAAATTTGAACCAAAAAGATATGCAAAAGTGTCAAAAATAGTTGTATTAATAATAATTATAAAAAAAAGATAGAAAATGGAAATTGAATTATAGGATTCAATGATCTTTATTGATGGGAGTATGTCGGAAGTGGCTCCAACAAAATAGATTACCAAGAACCAAAAGTATAAAAAAATTAAATTTAACCCCCATAATACTGGATGCCTGAAATTATTTTTTACCCATTCATAAAAAGCAAAAGCACAAACCGCTGAGACCATGACAAGGAAAATCCAATAATTTTGAGCTAAAATTATTAAGACCATTGGAACAATAATTAAAAAACCAGTAAATGATCTTTTAATTAAATTTAAATTATATTCTCTTCCCAAACCTTCTACTCACTTTTTTAAAATTATCAAGACATTCAACAAAATCATCTTTTTTGAAGTCTGGCCAGTATGTATCAACAAAATTTATTTCAGTATATGCTATTTGGTATAAAAGAAAGTTGCTTATTCTCTTTTCTCCACCTGTTCTAATTAATAAATCTATCTCATCCACTGGACAGCATGAAAATTTTGAAATTAAGTCTTCATCTATATCATCAATATTTATATTTTTAGAGATAATTTGCCCTGAGATATATTTGGTAATATTTACAATATCTTGCTTACCACCATAACCAAGAGCAACATTCAAATTTAAAACAGATTCTTGATGATTTGTTGCATCTTCTGCATCTTTTATTTTTGACAGTATTTTCGTACCGAAATCATCTATATTTCCAAAAAATTTTAATTTCACTTTTTGTTTTATTAAGTCTGGAACTTGTTCATTGATAGCTTTAACTACTAATTTCTTTATTGCATCAATTTCAGTTTTTGGTCTTGACCAATTCTCTGAGCTGAAAGCATATAGTGTAAGTGATGATAATTTTTGATTGACTGATTCCTCAACTATCTCTCTTACAACTTCAACTCCTTTACTATGGCCTTTACTTATATTCAGGGCATTGGACATAGCCCATCTACCATTACCATCCATGATAATGGCAACATTTTTTGCACTCTTGGCAGATATTTTTTTTATATTGTTAGCCATATGGCTTCTTTTAAATTTCTAAAAGATCAGACTCTTTGGCTTTTAGCTCTGAATCAACAAGACCTATAAACTTATCAGTTTCTTTTTGAATAAGGTCTTCCATTCTTCTTAGATCATCTTCTGAAATTTCACCTGCTGTTTGACTTTCTTTACAAGCTTGGTTTGCATCTCTTCTAATATTTCTTATAGAAACTCTTGAATTTTCTGCCTCGGCTCTAGCTTGTTTGATGTAGTCTTGTCTAGTTTCTTCCGTTAAGGAAGGCATAGTGATTCTAATTAAATCAGATGATGTGCTTGGATTTAAGCCTAAATTAGAATTCATAATAGCTTTTTCAATTTCTGGAATTAAACTTTTATCCCATGGAGATATGACCAAAGATCTTCCATCTTCTACACTAATGCTTGCAGTTTGATTAAGGGGGGAGAGATTTCCATAATATTCAATTTTAATATCATCTAAAATAGTTGGATTAGCTCTTCCAGTTCTAATCTTATTGAAGGCCTGACCAAGAGATGAAAGTGATTTTTCCATTCTTGAAGTTGCGTTATTTATTGTTTCATTCATATTATGATATTAACGTACCTATTTTTTCACCGCAAATAATATCTTTGAGTGCGTCTTTAGTATTAACATTAAAAACTTTTATTGGCAGTTTGTGGTCTCTCGCTAATGTTAAAGCAGTAGCGTCCATAACTTTTAGATTTTGAGATATAGCATCATCAAAAGATAACTCTGGATAAAATATTGCATCTGAATTAATTTCTGGATCTGAATCATATACTCCATCAACCCTAGTAGCCTTAAGCATCAAGTCTGATTGAGTTTCAATCGCTCTCAAACAACCTGCTGTATCTGTTGTAAAAAATGGATTTCCAGTACCAGCTGTAAAAATAACAACATAGCCATCACTTAAAAGTTGTATAGCAAGTCTTCTGTCATAATGTTCCACAATTCCGGACATTGAAATAGCCGACATCACTCTAGTTTTAATGCCCGCTCTTTCAAGTGCATCTCTAAAAGCAATACCATTCATGACAGTTGCTAACATTCCCATATGGTCCCCAGCAACTCTATCCATACCAGCCTTGTTGAGCTTTTCACCTCTAAATAGGTTGCCGCCACCAATAACAATTCCTATCTGAGCACCGATTTCTCTGCAAGATGCTACAGATGAAGCCATTTGATCTAGTATTTTAGGATCTATGCCATGCTCATCATCGCCAGCGACAGACTCTCCACTAAATTTTACGAGAATGCGTTGATGAAGAAGTTTGGACATAATTTATTTTAGTTGTTCTGCAACCTCGTCGGCAAAACTTTTGCTTTCAACCTCAATACCTTCACCGACCTTTAATCTAGAGTATGATTCAATCTTTGCATTTTTTGAATCTAACAATTCTTGTATAGATATCTCAGAATCTTTTACAAAACCTTGAGAAAGTAATGAAACTTCTGATAAAAATCTTTTTAATTTACCTTCTATCATTTTTTCCATGATCTCTTTTGGCTTACCGGACTCTTCTGCCTGAACCATATAGATTGCCTTTTCTCTTTCTATAATTTCTGGATCAAGATCTGATTCTGACAGACATAGAGGGTTAAAAGCAGCAACATGCATTGCAATATCTTTTGCTAGAGATTCGTCTCCGCCAGAAACAATTACAACTGAGCCCAGCTTAGAATCAGAATGAATGTATGAACCTGCATTCATATCTGCACTAAAATCTTTAGTAATTAATCTTCTTAATTGAATATTTTCGCCGATTGTTTGGACCAATGATTTTCTTTTTTCTTCTATTTCAGATTCATGTAACTGAGAAATATCTGATATCTTATTTTTAGCAATAAAATCATGCACCTCATTTGTAAAATCTACAAAATTTGAATCTTTAGCAGCAAAATCTGTTTCTGAGTTAATTTCGATTAAAGTTGCGTAGTCATTACCAACAAAAATCTTTAAAACTCCATCAGCGGCAACCCTTGCAGCTTTCTTTTCAGCTTTTAATGCACTATTTGATCTAAGTAAATCTAAAGCTTTTTCTATATTGCCTTCGCACTCTACAAGAGCTTTTTTACACTCCATCATTGCAACACCAGTCATATCTCTTAACTCTTTAACTTGAGATGCTTTAATTTCCATTTTTATTTGTCATCCTCTTTAATTTCTTGATCTTCGCTTATTTCTTCTGCAACTTCTTCAACCGCAGGTTCTTCAGTAGCAACTTCTTCAACCGCAGGTTCTTCAGTAGCAACTTCTTCAACCGCAGGTTCTTCAGTAGCAACTTCTTCAACGGCAGGTTCTTCAGTAGCAACTTCTTCAACCGCAGGTTTTTGTTTTTTAATAGTTTGAATAACTGGTGACTCTGAATCTACTTTAAGTGAAAAGCCTTTAGATGACTCTAAACCTCTAGCACAAGAATCTGCAATTATTTTGGTAATTAGTCTTATTGACCTGATGGCGTCATCATTACCAGGGATAACCATATCAATCCCATCTGGATCAGAATTTGTATCAACAAGAGCAATAACAGGAATGCCCATTTTTTTTGCTTCTAAAACTGCAATTTTTTCATGCTTTACATCAATAACAAATATTGCATCTGGAAGGCCTTTCATATCTTTAATGCCTCCAACGCTTGCTTCTAATTTTGTATATTCTTTTTGAATTTCAACAGCTTCTTTTTTTATAAGCTTTTCTATCCTGCCTGAAGAAATCATTTCTTCAATATCTTGCAATCTTCTTATGGATCCTCTTATAGTTTTCCAGTTGGTTAAGGTTCCACCCAACCATCTTTTATTAACATATGGTAAGCCAATAGCAGAAGCTTCTTCTTTTATAGTCTTGCTGGCAGATCTTTTTGTGCCAACAAAAAGCACTTTATTACCTTTTGAACAAATATCTTCAACCTTTGATGCTGCAGCATTTAAATGCTCTTGAGTCATGTCTAAGTTGATAATGCTTATTTTTTTTCTTGTATCAAAGATATATTGCTCCATTTTTGGATTCCAAAATCTTTGTTGATGACCGAAGTGAACGCCTGCATGAAGCAGGTCTTTTACTGAAACTATACTCAATTTAATTCTCCTTGGGGTTATTTCTCCAATCCTTATAAAGTTGACTCTGATTTGAGCACCCCAACTTTAATAAAATAGGATTTTCGTATTTAAAAGTTCCTGTATTCTATAGAAAAAGTACTTTGATTTAAAGTAATTTTTAATTAAAAAAATCTTTGACTGAATATAAATTTGGTTCTTTTTTAAGAATAGCTTTTGCTATAGCTATAGCTCCATCAGAAAAGATATTTCTAGATAAAGCTTCATGCCTAAACACTATAGACTCATTCTTGTTGAAAAATCTAACTTCATGAACACCATTCACATCTGAAACTCTTTCAGACTCTACACAAATAGAACTAATAATTTTATTTGTATCATTGGTCTGTATAGTTTTTTCTAATTCGATTGCGGTTCCTGAAGGTGAATCGACCTTTTCTGTATGATGAACCTCGTGAATAACACATTCAAAAATATGGTGATTTTTGAGAAGAAAATCTTTGATTGATTCTTTTAAAAAGAAAATGCCCTTACTCATGTTATAGGAAAGTAATACTGGAATATTTTGAGAAGCTTGTTTGATTATTTTTATTTGTTCATCATTAAAACCAGTGGTGCCAATTACAATTGGTTTTTTATTCTCTATGCACTTCTTAATGATGTTCATAGAAGATTCTGGTCTTGAAAAATCAACCACAACATTGCAATCTATTATTGAGTCTATAATCGATACATTTTCTATTTTTGATACTTGGTTTAAAATTGAAGAGCCCATCTTTCCAGAAATCCCATTTACAAAAAGATTTAACATAACAATTAATCGTCTATTCTTTTAGATGCTTTTAAAAAAGCTTCTGTTCCGGGGTAGTTTTTTGACTTTGACAGAGATTCTGAAAATGCATTTAAGAGTTTGAGTTGTTTTCTATCCAGATTTGATGGTGTTTCAACTATGACTCTACATAAAATATCTCCTCTTCGGCTATCTCTTACAATAGACGCTCCTTTACCTTTAATTCTAAAGATTTTTCCAGTTTGCGTTTGAGCAGGAATTTTTAATGAAATGGATCCTTCAAGGGTTGGTACTTTAATTGCGCCACCGAGAATGGAAACTTCAAATGGGATTGGTGATTCTATATATAAATCTTTTCCCTCTCTCTCAAAAATAGGATTTTCTGAAACTCTTATTGCAACATATAAATCTCCAGATTGACCGCCTTTTTCCCATTCGCCTTCTCCACTAAGACGAACTTTGTCTCCATTATCAACACCCGAAGGAATATTCACGGACAAGGTTTTATTTTCTTTAGTTGCTCCATACCCCTGACACGTTTTACATTTATCTTTAATTATTTGCCCAGTTCCCGAGCATTGAGGACATGTTTGTTGAACAGAGAAAAAACCTTGTTGCATTCTGACTTGTCCGCCTCCATTACAGTTTGGACATGTAATTGGGCTTGATCCTTTTTGCGCACCTGATCCATTACAATCATGACATTCTTTATGAGATGGTATTTTAATTTTCTTTTGCGCCCCAAGAACAGCTTCCTTTAGAGAAAGGTCTAAATTGTATTGAAGATCTGAACCCCTTCTTGATCTTCTGCTAGATGAGCGTGTACCAAATACATCACCAAAAATATCACCAAAAATATCATTAATATTTATGTCATTGAAATTTGGTCCGCCTCCGCCCATTCCCTCTACACCCTGATGGCCAAATTGATCATATGCAGATTTTTTTTGAGGATCTGATAAAACATCATATGCTTCGGCAGCTTCTTTGAATTTTTCAGCAGCCTCAGGATTATCAGGATTCCTATCAGGATGAAATTTCATTGCTTTCTTTTTGAAAGCTTTTTTTAGTTCTGATGCAGAAGCGTCACGAGAGACTTCTAGAGTTTCATAATAGTCTCTCTTTGACATTTTTTACTACTTATCTTCTTCTTTAACTTCTTCAAATTCTGCATCAACAGTATTGTCAGATGACTCTCCTGAAGCTTCATTTTGCTGATCTTCACCTTCTTGGCTATAAAGTTTTTGAGTCAATGGTGTTAGTACATCATTTACTCCCTTGGTAGCTGCTTCTATGGCAGATGTATCTTCTGAGCTAATTGCTTTTTCTAATTCAACAATAGCATTTTCAACCTGAGATTTTTCCTCATCTGTCAGCTTGTCACCAGATTCTTGAATTGTTTTTCTAGTTGCATGAACAAGCATATCTGCATTATTTTTAGTTTTTACCAATTCTTCAAACTTTTTATCATCCTCAGCATTTGCTTCAGCATCTTTAACCATTTTTTCAATGTCCTCATCTGATAGCCCACTTGATGCTTTAATAACAATAGATTGTTCTTTGCCTGTATTTTTATCTTTAGCAGAAACATTTAAAATACCATTTGCATCTAAATCAAATGAAACCTCAATTTGCGGAACTCCTCTTGATGCCGGAGGTATATCAGCAAGATTAAATTGTCCAAGAGACTTATTTTGAGAGGCTTGAGTTCTTTCACCTTGAATTACATGAACTGTTACTGCAGTCTGATTGTCTTCAGCTGTTGAAAATACTTGAGATTTTTGAGTTGGTATAGTTGTGTTCTTTTCAATAAGAGGTGTAGCAACTCCTCCTAAGGTTTCGATACCCAAAGTTAGTGGAGTTACGTCTAATAACAAAACATCGGTAGTATCTCCTGATAAGACAGAGCCTTGAATGGCTGCTCCTACAGCAACAGCTTCATCTGGGTTTAGATCCTTTCTAGCATCCTTACCAAAAAATTCAGAAACCTTTTTTTGAACTAGTGGCATTCTTGTTTGTCCGCCTACTAGTAATATTTCTGAAATATCATTTTTTGATAATTTTGCATCTTTTAGAGCAACTTTTAATGGTTCTAAGCTTTTATTAACTAAATCTTCAACTAGTGATTCAAGTTTGGCTCTAGTAATTTTATGAACAAAATGTTTTGGGCCTGAACTGTCAGCGGTTATGTATGGCAAATTAACTTCCGTTTGTTCTGAGGAAGATAATTCAATCTTAGCTTTTTCAGCAGCTTCTTTTAATCTTTGCAATGCTAAGGGATCGCTTTTAAGATCAAAACCAGACTCTGTCTTAAATTGATCAACAAAGTAATCAATTAATCTTAAATCAAAATCTTCACCGCCTAAAAAAGTGTCTCCATTGGTAGAAAGAACTTCGAATTGATGCTCGCCGTCAACATCAGAAATTTCAATAATAGATATATCAAAAGTTCCGCCACCTAGATCATAAACAGCAACAGTTGAATCACCTTTATGCTTATCAAGACCATAGGCCAATGCAGCAGCAGTTGGTTCGTTTATAATTCTTTTAACGTCTAAGCCTGCAATTTTTCCTGCATCTTTAGTTGCCTGTCTTTGTGAATCATTAAAATAGGCTGGGACGGTTATAACTGCCTCTTTTACCTCATGCCCAAGATAATCTTCTGCGGTCTTCTTCATTTTTTTCAAAACTTCTGCAGCAACTTGAGGCGGAGCAAGTTTTTTGTTACAGCCTGCACCCAAGCATCTCCATTGTCTGCTTTGATAATTTTATATGGAACCATATCAGCATCTTTGCTAACAACTTCGTCATCAAAAGTTCTACCAATTAATCTTTTGATTGCATATAAAGTATTTTCTGGATTTGTTACTGCCTGTCTTTTTGCAGGTAAGCCCACTAATACTTCATCATTATCTGTGTAAGCAATAACTGAAGGTGTAGTTCTCCCACCTTCTGCATTCTCGATTACTTTTTGTTGCTGTCCTTCTATAACAGCAACACAGCTATTGGTTGTTCCTAAGTCAATTCCTATTATTTTTGACATAATTTTTTTTCCTCTAATTTTTAATTACTGTAACCCTTGCAGGTCTTACTATTCTTGAATGAAGCTCCCAGCCACGTTGAAAAATATTTCCTATTGACCCATCTTTTTTATTTTCATCTTTCTCCATAGTTACTGCTTCATGTTTTTCTGGATTAAACTCTTCATTTACAGGATAGATGGGTATCATTCCAAATTTATCAAGAGCAGATTCAAAAGACTTTAATGTTAATTCAATGCCCTCTTTATCATCTTTAGTAGCTTTTTTTGATAAGTTATTAAGCGCATGTTCTAAATTATCTATAACCGGAAGTAGCTCAATTAAAAGCTTTTCAACACCATATTTATGAGCTTTTTCTACTTCATTAGCAGATCTTTTTAAAGCATTGTCTAAATCAGCGTTAGCTCTTAGAAGAGATTTCTCTAAATCTTCATTTTTATCAATTAACTCTTCATATGAAGGCGTACCAATATTTTCACTTTCCTCTGTGATATTTTCAGAAGAAGTATCTGCTTTATCCTCAACATCTAATTTATTATTTTTTTTATCTTTTGGCATATTTAAATCCTATTTCAAATATATATATTGGGATTTAAATTTTCAGTTCAAGAGTAGAACTAAATTTATGATTCTATTTTTCGTACGTGTAAAATCATACTATGATCAACAAGTTCATAGCCTTTCTTTTTAGCAATCTCATGCTGGAGTTTTTCTAATTCCTCATCATGAAATTCCATTACTTTTCCAGTATCTACATCAACCATATGATCATGGTGTTCGTCTGAATTAATTTCATAAACAGCTTTACTGTTCTCAAAATGATGTTTGGTAACCATTCCAGCGGCCTCGAATTGGGTTAAAACTCTATATATAGTAGCTAAACCAATATCCTCGTCGTTGGATATTAGTTCTTTATAAATATCTTCCGCACTAAAATGTGCTTCTTCTTGAATGGCTGTAGAAGCTAAAACTTCCATTATTTTTATTCTTGGGAGGGTAGCTTTTAGTCCAGCTTTCTTTAACTCTTCATTTTGTTTTGACATTGCTCTAATTTTTATTATTTTTTATTGTCATATTCTATTATTATACTGAACAGACTTTATGGTCATTACAAAGTATAATCCAAATTAATTATGAAACAACTTGCTTCAACATTCTTTATATTACTTGTCACTATTTCAATTAGCTCATGCTCATCCTTAAGTCCTTATAAGGTTCCTGTTCTACAAGGAAATATATTTGAAGATGAAGATTTGGAGAAGTTATCCGAAGGATTAACAAAAGAACAGATTCAATTTATTTTTGGCACTGCTTTAATCCAGGATCCCTTTCGACAATCTAGATGGGATTACTTTAATTCTGTTACTATTGGGGGTGAAGTAATAGCAGAAAATAAGTTAACCATATTTTTTAGTGAAGATGGTCTTGTTGAAAGGTGGAGTATTGAAAAATCTTCAGAAGAATAGAAATTAAACCTTCTTTAACCGTCTTTCTTTTGGGTCCTGATTAAGAGGTCTCAGAAGCTCAACTCTCTCGCCTTCTTTTAGTCTATATTTATTAGGTTTTGGTCTAAAATTTCCATCTAGCAACTCGCCATTAACAGCAACAACTAACTTATGACTTAATTGATTAACAATCTCTTGTATTTGTTCAAATTTAAGAAGCTCCTCTACAGTTAAACTTGATGAAACATTGAATTCATAAAAATATTTATCTTCAATTCCTTGGTATGTAAAAAAAATTTTCATTGAGCTTCTTTTATAAATGATTCAATAATATTAGAAGAGAAAGCCTCAACCAATGACTGAGGAGTAATGGCATTTAATAAAAAAGGTAGTTCAAATTGAGCATGGAAAGCATACCTCACAAAAATCTTTATCTATTCTTTTAACAGTCCATTTGCCATTAAAGCTATCAAAAGGGCCTTTTAGTTTGCTCAATATTAATTGAGTTTTCAAGTATTTCATTCCTTGATTCAATAAAATATTTTTTACCAAGTATATTAAATTCTAATCGTCCTATTTCAATGGGGGGATTTCTTGAAATTAATGAAGCTCCAGTACAGCCAGGAACAAAATCTGCATATTTGTTAAAGTTTGATACAACTTTTAAAGCATTGTCTGCATTAATCTTTAATACCTTCTTAAATTGAAGATCTCTTTTCATTTGTTATTAAAAAAATTGGCGATAAAAAATATATCCGACACATGCTGGAGCTATAAATTTTACAAAAAATCTCCATAAAACATACAAATAAGTGTTTATTGGTCCCAGCTCATCTTCAATTAATGACTTCTTCATAAACCAGCCAACAAATATAGCAATTAACATTCCCCCTAAAGGAAGTAAAATCTGATTCGCAATAAAGTCCATTGAATCAAGAAAGTTTCTATCCCCGATTAAAGAAAAATCTGACCAAATGTTAAAACTTAGTGCTGAGCCAATTCCAAGAATCCATACAAAAAATGAAATAATTTGTGCAGACCCCTTTCTGGACAAAATATTTTCTTCTGACATGTATGCTACACCGGGCTCTAGAAGAGATATTGAAGAACTCAAGGCAGCTACTGACAATAGTATAAAAAATAAAGGCCCGATAAATTGTCCAAATTGCATTTGATTGAAGGCTGAAAGCATCGAAACAAAAACAAGCCCAGGACCGCTATTTGGTTCTAAGTTAAAAGCAAAAATAATAGGGAAAATAGCCAATCCAGCTAAAATTGCAATTAGTGTATCAAGCGAGGCTACAGTAAAAGAAGTGCCAACCACTTTTTGTTCTTTCGGCATATATGCGCCATAAGCCATAATTGATCCCATTCCTAAACTCAAGCTAAAAAATGCTTGGCCCATGGCTTGAAGAAAAGTTTCCGAAGTTACATTAGAAAAATCTGGTGCAAATAAAAACGACATTGCGCTACTAAAATCGCCATTAATTATTGAATAAATCACCATAAAAATCATTAAAAATCCAAGTAATGGCATTAAAATTTTTACCATTCTTCCAATACCATCTTTGATTCCAGCAGAGACAATTAAGGCAGTTAGAATCATAAATACTGTATGCCATAAAATTAAATTTATAGGCGAAGAAATAACATTAGAAAATTGCTCAGGAGAGCTGATTGCTCCAGAAGAGGTAGCAGATATAAAAATATAGTTTAAACAAATGCCAGCTATGACACTATAAAAAGACAATATAAGAATTCCAGCAAATATGCCGCTCCAACCGACGATTTGCCAAGAGGAACTCCTATTAGATTCATGTGCAATATATCTCATTGCATTAATTGGGCTATTACCCGATCTCCTTCCTAAAATAATTTCACTGATCATAATTGGTATGCCAATTATTAAAATACATCCAAGATATATTAAAACAAAGGCGCCTCCCTCCATTAGTACCAGCTTTATATGGAAACCCCCAAATATTTCCTAAGCCCAACAGCAGACCCTGTTGCAGCTAAAATAAAAGTCCATTTTCCAACCCATGCTCCATGTGATTTTAATTTTCGTTGTATTTCCATAATATATTTTTAAGTGAGAGGGTTGCTATAAGGGTTTATCCAATACGCAGATGATATCAAAAAACTTATTGATACAAGTAGAGATAACATTTTTCTAAATTTTTTATAATCATCATCTCGTAATAAAAAATCCTCAGTAGATTGTTCAAAATAATAAAAAGATTGAAAGCTAATTACAGATAATAATAATGCTACAAGAATATAATTAAAATATGTTAATGAAAGGATGGAGCAACCCAATAAGCTAAACAAAATACCCATTGATAAGGTTAAATTTTTGTTTTCTCTGATTATCTCGCCATCCCCAAGACATGCCGCCCAAGAAAGTAATAATGATAGCTCCATATCCTAACTGGAATGTTAATGCTATTTTTGAAAGCTCTGATCCTGCTATCCAAGGCACAAGACAAAACAAAGCAAATGGTATAAAACCAATATATCCATATGTTGATTTAAAATTACTAATATTCATGTTTATTTAAATTTTTCTTGCACTAGGCATATCAAAAGACATAATAAAGATATGTCTAAGGATAAACCAAATATCATTGTAAAGAATAAAACTGCATCAAGGAACTTTATTCTTGGAGAAACTTTTCAGGCCGGAATAGTTCTTGAGGGCTGGGAAGTAAAGTCTCTTAGAAATGGTAAAATAGATGTTAAAAATAGCTATGTAACTTTCAAAAATAATGAAGCTTGGTTATTTGGTATTAAAATAGATCCTCCTGCATCCTTAAAAGATTTCAATGTTGACCCCCTTAGAACAAGAAAGCTCTTACTAAAAAAAAGAGAGATTGCAGAACTGCAAAAACTGAAAAATGAAAAAAGCCTTACAGTAATAATGACATTTATGTATTGGAAAGAAAATCATATAAAATGTGATATTGCTACCGGAAAAGGGAAAAAAGTGCGTGATCAGCGCCAAGATATTAAAAAGAGAGATTGGGAACGAGATCAAGGAAGAATCCTTAAAAATACAAATAAAAGATAATAATAATGTATAATCTTGCTCCCCATGGGGGCGAACAGGGTTCGACATTTCTACTGGACTCCGAAGCGCATGCCAAGATTGTGGTAATTCTTGTAAAACATACTACAAAAAATTTAGTTGCAAATAACGACAACTACGCTTTAGCAGCTTAATGCTAACCGATGCCAGAATTGACTATGGTTTGAAGCATCGGCAAATCACATAGTCTAGCCAAGCTGTGTTGCTTGGACACAGTTTGGTTAAACTTAATCAAGCTCGCTTTTTCACCCTGCTCCTCGGGTCGAAAAAGTTAAAAAGCCAATTGGGTGAGCTATGCATGTAGAAGTTAGGCTTAAGGATTAATGGACGCGGGTTCAATTCCCGCCGCCTCCACCATTTTTTTTATCTTTTTTATTGCTATAATAGAACTATGTACAAAATTAATTTTCTATCTAGCAGCGGTAATTTCAATCAATATTTTTGCAAATAATGATTATAAAAATTTTGAATGCTATTCAACAGATCCTCAACTTGGTGACTCGGCCTATTGGGCAACAACATCTATAGATTTATTTGATAAAAATAAATATGAAGAAGCAGTTAGTGTTGTTGACGCTTGTTTTTCAATATTTTCATATGAAGCGGTTGTTATGCAAAAAAAACTTAATGCTCAAAATGCTAAATTCCCACCATCAGGAAGAGTAAGTAGAAGAGAAAAGGAAAAAATTCATGATAATTGGGCTGTTAATGATGTTTCAGTTGCATTATGGTCTAAAGCTAGATCACTTGAAGAGATGGGTAATATAGAGTTAGCTAAAATTGCATACTCACAATGTATATTTCTTACTCATGGAAGAGCATGGGATCCTAAAGGTTGGTTTTGGGTGCCTGCGAGCGATTGTGTTAAAAGAGGACAAAAACTTGTTAACTAATCTTGTTGGAATCTTAAAGTTTAGTTTATAAGATTCTAATAATTTATTATAGACATATACTAAATTCATCATTAAACTACGTTCCTAATTTTTAAATATCTAATATGGCTAATTCAAAACAAGCAATTAAAAGAGCAAAACAAAATGCTGAAACATATAAGTTAAGGCATGCTCAAAGATCAATGGTAAGAACTGCTGTTAAAGCTGTTCGTGCAAGTATTGAAGCCAAGGATCCTGTAAAAGCTAAAGAAATGCTAAATAATGCAGAAAAGGTTCTTGATTCATCAGCGTCAAAAAAAGTAATTCATAAGAATGCTGCTGCTAGAACAAAAAGCAGACTCTCTAAGGCTGTTAAAGCTTTAAGCTAAATCCGATTTATATTGTGATATAACTTCTTCGAGGGATTGAAGAAGCTTTTGTGTACCCTCTCCGGTTGCTGCTGATATAAAAAATATATCTTGCTCAGAAATTTTTAATGTATCTTGTATGCACTTTGAATGAAACTGTAATTTATCTGAATCTATTAAATCTATTTTGTTGCATACTACCCATGAAACTTTTTGAGTAAGGTCATCCTTATAAGCACTTAATTCATTTTTTAATAGCTGTATTTGCTTCACAGGATCTAAGTCATCTGAAGAGAAAAGATCTACAAAAATAAGTAGAAGGCCTGTCCTTGATATATGCTGCAGGAATTTAATACCCAACCCAGCCCCTTCTGAAGCACCCTCAATTAAACCAGGTATGTCAGCTATAACAAAACTTGAATCACTGCCCTGTATGGTGCCTAGATGTGGTCTTAAAGTGGTAAAAGGATAGCTTCCTATTTTGGGTTTAGCGGATGAAACCTTATTTAAAAACGTTGATTTGCCTGCATTTGGGAATCCAACCAATCCTACATCAGCTAGAGATTTTAGTTCAAGCCTAATAAAACGAATTTCTCCTTCGAATCCTAGTGTAAATTTTCTTGGCGCTTGATTTGTACTTGATTTAAAACGAGCATTTCCCTGACCACCATCTCCACCTTTTGCAATTACATATGTTGTATTTGCATCACAACAATCCAATAACTCATCATTAGAGATGTCATCATATACCACAGTGCCTTTAGGAATATCTAATATTAAATCTTCTGCAGCTGATCCTGATTTGTTTTTACCAGAACCAGGTCTGCCATTTTTAGCAATAAATACCCTTTTATTTTGGAAATCGATGAGGGTGTTTTTATTTTGATTAACTCTAAATATTATATCTCCGCCTTTTCCTCCATCGCCTCCATCAGGGCCGCCAAAAGGTATAAACTTTTCACGACGAAAACTGGATGCTCCAGCACCACCATTCCCAGCCCTAACTTCGAGAAAGGCCTCGTCGATGAAATTCATGATATAAAAAAAATGTTATTGAGAAATAACGTTTGCAGTTTTTCTGCTTTTAGGGCCTTTGTATGTAAACTGAACAACACCGGCAGCTTTTGCAAAAAGTGTGTCATCCTTTCCTTTACCAACATTAATACCAGGATGTGTATTTGTTCCTCTTTGACGAATTAAGATCTCGCCAGCCTTTACTACCTGACCGCCAAATCTTTTTACGCCAAGTCTCTTGGCGTTTGAATCTCTACCGTTCTTACTGGAACCACCTGCTTTCTTATGTGCCATTATTTACTCTCTAATTTAATATCTTTGATTTCTACTTGTGAATGTCTAGCTCTATGACCAGTTTTTGTCATACTGTGCTTTCTTCTTCTGAAGCGAAGAATGGAAATTTTTTTAGATTTTACAACATCAACAACTTCAGCAGTAACTTTAACATTAGACAAATAAGGCTGGCCTATTTCAACATTCTTATCATCCACATATAACAATACATTTTCAAAAGTTATCTTTGTGCCAGGCTCATCCTTCAGAAGATCAACAGGCAAAGTCATACCTTTTTCTACTTTATGTTGTTTTCCACCTGATTCTATTACTGCGTACATATTTATATTCCTAAAGGTGGCAAAATATACGCTTTAATGAGGAATTTATCAATAGTTATGTATAATTTTGCTTTAATTATTATCTATATATGAAAAATAAGAATTTTATAGAAAAAGAGCTTCTTCTTGTTAAAAACTTTATAAAAGATGAAATTATTGAAGAAAGGAGCATTAAAGACCTATATAGATATATATTTCAATCAGATGGCAAAGGATTAAGGGCTAAATTGAGTCTTTTGTCCTCTTCAAAAAATAAAAGAATAAACAAAAAAAGATTAGAGCTTGCTGCTGTAATTGAATTGCTTCATACAGCTACATTAGTTCATGATGATGTTGTTGATAATTCATCAGTTAGAAGAGGAGTAACTTCTGTAAATAAAGTCTGGTCCAATTCTCATGGTGTACTAATTGGTGATTACATTTATTCGAAAGCCTTTGTATTAATGGTTCAAATTGGTAAGCAAGATATTCTCTCTGAACTAGCACATGCAACCAACGATATATCTAAAGGAGAGTTAATTCAGTTAGATGCTTTAAATAATACTAAGATCAAATTAAATGACTTAGAAAACATTAGTTATTATAAAACTGGTAGATTGTTCGAAGCTGCCGCTAAATCTGGAGCATTGCTGGCAAATAGTGATAATCAGTTTATAAAAAATATTTCAGAGTGTGCAAAAAATTTAGGTATTTTATTTCAAATAAAAGATGATCTTCTAGATTATTCAACAGATTCAAAAAAAATCGGTAAGCCTGTTTTTCAAGACCTCAGGGAGGGTAAAGTAACTTATCCTTTTTACTTTGCCTATAAAAATGCCAATAAAGCTGAAAAATTAAATTTAGAATCTTTTTTAGGAAAAAGTAATCTTAATGAGAAAGTCGCTTATGAACTTATTGAAAAACTTGGCGGTATTGAAAATACTGAATTGCTGGCAGCGACATACTTAAAAGAGGCAACTCATAAAGCAAATCTCATAAAAGATGAATATATAAAGCAAGAAATGTTAAAATTAATTATATTGGCATTGAATAGGAAGAAATGAGCTTTATACAACAATCTAGTTACTCAAAAGAAGAGCTTATTGCATGTTCTAAAGGCCAGCTTTTTACAAATAAGGGCGATGGAAGACTTCCTGCAGATCAAATGCTTATGTTCGATGAAATTTTACACATAAATGATTCTGATGGAGAATTTGGTAATGGGAGCATCCAAGCTCAACTAAATATAAATCCTGATCTATGGTTTTTTGATTGTCATTTTAAAGAAGATCCTGTAATGCCTGGTTGTCTTGGATTAGATGCAATGTGGCAGCTTCTTGGGTTTTATCTTTTATGGTCTGGCCTTCCTGGAATTGGTAGGGCTCTAGGTGCTGAAAAAGTTAAATTTTTTGGACAGGTTCTTCCATCAGCTAAAATAGTAAAATACGAATTACAGATTAAAAGAGTTATTAATAGAGGAGCTATTCTAGGCCTTGCAAATGGTAAAATGTTTGTTGATGATAAAGAAATTTATAGTGCTGAAAAACTTAAGGTAGGGTTATTTGATGATCCCGCTGGATTTTAAATTATGAGAAATGTTGTAATAACAGGTGTAGGAATTAAGTCATGTATTGGTAATACATATGACGAAGTACTTAATAGTTTAAAAGATGGAAAATCAGGTATTACAGCCAATGATACATACAAAGAAATGGGATTCAGAAGTCAGGTTTCTGGGTCAGTTAATTTAAATTTTGCTGAATTAATTGATAGGAAATTATATAGGTTTATGGGTGAAGCTTCAGCCTATGCATATTTAGCAGCAAAAGACGCTATTGAAATGTCAGGCATCACTGAATCTCATCTTGATTCTATTAAAACAGGTATTGTGGCAGGCTCAGGCGGCTCATCAACAAGAGTAATGGTTTCTACTTCTGATATAACGAGAGATAAAGGTCCTAAAAGAATTGGGCCTTATGCAGTTACTAAAACAATGGGTAGCTCTATATCAGCAATATTGGGGACTGCTTTCAAACTTAAAGGAATAAATTATTCAATATCATCAGCATGCGCTACAAGCGCTCATTGTATTGGACATGCAGCTGATTTAATTAAATCAGGCCAACAAGACATAGTTATTGCTGGCGGAGGTGAAGATCTTCATTGGAGTTCGTCGAATTTATTTGATGCTATGGGCGCCCTATCTTCTAATTTTAATGATGATCCTACTTCAGCATCAAGAGCATATGATAAAGATAGAGATGGTTTTGTAATCTCCGGAGGTTCTGGCATGTTAATTTTAGAAGAAGAAGAACATGCAAAAAAAAGAGATGCTAATATCCTAGCTAAACTTAGTGGATATTATGCAACTTCAGACGGTTATGACATGGTTGCGCCTTCTGGAGAAGGTGCTCATAGGTGCATGGAAGGAGCTCTGCAAAATTATGGTTCTTCAGTTGATTATATTAATACTCATGGGACAAGTACTCCGGTGGGTGATGTTGCAGAATTAACCGCAATTAAAGAACTATTTAAACAAGAAATACCAATTATAAGTTCAACAAAATCTATGACCGGTCATTCATTAGGCGCTACTGGTGCTCAAGAAGCAATTTACTCAATTATGATGCTTAGAAATAACTTTATTGCTCCATCTATCAATATCAGTAATCTATGCGAAGAAGCAAAAGGAATTCATATAAATACTGAAACTTTAGATAAAGATATTAGAGCTGTATTAAGCAACTCTTTTGGTTTTGGTGGAACTAACGCAAGTTTGGTTATAACCAAATATTAATTAAGCTAATCAAAATATTTTAGTTCTATTCAAATTTACTCTTTTTCCATGGATAAATTGATGGCATGTCAGATGATATTTTATTAGAAAAATTTGGGTCTCTTTTTTCAAGAAAAGACATTACTCCCTCTAGCGCATCTTTAGAAATTCCTCTAGATGCTATAACTTGACTATCAATCTCATGAGCTTCATCAGGCGATAGTGATGATGAGAGTGTCCACATCATTTGCCTTGTCAATGCAATCGATACTGATGAAGAATCTTTTGTAAGCTTATAAGCAAGAGATTTTGTAGTATCCATTAATTCCTCGGGCTTTACTAAATATGAGGTAAGTCCATATTTATATGCTATCTCAGCATCAATTAATTCACCTGAATACGACCATTCAAGAGCCTTTGATATGCCAACTATTTTTGGTAAAAACCAACTAGAGCATGCATCAGGCGCAATACCCCTTTTAGCAAAAGGAAATGAGAACTTGGCACTAGTTGATGAGACTCTGATATCTGCAGCCAACTGCAATGTAGCACCTACACCAACAGCAAACCCATTACAGGCAACAAGAATTGGCTTTAGACATCTGAACATTCTCAATGTAAGAATACCCCCAGAATCTCTATTAAAGTTTTCTTCATAACTTTCAGAATTATCAAACTCAGAATTAAAGGTATTTTTACCAGATGAAAGATCAGCTCCAGCACAAAATGCTTTTCCAGAACCTGTAATAATTAAAGCCTTAATTGAATCTTGACTGTCAACATGATCAAGAGCTTTCAATAAGTCATGAAGCATTGCTTGGTTGAAAGCGTTTAGTTTTTTTGGTCTGTTTAAATGAATAATTGCTAAAGAGTCTGATTCTTCAAATAAAATAGTTTTAAAATTCAAAGTGAAATTTTATATATCAAAATGGGATATCATCATCAGTTAAGCCCTGTCCACCTTCATCTTGTGGAAATGGAGATTCTGATTCATTTGCTGCCATATCATTACTGGAATTGGTTTGTCTTGATCCTAGCATGGTTAACTCACTGCCAACTATCTCAGTGGTCCATCTATCAGCACCTGATTTATCTTGCCATTTTCTTGTTTGAAGCTTTCCTTCAATATAAACACTTGAGCCTTTATCTAGATATTTTTCAACTATTTCTGCTAGTTTTCCAAAATATACAACTCTGTGCCATTCTGTTTTATCTCTCATTTCTCCACTTTCTTTATCTTTCCATGACTCAGTGGTTGCAATGGATATATTTGCGACAGCTGACTGGGTAGCTGTATATCTCATTTCAGGCTTTTGGCCTAAATTACCAACTAAAATTACTTTATTTACGCCTCTACTCATAATTACCTCTTATAATATTCTTAGAAGTTTAACCTAATTTAATTTTTTCATCACGGTATTTTTATTTCTTATGGATAGTATTTTTATCAAAGGGGCACGCACTCATAATCTTAAGAATATAAGTATTGAAATCCCTAGAAATAAAATTGTGGTCATTACTGGTTTGTCTGGTTCTGGGAAGTCCTCTCTGGCCTTTGATACTTTATATGCAGAAGGTCAAAGAAGATATGTGGAATCTTTGTCTACATATGCTAGGCAATTCTTATCTATGATGGAAAAACCAGATGTTGACCAAATTGAAGGTTTATCTCCAGCGATTTCAATTGAACAAAAGGCAACCTCTCATAATCCTCGTTCAACTGTTGGAACGGTTACTGAAATATATGACTATCTTAGATTACTCTATTCAAGAATAGGAACACCAATTTGTCCAGATCATAAGGAAGAACTTAAAGCTAAGACTGTTTCAGAAATTTGTAATGAAATATTTAAGCTCAAAGAAAAATCAAAAATTATGATTCTCTCGCCTTTGGTGAGAGGTAAAAAAGGAGAACATCTTTCTATATATGAAGACTTAAGAAAAAGTGGCTATGTTAGAGTTAAGGTTAATGGAGCTATTTATCCAATTGAAGAATTTCCAGAATTAGAAAAAAATAAAAAACATGATATTTCAGCTGTTATAGATAGATTGATTCTAAAAAATACAGATGACGATAGGTCGAGATTGGCTGAATCAATTGAAACATCTTTAATGCTTTCAAATGGCTTGGTAGAGATTGAGCAAATTGATGAAAATAAAATATCATTATTTTCATCAAATTTTTCTTGCTCTCAATGCGGATACGCTATTCCTGAATTGGAGCCAAGAATGTTTTCATTCAATAACCCCTACGGAGCTTGCACCAGATGTGATGGGCTTGGGGTGATTCAATATTTTAATGAAAAAAGATTAATTCAAGATGATGAGGTTTCAATTTCCAATGGGGCCATAAAAGGATGGACAAGAAGAAATAGGTTTTATTTCTATCAATTAAAATGTCTTGCTGCTCATTATAATTTTACCTTAACAACTAAATGGAAAGACTATTCACAAGAAATAAAAGATATTATCTTATGGGGATCAAAAGATAAGGTTGATTTTTCTCATAGATTCAGAAGTGGAAGCAGAATAGTCAGAAAACATAAATTTGAGGGGATTATACCTAGCACTGAAAGAAGATTTAAGGAAACTGATTCAGATTTCATTAGAGATGAGCTGTCTAAGTTGATGTCAAAAAGTGAATGTAATGAATGTGATGGCTCAAGACTAAATACCCAATCTAGAAATGTATTCATAAATAAAACTCAAATACATGCCATTACAAGTATGAGAATTAATGAGGCTCTTAACTTTACAACTAATATGAAGCTTGATGGAGCAAAAAAGAAAATTGCTGAAAAGATTTTAAAAGAAATAAAGGAAAGACTAACCTTTTTAGAAGATGTTGGTCTTAGTTATTTAACTCTTGAAAGAAGTGCAGAGACTTTATCTGGAGGAGAGGCTCAAAGAATTAGATTAGCTAGCCAAATAGGATCTGGCCTTGTTGGTGTAACTTATGTTTTGGATGAGCCTTCAATAGGCCTGCATCAACGAGATAATGAAAAACTAATAAAAACTCTAAATAATCTTAAAAATCTAGGTAATACCGTTATTGTGGTTGAGCATGATGAAGAAGCCATAAGATGTGCAGATCACATTATTGATATAGGTCCTGGGGCTGGAAAGCATGGTGGGGAGATATGTGCCGAGGGAACTTTAAAAGATATATTAAAAAATAAAAATTCAATTACGGCACAATATCTCTCTGGAGAAAAAGAAATTAAAATACCTAAAAAAAGGCTAAAACCTTCAGGTATTAATATTCATATCATCGATGCATCAGAAAATAATTTACAAAAAATTTCTGCTGAAATACCCATTGGTCTATTTACATGTATTACTGGTGTATCAGGTTCTGGGAAATCCTCTTTAATAAATCAAACGTTACTCCCATTAAGTTCTTTTATGCTTAATAAATCAAAGCTTTCTAAAGAAATAAAATGCGAAAAAATTGAAGGGCTTGAATATTTAGATAAAGTTATAAGTATTGATCAATCTCCTATAGGCAGAACTCCAAGATCTAATCCAGCAACTTATACTGGATTATTCTCATACATTAGAGATCTCTTAACACAGACAATAGAAGCAAAATCTAGAGGTTATAAACCTGGAAGGTTTAGCTTTAATGTAAAGGGAGGAAGGTGTGAAGCTTGTCAAGGAGATGGAATGATAAAAGTTGAAATGCATTTTCTTGCTGATGTATACGTAAAATGTGATGTATGTGACGGCCATAGATACAATGAACAGACATTAGAAGTTAAGTATAAAGATAAAAATATAAGCGATATACTAAATATGACTGTTGAAGAAGCCTTAGATTTTTTTAACGCGCTTCCTGCGATTAAGAAAAAACTTATAACTCTCAATGATGTTGGTTTGGGTTATATAACTTTAGGTCAGTCAGCTATTACATTATCAGGAGGTGAGGCTCAAAGAATTAAGCTAGCCAAAGAACTTTCAAAAAGAAGCACTGGTAAAACTCTATTTGTTTTAGACGAGCCAACTACTGGTCTACATTTTGCAGACATTGAATTACTCTTAAGGGTGCTTGATCGACTAAAACAACAAGGAAATACAATAGTAGTAATAGAACATAATCTTGATGTAATAAAGACAGCAGATTGGATTATTGATCTTGGTCCCGAAGGTGGTAGTGATGGCGGAAACATTGTCGCCACAGGAACACCAGAAGATGTAGCTAAAGTCAGCGGATCTTTTACAGGTCAGTTCTTAAAAAAGATGCTGTAAATTTATGCTGCTGAATTTTCTTTTAGCTCTGGAGTTTCTAAAGAAACTTCATCACTTGTACTTCTGTCTACAAGCTCAATAAAAGCCATATCAGCTTTATCTCCAGGTCTAAATCCAGCTTTAATGATTCTAGTATAGCCACCTTTTCTATCTTTAGAATTTACAGATATTTCAGTAAATAATTTAGCAACAGCTGAATCAGATCTTAGTCTGCTAAAAGCAAGTCTTCTATTAGCTACCGTGTCTTCTTTGCCTAATGTAATTAGAGGTTCTATAAATTTTCTTAACTCTTTTGCTTTAGGCAAAGTAGTTCTTATAATATCTTGCTCAATCAATGCAAGTGCAAGGTTTTTAAGTAATGCTTTTCTATGAGAAGAGTTTCTATTAAGTTTCCTTCCTGCTTTTCTATGTCTCATGTTTTATCCTACTGGGGGCCAGTTTTCTACTTTCATTCCTAATGAAAGTTCTTTAGATGCTAAAACATCTTTGATTTCATTTAATGATTTTTTACCAAGATTGGGTGTTTTTAATAAATCAAACTCAGACCTATGTATTAAGTCTCCTATGAGAAAAATACTTTCTGCTTTAAGACAGTTTGTTGATCTAACAGTTAACTCTAACTCTTCTATAGATCTAAGCAAGAACGGATCAAAGTCATTTTGATCTTTTTTAGCTTCTTGTTCAGCAATTGCATCTAGGTCAACAAACGAACTTAACTGTTGTTGAAGAATAGTAGCTGAGTGCTCAATAGCCAATTTTGGATCTAATGTTCCATCTGTTTCAAGTTCTATAACTAATTTATCAAGGTCTGTTCTTTTCTCAAACCTTGCGTTGTCAACTGTATAAGAGACTCTTCTAACTGGGCTATATGAAGCATCAACTTTTAATGCCCCAACAACTCTATCCTCGTCATCTCTTAGGTCAGCTGGCTCGTAACCTCTTCCAGTTCTTACTGTAAGGGTCATTTTCAAATTAATTTTATCTACTATTGTTGCAACATGAAAATCTTGATTAGTTAATTCAACATTACCAGGAACTTCAAAAGATGAGGCTAGAACATCGCAAGGTCCTGTTACATCAAGAGTAATTTCTGCTTTATTACCTTCTATAATATTAACAGGCATATCTTTAATATTTAACAAGATGTCTATAACATCTTCTCTTACGCCTTCTATAGTGCTGTATTCATGTGAAATGCCATCAATAGCCACGTCTGTGACAGCAGCTCCAGGCATCGATGAAAGTAAAATTCTTCTTAAAGCATTACCTAAAGTATGGCCAAAACCTCTTTCAAGTGGCTCTAAAGTAATCTTTGACAGATTGGGTGTTACGTCATCAACCTGTATTTCAGTTGGTACTAAAAGATCTATAACTGATATTTGCATAATTTTCTCCGCCTTTAATATTTTATTTTGAGTAAAGCTCAACAATAAGGTTCTCGTTAATTTCAGTACTTAGATCAGTTCTATCTGGAACTGATTTAAATACTCCCTTTAAGTTTGCTTCATCAACCTCAATCCAATCACAGTCTTCTCTTGTTGCTGCAATTTTTAAAGCTGAAGCTATTCTTAAATGTCCTTTTTTCTTATCTCTAACTTGAATCTCGTCACCAGGTTGTATTTGATAGGAAGGAATATTTACAACACTTCCATTCACTTTAAACGCCTTATGTGAAACCATTTGTCTTGATTCTGCTCTAGTTGAACCGAAGCCCATTCTATACACAACATTATCCATTCTAGACTCTAATAAGCTTAGTAAGTTTTCTCCAGTATTCCCCTTAGATGATGCAGCCTTTTTATAATAATTTCTAAACTGTTTCTCAAGAACTCCATACATACGCCTAACTTTTTGTTTTTCTCTAAGCTGAAGCCCATAGTCAGAAAGTCTTCCTCGTCTAGCTCCGGCAGCAACACCTGGAGGTGAGTCCATATTGCATTTTGATTCTATAGCTCTTACTCCACTTTTTAAGTAGAGATCTGTGCCTTCTCTTCTAGAAAGTCTTAATGTTGGTCCTGTATATCTTGCCATTTAATACTCCGTTAAACTCTTCTTTTTTTAGATGGGCGGCATCCATTATGAGGAAGCGGTGTTACATCTGTAATACTTTTAATTTTTAAACCACATGCATTCAAAGCTCTAATTGCTGACTCTCTTCCGCCACCTGGTCCTTTAACTTTTACATCTAAATTTATCATTCCAAACTCTTTTGCTGCATTACCTGCTTTATCTGCTGCTATCTGTGCTGCAAAAGGAGTACTTTTTCTAGAGCCTTTAAAGCCTGAGCCTCCTGAGGTGGCCCAACAAATAGTATTACCTTGTTTATCAGTAATAGTAATAATTGTATTGTTAAAAGATGAATGCACATGAGCAACACCATCAGTTACAATTTTCTTTCCCTTTTTCCCTTTTACTGCCATTTTATGATCCTCTCATAGGCTTTTTAGGGCCTTTTCTAGTTCTAGCATTATTTTTTGTATTTTGGCCTCTGGTTGGTAATTTTCTTCTGTGCCTAATACCTCTATAGCTTCCAAGATCCATTAGTCTTTTAATATTAGTACTGATATTCCTTCTTAAGTCTCCTTCTACAACAATATTACCAATTGCAGCTCTTAGGCTTTCTACCTCATCTTCTGAAAGATCAGATATTTTTCTTGTGTAATCTATTTTTAATTCAGTACATATGTTCTGAGCTGTTTTTCTACCAATTCCAAAAATATGAGTTAGAGATATCTCTACATGCTTATTTTCTGGAATATTTACTCCTGCTATCCTTGCCATATATTAACCTTGCCTTTGTTTATGTTTTTGGTCTGTTTTACAGATGACAAAAAGAACGCCATTACGCCTTACAATTTTGCAATTTCTGCATATTTTTTTTACTGATGCTTTAACTTTCATATTACCTTTTATAGTTTTTTAAATTAGCTTTCTTCATTAAAGAAGCGTATTGAGATGACATCATATGAGATTGAACTTGAGCCATGAAATCCATAAGCACAACAACAATAATCAATACAGATGTTCCACCCACTGAAATAGTTGGAGATATACCAGCAAAATTTATAAGTGCTAGCGGAAGCAGACATATAAGTGTTAAATAAATTGCACCAAATACAGTAAGTCTAGCAAGAACAGAATCTATATAGTTTGCAGTTTGCTCTCCAGGTCTTATACCAGCAATGTATGCTCCAGAACGTTTTAAATTATCAGATACTTCTCTAGTATTAAAAGTTAACGCAAGCCAGATAAAACAGAAACTAATAATCAATCCAGCAAAAACTAAAATATAAAGCGGCTGACCAGGATTGAGTGCTAAAGAAAAACTTTGTAGGAATCCAAAAGATTCACTCTGGCCAAACCATGTAGAAAGAGACGCTGGAAAGAGTAAAAATGTACTTGCAAATATTGCAGGTATAACTCCAGCCATATTAACTTTAAATGGAAGATGACTTGTTTGGGCTTGCATTAATTTTCTACCTTGCTGCCTTTGTGCATAATTAACAGTAATTCTTCTTTGGCCTCTTTCAATAAATACAACAACTGCTATAACTGCCATTGACAAAAGACCAATGGCTATAAGAAGAAGTACACTTATGTCACCTTGTCTTGATTGTTCAAGCGCTTGTCCAATTGCACCCGGTATTCCAGTTAAGATACTTGTAGCGATAATAATTGATATTCCGTTACCGATACCTCTTTCAGAAACCTGCTCACCCAACCACATTAAAAACATTGTTCCAGCGACAACAGAGAAAACTGCTGAGACAAAAAATGATGGTCCTGGTGTGTATGCTAAACCACTAGCAGACAAGGTTACAGCCAGTGCTGATGCTTGAATAAATGCAAGAACTGCTGTTCCATAACGCGTATATTGGGTAATAGTATTTCTACCTGCTTGACCATCTTTTTTAAGCTCTTGAAGGTATGGAATTGAATTAGAAAATAATTGCATAATAATTGCTGATGATATGTAAGGGACCACGTTAAGTGCAAAGATACTCATTCTTTCCAGAGCACCTCCTGAAAAGAGATTAAACATCTCAATAATAGTGCCTTGATTTTGATCAAATAAAGCTGCAAGTCTATCGGGGTCTATTCCAGGAATAGGTATATGAGTTCCAATTCTATATACAAGAATTGCAACAAATACAAATCGTAATCTTTTCCAAAGATCACTCATGCCCTGTCCTTGATCAGTCATATTTTACTTAGATTCCTTATCTTTTTTCTCAAACTTTTTTAATACAGTTTTTTCTTTTAGCTCAGCAATGGTTCCACCAGCTTTTTCAATGGATGCTTTCGCACCTTTAGTAACTTTAATACCTTCAACACTTATTTTTGATGTTAGGTCAAAAGTGCCAAAAATTTTAACTTTTTTAACTGCTTTAGAAATAATTTTTTTCTCTTTTAATGTCTCGATAGTAACTAAATCTAAGCCATCAATATTCTTAACATTAACTTCTTTTAAATGATTATTTTTCCTAGATGAGAAACCGAATTTTGGCAATCTCATCTGCAATGGCATCTGGCCACCCTCAAATCCAGGTCTTACACCTCCACCAGTTCTAGATTTTTGTCCTTTATGGCCTCTTCCAGCAGTCTTACCAGTGCCTGAACCCATACCTCTTCCAACTCTTTTTCTATTTTGAGCAGTTCCTTGATTACTTATACTGTTAAGTGCCATTATATTTGTATCTTTTTCGCTCATCTTAATTTTCCTGAATCTCAATCATGTCAGATATCTTATTAACTAAACCGCGGTTGCTTGGAGTATCTAAAACTGTAACTGTTTGGTTGAGTTTCTTAAAACCCAATCCTTTTATGCATAGCTTGTGTCTTTTCATTCTACCAATTCCACTTTTAACTAATTTTAATGTCATTGTCTTTTCTGTATTCATGATGCTTGCTCAACCTTTTTTCCTCTTCTTGCAGCAACAGTCTCTGGAGATTCCATTGCGCTTAAAGCATTAATAGTAGCTCTAACAACATTTACTGGATTAGTAGACCCATAACATTTAGCCAGAACATTTTGAACTCCAGCTAATTCAAGAACAGCTCTCATGGCTCCACCAGCAATAATGCCAGTACCTTCAGAAGCTGGTTGCATATAAACATTTGCTGATCCATGTTTTGCTTTAACTGGATACCAAAGAGTTGTATTGTTTAATTCAACTTCCACCATGCTTCTTCTTGCATTTTCCATAGCTTTTTGAATTGCAATAGGCACTTCTTTAGCCTTACCTCTTCCAAAGCCAACCCTTCCATTGCCGTCACCAACAACAGTAAGTGCTGTGAAACCAAAAATCCTTCCGCCTTTTACAACTTTAGCTACTCTATTTACTTGAACTAATTTTTCTTCAAGTGCATCTACTTGCTGATTGTTTGTTACATTATTATCTTTCATAATTTAATTAAAACTCCAGTCCAGCTTTTCTAGCAGAATCTGCTAAAGCTTTTATTCGGCCGTGATATTTATATCCTGATCTATCAAAAACAACTTTTTTGACTCCATTTTCTATTGCTCTTTCAGCAACTCTCTTGCCTACCGCCTCTGCGCCTTCAACATTATTAGATTTTGTATCTGAATCTTTTTCAACAGTTGATGCCGATGCAAGGACCTTAGTTCCTAAGCTATCAAAAATTTGAGCATAAAAGTGCTTAGATGATCTGAATACAGTCAGCCTAGGATTTTCTTGATCCTTAATATTCATTCTTGTTCTCTTGGCTCTTCTTATTCTTGATAAGTTTTTAATACTCATTTTTATGCTCCAGCAGCTTTCTTAGCTTCTTTTCTTCTTACATTTTCGTCAGAGTATCTTACTCCCTTGCCTTTGTATGGCTCTGGAGGTCTAAATGCTCTAATCTCAGCAGCAGCTTGTCCTAAAATTTGTTTGTTATGGCTTTTGAGAACAACTTCTGTTTGAGAAGGTGTTTCTACTTGAACCTCTTCAGGTAATTGGTACTTAACAGGATGAGAAAAACCAAGAGTTAATTCAAGAAGTTTGCCAGAAGCTTTAGCTCTATAACCAACCCCTTTTAGTTCTAATTTCTTTTCAAAACCTTGAGATACGCCAATAACCATATTGTTAACAATCGCTCTTGTAGTTCCAGCTAAAGCAACAGACTGCTGATTATCTTCATCATATTTAACATTAATAATATTCTCTGACACTTCAAGTGAAACGGTTTCTGGAAGATCAAATTTTATCTCGCCGACTTTACCTTTAACTTCAATTGAAGAGTCAGTTACATTAATGGTAACGCCATCAACTATTTCGATAGGATTCTTTGCTACTCTAGACATATTAAAATACCTCACACAAAATTTCACCACCAACATTTTTAGATTTAGCGTCTTTATCTGTCATTAGGCCTTTATTGGTTGAAATAATATATGCTCCCAGTCCATTCTTTACTGGCTTAAGATCATTCGAGGGAGAATATTTCCTTAGGCTGGGCTTACTAATTCTTTTGATAGTTTTAATTACAGGAGATGAATTGTGATACTTTAAAACAACATTAATAAATGGCTTTCCATCAACATCAGTTTTTGAACAACTTTTTATATAACCTTCTGTTATTAAAACATTTACAAGCTCGTGTTTAAGCTTAGAGTAAGGCACTACTACGTCAACCTTGCCACGCATTAGGCCATTACGAATTCTTGTTAAACAATCTGCTATAGGATCTTGAAAACTCATATTATTATTACCAACTTGATTTAACTAAGCCAGGTATGTCTCCTCTCATTGCTGCTTCTCGAAGCTTGATCCTGCTAAGGCCAAACTTTCTATACACTGCATGAGGTCTACCAGTTACCTGACATCTTCTTACAACTCTTGATGGACTAGAATTTCTTGGAAGTTTTTGAAACTTTATTGATGCTTCATATCTTTCTTCACTACTAACACTTTCATCACTCATAATCGTCTTTAATGCAGCTCTTTTGTCTGCATATTTTGCAACCATTTTGATTCTTTTGTGCTCTCTAGCAATCATTGATTTTTTTGCCATATTTATTACCTATCTTTTAAATGGGAATTCTAAAACTTCAAGTAAAGCTTTAGCATCCTCTTTATTTGTTGCAGAAGTATTAATACAAACATCCATACCTCTTATAGTATCTACATTGTCAAACTTGATTTCTGGAAAAATAATTTGCTCTTTGATGCCAAAGTTATAATTTCCTTGTCCGTCAAAAGATTTTGGATTCAAACCCCTAAAATCTCTTTCCCTCGGTATAGCTATATCAATAAGTCTTTCCATAAAATCGTACATTTTGTCGCCACGAAGAGTTACTTTACAACCCAGAGGCCATCCTTCTCTAATTTTAAAACTTGCAACTGATTTTCGAGCTTTTGTTACAACAGGCTTTTGTCCGGCTATAGCAGTCATATTTTGAACAGCTGATTCAAGATATTTCTTATCATTTGCAGCCTCACCAACACCCATATTTATTACTACCTTAGTAAGCTTGGGTACAGCCATAATATTTTTAATGCCAAGCTTTTCTTGAAGAACAGCTTTAAGCTCTTTGTTATATCTTTCTCTTAAATTTGACATCTACTTAATCTCTTTATTATCAGATTTAAATAATCTAATTTTTTTTCCGTCTTTATCAGTTGCATAAGCAATTTTATCTTTTGATTTATTACCTGGATTCCATATTGCTAGATTAGATAAGGCAATAGCAGCCTCTTGTTCAACAACGCCTCCAGTAACTCCCATTTCTGGATTTGGTTTGGTGTGTTTTTTCACCATATTTATTCCAGTAACAATAGCTTTATTTTTATTTCTTATAATTTTTCTTAAAGTACCTTTTTTACCAATGTCTCTTCCGGCCACAACAATAACTTCATCGCCTGTTCTTAATTTTGTAGGAGTAATCATTTTTAAAGCACCTCCGGAGCTAATGAAAGAATTTTCATATGCTTTCCATCTCTTAGTTCTCTTGTAACAGGACCAAAAACACGCGTACCTATTGGAGCTTTTTGATTATTGATTAATACGGCTGCGTTTTCATCAAATTTAATTAAAGATCCATCTTTTCTTCTTACGCCTTTCTTGGTTCTAACTATTAATGCATCTACAACCTGGCCTTTTTTAACTTTTCCAGTAGGAATAGCCTCTCTTACAGCAACCTTGATGATATCACCAATATTGGCATATCTTCTTTTGGAGCCGCCGAGGACCTTAATGCACATTACACTCCTTGCTCCACTATTGTCAGCAATTTTTAAAAGTGATTGCATCTGAATCATTATTCATTCTCCTCAGTTATATTTTCACTTTGCAAAGAAGGTTGATTAACGCCTTCCACTAAAACCCATGTTTTACTTTTTGAAAATGGTCTGCACTCTTTGACGGTGACAAAGTCACCTATTGCCGCTGTATTATTTTCATCATGAGCATGAACTTTTGTTGCTCTCTTCATAACTTTTCCATAAAGCGGATGCTTAACTTTTCTTTCAATTTTTACAGTTATTGTTTTGTCAGCCTTATCGCTTGTAACAACACCTGATAGAACTCTTGGATTAGTTGTATTCATTATTTGCTATCCTGTGATTTTAATTGGTTCATTAATGTTTTAATTTTTGCAATCTTTTTTCTAGCTATGCCAAGCTGGTTAGTTTCATTCAATTGTCCAGTCTTATGTTTGATTCTAAGATTAAACTGCTCTTGTCTTGTTGCTAATAATTCTGCAGTAAGTTGCTCAAAATTTTTCTTTCTTAGCTCTTGCAATTCTTTATTCATTTATATGTCCTTTCTAATAAAGCGAGTTTTAATTGGAAGCTTTGCAGCTGCTAAATTGAATGCTTCTCTGGCAAGATTTTCTTCAACACCAGCCATTTCAAACATGACTTTTCCAGGCTGAACTAGCGCAACCCAATATTCAACATTACCTTTACCTTTACCCATACGAACTTCTAATGGTTTTTTTGTAATAGGTTTATCAGGAAAAATTCTAATCCAAATATTTCCACCCCTTTTAATATGTCTAGTCATAGCTCGCCTTGCTGCTTCTATTTGTCGAGCTGTAATTCGACCCCGATCAGAAGCAACTAAACCAAATCTACCAAAAGCAACTGTATTTCCATTTTGTGCAAGGCCTCTGTTTCGGCCTTTATGCATTTTTCTAAATTTTGTTTGTTTTGGCTGTAACATTTTTAATTAACTCCAACTTCAGATTTATATGGATCTTCAGTGATTTCACCCTTGAATACCCAAACTTTTACACCAATAATTCCATAAGTAGTTAAGGCCTCTGCTGTAGCATAATCAATGTCAGCTCTCAGTGTGTGTAGAGGAACTCTTCCCTCTCTATACCATTCTGTTCTTGCAATTTCAGCTCCATTTAATCTACCAGAAACCTCTATTCTCACACCTTTAGCACTTTGTCTAAGAGCACTCTGAACTGTTCTTTTCATAGCTCTTCTAAACATAACTCTTTTTTCAAGCTGCTGCGCAACACCTTCGGCTAGTATCTGTGCATCTAAATCAGGTTTTTTAACTTCTTTAATATTTATTTGAGATGGTTTCTTTACAATTTTTTCTACAGCTTTTTTGAGGTTATCTATTTCCTCACCTCTTTTACCAATAATAATTCCAGGTCTTGATGTATAAATAAAAACTATAAAATTCTCTGCAGATCTTTCTAATTCAATTCTGCTAATTGAAGAGTTTTTTAATTTAGTTTTAAAATATTCTCTAACCTTCAAATCTTGAATTAGATTAGTAGAAAAATCCTTTCCTTTTGCATACCAATTAGCATTTTGTTTTTTAGATGTTCCTAATCTGAACCCTATTGGATTAACTTTTTGTCCCATTATTTATCCCCTTCGGCTAATATAATTTCGATATGGCAGGTTGGCTTAATAATTCTATCAGCCCTTCCTCTAGCCCTTGGTTTCATTCTCTTTAATCTCATTCCTTGATTAACGATAATCGATTTAACTGAAAGTAAATCAATATCAGATTTGTTATTATGCTCTGCATTTGCAATTGCTGATTCAAGAAGTTTTTTAATAATTGCGGATCCTTTTTGCTTATTAAAAATAAGGAAATCCATAGCATCTTGAACAGATTTTCCTCTAATCGCATTTGCAACTAGTCCAGCTTTTTGTGGAGAAAGCCTAGTGCCTTTTAAGTATGCTCTTGTTTCCATTATTTAGCCTTCCTATCACCAGAGTGCATTTTAAATGTTCGTGTTATTGCAAATTCACCAAGTTTATGACCAACCATGTCTTCATTAATATATACAGGTACATGCTGTCTTCCATTATGAACTGCAATAGTTAGCCCAACCATAGATGGATTTATCATCGACCTTCTAGACCATGTCTTAATTGGTCTTTTATCATTTGAGGCCAATGCAGCCTCTACTCTTTTTTCAAGAGATAAATCTATAAATGGTCCTTTTTTTAATGATCTTGGCATATTATTTACTTCCTACTTCCTCTTCTTCTTATAATTAGGTCATCAGTTCTTTGATTCTTTCTAGTTTTATATCCTTTGGTTGGAACACCCCAAGGCGTGGATGGATGTCTACCTCCGGATGTTCTGCCCTCACCACCACCATGCGGATGATCTACAGGGTTCATAGCTACACCTCTGACGGTTGGTCTAACACCTCTCCATCTTTTAGCTCCAGCTTTACCTAATGATTTAAGATTATTTTCCTGATTTGACACTGTTCCTAAAGTAGCCCTACATTCCCATAAAACTTTTCTAGTTTCACCAGACTGAAGTCTTAATGTTGCATATATTCCCTCTTTAGCAACCAATCTTGCAGATGTACCAGCACTTCTTGCAAGTTGAGCACCTTTTAAGGGTTTTAATTCAACACAATGAACATTGGTACCTAAAGGAATATCTTTTAACTTCATAGAATTACCAATTTTAATTTCACACTTTTCAGCTGAAATTACTTGATCTCCTACCTTTAGTTTTGATGGAGCAATAATATATCTTCTTTCCCCATCTTTATATAATAATAATGCTATATGCGCAGATCTATTTGGATCATATTCAATTCTCTCAACAACAGCGGGTATATCAAACTTATTTCTTTTAAAGTCGATTACTCTGTAATGCTGTTTATGACCGCCGCCTTGATGTCTAACAGTGATTCTTCCGTTATTGTTTCTTCCACCATTCTTAGACTTTGCTCTTGTTAATGATTTTAGTGGTTTACCTTTATAAAGATCAGCCTTTACAGCTATTACACCACGTCTTCCTGGACTGGTTGGTTTTGCTTTTATAACTGCCATGATTAATTAATTCCCTCAAACTGTATTTCAGAATCTTTACTTAATGAAACAAAAGCTTTTTTATAATCAGATCTTTTATAAAGACCAAATCTATTTCTTTTTCTTTTACCTTTAACAACAGATGTGGTTACTTTTGTAACCTCTACCTTAAATAAATCTTCAACAGCTTTTTTGATCTCTCTTTTATTTGCATTAAGATCAACCTTAAACACTATTTGTTTTAATGTTTCACCAAGTCTTGCAGATTTCTCAGTAACTATTGGGGACTTGATTAATGTATATAATTTTTCGTTATGCATCTATCCACTCCTCAATTTTCTTGAACGCATCAGCTGTAACTGCTACTTTTTGAGCCTTGATTAGATTGACTGGATTGATTTCTCTTACAGTTATAATATCTACATTAGGTATGTTGCGAGCTGATAAATACAAGTTAACATCAAGCTCATCTGTAATTATAAGTACTTTGCTTAATGAAAATTCTTTAAGGAAATTAGCAATTTCTTTTGTTTTTGGTTTCTCAAGAACAGGTTTTTCAATAGCCACCAATCTACCTTGTCTTAATAGTTCAGAGAATATAGATCTAATAGCAGCTCTATACATCTTCTTATTAATTTTTTTACTGTAATCTCTAGGGGTCGCGGCAAAAGTTACACCGCCACCTCGCCATAATGGACTTCTTATAGTTCCAGCTCTAGCCCTACCAGTACCTTTTTGTCTATAAGGCTTTTTTCCGCCTCCTCTAACTTCAGATCTTGTTTTTTGTTTTGATGTACCCTGTCTAGATCCGGCCATGTAACTAACTACAGCTTGATGAACTAAAGATTCATTAAAATCTTTGCTAAAAGCATTATCAGAAATATTAATATCCTGATTCTTTGTTGATGATAGTAATTCTATTTTCATGATTTTTTCAAAGCTGGTTTAATTTTTAAATCAGATCCATTAAATCCTGGAACTGCACCCTTGATATAAATAACGTTATTTTCAACATCTAAATCAACAATCTTTAGACTTTGAACTGTCTTTTGTACATTACCCATATGACCTGACATTTTTTTTCCTTTCCATACTCTGCCTGGTGTTTGACACTGACCAATTGAACCATGTGCTCTATGTGATAAAGAGTTACCATGGGTTGCATCTTGCATAGCAAAATTGTGTCGCTTTATAACACCTGCATAACCTTTACCTTTTGAAGTTCCTGTGACATCAACGTACTGACCAACTTTAAAAACTTCAGCAGTAAGATGTTTACCAACTTCATATTCTTCTGAAATCTGGTCACTAGATCTAAACTCAGCAAGGATGCCAGGCTCAAGATTGATCTTTTTATAGAATTCACTTTTTGATTTGTTGATATTGTTCGACTTCTTTGTCTTTGATACAACATACGCATTGTATCCATCTCTTTCAGATGTCTTAATATCTGCTAAAAAGTTACCACATACAGATACTGCAGTAACTGGGACTGACTCTCCGTCTTCTAGGAAAAGACGAGTCATTCCAGATTTTTTTCCTATTAAGCCTATGCTCAATTTATTCTCCTTTTACGGGGCTTATAACCCTCTATGGCCGCTAACGCGTTAAAATTTAGGATTAACCCAGGCTTATCTGAACATCTACCCCAGAGGATAGATCTAATTTCATTAAAGCATCAACTGTTTTGTCAGTTGGCTGGACAATATCCATCAGTCTTTTATAAGTAACAATCTCATATTGGTCTCTTGCATCTTTATCTTTGTGCGGAGATTTTAATATTGTTGTTCTTTCTTTTTTAACAGGTAAAGGAATTGGTCCATTAATAATAGCTCCTGTTTTTTTTACAGTCTCTACTATTAATTTAGCTGAAGCATCTATCAGTCTATAATCAAAAGCCTTAAGCCTAATTCTGATTGATTGATTCTCCATTTTTTCCTATTAATCCTATAATTTTTATAATTTAATTATTTTGCTAATCGCAAAATGTGGCGTATTCTAAGCTCCCACTGGCTGTACTGTCAACAAAATTAGACAGTTTTTAAACTTATATTTATGAGGTTTTTAAACCCTCTGCTATATTGTTTGGAACTTCACCATACTTTGTAAATTCCATAGTAAATGTTGCTCTGCCTTGAGTTGCAGATCTTAAGTCAGTTGCATAACCAAACATTTCAGCAAGCGGAACTTCGGATGAAACTTCTTTACCTGAAATGATATCTTCCATTCCTAAGATAATACCTCTTCTTCTATTTAAATCACCTACCACATCTCCCATATGCTCTTCAGGAGTAACTACAACAACTTTCATAATAGGTTCAAGCAGAGCTGGTTTAGCTTTGTTTGCTCCTTCTTTTAATGCCATAGAACCAGCAATTTTGAATGCCATTTCATTAGAATCGACATCATGAAAAGATCCATCATATAAAGTTGCTCTTAATGCAAGCAGAGGATAGCCTGCAATTACACCATTTTGCATCTGCTCTTGAATGCCTTTATTTACAGCAGGAATATATTCTTTAGGTATAACACCACCAACAATCTTGTCTACAAATTCGTATTCATCATCCAGTCCAAGAGGTTCAAGTTTTAACCAAACATGGCCATATTGGCCCTTACCTCCACTCTGTCTTACAAATTTACCCTCGACTTCAACAGACTCTTTAATAGTTTCTCTGTATGCAACTTGTGGTCTTCCAATATTTGCTTCTACTGAAAATTCTCTTCTCATTCTATCTACAAGCACATCTAAGTGAAGCTCACCCATTCCAGAAATAATTGTTTGACCGGACTCTTCATCACTAGCAACTCTGAAAGAAGGATCTTCTTGTGCTAATTTACCTAATGCCAAAGACATTTTCTCTTGGTCAGGCTTTGATTTTGGTTCAACTGCAACAGAAATAACAGGTTCAGGAAAGTCCATTCTTTCCAACACAATTGGCTTGTCCATATCAGACAGGGTATCACCCGTTGTAATATCTTTTAATCCAATGCATGCAGCAATATCACCAGCTCTTACTTCTTTTATTTCTTCTCTGTTGTTTGAGTGCATCTGTACCATTCTTCCAACTCTCTCTTTTTTAGATTTTGTTGAATTAATTACCGCATCGCCAACTGACAGAACTCCTGAATAAACTCTAATAAATGTTAATGTGCCAACAAATGGATCAGTGGCAATCTTAAAAGCTAAAGCTGAAAAAGGTTCGTCATCTGAAGATTTTCTTGAATCTTCAACTTCATCTTCCTGACTATTATTTGGTATTACTCCGGTGATGGCTTTGACCTCATCAGGCGCTGGTAAAAATTCTACAACGGCATCTAACATTGCTTGAACACCTTTGTTTTTAAATGCTGATCCGCATAAGCCAACTATTAATTCATTTGCAAGAGATCTGATTCTAAGGCCTTCTTTAATTTGCTCAACAGATAACTCACCAGATTCAAGATATGCATCCATTAATTCTTCATTAGCTTCAGCTGCAGCTTCAACCATTTCTTCTCTTAACTGCGCACATTTATCAACGAGCTCATCTGGAATTTCTTTAGAATCAAATGTGAGACCTTGATCGTCTTCGTTCCAGTAAATAGCTCTATTATTAATTAAATCAACAACACCTTTAAAATCTTCTTCTGCACCAATGTTGTACTGAATAGGGATAATATTAGCTTGAAGTCTAGTCTTGATTTGATCTACAACTCTTTCAAAATTTGCACCAGCCCTGTCCATTTTGTTAATAAAAACAATTCTCGGCACTTGATATCTATTGGCTTGTCTCCAAACAGTTTCTGATTGAGGTTCTACACCTGAAGTTCCACAAAAAACAACCACTGCCCCATCAAGAACCCTAAGAGATCTCTCAACCTCAATAGTGAAATCAACGTGGCCAGGTGTATCAATTATATTGATGCGATGTTGAGGGAACTGTTGTTCCATTCCGCTCCAAAAACAAGTTGTTGCAGCGGAAGTAATAGTAATACCTCTTTCTTGCTCCTGCTCCATCCAATCCATGGTAGCGGCACCGTCATGAACCTCGCCAATCTTATGAGAAAGACCTGTATAAAATAGGACCCTTTCAGTTGTTGTTGTTTTACCAGCATCAACGTGAGCACATATACCAACATTGCGATATTTATTTAAAACAGTTTGTCTTGCCATAATTTATAATTGAATAATTTTTTTAAAATCTAAAGTGAGAGAAGGCTTTATTAGCTTCAGCCATTTTGTGCACATCTTCTCTTTTTCTAACAGCAGAACCTTTTTTCTGTGAAGCATCCATTAATTCTCCAGCCAATCTTAAATTCATTGATTTTTCGCTTCTCTTGCGAGCAGCATCAACAATCCACCTCATAGCTAGTGCTTGTCTTCTTGATGGTCTAATTTCTATAGGCACTTGATAATTAGCTCCTCCAACTCTTCTTGATTTAACCTCAACAACTGGACTTACTTCTTCTAATGCTTTCATAAAAACTTCAAGCGGTTCTTCTTTAGAAGTTTTGGTAATTTGATCAAAAGCTCCATACACAATTTTTTCTGCTACAGATTTTTTACCATCTTTCATAAGGTTATTCATAAACTTAGCAAGAATTACATCCTTATACTTAGGATCTGGTAAAACTTTTCTCTTTTCGGGACTTCTTCTTCTTGGCATAATTATTTACCTTTTTTTGCTCCATATTTAGATCTTCTTTGTTTTCTATTTGCAACACCTGAGGTATCCAATGTTCCTCTAACAGTATGATATCTAACACCTGGAAGATCTTTAACCCTTCCACCTCTTATTAAGACTAATGAATGTTCTTGAAGATTATGGCCTTCACCGCCTATATAAGAAGTAACCTCATATCCACTAGTTAATCTAACTCTGCAGACTTTTCTTAATGCTGAATTAGGTTTTTTAGGAGTTGTTGTATAAACACGAGTGCACACTCCTCTTCTTTGAGGACATGCATTTAATGCAGGAACATCTGTCTTTCTAACTTTTGGTTTTCTAGACTTTTTTAATAATTGATTTACTGTTGCCATAATATTTTATTTTAGTTAGGCCGCGATTTTATAGAGCAGATTAGTCGCGGTCAACACTATTCCTCATTTTCTTGAAGTTCTTGTCTTAATGCTGCCTCTATGTCGTCAGCAGATAAGGTTTGTTCTTCTATATCAAATTGCTTTTTATTCTTCAGTTTGTCATGGAATTCCATACCTGTTCCAGCAGGAATCAGTCTTCCAACAACAACATTTTCTTTAAGCCCTCTTAAGTGATCTTTTTTACCAGTAACTGCAGCTTCTGTTAATACTCTTGTTGTTTCTTGGAAAGAAGCAGCAGAGATAAATGAATCAGTAGCAAGAGATGCTTTTGTAATTCCAAGTAATACTCTCTCAAATTCTGCTGGATTTTTTCCTGCAGACTCGATCTTTTCATTTTCTTCTTTAAGTTCTGCATAACTAACTTGATCGCCTTGAATAAACTTAGTATCTCCACCATCTAAAATTAAAGCTTTTCTTAGCATCTGTCTTAATATAGTTTCAATATGCTTATCATTAATCGATACGCCTTGAAGTCTATAGACATCTTGAATCTCATTAACAATGAAATTGGTTAGAGCAGGTATGCCTTTCAGCCTTAAGATATCATGAGGACTGTATGGTCCATCTGAAATAATATCTCCCTTGGTGATTCTTTCACCTTCAAATACAGATAATGTTCTATGTTTAGGAATAAGCATTTCTGTATTCTGAGCTTTTTTAGTTGCGCCTTCTGGGGTAATTACCAATCTTATTTTGCCTTTTGTTTCTTTGCCAAAAGAAATGATTCCAGTTTCTTCAGATAATACTGCAGCATCTTTTGGTTTTCTAGCTTCAAATAAATCCGCCACTCTTGGAAGACCACCTGTAATATCTTTAGTTTTAGAAGCAACTAAAGGCATTCTAGCAATCACTTCACCAGCAGTAATTTTTTGACCATTAGCAATATTTACTAGGCCGCCAGCAGGAAGTGGATATTCAGCAGGTGCTTTAAATTCACCCATAAGAAGTGTTTTTCCTTTTGAGTCCTGAATTAGTACTTTTGGAGACATATCTCTTCCAGCTGCAGGTCTATCTGATACTTCAATTATTTCAATACTAGATAACCCTGTTAACTCGTCTAATTGCTCTCTTACAGTAACGCCGTCTTCAATATCTACAAATTTAACTTTACCGGAGGCTTCTGCAATAATTGGTCTTGTATATGGATCCCATGAGGCGATTTTAATACCATCAGTTAAGTCTGCAGCATCATCTACCACAAGAGTTGCACCATAAGGAACTTTATATTGCTCTGTTATTTTTCCATTAATGTCTGTGATGGTACACATTGCATTTCTTGAAACTACAACTTCAAGTTTATCTTTATTAGTAACAGTTTTCATATCACTTGAATATGAAACAGCACCTGCATTCTTATTATATATAGCATTGTCTTCTGATGAGCTTGATGCTGCACCACCAATGTGGAAAGTACGCATAGTTAACTGAGTTCCAGGCTCTCCAATTGACTGAGCTGCAACCACTCCAACTGCTTCACCTCTGTGAACTAAATGTCCTCTCGCTAGATCTCTTCCATAACACTTTGAACAAACACCAATTGATGCTTCGCATGTCATCGGAGATCTTACCTTAAGAGATGCCAAAGTTAATGATTCAATTAGATCAACGGCATCTTCATCTAGCATGGTATCTTTAGCGAATAACTCATTACCCTCATTGTCATATATTGGCTCAGCAATAACCCTTCCTAAAATTCTGTCTGTTAGAGCCTGAATGATTTCACCGCCATCAATAATTGAGGTCACAGTTATGGAATTTTCAGTACCGCAATCATCAATATTAATTACAGAATCCATAGATACATCACATAACCTTCTTGTAAGGTATCCGGAGTTAGCAGTTTTTAATGCTGTATCTGCAAGTCCTTTTCTGGCTCCATGGGTGGAAATAAAATACTGAAGAACTGATAGGCCTTCTCTAAAATTTGCAGTAATTGGTGTTTCAATAATTGATCCATCAGGTTTTGACATCAATCCTCTCATACCAGATAACTGTCTGATTTGAGCCGGCGAGCCCCTTGCTCCAGAATCTGCATATATGTATACAGAATTAAAAGAAGACTGCTCAACATTATTACCATCGGGAGTTTGAACAATCTCAGTACTAATTTTTTCCATCATAGCCTTTGCAACTTGTTCATTTGCTCTAGACCATATATCAATAACTTTATTGTATCTTTCACCACGTGTTACTAAACCAGAATCGAATTGTTTTTCAATTGCTTTTACTTCTTTTTCAGAGTCATAAATAATTTTGGATTTTTCTTCTGGTATGACAAAATCATTTACACCAATTGAAGAGCCTGATCTTGTAGAAAAATCAAACCCTAAATACATTAATTGATCTGCAAAAATGACAGTTTTCTTTAGTCCCGCTTTTCTGTATGAAATATCAACAAGTTTTGAGATTAATTTCTTATTTAAAACTTTGTTAATATTTTCAAAACCAACTTCAAATGGGGTAATTCTCCAAATTAAAACTCTACCAACAGTGGTTTCATAAATGGATCTGTTACCATTCTCATCTGTAATTCTTACTTTAATAGATGAATGAACATCCAAGGTTTCTGTCTCATATGCTCTTAAAACCTCATCAGGATCACTAAAAACTCTTCCTCCTCCTTTAGCGGTGGCGTTATCTCTTGTCATATAATAAAGACCAAGAACAATATCTTGAGTTGGGTTAATAATTGGAGAGCCATCAGCAGGTGATAAAATATTATTTGTAGACATCATTAAAGCTCTTGCTTCAAGCTGAGCCTCAAGCGTTAAAGGAACATGGACAGCCATTTGATCGCCGTCAAAATCGGCATTAAAAGCAACACAAACCAAAGGATGTAACTGAATCGCTTTACCTTCAATTAATTTTGGTTCGAATGCCTGAAGGCCTAGTCTATGAAGTGTAGGTGCTCTGTTTAACATTACGGGATGTTCTCTTATTACATCTTCTAAAACTTCCCAAACTTCAGGAGTTTCTCTTTCAACAAGTTTTTTTGCAGCTTTTATAGTTGTAGCAAGTTCACGTTGTTCAAGTTTTCCATATACAAATGGTTTAAAAAGCTCTAATGCCATTTTTTTTGGAAGACCACATTGATGAAGCTTTAGATTAGGGCCAGAAACAATTACAGATCTTCCAGAGTAGTCAACCCTTTTTCCTAATAGATTCTGTCTAAACCTTCCGCCTTTACCTTTGATCATGTCAGCTAATGACTTTAATGGGCGTTTATTAGTGCCTGTAATGACTCTTCCTCTTCTGCCATTATCTAGCAGCGCATCTACAGACTCTTGAAGCATTCTTTTTTCATTTCTAACAATAATATCTGGAGCACTAAGCTCTAATAATCTTTTTAATCTATTATTTCTATTAATAACTCTTCTATATAAGTCATTTAGGTCTGAAGTAGCAAATCTTCCGCCCTCAAGAGGAACTAAAGGTCTTAAATCAGGCGGTAGAACTGGTAAAACATCCATTATCATCCACTCTGGTCTATTGCCTGACTCGTTAAATGCTTCTAATAATTTTAATCTTTTGGAAAGCTTTTTAAGCTTTGTTTCTGAGTTAGTTTGAGGAATTTCTTCTCTGATTTCTCTAATTTCTTCATTAATATCAAGTTCTTCCAATAATATTTGAACTGCTTCAGCTCCCATTCCAGCAGAGAATTCATCACCAAATTCCTCATATTTTTCTACCCACTCTTCTTCCGTTAGGATTTGGCCTTTTTCAAGCTCTGTTAATCCAGGGTCTGTGACGATGTAGCTTTCAAAATATAGCACTCTTTCAATTTCTCTGAGTGTGGTATTTAGAAGAAGACCTATTCTTGATGGTAGTGATTTTAAAAACCATATATGAGCAACTGGTGCTGCTAAATCAATATGGCCCATTCTTTCTCTTCTTACTTTTGCTAAAGTAACTTCAACTCCACATTTTTCACAAACAACCCCTCTATGTTTCATGCGTTTGTATTTACCACAAATGCATTCGTAATCTTTTATGGGCCCAAATATCTTTGAACAAAAAAGACCATCTCTTTCTGGTTTAAAAGTTCTGTAGTTAATTGTTTCAGGTTTTTTTACCTCTCCGAAAGACCAAGATTTAATAACTTGTGGAGATGCTAAGCCTGCAGATATGGTTGTGAAATCATCCTGCCCTGTTTTTAATGAATTTAATAAGTCTCTCAATTTTATCTCCTAGTTTTCTGAATCTAATTCGAGGTTAATACCTAGTGATTTAATTTCTTTGCTTAGAACATTAAATGACTCTGGGATGTTTGCATCCATTTCATAGCTACCATCGACAATATTTTTATACATTTTAGTTCTGCCTGCTACATCATCAGACTTAACTGTAAGCATTTCTTGTAATGTATATGAAGCTCCATAAGCTTCTAGAGCCCAAACTTCCATTTCTCCAAATCTTTGGCCACCAAATTGAGCCTTTCCGCCAAGTGGTTGTTGTGTTACAAGACTGTACGATCCAGTAGATCTTGCATGCATTTTGTCATCAACTAAATGATTAAGTTTAATAATATACATATAGCCTACGGTCACAGGTCTATGAAATTTAGATCCTGTTCGGCCATCATACAAAGTAAATTGGCCTGATTCTGGTAGATCAGCTAATTTTAGTAATTCTTTTACCTCGCTTTCCTTTGCCCCATCAAAAACAGGTGTTGCAATTGGAAGACCGTCTTTCAAATTATTTGCCAATTCTAAAATTTCACTATTATTAAATGAAGATATGTCTTCTTTGTTAGTAGCATTTTTATTATAAAGTTGGTCCAAATAATCTTTGAGCTCAGCAGGTTTTGCATTAGCTTTAAGCATGGAGTCAATTTTTTCTCCAATACCTTTTGCAGCAGCACCCATATGAGTTTCTAAAATTTGCCCAACGTTCATCCTTGATGGAACACCAAGAGGATTTAATACGATATCGACTGGGTTTCCTTTCTCATCATATGGCATATCTTCAACAGGCATAATCTCAGAAATGACACCCTTATTACCATGACGACCAGCCATTTTATCACCAGGCTGAATTCTTCTTTTTATAGCTAAATATACTTTAACAATTTTAATAACCCCAGGGGCAAGATCGTGCCCTCTAATTATTTTTGCTTTTTTCTCATCAAACCTAGTTTTTATATCTTTTATATATTTGTTATAACTTTTTTCTGTATCTTCTATTACATCATTTACAGCATCTGCATCAGTTCTAATCGAAAAAACATCGTTAAGTGCCAGCGACTCAAGTTTTTCTTCAGTAAGAGTTTCTCCTTTCTTAATACCATTACCCTTGATTGCTTTTTTGCCTTTTAGTAATTCACATAGTCTAGTTTTTGTTGCCTGTTCTACAACTGATGCTTCATCATCAGCATCTTTCTTTGATTGATCTAAATGATCTTGCTCAATTGCTTGGGTTCTTACATCTTTCTCAACTCCATCTCTAGTGAATACCTCAACTCCGATTACAGTTCCTTTAGAGCTTGATCTTTGTGAAGTGTCTTTAACATCAGAGGCTTTTTCGCCAAAAATAGCTCTAAGAAGTTTCTCTTCTGGTGAGAGCTGTGTTTCGCCCTTAGGAGTAATTTTACCAACTAATATATCTCCAGGAATAACCTCTGCTCCAACATATACAATTCCACATTCATCTAATTTATTTAGTGATCCCTCACCTACATTTGGTATATCAGCGGTTATTTCTTCAGACCCCAATTTTGTATCTCTTGCAACACAAACTATTTCTTGAATATGAATAGATGTAAACCTATCTTCTCTAGCAACTTTTTCTGATATTAAAATTGAATCCTCAAAGTTATAGCCATTCCATGGCATGAATGCGATACGAATATTTTGACCAAGTGCTAACTCGCCATTATCTACCGATGGTCCATCAGCTAACACATCCCCTGCTTTAACAGTATCTCCAATTTGAACGATTGGTCTCTGATTAATACAAGTATTCTGATTGGATCTTGTATACTTTACAAGATTATAAACATCAGATGCTGATTTTGATTTCTTATCTGTTACTCTGACAACAATTCTTGAAGCATCTACACTTTCGACAACCCCTGAGTTTTTAGCAACTATACATACTCCTGAATCTCTGGCAACAACAGATTCTAAACCAGTTCCAACAAGTGGCTTCTCTGCTCTTATGAGAGGAACAGCTTGTCTTTGCATATTAGATCCCATAAGAGCTCTGTTTGCATCATCGTGCTCTAAGAAAGGTATTAAGGATGCTGCTATTGATACAACCTGTTGAGGTGATACATCCATTAAATCAACTCTATCAGGTGACATTAGCTCAAATTCATTTGCATGCCTTACTGCTACAAGATCATCTACAAACTTATTATTTTTATCTAAAGCGACATTAGCCTGAGCAATTACATGTTCTGCTTCATCAATAGCTGATAAATATATTATTTCATCAGTAACTTTTCCATTTATAACTTTTCTATATGGTGTTTCTATAAATCCATATTGATTTGTTCTTGAATAAGAAGCGAACGAGTTGATAAGTCCAATATTTGGTCCCTCAGGAGTTTCAATTGGACAAACTCTTCCGTAATGAGTTGGATGAACGTCTCTCACTTCAAACCCAGCTCTTTCTCTTGTAAGACCTCCGGGCCCTAGAGCGGAAACTCTTCTTTTATGCGTAATCTCAGAAAGCGGATTATTTTGATCCATAAACTGTGATAGCTGACTAGATCCAAAAAATTCTTTTATAGCAGCTGTAACTGGTTTTGCGTTAATGAGATCTTGTGGACCAAGCTCATCTGCTTCAGCCATGCTTAATCTTTCTCTTACTGCTCTTTCAACTCTAATTAAACCAACTCTAAATTGATTTGCTGTCATCTCACCAACAGATCTAACTCTTCTGTTTCCTAGGTGATCAATATCATCAACAATATCATGACCATCTCTTATGTTCACAATTCCTTTCATAACTTCGATAATGTCTTCTTTATCAAGGATATAAGGGTTTTCTTTTTCAGAATCTAGTTTTAGCCTTCTGTTAAACTTCATTCTTCCAACTTCAGAAAGGTCATATCTTTCTTCATTAAAGAAAAGATTGTTAAATAATGTGTCAGCCGAGTCTTTGGTTGGTGGCTCACCAGGTCTCATCATTCTATATATTTCTACCAATGCCTCAAGCCTATTTGAGGTTGGATCTACTCTTAAAGTATTTGATATATATGGGCCTTTGTCTAACTCATTGATATACAAGCAAGAGATTTCATGTACTTTATTTTCTTTGAGTGCCTCGAGTACAACTTCATCAATTTCGGTATTTGCAGCAAAAAGTACCTCTCCGGTCTCTTTGTTAAAGATATCTTTTGATAGCACTTTTCCAATTAAAAATTCTTCAGCTAAAGTAATTTCATTTACTTTAGAGCTAGATAATTCTTTGATATGTCTTGCAGTGATTCTTTTACCAGCCTCAACATAAACTTTGTTCTTTACCTTAAGATCTACTGAAAGAGTTTCACCTCTGAGTCTTTCTGGGATTAAAGCAAGCTTTACGGAATCCTTTTCAATAGAGAATAAATCTTCATCATAAAACTCTGAAAGGATTTCTTCTGTGCTCATATCAAGAGCTCTTAGCATAATTGTTGCAGGAATTTTTCTTCTTCTATCTATCCTACTAAATAGAATATCCTTAGGATCAAATTCAAAATCTAGCCATGAGCCTCTATAAGGAATTATTCTTGCTGAATATAAAACTTTTCCTGATGAGTGAGTTTTCCCTTTATCATGATCATAAAAAACACCTGGAGATCTATGAAGCTGGGATACAACAACTCTTTCTGTTCCATTAACAACAAATGAAGCATCAGAAGTCATAAGAGGCACTTCGCCCATGAAGACTTCACCCTCTTTAATATCTTTTACTTCTTTGAAATTGGATTCTCTATCATAGAGAACTAGCTTTACTTTAATTCTTAGTGGTGCTGAATAAGAAAGTCCTTGTATTAAACACTCTTGAACATCATAAGTGTTTTTACCAAGTTCATATGAAACATACTCAAGAGCAGCATTACCTGAAACACTTTTAATAGGAAACAGTGACTGAAATACTTCTTCAAGTCCTTGTTTCTTTCTTGCCTCAGGAGCCATATCAGCTTGTAAAAATTCAGAATAAGACCTGGTTTGGGTTTCAATTAAGTTTGGAAGATCCATAACCTTTTTAAAAGTACCAAAGTTTTTTCTTATTCTTTTCTTCTCTGTATAGCTGTATGACATAAATGCGCCCTTTTATTTAATATTTATATGTTTAATAGTTTTACTTAAGTTCTGCTGTTGCGCCCGCTTCGGTTAGCTGAGCAACCATAGCTTCTGCATCGTCTTTACTTGCACCTTCTTTTACAGTACTTGGTGCACCATCAACCATATCTTTTGCTTCTTTTAATCCAAGACCGGTAATAGCTCTAACAGCTTTAATGACTTGAACTTTTTGATCGCCAGCCGCACTTAATACAACATCAAATGCATCTTTTTCTTCTGCCGCAGGAGCATCTCCGCCACCTGCTGCCACTGGTGCTGCTGCAACTGCTGCTGCTGCTGTTACACCAAACTTTTCTTCAATATCAGAAATTAGATCTACAAGATCCATAACTGACATCTCTTCAATAGCTTTTAAAATATCCTCTTTACTAGTTGCCATTCTAATTCTCCTTATAATTTAGGCTGATGCCTTTTTTTTGTCTTGAACTGCTGATAAAACCCTAGCAAGCTTACTCGGAACTTCATTTAACAAAGTCGCGAATTTGCTTATTGGAGCTTGCAACACATTTGCAATGAGGCCATAGGCTTCATCTTTAGAAGGAAGGCTAGCTAGAATATCTATCTGTCCTCCATCAAGCAATTGCCCCTCAACAACCAAAGCTTTAATTTCTAAATTATCAAAGTTTTTAGCATATGTTTTGAGCAATTTTGCTGCTGCACCTGGCTCTTCGAATGAGAAAGCAAATAATGAAGGCCCTACAAGCACCTCGTCAGAACAACCAAAATCAGTTCCCTCAAATGCTAATTTAGCAAGAGAGTTCTTGATTATTTGGATATGTATACCTGACTGAGTAGCTTTTTTTCTTACTTCAGATAATTCGCTTACCTTTAAGCCTCTAGCATCTGAAATAACCAAAGAAGATGCATTAGATGCAACTTCTTTAACCTCACCTACAATTCTTTCTTTTTCACTTTTCGATAACGCCACAGCAATTCTCCTGTTTAAGCCTTACGGCCATTCGGCGACAAATTGCAAAATTACAATTTGAACACCACCTACGTAGGAAATTAAGTCTTACGACACCTACGGTCTTTGACGGCTGCGTAAACGCAACTATCTAACTCTGTAATTACTTACAAAGTTAAAACTTATAGCAACTCTGATGAAGTTATTTTTATACCAGGTCCCATTGTGCTACTTAGCGCAATATTACCTATATAAATTCCCTTTGCAGATGCTGGTTTTAATTTTTTTAATTCTTCCAATAATGCTGACGCATTAGCTTTAATTTTATCGATATCAAAAGATACTTTGCCAATGCTTCCATGAATAATTCCATTTTTATCTGTTCTAAATCTGACTTGTCCAGCTTTTGCATTGTTAATAGCAGTAGCAACATCATCAGTAACAGTGCCTGTTTTAGGGTTAGGCATTAAACCTTTTGGGCCTAAAACCTGGCCAAGCTTACCAACAACTTTCATAGCATCGTTTGTAGATATGACAACATCAACGCTTATTTCTTCTTTGGAAAACTTTTCCGCTAAATCATCCATGCCTATATATTCAGCTCCAGCAGCTTTTGCAGCATCAGCCTGATCACCGTCAGCAAAAACAGCTACGCTAACAGCTTTACCTAAGCTGTTAGGAAGTGTTACAGCACCTCTTACATTTTGATCAGATTTATTAGGATCAACACCTAGCCTAATAGCTATATCTACTGACTCTTCAAATTTTGGAGACCTAACTGACTGCATTATTTCTAACGCTTCAGATATTGAATAAGTTTTTTCTGGATCAACTTTTTCTAAAATAATTTTTTGTTTTTTAGTTACTTTACTCATAAATCTACCTCAACTCCCATACTTCTAGCTGTACCAGCAATAATTGATATGGCAGCATCTATATCATTTGAATTTAAATCAGGCTCTTTTTGTTTAGCTATGTCTTCGAGTTGGGCTCTTGTAAGTTTGCCAACTTTTTCTCTATTAGGCTCACCACTTCCTTTTGGAATTCCTAAAGCCTTTCTAATTAAAACTGCTGCAGGAGGTGTTTTTACAACAAATGTAAATGATTTGTTCTCATAAACAGTAATTACAACTGGTAATGGTAATCCTTTCTCTGCATTTTGTGTTTCAGAATTAAATGCATTACAAAAATCCATAATATTAACGCCTACCTGACCAAGAGCAGGACCAACAGGTGGACTAGGATTAGCTCCGCCTGCAGGAATTTGTAATTTAAGTATATTTGCTACTTTTTTTGCCATTATGTTTTCTCTATTTGAGTAAATTCAAGATCAACCGGAGTTGCTCTTCCTAAAATTTGAACTGAAACTTTGACCATATTTCTTTCGTAATCAACACTTTCAACAACACCATTAAAGTCATTAAAAGGCCCATCGCAAACCCTAACCACTTCGCCTGGCTCATAGATGGTTTTTGGTGCTGGCGCATCTTCACCGACCTCAATCCTATTAATTATATTATTTACATCGTCCTCAGATATTGGTAACGGTCTATCTTTGGTGCCTCCAACAAAACCAGATACTCTTGGAGTTGATTGAACTAATTGCCAGGAGTCATCTTCAAGAAGCATTTGGATTAGAATGTATCCAGGGAAAAATTTTCTTTCAGTAGTTTTCTTTGATCCGCCTCTAAGTTCAACTATTTGCTCTGTAGGTATCAAAATTTCTCCAAATTTATCAGATAAATTATTTAGCTCTATTTTCTCTTCAAGGGCTATTTTTACTTTTTGCTCATAGCCTGAGTAAGCTTGTATTACATACCAATCCATATTACTAACCTAAAACCAATTTGGTTAAAAAAGTTAAAAGAGATTCAAGGCCCCAAAAGAATAAGCACAAAACAATTATTGAACCGAATACCACTAAAAATGTTTGAGTTGTTTCTATGCGAGTTGGCCAAACCACTCTTCTAATTTCTGTTCTTGATTCTTTCATTAGCTTGATTGCATTAGAACCAAAATCTGTAATTGATAAAATAACAAGTCCAACAATAAATAGAAATACAACTCCTAAGACTCTATATAAGAAAGCAATCTCAACAAAGTAGCTATTACCAATTACAGCAGCACAAAAAACTGCTAGTGCAACAAGCCACTTTACATTATCTATCATTTTTGAAGCTGATCCTTTAGCCATATATTTCCTATTTTGGCAGCAAGTTAAACTTGGCAGGCCAGGAGGGTCTCGAACCCACAACCCCCGGTTTTGGAGACCGGTACTCTACCAATTGAGCTACTGGCCTAAAACTTATTTTCATATTCCTCAGAGACAAGTAAGCCGAGACACAAAGGCCTCGGCTAAAAAGTCAACAATTACTCAATAATTTTTGATACTACGCCAGCACCAACTGTTCTTCCACCTTCTCTAATCGCAAATTTAAGACCTTCGTCCATTGCAATTGGGGCAATAAGTTCAATATTCATTTTAATATTATCACCAGGCATAACCATTTCTACACCACTCGGAAGCTCACATGCACCCGTTACGTCAGTAGTTCTGAAATAGAACTGAGGTCTATAGTTATTCATAAAAGGAGTATGTCTTCCTCCTTCATCTTTACTTAATACATAAATCTCAGCTTCAAACTTAGTATGAGGTGATATTGATCCAGGCTTAGCTAAAACTTGTCCTCTTTCAACAGCATCTCTCTCCACACCTCTTAATAAAACACCACAGTTTTCACCGGCTCTACCTTCATCTAAAGATTTTCTAAACATCTCAACACCAGTACAGGTTGTTGTAGTTGTATCTTTGATACCAACGATTTCTAATGGGTCACCAGTGTTTACGATACCTGTTTCAATTCTTCCAGTAACAACAGTTCCTCTACCAGAAATAGTGAATACATCTTCGATTGGCATTAGGAATGCCCCATCGACAGGTCTTTCAGGCTCTGGTACATAACTATCTAATGTTTCAATAAGTTTTTGAACTGAAGGAACACCTATTTCTGATGTATCTCCCTCTAAAGCTTTAAGTGCACTTCCAACAATAATTGGAGTGTCATCACCAGGGAAATCATACTCATTTAATAGTTCTCTAATTTCCAACTCAACAAGCTCTATCATTTCAGGATCATCATTCTGGTCAGCTTTGTTCATGTATACAACGATGTGTGGAACACCAACCTGTCTTGCTAATAGAATATGCTCTCTAGTTTGAGGCATTGGGCCATCAGCAGCACTAACAACTAAAATTGCACCGTCCATCTGAGCAGCACCTGTAATCATATTTTTAACATAATCAGCATGACCAGGACAGTCAACGTGAGCATAATGTCTTTCGTTTGAAACATACTCAACATGAGAAGTAGCAATTGTTATTCCTCTTGCTCTTTCTTCTGGAGCATTATCAATATTTGCAAAGTCAACAGCATCTCCGCCATATACTTCAGCAGCTACTTTTGTTAATGCAGCTGTAAGTGTTGTTTTACCATGGTCAACGTGACCAACTGTCCCTACATTAACGTGGGGAAGCGTTCTTTCAAATTTTTCTCTTGCCATCTTTTTATGCCTCTCTGAAATAATTATTTTTCATTAAAATAAAATGGAGCTCATAACCGGACTTGAACCGGTGACCTCTTACTTACCAAGCAAGTGCTCTACCACTGAGCTATATGAGCCCGAATATGTAGCATCCTATTTTAAGGTGGCGTATTATCCCTCTAAAAAGTTATAAACTCAACCTTTTTTCAATTAAATATTCGATTATTTTTTAAGCTATTTTGATAAGAAAATAGACATGGTGGAGAGGGTAGGATTCGAACCTACGTAGCCGAAGCGGCAGATTTACAGTCTGCTGGTATTAACCACTCACCCACCTCTCCATATCAAGCTTGCTATTTTTGTTCTAGAATGGATTTAAGTCAACCAATTTTTTAAATTGAATATATTAAACAGACAAAAAATACTTAAAAATCTTTCTAAATCTCAAGTTGATCTAGATTTATATAACACTATTGACTCAACCAATGAAGAGTGTAAAAGAATCGAACTTAAAAAAGATTTTCATGTAATCATTTCAGAACATCAAACCATGGGAAGAGGTAGATTGGGCAAGGCATGGTCTAGTCCAAGTTCTGGGAATATCTATATGTCCATCTATTCTAAAGAGACTACAAAAGTGGCCCCTCTTAGCTTAATAGTTGGTCTGATATGTGCAACTGTTATTAATTCAATGATTAAAACTAAAGACGTTGGTCTTAAATGGCCAAATGACATAATTCTTGCAAAAAAGAAAATTGGAGGGATTTTGATTGAAAAAGAAGTAATGGGAACTAACATTAATAATATTGTTGGAATAGGAATTAATCTAAATCACCCAGAAAAAGAAGAATGGTGGGGAGACCTATCCTCTTTTAAAGTTAGCTCAATGAGAAATGAGCTGATAAATAGTATTTTAAAAAGTTATATCCACTTTTGCGATCATGGAATAGATTCTTGGCAAGAAAAATGGCTTGAACTATGTGTTCATATGAATTTCAATATTAAAATAAGGCATAACGAAAAAATTATTACATCAGGTCTTTTTGATGGTATTAATGCTGATGGTAGCCTTAAACTTAAATTAGCTAACAACAAAATTATTAATTATGAACATGGAGAAATATCTATAGAAGGTATTTATTAAAATTATGAATCACTACTTAAATGGGATTGATCTAAATTCAGAAGCTCCTGCTGAATATAATGAAATTATATTTGGAGCTGGATGTTTTTGGGGTGTGGAAAGAAAATTTTGGCAACTAGATGGTGTCTGGTTAACTTCAGTTGGGTATGCTGGGGGTGATATCAAAAATCCAACATATGAACAAGTCTGTTATAAAAATACCAATCATGCAGAGGTTGTAAAAGTTATTTACGATCCTAAAGAAATATCATTATCTGATTTATTGAAAGTTTTTTGGGAATGTCATGACCCAACTCAAGGAATGCGTCAAGGTAATGATAAAGGGACTCAATATAGATCAGTAATATACTGCTCATCTGAAAAAGACCTCAAAATTTGTGAAGATACAAAAAATAAATATCAGAATATTCTCTTAGCTAAAAATTATGACAAGATAACAACCGAGATTATTTTAGCTCCGACTTATTATCTAGCTGAAGAATATCATCAACAGTACTTAGCTAAGAACCCTAATGGATATTGTGGTCTTGGAGGAACTGGGTGCGCATTAGATATTTAAAATAACCTATTCCCTGAAAGATTTAATTAATGTAAAATTCGCCCCGCGCCGGTATAGCTCAGCTGGTAGAGCAACTGATTTGTAATCAGTAGGTCCCGAGTTCGACTCTTGGTGCCGGCACCACTTTTCTAATTTCTGTAGGTATTTGGTTTATTAAGATCCTTGGTGTACCTATCTCTAAGTCTTGTTGATCTGGTAGTTAGATCTGTTTCAATTCCATTTATGAAAACTCTTTCAGGTATGCTTGATGGCTCAAGCGGATCATCCTCCCAAACAACAATATCTGCATAATTGCCAACCTTTATAGAACCTCTATTCTCAATATTAAATACTTTGGCTACATTACTAGTAAGGGCTTTTATTGCAGAGCCATATGAAAGACCATTTGCCACTGCTACGCCTGCCCCTTGCCTGATTAAATGATAATTATGATCTCTTGAAACATTAAACATCATTGCAATTCCTGCTTTCTCTAATCTTTGTGCTAGGTTTATATTTGATGCAAGCTCATCAAAAGAGTTGGGAATATTATTTATAGGATTAATAATTAAAGGGACATCATTTTTAGCAATATCGTCTATTACTAGAGATGCTTCTTGTGCTCCCATTATTACTAAATTTAAGTCATACTTTTTTTTAAGACTAATTAGATTAAGGATGTCTGATGCTCTATGAGATTTTATTATTAATGGAAGATCTTCATCAAAAAGCCTATACAAGACTTTGACATCTCTGGCTTTAAGATCTAAATAAGATGCAATGGATGAGTTTTCAATAATCTCATCAATAGTAATATCTGATGCTATATCTTTTTTATTCAGTGATAATCCAAAGGATAATATATCTTCCATTAAAGATAGATTTTCTGCTCTAGATGATGATCCGCTTGCTCCCAATCTTCCAATAAGAACCATATCAGCATTGCTGTTAATATTCATTTTGCTATCTAAAAGAAAAAAAGATCCCAGCCCCCCTATTGGGCTTGAGGTATTTCTTGGAAGAGTGATTGCTGATGTTATTCCATTTGATCTATTCCATGGGATTAGAGTTGAGTTAGGGTTAAATGCACTATGAATACTAAAACCAATATCATATATATTTGACTCATCGTCTCTAGTAACACTTAAAGCTCCAATTTCAACTATGCCTATCTCAGTATCAGGAGCGATGAATCCAGGTGTAACTATTTTGCCCTTAACATCTATAACCCTGTCTCCTTGAACCATAGATGATTTGGATACTTTTTTTATAAATCCATCATCAATAAGAATGTGTCCTAAATATGAGCTATCTTCAATACCATCAAAAATAGTTGCATTTTTAATGACTATAGTAGAGCCTTCTAAAATAGTTGAGGTGAAAAATATAAATGAAAAAACTATCAAAGTTTTATTTCTAATCACTCTTCTATCCTCCTTTTTTTAGGATTAATAATGCCTATGTCAAAATCACTAGTTGGTTCAAAACCACTTGATTTGTCATAAGCTAACGCTCCATCGATATATACTTTTTCTACAAGAGCATAAACACTAAATGGATTTCTAGACCACATAACTACATCAGCATTTTTACCAACCTTCAGCGAGCCTGTTTGATCATATATTCCAGCCGCTTTAGCTGGATTACTAGTTATCCATTTCATTGCCCTAGCTTTAGATATGCTATAACCGGCTTTAAGACCTGCAGATAATGCTTTTGATGCCTCTACATTTAAATGCTGAATTCCAATTTCATCATCAGAGTGTACTATTGCACAACCAGTTCCATTTCTGGCCTGATCTACAATTGCAACATTTGCTTGAACCATATCGTATGCTTCATGTTTAAAGCCCCACCAGTCAGCCCAAAGAGCTGCACATATATTGTTCTCAGCTAAAAGATCAGCAATTTTATAAGCCTCAACTGCATGATGAAAGGCTGTAATTTTATAATCAAATTCTTTTGCAACATCTATCATCATTGCCATTTCGTCCGCCCTATAGCAATGATTATGAACAAGAATGTCACCACGCAAAACTCCAGCTAAAGTTTCTAACTCTAAATCTCTAGTTGGCTTATATGATAATTCTTTTGCCTCATCTGACTTAGCTTCGTATTCATCTAATTTACTTAAGTAGCCTTCTGCTTTTATCCATGACTTTCTATATCCGGCAATATTTCCCATTCTTGTTGATGGTGTTTGGCCTCTATTTCCATACACTCTTTTTGGGTTCTCTCCACAGGCCATTTTTAATGAATGTGGCGCATCAGGAAATTTCATTGAATTTATGGTATTTCTTTGAAGATTCTTTGCAGTAACCCCCCTTCCACCAATTAAATTAGCTGAACCAGGTAAAACATGAAAAGTTGTTACTCCCCCTTTGAGAGCTAAAGCAAATTGAGGATCTTGAGTCCATATAGAATGCTCTGCCCAAACCTCCGCTGTAACAGGACTAGTTGCTTCATTTCCATCTGAACTTGTTTTGACACTAGGAGCAGGATATACCCCCATGTGCGAATGAATATCAATTATTCCAGGTGTTATCCATTTACCAGTCGCATCTACTATAGTTAATTCATCTGCTCCAGGAAGATCTTTGCCAATTGCAGATAATTTTTCCATTTTGAATAATTATATCTGTCTCTAAGAATTCATTACCATCACCATCATAAATATTTGCATTTTTTAATATTGTATTTGTATAAGGAAGAGGTTCGTATGTCGATTCATAAGGCTCAAAATTTGTTGCTTCTAAGGTGAATGAAATTATAGAAATTAATATGTAAATTTTTTTCATGTTAAACAGTATAAATAAAAAATATCAATACACTATAATAATGTAAATTATTTTTTGTGAGTTTTAACTATGAAATCATATAAAGTCGTTGCGAGCGGAGCCTCCCTTGAATTGCATGAATCTCAAAGACCTGTACCAGAAGGTAAGCAGGTATTAATTAAAACTATTGCCTGTGGGGTTTGTCATACAGATATTCACATTCATGATGGATACTTTGATTTAGGAAATGATAATCATATTCCCTCGAGGATGAATGAAACATTAACTATGGGTCATGAAATTTATGGGGAATTAGTTGAGTTTGGTTCAGATGTTTCAAACGTAGAAATTGGAAAAAAATACGTTGTGTATCCATGGATAGGTTGTGGTGAGTGCAATGAGTGTAAAAGAGATATGGAACATTACTGCTCACCTTTTACAGCAGAAAATCTTGGTGTTTCTGTTGATGGAGGTTATGGTGAGTATGTTCTTGTTAAAGATTCTAAATATCTTTTTGATGCCGGCAATACACCAGATGAACTTGCTGGCACTTATGCCTGCAGAGGTCTTACAGCATATAGTGCATTAAAAAAAGCTAACCTACAAAAAGGAGATAGTGTAGTAATTATAAGTGCTGGAGGTTTAGGCCTACTTGCGTTAAAAATTGCAATCGCAGCATTCGAAGTAAATGCTATAGTTGTGGATATAGATAATGAAAAACTATCGATTGCAAAAAAAATTGGTGCATCGGAAGTAATAAATTCTAAAGATGAAGGAGCCGCTTCTAAAATTATGGAAATTTTAGGAGGAGCTGCTTCAACTATTTTAGATTTTGTAGGCTCAGAAGAGTCTGTTAATTTTGGCTACAGTCTATTTGGCATTAATAAAGGTGGGTTATATGTATTAGTAGGTTTGTTAGGTGGCAAATTTGATCTTCCACTTCCTCTTCATACATTTACAGCTAGAACGATTACTGGAACCTATGTTGGAAGCATGAAAGAGATGAAAGAATTAATGGATTTGGTAAGAGAAGGTAGAATTGAGCCGGTAGAAGTTGAGACTAGACCAGCATCAAAGGCCAGTGATACACTAGCTGATCTTAAGGCAGGTAAGATTAAAGGTTTAGTATGTCTTAAGCACTAAACACCATGACAAATATTAAGAATAACAAAGCATTTATTTTATTAGCAGGAATTTTATTTGCTGGTTCTATAACTGCTGATCCATTTATTCATGATCATTTTGAGAAAAGTGAATCTCTTATAGAATGTCAGTTTTGTGAAAACAAGACTGCCGATATCAAAAATGTTAAATCGGAAATAAATAAGAGAATTGAATTATCCATTTTTAGTCCTGAAAGCAATCAAGACTTATTATCTACTAACAGCAAAAACTATCAATCGAGAGCTCCACCAAAATAATAAATTTTTATCTATTTTAAATTTTTATTTTTTTAAGGAGTTCTTATGAAAAAACTTTTAAGCACGTTAATATTTTTTAGTGCTACATATTCAAACGAAATCGCCTCACAAGATGTTGAAGAGATTATCGTGGTTACATCTGCTTTGATAGATACAACCGAAATTACAAATCCATTGTACGTTATAGATGGCGATGAGATACTCGATGATGCAACAACAAGCTTAGGGGATGCTATTGATAGTTATCTTGGTATTTCTATTGCTGATTATGGTGCAGCTGTTGGACAACCAATAATAAGAGGTATGTCAGGCCCAAGAGTAAAGATTCTTAAAAATGGTATGGTTGTTAGAGATGTATCCGGTATTGGTGCAGATCATATAAATGATATTGATCTTAATGATATTGAGCAAATAGAAATTGTTAAGGGCCCATCATCATTGCTCTATGCTAATGGGACGATCGGCGGAATCATTAATGTAGTTGATGACTCTATTTCAACTATGAATTATGAACTTCCTGAATTGAAAGTTGGTTATGAAACCCAATCAGTAAATGATGGCTCTTCTGAATTCATTAACTTTAAAAATAATTTTAATGGCTTTAACGTTAATGTTGGATATAAAAATACTGAATTTGGTAATTACGATGTTCCTCATGGTGCTGTTATTCACGAAGAAGAAGATGGTCACAATGATGAGGAATTAAGCTATGTAGAAAATTCTGATTATGCTGTAGAGGCTACTAAATTTGGTATCTCAAGAGCTGGTGATTGGGGTTATGTTGGTTTTTCAGTAGACAATCTTGAAAGCCTTTATGGTATACCTTTTCATGGTGAAGAACATCCTGAAGAAGATGGTGAACCTCATGAAGATGAAAGAATTTTCTCATCTACAGATTCAGAAAGCATTTCTATAAAAGGATCCTATGAAGTTAATGGCAATTTAATTAATAAAATTGACTATACATATAGAGATACTGACTATACTTTAGTTGAAGCGCATGCCGAGGAAGAAGGTCATGACGAACCTCATAGTCCTGAAGAAGAACATGAACCAACATTATTTAGTAACAATGCCACTGAGTATGGTGCCATTTTTGATATCTCAAATGACATAAGAACTCAAAAATTATCATTTAATTATGTAGATGAAGATTCTTCAATAGTTGGAGAAGAAGCATTCATGAATCCGGCAAAAAATGAAGTTCTAACACTTGGTTATTTTGTAGGCCAAGATTTTGACTTGTTTCATGTGGATTTGGGAATTAGATTAGATCAAGTTACAAGATCTGGAAGTGTTACTGATCAAGATCATGGTGATGTAGATAGTTATTCTATTGATGGTGATGTTTCAAGCTTTGCTGTTAGTATTGGAAGAGATCTTTCTGATACATTGGAGTTAAATCTCGGCTTTTCTAGTGTAGAGAGACTGCCATCTGTAATTGAATTATTTATGAATGGTCCTCATATGGCTTCAGGTAGGTTTGAAGTGGGAGATCCCACACTAAGTTCTGAAACTTCTAATAATTTTGATATTTCATTAAATTTTAGTAACGGAGAATATTTTGCATATGCGAGCTTCTTTATTAATGATGTAGATAACTATATTGCTCTAATTGATGAGGATGAAGATCATGAAGATGAACATCATGAGGATGAAGATGCTCATGACGACGAGCATGATCATGGTAATCTAATTCATGCAAATTATGTTCAAGAAGATGCTGAATTTGATGGATATGAAATTGAGTTTGGCAGAACATTTGATTTAGGTGCAGGAGAAATGACATTATCTTTTGGAAGAGATGTTGTAAATGCTAAATTTACAGATGGTCATAACGTGCCAAGAATAAATCCTGCAAGAAATATTTATTCACTTTCGTATGCTCAAGATGACATAGTCTTTAAGTTACATTTAAAAGATGTTGAAAAACAAAGCGATATTGGTAAGAGTGAAACAACGACTGCTGGATACCAAATGTTGGACACAAGGCTTACTAAGACATTTGATTTAAGTGGAAAAGGTGAACTTAAAGTTTCATTATTTGGAAGAAATCTTTTAGATGAAGCGGCAAGAAATCATGCTTCTTTTGTGAAGAATGAGGTTCCTCTTCCTGGAAAAAACTATGGAATTAAATTTAATTTAACTTACTAAATTAAAGTTTTTCGATTAATATAAGCTCTTCATAACCCTAGATAAGGTTTGGGGAGCTTTTTATTTAATGAAATCACAACTTACTTCAGATAAATTCGTAATGTCATTCTCGGTAATGTGCTTAATACATTGTTTATTTGCTCCATCTTTAATCATTCTTTCATATAGCTCTTTAGCTTTAACATTTGAAAGCGAATTAATACACAAAGCTATCTTGCTACTAACTATTCCAGTTAGTATCTTTGCAATAAGCTTGGGATACAAAAATCATTCAAATAATTCAATTATTTATATAGGCATAGGTGGATTAACAATATTAATATCTGCCCTACTTGTTGAAGATACTATTGGCTCTAATGCTCAAACAGTTTTAACCATGATAGGCTCCTTGATGGTTATTTTTTGCCATTACAGAAATTATAAAATCTGTAAAAAAGTAAATTGTGACTGTCATAAGGCATCAAGCGCTTAATATTTTTCTATTTTAATAAAACTCGATTAATTACTTTGGATACGAATTTATTGTATGATTCGCTTTTTTGTTCCAGAACATGACTAAATATAAAATTCTATTTTATTTGCTACTAGTTAGTCCTTTTGTCATTGCAAATTATGATATTGAGGAAATTATTACAACAGGATCATTGGTAAATAATCCTGAGCAAGATGCGTCACCAATTGACGTTATTACTCAAGAGGATTTTGAAAATTTTAATATCTCTAATTTTGCTGAAATTAGTAAATATATAGCCTCCTCATCAGGGTCACATTTCCAGACAAACGCCCTTGAGGGAGTTGATCAAGGAATGGCCTCGATTACACTCAGAGGTTTAGATCATGCATCTACACTTCTTCTTGTTAACTCAAAAAGACATACTTTTGCTGGAACCCCTTCAAATCAGGGTGAAGGATACATTGATGTGAATATCAGTCCCTGAAATAGCAATCAAACAAATTGAAATTTTAAAAGAAGGAGCTACATCACTATATGGATCTGATGCCGTTGCTGGCGTTGTAAATGTTCTAACTCAGAAAGATTTTGAAGGATTTAAATTAAGAATTAATAACTTTGAAACTTCAAATTATAGTCAGAGAGATAAATCTTTAGGTTTATTGGTAGGATCAAATTATAAAAGTGGCAGCTATGTGTTTGGTCTTAATATGCTGCAGAGATCTTCTCTTTCAGCGTCTGAAATTCCTGGAATAGCTGAGCTTGGCCTTAGCGGCTTAGGTAAAACCTTTAAAATTTCTGCTGATGATACAGTTAGTAACGGTCTATATTCAGGTAATTATAATGCTAATCAATTTGTACCTGACCCCCAATGCGAGGCAAATGGCGGTGTGTTAGATGGATCTTTTTGCAGATTCTTATACGGTACCAGATTTAATATAGTGAATGATGAAGATCACTCCAAAGCATATGCCAATTTATCTTTTGAAAGAAGTAGTTATGTTTATGAGATTACCTTTATGGGATCAGCAGTTGAAGTAAATGATAACCCTCAATCACCCTCATATCCTGCTCTTCCTTTTTTATCTAGACAAATCCAACCCGATCAAGGAGGGAATCCTTTTAATGTTCCAGTTACTTGGTATGGGCGTCCTCTTGGATCTGAATTCGATTCCCCATATTCTCCCAAGGATATAAAACAATACAATCTTAGTCAGACACTCAATACTAATATTAGTGAAAGCACGGAATTAGAGGCTTCTCTAACTATTAGTAGTCACTCTAATGATCATTACAGGCCAGATATTATTGATTCAAGAGTTTTTAGAGGCATTAGATGGAACGAACATGGGTCAATCTAATGGAACTATTACATATTGGAATATATTTGATTCATCACAAAATACGCAAGAACTAATTGATTATGTAAGAGGTGCTGAAGTTTCATCTAAAGAAGCGTCTTTAAAAACTCTAGATTTAATCTTTAGAACCAATATAGACGACTATGAAATAGCATATGGTCTTCAGTTAAATGATGAAGAGCTAAAAATTTCATATGATGATATTAGTAAAGCTCAATTTGATTCAGATGGAAAGATTGTGAAATCAGCAGATTTATTCTTTTTAGGTGGAGGTATTAATGTCTCAAAAAATAGAAAAAAATATGCTGGTTTCTTTGAAATTCAACCTAAGCCAATAGAAAATATTGATATCAAAATTGCTGGAAGATTTGAAGAGTTTGAAAATGATTCATCATTTGATCCTAAAATTTCTTTTAAGTACTCTCTATCAGATGATATAACTCTTAGAGCCTCAAGAAGCTCATCTTTTTCTATGCCCTCTATGGCGCAGATGTTTTCAAGTGATATTAATTTAGGGAGTGTAAGAGACTTTAATGGCGACTCACCATTTGTAAGACAAGCGCAAATCGGTAATCCAAACCTAAAGCCTGCAACTTCTAAAAATTTAAATATTGGACTTATTTTTGAAAACCAAAAGCAAAGACTCAGTATCGATTATTGGAATATCAATTATAAAAATAGAATTGAAGCTCAAAGTGCCCAAGTTATTCTTAATACAAATCCAAATGGCTCAAGTATTACAAGAAATTCTAGCGGTGATTTAATTGGAGTTACTACAACATATTTTAACGAGGAATCAACCGAGGTATCTGGAGTTGATCTGAACTTCAATAGACTTATATCAACCTCAGACAAATATGGAAATGTATCGCTATCAATTAACTCAACAACTTTAATTGAGTTTCTTACTCCAGCTCTCAGCAATGAAGGTGGTGAATTTATGATTGATAGAGTTGGTAAATTTAATTACGACACTAACACTCATTCACTTCCTAAAAATAGAATCAATGCTTTTTTAAATTGGAAATATCAAGATTATGATATTAATTTTAACTCTCGATATATTGATGGATACAGCAATCAACGACCAATTAATAGCCTTGGGACATTATATGGATATAACAATTCAGTAGATTCATTTTTTGTTCACGATTTATCTTTAAAAAAACAGCTATTCACAAATAAAGGCGAAATAAATATCAAGTTATCAATTATCAATTTATTCGATGAGTCTGCTCCAAGACTGTATGATGCTCCTGACTTTAGTTTTGATACTAGGGTTCATGATCCTAGAGGAAGAATTGTTGGCATCAATTTTGAATATAGGCATTAAATAAAATAAATAACTTAAAGGGGTTGATAACCCTTTTTGATCAAATATAAACTAAACTCTCACAATGAACGAGCTTGAAAGCACTATATCCCAAATTATTGAAGAAAATTTTCTTCCTTATGAATGGAATGAAAACATAGAAAAAGAGCTTAAAGACCTTAGCCTAAATACTGAACTCAACAGAAAAGATTTAACTCAGATACCCTTTGTAACAATTGATGGAGCTGATGCAAAAGATTTTGATGATGCCGTTTTTTGCAACCTTAATGATAAAACATTTATTTTAGATGTAGCTATTGCTGATGTTGCGGAAATTGTGAAATTAGATTCAGCATTAAATAAAGAAGCTATGCAAAGAGGTACTTCTATTTATTTTCCCTCAAAGGTTATTCCCATGCTACCTGAAAAAATATCTAACAATCTTTGTTCACTAGTTCCAAATGAGGTTAGAAATGTTCTGGTTTGTGAAATGATATTTTCACTAAGTGGTGAAATGAAGTCATATAAATTTTTTGAAGCTAGAATAAAATCTCATAAGAGAATGACTTACAACGAGGTGGAAGATTTTATTAAAAATCAAAAATTAAATGCATCGAAGAGCATAAAAAATTCATTAGACTCTTTAAACAATCTTACAAAAAGTTTATTAGTAAAAAGAAATAAAAGACAAGCGCTAGAAATAGACAGTCAAGAGCCAATACTTAATATAAATAAAAATGGAAAGGTGGAACAGATATCATTACCGCAGAGGCTTTATGCTCATCAAATGATTGAAGAATCTATGCTTGCAGCTAATGTATGCGCTGCTTCATTCATGAATAAACATTACAAATATGGTGTTTATAGAGTTCATGAAAAGCCAGATGACATTAAATTAGATAGTCTTAAATCATTCTTTTCTTTAAAAGGTTTTTCAGATGGTTTTAAGAAAGAGCCGTTAGATCTAATAACTCAGTGTTTAAAATATTCATCAAAAAAAGGTTTAAGTAAAATCTTGCAAACCGTTGTTCTTCAAAGTTTAAAAAGAGCAGAGTATTCAACAAAAGAAATTGGTCATTTTGGTCTTCAGTTGGATAGATATTCTCATTTCACATCACCCATTAGAAGATATCCAGATCTAATGACGCATAGACTTATAAAAAATATCTTAAATAGTGAGAATTTAAAAATTGATAAGGAGCTTGTTGAGGAAGATTGTCAAGAAATGTCTGAATTAGAAAGAATTGCTGAAAAATCTGCAAGACAGGTAACGCAACAAATGATTTGTTACTATATGAAGAGCTATATTGGCCAAGAATTTAACAGTACAGTTACTGGAATAACTGATTTTGGTTTATTCTCTGAAATTGATGGGTTTTATGTTTCAGGTTTAATTCATGTTACTGATTTGCCAGGTGATAGATATTTTTATGATAGAGAAGCTAATATATTGAAAGGTAAGAAAACTGGAAGAACATATAGACTAGGCCAAAATATAAAAATAAAAATAGCTAACGTGACACCTCATGAGAGAAAAATAACTTTAATACCAAATAATTAATTAGCTAGAAATGATTAAGAAAGGAAATGATTTAAGAATTGGGTTTCATAGTATTGAAAGCATAATTAATCATAATCCTCATAAAATTAAAAAAATTTTTTTACCCTCAAATAGGGATGATCTAAGACTAAACGAACTCATATCGTTAATAGATAAAAATGATTTGAAGTATGAATTTTCTAGTAAAGTTAAACAGGAACCTGAAGCCATAATTGCAAATGATCCTGAGCTAAATTTCAAAGATTTTAAAGATTATTTAAATTCAAATTTGGTTAATCAACCATTGATTTTAATATTAGATAACGTTATTGATCCAAGAAATTTAGGTGCTTGCATTAGGTGTGCTGCTGTAGCCGGAGTAGATGCAATGATTATTAATAAACACCAATGTGCTCCTATAAATGCAATTGCACATAAGGTTTCTGCAGGAGGTGCTGAGGTAATAAAATTATTTCATGTTACTAATTTAGTTAATTGTCTTAAATTTCTCAATGAGATAAATGTAAATATTTACGGGTTAAGTGAGCATGCTAATGAGAGTTATTATGAATCTGATTTTGTATCTTCAACGGCAATAATCATGGGCGCTGAAGAATCGGGCATAAGGAAAAAAACGCTTGAAAGATGTGACTATAAAATTAATCTAAGCAGTAATAAATTATTTAAAAGCTTTAATGTTTCTGTTGCAACTGGGATAATATTGTCAGAGGCAAATAGGCAGCGTCAAAATAAATAATAACGGATAAGATGTTAAAACAAAGAACACTTAGAAACCCAATCAAAGCAGAAGGTATAGGTCTTCATACTGGAAAAAATATATGTATGGAATTATTGCCTGCTGATATAAATACAGGTATTAACTTTATAAGAAAAGATATAGATGAGGCATTTTTGATTCCAGCTATTGCTGAAAATGTTGGTGATACAAGCCTTTCAACAGCATTAATTAAAGATGATGTAAAAATATCAACTATTGAGCACCTACTTTCAGCCATTGCTGGTCTGGGTGTTGATAATTGTTTAATTAAAGTAGATGGGCCAGAAGTCCCAATCATGGATGGAAGTTCTAGTCCTTTTGTATTTTTAATCCAATCAGCTGGATTAGAAGATCAAAATGCTTTAAAGAGGTTTATCAAAGTTAAAAAGGAAATTAGTGTAACTCGTGATGATGCTTATGCTTCAATCAAACCTTTTAATGGTTTTAAAGTTTCTTTCAAAGTTGATTTTGACCACCCTGTTCATAAAACACTTCCAAGCGAATCAATTATTGATTTTTCCTCTACATCATTTGTTAAAGAAGTATGTAGAGCAAGAACATTTGGTTCATGGAATGAAAAAGAGCTTCTTCAATCAAAGAATTTAGCCTTAGGAGCTAGCGTTTCAAACGCAATTGTTTTTGGCGAAGAAGAGATTCTTAATGAGGAAGGTCTCAGATTTAATGATGAGATAGTGAAACATAAAATGCTGGATGCTATTGGTGATTTATATCTCCTTGGCGGGAATCTTATTGGTCAATTTTCTGGATATAAATCAGGGCATGCATTAAACAATCAATTATTAAGAAAAATTATCTCTGATAGTGATGCTTACGAGGTGATTGAGTTTGAAAACTCAGAAAATGCCCCAATCTCTTATGTAAGGCCTCCATTTGGAGATATAGATTAACTTTGAAAGTTAAGTAACTTTTTGTAAGAAATTAATATGTTAAATCCTTTTGCTAAAATTTTTGGTTCCAGCAATGATAGAGTAATCAAAAAAATGATGCGTCATGTAATTGATGCAAATAATCTTGAAGAGGATTTATCAAAAAAACCTGATAGCTATTTCTTAGAATTAAAATCAGAACTAAAAGAAATATATTTTCAAAGTAATAAAGACATATACAGCATATTGCCATTGGCATTTGCTGCTGTAAGAGAAGCATCAAAAAGAACTTTGGGTCTTAGACATTTTGACTCTCAAATGCTGGGGGGTATTTCTCTTGCTGAAGGTAATATTGCAGAGATGAAAACCGGTGAAGGTAAAACACTTGTTGCAACACTCCCTGCATATTTGAACTCAGTTATTGGAAATAAAGCAGTATTAGTAACAGTAAATGATTATTTAGCTAGAAGAGATGCTGAGTGGATGAGACCAATTTATGAATTTTTGGGCTTAACGGTTGGTGTTGTTGTTTCAAATCAAGAATTTACTGAAAAAACAAATTCTTATGAAAGCGATATTATATATGCAACAAATAACGAGCTTGGTTTTGACTATTTAAGAGATAACATGGCTCACTCTGTTCAAGAAAGAGTACAGTGCTCTCTAGATTTTGCAATTGTAGATGAGGTTGATTCAATTTTAATTGATGAGGCCAGAACACCCTTAATTATTTCAGGCCCCTCTTCTGAAAGTTCAGAAATGTATAAACAGATTAAAAAATTTATACCAAAATTAATCCTTCAATATAGAGAGGGAACAGAAGAAGATCCTCTTAAAGAAGATGAGAAAGGTCATTACTTAATTGATGAAAAAAATAGAAACGTTGAGCTAACTGATGACGGTTATGTTCTTGTTGAGGAATTGCTTGAAGATGCTGGTCTAATTGGCACATCTGAAGGTCTTTATTCAATTTCAAATTTAAAAATAATGAAATTTGTTCAAGCAACTTTAAGAGCTAATTTTCTATTTAAAAAAAATGTTCATTACCTTGTCAGGAATAATGAAGTCTTATTAATAGATGAACATACAGGAAGAACAATGCCCGGCAGAAGAATGAGTGAAGGAGTTCATCAAGCATTGGAGTGCAAAGAAAATGTCCCCATACAAAGAGAATCGCAAACTCTTGCCTCTACTACATTCCAAAACTTCTTTAGATTATTTAATACCCTTTCTGGAATGACTGGAACAGCGGATACTGAGGCCGTTGAATTTAAACAAATTTATGGATTAAACGTAATAATTATACCTACCAATGTTCCAATGATTAGAGAAGATCATAATGATTTAGTTTTCTTAACAAAAAAAGCTAAATATAAAGCTTTAGTAGATGAAATTGAATCTTTAAGGCAGAAATCAGCTCCAATCTTAGTAGGAACTGTTTCAGTTGAATCATCAGAGGAAGTATCTTCATACCTAACAGCAAAAAAAATATCACATCAAATATTAAATGCGAAACACCACGAAAAAGAAGCTGAAATTATTGCCAATGCTGGAAGGCCGGGAATGGTGACAATTGCTACAAATATGGCCGGAAGAGGAACTGATATTGTTTTAGGGGGAAAAAAAGAAGACCAAAGTGATACAGAGTGGGCTGAGAATAATGAAAAAGTTTTATTGTCTGGAGGTCTTCATATCCTGGGTACAGAAAGACATGAATCAAGAAGAATTGATAACCAATTAAGAGGAAGGTCTGGAAGACAAGGTGATCCTGGTTATTCTAGATTCTTCTTGTCTCTCGAAGATGATTTATTAAGATTGTTTATCTCAGATAACAGGCGTGCTCTATTTGATAAAATTGGTATGGGAGATGACCATATAGAACATAGAATGCTCTCTAGGGGAATTGAGAATGCTCAAAAAAGAATTGAAAGTAAAAATTTTGATGCTCGAAAAAATCTACTTGAGTATGATGATGTTTCAAATGATCAGAGACAGGCGATCTATTCTTTAAGAAACCAATTATTGGAAGAAGCAGACATAAGCGAGACTATTAACAATTTAATTGAAGACCAATTCAAAATTATTACCACCTCTTTTATTCCAATGGAGTCTATAGAATCTCAATGGAAAATAAAAGAGTTAGAAGCCCATCTTCTTGATATCTATTCTTTGGAGACAAATATTGCTCATAAAATCTCTGAAGATAAAAAGTTAATACCTGAATCTATAGTTTCTCTTATAACTGATATAGCTAAAGATAGATATGCAGAAAAGTATAAAGATATTGGTGACAATAGACTCATGTTAGAAAAACAAGTAATGCTTCAAGTATTAGATGTTCATTGGAAAGAGCATTTAGGAGAAATAGATCATCTTAGAAATAGTATTGGCTTACGAGCATACGCCCAAAAGAATCCTAAAAATGAATTTAAAAAAGAAGCATACTCAATGTTTGAATCAATGTTAGATGAAATAGATAGCGGCACAGTGAGAATATTATTTTCTTTACAAATAGCAAATGAAAATGATGTAAATTCTCTTAAACAAAATAACCAAAGACAAGAAATGTCTTTAGGTAAAGCTAAAATAAATAGTCATCAAGAAAATAATTTTCAAAATGAAGAAACTACAAAAACAGTTACAAGAGTAGAGCAAAAATTAGGCAGAAATGACCTCATAAAAATTACCAATGGCGAAGAAACAAAAGAATTAAAATACAAAAAAGCTCAACCTTTAATTGAAACTGGGGAATGGAAAATAATATAGATAATCAATCTTCATAAAAATCTTCAGATTGAATGGGCCTAGAAATTGTATTATCCTCGTTTGCCCACGAACCAAAGTCTATTAATTTACATTTTTCTGAACAAAATGGTCTATATAAATTTTTATTAGACAAATCCGTTTCTTTTTCACATCTTGGGCAATTAGCCATTATTTATAATCTCCATATATTTATTGTGTATTTTTAAAATTTCATTTTTTAAATAGGCAAATGATGACATATTGACAACAACATCATCAGCTATGCTTATCCTTTCATTTCTAGTTGCTTGTGAGTTGATGATTTTTTTAATATCTTTATTAGACTGATTATCTCTTATTGAAGATCTTTTAATCTGTGTTTCAACATCACAATCAATAAGTAATATTCTGTCATAATTATCAGAAGAATTGGTTTCAAAGATTAAAGGAACCATGACAATGCAATAAGGCGATTTTGAATTATTTATAAAGTCTCTAATTTTTAATCTCACATTAGGATGAATTATATTTTCTAATATCTTTTTTTTAATTTTATTGGAAAAAATTTCTTTTCTTAGTAATTCTCTGTTTACTTCTTTGTGATCATCAAGGAATTCTTCTCCAAAATACTGAACAAATAAATTATAAGCTTGAGAGTTTTTAGATAAGATATTTCTTGCAATAATATCAGCATCGATTACATCAATTCCCAACTCAATAAAACAATCAGCAGCAGCTGACTTACCAGAGCCTATTCCACCAGTTAAACCAATAATCATGCAAACATTATACTTGAGATAAAAAAAAAGGCCTCTAGTAAAACTAGAAGCCTTTAAAAAAAAGCCTGACGATTTCCTACTCTCACACAGGGAGACCCTGCACTACCATTGGCGTAAACTCGTTTCACTTCTGAGTTCGAGATGGGATCAGGTGGTTCCAAGTTGCTATTGTCATCAGGCAAACTGGTATGTAACTCTTTTTGTTTAATTTCACTACAATGTTTTACTCAAATATGAACCTTTCTTAAGGTTACATGATCAAGCCTCACGAGTTATTAGTACAAGTTAGCTCAACGCCTCGCAGCGCTTACACATCTTGCCTATCAACGTCATAGTCTATGACGACTCTTTAGGAGACATAAAGTCTCTGGGAGATTTAATCTTGGGAGAGGCTTCCCGCTTATATGCTTTCAGCGGTTATCCTTTCCGAACATAGCTACCCGGCAATGCCACTGGCGTGACAACCGGAACACCAGAGGTTCGTCCAATCCGGTCCTCTCGTACTAGGATTAGCTTCCCTCAAATCTCCAAACGCCCACAGCAGATAGGGACCGAACTGTCTCACGACGTTCTAAACCCAGCTCGCGTACCACTTTAAATGGCGAACAGCCATACCCTTGGGACCTGCTCCAGCCCCAGGATGTGATGAGCCGACATCGAGGTGCCAAACACCGCCGTCGATATGAACTCTTGGGCGGTATCAGCCTGTTATCCCCGGCGTACCTTTTATCCGTTGAGCGATGGCCCTTCCATTCAGAACCACCGGATCACTAAGACCTAGTTTCCTACCTGCTCGATCCGTCGATCTCGCAGTCAAGCATCCTTCTGCCTTTATACTTACCTCACGATGTCCGACCGTGATAAGGATACCTTCGTACTCCTCCGTTACTCTTTAGGAGGAGACCGCCCCAGTCAAACTACCCAGCACGCACTGTCCCTGATCCAGATAATGGACCTAGGTTAGAACTTCAATCTTACAAGGGTGGTATTTCAAGGATGACTCCACAAAGACTGGCGTCTCTGCTTCAAAGTCTCCCACCTATCCTACACAAGTAAGGTCAAAGTCCAGTGCGAACCTATAGTAAAGGTGCACGGGGTCTTTCCGTCTAGCTGCGGGTACACTGCATCTTAACAGCGATTTCAATTTCACTGAGTCTATGGTGGAGACAGTGTGGCCATCGTTACGCCATTCGTGCAGGTCGGAACTTACCCGACAAGGAATTTCGCTACCTTAGGACCGTTATAGTTACGGCCGCCGTTTACCGGGGCTTCGATCAAGAGCTTCGCATAAGCTAACCCCATCAATTAACCTTCCGGCACCGGGCAGGCGTCACACCCTATACTTCCTCTTACGAGTTTGCAGAGTGCTATGTTTTTAGTAAACAGTCGCAGCCACCTGGTATCTTCGACCACGTTCAGCTTAGAGAGCAAGTCTCATCACCAACCGCGGCGCACCTTCTCCCGAAGTTACGGTGCTATTTTGCCTAGTTCCTTCACCATAGTTCTCTCAAACACCTTGGTCTACTCGACCTAACCACCTGTGTCGGTTTAGGGTACGGTTTCTTATAACCTGAAGCTTAGAGGTTTTTCCTGGAAGCATGGTATCGACTACTTCCCACTCGTAGAGTGGTCGTTATCAGTTCTCAGCCTTAGTGTTCCGGATTTACCTAGAACACCAGCCTACAACCTTGAACACGGACAACCGTCGCCGTGCTAGCCTAACCTTCTCCGTCACCCCATCGCAGTTATAAAAAGTACAGGAATATTAACCTGTTTCCCATCGACTACGGCTTTCGCCCTCGCCTTAGGGGCCGCCTCACCCTGCCTCGATTAGCGTTGGACAGGAACCCTTGGTTTTTCGGCGAAGAGGTTTTTCACCTCTTTGATCGTTACTCATGTCAACATTCGCACTTCTGATACGTCCAGTTCGCCTCTCAGCTTACCTTCAACCGCTTACAGAACGCTCTTCTACCATCTTAAATAAATTTAAGATCTGTAGCTTCGGTTTATGATTTAGCCCCGTTATATCTTCCACGCAGGCCGACTCGACTAGTGAGCTATTACGCTTTCTTTAAAGGATGGCTGCTTCTAAGCCAACCTCCTAGCTGTTTGTGCCTTCCCACATTGTTTCCCACTTAATCATAATTTGGGACCTTAGCTGACAGTCTGGGTTGTTTCCCTCTCGACTACGGACGTTAGCACCCGCAGTCTGTCTCCCGTGCTCATACTCGTAGGTATTCGGAGTTTGCATCGGTTTGGTAAGTCGGGATGACCCCCTAGCCGAAACAGTGCTCTACCCCCTACGGTAATACACGAGGCACTACCTAAATAGTTTTCGAAGAGAACCAGCTATCTCCGGGTTTGATTAGCCTTTCACTCCTATCCACAGCTCATCCCCTCATTTTTCAACATAAGTGGGTTCGCGCCTCCAGTCGATGTTACTCGACCTTCACACTGGCCATGGATAGATCACCCGGTTTCGGGTCTAATCCCAGCAACTGAACGCCCTATTAAGACTCGGTTTCCCTACGCCTACCCTAATTGGTTAAGCTTGCTACTGAAATTAAGTCGTTGACCCATTATACAAAAGGTACGCCGTCACAGAACAAGTCTGCTCCGACTGCTTGTAAGCACAAGGTTTCAGGTTCTATTTCACTCCCCTCGCCGGGGTTCTTTTCGCCTTTCCCTCACGGTACTGGTTCACTATCGGTCAGCATAGAGTATTTAGCCTTGGAGGATGGTCCCCCCATGTTCAGTCAAGATTTCTCGTGTCCCGACCTACTCGATTTCACTTAAATTAGTCTTTCGCATACAGGGCTATCACCTACTATGGCTAAACTTTCCAGAATATTTTGCTGGACTAAAATAAGCTTAAGGGCTGGTCCGGTTTCGCTCGCCGCTACTACCGGAATCTCTGTTGATTTCTTTTCCTCTAGGTACTTAGATGTTTCAGTTCCCTAGGTTTGCCTCTTATACCTATGTATTCAGTATAAGATAGTACACTTATGTGTACTGGGTTTTCCCATTCGGAAATCCTCGGATCGAAGCTTATTTACCAGCTCCCCGAGGCTTATCGCAGGTTATTACGTCCTTCATCGCCTTATGCTGCCAAGGCATCCACCTTGTGCTCTTCCTTTACTTGATCATATAACCTTAAAAAAGGTTATTATTTTTTTTGAAGTTTTATCTTCATTTTGAGAGTAACTTAATAAAATATATTAATTACTTTTTAACATTTAAATTAAACAAATCTAAATGTTACTTTTTAATTGCAGTGATCTTATGTATGCATAAATGCATACACTAGAAAATTACATACCAATGATTTTACATAACAAAATGTTCTTTTATAAATAGTTGATTACTCGTGTGGGCGTTTAAAACGCGAAATTATCGTTAAGGAGGTGATCCAGCCACAGGTTCCCCTACGGCTACCTTGTTACGACTTCACCCCAGTCATGAAGCACACCGTGGTAAACGCCCTCCCTAAGGTTAGACTATCTACTTCTGGTGCAATCCACTTCCATGGTGTGACGGGCGGTGTGTACAAGACCCGAGAACGTATTCACCGCGGCATGCTGATCCGCGATTACTAGCGATTCCGACTTCATGGAGTCGAGTTGCAGACTCCAATCCGGACTACGAGAAACTTTCTAGGATTAGCACCACCTCGCGGCTTAGCGTCCGTCTGTATTCCCCATTGTAGCACGTGTGTAGCCCTACTCGTAAGGGCCATGATGACTTGACGTCGTCCTCACCTTCCTCCGGTTTATCACCGGCAGTCCCCTTATAGTTCCCGACCGAATCGCTGGCAAATAAGGGTAAGGGTTGCGCTCGTTATCCGACTTAACGGAACATCTCACGACACGAGCTGACGACAGCCATGCAGCACCTGTATCTTGGTTCCATAAGGCACACTCTCATTACAAGAGCTCCCAAGTATGTCAAGAGTAGGTAAGGTTTTTCGCGTTGCATCGAATTAAACCACATGCTCCACCGCTTGTGCGGGTCCCCGTCAATTCATTTGAGTTTTAGCCTTGCGGCCGTACTCCCCAGGCGGACAACTTAAAACGTTAGCTGCGCCACTGAAAGACATTGTCTCCCAACGGCTAGTTGTCATCGTTTACGGCGTGGACTACCAGGGTATCTAATCCTGTTCGCTACCCACGCTTTCGCACCTCAGTGTCAGTACAGATCCAGGAGGCCGCCTTCGCCACTGGTATTCTTCATAATATCTACGCATTCCACCGCTACACTATGAATTCTACCTCCCTCTATCGTACTCTAGTGAGTTAGTTTTGGATGCAGTTCCTAGGTTAAGCCCAGGGCTTTCACATCCAACTTAACAAACCACCTACGCGCGCTTTACGCCCAGTAATTCCGATTAACGCTTGCACCTTCCGTATTACCGCGGCTGCTGGCACGGAATTAGCCGGTGCTTATTCTGCAGGTAACATCAGGGTTATAAGGTATTAACTTATAACTTTTTCTCCCTGCTTAAAGTGCTTTACAACCCGAAGGCCTTCTTCACACACGCGGTATGGCTGGATCAGGCTTGCGCCCATTGTCCAATATTCCCCACTGCTGCCTCCCGTAGGAGTCTGGGCCGTGTCTCAGTCCCAATGTGGCTGATCGTCCTCTCAGACCAGCTAAAGATCGTCGCCTTGGTGAGCCTTTACCTCACCAACAAGCTAATCTTACGCAGGCTCATCTAGTAGCGAAAGCTTCAAAGAGAGGCCTTCTTTCTCCCGAAGGAGGTATACGGTATTAATCCGGGTTTCCCCGGGCTATCCCCTTCTACTAGGTAGATTCCTACGCGTTACTCACCCGTCCGCCGCTCTACTCATATCCGAAGATACTTTCTCGCACGACTTGCATGTGTTAAGCCTACCGCCAGCGTTCAATCTGAGCCATGATCAAACTCTTCAATTATTATCATGTTTTGTTGATTTTTATAAAAAATCTAAATTATTTTTTCTCGTATTTTGAACACCCACACGAGTAACCAAATATTTTTAAAGAACAACCGTCTCGAGGACGGACGCGTATTCTAACTAAGATCTTAGAAAGAAGATAGCCTTTTTTGACTTAATTTTTAATTAATTTCTTTATCGACTAATTTCTGTGAATTTAAGAATTTCATCTTTGATCTAAGCTCGTTTCCAACCTTTTCAATTGGGTGAGATTTTGTTGCGTCTCTGTTGCTTTTCATAAAGGGTCCACCTGACCCATCATTGCTTTGTCTGCAGTCATCTAGAAACTCATTTGCAAAATTTCCTGATTGAATATTCTCTAATATTTCTTTCATTGCTTCTTTGGTTTTATCGGTGATTATTTTTGGGCCACTTAGATAATCTCCATATTCTGCAGTGTTAGAAATCGAATAATGCATATTTGCAATACCACCTTCTTGAATTAAATCAGTTATAAGTTTAGTTTCATGAAGACATTCAAAATATGCCATTTCAGGACTATAGCCAGCTTCTACCAATGTCTCATAACCAGCCTTAATTAAAGCGGTAATCCCGCCGCATAAAACAGCCTGCTCACCAAATAAGTCAGTTTCTGTCTCTTCTTTAAAAGATGTTTCAAGTACACCAGCTCTGGTTCCACCATTAGCTTTTGCATATGATAGAGCCACATCTCTTGCAGAATAATCCTCATTGGGAATCGCATCCTTATAGACAGCAATTAATGAAGGAACCCCTCCGCCATTCATATATGTACTTCTAACAGTATGTCCAGGTCCTTTAGGTGCAATCATAATCACACTATTGTTTCCAGAAGGCGTAATTTTTTTAAAATGTATATTAAACCCATGAGCAAAAGCTAAAATTGCATTAGGTTTTAAATTAGGATGGATTTCTGATTCATATATGTCTTTTTGAAATTCATCAGGCGCAAGAATCATTACTAAATCTGAATCCTTAACAGCATTTGAAACTGTATTAACTTTTAAGCCAGCTTCTTCTGCTTTATTCCAAGATGAAGATCCTTCTCTTAAGGCAACAGTAACATCAACCCCAGACTCGTGAAGGTTGTTTGCATGTGCATGTCCTTGCGAACCATAGCCTACAATTGCCACATTCATATTTTGAATAATTTCTATATTTGCATCATCTTCATAATAAATTTTCATCTAACAAAACTCCTTTTAAGTATGTTGTTTCTTCATTACTAACTGCTATGACATCAATTAGCTTATTTAATTGCCTTAATATTTGCCTCATAAGTGAATCAGAGACCAAGGTTTGTATAGTAAGCCTTGATATTTCGTTTTCTTTAAACTTAGTTTCTAACTTCTCTTCAATAAATTTATATGATGAAAAATCATCTACTGGGTCAACATGAAGGCTTTCGATGTTGTAACCTCTTTGATGAAATAAACCAACGACCCTGACCAAGGCTCCTGGTTTATTTTCCATAATTAAGATCAGTTTTCTTTTTATCATGTTTTCTTGTCCTTTGATAACCACATGTCTTCAAGACTATTATTAGCTACAAGCATTGGATATACATGTTCTGCAGGATCAACATATACATCTACAAAAACCAATCTGTCTTTCATGGAAAAAGCTTTTTCTAGTGCATTTTTAAGATCAGAATTCTTTTCGACTTTGATGCCAACATGACCATATGATTCTGCAAGCTTCACAAAATCAGGCAAGGAATCTTGATAGGTGCTTTCAGAATGTCTTCCTCCATAATTCATGTCCTGCCATTGCTTAACCATTCCAAGTGCTTCATTATTAATATTAATAATCTTTATTGGTAAATTGTATTGAAGACAGGTTGATAGCTCTTGAATACACATTTGAATACTGCCTTCACCAGTTATGCATACAACCTCTTCATTTGGAAAAGCAAACTTCACTCCCATTGCAGCTGGCAGGCCAAAACCCATGGTTCCAAGACCGCCAGAATTAATCCATCTCCTAGGTTTATCAAAATGATAATATTGAGCAGCAAACATTTGATGCTGACCAACATCTGAAGTCACATAAGCATTACCATTGGTAACGTTGTATACATGTTGAACGACTGCTTGTGGGAGGATTGGATGAGCATCAGATTCATCCTTATACATTTCATAATTTAACCCATGCAAAGATTTCCATTGCGCTATTTGTAAATGCCATTCTTTTAAATCATCTTTGTTGTATTTATCAAGACTTTGATTTAAAAGATCTATCATTGCCTGTAAAGAATTTTTTACTTGGCCAAAAATTGCAATATTGGCTTCAATAATTTTTGAAACAGATGAGTGATCAACATCTAAGTGAATAACTTTAGCACCTGGTGAAAACTTTGAAGGATTGTTAGTAATCCTATCATCGAATCTTGCTCCAATTGCAATTATTAAATCAGCATTATGCATAGCCATATTAGCTTGATAGGTACCATGCATTCCTAGCATTCCTAAAAAACGCTCATGAGTTGCTGGATATACTCCGAGACCCATTAATGTGTTTGTAACTGGAGCATCAAGTATTTTGTTGAGTTGAAATAGTTCTCTCTCAGCATTGCTAGCAATAGCCCCTCCTCCAGCATAAATAACTGGCTTTTTTGCAGATAATATTTCAGCAACAGCTCTTTTAATTTGATTTTGATCTGGATTTACTGGTGGGTTATAAGAGCGAATATTAGCTTTTTCAGGATATATGTAATCGAATAAATTTTCTGGTGCGGTCATATCTTTTGGTATATCAATAACGACAGGTCCTGGTCTACCTGAAGTTGCAACATAAAAAGCTTCTTTTACAATTCTAGGAATATCTTTTGCATCAAAAACTGTATAGCTATGTTTCACAACAGGTCTTGAAACACCAATCATGTCTGTTTCTTGAAATGCGTCTGTTCCTATCAAGTGACTTGCTACCTGCCCAGATATTACAACCATTGGTATTGAGTCCATGAATGCTGTTGCAATACCAGTAATTGCATTAGTTGCTCCAGGTCCTGAGGTTACTAATACAACGCCTGGTTTTCCAGTAGCCCTAGCATAACCATCTGCAGCATGGGTGGCCCCTTGCTCATGCCTTACTAGGATATGATTAATTTTATCTTGTCTAAAAATAGCATCATAGATATGCAAAGCAGCTCCGCCAGGATAGCCAAATATAAGCTCGACGCCCTCATCATGGAGAGCGTGCATGAGCATGTCTGCACCAGATAATTTCAATTTTTACCCAAAAAATCAATAAGAATAGGGGTTTATATTATTTTACAGGTCAAAAAACAAGTTTTTCTTAGATATTTAAGAGTGTTTTTTTATATCTGAAATTAAAATTTTTATATCTGATGGAGCTTTTATATTAAAAGAGACTTCATTTTTAGTTTTATGACATATAAAAGATAAAAATCTTGCATGAAGTGCCTGCCTAGGAAATGATCTAATAATTTCAATTAATTTGTCTGATGAGTCTTTAGCTATACTTCTTCCAGGATCATAGGTTTTGTCACCAACAATTGGTAGTTTTTTTGATGAGAGATGTACTCTTATCTGATGAGTTCTTCCCGTTTCAATACTAATGTCTAAAATAGAATAATTGCCAATCCTCTCACTAGACCTGACAAATGTTAAAGCTTCTTTGCCATCTGGCCTAATAGACATCTTAGTTCTATTAAATTTATCTCTTCCAATTGGCTCATCAATTGAAAAACTCCCAAGCGTGGAACCAACAACAACAGCTGTATACTCTTTTATAACTTTTCTCTGCTGCATCTGGTCAATAAAGTAATTTCTAAATTGTTCATTCTTAGCTATCAACAAAACTCCTGAGGTATCTTTGTCTAGTCTGTGTACTATTCCGCTTCTAGGGAGGTTAACTAATTCAGGATATCTAAAAATTAATCCGTTAGCCAATGTCTGGTCATAACAACCTGATCCAGGATGCATGACCAAGCCTGCTGGCTTGTTAATAATAATATAATCATCTGATTCATGATGTACCTTAAAATCAATTTCCTGAGCAGACCATGAGACTTTCTTTTCTTCAATAGGGTTAACTTCTATCTCATCATTCTCTTGAACTATTTCTTTTGGTCTTGATAACTCGCCATTAACTATGATTTTTCCTTCTAAAATCCATTTCTTTATTTGTGTTCTAGAAAAATCTGGAAAAAGTTCCGCAGAAACTTTATCTAGTCTCTTATTAGCTAGGTTATTTGGGACATTTTTAATCATTATTATCTGAACTTATTAAAAAAAAATTAATCTAAATATATGTTTTAAAACTTTAATCACAATTATGCAGGTAAAATACCATCATTATGAAATATAAAAATAATTTTAAGCTATTTATTCTTATGCCCATTATGTCTATCTTAATAATTAGCTGTGCTTCTGATGGTCCAGAAATAGATCAACCTGAAAAAATATATTACGATCAAGCTCAGAGAAGAATGGCCGCAAATAACTTTTTTGGTGCAATTGAGTCTTTAGAAGCAATAGAAACAAGATATCCCTTTGGTAAATATGCGGAGCAAGCTCAAGTTGAATTAATTTATGCTTATTTTATGAACTCAAATAATGATGCATCTCATGCTGCAGCTGAAAAATTCATAAGACTTCAACCAAGACATCCCAATATAGACTATGCATACTTTATGAAAGGTCTCTCTAGCTATACAAGAGATAACAGTCTAATGGTAAGAATTACAAATACTGACCTATCAAATAGAGATATATCTGGTGCCAAACAATCATTTGCTGAATTAACAGAGTTCTTAACTAGGTTTCCTGATAGCCAATATGCGCCATATGCTAAACAAAGAAATATTTATTTAAGGAATATGATTGCAAGAAATGAGCTATCTGCTGCAGACTACTATTTATCAATTGATGCCTATGTTGCTGCAATTAGAAGGGCAAAATATGTAATTGAAAATATTCCAAATTCAAGTGAAAACTTTAGGGCTCTAAAAGTTCTTAGGCAATCTTATAAGGCCCTTGGTTATGAGGAACTTTATAATGATGTTGTTGAGGTTATTGATCTAAATTATTCTGATATTGATATTCAAAAATCAGAGAAATCTGAATGGTCATGGAACTTTTTAAGGGGCTCAAAACCAGAAGCTAAAAACTGATTAAATGGTCTTTTTAAAAATTCTTCCATTACTAATTCCTTTGTTAATTTTTCTATTACCAATGCTTTTTAGGACATATTTAAAATCTGCTTTTATGAAAAAAAGTAAGAAAAAAAATGAATTAATGGTTGTATGCAGTAAGTGCGGTACCTATGCCCATGAATCAATAATAATCAAAAAAAATGGTATGCATTTTTGTTCTAAGGAATGCATTAATAAGTAATCTTTGCTCAAAATTTTGGTGTAGTAATCTTAATATTTAAACTTTGAGTATTAATATGCTCTATTATATGTTCGCCTTTCTGGTGGAAGTGGAGTATTGAGAAAAGTGAAAAAATAATGAACTAAAATAAGAATTGTTATATCTTCAGTATTTACTAACAATCTGCTAAGTCCTAGCCCACCCATAAAAACAATCAAACAATTTATAAGGCTCCATCGAAGAGTTACATAATGAATACATGCAAATAGAAGATTGCTAAATATAATTGCAGATATTGTGCCAAATGAGTCTATTAGGAAAAAGGGTAACATCATTCTGAAAGCAAATTCCTCAACCACAGAAATAAAAAGTAAGTAAGTCAACCAGGCTAGATGAATTCGTTCAATTTCATAGCCTTTATTTAAATAAAAGAAGAAGAAAAATAATAACATTACACACAAGGTGATGAAATAATAAAACGGAGAAGATATAAATGGTTGTAAATAGATACTTTTAACAAATGACTCGATTGAGAAGATAATACAAATTCCAGCTATCAAGGACATAGTAAAAAAATGACGTGATAATACTTGATTAAATTTATTTATAATAGGACTTTTATCTGTGCCTGGCCGCTGCAGCCGTCTCCTTGTCATTGCTGAAATTGGGCTCATCGATAACATATTAATTGACTAAGCATATCCTTTAAATATTCTTAATAATTAATTTTTTTCATAACTACAAACATAGCTGGTATATATAATAGAGCTGTCAATGTTGCTCCCAATACTCCAATGCTCATTGCCCATGCAAGTGGCTTAAAAAATACGCTTGCAAAAATTAATGGTACAAACCCACCCAAAGTTGTTAAGGATGTTGTAATTATATGTCTTGTTGATCTGATAACCACTTCAACAATTTCTGCTTTTGAAATATCTTTCTTCTCCGCTTCTTCTTTAATATGAGATAAAACAATTATTGAATCGTTTATGGATAAGCCAATAAGCCCAACGGCGCTAATTGTTCCAATAAATCCATAATTTTGCTGGCCAATAAATAAACCCAAAAAGGAAAGTCCTATAGATAATATTGCAACTGAAAGTATCAAAGCAGTTTGTCTAAATGAATTAAGCGCAAAAACTAAACCAATAATTATTAATACAATATATACAGCAGCAGAAGAATATATTTGTGATTGAGACTCGCCTCTACTTTCTGCTTCACCAAGTTGTTTGATTGAATAGCCGATAGGGAGTTTGGATTTAAAAATCTCAACATCTTCTATTATATAATTCTCCGTTTCAGATGGGAGAGTTTGAGTCCAAATCCAGCCTTCAACCATATTAACTCTTTGTCCATCAATTCTTGTAATCTTAGAAGATTTATTTGTTATTGAGCTCTTACTAAAACTATCGATATACTCAAATCCGTTTCCAGATGGCACTGTTAAGAAACTAGCATTGCCTGTTAAATTTTTTGTTTCAGTTAATCCCTTTAGTCTAATTGGGATTTCTTTATTTGAATCCAACATGGTGCCAACAATAATTCCATTATTTGCAGCATATAATTCATCCACAAGAAGATTTGCATTTACTTTTGAGAGCGAGATATTTGAATTATTTAATTCTAATTCTATATTTGTATTTGTATTTGAAGTATCTGACTTGGTAAAACTTACTCCCGGAGCATTATTAATTATTAACTCAAGCTCCTCGCCAAGTTTTTTTAAAACAAATGGATCATCGCCATATATTGCAAAACTTACATCGGCGAAAACTGGGGGACCTTGGATAAAAGAATCTGTATTAATAATTATGTCGGGATTTTTTTGTGCTATTAATTTTGAAAGCTCTGGCAGATTTCTGATCATCTCATAATAATCTTTGGCATAAAATACAGACTGAGCCATATTATTTGAACCCTGCTTTTCTTTACCTCCAACAACATTCATTAATACTCGCGGAGCCATTCTTCCAATAAACCAATAGTCTTTTTCAATTTCAATCAACCCAGAATTAAGCACTTGTTCTCTTATAAGTTTGGCTCTACCAAGGGTTTGCTCTGATGAGGCATTACTAGGAAGTTCTATGTTGATACGAAACATATCTCTATCGTTAGAGGGAAAAAAATCTTTAGGTAAAGTATTAAATAAGAGAAAACCTAAAAGAGGCAGTGAAACAGAAATAATAATTGCTCTTCTGGGAACTAAGAAAGCCCATGTAAGAAACGTTCTATATTTATCTAGAATTTTTTTATTATGATAGCCCTCGTTGTAAATATCTATGTTTTGAAAATATGGTATTTTTTCCATGTAGCTCATCAATACAGGAACCATAATTAAAGCTAAAACTAAAGAGGAAACTATAGACATTATTACGGTTAAAGCCATTCCACCTACGAACTCTACACTTGAACCTTCGCCAGTAACAATTGGAAGAAAAGAAAATACAGTCGTTCCGGTTGCTGCAGCTAAAGGAGTAGACAACTGTGTTAATGTTTGAGAAATTGATTCGTTAGTTGTAAGCCCAATCCCCCTTCTATACTTATAATCTTCTACTACAATAATTCCATTATCAATTAACAACCCTAGAGCAATGATAATCCCAGTTATTGATGTCATGTGAAGTGGCAAACCTATAATTCTGCAACCAATCATTACAAGACAGACTGAAAAAGGCAGTATTAAAGTTACTATAATTGCAGGCCTAAGCCCTAAAAAGAAAAAACTTAAACCAAGAACGAAAAAAAATGCTAGAGAAAAACTTTTAATTAATTCATTAAATTTAGCTGAGGTGTAGAGGGACTCGTCATAGATTTTTTCAATTGATATTTCATCAGGTAGAGATGATTTCATTTCATCAGCCACAACTGTTGCTCTTGCCACATAGTCACCAACTCTTTGACTCATTGTTCCCATCGCCATGACAGAAATAACTACCTCTCCATTGTATAAAAATATATCTTCAATAGGAGAAACTGGTTTTTTAGAAATTTGAGCAATATCTTGTAATTGGATAATTTCAGAGTCATTTATAACTCTTATAGGTATTTCAGATAGTTTCTGAATACTTTTTATGTTGTCTTTAAGCCTTATTAGAAATTCAGAATTTTTATTAGAAGAAACTCCAACAGCTTTTTTATTGTCAAAAGATTTTAATGCTTCTGAGATTTCTCTATAAGTTAACCCTAAAGAGGTTATTTTATTTGAATCAACCTCTATAAGAATTTCTTCATCTGTTTCTCCATATATTGCAGTAGCATGAGTATCTCCTATAGAGCTAAGTTTTCTTTTTAGTTGCTCAGCAAGTCGAGACATTAAAACTAAAGGTGCCTCACCCTGCCCGTTCCATTTCAAAGCGTATTGAACTGTAATTGGAGGGCCGCTATTCCTGTCTAGGACAATATTTACTTCAGGTGGCGCTCTAATCTGGGAAAGTTTGTCCTGAACTTTAGACCATGTTTCTTCTATTAAGTCTGGGCTAACGGATTGTTGCAATTCAACAACAATGGTTGCATATCCGTGAGATATTATTGTCTCTAATTCAAGAATTTCTACAACTTCTCGAAGTTTTATCTCTAAATCATTAATAACTTGAGTTTCAATTCTTTCTGGCGATGCTCCTGGATAAAAAACTCTTACACCAGACCATCTTTGTGCTAATTCAGGATTTTCTTGAATTGGGACAGAAAGGGCTGATGATATTCCTGCAAGAAGAATAAAAGATAAAGTAAGAAATAGTATTCTTGGTCTATCTATTAAAAGAGAGATAAATTTCATTATAAATTGATCAGTTTACCTTCAATAATCTTTTGAGCACCACCTAGAATAATTAGATCACCATTTTTAAGAGTGCCGTTCACATAGGCATACTCACCTTCGAAATAAATGATATCTACTAAATCTCTTACAACAATCCTATCTTGATTAATTGTAAAAATAGCCCAAATTCCTTGCTCTGATTGAGATAAAGATTTTATTGGAACCCATGTGCCTCTTCCCTTCATTGTCATACTTATCTTAAGTTCTGCTATAGATCCTGGATTAAAAAATGTATCAAAATTAAATATTGCTAAGCGGTTATCAGAGCCGCCTGGAGTCATGGGGGCAAGCCTTTCTAATGAGCCCTCAGATTGTTTGTTTCCAATTTTAAATGAATATTTATTACCTATTTTTAATTTATCTATATAACTAACAGGTATAGAAACATGCGCCTCTACATTTTTAGAATCTAATATTTCTATTATTGGGACACCTCCGTTAATAACAGAGCCTGTGTCTAAAAATCTATTTTGAATAAAGCCATCAAAGGGTGCAATTAATTTGGTTTGCTCATATTTGACTTTATAAAAATCATATTGAGATTTTGCTATTAGCTCTTCAGAATTTGCGTTATCTAAATCTTGAATTGAGATATGTCCTTGAGATCTTAAATCCTTATACCTTGTAAGAAGTTGAGTTGCTAGCTCATATTTTGCTTTTGCTTGATTTAATTGAGCAGCGGCTTCTCTATTATCTAGCTCTGCAAGTATTTCACCCTTTTTAACAACATCACCAATATCTACATTAATAATGTTGATTTTTCCAGGAATTTCAAATGCCAATTTTGATTGCTCAGAAGGTAAGAGTTTTCCTGGAAAATTTCTAGTGATTTTGTATGAATCGAGCATTTTCACTTCAAGAATTTCAAGTGAGAAAGCATATGTATTAAATATTAGTATTGATAAAAATAAATTAAGTCTTGTAGGTATATAGTTTAGCATTTGACTTTCACTGTTATATTAATTAATGTTAGCAGTGTAAACATAATAACGAAAATGTTAGCAGTGTCAACATACAAAAGTATTTTTATATGAAATCTTATCATCATGGCAATTTAAAAGAAGAGCTCATAGCATGTGCTTGCAGATTATGCGAGAGAGATGGATATACTAAATTAAGTATAAGATCTTTAGCAAAAGAAAGCGGAGTGTCTCAAACAGCACCTTACAGGCATTTTGAAACCAAGGAAGCTTTATATGCATCAGTTGCAACTAATGGTTTTAAAAAACTAAGTGAATCTTGCTATATAGATGATGCAGAAAAAAAAGTAACAAAAAAACAACTTGTTGAAGCAGGATGCAGATATATTGAATTTGGTCTAAAGAATGCAAATACTTATGATTTAATGTTTGGAACAGCAGTTGGTAATTTTGCTAATTATCCAGATCTTTTAGAGTCTGCAAATAAAACATATGACTCATTCCGATCAAGCTTTTCTAAATTAGCAAATGATAGTGAGGATGTTATTGCTTTTAAATGTCTGACACTTTGGTCTATGGTTCATGGGCTTGTTGGTATAATTAGAAAGGTGCATGTGGTTGGCGATGATCTAGAACAAGCTAGTGGGGGGCCTATAACATCTGCACGCATCATTGCTGATAATCTTGAACAGCATCTTGATAGGGTTTTATCTGGTCTTATTCAGAATAAAGTATCTCAATAGTAATCTTATTAGAGAAGATTGGATTCTCGTGTGGGATATGAGCATAATCACCCAGCAATAATTGCAAAGTATGCTTTCCTGGCGAAAGGCTTATTTCAAATTCTGTTTGCCCCTTTCCAAAATGAATATAATTTTCTGTGCTTGGTATTGGCCTGTTTAATATAGGCAAATCAGCATCTAAAACCAAATGATGATGCCCAGAGTTACATCCATCAATCCCGGCCGGAAGTATATTAAAATTATCAATTCCAAAAACTAATTTTACATTTTGTGATTTTGAGACATAGCCATCAGCTGGACTAATAAAATAAACTTTTGGTTCCACTGAATTACAATCTTCTGCTGTTAGAAAAGAACAAAAGATGACTGCTAAAAAGGTATATACCTTATTCATATCTACCATCCACATAAGTCAAAGTATTAATATCATCAGAGTTATTAGACTTAAATACTTTACCAATGACAATACTATGTGTGTGATAGGAAATTAATTGATCTACTTCGCAAAATATATTTGCTTGCGCCCTTTTTAAAAAAGGAATATCTGTTAAATCCCATTCATCACTTTCAAATCTTTTATTTTCATTTTCATAAGAACTACAGATATTTGAAAGCTCTTCATGGTCTTTTGTTAGTAAGTTAATGCAAAACTTTGAGCCAATAATTATTGAATTATGGATGCTTGCAGACTTATTAATGCACACCAACAAGCTTGGCGGATCTATAGATACAGAAGTTACTGAAGAAACTGTTATTGCATGGCATTCATTATTCTCATTAGTATTTGATAGTATGCTCACAGAATAAACATAGCTTCTCATTGCTTTTCGAAAATTATCTTGAAGTGCCATGTTTGAATTATACTTATTTATTAAAAATATACCTTATCTAAAAAGCAAATATATCCAATAAAATGAAGAATAGTTTAAGAATATCTGGAGGGGCATTAAAGGGCAAAAAAATACCATTTGATTTCAAAGAATCTCTCAGACCTACATCTAGTAAACTTAAAGAAATTCTCTTTAATTGGCTGCAATTTGAAATAAATGAATGTGTTTGTCTTGATTTGTTTGCAGGAACTGGATCTTTAGGAATTGAGGCCTTATCAAGGGGCTCTTCGAAAGTAATATTTGTTGAATTGAATAAAAAAAATTACTCAGCACTAACGCTGAATTTAAAAAAATTAGATGTAAGAAATAAATCAAAAATATTTTTTAAAGATGCTTTTACCTGGATTAAACATTATGATTTATCAGAAATTGATTTAATCTTTTTAGACCCCCCTTTTAATAGAGAATATGAAATCAAGGCTCTTAAATTATTAATGCGAAAAAATGATTTGAAATCGTCATGCAAAATATATCTTGAATATAGCAAATATGACGAAATTGAAATCCCTAAAGGACTTAAAATACTTAAAGAAAAATCTGTAGGTGATGTAAAAGCATTGCTTCTAATAAAAAATGAAGATTAGAATTGCTACAAGAAAGTCAAAGCTAGCTCTGTTTCAAGCAGAGTATGTTGCCAATAAAATCAAGCAACAAAATCAAGAGATAGAAGTTGAATTAATTCCTATGAGCTCCGAAGGTGATTTGACTGACAAGCCTCTTCATCAAATAGGAGGCAAGGGTCTTTTTATCAAAACTTTGGAATCCGCTCTATTAGAAAATACTGCAGATATAGCAGTTCATAGTTTAAAAGATGTCCCAGCTAAATTAGATCAAAGTTTTAAAATTATTTCTGTATTTAAGAGAGCCTCTGCATCAGATATTCTTTTAACAAAAGATGGGGCATCACTCAAATCTATGCAAAAAGATTCCACAATTGGTACATCAAGCCCAAGAAGAAGAGCACAAATTAAAATTTTAAGACCTGATCTTAATTTATGTGCTGTAAGAGGAAATATTGCAACAAGAATAAAAAAATTAAATGAGGGTGATTTTGATGGATTGATTGTTGCAAAAGCAGCAATAGAGAGATTGAATTTAAGTTTTGCTAATAGTTATGAGTTAAGTTATCAAGAAATTCTTCCCGCTGCTTCTCAAGGCTATATTGGTGTAGAGTGCATTTCTTCAAATAAGAATTTAATTAAAGTATTGGATTCCATTAATTCTAAAAAAGATATGGTTCTTGCTGAGGCGGAAAGAAACTTTGTAGCTCAACTAAATGGTTCCTGTCTGTCACCTATTGCTATTTATTGCAGAGAACAGTCAGATCAAATACTTGTAACTGCCAAAGTTCTTTCGCAAAATGGAGATAAACAAATATTTAAAGAAATAATATCTAGCTTCAATACAATTAATCAGGATATAAAAAATTTATCAAAAGAGTTTATCTCCAATGGTGCTGATAAATTGATACTGTCATGATCTTAATTAATACAAGACCAAAAGATCTCTCAGAAAAAATAAATGAGCTATGTGATCAAGAAAAAATTGAGTTACAAAATATCTATCTCTCAAAAATAATACCTATCGAGATAGATACAGATAATGGGGTTTATAAAGAAATATTTGAGAATTTAGATAAATATTCAAACTTCATATTTACAAGTCAAGCTGCGGTAAAAAATGGAGCCAAGCTAATAAAGCTTAAATCTAAATTATTAAATAAAAAACATAAATTCTTTGCTGTTGGAGATTCTACAAAGCAAGCATTAACCAGTGAAGGTTATATGGCTTTAGTGCCTGATAATAAATCTTCAGATGGTCTTGTAGAAATGATTAAAAATAGTTTTCCAGGCAAGAGCTTAGTAATTTGTGGTGATAATACAAATATGAATTTACAAAAAAAACTATCAGGAGATTCAGATGAAATAAGATGCTATAAATTGGAATACTCAAAAAAATCTATTGATAATATAACCTCTTCTCAAGCAATTATTCTTATATATAATTATTTAACATTTGAGTTTATTTTTAAAAATCTAAATCAACATTCTTTAAAAAATAAATTCTTTGTAGTTGCATCTGAAAGAATAAAATCAAAAATTATCGACCTTAGTTTAGGTTGTAATATAAAAGTATTCGTTTCTAAATCTGCTTTAGACAAAGACATGATAATAAAAGCGCAGGAATTTATTTAGTCTTTTTGTTGTTACCTGATTTCATAGATGTAAAAAATTCATCATTAGTTTTATGGGACTTGAGACGATCTATCAAAAACTGAATAGATTGAGCATCTTCCATTTCATCAAGAATTTTTCTTAATACCCACATTCTTTGAAGCTCATCCTCTGATGTAAGAAGGTCCTCTCTTCTAGTTCCAGATCTTCTAATATTGATAGCTGGATAAATTCTTTTTTCAGCAATCTTTCTTTCAAGATGAATTTCCATATTTCCCGTTCCTTTAAATTCTTCGTAAATAACTTCATCCATCTTTGAACCAGTCTCTACAAGCGCTGTTGCTAAAATTGTTAAACTTCCACCCTCTTCAAGATTTCTAGCAGCCCCAAAAAATCTTTTAGGTCTCTCTAAAGCATTAGAATCAACACCACCACTCAATATTTTGCCTGAAGCAGGTTGTACTGAGTTGTATGCTCGTCCAAGTCTGGTTATGGAATCTAATAAAATAACAACATCTTTTTTGTGCTCAACAAGTCTTTTTGCTTTTTCTATAACCATGTTAGCAACTTGAACATGTCTGCTTGGCGGCTCATCAAAAGTACTTGCAACAACTTCACCTTTTACTGTTCTAGACATCTCTGTCACTTCTTCAGGTCTCTCATCAATTAATAGAACTATTAACTCGACTTCTGGGTTATTACTTTTAATAGAATGAGCAATGCTTTGGAGCATCAAAGTTTTACCAGCTTTTGGTGGAGAAACAATCAAACCTCTTTGACCTTTACCTATAGGTGCTATTAGATCAATAATCCTAGAAGAAAGATCTTCATTGGAACCGCTGCCTTGCTCTAAAACTAATCTCTCATTAGGAAATAAAGGGGTAAGATTTTCAAAAAGAATTTTATTTTTAGTATTTTTAGGTTCTTCACTATTGATGGTATCAACCTGAATTAATGCAAAATATCTCTCCTTATCTTTAGGAGTTCTAATTTTTCCAGCAACCGAATCACCTTTTCTAAGTCCAAATTTTCTAACTTGGCTTGGGGAAACATATATATCATCCTCGCCAGCGCAATAAGAGCCTTCAGGTGATCTTAAAAATCCAAAACCATCATTAAGAATTTCTAAAACACCTCCGCCATATATATCAATACCTTCAGATGCTTTATGTTTAAATATTCTAAATATAATCTCTTGTTTTTTTAACCTTCCAACATCTTCTAGTCCAAGCTCCGTAGCTATATCAACTAATTCGTTTATAGGTTTTAATTTTATTTCTGTAAGGTTCATATGTTTATATTTCCGTTTTTAAATTATGTAATAGTGGGTAAATAAGATGGTGGCCAATGGCCGTGATGTGAAGATACTAATTCTTTTTATTCTAAGTTATGAAAATACATTACTTAGACTACTGTACTTATAAACTCCTCTAATTGTTGTTTGCTTAAAGCCCCTATTTCGACTCCCGCAGGCTCTCCGTTTTTAAAAATTATCAATGATGGTATGGATCTAATTCCATACTTGGCAGCAATTTCTCTATTTGAATCTACATCCATTTTACAGACTTTAATCTTATCTTGATTTTCAGAAGCAATTTCTTCAACTGTTGGTGAAAGTTGTTTGCATGGTCCACACCATTCAGCCCAAAAATCAACTAATACAGGCTTATCTGAATTCAATACATCATTATTAAAATTTTCTTCGCCCTGTAATTCAATAACATTACTCATTTAGTATTAATCTCCCTGGAAATCTCTTTGGCAGCATATGTAAGAATTGCATCTGCACCAGCTCTTTTAAAGCTCACTAGTGATTCTATCATAACATCGCTATCTAGCCACCCTTTATTTATTGCTAGCTTAAGCATACTGTATTCCCCGCTTACCTGATAAGCAAATGTAGGAACTTTAAATGTATTTTTAATCAAAGAAATTATATCTAAATATGGCATGCCAGGTTTAACCATCACAATATCAGCACCTTCATTAATATCAATTGCGACTTCATGAATTGCCTCATCTTTATTGGTAGGTGACATTTGATAAGAGGATTTTGATGATTTTCCAAGATTGCTAGCAGATTTAACAGCATCCCTAAAAGGTCCATAAAACTTTGAATTATATTTGGCTGCATAAGAAAGCAGGATAGTATTTTTATAATCTGCTGTTTCAAGCGCTTCCCTGATAATACCTATTCTTCCATCCATCATATCTGAGGGTGCTAAAATATCAGCACCTGATTCAGCCAATATTAAAGATTGGGCTTTAAGAACATCTAGGGTTAAATCATTATCAACATAGTTGCCTTTTAATATTCCATCATGGCCATGATCTGTATATGGGTCCAATGCCACATCTGCAATTATAAGCATTTCAGGAAACTTACTTTTAATTTTTTGGATAGACTCACATATTAAATTAGATTTATTTAATGCCTCTTTTCCATTACTATCTTTTTTACTTGAATCGATAGCAGGAAATAATGCGATAGTATTTATATTATTTTCTAAAAGATCTTCAACTTCATCTATAACGGATTCTTTGCTATATCTTAGAACTCCAGGCATTGAATCTATTTTTTCTGTGCCTTTGAGATTTTCTTTTATAAATAAGGGTTGAATTAAATCATTTGAGGATAAAGATGACTCTGAGACAAGGTTAATTAAAGTGTTATTTGCCCTCAAACGTCTAAGCCTTGAAGTTGGAAATTTTCTATCGATATGCATAAATTAGTCTGTTACTGCCCCTAGGCTTGCTGATTTTACACTTTTTGCAAATTTAGACAAAACACCTTTTGTTGGAGGGGTTTTAGGATTAATCCATTTAGATAGCCTATTTTGAATCTCTTCATCCGAAATCTTTAAAGTTAATTCGTCTTTTTCGGCATCTATTAAAATAATGTCACCATCTTCAACTATTGCGATTACTCCTCCATCAGCAGCCTCAGGAGTAATATGACCAACAACAAAACCATGAGTTCCTCCAGAAAATCGTCCATCAGTTATAAACCCTACTTTGTCACCAAGCCCTTGTCCCATAATTGCAGAAGTAGGTTTTAACATTTCACGCATCCCTGGACCACCTTTGGGTCCTTCATAACGAATAACAACAACATCACCGGATTGAATTGATTTTGAAAGAATGGCCTCAACCCCTTCCTCTTCAGAATTAAAAACTCTAGCTTTACCTTCAAAAGACGTACCCTCTTTTCCAGTTATTTTTGCTACCGCCCCTTCAGATGCTAAATTACCATAAAGAATTCTTAAGTGACTATTAGCTTTTATTGGATCATCAAAAGCTTTTATTATTTTTTGATTAGACTCATATGGTCGAATTTGAGATAAATTTTCACTTATTGTTTTTCCAGTTACGGTCATGCAATCACCATGAAGCAACCCTTTTTCTAATAGAGTTTTCATTAAAGGCTGAATTCCTCCATTTGCATTTAATTCTGACATGTAATGAGATCCAAATGGTTTTAAGTCAGCCATCACAGGAGTTTTTTTACCAATTCTAGTAAAATCATCTAAATGTAAATCAACTCCAATTGCATGAGCCATTGCTAATAAATGCAGAACTGCATTTGTTGAACCCCCAAGTGAAATAACAATAGTAATAGCATTTTCAAATGCTTTTTTTGTCATAATATCCGATGGTTTTATATCTTTTTCTAAAAGATTCATTATTGCAGTTCCTGAATTTAGACAATCTTTCTGTTTATCTTCAGATATTGCATCCTGGCTACTGCTGCCTGGTAAACTCATCCCCAAGGCCTCAATTGCAGAAGCCATAGTATTTGCTGTGTACATCCCACCGCATGAACCGGGACCTTTAACGGAAACTTTTTCAACATGTATTAATTCTGATTCATCTAATTCACCTTTAGAGAATTCACCGGTTTTTTCACATACTGTTACATAATCTGTATTTTCAGAACTTGGTTTAATTGATCCTCCATATATAAATATCGATGGTCTATTAAGCCTGGCCATGCCAATAATGCATCCAGGCATATTTTTGTCACATCCGCCAATTGCTATTACACCGTCATAGCCGAGACATCCCACAACAGTTTCAATAGAATCAGCAATCACTTCTCTAGAAACTAGAGAATATTTCATACCCTGAGTACCCATAGAAATTCCATCGGATACAGTAATTGTATTAAATAAAACACCTTTTCCACCTGAGCTATCAACTGATTTTTCTACAACATCTGCAAGTTGATTGATATGCATATTGCATGGAGTAACTTTTGCTCCTGTAGATGCAATACCAACAAATGGTTTACAAAAGTCTTCAGAAGTAAAACCAACACCTCTTAGCATAGATCTTGATGCCGCCTGGTTAGGGCCATCTACTAATTCTTTTGAAAATTTTCTATTTGTCATAATTCTAATACTACTATTCGGAGGCGTATCTTAGCGCAGCTGTTAGTAATTTTTTAGTATATTCTTCTTTTGGCTCATCAAAAACCTTTTGAGAAATACCAGATTCAATAATAATTCCATCTTTCATAACAAAAATATAGTCAGACATTGATCTAATAACTTTTAAATCATGGCTTATAAAAAGGTAAGTAAGTCCATATTCTTTCTGAATATCTTTAAGAAGATTTATAACTTGAATCTGAATAGATCTATCAAGAGCAGAGGTAGGTTCATCTAAAATCATAAAGGCAGGGTTCATTATTAAAGATCTAGCAATTGCTATTCTTTGTCTCTGTCCACCTGAAAATTCATGGGGATATTTATTCTTTGCAGCTGATTCAATACCAACATCAGACAATACTTTATCAATTTTATTTTCTTGCTCAATTTTTGATAATTTAAAATGGACTCCTAAACCTTCGCCAACAATCTCGCCAATTGTCATTCTAGGGGACAGGGATCCGTAAGGATCTTGGAAAACTATTTGAATATTTTTCTTCAAGACTTTTTTCTCTTGATTTGAGTTTAAATTTAAATTTTTATCTTTAAAAAATATGTCTCCTTCATAAGAAATCAAATTTGCAATCGCTTTACCAAGGGTGGATTTGCCTGATCCAGATTCACCCACCAAGCCAATAGTAGTGTTTTCAAAAATCTCAAAAGAAACATTTTTTACAGCATGAAAAGTATTTTTCTTAAAAATATTTGTTGAAGGTATCTTATAAAAAACATTTAGATTATCTACTCTAATAATAGGATTGTGTTCAATTTGGATTGATTCTTTTGGTTGTGGTTCAGCATCTAGGAGTTTTTTTGTATATTTATGATCGGGATTATTAAAAACTTTTTCAGTTGGCCCTTGTTCTACAATAGCTCCATCTTTCATAACACATACCTGATCTGAAAATTCTTTTACTAACCCTAAGTCATGGGTTATGAATAATATTGACATCCCTAATTCATTTTTTAATTTAGACATAAGGTCTAAAATCTGTGCTTGTATGGTCACATCTAATGCTGTGGTAGGCTCATCTGCTATTAATAATTGTGGTTTATTTACAAGCGCCATTGCGATCATTACTCTTTGTCTTTGACCGCCAGATAGCTCATGCGGATAACAATAAAATCTTCTCTCCACATCATCGATCTCAACTAGATTTAAAAGATTTTTTGCTTCTTCGTCTGCTCCTTTTCTTGAGCTTTCTGAATGAAGCATGATTGATTCAGTTATTTGATTTCCTACCCTGTGATATGGATTTAAAGATGTCATTGGTTCTTGAAAAACCATTGAAACAATATTACCTCTTATATTAAGTAGTTTATCTTTTGAAGCATTAATAATCTCATCGCCTTTAAATTTAATTGATGAAACTTCTGAATAAGAAGCTTGAGGTCTAGGTAATAACTGGAGTATTGACATAGCTGTGACAGATTTTCCTGATCCAGACTCTCCAACAAGAGCTAAAGTTTTGTTATTTTCAATATTAAAACTTATATCATTGACTGCATTAAATTTTCCTTCCCTTGTTGCAAAATCAATGCTTAAATTATTTACCTCTAATATATTATTCATATAATTTTTTTATACTCCCCTAAAAAATCATCTACTGCAATCTTAGCGGCCTTAAGTCGTGTTATAGAGACGAAACCATGAAACATATTAGGATAATGTAATTGTTTCACATTATCTCCTCTTTTATGTAATAAGTATGCATACTTTTCACCATCATCACACAGAGGGTCAAATCCAGCAGTAATAATAATAGTATTTGGCATCTTTATACCTGGAGTTAATTTAAGCAAATTAAAAGCTTGGTCATTTATGTTATTAAAGTCATTGCTAAATTTATCCCAAAACCAAATCATAGTTTTTTTGGTAAGAAGATAACCTTCTGATAGAAAATTATATGAATCGGATTTACAATCTGGATCACACATTGGGTAAATTAAAAACTGACTATTAGGAATTTGCCCTTCATTTATTTGAGCTAATTTATGAACTAATGATGCAGCTAGATGAGCTCCAGCACTATCACCGCATACTGAAATATTTTCTGACTTATATCCATTTTCAATAAGCCAATAATAAGCCTGAATTGAATCATTGAGAGCATCAGGATATTTATGCTCTGGAGCAAGCCTATACTCCAATGAATATACTTTTGCATGCAGAGAGTCTGCCATATAAGAAACATATCCGTCGTGAGTATCCACAGAATTTAGAACATATCCACCTCCATGAAAAAATAATATAGCAGTGTTTGAAGAGATATTAGACGGAATATATTCTCTGCATAATATTTTATTTTTACCAACTAAGTGATCTACTTTTTCAACATAATTATTTGGACTAATAGAGAGATTTTGTTTCACTCTATTTTTTATAATTAAATTTCTTATGTTAGGGATTTCGCTATCAGAAAGAGAGGTTAAATCAATAAATGGCTGAAGACTAATTAATGCCTGGGATTGAGTGTCAAACAGATGGCCTCTATAGGGTGGTTTTTTTCTATAAAAAATTTTTAAAATCCATATTGGTATTTTGAAGAAAAAATTTAAAATAAATGCGTTCATGATTTATTTGCTTGTGTTAGTAATATAAATTTTGTGCTTTCTTTTATTAGTTTTGAAGTTTATTCTTAAGTGCCTATGAGACAAATTATAATTATACTCCTATCTATAAATTTATCTGTAGAATTAAGTTCTTTTGAATTCTTAGAAAACAAAAATACAATTCCTGAAGCAAATGAAGTCTTCATATTAAAGAGCTCTCTTGAAAATGATTCAATTATACTTTCATGGGATATTAAGAATGGCTATTATTTGTATCTAAATAGTATTCAAATTAATAAAAGTAAGGACGTTATTCCTTATAAGGTTATTTATTCTAATCAATCCACTTATTCTGATGAGTTCTTTGGAACAATGGAAATATTAAGGCATGAATTTAAAATTAAAATTAAAAACCTGGATATGTTGGATTTATCTGAAATATTGATAAACTACCAAGGCTGCTCAGATGCAGGCTTTTGTTATCCCATTCAAACAAGTAAACTTCTTTAAAAAACTATTTAAAATCTTCAAATTTCTGCTAAAATCATGAAAATGAAAATTCTAATAATAAATGGTCCAAATCTAAACCTCTTAGGCTCAAGAGAAACAGATATATATGGAGATATCTCATTAGAGCAAATAGAGTCAAACCTTTTTTCTATTGCTATAAAAGAAGGCTGTGATCTCACATGCTTTCAAAGCAATGCCGAACATGAATTAATAAATGCTGTGCATGATGCAGGTAAAAATAACTTCAATGCGATTATTATTAATCCAGCAGCCTATACTCATACAAGCATTGCCTTGAGAGACGCGCTTTCTGGTGTTGGAATACCATTTTATGAAGTTCATATTTCAGATATTTATAAAAGAGAGGAGTTCAGAAAATTTTCATATTTATCAGATATTGCTGAAAAAGTTTTTTGCGGCTTAGGTATTGAGGGTTATGAGTTAGCTCTTATGGAGGCTATTACATCAAATACTAGGGAGAAATAATGGATATTAGAAAAATAAAAAAATTGATTGAAATGTTACAAGAATCTGATTTAAAAGAGATTGAAGTAAGTCAAGGAGATGAGTCTGTAAGAATTCTTAGAGGTGGTTCAAAAGAAATAGGTATAAATAAAATCTCTCAACAAGCTGAAGTTTACAGTGCTGAGCCAGATATTGAACAAAAAATTGAACCAAAAAAAATTGAAGGTAATATTATTACCTCCCCTATTGTTGGGACATTTTATAGGAAGCCTAGCCCTGATAAAGATCCATTTATAAAAATTGGGGATACTGTGGAGCAAGGTGATGTGCTTTGTATCATTGAAGCAATGAAAATGATGAATGAAATCAAATCAGACTTCAGTGGAAAAATAGTTTCTATAGACGTTGAAGATGGCCAGCCAGTTGAATATGGTCAACATATCATAACCATAAATTAAATAATCATGGCATTTAAAGTTCTCATTGCAAATAGAGGAGAAATAGCTCTTCGTGCCATAAGGGCATGTAAAGAATTAAATATTTCTACCGTTTCTGTTTATTCTGAAGGAGATAAAGATTTAAAGCACTTAAAATTTTCAGATGAAACAGTATGCATTGGGCCGCCCTCGCCGCTAGAAAGTTATCTAAACATACCAGCAATTCTTTCAGCAGCAGAATTAACTCAAGTTAATGCCATATATCCAGGTTATGGATTTTTAGCTGAAGATTCAAATTTTGCAGAAATGTGTAAAAAAAGTGGATTTAAGTTTATAGGTCCAACTTCAGAAACTATAAAAAATATGGGCGACAAAATAACGGCAAAAACTCTAGCTGAAGAAGCTGGCATACAGATTGTTCCTGGTTATAAAGAAGACATACCAGATGATGAAGAAGAATTTAAAAAAATTGCAAAAGATATTGGTTATCCAATAATGATAAAAGCTACTGCTGGAGGCGGTGGTCGTGGTATGAGGGTTGTAGAACATGAAGATGATCTCATATCTTATGCAGAAATTACTATGCAAGAAGCAAAAAATGCCTTTGGTAATGAAAAAATTTACCTAGAAAAATTTATAGCGAATCCAAGGCATATTGAGGTTCAAATTGTTGGTGATGGAAAAGGTCATGCTATTCATCTTGGAACTCGTGATTGCAGTATGCAAAGACGACATCAAAAAATTATTGAAGAAGCTCCAGCTAGAAATATTAATAAGGATGCTCTTAATAAAACATACGAAGCATGTATTAATTTATGCAAAAAAATCAAATACGAAGGCGTTGGAACTATAGAATTTCTATATGAAAACGATGAATTCTATTTTATAGAAATGAATACACGTATCCAAGTTGAACACCCAGTAACTGAAATGATCACAGGATTTGACCTTGTAAAGGCTCAGTTAAGAATTGCTTTAAATATGAACATTTCTTTAAATCAAAGCGACATAAAGTTTAATGGGCATTCTATGGAATGTAGAATTAATGCTGAAGATCCTGAAACCTTTCAGCCATCGCCTGGAAAAATTACTAAAATGCATACACCGGGAGGTTTTGGCATTAGGTATGACTCACATATATATGGTGGTTACACTGTTCCTCCTTATTATGATTCCTTGTTAGCAAAAATTATTACTCAAGCTAATTCTAGAGACTCTTCTATCAAGAGAATGATTAGTGCATTAGATGAATTTTTTATTGAAGGAATAAAAACTAACCATTCGCTGCATCAAAAAATACTACATGATGATACTTTCTTGAAGAATAAACATACAATAAACTATCTCGAAAATGAGTTCCTAAAAAATGGTTCCTGAATATAATCCTTCAAAAATTGAAAAAACTGCTCAAGAAAAGTGGTTAAAAGAAGATAGGTTTACATCTAAACCTGACAATCGAGAAAAATACTATTGCCTTTCTATGTTCCCTTACCCATCTGGAAAGCTTCACATGGGTCATGTTAGAAATTATACGATTGGTGATGTTATATCCAGATATAAAAGAATGAACAATTTTAATGTTTTTCAACCTATGGGATGGGATGCTTTTGGACTTCCAGCTGAAAATGCAGCAATAGCAAACAAAGTGAGTCCAAAAGATTGGACTAATCAAAATATAGAACACATGAAAAAACAATTGATCTCACTTGGATTGGGTTATGACTGGTCCAAGGAGCTAAGGACATGTGAACCACAATACTATAAATGGGAACAATTGATTTTCAAAAAGTTTTATGAAAAAGGTTTGGTTTATAAGAAGAAATCTATAGTGAATTGGGATCCTGTTGATGAGACTGTTCTTGCAAATGAACAAGTCATTGATGGAAAAGGATGGAGATCTGGAGCAAAGGTAGAGTTAAAAGAAATAGATCAATGGTTTATCAAAATAACAGATTATGCGGATGAGCTTTTGTCTTCTCTAGATGAGGTTGATTGGCCTGAAAATGTGAAAACCATGCAAAAAAATTGGATTGGTAAGTCTCATGGTGCTGAAATTAAATATAAAATAGAGAATTCCTCAAAATACTTAACCGTTTTTTCTACTCGTCCTGATACAATTTATGGAGTTTCTTTTATAGCAATATCTCCTAATCATGAAATTGCACTTGAGCTTGCAGAGAGAAGACTCTCAAATAAAAAACTTTTTACATAAATGTAATGAAACTTCTTCTGCTGAAGCTGATATGGCTAAAGCTGAAAAGCTTGGAATTGATACTGGCATTAAGGCTATTCATCCCATTACAAAAAAAAATATACCTGTTTGGATTGGTAACTTTGTCTTATTAGATTATGGAACTGGGGTTGTAATGGGTGTTCCAGGTCACGATCAAAGAGATTTTGAATTTGCTTCAAAATACAATTTAGATATCACTCAAGTTATTTCATTGGGTAATGATGATGATCTACCTATTACAAATAAAGGAACCCTAATTAACTCTGATACTTATAACGATCTAAGCTCAGATGATGCTTCTTTAAAAATTATTTCTCAACTTAAATCAGATGGACTGGGTGAGGGTTTGGTTCAATTTAGATTAAGAGATTGGGGTGTTAGCAGGCAAAGATATTGGGGTTGTCCCATACCAGTTATTTATGAGAATGGTGAGGCTAAATTAGTTGAAGAAGAAGACCTTCCAGTAATACTTCCCGATCTACCAGAAAAATCTGCTCCAATCCCCTTAAGTCAAAATAAAGATTTTTATAATGTATCAGAAGAAATCCAAAGGGAGACTGATACCTTTGATACATTTATGGATTCATCATGGTATTACGCTCGCTTTACCGCAGCAGATAATGAATCAGAAATTTTTGATGAAAATACAAAGTATTGGTTGCCTGTTGACCTTTATATAGGTGGAATTGAGCATGCAATTCTTCACTTACTATACTCAAGATTCTTTCATAAAGCATTACGTGATATGGATATGGTTGATGGTAATGAACCGTTTAAAAAACTACTTACCCAAGGAATGGTTCTTAAAGATGGGGCAAAAATGTCTAAATCTAAAGGCAACACCGTTGATCCTCAATCCTATATCGATAAATATGGTGCGGATACAGTAAGACTATATATGATGTTCACAGCACCTCCAGAGCAAAGCTTGGAATGGTCAGAGTCATCAGTAGAGGGAGCTTCAAGGTTTATAAAAAAAGTTTGGAATCTTATAATTGATAAAAAATTTATTTCTATAGATGAGCCAAATGAGTTTTCTAAAGAAGAGATTGATTTAAGAAGAAAAACTTACTCAACACTTAAGAAGGTAACTAATGATTTTGAATCCAGATTCTCTTTTAATACTGCTATTGCTTCAATTATGGAATTGCTTAATGCAATTCCTGAAGATTTCAAAAAATCTGATGCAGCTGATTCAAAAAAATTCTGTCTTAATGAGTCGATTACTATTATTTTAAAAACATTAAATCCTATTGCCCCTCATATTTCAGAATTTTTGTGGGATCATTTTCATCAAGACAGTCCTGTGGACTCAATAGAATCATCTTGGCCAAAAGTCCAAGAAAATTTATTAGAAGTTTCAGAGTTTGAACTGGTGATTCAAATTAATGGAAAAGTAAGAGGTAAGGCTTTAGTAGGCATTGAGCTTGATCAAGATAAAATTGAAGAAATTGCTAGAAATGTTGAAAATGTTTCCTCCAACCTTGAAGGTAAAGATATAAAAAAATCAATTTATATTAAAGGTAAAATCATAAATTTTGTTACCTAATAGTAAATAATACTTTGATAAATTGTAGTTGGGTGGTTAAGATAATTTAATGCCTTATTCTTATAAAATATTAACTTTAATAACATTGTTTTTGTTGTCTAGCTGCAATTTTAATCAGGTTATGATTAATTCTATTGATAAAGGAAATTATAGTATTAGCTTTGATTCTTCAGTTCCATTTGATTTAAACAAGGGTATTAAAAGTGCATTTAATTTTTCTAATGAGAATGATGCGAAGTCCAAAGCTAAAATTTATATCAAAGATTATTCATTTCAGGAATACTCTATTTATGCGGGCTCAGCACTGAGATCTCTTGAGGGAGAAATCACTGCAAAATTTCATATAAAAATTGAAAATTCTGAGAAAGCTCAAGACAAAAGCGTTGAGATAGTAAAAAGGTATAAATCAAATGAATTAAATCCTTTTTCTGAAAAAGAAGTAATAAAAAAAGTTAAAGAAAACATCTATAAAGAAATCTTAGATGAAATTATTAGAGAGGTAATTTTCTTTGAAATGTGAATCTTTGGCATTAAATAAGTATTTAGACAAATCTCAAAATATATTTTTTTTATATGGGTCAGAAGTCGTCCTAAGAAATAACTCTAAAAATATTCTAAAAAAATATCTAGATACAAAAGGATTCTATGAAAGAAGAATAATAACTAAAGAACATTTTGATCAAATAGAGCAAACAATAATAGAAAGCTTAAATGGTTCGCTTTTTAGTTCTAAATTGATAATAGATATTTATCATGATCAAGGGAAAATGCCTGATCAAATAATTAAAATCTTTGAAATAGATAACATTAGTAATAATGAGAATATAGCAATAATAATTAACTCACATAATGAGAAATTAAATAGTGCAAATAAATGGGTTAAAAAAATAGACCAACATGCTCTTATTGTTGAATGTAAGAAATTAAAATCCTTTGAAGAAAAAATTTGGCTTAAAAATCAACTTGCATTTATTGATGAGTCTGATAAAAAAAAATTTATACAGAGTATCTATGAAATGAATGTTGGTAATCTAGTAGCTCAGCAAAATGAAGTGGATATCTTAAGGTTGATTTATAAGAGCGGAATGGAAGTATCTGGAATTTTCACGAATGATTCTGCGGAATTTATTCCATTTGAATTAGAAGATGAGGTAATTGCGTGTAATACAAGTCGTGCACTTAGAATTATTAATACCATTAAAGAGTCAGAGGCTCACTATGCTCCTCTATTAGTATGGATAATTGGAAAAGTTGTCAATAACTCGACTGCAGCAAAGCAAAACTCAAACCCTCAATTAAGCTTGCAAAAGTCTGGGGTGTGGAGCAATAAAATTTCTTCTTATATTGATTTTATGAGATTACATTCATTACAAAAACTCATAGATCTTCAAAAAAATATTTATGAGTTAGACTTAACTACCAAAGGTTTGAGTAAAAGAAATTTTTGGAATGATCTAGACAACATTATTATCAAAATGACTTCTAGCTAAAAATTTTGAATCAAAAGTTTTTTTGGCAATCATATAACATTCATCATTTAAATTTAAATTACAATCTAAATTGATAATTTCTTTTATTGGGGCAATACCTTTGGTTGAGCTGGTTAACCATGCTGATGAGGCAGTTTTTAAATCCTCTAAAGTATAATCTTTCTCGCAAACCTTTAGGCCAATCTCAATGAGAGCATCTATTAATATTTGTCTGGTTATGCCAGGCAAAATATTATTTGAAAGTGACGGAGTGCATATGTGACCATCTTTTACAAAAAATAAATTTGATGCTCCTGCTTCAGTAAGAATATTGTCAATGTGCATGATAACTTCATCACAACCCTTTTCTTTAGCCTCATTCATGCTTAAAACATTTCCTAAAAGCGAAGTAGATTTTATGTCGCATCTGCCCCATCTTAAGTCTTTGCAAATCATAATTTTTAAAAATTTTGTTTCAAAATTATGAGGCAAAACATACCCAAAAGTCTCAAGTCCAATATCGTTTGAATAGATATGAGATCTAATTAAATCTTGGCCCCTTGTAACCTGATAATATACATAGCCATTTTTAGATTTGCATGATGAAATGAGTTTTTCAATTTCATCAGAGATAACATTTAAATCTAATTTCATAGACAAAGCATTTGAACTATATTGAAGTCTTTTTATGTGATTATCATAAGCAATTGGCTTAGAGTTATAAAAAGGTACCACCTCATATACACTATCCGAAAATGTATAAGCCCTTGAAAAGGGTGAGATTTGAATATTTTTTAAACTATCGAATTTACCATTAAAAACAGCTTTAATTGTTTCCATTTTCTGTCATACCAAATAAGCTAAAAATCCAAAGAAGAAACTTAGACCAAAGCCTTCCAAAAAAACCTTTAGCTTTTATGCTTTGAAGAGCTACTAATTCAGTAGAAAAAACAATTTTATCATTACTAACAATCTCGAGGGTGCCTATTTTTTGCCCTATTTCGATTGGAGCTTGAATATTATTACTGTAGTTATAGTTAACTGTTAAGTCTTTAAAGCTTGTTCTTGGCAATGTTATAGAGATATCTTCTAAAACTCCCAATGCTAGTGATTTCTCAACACCCCCCCATATATTAATATATTTATATTCTTGGTTAGCACTTAAAACTTTTTGGGTAGCAAAGAACCGAAAACCATACTCTAATAGTCTTTGGCTAGCTAGAAATCTATTATTATCAGAATCACTTCCAGCAACAACAGTAATTAATCTCATATCCCCTCTTTTTGCGGATCCAACTAAACAGTAACCTGCTGCTTCAGTATGACCGGTCTTCACCCCATCAGATGAGTCATCTCTCCATAGAAGCTTATTTCTATTAAGCTGCTTAATGTTATTAAAAGTAAATTGCTTTTCTTTATACAATGAGTAGATATCAGGAAACCTCATAATAAAATTTGAGGTAAGAGTTGCCAGATCTTTTGCGGAAGAAAAATGATTTTCGTCAGGCAAACCAGTTGAGTTCTGAAAAATTGTATTATTCATTTTCAAAGAGGTAGCATATGCATTCATTAAATCAACAAATCCTCTCTCAGTACCGCCCGCATACTCAGCTATTGCAACAGATGCATCGTTTCCAGATTGAATAATTATTCCTTTAAGTAAATCGGATACACTCACCTTCTTTCCAGCCTCAATAAACATTTTTGAACCTTCCATTCTCCAGGCTTTCTCACTAATTAAGACTTCATCATCAAGAGAAATTAAATCATTAGCAATCTGATCAGCAACAATATAACTTGTCATTATTTTTGTCATGCTTGCAGGCTCAATCTCAGAATCGCTATTAAATTCTGCTATAACAGTATTTGTGTTTGGTTCAATTAAGATGTAACTTTTTAAATCAAGCTCGGGAGCATCTGGAACGAAGCTTTGAGCATAAATAATGTTGCTTATTAGTAATGGTATTAGGAATTTTTTCATATTTTTAATTCTTCAGATAGGTAGTAAACAGCCATGGCATAAAAATGACTTATATTATATTTGGTAATTGCAATAAAGTTATCATCTCCAATAAAATTTAGATCTTTTCCATCTTCATTAAAGCTTAATGGTATAAATTTTGAAAGCCCACTTGATGGGTTAAATACTTTTCTAACGTTGTTTGGAAAAGATTCATAAACTATATCGCCCTCTCTTTTCCATCCATGAACATATAAATAATTTGCAACACTGCCAATCGCATCATCAACTGAATTAAATAAATCAGCCTTTTCGTCACCATCGTAATCAATTGCATAAGCCCTGTAGCTTGAAGAAATAAATTGACCATAGCCCATTGCTCCAGCATATGAGCCTTTTATATCCAGGATATCTAATTCATTCTCTCTGGTTAATAAGAAAAAATTAACGAGTTCTTCTCTAAAAAATTTAGATCTGCGAGGATAGTCAAAGCCAAGGGTTAATAAACTATCTATAACTCTATAACTTCCTTGTATTTTTCCATATCTTGTTTCAACACCAATAATTGCAGTAATTATTTCTTTGGGTACACCGAAATCTTTTTCAGCCCGCTGTAGGGTTTTTAAGTTTTTATTTATAAACAATTTTCCATTTTTTATTCTTTTTTCTTCTATAAATAGTTTCTTATATCTATCCCAAGTCCAAGTAAATTCAGCAGGCTTTGAGATTGAATCAATAATTTTCTGTTTTTTTTCAGCATTAGATAGAACCTCCTGTACAAAATTTTTATCAAAACCATGCTCATTAACAAGCTCATCAATCAAAGCATTGGCCTCCGGATGAGATAAATAATCTGACTGAACGTAAGAGATTGTAAAAATTAGTGTAAATAGTAACTTTTTCATTTTTGCATCAATTTTTTATGAGTTGCCATTGAGATAATAATTCCAAATGCTATATAGAATGATAACAAAGATGAGCCGCCTTTGCTTATAAAAGGCAATGGCATTCCAACAACCGGGATAATCCCAACAACCATCCCAAGATTAATAAATAATGTTGATGCAAAAATAAGACTTAGCCCACCAATGGTCAGTCTACAAAATCTATCTCTTGCATTAAATGCTAGATATAAACATCTTAATAAAATAAAAAAGAAAATTGAAAGCAATATGCACACCCCTACAAAACCAAATTCTTCAGCGATAACTGCAAAAATAAAATCTGTCTCTGCTTCTGGTAAAAAATTTAGATGAGCTTGTGATCCCTCCTGATAACCTTTGCCACTCATTCCTCCAGAACCTATAGCAATTTTTGATTGAGTAATATTCCAACTGCTCCCATAAGGATCGCTAGAAGGATCAAGAAAAGTTAAAATTCTTTGTCTTTGGAAAGGTTGCAAAAAGTTATTCCATAAAAATGGAAGGGATAGAACAATCAAACCAAAAGATGTAAAAATAAATTTCCAACTTAGTCCTGCTAAAAAAAGAATATAAATACCCGCCATAAAAACTACCAAGCCTGTACCAAGGTCTGGCTGTCGATATACCAAAAAGAAAATAAAGCTTATAAGAATAAGAGTTTTGAAAGTATGATTTAGGCTTATTGGAAGAGGCTTATTGTAGAGATAAGATGCTAAAAAAATAGGTAATGCTATTTTTACTATTTCTGATGTTTGCAAAGTAAAAAATCCTACGTCAAGCCATCTTTTTGCCCCATTAATTTCTTTACCAAAAAGCATTGTAATAAAAATTAAGACTATAGAAAAAACTAAAAACAACCCTGAAGACATTTTATAAAAATCTGGATCTAGCTGGCTAACGGTAAACATTAACATCAAACCGAAGCCAACAAAAATTGATTGCTTAATTACGGTATTTAAATCTTCTTGGGAGGCGCTATATAAAAAAAATAATCCCATAATTGATAGGAGAGTTATGGATATAAATAAATATTGATCAAAATAAATAGAAAAGTTTTTAAAATTTAATTTCTTTTTCATTTTTCAATTAAGCTATTAAGAACTGCTATAGCAACTGGACCAGCAACAGAACCACCGCTCTCTCCATTCTCAATAATCACACTGACTGCATATTTTGGTTCGGGCATTGGGCCAAAGGCAATAATTATTGCATGGTCTCTATTGCCTTCATTTTCTCTAATAATTCTATAATCTTCTTTTGTTTCTGTGCTAACAAGTTCAACTGTTCCAGACTTGGCAGCAACGGTATAAGTTTTTAAATCTTTTAGGCTCTTGGCAGTCCCTTGGGGATCATCTATCACTCCAATCATACTTAAATGCAGTTTTTCCCAATCAGAATTTTGGATTTTGTTTACTGGAAGGTTTTCTAAAATTTTTGGTACTTGATTTTCAACAAGAGTTAATCTCTTATGACTGCCTTTGTTTGCAATCATAGAAGCATAATATGCTAATTGCATTGGTGTGGCACTGAAATAACCCTGTCCAACACCTAAATTCACAGTATCTCCTTTAAACCATCCAAAATTAAGGTTATTCATTTTCCATTCCGGGGTTGGTAAAAGCCCTATACCAGGATTAAAGCAATCTAAGCATACATTTCTTCCAAAACCAAAATTAGATAAATGTTTAATCAAATCATCAATATCAGACTGATAAGCTAATGAGAAGAAGTAAGTATTAGAACTGACTATCATGGCCTTGTTCAAATCAACAATACCATGACCCCCTTTTCTCCATCCTCTGTAAACTCTTTGATCTTCAGGTAAAATGAAATATCCTGGATCATCTATTGAAAAGCTCCAATCAATAAGACCCTCATCAAGTCCAAACAGCCCTATAGCTGGTTTAATTGTTGATGCGGGGGAGTATCTGCCCTGAGCAGCTCTATCAAAAAATGGTTTATTAGCATCCTTTAATAATGCATTGAATGCGTTTGAGGACATTCCATTAGATATATCGTTAGAAGAAAAGCTTGGTGTGCTTAGGTATGTAACTATAGATCCTGACTCAATTTCAATAGCAACGACAGCACCTCGTCTATTATTCATTTTTTCAAATGCTACCTTATGGGAATCTAAATCTAATGAGGTAAATAAGCTATCTCCATCTATTGGTTTTATAAAATCTGTTTCCCTCAGTAACTTACCCCTTGCATCAACTTCATATATTTTTTTGCCAAAAAGTCCACGCAATATTTTGTCGTATGTATTTTCAATTCCAGTTTTACCTATTAAAAAACCATTTGAATATCTAAAAATTGTTTCATCTTGATTCAAAGATTGATCCTCTAGGATTGTGCTTAGCTGATCATTACTAACTCCTCCCACGTAGCCTATTGCATGAGAAAATAATTGAGGATACTTATTTTTTCTACTATATCTTTCATCTATAAAGGCACTGGGAAACTTAAAGCTCCTTACCTCAAATCTTGCAATTTCAACCTTTGTGAGACCTTTTTTTAGAATTAATTCCCTATTATATCGAGACTTTTGTTTGAAGTTCTCTATGACAAAATCTATTTCGCCTTGTTTGAGATCAATAAATGAAGAAATTTCTTTAATAAAATTATCAATATTTGAGATTTGCCAAGGTTTGATTATAAGATCGTAAGAAGGAACATTATTAACCAAGATATTTCCGTTTCTGTCATAGATTATTCCACGAATTGGCTGAACCAGAACTTCTTTAGTTTTATTTTCTATAGCAGCAAGCTCGTAGTTGTTGAATTCAGAAACCTGCAAGGAATATGTTCTTTGAAGAAAAAAAATAAATATTAATGCAAAGAATAAATAAACTATTAACAATCTATTAAAAAAACTTTTCTTTTCAACTACTCTTTCTTCTAAATTAATCATTTGTGATACGGGCTATTATTAATTATTGAAAATGCCCTATATATTTGTTCAATTAAAATTATTCTAAAAAGCCTATGAGGGAAAGTAAAATTTGAAGCTGACAAAACTTTCTGAGACTTTTTGAGAATATTTTTATCTAGCCCAAAAGAGCCTCCTATTACAAAACAAATCTTCAGATTATTGCTCATTGAATTTTCAAATATTTTACTAAACTTTTCGCTGCACACCTTATCTCCGTCAGAATCCCATGAAATCAGATAACTCTCCTCAGGTATTTTTTGAATAATTTGATCTGATTCAAGCTTAAGCACTTCCTCAATAGATCTCTTTGGATGTTGCTGACCTTTGATGTTTATAAAATTTATATTAATTTTATTTTTGAGTTGTTTTGTATAGTGATTAATACCATCTAACTCCCACGGACTGAGCTTATTGCCAATGGAAATAATGGTTAAATTCATTCAATTAGAATTATTTAGCAGCGTATTTTCGCCCCAAAGACCCTCTAAATCATAGAAATCCCTGATATCACTTTTCATAATATTGATAACAACTTCTCCGCAGTCAACTAATATCCAACCAGACTCAACCTTTCCCTCAACTCCTAAAACATTTCTGCCACTTGCTTTGATAGACTCAACTAATTTCTCTGATAATGATTTGGCGTGTCTATTAGAATTTGCAGTTGCTATAATTATTGCATCTGCAAAAGATGAAATGCCATTTATATCAAGTATTAAAACGTCCTCTGCTTTATTATCGATTAGTGTTGTATTGCAGATGTCTTGAAGGTTTTTTTTTGGCAAAATTATATTTTTTTTAAAAAATTAAAATTAAATTATAGTCAGAGTTATACTAAATCATTATTTATAAAAAAGGTGATTAATTGTGGAAATAACCTTACTTAATTCATTGCTTGAAATATTTGAAGCATATAGAAGTTTAATAATTTGGTTTGGTTCAATATCATTATTTATTTTTTTATTTAGTCTTTTAACTATTAAGTGGTTGGTTGCACTAATTCCTGAGGACTATTTTATAAATAGGAAGATCTCTAAAGTGCGCTCAAATAATCCTGCTCTTTGGTACATCGTTTTGATTGTTAAAAATATGATTGGCTATTCCCTTGTTCTAGGAGGGATTATGATGCTTGTTCTGCCTGGACAGGGAGTATTTACTATAATAATTGGTTTAATGCTTAGTAATTATCCAGGAAAGTATGCAATCGAAAAAAAATTTATTGCCATTCCATCAATATTAAAATCAATTAATTGGTTGAGGAACAAGTCCAATAAGCCGCCACTGAACTTATCTAGATAGTTGAAATTTTTTCTATGTATTTAGATAGGATTGAAAACCTCTGAGATGCATCAAAAGCCTCAAGCAGATTTTGTCTTTGGATCATTGATAGAGGAATTAAGCCTGCTAAATGATATGCTATTGAGTCAGCAGAATTAAAATCAATCTTTATAGGAAGTTCATTGATTTTAGGATGCTTTACTAATTGAGATAAAATATTAATTATCTCAGGATACTCTGCGATTAAAGCTTGATTGTCTACTTCTGGATCGATTTCAGGTTTAATTTCTGCAACATGAAGCCCATCTTCAAGCTGAAATATATTTTTAATGGAAACTTTATTTTCTGACTTAACGGTGATTCCAAGTAAGCCATTTGGAAGATTATTAAAATCTATTATTTCTACATAAGTACCTTTCTTTGATATTCCAAAATTAGCATTATCATTATTTTGAAGAACTATAACAAAACCATGATTTTCAGACATGCATGTCTTAATCATATTGACATATCTTGGTTCAAAAATTTGCAGTGATTGAATGCTTCCAGGCAAAGCTACTAAACCAAGAGGAAATATGGGTAAGTTATTTTTCATTAAGATATTTGATTATAGGTTTTGTTAACTTTTGACTATCTTTGTTAGTCATAATAACAACAATATCATACTCTTTAATTATGCTAATAGTTTTTTGAATACAATCATCTAGATCATTCAGAGCATGAACTTCATTAGCTTTATTAATAACTCCTTTATGGTCTAACCAAATAACTTCATCAAAAAAATTAGAGGACTTAATAAGAGCATCCCCATGAACGCCTACTGACATGGTATTAGAAGCCAGCTCGATAACTCCAAGTATTCTTTTTGATAAAAACTCCTTTCTAATGGCTTTTGATGAGGCCTCGATTGCAGTAGGATGATGAGCAAAATCATCATATATTCTAATGCCTGAATGCAAACCTTTGAACTCAAGCCTTCTTTTTACGCCTTGAAATTTTAATAAAGAGTTGATTGAATCTTCTATCTTTACTCCCCCTGTTTTAGCAGCAAGAATTGCACAAATATAATTCTTAAAATTATGCTCTCCAATTAAAGGTAAGTTTTTTAAAGAGAAACTTTTTTCTGAGGTTTCAATTTCACCAGTTTTATAGTTAATTTTTATCTCATCATCATTAATCTTTATTAAATTACTCCAATAACCCATATTAATAACATCCTGAGTATTAGGGTCATCATTAAAGTAGATAATATTTCCCGAGGAAGGGATAATTTTTAATAAATGATGGAACTGTCTCTTTATGTCTTTAAGGTCATCAAAAATATCAGCATGATCAAATTCGATGTTATTGATAATAAGAGTGCTTGGAGAGTAATGAATAAACTTTGATCTTTTATCAAAGAATGCGGAATCATATTCATCAGCCTCAATAACAAATATCTCATCTGTGCCCAGCGATGCTGATCCAGAAATATTATCAGAGATGCCTCCAACTAAAAATCCAATATCTTTTCCTTGGTCTAAAAATATGTGCGTTAGCATATATGAAGTGGTTGTCTTTCCGTGTGTACCAGAAACTGCAAATACTTTTTTATTTTTTAGGATATCTCCAAGCATTTCTGGGCCTGATTTAAATGGCAATTTAGTATCTAAAATAAACTCAACACACTCATTTCCCCTTGATAGAGCATTCCCAATAACATATAAGTCTGCTTTAGGAAGAGTGTCTTTTGAATACCCTTTAATCATATCAACGCCCATCGCATCTAAATGATCTGACATAGGTGGATAGAATTGGGCATCTGATCCAGATATTTCATGTCCAGATTCCTTAAGTATTTGTGCAAGACCTCCCATGAAGGTTCCGCAAATACCTAAGATATGTATTCTCATATAATCTATAATACGTTAACAAGTTTTATTGCGACATATTTAGGGGAGAAATAAATGAAAAAAAATGCTCTTTATGCACAATCAGGCGGAGTTACAGCTGTAATAAATGCAACAGCTGGGGCATTGATTTTGGAAGCTAGAAAAAACAAGAATATTGGTAAAGTCTTTGCTGCTAAAAATGGAATATTGGGAGTATTAAGAGAAGAGCTAATAGATACATCAAAAGAATCGTTGTCTGCTATTGAATCATTAAGCTATAGACCCGGAGGAGTATTTGGTTCCTGCAGATTCAAGCTAAAAGATCTTGAAATAAGTGAAAAAGAATATAGGAGACTTATTGAAGTTTTTAAAGCTCATAATATTGGTTACTTTTTCTATAATGGAGGGAATGATTCTGCAGATACTGCATTTAAAGTTTCTCAAATTGGAAAAAAACTTAATTATCCAATTCAATGTATAGCAATTCCTAAAACCGTAGATAATGATTTGGTGCTGACTGATTGCTGTCCTGGGTTTGGTTCTGCAGCAAAATATATTGCAACCTCTACAATGGAAGCATCTTTGGACGTTCAATCTATGTCAGAAACCTCTACCAAAGTATTTATTTTGGAAGTAATGGGCAGGCATGCTGGATGGATGGCAGCCTCATCAGCTCTTGCAAGAACAAGCATTGAAGATGCTCCTCATATTATTTTGTTGCCCGAAATAACATTTAATCAAAAAGATTTTTTAACCTTGGTTAAACAAGTTGTTGCTAAGCATGGTTACTGTGTTGTTGTTGTGTCTGAAGGAGTAAAAAATAGTAAAGGTAAGTTTCTAGCTGAATCAAATAGAACAGATGCCTTTGGCCATTCTCAACTTGGAGGCATTGCACCATTTATTTCTGAATTAATTAATAACAAATTAAAAATGAAGAATCATTGGGCAGTAGCAGACTATCTTCAAAGAAGTGCCCGACATATTGCTTCAAAGGTAGACCTAGAGCAAGCTCAAGCCGTTGGATCATTTGCAATAAAATATGCTATGGCGGGTATGAATGGAGTCATGCCAATAATAGTTAGACACAAAGGATCAAAATATAAATGGAGTATAGAGGCTGCTCCATTATCAAAAATTGCAAATTTAGAAAAGAAATTACCTAAGAACTTTATCTCTAAAAATGGTATGAACATTACACAAAAAGCTATAGATTACTTAATGCCTCTTATTCAAGGAGAATCGCATCCCCCATATAAAAATGGGATCCCATTAACAAGAGAATTTAAACTCATTAAGGCTGTAAAAAAACTTCCTAAATGGAAATAGTATCTTAAGCATTAAGAGAATTAATAATGCTGGACACTTCTTCCTTTAAAATATTCTTATCGTCTTCGTTTAAAAAAGCTCCTACTTCAATATCTTCTCCTTTTGAACGAAAGCTCAGCTTTAATGATTTGCTAACGTCTTTTGTTACTTGAAAGGAAGTAAATGTTCTGAATTCTTCCCAGCGATATTCAGCTTTGTGAATTCCTTTTTCGATGGTCACCTTCTCTTGAGAAATATATATTTTTTCTCTTTTGCTGCTCCATTTGAAGTTTAGATAAAAAGCAAAAATTAATATGGATATTTCTAATCCAGCAAAAGGTAGAATTAAAGTTGCTCCAACAAAATAAAATACAGTTGCTATGCCAAGACACACCAAAGCAATGCTTAGTATAAAAAATATTCTATAATTACCAGTAAGCGAGCTATTTGGCTGAATATGAATTGCGTAGTTATCTTCGCTAATGTTTTGAACTGAAATCAAGATACAATATATTTAATGAAAAAAATTATTAATGAGTACGCCAATTATACGGTGCCTTTTTATGGTCCTGCAGCCTTTGTTGTTAAAAAAGCTAAAGGCTCATTAGTATGGGATATAGATAATAATAAATATATTGATTTTACTGCAGGTATAGCGGTTACAAATTTAGGTCATAGTAATGATGTGTTGACCAAAATTATGCAAAAACAATCAAAAGATTTGTGGCATTTATCTAATCTATACATTAATGAACCTGCGGTTAAGTTAGCAAAAAAACTATGTCAAAAAACTTTTGCAGATAAAGTCTTTTTTTGCAATTCTGGAGGTGAGTCCATAGAAGCAGCTATCAAAACAGCCAGAAAATATACGTCAGAAAAATATAATAAAAATAAAAATGAAATAATATCATTTTCAAGCTCGTTTCATGGCAGAACAATGTTAGGAATAGCATTAGCTAAAGCCAAACATCTAACAAATGGTTTCGCGCCGCTGCCCAAAGGGATTAAGAACCATTCCTACAACCAAACGAAAAATCTAGATAGTTTATTTTCTAGTAAAACATCTGCTGTGATACTTGAGCTTGTCCAATGGCAATCTGGGATTACAAAAGCTAATAAAAAATTTATTTCTAAAATTAAACAATTAGCTAAAAAACACAATGCTTTAATAATTATTGATGAGGTACAGTCTGGTATTGGTAGAACTGGTACTTTATTTGCATATGAACAATTTAATATTAATCCGGATATTCTTTGTTTTGCTAAAGGGATAGCAAATGGCTTTCCTCTTGGAGGTATTCTTACTTCAGATAAAATTGGTAATTCTATGAGTATTGGTTCTCATGGGACCACCTTTGGTGGCGGTCCTATAGCATGCTCAATAGGATGCTCGGTTGTTGATATTATTTCAAAAAAATCCTTTTTAAAGAAAGTTCAAAAAAAAGAAGGTATCTTTTTAAATCAGCTTAATAAAATAAACTCTACACATAAATGCTTTAAAAATATTTTATCAGCTGGTTTATGGATAAGCGTAGAGTTTGAACATTCAATATCTTTATGCCTTGACTCCCTAATCAAGAATGCACACAAGAATGGACTCATGGTCTTAAAAGCAAATGCAAATACAATTAGGTTTTCACCAAGTCTTATAATTGAGGATGACTTAATAACTAAGGGATTGGCTATATTTGAAGAAGTTATTCTTCAGACTCTTGAAAAATAGGCTCAACCTCTTCAATCATATTATCAACTTTTCTATAACCCTGTGGAAGCATGTTCCCTCTTTTTGCTCTTGAAGAAATATAATTACCTAAATCTTTTAGTTTAAGGGTTAAAAACCTCTTACCACTTTCTATTCTTAATGAGCTTGAAGGAGATATAAGTTGAGCATGAGCCATATATTCTTCTTTTGCTACAAATTTTGGAGTTGGAATATTAATAATCTTATTGCCTTTACCTTTTGGAAGAACTGGCAATTCATTAATCTCAAAAATTAATAACCTGCCTATGTTTGATACAGCTGCGATATATACATGATCTTCACGAACTCTTAGTGCCTTTAAAAGCTGCGCTTCGTTTGGTAGCCTCATAAAAGCTTTTCCAGACTTCTTATTTGAAACCATATTTTTAAATTCAGAAATATATCCATAACCTGCTGTGTTCATAATCATATATTTATCATCATCATTTCCAATCAAAGTAGATATAAACTTAACTCCGGAATCAGCAGAAACCCTTCCAGAAATTGGGTCTCCCATACCTCTTGCTGAAGGAAGTGAGTGACTTGGTATTGAGTAAGCTTTGCCATTTGAGTCTAGAAAAACTGAAATTTGGTTACTTTTACCCCTACAATAATCTTGAAGTTTATCCTCACCTCTATAAGACAAAGAACTAGGATCAATTTCATGACCCTTCGCACTTCTAATCCAGCCTGCCTCTGATAAAACCACAGTAATTGATTCTGTTACAAGAGTTTCTTCTTCTGAGAAAACTTTAGCATCTGATGACTCTTGAATAGGCGATTTTCTTTCTTCTCCAAACTCGTCTTTTATTTCTAAAAGTTCTTTTTTGATTAATGTTTTTAATCTTGTTTTTGATTGAAGAATTTTTTCAATTTCATTTTGTTCCTCTAACAATATGTCTCTTTCTTGCTCCAATTTAAGCTGTTCTAATTTGGCAAGCTGTCTTAATCTAATCTCAAGAATTGCATTGGCTTGAATGTCCGATAGTTTAAATGCTTTGATGATATCTTTTTTAGGTTCGTCTGATTCACGAATAATTTTTATTACCTTATCTAGATCTAAGTAAACTATTAAAAGTCCTTCTAGTATATGAAGCCTGTCATTTACTTGGTCAAGTCTGTGCTCAAGTTTTCTTATGACTGTATTTTTTCTAAAGACAAGCCACTCTTTAAGGAGTTCAACCAATGAAAATACTTTTGGCCCTCCATTCAAAGAAATCAAATTCATATTAGCTCTATAATTTTTTTGAAGATCTGTAGATGCAAATAAATGGTTCATTACATCTCGTGCATTAACTCTATTTGATTTCAAAGTAATAACCAGACGCACAGGTTCTTGATGATCACCTTCATCTGCTAAATCTACAACCATTGGAATTTTCTTTTTTAGCATTTGATCAGCTATCTGCTCTAATATTTTTGAACCAGATGCCTGATAAGGTAAAGCATTGATAATAATCTCACTTTTATCTTGTACCCAGTGTGCTTGAGCTTTAAAGCCGCCTCTTCCGGTTGAATATATTTCTTCAAGCTCCTGAGAGCTCGCAATGATTGGAGACTCATTTGAAAAATCTGGTCCCTTAATAATTTTTGTAAGATCTCTTAATTCAGCTTTAGGATTTTCAAGAACATGAATAGTCGCATCTATAATTTCATTAATATTGTGTGAAGGTATATCTGTTGCCATACCAACAGCAATTCCTGATGTTCCGTTAAGAAGAATTGATGGGAGCTTTGAAGGGAAAATCACCGGTTCAAGTAAAGAGCCATCAAAGTTAGGCTGCCAATCAACAGTGCCTGATTTCAATTCTGATATCAGTAAGTCTGCAAATTTAGTTAGTTTAGATTCTGTATACCGCATTGCAGCAAAAGATTTTGGATCATCTTGCGAACCCCAATTACCTTGTCCGTCAACCAAAGGATATTTAAACGAAAAATTTTGTGCCATTAAGACCATAGCCTCATAGGCAGCACTATCACCATGAGGATGGAATTTACCAATAACATCACCAACCGTTCTAGCAGATTTTTTATATTTAGACCCCGCATCAAGACCCAACTCAGACATAGCATATAAAATTCTTCTTTGAACTGGCTTTAGGCCATCTCCTATATTTGGTAAAGCTCTATCTAAAATTACATACATTGCGTAATTTAAGTAGGATTCTTCTGCATACTGCTTAAGGCTTATTGAATTTATTTGCTCTTTTTCTTTCATATTTATATTTTTGCTAAAGATCCTTTCTTTTCAAGCCAATCTTTTCTAGCTGAGGCATTCTTTTTTGATAAAAGCAAATCCATCATGGAGTTAGCATTATCACTAGGACTTATTGACAGCTGAAGGAGCTGTCTAGTTGCAGGATCCATGACGGTTTCTCTTAATTGAGACGGGTTCATTTCCCCAAGCCCCTTAAATCTTTGAATATTGATTTTTGGTTTGCCTTTTTTACCTTTAAAGTTAGCAACTATTTCTTCTCTTTGAGCATCATCTAAAGCATATAAAACATCTTTTCCACAATCTATCCTGAAAAGTGGAGGCATAGATATATAAATTCTTCCCTCTTGAACTAATGACTTATAGTGTCTTAAAAAGAGTGCGCATAATAAAGTAGCTATATGGAGCCCATCTGAATCAGCATCAGCTAGAATACAAATCTTTCCATATCTTAGCGAAGATATATCACTGTTGCCTGGAAGAACTCCAATGGCTGTAGACAGATTTTTTATTTCTTGAGACTTAATAATCTCAGAACTTTCTAAATCCCAAGTATTTAATATTTTACCCCTCAAGGGCATGATTGCCTGAAAAGATCTCTCTCTAGCTTGTTTTGCAGAGCCTCCGGCAGAGTCTCCTTCAACAAGAAATATCTCAGTTTCATTTAAATCTTGGCTGTTACAATCTGAAAGCTTGCCAGGAAGTGCTGGGCCTTTAAAAGTCTTTTTTCTTTCAACAATATTAGAAACTTTAGCCCTTGTTTGAGCGGAGACAATAGCAAGCTCTGCAATCTTCTCACCCTCTTCTGTATGGGTGTTGAGCCAAATACTAAATGTATCTTTAGTGGTATTTGATACAAATGACATATGGTCTTTTGAATCAAGCCTCTCTTTTGTTTGGCCAGAAAATTGGGGATTCTTAAGTTTTGATGAAACTATAAAAATTGCATTATTGATAACATCATCTGCATTAATCTTTAAACCCTTTGGTAGTAGGTTTCTATAGTCACAGAATTCTTTTATAGAATCTAATAAACCAGATTTAAATCCATTTAAATGGGAACCGCCTTGAATGGTGGGAATAAGATTCACATATGTTTCATCTAATTTATTTTTTAGAGGCCTGTGAGACCAGTTAATTGCAAATTCTAATTCTTGAACATCACCTTTCTTAGAGCATATTATTGATTCTTCTAATACCAACTCTAATCCTTCAGCAGACTCAGCTAAATAACTTTTCAGACCATCTTCAAAATACCATTTTTCTTTATCATTTGATTTTTTTTCATTGCTATACTCTATTGTTAGTCCTGGACATAAAACCGCTTTAGCTTTTAGCAAATGTTTAAGTTCCTTGACTTGTATATCAATATTCTCAAAATATTCTGGATTTGGTTTAAAAGTAATCGATGTTCCTGTATTTCTTAAACCAACTTCACCAACTTCTTTAAGCTCACTGACTTTATTTCCATTATTAAAGATAATTTGATGTTCTTTAGAATCTCTTTTAACTCTTACCTCCAGATTTTCTGATAAGGCATTAACAACAGAAACTCCAACACCATGAAGACCGCCTGAAAAATTATAGTCATCACCTGAAAATTTTGCTCCTGCATGAAGCTTGCATAGTATTAGTTCTACACCGCTAACTTTATGCTCAGGATGAATATCTACCGGCATACCTCTTCCGTCATCAGTCACTTTAATGCTGCCATCTTTTAGGAGTGTTATTTTTATATTTGAACAGTGCCCAGATAAAGCTTCATCAACTGAGTTATCTAGAACTTCTTGTATTAGATGATTGGGATTAGACGTATCCGTATACATCCCAGGTCGCTTTCTAACAGGGTCTAGTCCTGATAAAACTTCGATTGCTTCTGCATCATATGAATTTTTAGTCAATTTAAGAAGCCTTTAATATTGATTGAACTTATGTGACTTATTCTACTCTAAGAAATATTAAAAAAATTATAAAATATAAAAAAATAAAGATGTTTGCACTGCAAACATTAATATTGAGTTAAAATGTGAAAATGAACAATTTTAAAAAACCACTTTTTTTAGTATTTTTAGTATCTTTTAGTCTGCAATCAGAAAATTTATTAGAGATTTATAACGAAGCATTGGAAAATGACCCTACTTTTAAAGCTGCAGAATATTCATATCTTGCTGACAAAGAAATTGTAGTGCAGGGAAGAGCTGCTCTTTTGCCAAGCCTAACTTTAAGTGGGTCAACCAATTGGAATGAATACTATCAAGATAAGCAACTTCAGCAAGAGTATAATTCATTCTCAAGCTCAGCTAGATTATCACAACCTCTTTTTAGATTAGATTCATGGTTTCAGTATAAGCAATCAAAATCTCTTACAAATGCTGCAGAAGCAGAATTTGCTTTTGAGCAACAAAATCTTTTAGTTAGAACTGCAGAGTTATATTTTGGAGTCTTAAGAGCTATAGATAATTTGAATGCTGCGATATCTGAAGAAAAAGCTATCAAGAAGCAACTCGATCAGGCACAACAGAGATTTGAAGTTGGGTTATCTGCAATTACTGGCGTTCAAGAAGCTCAGCTTGCATATGATTTAAGTAAGGCTTCTAGAATAAGTATTGAAGGTAAACTATTTTCTGCTCGTGAGGCCTTAAATGCTCTTATTGGCAGAGAAATTTTTAGTCTAGATGAATTGGGAGAAGGATTACTTGTTGAGGTTCCAACACCCACATCAAAAGAACAATGGGTAGATTTAGCTCTAGAAAATAATTATCAACTTAAAGCCGCCTATCTCAGAAAAGATGCAGCAAGAAATAATGCAAGAAGCTCTGCTTCAAATCATCTACCCAAAATTGATATTGTTGGTTCAAAATCAGAATCTGAAACAAATCAATTTAACTATGAAGGATTTAATATTGATGGTCAGGGAATTCCTGTTCCAGAAGTAACAGGCAGAAGAAACTTTGCAATTCAATTTAGCATGCCAATCTTTCAAGGAGGCGCAGTTAACTCTCGAAGAAAACAGGCATATTCTGAATATGAAAGAACGAATGAAAACACTCTCTTCACTCAGAGACGAATTATTCAAGAGGTTAGATCTGAATTTTCTAATGTTCTAACACTTGTTGCTAATGTGACTGCTCAAAAACAAGCAGTTATTTCAGCAACTAGTGCTTTGGAAGCAACTCAAGTCGGCTATAAAGTTGGTACTAGAAATATTGTTGACCTTTTACAAGCTGAAAAAAATCTTTACAGTGCTGAAAAAAATCTAGCAAATGCAAAATATGATTATATTTTATCTAATCTTAAATTAGCTTTAGCATCGGGAACAATCACTCCTGGTGATCTTGTTAGAATTAACAGCTTATTAAGATAATATCCAATGCCCGAACTTCCAGAGGTTGAGACAACCCTCAGGGCAATTGAAAAATTTAAAAATCAACTCCTAATAAATATCAATATTTATAATAGAAATTTAAGATGGGAAGTAAATAAAAATCTTGAGGAAGATTCAAAAAATCAAATAGTTAGAGATCTTCGAAGAAGAGCCAAATATATTATATTTGAATTAGAAAAGTGTTCGCTTATTTTGCATTTGGGAATGTCTGGCAGCCTTAGGATAGCAGGTAAAAATGACAATTTTTTTATTAAGCATGATCACATAGAATTTCTTTTTGAGAATGAAAAAATTATATATAACGACCCAAGAAGGTTTGGCTCAATTCATCTAACAAAAAATATCAACGAGCACAGATTAATAAATCATCTTGGTCCCGAACCTTTGTCGAAAGATTTTAATTCAGAATATCTTTTTGAGTTATGCCTAAAATCTAAAACAAATATTAAAACTCTGTTAATGAATCAAAAAAATGTTGTTGGTATTGGCAACATATATGCATCTGAAACACTTTATCTTGCAAAGATTTGTCCTTTCAAAAATTCTTTTGAATTAACGCTTAAAGATTGTGAAAAAATTGTAAAGGCATCAAAAAAAATATTGAATGCCGCCATAAAGGTAGGCGGTACAACTTTAAAAGATTTTTACTCTGCCGATGGAAGTCCTGGTTATTTTAAATTTAAATTGAATGTCTATGGCAGAGAGGGTTTAGATTGTAAAAATTGCAAAGAAAAAATCGTCAAGGCAAATATCAACAAAAGAGCTACTTTTTCTTGTCCCTCTTGTCAGTGTTAAGTTTCTAGTTTTGCCCGAAGAGCTTGCTCTACTTTTGGATGAACAAATTTAGAAACATCTCCTTTTAAATCAGATATTTCTTTAATCAAGCTTGATGAAACGTAGATAAGGCTTTCCTTAGGTGTTAAAAATATACTTTCAATATCTGGTGCTAAGGATCTATTCATTGTGGCCAGTTGAAATTCATACTCAAAATCAGAAACTGCCCTTAATCCTCTAATAATAGCGCAGGCATTATAATCTTTTGCTAAATCTACAGTTAGCTTTCTAGGGAATCCAACCACCTCAACTTTTTCACTACCCTCATAAATTGAGGAAGCAAGATTAATCCTCTCCTCTAAGGAAAACATTGGATTTTTTGACTCACTCTTTGCTATAGCAACTACAACTTTATCAAAAAGCCCGCAGCCTCTATCAATGATATCCATGTGGCCATATGTGATGGGATCAAATGAGCCCGGGTATATTGCTACTCTCATGAATAAATCATACTAAACATTAATTTTTAAGCAACTCTAAATCAATTATATCAACCTAATAATAAAAGCAAGAACACTTAAAATTTAATTTTTTTATATTTGATACTAGTGAATTTTTTATATATCATTAAATCTTCATATAACGGGGGAGTAAATTATTACTCAAAAAATAAATAGGAGTTTAATATGAAATTTTTATTAATCTTAGGTAGTGTTATTGCGCTTCCTTCATTTGCAGCTGGTGGCGGTGACCTTGATGCTAGTGATTACACTGGTGTTAGTTTTTGGCTAGTGACTGCAGCTCTTTTAGCTTCAACTGTATTTTTCTTTATTGAAAGAGATAGGGTTGCTGCTAAGTGGAAGACATCTTTAACAGTATCTGGTCTAGTTACTGGTATTGCTTTCTGGCATTACTTGTACATGAGAGGTGTTTGGGTTGAAACTGGTGAATCACCAACTGTATTCAGATATATTGACTGGCTACTTACAGTGCCTTTATTAATATGTGAGTTTTATCTAATTCTTGCAGCTGCAACTAATGTTGCTGGTTCTCTATTTAAGAAGCTTTTAGTTGGTTCTCTTGTAATGCTTGTATTTGGTTACATGGGCGAAGCAGGAATTATGGCGGCTTGGCCTGCATTCATTATTGGATGTTTAGCTTGGTTCTATATGATTTATGAGCTATGGGCTGGAGAAGGAAAATCTGCATGTAATACTGCAAGTCCAGCTGTTCAATCAGCATACAACACAATGATGTATATCATTATCATTGGTTGGGCTATTTATCCTCTTGGGTACTTTACTGGTTACCTAATGGGTGACGGCGGATCAGCCTTAAACTTAAACCTAATTTATAACCTTGCTGACTTTGTTAACAAGATTCTATTTGGTTTAATCATATGGCATGTTGCTGTTAAAGAATCATCTAACGCTTAAGTTAAATATTCTTAAAACTAAAACCCGGTCTAGGCCGGGTTTTTTTATGAAATTAATATGGTTATGGGGATATCACTTCACCATCCCAGGCAATAAGATTGCCGGATGAGGAGCTGTTTGCACTTTCAATAACTTTTGACATCATGTCAACACTAAAATCAGGAGAAAATAGCTTATCTTTTGATATATTTTTCTTAAATGGCTCGCTAAATTTACTTTCAACCGTCCCAGGCTGAAGAGCTAAAATAACTGCATTTGGATTTGATCTTTTCATCTCAATACTAAAGTTTTTGACAATCTGATTTAAGGCGCTTTTACTTGATCTGTATGAATACCAACCGCCAACCTTATTATCAGAAATGCTGCCTACTCTAGCACTAAGAAAAGCCATGACACTTTTATTTTTCTTATTTAACAAAGGTAAAAAATATTTACCTACCAAAGCTGGTCCAATTGTATTAACGCTATAAACTTTACTGAGGGTTTCGTAGTTTAAATCTTTAATGCTTTTTTCTGGCTGAAAGCTTTCAGTATGCAAAACTCCACTTGCAATAATAACTCTATCTAAATAACAACCCTCAAGATAGCTTGCAGCTTTTTCTATGCTCTCTTGGCTCTCAATATCAATATCAAAACTATAAATTTTTTTTGATGTATGACTATTAACACTTCTCGAAAATGAGAATATCTTTTCTACAGCGTTATCTTTTAAATAGTGTTCAACAAATGCATTACCTATTGCACCACTTGAACCAATTATTGCTATATTTTTTGACATTTAAACTTGTTTAACAGTTATTAAGAAGGGCTTGATGAAAATTATATATATAAAGAAGTTCTATATGAAGTTAAACTTTAATTTAAGTATATAGAGGAGATGCTATGGGGTTTGAAATTAGTGACAGAGCAAAAGAAATTAATGAACGTTTAGAAGCTTTCATGGAGGAGCATATTTATCCTCGCGAAAAAGAATACGATGAATTTACAAGTGATCAAAATAATCTTTGGCAATATCCAGATTGGTACGAAGGTCTAAAAGAAGAAGCAAAAAAACAGGAGCTATGGAATTTATTTTTACCAAAAGAATATGCACCGTGGAGCCCTGGCTTGACGAACCTTGAGATAGCTGGTCTTTTTGAAACTATGTCTAGGTCTGCATGGTCTCAACAAATCTTTAATTGCAATGCGCCTGATCGAGGCAATATGGAAGTGCTAGCCAAATATGGAACTCCTGAGCAGCAAAAACAATGGTTAGAACCCCTACTAGCAGGTGAGATTCGATCTGCATATGCTATGACAGAACCAGATGTTGCATCATCAGATGCAACTAATATGGAATTAGAAATTACTCGCGATGGTGACGAATATGTTTTAAACGGTAAGAAGTGGTGGACTACAAATGTCATAACTCCAAAATGTAAATTTATGTTGGTTATGGGAAAGTCGAATCCAGAAAATTCTCGTCACACACAACACTCAACCATTATTGTTCCTACTGATTCGGAAGGTTTTACAATAACAAGAGCTTTAAGATCCTTGGGAGAATTGCACTCTCCAGGTGGCGAAGGTGATGTGGAGTTTAAAAATGTTCGTGTTCCAGTTTCTAATCTAATATTGGGTGAAGGAAGAGGTTTTGAAATAGCTCAAGGTAGACTTGGCCCAGGCAGATTTCAATACGCAATGATGTTTGTTGGAATGGCTCAAAGATCTTTAGAGCTTATGTGTGAAAGAGCTCAATCCAGAGTGGCTTTTGGAGAGGCATTAAGCAAAAAAACTAGTGTCCAACATGAAATAGCAAGAAGTCGCTGTGATATAGAGCAATGTAGACTTCTTGTTTTATCTGCTGCTGAAAAAATGGATAATTATGGAATTGATGCTGCAAGAGATTACATTTCGATGTTAAAAATTGTAGCGCCAAAGATGTGTGAAGATGTTTCTAGCAGAGCGATACAAATCTTTGGAGGCATGGGCGTATCACAAGATACTCCACTAGCTCATATTTTTACAACAAGTAGATTTTGTAGAATTGCAGATGGACCAGATGAAGTTCATATGTCTCAACTTGCAAAACTTACTATGCGTTCATTATCAGGTAAATAACTTTTAATAAAATAAAAAAGTGAGCTAATGCTCCCTTTTTTATTATGCTAATTAATTAGAAATTATATTTTACACTCAAACCTTGAGTTTTTGGTTTCATCATAAATACAGCAAAGTTACCACCAGCTACAGGGCTTGGAGAAGTAACAAGTCTTTCAAAAAGCTGATCAGTTCCATTTTTGATCCAATATGCAACTTCCCATTGATCATTCGACCAAGCAATCTTTGCATTGAGATTCTCTCGATCTCTCATCTCTTTATATGAAGCAGGCAAAGTTGCTAATGCTGATGATGTTGAGTAGTTAGATGTAACTTCCATATCGTCATCGTAAGAATAATCTATTCTAGTATGAACTTTTCCATTACCAAGAGACATGAAATGAGAAAAACCAACATTGTATGCCATCTTAGGAGTTAATCTGACAGCAGCATTGGTTGATATATCTGCATCGTCGTCATCTAATTTCATATAACCTAAATTCATAACTAAATTTTGTGAAAACTTATGAATAACATTCAAATCAAGACCAAGTCTTTTAGCTGGTATTGTAGAATTATAAACGGCTGTGCCAGTTCCGCTTGGAACTTGAAGAACGCCTTGCAAGCCATCAGTCTCCATATTGAAGACAGTAGCATTAACTTGAGTCTTGCCATCGTTAATTCTAGATTTGATGCCTACTTCAAAATTTTCAGACTCTTCATCTTTGTATTCTCTTGGATAGGTATCGTCACCACCCGTTGTATTAAATCCACCTGATTTAAAACCTGTTGCGTATGTTGTGTAAACCATTACATCATCAGCAAGATCTTTTTGAAGGCTAATAGAATAAGTAGTTGAATTTTTTTCTCTTTTAAATTCATCATCAACTGGATTCATAAATCCATTTAGAGGCCATACAGCTGCAATATTTTGTCTAGGAATTGTAGCTCCAGCCAATGCTGGATTTCCTAGTGCTGCTGCTATGCCTGGACTTAGAGTCATGGTGCCCTCTAATATAGTTCCAGCATACAGATCAGCTTCTTTTGTCTCATCACTAACTCTTAGACCAACGGTTAATCTTAAGGTATCACTAATATGATTAGTTGCTGATCCAAAAATAGCTAATAAGGAATCATCCCATTTCATGTTATTTTCAATACGATCACCACTATTAACAAAAGCAACTAATCCTCCAGTAGACTGAGCTTGGGCTACCAATGCATTAAGTTGTGATACAGGAGCTAATCCAGCCTGAACAGCTTGAGTTAATTGAGCAATATTTGCATTTAGTCCTGCCATGACAGCTGCAAATGTTGGATCCCAATCAGCACCTATGGAAACAGTCTTATCTCCTCTTTCATAAAGGTCACTAGTATAATGGAACAAACCTATTAAATACTCCCAGCTTCCAATCATATTTGAAGAAAATCTAATTTCTGTTGATAGCGAACTTCCTCCAATATTTCTATCTGAGTTAGCCAAATCAATTGCACTAAAATCAGCATCTACTCCTTTGTAAAAGTCATACTTATTTCTTGAAATGATTGTTGTAAGAGTTCCATTTTCTAATTCATCATCTATTTTTAAACTTGTTAACGAAGAATCTAAATCAAACTGTGGTCTGTCTGAGGCAGAAAAAATAAAGTCTGTAGTATCGTTATTTTGAATTGTCTTACCAGTTACCATAGCACCAGCTAATATGACTGGATTATTTGGCTGCGAGTCAGCTGCACAACAATTACCATTTTTAGATGTGTCTGAATGCGAAAAAACAACGGAGCGAGTATCACTTGGGTTAAAGTACAACTTTAGAGACATAGTCAAATCGTCTTCGTTATTTGCTGTTGAATTATCGGCTACATTCTTCATCCAACCATCAGCTTCATTTTTATTAAATGAAAATCTCATGGCCGAAGTATCGCTTAAGGTTTTGGTAATACCACCTGTAATTCTTTCCTGGTTATAATCGCCAGATTCTATTTCTATAAATCCCTCATCATCACCAATAACAGGGGTTTTAGTAACAATATTGACCACACCGGCATTAGCATTTTTACCATATAAGGTACCTTGAGGGCCTTGAAGGACCTCTACTCTTGCAATATCTGTAAGATCATTTAAACCCAAACCAGTTCTGTTTAGATAAACACCATCGACAATAACTGCAACGCCAGCCTCTAGAGAGGTATCTGATTGACTTGAACCAATACCCCTAATTCTAATTGAGGCCTGAAACGGATCAGTATTATAGTTTGTAGTTAAAGTAGGAATTCTTGCTGCAACATCTCTCATAGTATCAATGTTTAGACTATCTATTTGATCTGATGTTAAAACATCAAGCGCAATAGCCACATCTTGAGCGCTAGCATCTTTTTTAGTTGCAGATACTATAACTTCTTCAATTGCATCTGAGTCTTGAGCTAATAAACTGAATGGCATTAGTATTGCTGCCATACATAAACTAATTTGTAATAGATTTTTCATTAATTTGTCCCCCTTAAAGACAATAAAATTTTCTTAAGTTACTAAGATAGCGTAATGAAGGTCGCTGGTCTTGTTTGCACACTATCAGATGGTGTTAAAAATTCATCAAAAAGATAAAAAAAATTATTGTTTCTTCTTTTTGATATTAGAAGAAACGAAGTTTGTGTTTTGAAGAGCATCCTTAGTATTCTCAAGAATAACTTTTTTAACAGCAGTCACAATTGGATTAGATCTTGATAATTCGTGCTGAACTAGATAGAACCCTATTCTAAATGAGTAGTCATCCCTATTGAAACAAATAAGTCTTTCATCATTGTCGCCATCAAGGTCTGTTAGAAATGTAACTCCATTACCATTTGCAACTAAAGAATGAGCATCTTGATATGAGTTTGATGAAATGATTATATTTGGATTTTGAAAAAATGATTTAATAATATAATCAGTGTCGAACTTATCATTCCTTTTGTAAGCCACCCATTCAAAATCATTTGGATTTTTATTCTTATCAAAATAATCTTTTGTGCCATAAATTTGCATGTCTATATTTGTAAGCAAAGTTGCTATTGAGTCCTCAGGCGGTCTTGTTGTTCCGATAAACCCAATATCATAAACCTCAGTGCTCATATCAGAATCATCTGAAGCATTCATTATATGAATTTTAAGATTGGGGAAACGGGATCTTAATTTTGTAATAAGATTTGTCATATTACTGCCGCCCTCGCCTTGCTTATAAATAACAAGCTTTCCATCCATAAGTTCTGGGTTTGGTATGAACCTTTCTTTTAATTCTGAAATTTTATAGTCGATCTTTGCAACTTCTTTGTATAGATCATGACCATGGGTCGTTAATGTGTATCCAGAATTTTTTCTTTCAAATAACTTTAGAGCTAATTCTTTTTCTAATTTTTCAATCTTTCTAGATACCGTTGAATGATTGACTCCCATCTCTTTAGCGCAGCCACTCAAAGTGCCATGATTTGCACAGGATATAAAATATTCTAAATTGCCCCAGTCAAGCATTAAGCTGTTCCCCTAAATATGAACATAATATACTATGAATGTTCATATTTTATCAATAGATTATATTGGTACCTTTGCTAGAGTTCCTTCTTTTTTGCACGTAGACATATTTTTTTTTCCATATCATGATTTAATTTTGTGTAATAAAATCTTTGAACTATGAAAAGTTTATTGCATGCAAAGCTTAATACTCATATTGAATCAATGCCAGAGCCAAGCTGGCCTCAATCAGTCTTTATGCCTGTTGTAGTAGATAAGCCCCAAACAAAATATAAAAAAGGCGACGAATTGATTTACTGGCCAAATTAAAAATTTAAAGGAGTTAAAAATGATAGATCTATATTTTTCTTACAGGAGTCCCTATTCATATTTAATACTCCCAAGAATGTTAAAACTTAAAAATGAACATAACGTTGAAATAAATTTTAAAATCGTTTATCCATTAGCTATACGAATGCCTGAATGGTTTAAAAATAAAAATTTATTTTTTTTCATTCCATTTATAAGAGACTTTTCTAAAAAAGCAAAAAAATTAAATATCCCGTTAAAAATGCCAATTAAACCTGATCCAATAAAACAAAATCCTTTAACAGGAAAAATTTCAAGCCATCAGCCTTATATATTTGATATATGTCATATGGGTCAATTTATGTGTAACAAGGGTAAAGGAATTGAGTTTGCATATGAATTGTCTTCATTAATATGGGGTGAAAAAAACTGGAATAAGGATGAGCTATTGGGACCTCTGTTTGCAAGATTTGATGAAAATTTATCAGAGGTAAGAGAATATATTAAGTTAAATGAAAAGCAGTTAGTAAGGGAAATTGAAATGAATCAAGCAGATCAAAAAGAGGCAGGTCATCATGGTGTCCCTTTAAATGTGTACAAGGAGAAATATTATTTTGGTCAAGATGACCCCTTTGATCAGCTGATAGCTGAGTTGATTAAAGATGGGATTATTGAGGATTTTTCATGAAAGTTTTAAGAACACCTGATAAATATTTTGAAAGTATTAAAGATTATCCATTTGAGCCTGTTTATACAAATATAGAAACTAAAGATGGAACTATTTAAGAATTCATCATATTGATGAGGGCCCAAAAGATGGCCCTATTTTGCTTGCTATGCATGGTCAACCTGTTTGGAGCTATCTTTACACTAAAATGATTCCAATTTTAACTGAAGCAGGAATAAGGGTTATTGCTCCTGATTTAGTTGGGTATGGAAAATCAGATAAACCAGCTGCTAGAGAAGACTATTCTTATCAAAATCAAGTTGATTGGATGGGAGAATGGTTAAAGAAAAATGATTTCAAAAATTTAACTTTCTTTGGACAAGATTGGGGAGGTTTAATTGGCTTAAGGATGGTTGCAGCAGATCCAGATAGATTTATAAAAATTGCTATGGGAAATACAGGGCTTCCTTATAATCCAAACACACCTCAGGAAGTTATTGATGAAGTAAAAGCTTTTAAAACATCCATAAAAAAATTACTCTATTTTCAATGTCAAATGAAATGAAAAAAATGGATGAACGAAAGTCACCCTGCAACAAAATTTATGTATTGGCAAAAGTACACCTGGGATACAAAAAATCTTCCGATTGGTATGATTAATTCAATGCAAATGGAGCGAGCTTTTAAATCAAAATTTGCAAGCTTTGTTCATTACCTATTACAAAGCATTGGGCTTGAAAAAATATCACCCTTTTATACTGATTTAATGAAAGCGTATGAAGCTCCCTTTCCTGATCGCATCATATAAAATGGGTCCAAGAGCAATGCCTAGCCAGGTTCCAATGATTCCTGATCAGTCTTTAGACGCTCAAAAAAAAGCTAGAGAATTTTTTAAAACATCGGATAAACCATTTTTATCTATTTTTGCTGGTGATGATCCTGTAACAAATGGAATTGAAAAAGATGTTCTTAGGATGGCTCCAAATGCAATAAGTGCCCCACAAATAGGTGGAGGACATTTTTTTCAGTGGACAAGGCCCAAACAACTATCTAAGGTATTAGTGGATTTTATTAAAGAGTAATTTTTATGATTCACTTATATACAGCATCTACACCCAATGGACACAAAGTATCTTGCACGCTAGAGGCGCTTGAAATGCCTTATGAAGTTCATTCGGTCAATCTTGCAGAAGATGAACAAAAAAAACCTGATTTCTTAAAAATCAGTCCTAACGGCAGAATTCCTGCAATTATAGACACAGATAATGATCTTTCTATTTTTGAATCAGGTGCAATTATGCTTTATTTGGCAGATAAGGCTGGGAAACTTATACCAGATGATGTTGTAGGAAGAGCAAAAGTTACAGAATGGTTAATGTTTCAAATGGGTGGCATTGGTCCGATGATGGGTCAAGCAAACGTTTTCTTTAGATACTTTCCTGAGAAACTTCAACCTGCTATTGATAGATATCAAAATGAATCGAGGCGTCTTTTTGAAGTTCTTAGATACTCATTTATCAAAGAATGAATGGCTTGCAGGAGAATACTCAATAGCTGATATAGCTAATTGGTGTTGGGTTAGAACTCATAATTGGTCTGGGGTCTCGCTAGATGGATTAACTCATTTAGAAAAGTGGAAAGACAAAATGTATGAACAGCCAGGCATGATTAAAGGAACTAAAGTACCTGTAGATAGGGAAAGTATATTAAAAGATGATAAAGACAAAGAAGAATTTATAAAAAATGCACAAAAAATGGTAAAAAAATAATAGGAGATTATTTATGTTAAAGGTTCATTTTACTGCTGGCACCAGAGCTGGAAGAGTTGTTTGGCTTCTCGAAGAATTGGGATTGGAATATGAAGTAAATATCATGCCGTTTACCAAGGAAGGACTAAAGTCGCCTGAACATAGATCTAGACATGCACTAGGAAGAGTCCCAGTACTTGAGGATGGTGATATTTCTATATTCGAATCTGGAGCCATTATTCAATATATCCTTGAGCGTCATAAAGACGGTGGTCTTAAACCCGACTCTAATTCTGAAGAGTTCCCATATTATCTTCAATGGTTTCATTATTGTGAAGGGATGGTTATGCCTCCAATGAATCAAGTTGTTGTTCAAACAATTTTATTGCCGCCTGATAGAAGAGATGAAAATGTTTTAAGACAAGCGCAAAATCTGATAGCCAAATCTCTTGTGCCAGTTAACGACAATCTTGCAGATAAAGATTACTTAGTTGGGGATTTCTCAGCAGCCGATCTTATGCTTGGGCATTCATGTTTTATGGCTAATAGACTGGGGTGTGTTTCAGATGATATGGAGCATATTAAAAACTATGTAGCTAGAATTGAAGCCAGGCCAGCGTTTCAAAAAGCTATAACATTAGGAGAATAATTATGGAATTTAACAACAGTGTTCATCCCACTAAAGAACAAATGGAAGGATTTCTTGAAGGTGATACTGATACTCCAATTGCTATGGTTAACCTTTTAAAGTTTAAAGAAAAAGCTGAATACGAAGATGGAAGAGATAGCGATCTCACAGGCGAAGAAGCCTATGCTATATATGGCAAGGAAGTCCTTGAACACTTAAAAAAAGTTGGCGGCGAATGGTCTTTTGGTGGCTCTATAAGTCGCTTGATGCTTGGAGAGGTGGAAGAGCTTTGGGATAAAGTTGCTATTGCAAGATATCCAAGTAGAAAGGCAATGCTCAAAATGGTAACAGATCCTGATTACTTAGAAAGTAACAAACATAGAGTAGCAGGACTAGCTGGACAGCTTAATATAGAAGTTAAAGAATAATAATTTTGAAGCAATTACAAACATTTAAAAATGATCTTTCAAAAACAAGGATTATTCAGACACAAAGCTTAGAAATTGAAGAAGGAGAAATCTCGGTATCAATAGAAAGTTTTGCGTTTACATCAAACAATGTTACTTATGGTGTAGCTGGCGACACTATAGGTTATTGGCAATTCTTTAAAGCAACGGAAGATAAAAATGATGATTGGGGCTGCATACCAGTATGGGGATTTGCCAAGGTTATCAAATCAAATGTAGAGGAAGTGGTTGTTGGAGAGAGGTTATTTGGATATTTCCCACCAGGCGATATTCTAAATTTAAATCCGGTTAAAGTTACTAATCAAGGATTTGCTGACGGCAAGGAACATCGTAAAGATCTCCCGGCCGTATATAACAATTATTTAAGATTGTCTGGGGATATAAATTACGATAACTCTATAGATGACATTAGATCATTATTATTTCCCTTACATATAACATCTTTTTGTATATGCGATGCATTGAAGATGAGGCCTATTTGAGGCAGAACAAATTATTATAGTTAGCGCATCTAGTAAAACTGCAATTGGTCTTGCTCAAGGGCTTCAAGAAGATTCTAATGCCCCATCAGTAATTGGTCTTACTTCTCAAAAGAATATAGATTTTGTTGAATAACTTAGATTGTTATGATGAGGTGATTACATATGATCACCTATCAAATGTAAATTTTAATCTTAAATCTGTAATGGTTGATATGGCAGGAAGTCGTGAGATTCTAGGAACTCTTCATGGCTCGCTTGGACATAAATGCTCAAATGTCTTACAGTTGGAATGACTCATTGGGATAATGAAGTTACTGCAGAAGATGCACTTGGTCAGGCCATGCTTAGAGAAAGAACAGAATTCTTTTTTGCTCCAGCTCATATTCAAAAACGAGTTAAAGATTGGGGCTATGAAGGCTATAACCAAAAGACAAATGAATTTATGAAAGCAAGATCTAATCAAAGTAAAGACTGGATGCAGTGTTATTGAAATTGATTGGTATTGAAAATTTTATAGAAACCTATAATCAAATTTGTAGTTGGTAGATATAAATCCCAATGAAGGAATAATTGTAAAAATATAGGTATAGATGATGTCTAAAAGATAATTAAGATTTTTGGTGCAACAGCCTCACCTTATACTCAAAAAATGATATCCATCTTGAGATATCGTCATATTGCTTATGAAGTTTTTATGGGTGATGTTCCAGGAAGATTAAGCAAACTAGAAGGTATAGAGCCTCCAAAGCCTATTTTACTGCCTACTCTTCTTTTAAAAGATGATAGTGGTGAATTAAAAGCAACTACCGATCACTACACCTATTATTAAAAGATTTGAAAATGAGTATCCTGATAGAAAATTGTTACCAGAAGACCCCGCTCTATCTTTTATAAACTATTTATTAGAAGATTTTGGTGATGAATGGGTTACAAAATATATGTTTCATTACAGGTGGTATTTTGACGAGGATGCTGATAATGCATCAACCGTCCTTCCTTTAAGTGATCTTGCTGTAAATATGGCTGCTGACACATTAAAAGAAGTAAAAAAATATATCTATGATAGACAGCATGGAAGGTTATGGGTTGTAGGGTCAAATGATACAACTGCAGCTTTGATAGATAGCAGTTATAAAAGATTTGTAAATTAATGGATAATCATTTATCTGTCAGCAAGTTTTTATTTGGAGAAAAACCTTCCTCTGCTGACTTTGCTATATATGGACAATTAACACAGCTCATCAATTTCGATCCTACATCAAGAAAAATTACATATGATAGATCGTTAAGGCTTGTTTCTTGGCTTGATATCATGACTGACCTTTCGGGTCATGATGTTGATAATAGTAATTGGACTTCCCTTGAAGACAGCCCTGACTCCCTTAAAGAAATTATGAAGGAGTTTGGCAAAATGTATGTTCCAGCATTGCTTGCTAATGCAAGAGCAATTATCGAAGGTGAAGAAACATGGGAGACTGAAATCGATGGATCTCTATGGAAACAAAAAACATTCCCTTATCAAGCTAAATGTTTAAATTGGATTAAAGAAGAATTTGATAAATTAAATGCAGATGACAAATCAAGAGTTAGGGCTTTTCTTGATGGAACAGGTTGTGAACAAATATTAGGATAAAGATATGAAAATTAAAGATAAAAGAGTTGTGGTCACAGGTGCTGCCAGTGGAATTGGATTGGCATTATGTGAAGAATTTCATGCAAGTGGAGCTCAGTCTATTGTATGCGTAGATATGAATGAAAGTGGTGCTAAGGAAATTGCAGAAAAAGTTAACGGACTTGCTGTGACCGCTGATGTGTCTAATGAACAAGATATTATTAATGTAATTGAAAAAGCAAACGAATATTCAGGGGGGATTGATATATTTTGTTCTAATGCTGGAATCGGTGGTACTCCTATGCTTTTAGAAACTACATCTGAAGAATGGAATAATACTTGGGGCGTCAATGTAATGTCTCATGTTCATGCGGCAAGGCATGTCTTGCCCCAAATGCTTGAAAGAGGTGAGGGTTATTTAATGAATACAGCATCAGCTGCAGGACTGTTATCCCAAATAGGCGCCGCCCAATATGCTGTTACTAAATCGGCGGCGGTAAGTTTTGCCGAATGGGTAAAAATTACTTATGGTCAAAAAGGAATTGGCGTTTCATGTCTTTGCCCACAAGCCGTAAGAACTGCTATGACTGCTCAAGGTGCTGGAGTCGCTGGAGTGGATGGAATGCTTGAGCCCGATGTCGTTGCAAAAGATGTTTTAGACGCAATTGAAAATGAAAGCTTCTTAGTGCTACCTCACAAAGAAGTTGGTGAATATGTTCAAAGAAAAGGCAACGATAGAGATAGATGGATATCTGGAATGCAAAGATTGCAAAAACAATTTGAAGAATTTTATCAAAGTTTGGCTGATCAAAATAAAGGAGAGAATAATGAAAACTAAAATAACAGAACTATTTGGAATTGAGCACCCTATTATTCAAGGTGGTATGCATCATGTAGGATTTGCTGAGCTTGCTGCAGCTGTCTCTAATGCTGGTGGACTTGGAACTATTACAGGCTTAACTCAGGGTACTCCTGAAAAATTAGCTAATGAAATAGCTCGATGCAAAGAAATGACTGACAAACCTTTTGCAGTAAATTTAACTTTTCTACCCTCTTTAACTCCGCCAGATTATCCAGGTCTTATAAAAGAAATTATTGATGCTGGAGTACCTGTTGTTGAAACTGCTGGAAGAAATCCTGCAGAATATCTTCCAGCCCTTAAAGAAGCAGGAATAAAAATAATTCATAAATGCACTTCAGTCAGACACTCTTTAAAAGCACAAGATATTGGTTGTGATGCTGTTTCAGTAGATGGTTTTGAATGCGGAGGTCATCCGGGTGAAGACGATATTCCTAACTTTATTCTTCTGCCTAGAGCTGCGGATGAATTAGAAATACCTTTTGTTGCCTCAGGTGGTATGGCGGATGGAAGAAGTTTAGTTGGAGCTATGGCGCTTGGAGCCGAGGGCATGAATATGGGCACTAGATTTATTGCCACACAAGACGCTCCCGTTCATCAAAATGTTAAAGAGGCTATCGTCAATGCATCTGAATTAGATACTAGACTTGTTATGAGATCATTAAGAAATACTGAAAGAGTTCTCAATAACGAGGCTGTTGAGCGCTTAATGGAAAAAGAAAAAGCACTGGGTGCTGATCTAAAGTTCGAAGATATTATTGATGAAGTAGCCGGCGTCTATCCAAAGATTATGCATGAGGGTACTATGGAAGCAGGAGCTTGGTCGTGCGGAATGGTTGCTGGATTAGTCAATGATATTCCAACAGTCCAGGACTTAATTGATGGAATTATGTCCCAGGCTGATGAAATTATTAATTCAAGACTTAAGAATTTTTAAAGTTTTACTTTTTGTATTCTGCAGCCTCTTCTGAACCATCGGTGGCGGTACCCTTTGTATATGAATGAGCTCCCATTCCTGCAAGATCGCCATTTTGAACAATTAAATATGGTTCTCTTATGGGCTCGCCTGCAAAGAAGCATTCTAGAATCTCTCTAACGCCTGCAGCATATCTTGCTTGAGCAGATAAAGAAGTTCCTGATGTGTGAGGAGTCATTCCATGATTGGGCATTGTTCTCCAAACATGATCATTTGGTGCCGGTTGAGGAAACCAAACATCTCCAGCGTATCCACTTAATTGACCAGATTCTAAAGCTCTAGCTATAGCATCTTTATCACAGATTTTTCCTCTTGCAGTATTAACAATATATGCACCACGCTTCATCTTGTTGATCATGTCATCATTAAATAAATGTTCTGTCTTTGGATGTAATGGGCAACTAATATTTACGACATCACAAACAGCAACCAATGACTCTACAGAATCATGATAAGTAAGATTTAACTCTGCTTCGACTTCATCAGAAAGTTTATGAATGTCAAAGTAATGAAGATGAACATCAAAAGGTTTCATCTTTCTTAACATATCAATACCAATTCTTCCCGCAGCTACAGTTCCAACATGCATGCCCTCAACGTCGTAAGATCTTTGAACTGCATCAGCTATATTCCAACCACCTTCGTTCACAATCCTATGTTGGTTATGGTAATCCCTAACCATTGAAAGAATCATCATCACAATGTGTTCAGCAACTGATCTTGAGTTACAGTAGGTAACTTCAACCACATCTATGTTGTGATCCATAGCACCTTGAAGATCAACATGGTCTGATCCAATTCCAGCTGTAATTGCCATTTTTAAATTAGGTGCAGTCTCCATTTTTTCTTTAGTTAGATAGTAAGGAAAGAATGGTTGTGAAATAACAATATCTGCGTCAACTAATTCCCTGTCTGCCTCACATCCCTCGCCATCTTTATCGGATGTAACAACCAAGGTGTGTCCAGCATCTTCTAAAAATTTTCTAAGGCCAAGCTCGCCGGAAACACAACCCAATAACTCTCCGGGAGTAAAATCAATTGCCTTAGGTGAGGGCAATGTCATGCCATCTGGATATTTTTCAATTTTTGGTAAGTCGTCTCTTGCATACTTTTCTGGCATGCCTGTTTTTGGATCATCGTATAAAACGCATAGTATCTTCATAATCTCCCCCGTTATGTAAATAAATCATCTTTTACTAGAACAGAATTTATTTAAAAAAACAAGAAAAATAATATAAAGTTAGCGTTTTATAAGAGGGTTGTATTTAACACTTTCGGGTATATCTTCAGCTCCTGGAACCTCTCTCGCAATTAGAAATGGTTTTAGTGCTTCAATAGCCTTAGGCTCATCATAATGACCAATTCCTGGATGAAGGTGATGAACAAAATGAAGTTGCATTGAATGGTTTAGGTACCTAGGCATCCAATGACTCCAGAACTTAGTATCTTTATACCTTCCAATATCTGCTTGGTAATGCGGGTACCAGCTAAAAAAAGTTGAAAGATAAATTATTCCAAACTTACTTGGCAACCACCATAACAATAGTGTTTCTAGAGGAAACATTACAACAAGAGTCAAAAGAATGACTCTATACATCATCCCTATAATCACTCCTTTATTAAAAGATTTCATAAATGCATTGTCATTTTTAAAAATTTCAGCAATTGATTCATATTTCTTTATGCCTACCTGAGTGGCAGTGATAACTTCCCATAATGACTTTGCAGATGCAGTATCATAATCTGGGTCTTTCTCAGGATTATTAGTGTAAGCGTGATGCTTCATATGGGTACATCTCATTAAATCATGAGGAAACATTATTGTGATTAAGGTGAAGTGGCTTACAAAAGAGTCAATCCAACGCCTCTTTGGATTTCCTCTAGAATAATTACCGTGCTGAGCTTCGTGTGAAGGCAAGTATGCAAAGCAAGCACAAATAGTTGCAATTAATGATCCAAAAAATAAAGAAATATATCCATTAATAACTAACGGCCATAAAGATAGCCAAACAGTAGCTTGACCAACTCCAATCAAAATCATTTCCCATTGAAAGCGCTTTGAAAAGCTTCTAGCTATTTCTTTTTCTTTTTCAAAGGAAAATTCTTCTGGTATGTTTTTTATATCTTCCATAGCCAAGTTCCTCTAATTTTTGCGACAACCCCCAGTAAAAAACCAAACAAATAACAAAATATTGAATTGTTATTTACTAAATAAAGCTCTGCTATAGCATTAATGACGCTTCCCCAAAAAATAAGGCCGAACCAAACCATATTCCAATTAGAAATATGATTTGTAAGAATTTCGTTAAATTTATCCATTTTGATAATTGATTAATATCTTATCTTAAAAGATTATACAAGATAGTCGATAGTTCAATTAAGCATCATCAAGATATGATAAAAATCGCACAAATGTGTAGAATTAACTAAAAGTAGATAAATTTTTCTTTAAAAAGCTAATATTAAGAGTTTTTTCATCATATTTTGTTGTTTCTATGAGGCATATTCTCCATATATAGTCTAAAAAGTAGGTAAATTTAGTCCAATTTCTTAATTTTTCTGTGTTGAGGTGATTATTTTTGTTGTATCCACTTAATAAATGAACAATTTCATTATTATTTAAATTGTAAGAAGAAATTATTGACGCTAAATCAAAATATGGACTATTCAAAGATGCGTACTCCCAGTCAATAAAAAAACATTTCTTATTCCATAAGATATTTCCAAGAGTTAAATCATTGTGAGAAAAAATTTTAAATTCATTTTCATATGAAAGAGAATCAAAAATTTGAAAACCTTGATATAGGAAATAATCGTTTTTAATTTTATTTTTTAGAATTGATCTGTAATTTTCTACAATATCGTTGAAGTCATTAACTAAAAAATTATCTGTTTCTATTTGATGGACTTTTTTAATTTCTTTACCCAAAGAAAATAAATTTTCTTTTTTTTTAATTTCGTCATCTAAGATTTTTTTTCCTTCATGAAATTCCCTAATGAGAATCCCGTTGTCAGAATCATGATACAAAATATTTTGATCTTGCCTTTTGTCTTTTAAAAAATTTAATATTTGAAATTCTGAATACCTTTGATTTTGTAACCAATTTGGTAAATCAAAATCAACTCTTAAGACAGATTTGATATCGTTAAAAGTGCAAAGAAAAATTTCAGAAATAAGATCAGTTTTTAATGGTGAAATAATTTTAATTTCCCCATCGATTGATGAGATTTTTTTTTCAACTTTTCTGACTAATTTCATCTTTCATTTGAGTCCATGATTTGTAGCCAAAATAAATAATTATTAAATATACTAAAAATAGTATTGAGGTCAAAATTAGTCCTCTTGAGTAAAATAAAAACACAGAAATTGTATCTATTACAAACCAGTAGATCCAATTTTCTAAAAGCCTTTTAGCAACCATATAGGTGGTAACAATGGCTCCCCATGTTGTCAAGGAATCAAGAAAAGGCAGGGCAGCATTTGTAAATTTTTCAAGAGCCCAGCCCGAGACTATCGCTAATAAAATGATTAATAATATTGCCTTAATGTGTTGATCTCTATTCCATGTTTTTACAAGAAATTTTGAGTTTCCTGGCAAAGTAATTCGCCACTGTGTCCACCCATAAACAGCCATAATGCAATAAAATATTTGCAATCCTGCTTCCATATAAAGCCCTGCAGAATACATAACAAAAAAATATAAAAGAGAGCTAAAAAACGCCGCAAACCAACAACTTATATTCTGTTTTATAGCTAATAATAAATATGCTATTGCAAGAATCACTGCTGTTGGTTCTATCCAACTAGAACCAATAATATTAGAAATCATATCTCACTGTAACACCCATATGTCTTGGGTCGCCATGTCTTTCATAGAGTGTATCAATAAAATTTGGAGCCTCATTTCCAAAGTAAAAACCTCTTGTTGAATAATACTCGTCGAAAATATTTCTTCCCCAAATAGAGTAAGTCCACTGACCGCTAAAATAGCTATAGCTTAGATTTGTTAAGAAGTATGATTTTGATCTATTGTTATGCGAATCAGAATAATAAAAACTACTTTTCCCCACCACATCAAATGATAGATTTGATTGCTCTGTTAGATTCCAATTAAATCCAATTGCATAACTTTTTTCAGGGGCATGAGCCTGAGCTCTGCCTTGAAGATCTGGTCTAGATTTCCAATTTTTAATCTGGGTTTTAAGTAGCCCAAAATTAATAAATATATCTAGGTTATCAGATAGCTGAAAATCTATTTCTAATTCAATTCCATTGTTTGTTCCCTCGGCTGCATTTTGGGTTAAAAATGTAAAAGTATTTGGGTCGGTTGGGTCGACCTGAGTTGAAATTAAAACCTGTTGATCTTTTCTGTCAGAGTGAAAAATCACAGCAGCTAGATTCATATTTAAATTTACAATTTTTGAATTTAGTCCAAGCTCATAATTGGTTAAAAATTCTGGATCATAGTAAAGATTGCTATTTATTGAATTTGGATCGAGACCAAGATTTAAATTAAAACCACCTTGGTTATATCCTCTTGCAATACTAATAAAAATATTAGTATCTTGTTTTAAAATTTTGTTAATTGATAATTTTCCGCCTGAAATTTTATCCGATGGATTAAACGACTCTCCAAATGAATCTGAATAAGTTGACTCTGAATCTTCCCAGCGAGCACCCAAGCTAAATGTGGTTGAATCATTTATCAGATAATTTAAATTTCCAAAGATAGAAAAATTATCAACGGAGAATTTACTTGTTGATGAACTTTCACTTATATAAGGACCATATGGATCCAGGGGATCGCCATAAATACCATCATCATTTTTTAAGTTTGTCTCTTTGGACTCAAAAAAATGTAGTCCAAGTACCCATTCAGACCTTTTATTTACATCTAAATCAGCTAAATTTGATAAAAATCTAAATTCTTGGCTAAAAGTCTCCCTTTTTCTTTGTGTTTCAGAGAAATAATCATAAATATATGGCGCGTGGGTGGCAGAATTACCCCAATCCGCATCATAGCTCAATACAACATTGGTATCTGTCACACTTGTTAAGCTTTGAAATTCAAAATTATCTGTTTCGTGAAAAAATTTTATACCATAAGCATCTGTTTTTTGAGAATCCATGCCCGGTCTATCGGATAGAGTATTTAGACTTCCATCGATGGTCCATATATCTGCAGGGTCATCAAGATCGATTTGTGTCATTAAAAATTTAATAGTTGATTCTGAGTTTATTTCCCAATTTGCCTTAAGCCTAAAAGTTGATTCATCTTTTTTTGAAGCGTCTGATCTACCTGAATATAGATTCTTTCTAAAACCGTCAGAGTAGTCTTTTCTTAAAGCTATTCTGTATGTAAAGTCTTCATTATCATCTTGTGCCGATCCACCAAAAGCTATACCAACATTTCTAGTTCCATATGCTCCAGTCGTTATTTCACTAACTCCCTCAAATTCTTTTGTTGGTTCTTTGGTTTTTATATAAATTAGCCCAGCCATAGCGCTTGATCCGATTCTAGAGCCCTGTGGCCCTCTATGGACTTCAATTTGATCAACATCAAAAGTCGTTGCAATTCCTCCTTGTCCAGAATAATCAATATCATCTACTAAAAATCCAACTGCTGAATTAGGTGTCCTTTCATACCCGGATCTTTCACCGATACCTCTAATTTGAAAATGTCTAGCTCGTGAGTCGCTAGCTGCAAAATTCAAGTTTGGTATCAAATAAGATAAGTTTTCAAAATGTTTAATTGGAGCCGACTGAGTTTCTTTTGAGCTCAAAACTAATACGCTTGAGTCTTCTTCAATGAGCCTCGTCTCTCTCCAATTACCTTGAACTATAACCTCTTCAATATCTTCTGATATTAAATTTATTGAAAAGAAAAAAAGAAAAAAATAAGTTTTAATGGGTTTCATGCAATTCCTCCGCCATTATTGTATGGATCAGGTTCAAAGGGTTTCTGTAAAGATCTCAGGCAATAAAGCCACCCCTTTGCAGTTAGATTAGATGATATTATTTTTTGTGATTCTTAGCTAGATTTAATTGGGCAAATCTTCATTTAAATCATTTTGAAAGGTTTCAGTTAAAAATAAAACTGATAACAAAGTCAAAAATGAAGCAAATGCTATGTAGACCGAGACCCAAATAATTCCATAATCATTCCAAAGAAGTGCTGCAATCGTTGGAGCAAATGCGCCACCTAAAATCGCACCGAACTGATAGCCTAATGTGGCTCCCGAATATCTAACTTCAGTGCTAAATAACTCAGTGAAAAAAGCAGCTTGTGGCCCATACATCATAGAGACGAATACTAATCCACCGGTTATAGCCAAGACTATCAACCAAAAATTTCCAGTATCAACAAGCGGGAAAATAGCAAAAGCCCATAAACCAGTTAAAACTGCACCTAGCATGAAAATACCCTTTCTGCCGTGTCTGTCCGAGTATGAGGAAAAAAAGAACTGAAAAGGTATCATGATTGCAGAAGCTATTAACACTGCCACCAACATATCATCTCTAGTAATATCAGCACTTGCTACACCGTATGCTAATAAGAATGCTATCAATATATAAAACGTTACTTGTATTGAAAGGAATGCTCCAGCAGCTAGAGCAATTTTTGTTGGGTACTTTGTTATTGCCTCTATGATTGGTGATCTTGTTATCTTTACTGCATTACCAGTTTGTCTTGATGCTTGAAGTTCTTTAAATGCTTTTGTATCTTCTAAATTTAACTGAATATACATACTGATACCTATTAATATTGCGCTTGCTAAGAAAGGTATCCGCCAGCCCCACGAAAAGAAAGCTTCCTCAGAAACTAGAGCTCCAGTAATTATAAATGCAAGATTTGCAAGGATCACGCCTACCGGTACTCCTGCTTGAGCAAAGGCTCCGTAATAGCCTCTTTGATTAGATGGAGCGCTTTCTGTTACAAGTAGCATTGCCCCTCCCCACTGACCACCTATTGCTAGGCCTTGAGCAAAGCGCAAAGAAGTTAATAAAATTGGTGCAGTGACTCCAATCATGGCATAAGTTGGAAGTAGGCCAATTAGTGTTGATGAGACACCCATTAAGATTAATGCCATTATCAATGTTTTTTTTCTACCAACCTTGTCGCCAAAGTGGCCAAAAATTATTCCACCTATTGGTCTTGCTATAAACCCAGCTGCGAAAGTAAGCAAAGACAAAATTAATGCTGTGGAAGTTGAAGCCTCACCAAAAAATACTGTTGGGAATATTAATGCGGCTGAAGCGCCGTAAAGAAAAAAATCATACCACTCGATACTTGTCCCCGCTAAAGAAGTGAGTGCAACTTTTTGCATATTAGATTCTGAGTTAATGCTCTTTTCCATAATAAACAAGTATGCCAAATATTTAATAAAGTGAAAGAAGTATGATAGTTTTAAAGAATGTCATTTGAAGAAATAAGATATATAGCTATTGTTTATGCAAGTTCAATTATTCCAATTCTTATTTTAATAAAATATCGCTACGAGCTTCCAAAATGGGTGCCTGCTATTTATCTAGGTTCTTTTATTGTGTGCGCTCTTGGTTGGGAGATATGGTTCACTTATGGATTAATAGATGGCGAATCTGTTATTGAAAGAAGATCTGAAGTTTTAAATCAATGGATACCTCTTCATATCAATTGGATTGTAAACTCGCTGGCTGATGCGGGCACAGTTTGCCTTGGTGGTCTATGGTTGATTTGGGTGATGGGTAATAAGAAAAATTATATATTTAATAATTGGAGATGGGGTTCTTTTTTTATATTGACTATATGGTGTATTGGACAAAACATATTTGTTGAGCTTTTCCTTTATTATGATCAACTTAGTGAGGGTAAAAATTTATCATGGGCTCCTCTAATTCCAACGGGAAATATATTTAATCCAGTATTATTTGAAATTAATGGGAGGTCTTTAATGTTTCAGACACAACTTCCATGGATAATATTGCCGCCACTACTATATTTAGCTGTTATTAGATTAACTAAAAAATTTGATTAGATTTTTTGGATGCTATCCTCAAAATTTATTCCATCAAAATCAATGACTTTTTCAATCTTTGGCGGGCTTTTAACACAACGCAGGTTGACACTGTACATATCTGGATGAGATCTTGGTTGATAGAAACTTTTTATTCCACATAATTTACAAAAAAAATGCTTGGCATTTTTAGTTCCAAAAGTATATGAAGAAATTTGGTCATCACCATTAATAAGAGTTAAATCCTCATGTTTTATGAAAAGATGCTCATAATCATAAGCATTACATATTGAGCAATTACACTTCCAAATATCAACCCTTTCATTTGATTGAAATTTAAAACTTACTGCTCCGCAATGGCAGCCTCCATAATATTCTTTCATATTGAAATATTACATGAAAATATATATATTTTTAAATAAGCTTTACAATGCAAGAAACCAATCAAACCTAAGAGATCAAAATGTTAAAAATAATATTACTCATCATATTTATAACTAATTCATTTTTATATGCTGATGAGGGCATGTGGGAGCCTTATCAGATGAAGGGCCTAAAAAAAGAACTAAGAACTAGTGGATATAATAGAAATGTATCCAATGTAAGTGATTTATTTAAACATCCTATGAGTGCTATCGTAAGCCTTGGGGGATGCTCAGCAGCATTTGTTTCGGATGAAGGTTTAATAGCTACAAATTACCATTGCATTGAAAGAGGTTTTTTGCAATTTAATTCAAATTCAGAAACTGATTTATTTGAGACAGGTTTTGTGGCGAGAACAAAAAATGCTGAAAAAAGGTCTGCACCTGGATCTAGAGTATATGTAACGCTTGAAAGCACAGAAATCACTGAACAAGTATTAAAGAATCTTAATGATGAAACCCAAGATATTGAAAGAGCTAAAATTATTGAAAAAAATATAAAAGAAATAATAAGTATGTGTGAAACCTCTGATGAAATTGAATGCAGGGTTAGATCTTTTTTCAGTGGAGAAACATATAAACTTGAAAAAGTTTTAAAGATAAAAGATGTACGATTAGTTTATGCTCCACCTGCCCATATCGGTGAGTATGGAGGAGAGATTGATAACTGGATGTATCCTCGACATACAGGAGATTTTGCACTTCTAAGGGCCTACACTTCAAAAGATGGTTCAAGCAAAGAATTTAATAAAGATAATGTTCCTTATAAATCTAATTCTTTTTTAAAAATATCTGCAAAAGGTGTGGATGAGGGTGATTTTGTCATGGTGGTTGGTTATCCCGGCAGGACTAATAGGCTACTTACCTTTAATGAAATTAAATATGATCTAGAAATAGGCTTCCATGAAACTGTTGAATTTCTAAAAAGAGGTATAGAGCTAATAGATAAAAATACTAATGATGCTGATGGTTCAGGGTTGAAATATAGGGGTTTAAAAAGCGGCTATGAGAATTACTTCAAAAAAATATCTGGACAAATAGATGGTGCTGAGAATTTTAAACTTCTTATATCAGAGGAATCTAATTGGAAAAGTTTTTTAAAATTTGTTGAAAAAGAAGCTTCTAAAAATGAAAAAGATTATTTAGATGCATTGTTAAATTTGGTCGATGAGCAACAAAAAGAAAGTCTTGCAAGATCTTACTATGGAAATTCAGTTTTAATTTCACAAGCAAAAAGATTGTATAGAAATGCAGTTGAAAAAGAGAAAATAGACTCTGAAAGAAAGCCTGGCTATCAAGAGCGTGACCAAGAAAAAATTATGAATCGAATAAAATCACTTGATTATTCGTTTGATTTAAAAGTAGACAAAGCGATTTTTACAGATAGGTTATCGGTATATGCAAAAATAGAGCCCTCTTTAAGAAGGCCTACTTATAGTAAATTATTAAAACTTGATAGCGGCCTTAATGAAATGAATCAAGCCGTAGATGAAATATATTCCTCTCAATATAAAGACTCAGAGAGTTTTCTCAAGATGATGGAATTTAGTCTAGACGAACTTAATGACTCAACTGATCCTCTTATAGTATTCGCAAAAAAAACATACGAAGAGTCACTGGAATACGAAAAAAAATATGAGGCAACTGGTGCAAGGAGACAATTATTAAAATCTAAATTTATTGGGTTATTAAAAAATTATTATGAGTCATCTAATAGGCAACTTTATGCAGATGCTAATGGCACTCTTAGGGTTACGTATGGAAATGTTGCTGGAGTTTCCTTGGAAGATGGCGTTCGATATGAGCCATTTACAAGATTAGAAGGAATTGTTCAAAAACATACAAATGAAGAGCCTTTTGATGCAAGTGATAAGTTATTAAAACTTATTAATAATAAAGATTATGGTAAATATTTCTATGAGCCAATTAATTCTGTTCCAGTAAATTTTCTATCAACCCTAGATATAACAAATGGTAATTCTGGTTCAGCTACCATTAACTCGAAATTTGAATTAGTTGGGCTTGCATTTGATGGAATGCTGGAGACAATCATTGCAGACTACAAATATATCCCTCAGGCTAGGACAATTTCAGTGGACTCTAGATATCTTTTATGGACGTTAGAGAAATTAGAAAAGGCAGATAATATTCTTGAAGAACTTACCATAGTCAACTAAATGGTGGGTCTGGGTGGACTCGAACCACCGACCTCACCCTTATCAGGGGTGCGCTCTAACCAAGCTGAGCTACAGACCCGTTTAAAACGGAAACGCATTTTAACTTTTATCTATCAAAGATAAAAGAGATAAGAAGACCTAATTTTTATTGATTTTTTTGAGACTGATAAAGACTGTAATAAACATAAACCCAGGGAATAATTATCACGTATTCAAAAATACCCAAAATTATTAACTGGATAATCCCTTGATCTAATAATAAAGAAAATATTCCTGATGGTATCGTGGTTAACAATATAAAAAGTAATGTTAAGCCAAATAATGTTCCGCCATGCTCATCAGTCTTTTCCCAAGATAATTTTAAAGAATCTATGACACCTTTGTTCTCAAGCATTATAAAAGAGGGAAACAGGGCCAATCTCGCACCAACATAGATTCCTGGCAAAATTAATAATAAAAGACCAAAAACTACAGCGATAATACTTAAAATATATGCACCAAATAGTGGAAAGAATTTTTGTATTCCGCCAAGTAAAGCACTCATGGGTTCTAATTCTGAACTAGAACTTTTAGCATTAAAGGCTAAATAAAGACCGCCCAGAAAACCAACGCTTAAAACCGTACCGACTGCACTTAGAATTCCAACAAAAAATACATTATCTCCAAAAAAATCACCAATATCTTCAGGTGAAATATTTTCAAGAGGCATTAAAAGGTGTGCAATTGAAATTTCAATAGCGCAAACAGGAGCAGCAAGAACAGCGAAATACTGCCAGTTATTAAAATAAAAACTCCATGCATTATTAAATTGGTTCATTTATCCATTGTAAAGTATTATGAAGTTTATGAATAATAAAATACTTGCAAATTTAGTAATAATTTTTTTACTAGTTAGTTGTTCTAATGACATATCAGATTTCTCATATCCAGACTCAAAGAAAGTCGATTTTAGTGAAACAATTCATGGTTATGAAATTGAAGACTCTTACAGATGGCTTGAAGATTTTACTAGTGAAGAATCTAGGGAGTGGGTCAAAAGACAGAATCAATTTACACAACAGTTTATTGGCAAAGATAAATATAAAAAATCAATAAATAACCATCTAAATAAAACTTGGGAAACTGAATCTTTAAGCACCCCATACAAAATTGAGGGCAAAATTTTTTATTATTTTAATGATGGTTCGTGGCAACAGAGCAAGTTGATGATAAAAGATTGTGAAGATTGTGAAGAACGCGTTCTCTTAGACCCTAATAAGTTTTCTACTGACGGAACTATATCCCTTGGCGGCACTAGTGTTAGCAATGATGCATCATTGCTGGCTTATTCCATTTCTGACGGAGGCTCTGATTGGAGAACTTGGAGGGTTATGAATATTAATTCAGGTGAAATTCTTTCAGATGAAATTAATTGGGCAAAATTTTCAAATGCTTCGTGGGAAAATGATAATTCTGGTTTTTACTATCAGAAATATGAAGAACCCAAGGATGAACTTTTAAGAGAGGTTAATACAGCACCAAAATTAATGTTTCATAAATTAGGAACACCACAGTCAGAAGACCAAATAATATATGAAAATCCAGATCAACCAAGATGGGGTTGGGGAATCAATGTCTTAAAAGATACAGAAGTTAGATTTCTATCTATTTCTAATGGAACAGATGAAAGAAATAGACTATACGTTCAATTAAAAAAAGGTGGAGCATTTTTGCCGCTAGTAGATGAGCTCATTGGAGCATATCAATATTTGGATCATAAAGATGATACCTATTGGTTTTATTCAACAGAAAATGCAAAAAATGGAAAAGTGTCTTCTTTACAGATTAAAAATGGTTCTTTTGTTTGGAATGACTTGGTTAAAGAGACTTCTAACTCAATAAGAGGTGTAAATTTAATTAATGACTCCATTGCGGTTACATACTTAATAGATACATTTTCAGAAGTTCATTTCTATTCGCTGGATGGAACATTCTTAAAAACACTTGCCATGACAGAAAAAGGAACTATCGCAGGTTTTGGCGGTGGCCTGGAAGATACTACAACATATTTTTCTTATACCAATTTTGTAACGCCTAAGAAGATATATGAAATAGATCTAGTTAACATGTCTAAGAAAATATTTTGGGAAGAAAAACTAAAGGATTTTAATACAAATGATTACATTTCTGATTTTAGATTTTATGAATCTAAAGATGGCACCAAAATACCAATTCATATAAGTTATAAAAAATCATTAAATATCAATGAAACTACTCCCGTTCTAATTTATGGTTATGGAGGTTTTAATATCTCAATTCTTCCTGGCTTTAGTAAAAGGTTCTTATCTTGGATGAATCAAGATGGTGTTGTTGCTGTTGCTAATTTAAGAGGTGGAGGAGAATACGGCGATATATGGCACGAAGATGGAATGCTCTTTAATAAACAAAATGTCTTCGATGATTTTGCATATGCTGCAAAATATCTCCATCAGAAAAAAATTGGATCTCCAGAATCAACTGCTATTCAAGGTGGTTCAAATGGAGGACTTTTGGTTGCAGCTACAATGCTACAAAACCCCTCTTTATTTAAAGTTGCTATCCCTCAAGTAGGCGTCCTGGATATGCTTAGATTTCATAAATTTACTATTGGTTGGGCATGGGAAAGTGACTATGGATCGCCTGATGATAAAAAAGAATTTGAAAATCTTCTTGCTTATTCTCCACTTCATAATATTAAAAAAGGTGAGTGCTATCCATCTACTTTGATAACAACTGCGGAAAGAGATGATAGAGTTGTTCCCTCTCACTCTTTTAAATTTGCTGCCAAGCTTCAAGAATATCAAGGATGTAATAAACCAATTTTAATTAGGATTGAGGACAGGGCTGGACATGGGGCAGGAACACCAAAAGACAAACAAATAAATCAAATAGCAGAAATATATGGATATGCTTTATCTGTAATTAATGAATAATTAGTAGAAATCTAATAACTCAATATCAAAAATTAGAATTGAATTTGGGGGAATGCCAGGTCTACCCTCATCTCCATATGCCATACTTGGATCAATATATACACGCCACTTATCATTCTTTTTCATCATAGAAATGACTTTTTGGCATCCCTCGATAAGATCAGATAGTTGAATAGTTAATGGTTCATCGGATTCAACAGAGCTCCAAAATACAGTTCCGTCTGTAAGCTTGCCATGAAAATGTGCGGTAATAGTATCTGATAGTTGAGGTGATTTAGAATTAGCATCTCCACTATTTAAAACAGCGTATTGAAGACCTTTCTCAATAACATTTATACCCTCGTATCCTTGATTTTCAATAAAAAATTTTAAATTTGATATCTGTTTTACATTAGGACTATCTTGAACACAACCAACTAAGATAAATAGAATTGAAGCACTAATTAACTTATTCATTATAAGGTTCTTATTTTTAAAAACTTTCTTTTGCCAACCTGGTAAACAGCCTCAGAGCCTTTTTGTATTTCTTTTTTTGGATCTAATACTTTTTCTGAATCTATTTTTACACCACCTTGTTTTATTAGTCTCATAGCCTCAGAGGTGCTTGAAGTCATGTCAGCATTTTTTAATAAGTTTGTTAATGGGATTGAATCCGAATCTAAGTTTATTGAAATTTCTTTAATGTCATCCGGCAAGCTACCTTTTTGAAATCTTTGCAAAAATGATTCTCTGCATGATGCTCCCTGGCCTGTCTCATGAAATCTATCAACCAACTCTTCAGCAAGGAGAAATTTTATATCTCTAGGGTTGGTGCCCTCATCTACTTGTTGCCTTAAATTATTTATTTCTTTCTCGGATATAAAACTTAATAATTCAAACCATCTCCACATCAATTCATCTGAAATAGACATAATTTTTCCAAACATCTCTTCTGGACTCTCATCGATACCAATAAAATTATTTAAAGATTTAGACATTTTATTTGTGCCATCTAGACCTTCTAGAATAGGCACAGTTAATACAACTTGAGGTTCTTGGTTATAAGCTCTTTGAAGTTCTCTTCCAACCAGCAAGTTAAATTTTTGATCGGTTCCCCCACACTCAACATCTGCATCTAAAGCAACCGAATCATATCCCTGAACCAACGGATATAAGAATTCATGAACCGCAATACTTTGATTAGAGTTATAACGCTTATTAAAGTCATCGCGCTCCAACATTCTTGCTACATTATATTTTGAAGCTAAGCGTATCAGGCCAGCCGCACCAAGATCATTACACCACTCTGAGTTAAATCTTACTTCAGTCAACTCTTTCTTAAGAATTTTAAAAACCTGCTTCTCGTATGTTTTTGCATTTTCTATAAGCTCATCAGAGCCAAGGGTTGGCCTTGTCTTATTTTTGCCAGAGGGATCACCTATTTGTCCAGTGAAATCACCAATTAAAAATATGACCTTATGTCCTAAATCCTGAAAATGTCTTAGCTTATTTAAAAGTACGGTATGGCCTAGATGTAAATCTGGAGCTGTTGGATCAAAGCCAGCCTTTATGATTAATTGCTTCCCAGATTCTAATTTCTTTTTAAGATCAGATTCCGTAAGAATCTCATCTGTTCCTCTTTTAATTAATGATAGGGCTTCCTTCATATGCCTATCATAGTATTTTTAATCAATTAATAGAATGAGTATGTTGCTACTTAGTGCTATAAGATTAAAATATTCATATGTCACTTTTCAAAAGCAAATTCATTTCTGAGGCAATAATTGTCCCTAAGCTTCTAAAAGAGACAGAGTTCTTGAATGATCCTTCTATTTCTATTAATGCAAAAAAGATTATTGATGCATGCAGAGAAAATAAAAAGGAAAGAACTAAATTAGATGCTTTCTTAAGCGAATACGGACTAGATAACCAAGAAGGGGTCGCCCTGATGTGTCTTGCTGAGTCAATCCTCAGAATACCAGATAGCAAAACAAGAGACTTAATAATTTCAGAAAGATTGTCTGAAGGCAGATGGATAGAGCATTTAAATAAAGCTGATAGTTTGTTTGTAAATGCTTCTACTTGGGGTCTCTTATTAGCAGGTAAGGTAGTGAAAACACCATCTGAGTGGTATCAAAATCCAAATAAATTTTTACGATCAATAATTTCAAAATCTGGAGAATTTCCAATTAGAAATGCTGTTGTTGCTGCAATGCATATTCTTAGTCAAGAATTTGTTATGGGTAGAGACTTCAAAGATATTAATAAAATATCCAATATAAGTGAATCCATATATTCATTTGATATGCTTGGCGAGGCTGCAAGAAATAAAAAACAGGCAGATATTTATTATTCTTCTTATGAAAATGCTATCGAAGAGGTTGGCAAAATAAATCTTATACAAAATACAAACAATGGGGTTTCAATTAAAATTTCTGCTCTTTGTCCTAGTTATGAGATGAGAAAACATGAGGATATTAAAACCAAACTTATTCCAAAACTTATATCTCTTACTGAGCTTGGAAGATCTAAAGATGTAGAAATTACTATTGATGCCGAAGAACAAGATAGGCTGAGTATAAGCTTAGAGATAGTTAAAATTTTGGCTCAATCAAAAATAATAAAAGATTGGCCCGGGTTTGGTATTGCTCTTCAAGCATACGGCAAAAGATCTATGGATTCAGTAAATTGGTTTGAGGAACTTCTTAAAACAAGATCTCCGATGCATCTTAGGCTTGTAAAAGGAGCTTACTGGGATTATGAAATAAAACATTCACAAGTTCATAGTCATGATAATTATTCTGTATTTACTAAAAAATCAATTACTGATCTATCTTACCTTGCTTGCGCAAAAAGAATTTTTGAAATTGAATCAATTTATCCAAAATTTGCTACTCATAATGCCCATACACTTTCAGCTATAAACTATTTAGGTGAAGGCAAAAATTATGAATTTCAAAGACTTTTTGGAATGGGAGAGCTTTTATATAAGTGTGCTGATAAAGTTTTAGAAAAATCTAATACAACATCTATTTATGCGCCTATTGGTAAATATAAAGACCTGTTACCATATCTAGTGAGAAGACTTCTTGAAAATGGCGCTAACAGTTCTTTTATTAATAGGCTGCTTGATCCAGAAACAGATTCTTCATGGCTGGCTGCAGGACCGCATCTAAAAATTGAAAGTGAAAAAAAAGATATACCTCTGCCAAAGGACATTTTTAGGAATAGGAAAAACTCAAAAGGGATAGATATATCAGAAATGGAAAACCTTGAATTAATTAATAAAAAAATTAATGAGTATAAAAATAAAAGTATTCATGCTGTATCAATTTATGGCAATAGATCTGAAGATAAAACATCCAAGCATGTAGTTAACTCCATTGCGGACAATTCTGAAATTGGATCTGTAGCTTTTGATGATATTGATATGCTTTTAAAAAATATTGACTCTAATTGTAGTTCTGATTGGAAAAATATAAGTGTAAAAAATAGAGCTGATATCTTAATTAATATTTCTAATCAAATTGAATCAGATCCCTATGAACTAATCTACTACTTAATGAATGAAGCAGGTAAAACAATCCAAAACTCTATTGATGAGATTAGGGAAGCTATTGATTTTTTGAGATATTACTCCAACCAAATGATTGGCATTGAAGAAGATGAATGTGAATTAGAAGGACCGACAGGCGAATCAAATAAACTTTCCTATTCAGCCAAAGGACATTTTTTGTGCATAAGTCCATGGAACTTTCCTGTTGCAATATTAATAGGCCAAATAAGTGCTGCGCTAATAACAGGAAATAAGGTAACTGTTAAGCCGTCTGAACATACTTCTATATTAGGCTATATCGTAGTTAAAAAATTTCATGAAAACGGTATACCTTTAGATGCTCTTCAGCTGGTTCTTGGTGATGGCAAGTATGGAGATGCTCTTTCTCGGATTAGGCATCTTAATGGTGTGGCATTTACAGGCTCTTTGCCTACTGCAAAAAAAATACAAAATAATCTTAATCAAAACCAAAAAGAAATTCTTCCGCTTATAGCAGAAACTGGCGGAATTAATGCAATGATTGTTGATTCAAGTGCGCTTTTAGAACAGGCCACTGATGATATTGTAAGATCTGCATTTGATAGCTCGGGCCAAAGATGCTCAGCCTTAAGAGTTCTTTGCATTCAAGATGAGATTTATGATGACTTACTTGAAATGATAAAAGGCAATATGGAAGAGCTTAAAATTGGTAATCCTGAAAATCTTGATACAGATATTGGTCCAATAATTAATTTAGCATCTAAAACTAAGCTTGATAAATATGTTACAGATAGTGTTGATAAAGGTTTCAGTGTTTATCAATCCGAACCCAGTATTCTCGAAAGTTTTGTATCTCCAACTATAATTGAAATTAATAAATTAAATGATTTAAGTGAAGAGCAGTTTGGTCCAATCTTGCATGTTCTAAAATTTAAATCTTCAAAAATTAGCGATCTCATTTCAGAGATTAATGATACTGGATATGGTTTAACTATGGGTATTCATTCAAGGATTGAATCAAGAGCAGATCTATTTAGCCAAGAATGCAACGTTGGAAATATTTATATAAATAGAGACATGGTAGGCGCTGTTGTTGGCTCTCAACCTTTTGGTGGTCGTGGCCTTTCAGGAAGTGGCTATAAGGCAGGTGGACCAAATTACCTTATACAATTCCTCAATGAAAAAGTTATCTCAAAAAATTCTGTTGCTTTTGGTGGGAATGCAGAATTGCTAAACATTCAAGAAGATTAGTGGTTGGATTTAAGAAAGTGCCTGCAAAGAGTGTTCTGATTACATTTTTCTTATCTATTTTTTTAATCATGCTTTTGTATGCAGATTTTGTTACTGATGATTCCTTGCCTGAAGAAAGAATTGACAAGTAAGTGAGAAATTAAATGAGCAAGTTTCTGAGGTTTTCTCTTACAGAGATCCATGAGGTTTTAAGATGGTGAAAATCTATCGATTATATTTGAAGACTTCCGTCCTGCCTTTAAATACTGCATATAAAATTTTTAGGCTTGATAAAAATAATCTTCTCTCTAAGATAAAGCCAGGTGATGAGATGAAGTTCACTTACCTTGGCAACGACATTACAAGCATTGAGATTACTAAGGACAGTATAAACTCCATACTTATTGAAATCTGCAAATGACATCTCTATTAAAAAAATATCTAAAGATGTTGAGCTAATCAAATCATTTAAAAGTGGAGTTATAAAAACATCATTTTATGAAGCTGCCCTTGATGCTGATATCCCAGATTCAATTATTATGGATTTTGCATATATTCTTGGGTGGGATATTGATTTTGTCTTTGATATTCGCGAAGGGGATTCCTTCTATGTGATATATGAAACTCCTTATTCTAGTGGAGAACAAATTCAAAATGGCGATATAGTTGCTGCAAAATTTATAAACAAAGGAAAAACTCTATTCAGCTAACAGATTCTTTACAGATAAAAATAAAAAAGAGTTTTTTGATAATGATGGTAACAATATGCAAAAAGCTTTCTTAAGAGCGCCTTTAGATTTTGCTTATATTAGTTCGCATTTTAATCCTAATAGAATGCATCCTGTTCTGCACACTATTAGAGCTCATAATGGAGTTGATTATGCTGCCAAAAGAGGTTCGCCAGTCAGAAGCACCGGAGATGGCACCGTTCAGTTTGTTGGAAGAAAAAATGGTTGTGGTAATGAGATAGTTATAAAACATTCAAACGATATTTCTACAAGATATTGTCACTTAGAGGGTTTTGCATCTAGCATTAGAAAAGCAAAAAAAGTCAATCAGGGTGATACCATAGGTTTCGTTGGCAGTACTGGTCTTGCAACAGGCCCACATCTTCACTACGAATTTAAAATTGGAGGCAAAAATATTGATCCGATAAAAGTTAAACTCCCTTCTGCGGAACCAATTTCTAAAGAGTTTAAGTCGAGCTTTGATACACTAGTTGAAGATAATAAATTGTTACTATCCAGGTTCGAATACCTTTACCCTAAAGAATATGATTAAAAAATATTATATCGGAGCAATGTCAGGTACAAGTTTTGACGCTATTGATGTTTCTGTTATTCGGATTAAAGAATGGCATTAGTCTTGAGTGTTTTCATTCAAAAAAAATTCCAAGTCAGGTAAAGTCCAAAATTCGAACTCTAATAAATGGAAAGAATGTTACTTTGTCTGAGCTTGGTATCCTCGATAAACAAATTGGCTCCTTGTTCTCAACATCAGTTCAAGAGTGTATTAATAAAAATAAATTACATAAATCTAATATTGGTGGTATTGCAATCTCAGGACAGACTATTCGTCATGAAGTTAATAAAAAAAATTCATTTTCTATGCAAATTGGCGATCCAAATATAATAGCAACTGAAACTCAGCTTCCTATAATTTATGATTTTAGAAATATGCATATTGCTCTAGGTGGAGAAGGTGCCCCTCTTGTACCTGAGTTTCATAATGAACTTTTTTATAAAAAAGGAAGCCCTAGAATTATACTTAATCTTGGAGGTATAGCTAATTATACCTATGTTTCAAATAGAAAAAATTTATGGGGTTCCGACGTGGGTCCTGGTAATGCACTTCTAGATGCATATTGCCAGAAATTTCTTGATAAGCCATTTGATAAAGATGGAAGGATTGCTTCAAAGGGAAAAATTTATAAGCCTGAATTGCAAAAACTTTTATCAAATAAATTTTTTAAAAAATCATTCCCAAAATCTACTGGAAAAGAATTATTTAATTTAAGCATGCTATCAAGAAAATTTATTAAAGAATCATCTGAAGATGTTCTTGCGACTCTCACGGAATTTACAGCCTTATGTGTGGCTAATGCAATTAAACAAAATAATCATAAATTTGATGAAATAATCATTTGTGGCGGTGGTGGAAATAATAAGTTTCTTTTAAAAAGAATTTCAAATTTAATTCAAAGAGACGCTGCACTTTCATCTAACCTTGGTTACAACATTCAAGCCATTGAATCTATGGCATTTGCTTGGCTAGGATTTAAAAGATTAGCCAACCAGCCTTTAAGAATTCAATTAGGTAAAGATAAGTTTAATAGAGGTTTATTAGGGTCTATAGCTAAATCTAAACAGTAAACGACTCACCACAACCACATGTGGTCTTTGCATTTGGATTTTCAATAACAAATTTTGCTCCAGAAAGGTCCTCAACAAAATCAAGAGTTGATCCATGCAGATATGGATATGACATAGAATCAATTAAAACTTTAAATTCTCCAAAATCAATCACATCATCATCAAATGCCTCGTCATCATCAAATTTGAAGCCATATTGAAAACCTGAACAGCCTCCTCCAGTTACATATACTCTGAATTTTGAGCGCTCACCTTCTTTTAAAACATTAGTAATTCTGCCCAATGCAGAATTAGTAAGTTCAATTGAGCGGTCTTGATTGGTTTCCATAATTATTTAATTTTGATTCTAATATTATTTTTTTTCAATTATTCATTATATAACTATTCTAATAGCCATATGTAAGTTGTTAAATCGGTATTTATTCAAATTTTCTAAATATGCTAGATAAAAAATTAGAGCTGCTATCAATTATTATCAATAACAATATAAAATATAAGGGTTCATTCAAAAAATTATGCACTAATGAAATCAACTCTTATTATATTTTCTTCAACTGATGGGCAGACACAAAAAATTTGCAAAAGAATAATGGAATTCGAAAAAAATAAAAATGACTCTCAAATAGTATCAATTTCTGAGGCTAGAAATACTGATTTATCTCAATTCCAAAGGATAATCATTGGTGCTAGCATAAGATATGGGAAACATAAACCTGATCTGTATAACTTCATAGAATCTAATATTGACGAAATTTCTAATAAAGAAAATGCTTTTTTTTCAGTTAATGTTGTAGCAAGAAAGCCTGAAAAAAATACACCTAATACGAACCCTTATATGAAAAAATTTTTATTTAAAACTTCTTGGAAACCAAAATCATTAGCTGTTTTTGCTGGAAAAATTGATTACCCAAAATATAATTTTATTGACAAGCACATGATCAGATTTATTATGTGGATGACGAAAGGACCAACGGATACAAAAAATACTTATGAATTTACTGATTGGAGTAAAGTTGATAGCTTTGCTGTTAAGGTAATTTCATAAAAGTATTAAATTCTTGATATCATATATTCCTTTAATTTCATATCACTATAAATTATTAAATTGCACAATATAGAAAAATCAATAGCTTTGTTTGATAGAGCTAAATCATTAATGCCAGGAGGAGTAAACTCTCCTGTTAGAGCGTTCAAAAATATTAATGGTAATCCTATTTTCTTTGAGAAAGCTAAAGGAGCTTACCTGTTCGATGCAGATGGAAATGAGTATATTGATTATATAGGTTCTTGGGGACCAATGATTATGGGTCACTCACACCCAGAAGTTGTTAATGCAATTAAAAATCAAGCTGATTTAGGAACTAGTTATGGAGCTCCAACTGGGCTTGAGTCTGACGTAGCCTCACTAATAATTCAGTGCATTCCATCCATTGAAAAGATAAGGATGGTCAATTCTGGCACTGAAGCAACTATGAGCACCATAAGACTTGCAAGAGGCTATACAAACAAGAATAAAATAATTAAATTTGATGGCTGCTATCACGGTCACGTTGACTCACTTTTAATTAAAGCGGGTTCGGGGGTTTCTACGTTTGGTCTTCCGGACTCTCCAGGAATTCCAAAAGATTTAGCAAAACATACTATTACATGTCCATATAATGATGTTGAAGCTTTTGAAAAAATATTTCATGAGATTAAAGATGATCTAGCAGCTGTTATTGTGGAACCTGTTGCAGGCAACATGGGCTTTGTTCCAGGCACAAAAAAATTTTTAGAGACATTAAGAGAAAAAACTAGTTCTTCAAATTCATTACTAATCTTCGATGAGGTTATGAGTGGCTTTAGAGTGTCTCTAGGTGGAGCTCAAGAAATTTATAATATAAAGCCTGATCTAACAGCACTGGGCAAGGTGATTGGCGGCGGGCTTCCCGTAGGAGCCTTTGGTGGTAAAAAAGATATCATGGATTATCTTGCTCCAATTGGTCCTGTATACCAAGCAGGCACACTGTCTGGCAATCCACTGGCTATGGCAGCGGGATCAACTTTGTTAAATTTAATAATTAAAGAAAATCCTTTTGAACTTCTAGAAGCTAATGCAAAAGAGTTATTGGGTGGCATGAAAAATATTATGGATACAGCTGGCATTCCTTTTTCAACAAACCAAATAGGAGGAATGTTTGGTTTTTTCTTCTCTGAAAAATTACCAAACAATATTACTGATGTTTCGGCTTCGGATGACAATATCTTTGCTTTATTTCTTAATGCATGTATTAGAAATGGAATATACTTTGCCCCATCAAAATTTGAAGCTGGTTTTATATCAACTAAACATGGAAATAATGAAATACATAAAACGCTTGAAATTATAGAAAATATTATAAAAGTTGGAGTAACTAAAAAATGAAATACGATATCAGTGCACTTGGAAACGCCTTAGTAGATACGCAATATAAAGTCAGTCATGATTTCTTAGCAAGTGTAGGGCTTGAGGCAGATTCAATGACTTTAGCAACATCAGAAGAGCAAGCACCCATAATTAATAAATTAATAGAAATGGGTTCTGAGTCAATGTCTGATTGTGGCGGTTCTGCTACAAATTCTTTGGTGGCTGCTGCAAATTATGGATCTAAATGTCATCATGTATGCAGAGTTGCTGATGATGCTGATGGTAAAAAATATCTTGATAGTCTTCGCTCTGCCGGGGTAGAACACATTGGAATAAGTTCTGAAAATACAGATATGCCCACAGGAAAGTGTTTGATTCTAGTTACCCCTGATGCAAAAAGAACAATGAGCAGTATGTTAGGAGTTAGCGCGTATCTAGGAGCTTCTGATATAAATTATGAAGTGGTTGAAAATTCTAAAATCTTTTATATAGAAGGCTATATGGTTACCAGTGATGATAATTTTAACGCTGTCATCTCTGTTTTAGAGCACTTAAAGGGAAAAGGTACAATTAAGGCATTATCGCTTTCAGATGCCGGAATTGTTCATGGCTTTAGGGATAAGTTTGAACTAATAGAATCTTATGGAATTGATATGGTTTTTTGCAATGACGATGAAGCTGTTGCCTTTTCAAACCAACAGGACATCAACGAAGCTGAAGAGTTTTATAAATCTAAGTCTTATATGACAATTATTACCAAGGGATCAGAGGGAAGCGTGGTTATAGAAAATGGGGTAAAGCATTTAGCTGAGGCAGAAAAAATAACTCCGGTTGATACCAACGGAGCTGGAGACATGTTTGCTGGATCTTTTATGCACGCATATCTTGAGGGCAACGATATAACAGAATGTGCAAAATTTAGTAACTATGCTTCTTCTAAGGTAGTGGAGACATTTGGACCAAGACTCGATTCAAATGGCTATGCTGAAGTTTTAAATAAATTAAAAAAAAGCTAGCTAATTTGTTCAGTATCTGATATTTTCTCCACCCTAAAAACTCTTATTAAATCCGTAATTAATGGCAAAAACAAAAACTGTAGCAGCAAAGAAAACAACTAAAAAAGCACCAGCTAAAAAAGTCGTGAGCTAAAAAGGCTCCAGCTAAAAAAGTCGTAGCTAAAAAGGCTCCCCAAAAAATTGCTAATAATAAATCTAAAATTGCTGCATATAAATCTAAAAAAAATGAAAAGTATATGAGCGCTGCTATGAAAAGACATTTTGTAGCTGTATTACTTTTATGGAAAGAGCACCTTTTAGATGAAATGCAAAAAACTTTTGATCATCTTAAGACAAAAGGTGAAACCTACGCTGATCCAGTTGACAGAGCCTCTCAAGAGGAAGAGTTTGCATTTGAGCTAAGAACTAGAGATAGAGAAAGAAAGCTTATTAGCAAGATAGCAGTATCGCTAGAAAAGATAAAACAAGATGATTACGGTTGGTGTGATTCATGCGGGGACGAGATTGGAATTAAAAGGCTAGAAGCTAGACCAACTGCTACTCATTGTATTGATTGTAAAACCTTGGATGAAATTAAAGAAAAACAACTCAATGGATAACATTTGTAGATAACTCGTGATGACACTTGATTGATAATAAAAAAATAAGCAAGTTCGCTATATCTGTAATACAAGATCTTCAAAATCATAATTTTCAAGCATATCTAGTTGGTGGATGTGTTAGAGACGCCCTTTCTGGAATAGAACCTAAAGACTTTGATATAGCAACTAGTGCAACCCCAGAACAAGTAAGAAAGATTTTTAAAGCCTCTAGAATTATTGGAAAAAGATTTAAGCTCGTCCATGTTTTTAATAGATCTGAGCTACTTGAGGTTGCTACTTTTAGATCTGGCAATAATCAAACCAATGACGATGCAAATCTAATTAAAGATGAAGCAGGAAAAATCTTAAGGGACAATGTTTGGGGAACACTAGATCAAGATTGTTATAGAAGAGATTTCACAGTTAATGCTTTATATTACTGTCCCATTTCAAAAACAATAGAAGATAAAAGTGATGGCCTTAAACATATTCATAAGAAAGTTATTGTATCTATTGGCGATCCTCAAAGAAGATTTGAAGAAGATCCAGTAAGAAGTCTTAGAGCAATAAGATTTAGCAACAAGCTTGGTTTTAAAATTGATAATAATGTAAAAGAAGCTATCTATGATAAGGGGCATCTTTTATCTAGTATTTCAAATGCTAGGCTTTTTGATGAGTTCTGTAAAATATTTCTTGGCGGTATGGGTGAGAAAAATTTTATTAAGCTTTGCTCATTCAATCTCAATAAGTATCTTATTCTTACAGATCCTAATAAAAGTGATTTTTCTAACGACATTATGATTCGAGCATTAAGAAATACTGATGATCGAATTAGAAACAATCAATCTGTAACTCCTGGTTTTTTAATTGCTGCCCTCTTATGGCCAATCCTTATCTCCAAATGCTCAAAAGATGGTGAAATAAATATTAGAAAATTTTTTAGGTCCATGGATGGTGTGCTTAGGGAGCAGCAAAAACTAACAGCAGTACCAAGAAAATTTAATAGCTATATAAAAGATATATGGGTTTTACAGCTAAAGCTGCATAGCAGAATAAAAAGTCAACCCTACAAAACTATAAGACATCCAAGATTTAGAGCTGCCTATGATTTTTTACTGGTTAGAGAAAGCGCTTCTAGAGATAAAAACGGTTTAGGCAAATGGTGGACTGATTTCCAGAAAAATGATGATTCTTTGAGAGGCTCATTAATATCAAGGATGAATGAAAAAAGTGATGAAGAATCATCTAAAATATTTGGTTTCTACAACGAGTTGAGATAATCTAGAGTAAAACTTATATGTAAAAAATGAAGCCAGCTATTAAAGAAGTACCACTTCCTAAATACATCGCCATTGAGGGTCCTATTGGCGTAGGGAAAACAACACTTGCAAACAAAATAGCGAATACCTTTAACTATGATGCTTTTCTTGAACAGCCTGCTGAAAATCCATTCCTTAAAAATTTTTATAGAAACCCAAGTCAGTCAGCATTAGCAACTCAGCTATTCTTTTTATTTCAAAGAATGCAACAGATACAAGATTTAAAACAAAGAAGTCTTTTTGAAACCGTAAGAGTGGCTGATTTTCTAATAGAGAAGGATAGACTTTTTGCAGAAGTTACCTTATCTAATGAAGAAATGGATCTTTACGATAAAGTTTATGATCATATTACTCTTGATGCCCCTTCTCCAGATCTAGTAATTTATCTCCAAGCACCAATTGATGTTCTCAAAGATAGGATTACCAAAAGAGGTAATATTAATGAACAATATTTAACACTTGAGTACTTAGAAAGACTTAATGATGCTTATTCAAGATTCTTTCTAGATTATAACGATGCCCCATTGTTAATTATTAATGCTGCTGATATAAATTTAGAATCTAATGAAAATGACTACGAGTCATTAATAACCAAAATCATGTCTAATCCAAAAGGCAAAAACTTTATAAACCCGCAGCCATCGATTTTATAGGTATTTAATATGTCTAGTAATTTATATCACCCAGACGAAGGCTCTAATATACATATAAAAAATATTGACGAGTATAATAAACTTTACCAACAATCTATAAACAACCCCTCTAAATTTTTTGCCAATCTTGCAGAAGAAAATTTATCTTGGATGGAAGAGTTTGTCTCAGTTCATAATGGAGAGTTCGCAAATACAAAATGGTTTGAGGGTGGAAAAATCAATATCAGCGTGAATTGTATTGATAGGCACCTTAAAAATAATGCAAACAAAACAGCTTTAATTTGGGAGGGTGACGATCCAAATGATTCCAAAGAGCTATCTTTTCAAGAGCTGCATGATGAAGTTTGTAAATTTGCAAATGTCTTAAAGAGTTTGGGTGTAAAAAAAGGATCAAGGGTCTGTATATATATGCCAATGATTTTAGAAGTAGCATTTGCGATGCTTGCATGCACAAGAATTGGAGCAATTCATTCAGTTGTCTTTGGCGGGTTTTCACCAGAATCTTTAAAAGATAGAATTCTAGATGCAGATTGTGAATTAGTTATTACTGCTGATGAAGGATTGCGAGGTGGGAAGACAGTTCCCCTTAAATCAAACGTCGATGAAGCATTAAATAACTGCCCTAATGTTAAAAATGCTCTTGTTATTAAAAGAACTGGGGGAGATATAGCCTGGAATGATTCTCGAGATGTATGGTATGAAGAATTATCTACAAATGCATCAACCATATGCCACCCCGAACCCATGGATTCAGAAGATCCATTGTTTATTTTATATACCTCCGGCTCAACAGGAAAACCAAAAGGTGTCTTACACACTACAGCTGGCTATCTTTTGGGGGCTCATATAAGTTTTAAATACCTTTTTGGTATTAGGCCTGAGGATAAGTATTGGTGTACTGCTGATGTAGGTTGGATCACTGGTCATACCTATATCCTATATGGTCCTCTTTCTAATGGAGCAACTTCACTGATGTTTGAGGGTGTTCCAACCTATCCCACAGCATCGAGATGCTGGGAAATTTGTGATAAACATGACATAAGTATTTTTTATACTGCTCCAACTGCTATAAGAGCCTTAATGGCTCAAGGCAATGATCCTGTTACTAAAACTAATAGAAATAGTCTAAGAATTCTTGGGACAGTCGGTGAGCCAATAAATCCTGAGGCTTGGGACTGGTATTACAGTGTTGTAGGGAAATCTAAATGCGAAGTTATAGATACATGGTGGCAGACTGAAACTGGCTCTGTCTTGATTTCACCTATTGCAGGCATCACACCTACGAAGCCCGGATCCGCCACACTTCCATTCTTTGGAGTAAAAGCAGCTTTATATGATGAGACGGGAAAGTCCTTAGAGGGAAGTAATTCAGGAAATTTAGTTATAGAACAATCATGGCCAAGTCAAATAAGAAGTGTCTATGGCGATCATCAAAGAATGATAGATACTTATTTCAACATGTATAAAGATATATATTTTACAGGTGATGGAGCCAGAAGAGATGAAGATGGTTATTATTGGATAACTGGCAGAGTCGATGATGTTCTAAATGTTTCTGGGCATAGACTAGGCACAGCTGAAATTGAAAGCGCCCTAGTTCTTCATCCTAAGATAGCTGAAGCTGCTGTTGTGGGGTTTGATCATCCGATTAAAGGACAAGGAATTTATGCATTTGTAACTCTAATGATTGGAGAATTATTTTCTGAAGAATTCAGTGCTGAAATAAGACAATTTGTTGCAAAAGAAATTGGAGCTATTGCTAAGCCTGATCTCATTCAAAATGCTCCAGGGCTTCCAAAAACTCGGTCAGGCAAAATAATGAGAAGAATACTAAGGAAAATAGCAGAAGGCGACCTATCAAACTTAGGAGATACAACAACTCTTGCAGATCCTTCAGTTGTTGAGTCTTTAATTGAAAACAAGCAAAGCCTATGACAAGACTTCTAATGCCATTGCTGGTATTTGTAATCTTTAGTTGTTCGTTATCTCAAGAAAAGTTAGAAGAATACAATGATGATGATAACTTTTATTCTCCTGCTCAAACCATTAAATGCATGCAGATGCCCCAACCACAACAACCTCATCCAATTAACAAAAAAGGTGAAACACTAGAAATATATGATCAGAGTGATTGTTATGATGACACCCTTTCAAAAAATATAAGAAGTTTAGAAATAGAGTTTGGTGAATCTCAGATAACTCTTAAAAATGAAGATACCAAAAAAACATCTAATTCCAAAGATAGCTCTATCAATAGTATTGAAGTTGATATAGATGCTATAGAAGAAAAAGTACTTCAAAAGAAACCAAAAAAAGATTAAATTCTTGAGAAGATACCATTATCTTCTTTAACTACTCCCTCTTTGATTAATTTTATTAAATGAGCCTCAAGACTGAATTTGGCAATAATATGTAATTGCGGTGAGACATCGTCATACACAAGACTTGTTAATTTTTCTAGATCACTGCTATAAACTTCTTCCAATCTTCTTATAACCTTGTTCTCTCTAGAAAGTCTGTGTCTAGTTATAGACTCAATAATTTTTTTGGGTTCATGCATGTAATTTCCATGTCCTGGAGCAAGAGAATCTATTTTATAACTATGAAGCTTATCTAAAGATTCTAGATAATCTTGCATACTCCCATCAGGTGGGCCTATAACAACAGTAGATCCTTCCATAATATGATCTCCTGTTAAAAGACAATTTAGTTCCTTGATAAGAAAACATAAGTGATTTGAAGCATGTCCCGGAGTATGAATTACCTCTAATGTATATTCATTTGTTTCAATCAGATCGCCATCATTTAATACAACATCAGGAATAAAAGTTTCATCCTCCCATGAAGATTCACCATCAACAAGTCTCCCATACATAGGCACCTTTAAAACTTTTGAAATTGGTAAGGCTGCTGGAGAATGGTCTGTGTGTGTATGAGTAACTAATATTCTTTGAATCTTCCCTTGAGCTACTTGAATTATTTTATCAATGTGTTCTTTAATATTTGGTCCGGGATCTACCAAAGTTAAGTCTTCTTTACCAATTAAATAAGTATTGGTTCCTTCTCCTGTAAAGACTCCTGAATTAGGTGCTGTTATTTTTTTTATCAAATCCATAAATATATTCTAATAGTTTTCATAATCATCATCACCTGGAAGAAGTCCATGCCATTTCCCTTCTTTTTTGAAGAACTTAGGTAAGATTGGTGGTATGTCACTGCTTCTGCGTCGTTGTTGATATTTAAGAAGTTCTTCGCCTGAATTATGATTTGCACATTCCTGAAGATTCTTAATTGTTGGCATTATCATAGGCATTTCTCCATTAAAAGCTTTTTCTAAAGCCTTTTTAGGATTAATCCATATGCTATGAGTAAGCTCAGTTCCGTCGTGTTTTTCAATTTGATTTTTAGGTAAATAAGCTATAAAAAATCTTGTATCGAACCTTTTAATTTCAATATCAGGAGTTATCCAATGAGAGAAAGGGGCAATATTAGAAGTGGTTAGTTTAAGATTTTCTTTAATGCAAATATCATAAAGTGTTATTTTATTTTTGATTAACTTATCTCTATATTCATCATATTTTTCTTTTTCAGAACCGGTAGGTCTAGGTCTTCACCATTATTCTTCTTTGCAAACAAGATACCAACTTCTTCAAAGCACTCCCTAATACATGCCACCCAATAACTTAATCCAGCATGACTTATGCCAAGTTTGATAGAGGCTTCTTTATCGTCGAGGCCATTACATAAATTAAAAATATTTATATTTCTATCTGCTTCATCAATTTTGCCACCTGGAAATACAAATAGATTTTCAAAAGGTGGTCTTTTTGACCTTTTTACCATTAATACTTCTATTCCATCTTTCGTATCTCTCAAAACAAGAACAGTTGCTGCGGGTATAAGAGGAAGTTTATTCATAATTTTATTTTATATAGCTTAGAATAATGCTTATGCAAATAACTAACAACGTAAATCTAGATATTGAACATGCTCCAAAATGGTTTAAAGATGCAATTAAATTGCAGCCCACTGATGAGGTTTTAGAGAATCCTTTGGGGAATATCTCATATTCCAAATGGGACTCCATTAATAATTCCGAAAACCTAATGATTTTTATTCATGGTACTGGTGCGCATAAAAAATGGTGGGATCCTATTGCTCCACAATTTTTAGAAAATTCAAATGTTATTGCAGTAGATCTTCCCGGAATGGGAGAATCTGAATTTAGAGATAAATATGGTATTAAGGATTTTGGCGACTGTATAGCCTCTATTATTGAAAAAGAAAAATTAAATTCTAATGTTAAAAATGTTTATATCATAGGCCATTCTTTGGGAGGTCAAGTAGCAGGATATGTTGCTTCTGAAAAGCAAGATCTCATTGATAACATAATCATAATCGATACCTTTATAAGGCCTCCGAACTACAATCCTGCGGAACATCAGGGAGGTCCCTTAAGAATGATTAAACACTATCCCGATAAAATTACTATATTAAATAGATTTAGATTGATGCCTAAACAGGATTGTGAAAATGATTGGTATGTACGCTATATTGCAGAGCACTCTGTTAAAGAAATTGAGGCGGGTTGGAGGTGGCGGTTTGATGATGTAATGTTTACAAGCCTTGAGAGATTATTTGGTTATAAGTTTTCTTTTAGCTGTCCTGCATTATTTGTTCATGGACAAAATAGCTTATTAACCTCAGGCGACTTTCTTACAAATATTAAATCAACCTATTCAGATACAATGGACTTTATTGAAGTCGCTGGAGCTGCTCACCATGTTCCGTTGGACAAGCCTCTTGAAATAGTTAATATAATTAAAGAACGTTTATTTTAAATCTTTTATTTATGAACTATTTCTATTTTTTCTTTTTCTTGTTCCTTTCAGCTTTGATATGGGTTAAACCACTCATGGTTTATATCTGTGAAAAGGTGCAAGAAGCAAAAAGCTTAAATGTTTTGGGTTCAATAACTTTCCTTATTGGTTCAGCATTAGTAATTTTCTTTATTCAATATGATGACTGGTCAGAAAGATTATGGACTTTTGTTACAGTGATTCTTGGTTTTCTTTTATGTTTAAGAGGATTGGTTATAATTTTTTACCTTGATTTAATAAAAAAATTATTGCCTTTATATATTAAAAATTATTATAAATTCACTTTTTCAATATCTTTGATATTAATTTCTTTAAGTTTTTTTATAGTTTCTTCTGATTATATTGGGGAGCAAAAAGATATTAGCGATTGTAAATCTGATGGTGTTGTAAACGTTGTTTGTGATATATCAAACCCAGAAGATATTGTTATTACACCTGATCAAAAATTTCTTTTAATCTCAGAGTTTGGGGGTATTAGCCCCTACCAAGAAACAAGGTCTGGCGGTTTTGCTTTACTAAGAATTTCTGATAATAAAAAAATAAAACCTAAAATAACTTTTGGAAAAAATATATGGGGTAACTCTTCATGTACTGCATCTAAAAACAAGTCCTTTGGGCCACATGGAATAGATTTGATAGAAAGGATAGATGGCCGCTTTCAATTTGGTGTGATTAACCATTATCCTAATGAATCTATAGAAATGTTTGAATTGGTATCATCCAATATTTCTGAAGGATGGGACCTTATATGGAGAGGGTGCATTGATGTGCCAAATGAATTTTACTTTAATGATATTGCGCTAAATAGTGATGGAAGTTTCTATGCATCTCATATGTATTCTCGAAATATAACTATGAGAGAATGGTTGATGACTTCATTGTTTAAAAGCAATTCAGGATATATTGTTAAGTGGTTGGATAACGACTTTAATAAAGTCCCAAGCTCAGATGGTAGTGGTCCAAATGGCATAACGCATGACGCTTCATCCAACATGCTATTTATAAGCTATAACCAAGGAGATGAAATAGTAAAGTTTGACCTTTCAATTAATAAAAAAGTTAACAGGTATTTTGTTCAATCTCCTGATAATATTTTTTTAGATAAAGGCTCAGCATGGTTCACTTCTCTTGATTTTCAGCCAAGTGATGCAGGTAACTGCATAGAAAAGAAGGCTTGCTCACTGCCCTTTTCAATATATGAAATTGATCAAGATTCATTTCAGCTAAAAAGTGAATACTCTTTTAATAAAACAGTATTTGGTCTTCCCACGATAGCAGTGCCAATTAGCAATAAAGTCTATATGGGATCTTTTCACTCTGATAGGTTGGGATATTTTATAAAAAAATAATTTTATGGCTGAGAGTTTTAGTTTAAATAGCTTAGATATTATATTGCCAAAGCGAAAGGATAATTCGCATAAAGGTTTTTATGGCAGAGTTGCTGTCATTGCCGGCTCAAAAGGTATGGGTGGCGCTGGAATTCTTGCATCTGAGGCAAGTCTTTTTTGCGGATCCGGTCTAGTTAATCTCTTTACCCATATTTCAAACGTCCAAGCATCTCTTGAGAGAAATCCAGAAGTCATGGCTATTGGAATAGAAAGTCATAAAGATATCTCAGGGAATTTTGATATAGGTTTGATTGGTCCGGGCTTTAAAGATGATGATTGGTCTAAAGAGGTGTATAGATATATTACTCTTAATTATAGTGGCGTTTTAATTATTGATGCTGGAGCCCTGCGTTTGTTAGAAAAAAAACAGGTATACGATAAAAAAGAATTAATTTTAACACCTCATCCGGGTGAGGCAGGTGCCTTACTAAACATCTCAACTGATGAAATTCAACAAAATAGAGAGGAATGCGCTAAAGCTATTGCAAATAAATATGATGCAGCTGCCGTGGTTCTCAAAGGTTACAATACTCTAGTACATATTAAAGACGAAGATAAAACATTTTTATGCAAAAATGGAGGTCCTGTGCTTGCTACTGGTGGCACGGGAGATGTTTTGGCAGGAGTTATATGCGCTCTACTAGCACAAAAATTATCTTTAAAAGATTCTTGTTTGTTGGGAGTTGCTGCTCATGCAAAAGCGGGTGAGAGCTTTGTTGAAGATATTGGTGAAATTGGGTTAAATGCATCTGCATTAATACCCATAATTAGAAAAATATTGAATAAATGAAAGAGTTAATCTTACAAAATGATGATGATACTAATAGGCTTGGTAAAGATATTGCAAAAGAACTTAAGGCTGCTGAAATCTCATCAATAGAAATACATTTAGAGGGAGATCTTGGTGCTGGCAAAACATTTTTATCTAGATCTATTATTAAGAGCTTCGGATGGAAAGATCTAGTGAAAAGCCCTACTTATACTTTATGTGAAGAATATGATCTTGATAACTGTCTCTTTTTACATATTGATCTGTATAGAACAAATGAGGCTCAGGATATTGATATATTTAATTTAGATAGAGAGATAGATTCAAAAAAAATTATTCTTATAGAATGGCCTGAAAGGCTTCAATATAAAAGAAAGTATGACCTAAAAATTACCTTCAATCATTTAAACAAAGGACGCAAAATAAAAATTGAGGCGGGATCTCTTTTGTTTTCTAATTGGCTAAAAAGTTATGAATAAGTTTCTTTTGTTACTACTATTATCATTATCAGCTCAATCTAATGAGTTGGTCTTCAAAGGAATAGAAGAAACAGAAGACGAAATAATAAATATTGAATTCAAATTAGACAAAGTTTCATATATTAATTCATACAACCTCAAGAACCCCTCAAGGTTAGTTTATGAGGTTAATCAATCAACCATTGAGAATCCAATTAATGAGATATACAACTACCCGATTAAAAAAATAAGAGCCTCAAAGGATGAGAATAAAACAAGAATAGTTATTGATTTATATGATTCTGTGTATTGGTGGAAGCCAACCCAAAAACAAATAGATGATGATGTATTGGTTAGTCTAAAACTAAAAAAAGATAAAAACCTTGCTATAAGCACTAGAGATATTGTTGTTGCAATAGATGCTGGGCACGGAGGCAAATATCCTGGGGCTGTTGGTCCAAATAATATATTAGAAAAAGATGTAACTCTTCTTATTGCTAAGGAGCTTGAAAGAACCCTCAGGGATACTGATGGCTATCAACCAGTTATGATACGGAGTGGAGATGAGACTATTAGTCTTAATGATAGATATCAGAATGCACGAAAATTAGGAGCTGATATTTTTATTTCAATTCATGCTGATGGCTTCAGACTATCATCTGTTAAAGGCGCTTCTGTTTTCATATGGTCTGAGGAGGCTTCGAGTACGGTAGCTAGAAATCTGTCTGAAAAACAAAGGAAAAGAATTCAAGCAGATATAAAAAATTTAAAGCCAAGTGATTTTAATGAAGATTTAGCAAGAGAGCTCTATCCAGATATTTATAAAGATAAGATAAGCCAAAGCAAAAAACTGGGAACAAAAATTTTAGATCAGCTAAAAAGAGACCCTTATACAAAAATTCATAAAAAGGATGTTGAGTTTGCAGATTTTCGAGTCCTTAAATCTATTGATATACCATCAGTTCTTGTTGAGTCTGGTTTTATAACAAACCCTGAAGATGCTGAAAGACTTAAGGGGAAGCCTGGAAGAAGGATGATAGCAAGATCTATTTTTTTAGGCGTGCATAATTATTTTTTAGAAAACCCTATAAACGGCACCATGGTTGAAAATAACAATGAGTTCTTATCATATAAAATCCAAAAAGGTGATGTCTTGTCTGAAATAGCTATTAGATTTGGTGTCTCGGTGGAATCTATAAATGAGAATAATAAGTTAAATAATAAGCCGATATATCCTGGACAAATTATAAAGATTTATATTTAATTTATATTCATTGGATCTATGTCAAAAGACCATTTTATTTTTTTTGTTTCTGGCCATTTTTGAAATTCATTTGTTAAGTACTTCAATACTTTATTTAAATAAGGTTTAGAAGAAGTCTGAATGAATAGATGATGTCTATAGCTTCCCTTGGACTTAGAAATTAAAGAAGGTAATGGTCCAATAACATTAATTTCTTTCCTATTTGATAAAATAGAGAGTGCTCTTTCAAGAAAGATATTGTTACTGATCTGTGTTGGCGAAGAGCATCTTAAAAGACAAATAGTTGAGAATGGGGGAAGGTTCAATTTGGCATTGGTTGTAAGGCACTGGTTTGCGAAATTCATATAATCACCAGTCTTAATTTTATTCAGATTAATATCCTCAGGGTATCTGGTTTGTATGATAACTTTAGCGAGATTATTATTTCTTCCGGCTCTTCCTGAAACCTGAATTAATAACTGAGAGAGCTTTTCCAAGGCATTTATTTCTGGGCTAACAAGACCATTGTCTGCATTTAATATTACACTTAGTGTTACTTTTGGAAAATCATGACCTTTGGCTAACATTTGAGTGCCAACAAGTATTGCTGAATCTGAAGAATGAATTTTTTCAATTATGGCTTGTATCGACCCAACTTTTTTAGTTGTGTCATGATCAACTCTTATTATTGGCGTCTTTGAAAAGCTGCTTTGTAATACCTCTTCAACCCTTTCCGTGCCAGACCCATGAAGATAAAAATCTTCGGATTCACATACAGGGCATGATTTATTGACTGCATAAGCGGATTCACATCTGTGGCATATCAGTCTCTGTCTAGAATGATGGTATACAAGATTAGAGTCGCAAGAGTTACAATCGGCTACCCATCCACATGATCCACATTGATACAGGGGAGCAAAACCCCTTCTGTTTATAAAAATAAGTACTTGCTCGCCTTTTTTAATAACTGACTCAATCGCACTTAATGTTTCAATTGCAACTCCTCCAATTAGAGGGGTATTGTTTATATCCATAACAATAAGCTTGGGAGGCTTTCTTCCATCCACTCTACTTAAAATATCTACTTGATTAAATTTATTTTCTTTCACCAACCTTAGAGTTTGAAGAGATGGGGTGGCTGAACCAAGAATAATTGGTATTTTTTCTTCTTGAGCTCTTTTAATAGCAACATCTCTAGCTGAAAACTTAAAGCCCTCTGACTGTCTAAATGATTGATCATGTTCTTCATCAATAATAATAAGACCTATATTTTTTATAGGCATTAAGACTGATGATCTGGTACCAATGACTATTCTTATGTCTCCAAACTTGGCTTTAAGCCAAATCTTAAGTCTTTTTAATGGAGTTTGTTTTGAATGATATAAACCTATTTCGCCTTTAAATCTTGATTCAAATCTAAATAATAATTGAGGCGTTAGATTAATTTCTGGGACAAGGATAAGAACTGATTTACCCTCCTTGATAAACTTTTCTGTGAGTTGTAAGTAAACCTCTGTTTTCCCAGACCCTGTTACGCCATAAAGCAACGATGGATTAAATCCGGTTGCATTTGATAGCTTCTTAACCGCCTTGTCTTGGTCTTTAGTTAGGTTAAATCTTTTATCATCTTCGTTTACTAAAATATCTGGATTGGTATCTAATTCCAAAGGAGCTATACACTTATCATTAATTTTTCTTAGCTCAGTTGGAATAAAGGAATGAAATACTTCGCCTATAGGATGATGGTAATAGTCTGAGGCCCATAAAATGGTATTAAATATTGAGCTATCAAAAATAGAATATTCATCCAACACAGAAATAATACTTTTTATAACACCGTTTTTATTTAATATTTCAGGATTGTTAATTTTTTTTATAACCACCCCAATAACTTTTCTTTTGCCAAAAGGTACTGATACTCGCAACCCTTTTTTGATTTTTATTACTGATTTATATGTAAAACATTGCCTTAAAGGTAGTGAAACTGCTATTTCATAGTAAAAAATATTCATTTTTTGTTTGTAAAGAAGTTGTTTTTTGTTATAGTTCTCATCCAAATTTTGATTTTATTATGAAAAAAGATATACATCCCGAATACAGAGAAGTTTTATTCCATGATGCTAGTGCGGAGAAGTTTTTCCTCATTCGTTCAACATTAGAAACAACTCAAACAAAAGAATGGGAAGATGGTAAAACTTATCCATACTACCCCCTTGATATCTCATCTGCGTCTCATCCTTTTTATACTGGTAAGCAGAAGATTATTGATACAGGTGGAAGAGTACAGAAATTTGAAGAAAGATTTGGTAAGAAAAAATAAATTAATCAATTTATACCAGAGCTTCCAAAACCCTTATCACCTCTCAAAGTTTCTTCAAAACTATCTACTATATTAAATCTAGCTTGGACAACTGGCACAATAATCATTTGTGCTATTCTGTCTCCAGGATTAATTTCAAAATCTTTTTCAGATCTATTCCAAGCTGGAACCATTAACTCTCCCTGATAATCAGAATCAATTAATCCGACTAAATTACCCAAAACAATTCCATGTTTAGAACCAAGACCTGATCTTGGAACAACTAAAGCTGCAAGGGTTGGATCTTCTAGATACATTGCAAAACCAATTGGAATTAATTGTGACATTCCAGCCTCAAGAATTGATTTTTCTTCAAGACAAGCCCTTAAATCTAAACCTGCTGAGCCATCAGTTTCATATTCTGGCAATGGAATGGAGTCACCCATTAAAGGGTTTATAATTTTTATTTTAATGTCTTTCAAAATTTTAGATCCTTTGGCTTAATAAAAGATTTTAACTCACAATTTTTTAATGGTAAGTCTTTCCATGAATTTTCTGTGCAAATTTGTGCTAACCCGCATGTTGAAAAGTTATTTAAAGTTTTGCCCGTTAATTCTTCTAAAAAAAATTGCATAGTGGGATTGTGCCCAACAACTAATACTGAAGAAAATTTTTCATTCAGGCTTTTAATTAAATCAACTAAAGTATCAACTGTCCCGAAATATAATTCTTCTAAATAAGTAGCTTTTTCAATTTTAAAATTAAAGCTGTCTGCACACAAATCAAAAGTCTCTTTAGTTCTTTGAGCGGTACTGCAAAAAACCATATCGATCGAATAACCCATATCTTGAATATATTGTGCTATTAGCAGCGCATCACTTACGCCTCTTTTTGCAAGAGGCCTATCAAAATCCTTCTGCCCCATAGTGCTCCAATCAGACTTGGCATGTCTTAATAAAAAAATTTGTTTCATAATAGTTGCTAAGTGCTTCAGTGTTCTATAAAATCGCGGTTCTATGAGTAAAATATGTCAAGTAACAGGTAAGATACCACAGTCTGGGAATAATGTTTCTCATGCCAAAAATAGAACTAAAAGAAAGTTCTTTCCCAACCTGCATACACACAAATTCTGGGTTGAATCAGAAAATAGATTTGTCAATTTAAAAGTGTCTGCTAAAGGCATGCGTATCATTGATAAAAAAGGTATAAGCGTTGTACTCAAAGAACTTAGAGCCAAAGGTCAAAAAGTTTAACTAAAATTTATTTAATCCAGAAGCGTGCCTCATGAAGAACGCTTTTAAAAATTTTGTCTTGTTTACTGAGTTTAATCCAAAATTCCTTAAGAGTATTATGTAAAGGTTTTTGCTACTAAAAAAATCTACAAAAAAGTCCATAGACTTAAGCATTAACAAATTCATACCCTTTCTTCTTATTTCGTATTTTTTTAAAATGGCTTTATTATTTATTTTGAATCCTTTGTTGTAAGCATCAATAAGTTCTTCACAGAAAATATCAGCATCAGCAAGGCCAAGATTAATACCTTGTCCGGCTAAAGGGTGAATAGAATGAGCTGCATCACCAATAAGAACAACCGAGTCTTTAATGTAATTCTTAAAATGATGATTGGATAACTTAAAATTTAAAATCTCTGAATTTACTTCTATTTTTATATTCAACTTTGATTCAAAAAAAGATAGATTATTTTTTACATACTCCGTTGGAGATATATTTTGAAGTATAGAGTTATCAATAGACCAAACAATAGTGTGTCTATTCTTTTTTGAACCTTTGTTTGGCATTGGCATTAAAGCAAAAATTCCTTTCTCTGAAAAAGCCTGGTGAGCAATTAGGCTATTGTCATTATTTGTAACATGTCCAATAAAAGTAATAGCTGTCTGCTTATATTCATAATATTCATTTGGTAGCCCTGTGATCTTGGCAATATTTGAATTTCTTCCATCGCACCCAGCTATTATTTGTGCATGGAGAGAATCTCCATCTCCAAGAATAGCTTCACTTGTGTCCTCTGAGTTAAATTTTTGAATAGAATTGATTTCATTATTAAATAAAGTTTTATCTTTGCATAATTCAGTAAGTCTATTTTTTAGATCATTAAACATAACAACATGAGATAGATAGCTTTCATTTATATCATCAGCCAGGAATTGTATTTTACCAGTCCCCTCTCCATCCAGAGCATTGATTTCATTAATTGGGGCTGATTCTATGTCAATGCCTTCTGCTTTTAATAATGACATTGAATGATTGTTGAGAGTCAGAGTCCTGATTCCTTCAGACATATCGGGCATGTAATCAGATTTTTCTATTATTAGAGAATCAATATTATTTCTTTTAAGTCTCAAAGAAATATAGTTCCCAATAATTCCACCCCCCGAAATAGCAACAGGAACATTCATATGTTTATCTCATTAGAGCTTCGATTTCTTCAGGGTTTGATGGGACTTTAGAGGTTAAATTAATATTCCCAGAAGTTGTGACAAGAATGTCGTCCTCAATTCTAATGCCTATTCCTTTCCATTTCTTATCTACATCCATTGAACTACTTATATATATACCAGGTTCAATTGTAGTAATCATTCCAGGCTTGAATTTCATGTAATCGCCATCTTCCATATAATCACCAACATCATGAACATCAAGACCAAGCCAATGACCAATCTTGTGCATATAAAAATCTTTAAAAGCTCCATCTTTATGAAGCTCTTCAGGATCTCCGGATAAGATTCCAAGCTCTACCAATCCCTTGGTAATTACTTTTTCTGATATTACTTGAGGCTCCATAACGCTATTGCCAGGTTTAACAGCGTCTATTGCTGCCTGATTTGCAGCTAAAACTACTTTATATATAGCCAACTGTTCATCTGAGAATTTGCCACTGACTGGAAATGTTCTAGTAATATCTGAGGCATACATCTTATATTCACATCCAGCATCAACCAGTATAAGATCAGACCCCTCAAGCTCTTTATTATTTTCAATATAATGGAGGACGCACGCATTCTCACCCCCGGCAACTATTGGGGTGTATGCTGGAAAACGACCGCCCTTTTTACCAAATTCATATAAAAATTGATTTTCTATTAATTGCTCATTATCGCCAGGCTTTATTGACTTCATTACTTCTATATAAGCTTCTGCTGAAATCTCACATGCGCGTTTCATGATTTCTATTTCGTGATCATCTTTAATGAGTCTCATATTACCTACCATAGAAGATCCATCCATAATATCTATAGATTGTGAGTGTCTGTCTTTTGAGTTAGCTGCACAAGTCCAATCAATAACTTTCTGATCAAACCCACTTTTCTTTCCAATTGGGTAAAAAACTTTCTTAACTCCATTGAGTAATTCAGGCATTAGCTCATCAATCTTATTATTTTCAAAAGCTTGATCAAAAAGATAATCATCTATAGCACCTAAAGGTCCTGCCCTATAACCATCCCATATCTCTTTTAATTTATCTTTAGGGGGTACGAATGCAATTGAATTAACTTCTTTGCCATTATTTATAATAATCATAAGAGAAGAAGGCTCACAAAAACCAGAAAGATAATAGAAACTACTTTCCTGCCTTAGTGCGTATGAGGAATCTGAATTCCTATACTGCAAGTCTGCGCCTGGCAATATTAAGGCACAATTCTCAGGCAGATACTTTTTAAGCGATTCACGTCTTTTTTTATATATGTTGTTTTCCATAGTTTATTTTACTCTTTTATATAACAAACTTTCCAATTCATTGATGTGCAATTAAACTTACAACATGACAGAAAAAAATTATTCATCTCTTGAAAACCTTGAGCAAAGAATAGACCTCCTTGTAAAACGGTTTGAGGAGCAAAAGGGAATAATTGATTCCTATGTTCAAAGAGAAAGAGATTGGAAGAAGAATAAAATTCTTCTTACAAAAGAAATATCGGCCTTAGAAAAGAAATTAAATAAAGAGAAAAATAATGAGTGAAATGGATACCCTTTCTTTAAGAATATTTGGGAGAGATCTTACATTAGCATGCCCTCCTGAGGAAAAAGATCAATTAATTGAGGCTGCTAATCTCTTAAATACAGAGCTGGATTCAATTAGTGATAAAAATAATGCGTTGATAATTGCCGGTTTAACTCTAGCAAACAAACTGTTATCCAGCCCTGATGTTACTCATTCGAATTCTGATATTGATCTTTCAAATATTATTAAAAAAATTGACTTAGTATTAGATAAATAGTCTTTCACTTAACAAATTTATATCCTATACTTTTATGACATTCTGGTTCATTCGCTAATGTGTTGTTAAATTTGAACCGATACAATTAAATAGGTGATATTCCACTATCATTGTTGAGCAGTACCTTTACAGGGAAGCCTGATTTGATAAGAAATTCACCACCTGACCTTTCGGTTCAGGTAAAACACATGGCGGTGATTTGGTTTGTTAGCCTCGGCACAATTTATGGTGAAAAATAAAATTCGAAAATCACTTCTTGAGCAGGGGCACATTCTTTCTAGCAAAGAAACCGCTAGACTCAACACCAAAATCCAAAATAATATACTAAATAGTTTTGACCTTTCAAAAAAGAAAAATGTATTACTTTATTTTCCCTATAGAAAAGAGATTACTTTAGAGCTAATAAAAAATGAATTAAATAAATTCTCACATGATATTTATATGCCAAAAATATTTCCTAGAAATCAAATGAGATTTAATTTATACACAAATGGAGTTGCTTTGATTAAAAATAAATTCGGAATACCAGAGGTTGATAATACACAGTACTTAGATCCTCATTTATTTGATGTCATGTTCATACCTTTTGTTGGCGTTGATATAGATGGTTTTAGAATAGGATATGGCGGTGGTTATTTCGATAGAGCCCTGTCCAGCCTTATACACAAAAAAGACAAAAAGCCACTTATTATTGGTCTTGGCTATGACTATCAAATACTAGATAAAAAACTTTCTGAACCTCATGATCTTAAATATGATCTTGTTGCCACAGAGTCTCGTATACTTTCGTATAGCTGATATATACAATACTCATACATAATGAGAAAGCTCCTTTTATTAACAATATTATTTATTTCTTCTGCAAAAACATTTGGAGAATCAATTATTATTGATGGTGTTTTAGATGAGCCTGAATGGGACTAATGCATTTTCAGTAAATAAGTTCTTTCAAACCTCTCCATTTAATTTAAAAGAAACAAAAGACGATACGATTGCTTATATTTTCTCAAATCAAGATGGCATATATGTTGGTTTTTTTAACAAGCAAAGTAATTCATCAATGCTATCCAAAAAAACACTAAGAGATGAGATGACCTCTCTTAGTGATAAAAATTCTATAAATATTGACTTTGATGGGAGTGGAAATAAGGCATATATATTAGCTGTGACATTGGGAGATTCTCTTTTTGATGCTATTAAACTTAAATCTGGTGATTTTAAAACAGATTGGGATGGTGACTGGGTAGCAAAAACAAAAAAATATGATGGATATTGGACATCAGAATTTTATCTACCATGGGATTTAGTTTTAATGAGCCAGCCTTCAGGCTCAAAAAGAATAATAAAATATTCAGCGTTAAGATATAACGCTAAAGAACAGACATGGATTAGCAGCTCAGGCTCCATGGCAAGCAGGCCTGAATATTTTGAAAAATTAAATTCTCTAGAGATTGATAACTATACAAAATCAAAATTAAATCTATTTCCGTATATTTCATCCAACCAAAACTCTATTACTAAATTTGATGATAATAAAGTAGGTGCAGAAATTTTCTATAACTCAGGAACTGGAAAACAAATTAATGCTACATTTAATCCAGACTTTGGTCAGGCTGAAAGTGATGATGTTGTAATAAATTTTTCTGCTCAAGAAACTTTTTATTCAGAGAAAAGAGCTTTTTTCAATGAAAATCAATCTCTGTTCAATATCAATAATTATGATCGTTATTCGGTGATGAATACTAGAAGAATTGGCTCTGCTCCTAGCTATGAATGCGATCAAGAAAACAATAGTAATGAATGTGAAGGTGCAAAAAAGAATTATTCAGATATAGATTATGCTTTGAGGTACTCACAAAAAACTGGAAAGACAGAATTGGGTTTCTTTACAGCAAGAGAAAATGATGAATCCTTCTCTGTTGGAAGAAATTTTTATGCTATCAGATCACGAACAAATCTTGGCAACAAAACACTTGGATATATGTTGACTCACGTTGATGATAGTTTTAACAACTCTACTGCAACTGTTAATGTAATTGACTATGTAAATGTGAAATCTGATCAATTGACTTACTTTACAGACCTTCTTTTTTCAGAAAAAAATAGTGACTCAAAATTTGGATATAGATCCCAATTCAACTATCAACCATCAAATTTTTCATATGTATCAGGAAGTATTTTATATTTTGATAAAAATTTTCAGTTAAACGATTTTGGTTATCTTAAAAGGGCCGATTGGATTCATTTTGGTCTTGGCGGAGGATTAAAAAAAATAGACTTCGCAGAGAAGTCACTGTTAAATCAAATTGATATGGGCGTTGACTTTAACTATGATTCGGACACAAATGGAAATTCTAACCCTATAAGAATTGATCAAAAAAATACAATTGTCTTCAAAGATACATCTTCATTAAGTTTGATTTTGGAATCAAAACTTCAGGAAAAAATACAACAATTACTAGAAAAAATCCTGATTTTCCATTTATAAAAATCAAAAAGAAAAAAAATATAACCTTAGATTTTGAAGCAATTAATTATAAATTCTGGACTTACGATTGGAGGATTAGTTTTGAAAAAGGAGAAAAATATCACTCTTTTAATTCTGATGGATATAAAAGAGAGTTTTATAAGATAGCAGGATCTTATTTTCCAAATGACAATCTAAAATTAAGTTTGCAGTATAGGATTAGAAAAGAAAATGAGTGGTTAATATGGACTGAGGATAACAAGTTTGGTTTATTTGATTCTGAGCAAGACACTTTATCAATAGGCTTGAATTGGTTTCGTGGAAACAAACATGAAATAAGGTTAAAGAGTCAATTTGTCGCTCTTCAAGCAGATAATCCTAAAAGTCTAATTTCTGATAGTGGCGGCTACTTATATGATTCAAATGACTTGCTTAAGCCATTCACCCAGGGAGTTACTTCGTTTCAAATAAGGTATAAATATGAGCTAGCTCCTCTATCATATCTTTATCTAGTTTATTCAAAAGGTGGAAGAAATTATGATGAAGATGAAAATCTGTCAAAGTCAGAAATATTTGAACAGCCATGGAACAACCCTTCTGACGAAGTTTATTCAATTAAATTTCGATTAAAGTATTAGTTATTTTAAAAAGTCTTTGTAAGCTTTGTTTGAAGTTTCTTCTATAAACAAAGTTCCTGACTTGTTAAGATGTTTTGTAAGACGATGCTTGTTTGAATTAACGTCTTCTATTCCAATTAATATTTTTCCAAATGCGGATCCAAGATTTCTATAGTGGAATAATGATATATTCCAATCGCTCCCGAATTTCTCTAAAAATGATAAAAGTGCGCCTGGTTTTTCAGGAAATTCACCTCTAAATATTCTCTCATTATTATCACCTTTTTGATTAATTCTTCCGCCCACCATATGTCTTAAATGATCGTTTGAAATTTCATTTCTTGTAAGATCTTTAAAAACAAAACCTAGTTTCTTTAGTTTATTTTTTAGAGTTTGATATGATTTTTCAGTTTTAGTTCTGACACCAACAAGAACATATGCATCATTTAGATCTGACTTCCTATAATTAAATTCGGTTATTGGTGAGCTACCAAATACTCTTGATAAACTTAAAAAACTTCCTGGTTTTTCTGGTATTTTTATACTGAGTATTTTTTCTCTGTTTTCGCCAAGCTCAGATCTTTCTACTATAAAGTTTAGTCTTTGGAAATTAACATTTGCCCCACTACTAATTGCTAATAGGTTTTTACCTTTTACTTTTTTTGAATAAACTTTTAAACCCGCTAATGCTAAAGCTCCGGCTGGCTCAGAAAGAACTCTTGTGTCTTCAAATATATCTTTAACAGCAGCGCAAACCTCATCTACATTAACTGTTATTACCTCATCTACGCATTCTTTTGCAACATCGAAATTATGTTTCCCAATCTGAGCAACTGCCACGCCGTCAGCAAACAAACCAACCTCTTTAAGCGTCACTCTCTTGTTTGCTTTGACAGCTTCTGCAAAACATGCAGAATCTTCTACCTCAACACCAATTACTTTTATTTTTTTATTATGTTGCGCAATCCACGATGAAACACCAGCAAGGATTCCTCCACCACCAACTGGCACAAAAACTACATCATAATCATTATTATCATCGAGAATTTCTTTTCCAATTGTGCCCTGCCCCGCAATTGTCATTGGGTCATCAAAAGGATGAACAAAGGTCAATTTTTTTTTCTTAGAAATTTTGAGAGCTTCCTCTAAGGCAGAATTAACATTGTCACCATGCTGAACTATCTTTGCACCAAATCTTTTTACATCTTTTATTTTAATTTCTGGTGTTGTAATTGGCATTACAATAGTGCAATTAATTTTTAGTTTTTTACATGCGCTTGCAACACCCTGAGCATGATTTCCTGCAGATGCCGCTATAACACCCCTTTTTTGTTGATCGGAGGATAAATTAACTATTTTGTTGTAAGCACCTCTATTTTTAAAAGAAAAAATAGGTTGAAGATCTTCTCTTTTTAAATATATTTTATTTTTTTCTTTTGCAGAAAGATTTGGTGCAAATGTTATAGGCGTATTTACTGCTACATCATATACAGAAGCATTTTCAATTAACTTAATATATTTTTTTGAGTTTTTAAAAGACCCAGTTTTTTTTATTTTTAATCTCAAGATAATTATCTATTGTTATTTTTCTTGTATTATACAGATATGAGTAGCTCAAAGATAAATGTTGCAAAACAAGCCATTGATTATATAAAAGATAAACTGCATTCTGAAATGATTTTGGGCATAGGTACTGGCTCTACTGTCAATTTTTTTATTGAGGAACTGGGTAATTACAGGAATCTTTTTGCTGGTGCTGTTTCAAGCTCAGAAGCTTCATCAAATTTACTTAATGAAAAAGGCATTGATGTTTTTAATTTAAATGATGTTATAGATATTGCATTCTATATTGATGGTGCCGATGAGGTTTCACCAGATAATGAATTAATAAAAGGTGGTGGAGGTGCGCATACTAGAGAAAAAATTGTTGCATCAGCATCTAATGAATTTGTCTGTATAGTTGATGACTCGAAGTTAGTAACAAGACTTGGGGCCTTTCCTCTTCCTGTTGAGGTTATACCTGAAAGTAGAAGTCTTGTTGCTCGAAGAATTGTTTCAATGGGAGGTACGCCAATCTATAGGGCGGGTTTTGTTACAGATCAAGGAAATCATATTCTGGACATACAAGATTTAGATATTTCTAACCCAGAAGCTGTTGAGGTTTTATTAAATAATATTCCAGGGGTTGTTGATAATGGAATCTTTGCATTTAATAAGCCCAAAACTGTTTTGGTATCTAAATAAATTTAAAGAATTTTTTCAATTGCAGAAATAAGCTCTTTGGAATCAGGCTTAACCCCTGATTTAAAAGTGGAAATCACTTTTCCATTTTTAGAAATAAGATATTTATTGAAATTCCAAGTTGGTTCTACTCCAGATTCCTCTTTTAATTTTTTATAAAATGGGTGTGCTTTTTTTCCGCGAACTTTTACAGTCGAAAACATGGGAAAGTCTACTCCATATTCTGTTGAACAGAATTCGGCAACATCACTTTCATTGGAATATTCTTGAAAAAAGTCTCTGGATGGAACTCCCAATACAACAAAATCATTTTCTTTATAAGTTTCATATAATTTCTGGAGACTAGCATATTGATAGGTATAACCACATCTACTAGCTACATTTACAACAAGCAACGTCTTTCCATCATATTCACATAAATTTTGAGTCTGAGCTGAATCAAGTATTCGCATTTCAGTATTAAGTAAATCTGAACATGCAAAAGCATGATTACATGCAGCAATACAGACAATAGATAGTAATAGTTTTTTCATTACTTAAAAGTATAAAGCTTGTGTCTAATTTAAGCTAATGGGCCGATGGCTAGAACAGATACTATAAATACACTGACCAGTATGAAAGTTTCAAATAATTCTTTATATTTACTCATTTTTAAAAAAACCTAATAAAAATGGAGGGACAGAGCCCTCCATATGATTCCAGAGTGTCAGCAAATCTAATAGGGGGAGAGGAGTGCTGACTTGTACTATTATATATACTTATATTATATTATCAATACTTTTTATAAATTAATTTAATTGTTTAATAAATGTGCTATGTGTGAGCAATTAATCGTTCATAAATAAGGGTATTTTTTATGTATAATGCATATCTAAATTTTTTACGGAGTATAAATTGAAAGGAACAGTTCACTACGAAGTCGTTGACAGCGTCGCGCTTTTAACAGTTGATAATCCACCTGTTAATCCATTGAGTGAGGGCGTCAGGAACGGTCTTTATGAAGGTATTGCTAAAGCTGAAGCAGATGAGAGTGTTGTTGGGGTTGTTCTAACAGGAAAAGGTAGAGCTTTTATTGCTGGTGCAGATATTTCTGAATTTGGTGGAAATCCATCTGGTCATACCCTAAATGAAGTATTTAAGAGTCTTGAATACTGTAAAAAACCTCTTGTGGCCGCTATTAACGGCATTACTCTTGGTGGTGGCCTTGAAACTGCATTATGTTGCAACTATAGAATTGCTTCAAACACAGCTTTTGTTGGTCTTCCAGAAGTAAATCTTGGTCTTTTACCTGGCGGTGGCGGTACTCAAAGGCTTCCTAGGCTTGTTGGACCATCTGAGGCATTAAAAATGATGATCACAGGAAGTCATATCCCTGCTAAGAAAGCTTTAGATATGGGCATTGTAGACCTTTTATCAGAAAATGTTGTTGAAGACTCAATAGCTTTTGCGAAAGAAAAAGCAGCAGAAGACATAAAACATCCGATGGTTAGAGATATAAATGAGAAGATAATTGAAGCTAGAGGATCAGAAAATGCATTAGTTGAAGCTCAAGCGCTTGCAGCCAAATCAAGAAAAGGGCAATTTGCACCTGGTCAAATAATAAAGTGTGTTGAAGCAGCAATAAACCTTGATGATTTTGATGAAGGAATAAAGAAAGAAGGTGAATTATTTATCGAGTGCTTATTGCATCCGCAAAGAGAAGCAATGATTCATATATTTTTTGGTGAGAGAAGTGCTTCAAAAATTTCTGACATGCCAAAAGATACGCCTGTAATGGATATTAAAAAAGCAGGAATTATTGGTTCTGGAACCATGGGTGGAGGAATAGCAATGTGTTTTGCTAATGCTGGTATTCCTGTTCATATTATTGATCAAGATGCAGATAATCTTAAAAGAGGTCTTTCTGTTATAGAAAAAAATTATGATTTTATGGTTGGCAGAGGTCGAATGACACCTGAGCAAAAAGACATGGTTTTTGGCTTGATTACTTCGAGTTTAGATTATAAAGATCTACATGATGTTGACATAGCTATTGAGGCTGTTTATGAAAATCTAGATTTAAAATTAGAAATTTTTAAAAGCCTGGATGAACATGTGCAGGATAATGCTATTCTAGCAAGTAATACGTCTGGCTTAGATGTTGATGCTATAGCATCAGTAACGAAAAGACCTAACAAGGTAGTAGGTACTCACTTTTTTAGTCCAGCAAACATTATGAGATTGCTAGAGGTTGTTAGAGGCGAACAAACATCGCACGAAACATTAGCAACTGTAATGAATATAAGTAAGAAGATTAAAAAGGCTGCTGTTGTATCTTTAAATGCTCCAGGATTTATAGGTAACAGAATGCTATTTAACTATACTGCTCAAGCAAATATGCTCCTCCTTGAAGGCGCCCTTCCCCATCAAATAGATCAAGCTATTGAATCGTTTGGTTTGAATATGGGTCCATTTAGGATGATGGATCTTGTTGGTCTAGATCTTGGATGGAGAGCAAGAAAACTCAGCGGCGCTGAGTCACCTCTCCACGCAAAGATAGGAGATCATCTCTGTGATAATGACAGGTTTGGTCAAAAAAATGGTAAAGGTTATTACAATTATAACGAAGGTTCGAGAGCTCCAAATCCAGCTCCAGAGAATGAAGCAATCTATGAAAAAATATCATCAGAAAATGGATTTACTAGAAGAGACATATCTGACAAAGAAATCATAGATCGATGTATTTTAGCTCTTATAAATGAGGGTGCTGATATTCTTTCTGAAGGTGTTGCACAAAGAGCGGCTGATATTGACGTAGTTTATATAAATGGCTATGGTTTCCCCATATGGAGAGGCGGTCCTATGCATCATGCAAATGCTATGGGATTGGACGTTGTTGTTGAAAAATTAAAGAAATATCATGAAATTACGGGAAATAATGCATATAAGCCAAGTGAATTGCTTGTAAAACTAGCTAAAAATGGTGAAAAGTTTAGTGAAGCGCCCTCAGGAGAGGAAAGAAAAGAAAAGCTTAATTTTGCAATGTCGTCAGTAGCTGGTAATTTCTAAAAAATATCTCAGAATGGGACATTAGGTCTTAATAAGAACTTTTGTCCCAATTTTAACTCTGTTAAACAACTCAATAGCATCTGTATTAAACATTCTTATGCAACCATGAGATGCCTTGGACCCAATTAGACCTTCTTCATGAGTACCATGAATATAAATATATCTGTTGTAAGAATCAACTATTCCACCCTTATTTACGCCCTCTTCCTGCCCATCAAGCCACATTATCCTTGAAGTAACAAAATCATCATCTGAATCCTCATATTCTTCTATAATTTGTGCAGATCTTCTGGTATTTATTCGAGATTTAAAAATTGTATTAATTGAAGCCCCTTCACCAATTTTCTCTTTGACTAGATGACGACCAAGAGGGGTTTTAAATGAGTTTTCAATACTTCCCTCTCCATATTTTGATGTAGATACTGGATATGAGGATTGAATGCTGTTGTTTTGAATTAAATAAAGTCTTTGCTCAGATATATCAATTTCAATAGATATATCGTTTGATGATACTTGAAATGAAAATAGTAAAAATAAAACTATATATGAGTTTTTCGACATTTAAATATTATAGCTGATATGAGTACTATTAAAATTGAAAATAAATATGGAATAGAATATCCATAAATATTATAAATGCTTCTTTCTTTCTTTATATTAATACCATTATTGATAACACCTGTTATTCCCTTATCTAATTTATCAACAATTGTTCCATTATTGGTTATGATGGCTGAAAAACCATCATTGGTTGATCTTATAATCCATTTATTATTTTCAATTGCTCGAATTCTTGTTATATCTAGGTGATGATATGGGCCGATAGAATTTCCAAACCATGTATCATTACTTACATTGATAATAAAATCTGAACTTTTGTTGCTTTTTCTTACTGTTTCTCCGAATGCAATATCAAAACATATTAAAGGAGCAAAATTTAAAGATCTATCATTGAATACAGCTATGTTTTGCTGATTTTTATTGCCATGCTTTACATTTGACATAGGCATATCAAAAAAGCTAATAATGCCTCTTAATGAGGCTATAAATGGAATATATTCACCAAATGGCACTAAATGCATTTTATTGTAGTTTTTGCCTGTGTTTAAGTTAATTATAGAATTGTATAAGTGTCCATCATCATAATTCCATACTCCTGAAATAAACTCTTTATTGGATGTATCTAGGTTATTTTTAAAATTATTAAAATCTTTACTTTGCATTGAATATGGTAATTCTGCCTCAGGCATTACTATTATTTCTGATTTAGGAGATGATCTGTCTATTAGTTCTAATATATTTTTTTCAATTACATATTTATAACCATCCTGATATTTTAAAAAAGGATCAGAAGAGGGTTGAATTATAGAAACATAAATATCTCTTTTATCTCCAATTTTTTCCATAGTTGCCGGAATAAATAAAAGCAATGAGCCTAAAAAAATTAAGTAAGAAATATTTTTATTGGTTACCCAGCACAAAGCCATTAGGCTTGCAATCATATAGATCAAAATGGAGCCCCCAGCAACTCCTAATATAGTGTAAATATATTGAATGTGGGTATCTAAAAATACACTTCCAGGTATTAGCCAAGGAACACCATTTAATAAATAATATCTTGATAATTCACTAAGAATAAAAATGCTTGATATGTATGTCAATTCTATATACGGAGATAAATTATTTTTGCTGAATAACCTATACCTTAAAAGTGATAATGGCATGCTAAAAACAGCTGTAAGAATTATGATTAATAAAAGAAAAATAATTAAAGACAATACTATATTGGTTTCTCCATAATAGTAAACACTCACTATTAACCATGACATCCCAAATCCCCAATGACCAAATGACCAGAATATTATTTTTTTTAAAGAGCTATTTTCTTTATAAACTATCTCTTTAATAAGGTATGCATAGGATAGTATTATTAGGGGCTTAATAGAGAAGGGTGAAAAAGCAAAAATTCCAATAAAACCAAAAATAAATGGAATTAAGTATTGCTTGAACTTCATTGATTTTTTGTTATTTGAACCTTTTCAATTTTTCTATCATCAGCATCAATTACCTTTATGGTTAGGTCTTCTATTTTGACCTTATCGCCAACTTTTGGGAGTACTCCTAATTTACTAATAATGAAACCTCCCAATGTTTCAGCATCAATTGCCAGAGGGTCAATATCAAGATTAAAAAACTCGGTGAACTCTTCTATTTCAACTTTTGCATCAGCATAAAACTTTTTATCGGAAATTTTAATGATTTCTTCTTCATCAACATCATGCTCATCCTCTATTTCACCCACAAGCTCTTCTAAAATATCCTCAATAGTTACTAATCCTGAAATAGTTCCATACTCATCTATTACAACAGCCATATGAGAGCGGTCTTTTTTGAATTCCTCTAACAATGAGTCAGCTTTTTTAGTTTCAGGCACCACATTAGGCTCTCTTAACATATCAGATAGGCTAAAGTTATTATTACCCTCATAAATCTTTGGTAACATATCCTTTGCAAGTAATATTCCACTTACCTCGTCTCTTTCGCTACCTAATATAGGGTATCTTGAATGTCCAGATTCTATTATTTTTTCAAGAATTACATTTATTTCATCATCTATGCCAAAAGTAACCATATCAACTTTTGGGACCATAATTTCTTTTACTGTTGTATTTCCTAATCTTATAGCCTTGTTTGCTATGGATTCGGCCTCTTTATCAATGATATTTAAATCAACTGCATCTTTAAGAAAATCTGTAACCTCTAAAACAGACTGAGTCTTTATAAAAAAAGGGTTTCTAAAGAATTTTTTAATTTTTGATATGAGTCCCGAAGGAGGGTGGTTGTCTTCGTTTTCTAACTTTTGATTCATCTAGTACGGGTTATTAATGTTAATTTTATTTAAAATATTTATTTCTTTGTTTTCCATGATCGCTGCCATCTCATCATTTTCATGATCATATCCTATTATATGATATACACCATGGGCCAACATGTGAATCATATGATCTTCAAAAAATTTTCCTTCTTCTTTGGCCTCTCTTTCTACATACTCTAAGCTTATTGCAATATCGCCAATATTTTTGGTATGTATTGATGATATATCATCGTTTTGAAAAGAAAGAACGTTAGTTGCACTGTTCTTATTTCTAAATTGATGATTTAGTTTTTTCATTTCTTTATTGTTTACTATTCTAAGGTTGATTTTTTTGTCAGCCAATCCTTCATCATTCAATATCAAAGATACAATGCTTTGAAGCCTATCACGAAGATCTGGCTCTATTGAGATACCCTTATCTAATGTAATTATTAAGCTCACCTATTTATATTAGATTCAAATTTTTTATAAGCATCGATTATTTTTCTAACTAAAGGGTGTCGTATAACATCATGAGAAGAAAACTCTACTATTCCAATGCCGCTTATATCCTTTAAAACATGAATAACATGGTCTAAGCCTGAAGTTATATGTTTTGGCAGATCTATTTGAGTTAAATCGCCGTTTATAACTGCTTGTGAACCATACCCGATTCGAGTTAAAACCATTTTCATCTGCTCAACTGTAGTATTTTGACTTTCATCCATAATAATAAATGCATTATTTAGGGTTCTTCCGCGCAAGTAAGCAAGGGGTGCAACTTCAATAACTTCTTTTTCAATTAACTTGGTTGTCCTTTCTGCACCAAGCATTTCATATAAACCATCATATAAAGGCCTAAGGTAAGGGTCTACTTTTTGTGAAAGATCGCCTGGCAAGAAACCAAGTTTTTCTCCTGCCTCAACTGCTGGTCTGATTAGAATTATTTTTTGTACTTTTTCATTTAAAAGGGCTTCAACAGCAGCAGCCACTGCTAAATATGTTTTACCTGTACCTGCATCGCCAATACCAAAATTTATTTCAAACTTATTGATATTTTTTATATATGATTGTTGGTTGGTGCCTCTTGGTCTAATTATTTTTTTTGGCGTTCTTATTTGAATTTCAGAGTCAATTACATCTTTTTTCTTTGACAAGCTTAAGGTTCAAATGTGATTGAATTGTAAGATGGACTGCTTCTTTACTTATTTCAATATTCTTTTTAGTTAAATTATATAGATCTAATATTGCGTCTGAAGCATGCTTGATATCTTTTTCACTTCCAGTTATTTTTACCTCGTCTCCCTTGTGAAATATTTTTACTGAGAAGCTTTTTTCAATTAATTTTAAGTTTCCGTTAAGCTCGCCAACAAAAAGAGCAATTCTTTCAGCATTCGACGGTTTTAAGGAAATGTTTTTAAGAGCGGCTTGCGTTTCTTGCATTAATATTTAATTTTTACCTCTTGGGTTATGCAAAGTACCTAATAGAGAATAGGATAATGCCTCAGTAACTTCTATGTCCACCAATTTTCCAATAAACCTAATATTTTCAAGATCAAAATTTATAACCCTATTACACTCTGTTCTGGCCTGAAGCTGCTCTGGACTTCTTTTGGCAAGACCGGTTACTAAGCACCTTTGAATCGAGCCAACCATGCTTGTGCTGTGTTGTTTGTGATAATGATTAAGTTGCTCTTGAAGAATTTTTAAGCGCTCCTTCTTTTCATCTTGAGGTGTGTTGTCCTCTAGCTTAGATGCTGGAGTGCCAGGTCTTTTTGAATAGATAAAACTGAATGAAGAATCAAATTTAACCTCATTTACTAAACTCATTGTTTGCTGGAAGTCATAATCTGTTTCTCCAGGAAAACCTACAATAAAATCAGAGGAGACACGAAGATCCGGCCTATAACTTTTGATTCTCTCAACAGCATCAAGAAATATATCTATCGTGTAGTTCCTTTTCATTTTTTCAAGAATTCTATTAGAGCCTGATTGAACTGGAAGATGAAGTTGGCTTACGAGCTGGGGGACGTATTGATAAACCTCAATCAAGTCATCGGTCATGTCTAGGGGATGAGAGGTCGTATATCTAATTCTTTCAATGCCATCTATATGACTAATAATCTCAATAAGGTCTGATAGTCTTAAGATTCTATCTTTATAAGGCATTTTATAAGAATTAACGTTCTGACCAATAAAAGTTATTTCTGTTACTCCTTGCTCAGCAAGCCGAGCAACTTCATCAAAAATTTGCTCAGGCTTTCTACTAACTTCGTCACCTCTTGTATATGGCACAACACAAAAAGAACAATATTTAGAGCAGCCTTCCATAATTGCCACATAACTTGAGGGGCCGCTAGTGGAAGGGTTTGGGAGTGAGTCAAACTTTTCTTCAATTGGAAAAGTTATATCTATTGCCTTGATACTCGATTTTGGGTCAATATCCAGCAAATCAGAAACTCTATGTAATGTCTGAGGTCCGTATATAAGATCTACATAAGGCGCTCTTTTTTTTATATTGCTTCCTTCTTGGGTGGCTACACATCCGCCAACACCTATTTTTAAATTGGGATTTTTTTCTTTAAGTTTATTAAGTCTGCCTAATTCAGAATAAACTTTGGATTCTGCTTTGTCTCTTATTGAGCAAGTATTAAGCAATATTATGTCTGCCTCTTGAATATTATTGGTAAGTTCGACTCCCCTTTTTTCTTTTAAAATATCCACAGTCTTATCAGAATCATATTCATTCATTTGACAGCCATAGGTTTTAATATAAAGTTTCGTTCCCATATAATTAAGTATTATGAAAGATAAAAAAGTTTACAAGATAATTTTTATGCAGCTTGGTGAAGTGTATGAGGTGTTTACTAATAAAATTTATCAAAGCGATATGTACGGTTTTGTTGAGGTAGAGGATTATATATTTAATAAAGATAAACAACTAGTTCTTGATCCTACCTCTGAAAAACTTAAAAAGGAGTTTGCTAAGGTTGAGAGAAGTTATATTCCAATAAATGCAATTGTTAGAATAGATGAAGTAAAAGAATCTGGTGAAGCAAAAATTAAAAACACCAAAGGTCAAGTCAGTGCTTTCCCGCTAAATATCCAGCCACTAAATAAAAAAGATTAACTAGCTCTCAGGTAAAAATAGGTTTTTATAAAATTTTAATTCAGCAACAGACTCTTTAATGTCGCCCATCGCCCTATGAGATCCTTCTTTTTCATATACCTGAGCTTCATTCATCCATCTCACAGCAGCCTCTTTGAATGAAGATACGTCTATATGCCTATAATTAAAATAGGATTCCAATCTTGGCATGTACTTTGTTAAAAATCTTCTATCATGCGAAACGGTATTGCCACACATAGGCGACTGTTTGGAGCCAACATATTTAGAGATAAAATCTAGAGTTTCTATCTCTGCCATCTGCTCAGTAATACTGCTTTTTTTAACGGCCTCAATTAGCCCAGAGGAACCATGCTGATTTATGTTCCAATCATCCATCTGATCTAACAGGCTATTTGATTGGCTTATTATTATATTTGGCCCTTCAGCCAAAATATTAAGCTGAGAGTCTGTAATTAATGTTGCTATTTCGATGATTCTTTCTTTTTCTGGATCTAATCCAGTCATCTCTAAATCGATCCAAATAAGATTATCTTTTGATTGTAGGCTCTTCATAACTTTTTATATTTCTTCCTTTAGTGTATTTTGTGCTTTATATGAAAAAAGTTCAAACAGGTTTTGTAATAGAGTTTTACTCTAATGCGTGTTTGGTCCGCACAAAAGATGCAGACATACCATGTATTGCCATTAAAGATATTGTTGTTGGTGATGTTGTAAAAATTGAAATAGTTCAAGACAGTAAAGAAACTAAAGGATTAATCTTATCAAAAGAGAATAGAAAATCAGCACTTCAAAAAAAAGAAGGATTAAAATCAAAAACTATTGCTGCAAATGTCACTTATGTTGGGATAATGGTTACACAAGAACCCAAGACTGCTTCTGAATTTATTGATAAATGGATACTAACAAGTCTTCTTTCAAATATTAGGCCTTTTATAATTAATAATAAGATTGATCTAGAGCCAAATGAGGCATACATAGAAAAATTAAATATTTACAGAGATCTTGATATAAAAATAATATCTATTTCAGCAAAAAATAATATAAATATAAATGAGATCAAAGAATATCTAGAAGGAAAGTGTGTTGTTTTTGTTGGGAATTCGGGCGCCGGCAAGTCAACTCTCACAAATTGTTTGACAGGAAAGAATATTAAAACTAATTCGCTTTCTAATAATCAGGGCGTTCATACAACATCCATATCAACGCTATATGAAGTTAAGAAAAATATTAGAATCATAGACTCTCCTGGAGTTAGAGATCTTCCAATCACTGGCTGGAGAAGAAATCAAATAATTAAAGGTTTCGTTGAGTTACATAGGCTATCTGAGAGATGCAAGTTTAATGATTGCAATCATTCAAATAATGAAGGATGTGCAATATTAAATGCTCTTGGTAATGGTGAAATAAGCAAAAGTAGATACAATAATTTTATTAAATTTCGAGATGCGGAAGAAAGTGAATAAAAAAACTCATTTTGGCTATAAAGAGGTTGATGAAAAAGATAAAAGCACTCATGTTGGCGATTTATTTTCATCTGTTGCTGAAAACTATGACATTATGAATGACGCTATGTCATTAGGCATGCATAGGCTTTGGAAAAAAATTCTTATCGAACTTGCAGCAATATCTGAAAATGATGTGATTTTAGATATTGCTAGTGGAACAGGAGATATAGCAAAACTTATTTCAAAAGAATACCCAAATACAGAAATTTATATGACTGATATCAATATGGATATGTTGTCGCAAGGAAGAGACAGATCAATAAATGAGAGCTTCTATAAAAACTGTCATTTTTGTCAGCTTAGTGGAGAGATTATGCCTTTTGGCGATGAAACGTTTGATGTAATAACAATTGGCTTTGGTCTTAGAAATTTTACTAACAAAGAGAAGGGTTTGGAAGAAATGAGAAGGTGTCTTAAGAAGAGTGGGAGACTTTTAGTATTAGAGTTTTCCAAGCCAATAAATCCTATTTTTTCGCAAATTTATGACTGGTATTCTTTCAATATCCTGCCAAAGCTCGGATCAATTTTAGTAAATGACTCAGAGAGTTATCAATATCTTGCTGAGTCTATACGAATGCATCCAGATCAAGAGCTCCTCAAGTCGATGATTTTAGAATCTGGATTTAAAAAATGTAAATTTTATAACCTTTTAAATGGTGTGGTTTCAATTCATGTTGCTTATGATGAATGATTTATTTGATATTATTAATGCATTTATCAAAGACATTGAAGATGCATCACCAAATTTAAAAAATAATCTAAATGAAATTTACCCAATTAAATTTAAATTAAATTTAAATGGCCATAAAGATATATATTTAATTTTAGAAGAAAATAAAAAAAATATTACTTTTAATGAAATAACGGATGTAGATTTTGAAATAAGAACATCGGTCAAAGAAGCCTTAGATTTTCTTATAAGTAAAAAAATTAATAGAGGTATGCTTTATGGGGATAGTGAAAAAGCAATATTAACAATTAATGCCCTTCTTAAAGCAGAGGTTGATATCGTATTTTTAATTGATAAATACTTTGGAAACACCCCAGCCGCTGTTGCCTATTTTACAAAAGAAAAATTATTCAATCGAAAGCAGTATAATAAAGAAAATGCTCTCCAGTCTAAACTAAGAGGTCTTTCAATTAGACTTGATAGATTAGAAGCCATAAGTAATTTATGAATTTTTTTATAATAATAATTGAAAGCCTAAAAATGTCATTTTTAGGTATTAGGCATGGCATCTTTAGAAATCCTGATGGAAAAAAGATAGCAAAATATTTAGAATCTCTAGGTCCAATTTTCATTAAGTTTGGTCAATTGCTATCTACCAGAACAGACATATTAGATATTAATACGGCTAAAGAACTTCAAGAGCTAACCGATAGTTGCAAGCCGTTCTCAGTTGCAAAATTAAAAAAAATTATAGAAAAAGAGCTTGGCAGTCCAATCAACGAAATGTTTAATGATTTTAATGATACTCCCCTGGCTGCTGCATCTCTCGCTCAGGTACATTCAGCAAAACTACCTAATGGAAAAAATATTGTTATTAAAGTCTTAAGGCCAAACATTGAAAAAGAGGTAAAGAAAAATCTAAGACTTTTAAAGGCTGCAGCAAAAGTTTGTACATATTTCTACTCTGAAAGTCATAGGATTAAACCTGTAGAGGTTGTGAAAGATTATGAAAGTACCATATTGCGTGAATTAGATTTAAGGCTAGAAGCTGCAAATACAAATCTTACTAGAAAAAACTTTGCAAATTCCGAAGAGTTATATATCCCTGAAGTTTATTGGGAAATGACCACTAGCAGAGTTATGGTTCTTGAGGAAATTGATGGAATACCGTGCACAGATATTGAAGAAATAAATAAGCATGGTATTAATAAGAAAAGGTTAGCAGAAAATGGTGTAATGATTTTTTTAAATCAAGTTTTTCGAGATAATTTTTTCCATGCTGACATGCACCCAGGAAATATCTTTGTTTCCAAAAAAAATCCAGACACGCCTGGATACATTGCTATTGATTGTGCTATTACTGGTTCTCTTTCAAATGATGAAAGATATATTCTTGCAAGGATGCTTCAGGCGGTAATTAAACAAAATTACAAATCATTAGCTCAATTATTTATTAGCTCAGAATGGGTAAACCCGAGCTCAAATGTTATTGAGCTAGAAAATACTTTAAGAGCATGTTGTGAGCCAATATTTGAAAAGCCTTTATCTGAAATAGAGTTTGGTAAATTATTGCTTTATCTTTTCCAAAGCACAAGACCATTTGGACTATCGCTTCAACCATCATTAGTGCTTCTTCAAAAAACATTGATACACATTGAGGGCATGGGAAGACAAATTTATCCTGAGTTAGATTTTTGGGGATTAGCTGAACCCTATCTTGATAATTGGCTTTCAGAACAGTTTAGTCCATTAAAAATTAAAGACTTTATTTTAGAAAATAAAGATGAGCTGATGCTAAAAGCATCTGAAATGCCTGGCTTTATTTATGAGGCATTGGATGAGATAAGGGGATACTCTAAAAACAAAAGAATATATGAAGAAAAAATTCATATTATGCAAATGCAGCTGCAAAAAGAAAAATACATCATAAGATTTATTGGAGTAGGTATAATAGTGTTATGTGGCATCTTTTTAATGCTCACTTAGGAGATTGATATGGGCTTTGGTGGAATTAGTATATGGCAGCTATTAGTTATTTTAGTTGTAGTTCTTTTAATTTTTGGAAGCGGCAAACTTAAAACACTTGGCTCTGATTTAGGTGCTAGCCTTAAAGGGTTTAAAAAGGCTGTAAAAGAAGAAGATAAAGATAACGACAAGCCAGAATAACAATTGTTTCAGATTGGTTTTTTAGAAATTGCGATAATCCTAGTTCTAGGACTTATTATTATTGGGCCTTCTCGATTGCCAGAAGTGATAAAGAGCTGGCTAAAGTTTTATAGAAAATTTCAGAATCATCTATCAAAATTTAAAAATGATCTTGAAAAAGATATCGGAACTGATGAGCTAAAAAAAGATGTCTTTAATGAAATGCGAATGGAAGAATTAAAGGGCTTTGAGAAGCACAAAGATGACTAATAAAGAATCTGTAACTAGTCATTTATTAGAATTAAGATCTAGACTCATAAAGGTTTTGTTATGCTTTGGTGTTCTTTCAATAATTGGAATTCCTTTTTCGTCTGACATTTATACATTTGTAGCCTCGCCTCTTTTGGAGATTTTGCCATCTGGAAGTTCAATGATAGCAACTCAAGTAACCTCTCCATTGATGGCCCCATTAAAATTAGTCTTTTTTTCAGCTTTACTTTTTACAATGCCCTATCTTTTTTATGAAATGTGGATGTTTATTTCGCCAGGCTTGTATAAAAAAGAAAGGTCATTTGTAGCGCCACTAATGCTTTCTACGATCTTTTTATTTTTATCTGGAGTGGCATTTGCATATTTTATTGTATGCCCAATAATCTTTAAATTTTTTATAGGGGTTGCTCCTGAGTCTATTTCAGTTATGACAGATATTAGTCAATATATGAACTTTGTAATAAAGCTTATATTTGCATTTGGTATAGCCTTTGAGATTCCAGTTGCGACCTTTCTCTTAATAAGATCTGAAATCGTAAAAAAAGAAACTTTGGTCAATGCCAGGCCATATTTAATAATAATATTCTTTATTTTTGGAATGTTGTTAACTCCACCTGATATTTTTTCACAGCTTTTCTTAGCTATCCCAATGTGGGTATTATTTGAACTTGGACTTATTGTCTCTAAAGATAAAAAATGATGGATTTTAAAGAGTTATCAAAATTCTTCCATAAAAATGGCTATGTTTATATAAAAGATTTTTTTAATCCAAATCTTATGGATGAATGTCATGATGAGATTACAACTCATTTCAAAAAAGATAGTACTTATAAACATGACGTTTCTTTCATAGAAAAATCTAAAACAGACGTGATCCCATGGTTCCCGCAAATTGAAGGGAATAATAAGTTTGATGATCTTGAGATGGATAAAAGGTTGTGTGATCTCACAGAAGAGATTTTAGGCCCAAGATGGAGGTCTCTTTATTGCATGGTCATGTTTAGCAATGTATCTTCAAACGGCCAGGCATGGCATCAAGACTGCTCTCCAGATAACAAAAAAAATTTTAATCTTAATCGACTTGTGTACACAATGGATATTGATGCGTCGACCGGTGGAGAAATATCTTTAATCCCAGGATCACATAAAAAAGGTTTGATCCCTGCAGGATCAGCGACAGAACAAATTCATGATGATATTAAAATAAAGCCTACTAAAGGTTCACTACTTATGCTTCATGGGCACACTTGGCATAGAGTTCATCCGATTTTTAATAAAATAAGAGTCTCTACAAATTTTAGATGTGTTCCCGAGAATACTCCAGATAATGTGACTGATGTAGCTATTTATCGAAATATGTTATTTAGATTTTCTGACGGAAAAATTATTGCTGAAAGAAACTAGATACCTAATCTATTTGTCCAGTCATTGTCATGAGGTCGCTTATGAGTTATGACTTTTTGGATAAGCTCTTCACACGAATCAGAAATTATTAAATCATTAAAGTTAGCTTCTGAAATGAAACCTTCATCTACAGCTTTCTTCATCCAAGATATTAAATGATCGTAATATCCCTCTGTATTTAATAAACCAACTGGCTTATTAATTAATCCAAGTTGGTTGTTAGCCATGATTTCAGCAAGCTCATCTAAAGATCCAACTCCGCCTGGCAAGACAATAAAAGCATCTGATCGCTTCATAAATTCATCTTTACGATCAAGTAATGTTTTAGTAATAATTACCTCTTTAAGTCTTGGATTTGCTAATTCAAGTTTATGCAATGACTCTAAACTAATTCCTTTTACCTCAACTCCATTATCAAGAGCTGTATCTGAAACTATCTTCATTAGGCCAACATTGCCAGCACCAAAGACTATGTTAATTTTTTTGCTGGCAAGGATTTCCGCAATCTTTTTTGCATCTTCGGCATATCTGGGATTCTTGCCCTCATGGGCGCCACAAAAAATTGATATATTTTTCATATTTAAACTAAGTTTTAAAATTAAAAGTAACAGGGCCTTTGTTGATTAATGAAATTTCCATAAAAGCACCAAATTTTCCTTGTTTAACTTTGCCATAAGCCTTTTCAAAGAGACTTACAAATTCATCATACAACAGTTTTGCTTGTTCAGGCTTTGCAGATTTGTGAAAGCTTGGTTTGTTGCCTTTGGCCGTAATGGCAGCAAGTGTATATTGACTTACGATCATTGCGTCTTCATTTATATCCTTCAACGAATAGGTTGAAGGTCCTTTTGGTCCGTCAAGCATTCTAAAATTGATAATCTTAGCAACCATAGCAGCAACCGATTTAATTGAGTCTTCTTTTTCTATACATACCATTATCAATAAACCTGATCCTATTTCAGAAAATATTTTATCCTTTATTAATACTTGAGTTTTTGAAACCCTTTGAACGGTAGCAAGCAAATTTTATTCGTCTTCTAGTTCTTCGGTCCATTGACCCAAGGATGCCAGTCTATTCATTTTTGCTCTATGTGATAAAGCATCTTGAGAAATAAACATGTTTTCAGTTTTTCCCATCCATGCTTTTAGGGCGGATGCTTGAAGGGCTCTTCCATAAGAAAAACTTAATTTCCAATTGAAGCCGCCTATTTTATTCATTGCATCCAAATGCGCAGTTGCTAGTAAATCTGATTGGCCTCCAGAAAGAAAAGTTATTCCTGGAAGCTCTGAAGGTACATTTGCTATCAAGCAATCTAGGGTTCTTCTAGCAACCTCTTCAATATCTGCTTGAGTTTCAGATTTTGATCCAGAAGTTATCATGTTTGGCTTTAATATTGTTCCTTTGATATTTACTCCATTTTCTTGAAGATGTTTAAAAAGTGATTTCAGCGACCTATCGGAGGCATCAAAACACTCTTCAATAGAATGATCTCCATCCATAAGTACCTCTGGCTCAACCATAGGCACCATTCCATTATCTTGAACTAATTTTGCATAATCTGCTAAAGCTTTCATATTTGCATCTATGCATTCATCTGAAGGCATGCCTTCACCAATTTTAATTACCGCTCTCCATTTAGTGAATTTTGCTCCCATTGAAACATATTCTTTTAATCTATCATCTAGACCATCTAAACCAACTGTAATTGTCTCCTCTGTATTACCAATAGGCTGGAGTCCTTTATCAACTTTTATTCCAGGAAGGGCGCCTTGGTCACTAATAATATTTACAAGAGGTGTTCCGTCTTTAGCGTTTTGTCTAATAGTTTCATCAAAAAGTATTACTCCACCTATGTTTCCTTTCATGCCAGATGCTCTGAAAAGCATTTCACGATAATTTCTTCTATTTTCTTCTGTAGACTCAACTCCAATTGAATCAAACCTTTTGCCGCACGTTGGATTGCTTTCGTCAGCAGCAAGAATTCCCTTACCCTCTGAAACTATGTATGAAGCAATTTCTTCTAAAGTATTTAATGACATTCCTCTCTCCTATTTTTTAAATCTTAGCCTTTAAAGCTGCTATAGATGGCAAATCCTTTCCTTCCATGAACTCTAGAAAAGCACCTCCGCCTGTAGAACAATATGATACATCATCTTTATTTATAAATTTATTTATGGCTGTCAAGGTCTCTCCTCCACCTGCTATTGAAAATGCATCTGACTTTGCAATAGCGTTAGATAATTGTTCCGTGCCCCTTGAAAAATATTTATTTTCAAAAACTCCCAAAGGCCCATTCCACAAAATAGTTTTTGATGTAGAAATAATGCTCTCTATTTCTTTGTTTAGAAATTGATCTAAAATCATCTCATTTTCTCTAACTTCAGCGATATTTTTTTCTTGAATATCATCACCCCCAAACGTCTTTGATGTAACAACAGTCTTAGGTAGAATTATTTTGCCATCTTCTAATAAGTCTTTTGCAATATGGACCATTGATTCTTCAAATAAAGAGATTCCCACCTCATGCCCAGCTGCTTTTATGAAAGTATTTGCTATGCCACCACCCACAATAATATGATCAGCCTTAGTATTGATATTCTTAATCAGCTCTAATTTAGTTGAGACCTTTGATCCCCCTATAATTGCTGTATAAGGATTCTTTGATTCATTTAAGGCTTTTGTTAGGGCCTCTATTTCTTTCTCTAATAATATTCCTGCACAGGCTAAATTAGAATGAATAATTGCAGAATGTGTAGATGACTGCTCTCTGTGCGAAGTTCCGAAAGCGTCGAAAACATATATATCTCCTAAGCTACTTAATGCCTGGCCAAGCTCATTAGAATTAGTCTTTTCGCCAGCAAAAAATCTAATATTTTCTAAAATTTGAACATTTGATGAGCAATTAAAAATTTCGGTGCTATCAAGACTATCAACCAAATCAACCTTGCACTCAAGAATTCTTGAAATTTCTTTAACAAGAGGTTTTAGAGAAAATTGTTCTTCAAAACTTCCTTCAGTTGGCCTTCCTAAATGGGTAATTAATAACACCTTTGCATTATTTTTTAGTGCAAATTTAATTGTTGGCATACAGGCAATAATTTTGGTGTTATCAACCACAGTCCCATCTTTAATGGGAACATTCATGTCCACTCTTACAACCAGATTTTTATTTGAAATATTAAGTTCTGATAGCCTATTCATCTACTAACGATTTTGCTATTTCCACAACATTAGAGGTTGTAAAACCAAAATGCTCTAGCAAGATATTAGCAGGAGCTGATTCGCCAAATGTTTCTATGCCCAAGACTTTGTCACTTTTATTTAGAATTTTGTACCAAGAGTTGGGGTGTGATAACTCTATTACAAGTGCAGGTAGATCTTCTTTAATTACAGATGACTGATATTCTTTATTTTGTTGTAAAAATTTATCTAGGCACGGCATAGAAACTATATTAGATATGATGCCATGTTCTTTTTCTAAGCTTGATGCGGCATCAATAGCTAATTGCAACTCACTTCCAGAGGCAATTAAAGTTATGTTTGCATTATCATGATCGTTCAATAAATATCCACCATTTTCAATAGCTTTAATTTGACTGTCGTTTCTTAAAATTGGAGAAGTATTTTGCCTGCTAAATATTAAACATGTTGGGGTATTTTCTGACGTAACAGCATTTTTCCATGCAACTGCAGTCTCAACGAGATCAGCAGGTCGCCAGCTATTTAGGTTTGGAGTAGATCGCAATGTCACTAAATGCTCAACAGGCTGATGTGTTGGACCATCCTCTCCTAAGGCTATAGAATCATGAGTATAGACAAATATATTTGGTAATCCCATTAATGCAGATAATCTGACAGCATTTCTAGCATAATCAGTAAATACCAAGAAGGTTGCTCCATAAGGTTTTATCCCACCATGGAGAACCATTCCATTCATAATCGCAGACATACCAAACTCTCTAACTCCATAATTAATATGATTGCCAGAAGGATTCTCATTCGAGAAGGTTGAGCTAAACTTTGAAAAAGTATTATTGGATGGTGTTAAGTCTGCTGAACCGCCAAGAAGCTCAGGCAATTCTTTTACAAAAAAGTCTAAACATACTTGAGATGCTTTTCTTGTCGCCATTGAGGAATTATCTATGTTGCATTGATCTAAAAAGGCAGTATAAATCTGGTCAAAATTATCAGGCATATTGCCAGATATTCTTCTTAAAAGCTCATCGCATTTCTCGGGATGATCTTTTTTATAAGCCTCTATTTGCTTATTCCAATCATTATTAATTTCTGTACCGCGTTTTGTTGCATTCCAAAAATCATAAACAGATTCTGGTACCTCAAATGGTTTGTAGTTCCATCCTAGGGCTTGTCTGGTTTTTAAAATTTCTTCGTCTCCCAAAGGCGCACCATGTGCGTCCGCTGTTCCTGCTTTAGCTGGAGAGCCATAACCAATAGTTGTCCTACAAAAAATCATAGTAGGTTTTTGTTTCTCATTTTTGGCAGAAATAATAGCTTCATTAATCTCATCAATATTGTGTCCATCAACTTCGATAGTCTGCCATCCATAGCTATCAAATCTTTTTACACTATCATCGGTGAACCAATTCTCTATTTCTCCATCTATCGAAATTCCATTTTGATCATAAAAACAAATAAGTTTCCCTAGGTTATGAGTTCCTGCAAAAGAGCATGCTTCATGAGAAACCCCCTCCATTAAGCAACCGTCACCAAGAAAAGCATAAGTAAAATGATCTATAAGCTCTTCTTGAGGGGCATTAAATTGTGCCGCTAATATTTTTTCGGCTATTGCCATACCAACTGCATTAGCAATGCCTTGTCCTAAAGGCCCGGTAGTGGTCTCTATGCCGTATTGCAAATCATACTCGGGATGGCCTGGTGTTTTGGATTTTAACTTTCGAAAGTCTTTTAAATCTTCTATTGATAAATCATAACCGGTTAAGTGCAACAAGCTATATAAAAGCATTGAGCCATGGCCGTTTGATAAAACAAATCTATCCCTATTAAACCAATATGGATTTAATGGATTATGATTTAAGTGGTTTTTCCATAATGAAGTAGCAATTTCAGCCATTCCCATTGGCATTCCTGGGTGACCAGAATTAGCTTGTTGAACAGCATCAATTGAAAGAAATCTTAAGGCGTTTGTTGGCTCAGAATTTTGCAATTTTTAATTTACTTAGAGAGTTTTACAAATAATAATATTTATAGATGTCAATTAATAGCTAATTTCTTAATTTTTAATATAATAATAAATTAAATGTGATTTTTTATCTTTTTTGCACCATACCTAGCTGCTAAAAAATCGATTTTTCACAATCTTTTATAAATATTTGGAGAAAAAATGAGCTATATATTTACATCGGAGTCTGTGTCTGGCGGTCATCCAGATAAAGTATGTGATCAAATTTCAGATGCTGTTCTTGACGCATATCTTGCTGAAGACCCAAATAGTAGAGTTGCTTGTGAAACAATGATTAAAAATAACATGGTTTATATTGCTGGAGAGATTACCTCTCTAGGAAGCCCAGATCTTGAGCCAATTGTTAGAAAAACTATAAACGACATTGGTTATAACAATGATGAATATGGTTTTAATGGTGATACTTGTGAATTTACTAACCTTGTATTTGAACAGTCTCCAGATATTTCACAAGGCGTCACTGAGGGTGAGGGTGAGAACTTAGAGCAAGGTGCTGGAGATCAAGGTTTAATGTTTGGCTATGCTTGTAGAGAAACTGAATCTTTAATGCCTCTTCCAATTGATCTATCTCATAAACTTGTTAAAAAACAAGCCGATGTTATGAAGAGTGGTGAAATTTCGTGGCTGAGGCCAGATGCAAAAAGTCAAGTTAGTGTTATTTACTCTGATGATGGAAAAACGATAGAAGGCTTATCTGCAGTTGTATTGTCGACCCAGCATGATGAAAATGTTTCACAAGAAGAAATTAAATCTGAAGTAATGGCTAAAATTATCAGGCCTGTTGTTCCAGAGGAATGGATTCTTGATTCTACAAATATATATATTAATCCAACTGGAAAATTTGTAATAGGAGGTCCTGTAGGTGACTGCGGGCTAACTGGAAGAAAGATTATTGTGGATACTTATGGTGGGATGGCTCGTCATGGTGGAGGAGCTTTTTCAGGCAAAGATCCATCAAAAGTTGATAGATCTGCTGCTTATGCATCAAGGTATGTAGCAAAGAATATTGTTGCTGCTGGTCTTGCAGATTATTGTGAAATACAAGTCTCATATGCGATTGGTGTTGCAAAGCCAACCTCAATTCATGTCGAAACTTTTAATAGCGAAAAAATTTCAAAAGAAGCAATCGTTAAGATAGTGGAAGAGGAGTTTGATCTAAGACCTAAAAGCTTAATCAACATGCTAGATCTTAAAAGGCCAATATATCAGCCAACTGCAGCTTATGGCCATTTTGGAAGAAGTGATATAGATCTATCTTGGGAAAGAACTGATAAAGCAGCAGACATTGCTAAATAAATAAACATATATAAGGAAAAATAAAATGGAAAATGACTACAGGGTTGCAGATATTAGCTTGGCTGAATTTGGCAGAAGAGAAATATCTCTTGCTGAAAACGAAATGCCTGCATTGATGGCATTAAGAGATAAATACAGAGATGAGCAACCTTTAGCTGGAGCAAAGATTATGGGTTGTATTCATATGACAATTCAAACAGCTGTATTAATGGAAACATTGATAGATCTTGGAGCTGAATTGAGATGGTCGTCATGCAATATTTTCTCAACTCAAGATCATGCAGCAGCAGCTATGGCGGCTAAAGGAATACCTACTTTTGCATGGAAAGGCGAAACTGAGGAAGAATTTTTGTGGTGTATCGAGCAAACAATTTGTAAGGATGGTAAACCATGGGATGCAAATATGATTCTTGATGATGGCAGTGATTTAACAGCTATGGTACATGAAAAATTTCCTGAAATGCTTGAAACCATCCATGGTGTTTCCGAGGAAACTACTACTGGCGTTCACAGGCTTAAGGAGATGCTAGAAAAGGGTGAACTAAAAATTCCAGCTATTAATGTTAATGATTCTGTAACTAAAGCAAAAAATGATAACAAATATGGATGCCGACACAGTCTAAATGATGCTCTTAAAAGAGGCACAGATATGTTGCTATCAGGAAAGAAAGGACTGGTTATTGGATATGGTGATGTAGGCAAAGGATCGGCTGCTAGCCTTGCCCAAGAAGGAATGATTGTTAGCGTTGTAGAGTCGGATCCAATTTGTGCTATGCAAGCTTGTATGGATGGTTTTTCTGTTGTTTCTTGTTATAAAGATGGGGTTGTTACAAGAAATCCATCAGATATCAATATGCAAGTCATGGGTAATACTGATTTAGTCGTTACAACAACAGGAAACGTAAATGTATGTGATTCAGCAATGTTAAGCACCCTCAAGAATACTGCTGTTGTTTGTAACATAGGTCACTTTGATAATGAAATTGATACAGCTTTTATGAGAGAAGAATATTTCTGGGATGAAATCAAACCGCAAGTTCATAGAATTTTTAGAGATACAAAGCCTGATGGAACACCAGATCTTTCAAGTAAAAATTATCTTATTTTGCTTTCAGAAGGACGCCTGGTTAATCTTGGTAACGCTACTGGTCATCCAAGTAGAATTATGGATGGTTCATTCGCAAACCAAGTTCTAGCTCAAATTCATTTATATAAGCAAGGTTTTGCAAATATTAATGATGAAGACACAAAAGCAGAGATGATAACTGTTGAAGTACTTCCTAAGAAGCTTGATGAAGAAGTTGCAGCATTGATGGTAGCTGGCTTTGGAGGTGTTATAACCCAATTAACTCAAGATCAAGCTGATTATATTAACGTTCCACAAGAGGGACCGTTTAAAGAAGATAGCTACAAATATTAGTCTCAATCTGTGCAATTATGGGCATAATTGCCCATAATACGCACTATGAATTTAATTAAAATTTTACTAGGCTTATTCTTGCTTACGACTCTTCTAGGGTGCGGAGTAAAAGGTCCTTTGATAAATTTTAACGATACTACGCATATATAATGAGTTCTTTTAAATATAATTCTGGCGAGTTATTTTGTGAAGATGTAAATCTTAAACAAATTGCAAAAGATTTTGGCACTCCTTCATATGTTTATTCAAAAAAAGCTATAGAAGAAAATGCAAAAGCATATGTGAATTCTTTTGATAATCCTAAAAATTTAGCATGCTTTGCTGTTAAATCTCTAAGCAATATATCTATTCTCAAAATAATTAAAGATTTGGGTTGTGGTTTTGATATTGTTTCAGGCGGAGAGCTTCATAGAGTATTATCTATTGGAGCTGAACCTCAAAAAATTATTTTCTCTGGAGTTGGTAAGACAGAAAAAGAAATAGAGCAAGGAATTCAAAATAATATTTTATCTTTTAATGTTGAGTCAGCTTCTGAACTTTATAATATTGAAAGAATAGCTAAGAAATTAAATTCATCTGCGCCAGTTTCTATAAGAATTAATCCAGATATTGACTCTGGGGGACATGACTATATTACTACAGGAAGAAAAGGAGATAAATTTGGCATATCTTCAATTGAAGAGATTTTTGAGTTATGTAAGTATTCATCTATCTCTCAAAATTTAAATTTAGTTGGTCTTGCTTGTCATATCGGGTCACAGATTTTAGATCTTGATGGGTATGTAAAATCTGCAGATAAAATTTTTGAGCTATCTGATCAACTTTCACAGGAAGGTATTGAATTAGATTTTCTTGATCTAGGCGGCGGTCTTGGTGTTACCTATGAGGATGAGGTTCCGCCTGCACCAAAGGAACTTATTTCATCTTTAGAAAAAAAATTTAGTGTGAGAAGAGAAAGATTAATCCTAGAACCAGGTAGGAGCATTTCAGCAAATACTGGAGTTCTTTTAACAAAGGTTGAATACATCAAGGATAACTTTTTAATTGTTGATGCGGCAATGAATGACCTTTTGAGGCCGGCTTTATACAAAGCCACTCACGGTGTCTGCAATCTTAAAGAGAAGAAAGAAGGCATTAAAAATTGGAATATTGTAGGTCCTGTATGTGAATCTTCGGATTTTTTAGCAAAAAACGTTTCAATTGACGCTGTTGAGGGAGATTATATTGCTATTAAGAATGCTGGAGCTTATGGCTTTGTAATGGCATCAAACTATAATTCTAGGCCCAGAGCCTGCGAAGTATTAATAAATAATGATAAGTCATCACTTATTAGAAAGAGAGAAACTTTTGATGATTTGTTGGAGATGGAGATAATCCATGATTAGTTTTGATAAAATGCATGGCAATGGAAATGACTTTGTTGTTATAAATTCTATTAAAAAAGATTTAGTTCTAAGAAAATCTCTTATTAAAAAACTCTCAGACAGAAACCGCGGAATTGGCTTTGATCAATTAATTTTAATCAGTGTCCCCACAAAAGATAATCATGATTTCTCAGTAAAATTCTTTAATGCTGATGGGGGTGAGGCAAGCATGTGTCTTAATGGAATTAGGTCAGCTGCTTCGTATATTTGGAGGCACGATTTTGCTCCTAAAAAATCTATAATAATAAAGACTAAAAATAGATTGGTTATATGTAAGCCAATTGGAAATAAAATAAGAGTTAATATTAAAATTTCTGATGTTTATAAAAATGATAGTCTTTACAAGAAAATATCAGGTCATATATCTCATAACTTTGATTTTGTTGATTCTGGAAATATGCATTTATGCATAAAACAAAGCTCAATTAAGAATGAAGACATGAATGCACTTTATAACAATTTAGCCAGATATATAAAGCCCCTTCAATGCAATCTATCTATCTATAGAGTTTCAAAAGACAAAATAGATATCAGGACATATGAAAATGGAGTTGGTGAAACTCTTTCATGCGGCTCTGCTTCTCTGGCAGTAGCATCACTGTGTATTAAACATAAATGTAGAGTTAAATCTTCAGGAGGTGCCTTAGATTTTAAAAAGAAAAACAATGATACTATGGAGATGATTGGACCAGCTGTATTTGTATTTTCTGGGAGTTTTGATGACTAATAAATTAGATCCAAAGGAAGTTGAACTTTTTTTGCTTGATAACTTAGATTTCTTTGAATCAAGAGAATCTCTTCTCAGCGAAATGAAATTCAAACACTCAAACAGCTCCGCATCCTCATTGTTAGAAAGACAAATAAACAAACTTAGGGATGAGCAAAGTAATTTAATGGATCTTTTATCGTCATTTGTTAATACGGCTCAATTAAATGAAGACTTGTTCAAAAAATCTAAAGAGCTTACCTTATCAATTCTAGGAGCTTCAAACAGAAATCAAATAAAAGATATAGTTCAAAAAAGTTTTACTGAAAACTTTAGAGTAAATAATTGCAAATTAGATTTTTATTCCAACTCAGATATTGGTGAGATTGAAGATAAAACTGGTATGTCTTTTCACAAAGGAGCTGTTCATTGTGGTTCTTTCTCCAAAGAAAAGATGGAATTTTTATTTAAAGATAAAAATGTTGAATCAGTAGCTTTAGCTGTTTTAATTGATAGCAAAGAGATTGGGATACTAATGCTAGGTAGCTATGAAAGAACAAGATATCTTGGTGATGAAGATACAACTTTTATAGAATATATTAGAGATATCTTAGAAAAAAAATTAGAATCAATCGATAGCTTAAATGCCTAGCGAGCAATTCATAGATAAAGATATAAACCTTTACCTGACTTATATATTTGAAGTTAAAAATCTCTCTCAAAATACAACAAGCTCCTACAAAAGAGACCTTCAAAAATTATCAATATTCTTGCATTCGATAAACGTTAAAAATTATAACGAAATTGATGACGGAGTTTGTACTAGCTGGCTTGGCAAACTCTACTCTCTAGAAAATAACCCAAAAACGATACAAAGACATCTTTCTTCTGCAAAGGGATTTTTTAAGTTTTTAAAGAAGAACTCGATAATAGACTCTTCTCCTTTTGATTTAGTAAAAGCTCCAAAATCCCCAAGCTACCTTCCAGAAGTTTTATCACCAGAAGATGTAAGCCAATTATTAAACTTTAAACCTTCAGATGCATTAGAAATTAGAGATTTGGCTATTGTGGAATTAATGTATTCGTCTGGCTTAAGAGTATCTGAAACTGCAAATATTAATCTAGACGACTTTGAAGAAGAAATGTCTTTTCTTAGAGTATTGGGTAAAGGTGCAAAAACTAGGCTTGTGCCGATTGGAAGATATGCAAAAAATGCTATTGATAATTGGATTAATGAAAGGACTAAATATTCTGAAGACACAAATGCGCTTTTTATAAGCTTAAAAGGGAGTAGGCTTAGTGTTCGAAGTATCCAGTTGAGGCTAAAGAGGCTTGCTCTCAAGCAGGGCCTTCCTCCAGTCCATCCTCACATGCTAAGACATAGCTTTGCTACTCATATGCTTGAATCAAGTGGTGATCTCAGAACAATTCAAGAGCTTCTTGGTCATAGCTCCTTATCTACAACTCAAATTTATACAAAGTTAGATTACCAGCATTTGGTAAAAATCTATGATCAAGCTCATCCAAGGGCTAAAAAATGAAAAAAGTTAAACTCATAACTTTTGATCTTGACGATACTCTTTGGGATAACGGCCCCACTATTACAAATGCAGAAATATTCACAAGGAAATGGATTGAAAAAAGGGTGGGAAGGGTTGAGTGGGGCAGTTTTGAGGATTTTCTTAACCTAAGAAAGGATTTAATTAGAGAAGATCCTAGTATTGCTTGGGATATAAGCAAATTAAGAAAAGAGATTTTTAAAAAGAAAATTAACCATTTTGTTACATCTTCTGAAGCTGAGGTTTTGGCAAATGATGCTTTTAATATTTTTATAAACAAAAGACATGAGATTGAATTCTATGATGGTGTGGCTAATGCTTTAAAATCTCTTTCTATGAATTATTCTTTAGGTGTTTTAACAAATGGGAATGCAGATATTTATAGATTTGAGATAGGAAAATATTTTGATTTTTCTATAAGCTCCCTTGAAGCAAAAGATAGCAAGCCAAATAGATCACATTTTGATAAAGCTTTGCAAAAGATAGATGGAATAAGTTTTGTTGAAATGCTTCATATTGGTGATCATCAAATTAATGATATTTTTGCAGCAAATCGACTGGGAATAAAAACTTTATGGTTTAATAATAAAAATACAGAATGGGCTCAAGCTTTTGAAAAGCCTAAAGATTTCTCAGACTGGAATAAACTCCCAGAAATGATTGAAGAGCTATATGAGTAACGATGATTTAACAAAAGCTATATTAAATGTTCTTAAAAAAGAATTAGGGGTTGTGGGTGATATTTTACCAACCGAACTATTAACCACTATAAAAAAAAATATTACGCCTGAGCTAGAGGAGCTCATAGACAAAAATGGCTATGTATCAAAGTCGAAATATGACTCTCTGGAAAGATTAGCTAAACAGCTTGAAAAAAGAATTATTGATTTAGAGAAAAATTTATAGACTAACGATATATTTTGATAGTTCTTTGATATCACTGTCGGATAATGCAGCTGCCTGTGCATACATTAATGCGCTTTGAGGACCTCTCTCTATCTTATTCTTATATTCATTCAAAGAGTTGGCGATATATTCACTCTTCGCATCTTTAAATGATGGGCCAATACCACCCTCTCCCTTTGCGCCATGACATGCTATACATCCACCATATAGCTTACTACCTTTAGATTCTTTAACATCTGATAGACTCACAGCCACCGCTCCACAATCCTGTCCTTCAATACAGATATTTATATCAAGATGAATCCTCTCAACTACAGATTCATCATATTTTTTTCCATTAAATAAAAATATTGCGCATAAGGGCAAAACATATAGATAGTATTTATTTTTCATTTCTTTCCTATGAGTTTGGTCTTTGCAGCTCTACAACATGATCAACAACTTTCAGCATGTCAGCAAAAGAACCTTTTGATTCAATTATATATGTCCCATCTACAACCATCATTGGTACAGCAGTTACTTTGATCTGCCTGGCATATTTAATACCTCTGTTAACTTTTTGCTTTACTGAGAATGAATTAAGATATTGTGATGTGACTTCAGGCGCAACTCCAAACTTAGCTAAAAATTTTTCAATGGCCTTTGGATTTTGTAAAAAATTACCTTCTTTGTGTATTGTTACAAAAACAGCAGAATGGGTAGATGGATCTAATTTTAAAGACTCTATAGTGTAATAAAGTGCGGCATGCAATTGATGAATTCCGCTCCATGTAATAGGCATCTTTGTTAATTTTGTATCTGATCCTTGCTTCTCTTTCCAGCTATTTATTGCTGGTTCAAATGAATAACAGTGTGCGCATCCATACCAAAAAGATTCTGTAACTTCGACTATCCCATCTTTTTTTACAGGCATAGGATTGTCTACCAATCTGTAGTCTTTTCCTAGCTTGTATTCAGCACTAATTGAGAGTGCAAATAATGCTAAGAATGAAAGTTTGGTTATATTTAATATAATATTTTTCATTTATAAATTCCATGTATATAGTTGGCTAAAGCATCTATTTCTTTATCTGATAAATTTTCTGCAATTGATTGCATAACTAAAGCACCCTCACCCTCATTTCTTTCTTTAGATCTGTATGCTTTTAGAGTTGAAGTTAAATAGCCTATTTGCTGCCCCGCTAATGAAGGGTAACCAGCCAAAGCATTACCATCACCATAAACTGAGTGACAAGAAGAACATGCTGGAATTTCTTTTTTCATATCTCCAAATCTATACAACATCTTTCCTAGACTCAACAAATCTTCATCATTTTTTGCTTGTCCAATAGATGCTTTGTTTGAAGCATAAAAAGCTGCTATATCAAGTAAATCATTATCAGACAATGATTTAAGATATGGGGTAACAGTCATCATAAGAGCATTATTTCTTTCTTCGTATTTAAAATGTTTAAGTTGATCATATAAATATTTTTCATTCTGTCCGGCTAGCTTTGGCCAATCAGTATTAATACTGTTACCATCTTGGCCGTGGCATGCTGCACAAGATGCAACAAGTAATGAACCTTTTGATGAGTCTCCAGACTTGAATGTCTCAGGCATATCCTCAGGGCCTGATAGCTTTTCAGCCGCATAAGTATTGAATGCAATGCTGAAGGAAGCAATAAATATCAAAAGTGATTTCATATAACTAAAATTAAGTATGTCTTTGTGATGTGTATTATAAACATAGGTTGGTATGATATAAACGTTTAAATGAAAAACCTTTTTAAAGAATCTGAGTTTATGCTTGGAGTAACAAAGTTTAAAAACCTTCCGGATGATGTGGGTGATGAGATTCTTTTGGCTGGAAGATCTAACGCTGGTAAATCAAGCGCGCTCAATGCCTTAACGGGCAACCCAAAATTAGCGAGAATAAGCAAAACTCCCGGAAGAACCACTGAAATTAATTTTTTTAAAGTTAATGATTCTTTAAAACTTGTTGATCTTCCAGGATATGGGTTTGCTAAATCAAGTTTTCATAAGAGAAAAGATTGGGCCCCACTTTTAGAAGAATACTTCTTAAAAAGAGAGTCGCTTAAAGCAGTTGTTATATTCATGGATATTAGGCATCCGCTTAAGGATAGCGATAGGGACATGATTAATCTATGCAATACCTCGAATGCTCCATTCATACCGGTGCTAACCAAAAGCGACAAAATGTCTAATAATCAAAGAAATAAATCGATTGCAGAAGTAAATCGTCAAATGGAAGGAGTTGAAGCAATAGCGGTCTCATCTAAAGATATTTTAGGTTTTGACAAACTATCAAGGGCGATACTAGAATTTGTTAGTGCTTGAATATCAAAAAAATAATTGTGGCCTAACTATGTCTGAAGGCCTTAAATGTTATTACGACTCATTCCCTGAATCGAAAGAGGTTTTTAAAGATAATCCTGAATCAGGCAATCTTTTGAGGGATCATGATTGCACTCATATAATTTTTGGTCTTGATATATCCATCGATCAAGAAGCTATATTAGATACTTGGGTTCTTTGGGGCTCTTCATTTAAATGGAAGTATCTTTTAGGCTATTCAAAGCTACCTCAAATCAAAGAGCTTCAAAAAAACTTATTCAAAGAATTAGGTATAAAAGGTTTCTTAAAGCTTTACTGGAATACCATAGCAATTAAAAGAAAGGTAATTTTTAGAACCTTTAAAATGAAAAAAAAATGGCCTTTTCAAATGCCAGAAGAATATTTAGATATGAAGATATCTGACTTAAGAGAAATTCATGGCATAAAAGTTCTTTCTTCTGAGGAGCTAAATTACTTTCCAACTCAGTGGTCAGGATCTATAAACAAATAAATTTAATGTGCCTCATTCCAATTATCTCCAATAGCTGCATCTGCTATTAGAGGGATATCAAGCTTTACAGCACCCTCCATCATCTTTTTCATTATGGTTAAGACTTCTTCTCCATCTTTCTTGGGCGCTTCAAAAATTAACTCATCATGAACTTGCATTATCATTTTAACTTCTGGCATTTCTTTTTTTAGAAAAGTGTCAATATCGATCATTGCTTTTTTAATTATGTCCGCAGCAGACCCTTGAAGAGGCGCATTAATAGCTGCTCTTTCAGCAGCTTGTCTTCTTAAACCATTAGCAGCATTAATCTCGTTTAAATATAATCTTCTACCCATTATAGTTTCAACAAACATATCTTCTTTTGCCTGAGCTTTGGTGTTAGTCATATAATCTTTAACACCTGTGTATCTATCAAAATAAGTATCGAGATACTTCTGTGCCTCTGCTCTGGGGATATCTAACTGTCTTGTAAGACCAAATGCTGACATTCCATACATAAGGCCAAAATTTATTGCTTTGGCGCTTCTTCTTTGATCTTGAGTAACATCATCAAGATTGACTCCAAAAACTTCAGCAGCAGTCGCAGAGTGGACATCAAGACCTTTATTAAAAGCGTTGGTCAAATTTTTATCCTTTGAAAGATGGGCCATTATTCTTAATTCAATTTGTGAATAGTCAGCAGATATCAAAATGTTATTTTTATCTGGAATGAATGCCTCTCTTATTCTTCTTCCTTCTGCTGTTTTAATTGGTATGTTTTGAAGATTTGGTTCTGTGGAAGACAGTCTGCCTGTTGAAGTAACAGCTTGTTGATATGAGGTATGTATTCTTTTGCTTGATGGATTTTCTATCCTAATTAAGCTATCTGTATAGGTAGATTTTAATTTAGCAAGAGTTCTATATTTAAGAATGATTTTTGGCAGCTCGTATTCCTCTGAAAGCCTTTGAAGGGTTTCTTCATTGGTTGATGGTTGGCCTTTAGGTGTCTTCTTTAGGACAGGCAGCTTAAGTTTCTCATACAATACCTCTAAGAGCTGCTTTGGAGAATCTAAATTAAACTCTATGCCAGAGATTTTGTATGCTTGCGCGGTTAAGTCTGAAATTTTTTTAGATAATTCTTTAGAGTGTTCTTTAAGTTTATCTTTATCTATTTTTGCACCATTTTGTTCCACTCTAGATAGAACATGTACTAAAGGGTATTCTAACTCTTGTAAAAGTTTTATTTGACTTGGCTTATCCTTAAGCAATTCATCTAACTTATTAAATAATCTTAGTGTTATATCTGCATCTTCAGCTGCATAATTTGATGCTATATCTATTTCTACTTCTGAAAAGCTAATCTGTTTTGAGGCAGTTCCAGCCACATCTCCATATTTAATAGTTTCATAATTTAAATAGTACATAGCGAGTTTATCCATGCCGTGTCTGGTTGCTGTGCTATTTAAAACATAAGACATTAGCATAGTGTCGGCATGAAACTTATCCATAACAATGCCATGTCTTGATAAAATTGGTAAATCAAACTTTAAATTTTGGCCCACAGCTTTCTCTTTATTTCTTTCTATTGCTTTGCCTATTTCATCTATGACTTCTTGAAGGGTTAGTTGTTCTGGACACCCTTCATAATTATGGCCAATTGGTATGTAACAGCCTGAATTTTCTTTTACTGACAGAGATATTCCAACCAAATTTGCTGTTACTGTATCTAGAGAATCTGTTTCTGTATCGATTGCAAAAACCTTACATTTATCTAATTTTTTAGCCCAATCTTTAAGATCTTTTTTAGTGAAAAGAGTTTTATAGTTATTATTACTATCAACATGACTCTTTTCTTGTAGATCATTTGATGCTTCATTTGTCGCAGGGGATTGCTTAAAAGAATTTTTAGCTATAGGCCTAAACTCTAGGTCAGAAAATAACTCATCAAGTTTTTCTTGATTGGGATTAAGCTCTAATAAACTTTCAAAGCTTGCGCCAATATCAACATCTTCTTTTAAAGAAACTAGCTCTATATTTCTATCAAGCTCATTCAAAGAATTTCTTAAATTTTCTCCAACCACCCCTTTTATTGATTCTGCATTTGATTTAATGCCTTCAAGATTTTTGAACTCCATTAGCCATTTTGCAGCAGTTTTTTGTCCGACTTTGGGCACTCCGGGAATGTTGTCTGATGCATCCCCAACAAGTGCTAGCATGTCTCTGATTTGGTTTGGTTTTACGCCAAACTTTTCAAATACTTTATCCTCATTAAATATTTGATGGGTCATTGTATTCATTATTGTTGTGCTAGGATCTTCAACTAACTGCATTAGATCTTTATCTAGTGATGAAATAACAGCCTTTAAATTCTTATCTTTAGCTGTTCTTACTAATGTTGCAATAACATCATCTGCTTCAACACCTTCTATTTCAATTAAAGGAAATCCAATTGCTTTACAAATATCTTTTAATGGCTTCAGTTGCTCTCTTAAGTCATCTGGCATGGGGGGCCTATTAGACTTATATTCCTTATAAATTTCATTTCTAAATGTCTTTCCTTTTGCATCAAAGACTACGATTATTGGCGACCCCTCACTATCTTTTTTTAAAGTCATCAACATATTGGTGACTCCCTTTATTGCTCCGGTAGGCTGTCCTTTTGAGGTGCTTAATGGTGGCATCGCATGATAAGCACGATAAAGATATGAAGAGCCATCGATTATAAAAATTCTATCTTTCATATTAGTTTTATTGCCTAAGATGTATTATGTGTATGTATTTTTAAAAAATAAATTGGTTTATTTATATGATTAATCATCTCAAAAGCTTTATTAAATCAGTGTATCAAAACTATTTCGAAATAGCCTCTTGTTTGGGCGCATCTGCAATAATTTTATTAGCCATAATAATGGATAATGTTCTTGGGCTTGAAGCATGTCCAATGTGCATAATGACTAGATATATATTTGGGATGGTTGCTGTGATATCTCTAATTGGAATTATTACAGATAAATTTTTCGTTATAAATAAATTGCTTATAGCTTTTTCTTCGATTGCAGGCCTTGCTGTAACAGGAAAGCAAATTTATCTTCAAAATCTGAGCGAAGAGCAAATTTCTAACTTGTCGATGGGTTGCGGCATGCCTCTTAATGTTCAAATAGAGTATTTTGGTTTTTTTGGTGGTATTGCAAATGCATTCAAGGGCGGCCCAACCTGCGCAGAAGTTAATTGGGAGTTTATTTTTAATTTTGCAGAGTGGGGCTTCATTTTTTTTATAGTATTTTTTATGGCCTCAGTTCTAAAAATTATTAAGCCATAAAATTATCTTTTTTGTAATAAAACTACATATTAAATCCTGATGAGAGCTTTTAATTAAGCTTTTTTTATAACGTTTGACTAAAAGTTATGCTTATTATTAAATTCACTACATATATGTAAATATTTTACAGTTATATATAATTATAGAACACAATAGGTATAGAGATAATATGAGGAATATGGATAGCATCAAGGCCCAGCACCTTTCTAGTGAAGAGTTAATAAAAGAAGCTGTTAGAAATAATGAGGGGGTTGTTGCAAGCAATGGAGCATTTTCAACTACGACCGGGGGGAGAACGGGTCGAAGTCCAAATGATAGATTTATTGTTCAAGAACCAACTACAGCTGATCTAATTGACTGGGGTGATATTAATAGGCCTTTTGAATCAAATAAATTTGATCTCCTTTGGAATAAAGTAGAAGCATATTTAACAAAGAAAAATAGATATGTATCACATTTACATGTAGGCTCACACGAAGATCACTATCTACCTATAAAAGTTACAACTGAAACTGCTTGGCATGGGCTGTTTGCAAGATTAATCTTTGTAGTACCAGATCAATACAACCCTTCTAATAAGCAAGAATGGGAAATATTAAGCGCATCTAACTTTGAGTGTATTTCTGAAGAAGATGGCACAAACTCAGAGGGTTGTGTAATTATAAATTTTGCTAAAAGAAGAGTGCTTTTAGCAGGTATGAAATATGCAGGTGAGTTAAAAAAATCTATGTTTTCTGTGCAAAACTTTTTACTACCCGAAAAAGATGTTTTGCCAATGCATTGCTCAGCAAATGTTAATTCAGATGGAAGGGTAGCATTATTTTTTGGTCTATCTGGTACTGGCAAAACCACTCTCTCTGCTGATCCAGGCTGCTCATTGGTTGGTGATGATGAGCATGGCTGGAGCGATGGATCTGTTTTTAATTTTGAGGGCGGCTGTTATGCAAAAACAATAGACCTTTCAGAGAAAAATGAGCCAGTAATTTTTAAGGCAATTAGGCATGGCAGTATTATTGAGAATGTATATTTAGATGATACTAATACTCCAGACTACTACAACACAACTTTGTCTGAGAATGGTCGTTGTTGCTATCCAAGATCACACATAGATAATGCCATAAAAGAAAATGCTGCCGGAGAACCTGAAACGGTTATATTCCTTACTTGTGATCTTGCTGGATTAATACCACCCGTATCAATTCTCTCCAAAGAAGCTGCTGCATATCATTTCCTAAGTGGTTACACCGCAAAAGTTGGGTCAACTGAGATAGGATCTAACTCATCTATTGAATCAACTTTTTCAACATGTTTTGGTGCGCCTTTCTTTCCCAGGCCAGCTGGAGTTTATGCTGACCTGTTGATGAAAAGAGTTGAGTCATATAACTCTAAAGTTTTTCTAGTAAATACTGGATGGACTGGAGGCCCATATGGAACGGGCTCAAGATTTTCGATACCCACAACTAGAAGGATAGTAAATGCGATTCAAAATGGTGAATTAGATAATGTTGAGACGCAATATATACCTGGATTAAATCTTAACGTGCCTAAAAATGTTGAGGGAGTAGACCCTGTTTTATTAAACCCAGAGGAAACTTGGCAAAGCCATAAAGAATATCAAATGTATTTAAGTGAGCTGGTTAAAAAATTCCAAGATAACTTTAAAAAATTTGACGTTGGTCATGATATTATCTCCGCTGGGCCAAAATTTTAGAGACACCTGTGGACTTCCACAACCGATTAAATAATCTTAAACAACAATCTTTCTTTACTAAACTTGTTATTGAAAGAGGTGTTGAAAAAGAATCTCTTAGAGTTAATAAACAAGGATTTATTTCTGATGAAAAGCATCCAGAGGGCCTGGGATCATCTTTTACAAACCCCTCTATAACAACTGACTTTGCTGAAGCCTTAATTGAAATCGTTACTCCTGTTTATACAGATTTAGATTTACTTTATAAAAAGCTTGAATCTCTTCATGTATTTATAAATAAAAACTTGGAGAATGGCGAAACTCTTTGGCCATACTCAATGCCTCCTAGAATAAAAAATGAATCTGGGATAAATATTGCAACCTATGGCAAAACTAACATTGGCCAATTAAAGTATATTTATAGAAAAGGTCTCGCAATAAGATATGGTAAAGCAATGCAATGTGTTTCAGGCATTCATTATAATTTCTCATTATCTAATGAGTCTTTAAAAAATCTTTTGGGCACATCCATACAAGAAGACAAAGATAAGGCTTACCTTGGTTTAATAAGAAACTTTAAAAGACTTTTTTGGTTTGTTTTGCTTGAGTTTGGCAACTCTGCAGTGGTTGATAAAACTTTTGTATCTGCAAGACAAAATGATTTAGATGAATTAAATACTACAGATCTATTCAAGAAAAATGCTACATCATTAAGAATGAGTGATGTTGGATATCAAAGCAAAGCCCAAAAAAATCTAGATTTTAAATATAATGATTTAGCCTCCTTTTTAGATGAACTGAAAATGGGTATTATAAAACCCTATTCTGAGTTTCAAGAGCTTGGTTTGCTCGATAAAAATGGTGAGTATCAGCAGATATCTGATGGAATACTGCAAATTGAAAATGAACTTTACGATTGTATTCGACCAAAGCGTGCAGGCAAAAGCGGCATAAGACCATATCAACTCTTAAAAGAGCAAGGCATTCAGTATGTTGAAGTTAGAGGAATTGATTTAAATCCAGATTGTCTTCTAGGAATTACAAAAGATCAAATAAGAATATTAGACTTGCTGTTAATTTATTGCCTCGTAAATGCAAGTCCTGATATGACTGATGATGAAAAATCAATTATTGAAAAAAACGACATAACAACCATTAAATTTGGCAGAGAAGGCTCATCAAAGATTAGCTATCAAAATTCTGAGGTGCCCATTAATCAAGCTAGAGATCATTTAGTTGGTGATTTAATTTTGCTTGCAAATGAAATGAGTGATGCGCGTTATGTTGAAGCGATTGATTCTCTTAAAATTAAAAAGAATACTTTTAATAAAGACAGGTCATTTCATGAAACTGGACTAGAGCATGCAAAAAATAACTCAATAAAATTAAATTCTCTTTCTAATATTGACTTAGATTTGTGCGAAAAAGAGGCTAGTGATTCTTTAATAGAGTTTGATAGAATGAATAAAGATACCGAAATAGGTTTTAAAGAATTTATAAATTCTTACAACGCAAAAATATAAATAGGGATATAAAATGAAAGCATTACAATGTACTGAGCTAGGTGGACCAGAAAAACTTGTAGTTTCCGAGGTTCCAGATCCAATAATTGCTGCTGAGCATGTAATCATTGAAGTTAAGTCAGCTAGTGTTAATTTCCCAGATGTTTTGATGATTCAGGGACTATACCAATTTCAGCCGCCCCTTCCTTTTACACCCGGTGGAGAATCGGCTGGGATTATTACAGAAATTGGAGAGGGAGTAGAGAATTTTAAAGTTGGAGATAAGGTTTTTGCTGCAACTGGTATTGGTGGAATTTCAGAGAAAATATTAGCCCATCAGTCTTCGATAAGGCTTATTCCAAAAGAAATGGACTTTGAAATTGCTGCTGCCTTATCTGTGACTTATGGAACATCGATTTATGCATTAAAACAAAGAGCCAATATCCAACCTGGAGAGACGTTATTGGTTTTAGGTGCGTCTGGAGGGGTTGGACTTGCAACTGTTCAGCTGGGTAAAGCTATGGGAGCGAAAGTAATAGCTGCTGCTTCAACTCAAGAAAAAGTTGATCTATGTCTAGCAAATGGTGCCGACGAAGGATTTGTATACCCATCTGAAAATTTGGATAGAGACCAACAGAAAGAGTTATCAAATAAAATCAAAGAACTTACAGGAGGCATGGGGCCTAATGTGATCTATGATCCAGTTGGCGGCACTTACGCAGAGCCGTGTTTAAGATCTATAGCTTGGGAAGGAAGATACCTTGTTATTGGATTTGCTGCAGGTGCAGATCAAATTCCTAAAATGCCCTTAAATTTAACTTTACTCAAGGGCTGTCAAATTATTGGAGTTTTTTGGGGAGCTTGGACTGGACTCTTCCCCGAAGAGAACCAAAAGAATTTTGATGAATTATTTGAAATGCATAAGGCTGGCAAAATTAATCCTACACCTTCAGATAAATTTACTCTGGAGACTTCTGCAGAGGCAATTGCTCATCTAAAAGATAGAAAAGCAAAAGGTAAAGTTGTAATCAATTTTTAAGCTGTGAGCTAAAACGTAAATAGTTAATTTGTAACAGATTGATAGGTTAAAGATAGCCTCGAAATATCAAAGGGTGGCCTAAAGATTCCAGCAAATTCTCCATCTGGGTTTAATAAAATAATATTATTTACATGATTATCCAGATGGGAATGGTCCATATTATTAGAATGACTAGGCATTACATTATTTACAGAAAGCTGAGTTGCTAGACTTAAAAGCATGGGCCTAGCATTGCTTACGCCCAGAAACTCTCCATCAAAACCTTTTGCATAATTATCTATTATCTCGGGAGTATCTCTTTCGGGATCGATTGATACAAGAACCCATTGCTTATTATCTAATTTATAGTCTTTATCTCTTAAAACTTTTATAAGTTTTGAAAGTTGATACATTGTTGTTGGGCACTCATCGGGACATTTAGTAAAACCAAAATACATAAGCGTCCATTTTCCTATTAAATCCGACTTGGTAAAACTTTTCCCCTGAGCAGAGAAAAATTCAAAATCTGAGATTTCCTTAGGTTTCTGGAATAAAAATAAGCCATTTATAAGCAATTCATCATTAGATAGTGTTCTTGGCGTAGTTAATTTGTTTATAAACAAGCCTAAGATTGTGATCATAAAAATAATGATTATGATTAAATTTTTACTTACTGCTTTCATTAAATTAAGTAATGATCTAATAGCAATGCTATAAAGATTAAGAAAATATAATAGATTGAAAAGTTAAAAGTCTTCATTGCAATAGCGTCATCGTCACTTAAATATAATTTTATAGAGTAATACATGAATATAGAGCTTAATATTATTGCTGAAATTAAATATACAAATCCTGACATTAAAACTATATAAGGCAAAACACTCACTATAAAAAGAATGATGGTATACAAAACAATTTGTAGCTTGGTGAAAGCTACTCCATGTGTTACTGGAAGCATTGGAATTGACTCTTTTGCATATTCATCTTTTCTGTAAATTGCTAAAGCCCAAAAATGTGGAGGGGTCCAGACAAAGATAATTAATACCAGCAAGAGCGCATATGGATCAACTGTGTTTGAAATTGCAGCCCAGCCCAAAAGAGGTGGAGCCGCTCCAGCTAAACCACCAATTACAATATTCTGTGGTGTGGCTCTTTTTAAATAGACCGTATAAACAAATGCATACCCAATTAAAGAAGCTAAAGTTAAAACCATTGTTAAAGTATTTATATAAAAATATAAAATTAAAGCCCCAATAACCCCAATAACAAATGCAAAAGAAGAGGCATGAAAAGCACTTAATTCACCCTGTGGCAGAGGCCTTTGATCAGTTCTTGTCATTGCAGCATCTGCATTTCTATCAATAACTTGATTTATGGCAGCGGCTGATCCAGAACATAAGGCGATGCCAAGCAAAGCAACCATAATAGTTAAAATTGAGCTCACAGAATCCTCAGCTAAAAGCATACCAACCAGAGCACATATCAACATCATATAAACTACATTGGGTTTACACAGCAAATAATAGCTTCTTAGAAGTTTCATTTTTTCCAAGCTAAATAGTTAATTAAAAATACTGTGAGGAGCAGGAGTGCTGCCACTAAATTATGAGCTATTGCTACATAAAGAGGCAGTACATAGACAACATTAATAATGCCAAGACTTATTTGTGTTAGAAGTAAAATCCCAAGCGAAGAAGCTAGAGGTGCTGCATTTGAAAACCACAGTTTAGACATAAGAATTAAAAAAACTAAAGTTACAAGTAATGCAGAAACTCTATGAGAGTAGTGAACTGCAACTCTTGATGGATTGTCTAAGAGACCGTATAAATAATTTGGTCCTACCTCTTGATTTAAGTTAAAACCATTTTTAAAGTCCATGTCTGGGAGATAACTTCCTTGGCATGTAGGAAAATCAGCACATGCCAGAGATGCATAATTTGTACTAGTCCATACACCCAGAAAAATTTGAATAATTAAAACAAACAATGCTACTCCTGCTATTGTTTTTAAATTTGGTATGGTCATCTTGTTTAAGATTTGAAAATTGCCAGCTTTTAAGAAAATTAAAAAGAAAAGAGTAAGAGTGGTAAAGCCCCCAAACAAATGACCTGTAACTATAATTGGTAAAAGCTTTAAGCTAACTGTTAGATAGCCAAAAAGTCCTTGGCAGCATATAAATATAAGAAGTCCAATTGTCCATGCTCTAATATTTTTATTTTCACTTTGCTTAAATGAAAAATATACTAAAACTATTGCCAACAAGCCTAATGCAGCTGCAAAGTACCTATGAACAACTTCTGGAATTGCTTTATTAATATCATATGGGAACATAGGAAACCTGCTCTCAGCTAAAGCAATCTCTGCTTCATTGGTTGGGAAAACAATAAAACCATAACAGCCTGGCCAATCAGGACAACCCAAACCAGCATCAACAAGCCTTGTCCATGCGCCAAGAGCTATAACTACAAATGCTAAACATATTCCAAAAAAAGATAAATTTTTTATATCATTCATTAAATTAACACCTTCAGATCTTTTAATATTTTTTTAGGGTCGGTTCCAGGATCAAAATACATCACCGCCCTTCCATACGGATCAATTATAAATATAGGATTTTCTTGAAACATATCTATTGAAGAATTTTTTTGAAGCACATTGATAAGAACTCCATTTTTATCATTTACTAACTCTGTTCTTGGATATTCAGCTATAAGATTATCGATATCATTTTTAATAAGCTGATTTGAAAAGAATGCCACTCTCTTAGCTCTAAATATGTCTCTATTTAAGGCTACATTTAATTGTCTCATGAGATACAAAGATTTGTCTGCCTTGACTGGATCGGTTATGTATACTCCCATGACCCATTTACCATCTTCAAAGTCTATTAATTTATTATCTTCTGAGGTATTGAATTGATCAAAATTAAAATAGCTTTTAAAAAATATGCCATTATTCTTTGTTCCCTCAGGTGAAAAGCCCAAAGAGAAATAAAGAGAAGAAAAAGTCACAACCAATATAGGTGTTAATAATAATATTGCTAAAAAAACTTTATTTTTCATTTTTTCTATACCCCAACCAGATAAACATAAAACATAAAACAAGAAACATTGTGAACCATTGTGCTGAATATCCATAATGTTTTGCTGGCATCATATTTGTTGGAATAATCTTTAGATATTCAAGACTGTTCTTTAGTATTGGATCTGCTACCAGAATAAATGATGCTAAAGGATCATTATATTCTTTACTAATAATTTTGAGGCTTTTAGTTTGAGATACTTTCGGCCAATCATCTGACACTAAAATATCTGATAACACAAAACCCAGCTCTGGATCTTCAAGCGTTCCAAAAACTTTTTCTTTAATATTATTTATTTCAATATTCGGAAGGGTCTGTCGAGATGCTTCTCTTGATATCCAGCCCCTGTCAACCAAAATAAAAATATCTGAATTATCTATCTTGAGGGGGGTCAGAACTTTATATCCAGCAACGCCCCTGTTAATAACATTATCAACTAATATTTGTCTTGAGTTATCCCAAGTACCATTTATAAAAACTTTATCCCATTTTTTTGAATCTTCAGAAAAAGCGGATGCGTCTTTCTTTAAATTATTTTCAAACTCTGAAATGATATTTGCTTTTGCTTGCCCTCTTTCAATCTGCCATAAGCCTAAAGCAAAAAATACAGATGCAAAAATAATGAAAAAGATTGTAATGCTCTTTCCTGGGTTAAATTTCTGTGATTTCATATCTAAAATTTGTATTTGCTTTAAAATAACTTAATGATAAAAACTCTAATCTATATCGATGTATTCTTAATAATGGTATCACTTGCTAGCGGTCTTTACTTTTTAATAGTTGATCAAGGTAAAACTGATAGTAAGAGAACAGTTTATAGTCTTGGTTTTAGAGTTACCCTTGCTGTCATACTTGTAATACTTGTAACCATTGGCTTAATCACTGGTGAGCTAGGAAATAGTGTCCCCTGGGAAGGTTCTTAGTTACAGTATATATACGAACAAGAACAACATTACCCAAACCACATCAACAAAGTGCCAATACCATGAGGCAGCTTCAAAACCAAAATGGTCATGATCTTCAAAGTGACCTGCAAAAACTGATCTGGCTAACATTACTGCCAACATAATTCCACCCATCATTACGTGAAAACCATGGAAACCGGTTAGCATAAAGAATGTTGAGCCGTAAATACCTGAATTAAGTGTTAAGCCGTAATGCGCGTATGCTTCGTAATACTCAGCAGCCTGCAATCCTACAAAGATTAAAGCCAGGCCAACAGTAATACCAAGAAACCTATTAAATTTCTTTCTATTGCCATTTTTTAAACCAACATGAGCAAAATGAACTGTAACGCTTGAGCTTAATAAAACTATAGTGTTCCACAAAGGAAGCCATTCTAAAGCATGTCCCCAGCCTGGCCATGCCATGCTTTTTTCAGCAAGCACATATTCAGCTCCTTTATCAGGAGTTGTGATAAGAGGCCATGCGGATTCAAAACCATCCCACAAATCAAGAGCAGCAACTCCAACACCATTTTCACCCTCTCCGCCAAGCCAAGGCACTGCAAAATTTCTTACATAGAATAAAGCGCCAAAAAAAGCAGCAAAGAACATAACTTCAGAGAAGATAAACCAAGCCATTCCATAAACATACGATGTTTTTAATTGATTACTATCAAGACCTGCTAAATGTTCCTTTATGACTTGTCTGAACCAGAAAAATAAAGTTGTAAATAAAGAGGCAAAACCAGCATATAAAATATAAACAGAATTGCTATCTGCATCGCCGAGGCTATTGATGGTGCTGCTAGCTCCCATTACTAATAAAAACAAAGAGAAAGCCATAAAAATTGGGAATCTACTTTGGTCTGGTACGTAATAGTTTTGTGTACTCATCTTTTAATGCTCCATTTCGTGATGGTCTTTATGATCATGATGAGCAAGAGCCTCATCATCATATTCAGTAATATCAAAAATTGTATAAGAAAGAATAATGTTTTCAATAGCTTCAGGTAACTCGTTTGATACTAGAAGTTTTACTGGCAATAGCGCCTCTTCGCCTGGCGCTAATTCTTGTTGTTCAAAGCAAAAACATTCTAACTTTTTTAAGTGAGCCGCTGCATTTGATGGAGCTACGCTCGGAACAGCCTGAGCTGTCATTTTTTTATCTGTAGTGTTCTTTACATAAAAAGTTGCGGTGTAATATTTACCTGTTGAAATTGTCATAACTTTTTCAGAGGGCTCAAAAGTCCATGGCATGTTCTCGTTGTTTGTTGAAATAAACTGTAAGCCAAGAGGTCTGCCTTCTTCTATTACAAGCTTGTCAGCATTTTCTGATTGAAATACTTTTCCATTAATTCCAGTTACTTCACAAAAAACATCATATAAAGGCACAAGCGCAAACCCAAAAGCAAACATTAATGGCACTGCAATTACGAGTCGCCTTAAGGTTTTTTTAGCCTCAGAATTCATTAATCAACCTTTGGAGGGGTTGTAAATGTATGATAAGGAGCCGGCGATGCTACCGTCCACTCTAATCCTCTGGCACCTTCCCAAACTTGATCTGTTGCTTTTTTACCACCCATTACTGTTTTGACAACAATAAATAGGAATAGTATTTGAGACACTCCAAATAAAAAGGCTCCAACTGTAGATACCATATTCCAATCAGCGAACTGAAGAGCGTAATCTGGATACCTTCTTGGCATGCCAGCTAAGCCAATAAAATGTTGAGGAAAGAAAGTTACATTAACTCCAATAAACGAAAGCCAGAAATGAAGTTTTCCTAACCTTTCGTCATACATATTTCCACACCATTTTGGAATCCAGTAGTACACAGCAGCCATAATTGAAAAAATAGCTCCAGGTACTAATACGTAATGAAAATGGGCAACAACAAAATACGTATCATGATATTGAAAGTCTGCTGGCGTAATTGCAAGCATTAATCCAGAGAACCCGCCCATGGTAAATAAAACAACAAATGCTATAGCAAATAACATTGGTGTTTCAAAAGTTATTGAACCTTTAAACATTGTAGCGATCCAATTAAAGACTTTAACACCGGTAGGCACCGCGATTAACATCGTAGCCCACATAAAAAATAACTCAGCAGCAAGAGGTAAACCAACTGTAAACATATGATGTGCCCATACTACAAAAGATAGAATGGCAATCGAAAGCATTGCCCAAACCATAGAAGAGTAGCCAAAAAGCTGCTTTCTTGAGAAGGTCTCTATTATATGAGAAACGATTCCAAATGCTGGCAGGATCATTATGTATACTTCTGGATGGCCAAAGAACCAAAAAATATGCTGAAATAAAACAGGATCACCGCCACCCGCTGCATTAAAGAAACTGGTTCCAAAATGAATATCCATAAGCATCATAGTTACAGCTCCTGCGAGAACTGGCATAACAGCAATTAACAAATATGCTGTTATTAACCAAGACCATACAAAAAGTGGCATTTTCATCAAAGTCACGCCAGGGGCTCGCATATTCATGATTGTTACAACAACATTAATTGCTCCCATAATTGATGAGGCTCCCATTATGTGAACTGAGAATATAAAAAATGTTACGCTGGGCGGAGCATAGGTTGTAGACAGTGGTGCATAAAATGTCCAACCAAAATTAGGTGCCCCACCTTCCATAAATAAAGAAGATAAAAGAATAAAAAAAGCAAATGGTAGTATCCAAAAACTTAAATTGTTCATTCTAGGCAGGGCCATATCTGGCGCTCCTATCATCATTGGAACTAACCAGTTTGCTAAACCAACAAAAGCAGGCATAACTCCACCAAAAATCATTATTAGGCCATGCAGTGTAATCATTTGATTATAGAATTCTGGTTCTACTATCTGCATGCCTGGCTGAAATAATTCAGCTCTAATTACCATTGCCATTGCTCCTCCTATTAGGAACATTGCAAAACTAAACCAAAGATATAAAGTTCCTATATCTTTATGGTTTGTTGTGTAAAGCCATCTAGTTAAACCCTTAGCAGGCCCATGATGATGGTCGTCATGATGATTTTCTATTACTGCGCTCATATTTTCTTTCTCTCTTTAATATTAAATCTTTGGTTTTTTGTAATCTACAATATCTTTTGGAACAACGATTTCACCGTCACCATTTTCTTTATTGCCCCATGATTGACGTGTATATGTTATGACGGCTGCCAGCTCTACTTCTGAAAGATAACTAAATGAATTCATTGCGGCTCCTTGAACACCTTCCATAAGAATTTCTATATTTCTTTCTTTATTATTTAAAACTACGTCGCTACCAGCAAGGGCTGGAAATATCCCAGGAATACCCTGACCATTTGTTTGATGGCATGCTACACAATTGACTGCATAAACACTTTCACCTCTTGCAACTAATTCTTCTGCTGTCCAATCTTTAGTTGTTAGCTCGGCCATCTTCATAGCTGCTTCTTTCTTTCCGGAAACCCATTCATCATATTCGTTTTGCTCAACTACCTTTACTACAATAGGCATAAAACCATGATTTTTACCACATAGCTCAGTACATTTGCCTCTATAAATACCCGGCTTATCTACTTTGGTCCAAGCTGTATTAACAAAACCCGGTATGGCATCTTGCTTGATAGCAAAAGCAGGCATCCACCAAGAATGGATAACATCGTTAGCTGTTATTAAAAATCTTACTTTTTTACCTACAGGTATTACCACCATTTCATCAACTTCTTGTAAATAGTTTTCGCCCTTGGGAACAAGGTTGTTGATTTCATCCATATCAGTTGATAGATTGGAGAAAAAGCTTACATCATCTTCTAAATAATTATATTGCCATTTCCACTGATAACCCGTTACCTGAATATTTAGATCTCCAGCCTCATCATCATATATTTTTACCAGTGTTTTAGATGCTGGAATTGCCATAGCTATTAATATTAAAAATGGGATTATTGTCCATGCAATTTCAACTTTATGATTTTCATGAAAAGAAGCTGCAACTGGATTCTTCTTCTTTGTATGTGCATACATCGAATAAAACATAACACCAAAAACCACAACGCCAATTGCTACGCATATCCAAAAGATAAGCATGTGCAGTTCAAAAACTTCATTACTAATATCAGTTACGCCTCTTGTCATATTGAGAGCGAACCAATCTGCCTTCATGGGAGCTGAAAAAATTAGAAGCGCAGACATAATTTTAATCTGCAAATTTTGTAAATATTTAAAAGACATTTCTTTATCCTTTGAGTGGGCTAACAAAAATAAAACTTATTTATATACAATTATAAGATATATTTATAATTAAAACAAAATATAGACTATAAATTTCGGTGCATATGATATCTTTTTGAAGTGTTTTTTACTAGCTTTTAGGATTTTTATAATCTTGAATATTAATTACATTAATTGATTGTTTTTTGTTATTGATTTCCTTGGGTCTTTCCTCTGTAAATTCACACTTAACACAATAAATTAAATTGTTTTCAGCGTTGATGGCTATAGTATCTTTAGCACTACATGATGGGCATGTTGCTCCAGCAATAAACTGAACCATTTTCATTCTGACATGCTCTTAAGGTCTTCTGATACTTTATCTGTTTCTGGATTTACGCCAAACCAAAGTTTAAAAGATTGAGCTGCTTGATTGACCAACATTCCGGTTCCATCATAAACATTCTTTGAAGACTCTGATGCCCACTCGCAAAAGGGTGTTTTGCCAAGCGAATAATTTAAATCATAAAAAATTGTTTCATTTGTGGTTTTAATCTCTTTTGGAGGATTAAAAGAACCAGTTAGCCCTGCAGAACTTCCATTTATAATAATGTCATATTGTGCCTCTTCATTATTCGAGTATTGAAAACGATGATTGGGGTAGTTCGTACATAACCTTCGTGCTTTTTCTGTAGTTCTATTAAGAATAGTGATTTCTGATGGATTGCTTTGCACTAATCTAAACAATATGCTCTCAACAGCAGCACCAGCTCCAATAATTAAAATACTTTTTCCAGAAACATCTATTCCTTTGTATTTTAAATCTGCCATGAAACCCATCCCGTCTGTGGATTCAAGTAAAAAAATTCTATTATTTTTAGTGACAGTGTTTACAGCATTAATGAACTTTGCTTCTTCTGAGATTTCTCCTTTAATTTTTGCTGCTAGACTTTTAAGAGGCAGGGTGACATTTAAACCTTTAGATGTCTTGTCAGAAAAAAACTCAGCAATAAAGCTCTCAAATTTATCCTCTTCTACTTTATAAGCTTGATAATCTATATTTATGTTGTGCTGTCTTGCAAAGCGAGAATGTATAAATGGTGATAAAGAATGTTCAATAGGATTACCTAAAACACCAAGTCTAATTTTCTTAGACATTCCAATCCTTGTTAATATAATTAAGTAGGCGTTTTTCCATTTTTATATACTCTTTATCTTTTTTATAAGACCACTTTACATCACTTGGCAGGGATGCGAGTATCGACTCGATCCTTCCATTCGATTGAAGACCAAAAGCGGTGCCCCTGTCATAAGTTAAATTAAATTCTGCATACCTTCCTCTTCTAAAAAGTTGAAACTCTTTCTGAGCTTTGGTGTATTTAGTATTTTTTCTTTTGCTAATAATTGCGTTATATGAGTTTTTGTATTGATTAGCTACATCCGAGAGCATAAAAAGAGTTTTATCAAGGCTTAATTTAGAGAGGTTGTCAAAAAAAATGCCGCCAATACCTCTCCTTTCCTTCCTGTGGGGTATATAAAAATACTCATTACAATTTTTTGCAAACTTTTTGTAAAAATTTTTGTTATATGTATCTAAGAGGTCTTTTGCATCATTGTGCCATTGCAAACAGTCTTCTTTATATGGAAAAAAGGGAGTAAGATCGTAGCCTCCACCTGCCCACCACTCTTTAACATCACCATTTTTTTCTAATATACAAAATAATCTTATGTTCATATGGCTAGATGGGACGTATGGATTTTTAGGATGTGAAATAACAGAAACACCCATGGCTTGATATCCATTATTTGAAGATTTAATCAGTGAATTTCCTAAGGCTGCTTTTGGCAATCTCTTCCCTTTAATTGAAGAGAAATTTACAGCACAATTATCAAAAAAATTACCTCCATGAATTGTAAAGGTTGTGCCACCTCCACCTTCAGGTCTTTTCCATTTATCAAGAACAAGTTTAGCTTTATTAGAACTTTCTAGATTTTTAAAAGACTCAACAATATCTAAATGAGATTGCCTAAATATCTTCTCTAATTCATTTATCATTTTATTCTCTGATAATGGCTTTGGTAGTCAAATCTATAATTGATGTGGGTTTTATATTATTGCCTAGTTTATCATTATAATGAGCAACATCTTTTTGATTAAAAATCTTAATTATGTCATCGATGTTGTTAAAGTTATTTTCTCCAGAAATATTTGCTGAAGTGGATATAAGAAGACTATCAAAGTTATCAAGTAAGCTAATTATAGGATAGTGATTACTTACTCTCAAAGCGATCTTGCCGCTATCGTTTTTTAAATGTTGAGGAAGTTTTTCATTATATTCTACTAACAAGGTTGTAGGACCAGGCCATACAGAATTGATAAAATTTATATCCTGTTCATCTAGGTTTTTGATATATTTTTTAACACTTTCTAATGATTTTATTAACACTATAAAGCTTTTGTTTCTTGGTCTTTTTTTTAGCTCATATACTCTTAAAAAACTTTTTTCATTTAATGCATCGCAACCAATTCCCCATACACCTTCTGTTGGGTGAAGAAGTATTTTGCCCTCAGCCAACCATGAGGCTGAAGACAAAACATCTAAAGAATTATTATGCAATTAATTAAGAGTTAAGGGCCTTATCCTTTTTAAGAACCTCTTCCCTCATATTGTTTTTATAATCATGAAGTTTTTGCGAAAGCTCAGAGTTAGATGTTGCTAAGATTTGAACAGCTAAAATTGCGCTATTTTTAGCACCTGCTTTACCTACTGCAACTGTAGCTACCGGAACTCCAGGAGGCATCATGGCTGTAGAAAGCAATGAATCTATTCCGCCCATTCCACCAGACTCAATTGGAATGCCTATAACAGGTCTCGTGGAGTGAGCTGCAACAGCTCCTGCTAGATGTGCCGCCATCCCAGCAGCAGCTATAAAAACCTTACATCCATTGTTTTCTGAGGTCTTAATAAGCTCCATGACCTCATGAGGAGTTCTGTGAGCTGACATTACATTTTTTGTAAAACTTACGCCAAAAGACTCTAAGATAGGAAAAATTGCCTCTACTATAGGCAAATCAGAGTCTGAACCCATTATTATTGCTACATCTGTTGTTGAATTTGTCATAATATTTAAAATTTGTAGTTGTTAAGTATGCAAGTGGATTATAATGCTGGAACCTGTAAAAAAATAGTAATTTTATGGCAGAAAAACTAAAAATTTTAAAATTTCCTGACCCAAGGCTTAGGACAGTTGCGAAAAAAGTAACAAAATTCGACAAAAGTCTAAAAAAACTATCAGAAGATATGCTTTTTACAATGTATGAAGGTAATGGTATTGGACTTGCTGCCTCGCAAGTAGATAGACATATAAGGCTTATAGTTATGGATCTAAGCGAAGATAGAAATGAGCCGCGTGTATTTATTAACCCTGAATATGAAATCATTGATAATGAATCGTTAGCCTCATTTGAAGAGGGCTGTCTTTCTATTCCAGGGTTTAGTGAGGAAATAATTAGACCGGACAAAATTAGTCTTACGTGGCAAGACTTAGATGGAAAAATCCATAAAGATAACCCAGAAGGACTTCTAACAATATGCATACAACATGAAATGGATCATTTAGAGGGAAAGCTTATGGTTGATTATATAAGCCCCATAAAAAGGGATAGGATTAGAAAGAAACTTTCCAAATAGTATTTATAACAGATTTTAAAAGATTTTAAGAGAAAATAACAGATTTTATGAACATTTTGTTTGCTGGAACTCCGCAACCGTCTGCAAAGATATTAAGAGCCCTTTGCAACGAAGCCTCTCTTAATGTTGTTGGGGTTATTACTAAGCCTGATAAAGCCCAAAAAAGAGGTAATAAAATAGAACGGTCTCCTGTTTGTATTGAGGCAATAAGACAAAAACTAAATGTATTTAAACCAGACTGTCTTAATAATCAGGAACTAAGAAAATCAATTGAGGCTTTGAATATTGATTACATTGTTGTTGCAGCTTATGGAAAAATACTTCCTAAGTGGCTTTTAGAATTTCCAAATATAATGCCAATTAATATTCATTATTCGTTATTGCCTAAATACAGAGGGGCTTCGCCAATTCAAAGCAGCTTATTAAATAATGACTCAAAGTCGGGCATAACCTTTATGAAAATGTCAGAAGGTTTAGATGATGGAGACTGCATTGAACAATATGAAATTGATATAGAAAATAATCATAATAAGATCACTCTTGAAAATGACTTATGTGATCTTTCTATATCTAAAATCTTAGGCATATTACATGGAGTTAAAAATCATAAGTACGATCTGATAAAGCAAGATGACAGGGCAGCATCATATTGCAGCAAGATAGAAAAATCAGATTCTTTAGTTAATTTTACCGAAACGGCAAACCAGATATATAACAAGTTTAAAGCATATTATGAATGGCCTGGAGTATCTTTTAAACATAAAAATACTTTGATAAAAATCAAAGATATGTACTTAGCAAATGATAATGACATTGATCTGCTGGGAAAAGAAATTTTTTTATCAAAACATGGTTTGTATATAAAAACAAGCAGTAAAACAATAGTGATTACTTACTTACAATTTCCAAATAAGAATATTATAAGCGCTTCAGATGCATTTAATTCCTATAAAGATTTTTTTAATGGATAATTTAATTTCAGCAGAGGTCTTTTAATTAGACCAAAAGAGGTTTAATTTATCATTTATGAAAATAGTAATTTTGGGTGCTGGAAGAATCGGCGGCAGCCTGGCTAGAAATTTATCAAAAAGTAACTATGAGGTATGCATAGTTGATCAAAATAAAAACAGGTTATCTGGCCTAGATGATAAGCTTGATATTATGACTGTCGAGGGACATGCCTCACATCTTAACACTCTAAAAAAATCAGGTCTTGATCAAGAAACAATAATTATCGCTGTTACATCAAATGATGAGGTAAACATTGTTGCGTGCCAGATAGCTAAAAAAGTTTTTAATGTTAAAAAGACTATTTGTCGTTTTAAAGATGATTCTTATTTTGAACAATTGGATATTTTTGGAGATGGAATAATTGATATACCCTTTAGTCCAGAGGATGAAGTTACGTCATATTTAAAAGAATTAATAGATCATCCTGGGGCTGGGCAAATAGCAAGTTTTGCAAATGGGAAAGTTAAGCTTGTATGTGTTAAAGCTAAAAAGAAAGGTAAGCTGGTTGGCAGAGAGCTTAAGGGCATAAAAGATGATATGCCAGATGTTGATGCTTTTATCGCATCTATTTATAGAAAAGGCCGCCCTTTTATACCTTCAGGCGATACTGTTATAAAAGAAAACGATGAAATATATTTTATTTCCTCAGAATCTGATATCGGGCCTATAGTTGACGAATTTAGAGATCATGAAGACCAATACTCAAGAATTATGATAGTTGGTGGTGGTAAGGTAGGTTTTTCTTTAGCAAAACACCTTGAGAGGTCCTATAACGTAAAATTAATAGATTCAAATGCTGAAAGGTGTATGACTTTATCTAAAGAGCTAGATAGAACTATAGTACTAAATGGCTCAGCAACAGATGAAGCCCTATTAAAAAGCGAAAATATTTCAAATATTGATATATTTTGTGCCTTAACTAATGATGATGAGACAAATGTCATGTCTTCATTGCTTGCAAAAAAGATGGGAGCCAAGAAAACTATGATTATTCTTAATAATCCATCATATTTAGGCCTTGTGCCAGGATTTATAGATATATATATAGCTCCTTATAGGCTTACTGTTTCGTCTATTCTTCAAGACTTAAGAGAAAGCGATGTGGCTCAAGATGTTATTTTAAAGGTAGATACTGGTGCTGAAGCCATTGAGGGCATTGTTCATGCAAATGAGTTTACATCGCCGCTATTTGGCAAACCAATTAAAGAAATACCCCTTCCTGAGGGATCTGCAATTGCAGCCATTATAAGGCATGGAGAATTAATTATGCCAAGCTCAACGGTTGAGCTTACATTAAACGATCATTTAATTATTTTCCTCTCAGACAAGAACAAAATTGGTGAAATAGAGGTCCTTTTTAAATAAAAAATGAACTTTAAGCCCTTATTAAACCTATTTAGTATCTTGGTGATGTTTTTTAGCTTGTCTTTTGTGCTGCCAATAATAATATCTTTGATATATAAAGACTCAGCTTTGAATATATTTATTATTACTTTTATAAGTATTTTTACTCTTGGTTTGATTGGTTGGTTTATTTCTAAAGATGCTGAAGATGATTTGAGTCATAAAGATGGTTTTATAATAATTACATTTTTTTGGCTCGTGCTTTCTGTTGCCGGCTCTGTGCCATTTATTTTGATTGGAATGCCTTTAATTGATGCTTTTTTTGAGTCAATGTCAGGTATTACTACGACTGGCGCGACAGTAATTTCTAATTTAGGTGCGCTTCCTGAATCTATTTTGTTTTACAGACAACTGCTTCAGTGGATGGGGGGTATGGGATTAATTGTTCTTGCAATAGCAGTAATGCCACTTTTGGGAATTGGTGGAGGGCAGCTTTATAAAACAGAGATTCCAGGCGCAATGAATGATCAAAAGCTAACACCAAGAATAAAAGAAACAGCCCGCGCATTATGGTTAATATATTTAGTATTAACTGTTTTATGTGCAATTTTCTATTATTTTGCTGGAATGTCATGGTTTGACGCTATTTCGCATAGTCTTAGCACGGTTTCCATTGGGGGTTTCTCAACACATAATGAGAGCATTGGTTACTTTAATAATGGCCTTGTAGAGGCTGTTTGCATAACATTTATGCTACTTTCTGCTCTCAGCTTTACGCTGCATTATTTTGCTTTTTATATGAAAAAGCCATTCAAGTATTTTCAAGATCCTGAATTAAAGTTTTTTATTTCAATACTCTTGGTTATTTTCTCTATTTCGGTGATGGTTAACCTGTTTTCATCAAGCAGTGAAGCAAGTATAAGAGAGCTGCTGTTTCATACTGTATCTATAGTTACAACTACTGGTTTTGCTATTGGTGATACATCTCAATGGAATCCATCAATTGGATTTCTTTTGCTAATTGGTGCATTTATTGGAGCTTGCTCAGGATCAGTTGGTGGAGGAATTAAATCCTGGAGAGTATTAATCATGATTAATTATGCATATATTAATTTACAAAAAATGATACACCCCAATGCTGTAATATCTCTTAAAATCGGAACTAAACACGTTGAAAATGATGTTGCATCATCTGTTTGGGGATTTTTTTCTATATATGTAATATCTTTTATTATTTTATTGTTAGGGTTGGTTGTAACTGGCTTAGATTTTGAATCATCTTTTTCTGCTATAGGAGCATGTTTAAATAATCTTGGTCCTGGTCTTGGGGAGGTTTCACAAACCTATGAATCGCTTTCGCCTGCAGGTAAAGGCATTCTTTCTTTTGCAATGATTCTTGGAAGATTGGAAATATTTACACTACTTGTTTTGTTTACTCCAGTGTTCTGGAGGGGGTAATTAAATATCGCCATATGGGTCTATGCCTGATGGCGATCTTCTGAATCTTTTGTATTCCCAAGAATAATCTTTTAGGTTTATTTTAATTAATTCTTCTATGCTTTGATTTAATGATAGTTTGTGCTCACTATCGCTATAAATATTATTTTTACTTGGTCTTATTGTAATACCTAGATAGTTATTCTGAAATGAATTTATGCACATATATATAGCTGGCTTTCTAGTTTTGTAGACCATAGATGCTGCTAGTGTTGTTGTATATGCTTCTGTATTAAATAATTTAATGTACTCACCCATGCCTCTTTGTGGTACCTGGTCTGCTGCTAAGCAAATGACTTTATTATCTTTGAAAGCTTTAAAAATTTTACGAACGCCGTACATATCTGTTTCATAAACTTCATTATTATTTTGTTCTCTTTGTTTTCTTACAAATTTATCTAATGATTTAATTTTTACTTTTTTATATATGGTTGTTGTGGTTGTGGTTGCGTTAATCCATTTCAATAACATATCGACACTTCTGTTATGAATGGCAATAATTGCTAACCCGTTAGCTTGATTAATTTCTTGTCTAAATAAAAAATTGTTTTCAACCCTGAATATTTTTTTTCCTGATAAATGAATTGGTCGCGACCAAGATTGTAATGTTTCGTAAACACTAATTATTGTTTCTTCAAAGCTTTGGGTGGCTAATATTTTTCTATCGCCCTCTAACATTCGTGGAAAAGATATTTCCAGATTTCGAAGAGTAAGCTTATAGATTTTAGAAATCGTATGCAGACTAAATCTGGTATATGTATTTACAGCAGATCTAACCAAAGATATGGGTATTAATGTGATTAAGTAAAATAAAGGCTTCATAGTGATTACTTATTCTATGTTTGTTATATAATCTTAATTGATTTTAGCAATTAAATATTAATTAATTACAAATAATAAAAGTAAACATTTGTTGCTTTTAAGTTGTTGGAGACTGCTGTGACTGCAAAAAACATGGATCATCTTGTATCTTTATGCAAAAGAAGGGGTTTTATCTTCCAGTCAGGTGAAATATATGGCGGAATGCAGGGTATGTATGACTATGGCCCCTTAGGTGTTGAGTTAAAAAATAACCTGAAGCACTCATGGTGGAAATCCATGATATATGAGAATGATAATATAGAGGGCTTGGATGCTTCTATACTATCAAATCCAATAGTTCTTAAGTATTCTGGTCATGAAGATACCTTTTCAGATCCTATGGTTGATTGTCGGTCGTGTAATGCCAGATCAAGAGATGATCAGCTAGATGGTGGAAAATGTCCAGAATGTGGCTCATCAGATCTGACTGAGCCAAGACCTTTTAATTTAATGTTTAAAACTAATGTAGGGCCTATCGATGACGGCTCCTCTTTTGCTTACCTAAGACCAGAAACAGCGCAACAAATATTTACAAACTTTAAAAATGTTGTTGACTCATCATCCAAATCTTTACCTTTTGGTATAGCTCAGATTGGCAAGGCCTTTAGAAATGAAATTACGCCAAGAAATTTTATATTTAGGGTTAGAGAGTTTGAGCAAATGGAGCTTGAGTTTTTTGTGGAGCCTGGTTCAGACGAAGAGTGGCACAAAAAATGGGTTCAGAAGAGACTTGATTGGTGGGAAGAGCAAGGAATACCTGCGGATAGTATCGAACTGTATAACGTGCCAGATGAAGAGCTCGCACATTACTCTAAAGGAACTGTTGATATTATGTATAAGTTTCCACATGGGCTTGAGGAACTTGAAGGAGTTGCTAATAGAACAGATTTTGATTTGGGCTCTCATACAAAAAATCAAGATGAGCTTAATATATCTGCAAATGTTATGAAAAATAAGTCATCAAACACAAGACTTGCCATTCAGAATATTGAAACTAAAGAGTGGGTCGTCCCTTATGTTATAGAGCCCTCTGCTGGGGTTGATAGGGGCGTTCTTGCAATAATGAATGAAGCATATAATGTAGAAGATTTAGGAGAAGGCAAGGAAAGAACTGTTTTAAAACTTAAACCACATCTTTCACCTGTGAAGGCTGCTGTAATACCCCTGAAAAAAAATAATGAAGAATTGGTAAAGATTGCTTCTGATTTAAAATCAAAGCTACAAAAGCTTAACCTTGGAAGAATTATATTAGAAAACACTGGAAACATAGGAAAGGGTTATAGAAGGCACGATGAAATAGGAACACCTTTATGCATAACCATAGACTTTGATAGTCATAGAGGATAATACAGCAACTGTTAGGGATCGTGACAGCATGAACCAAGAAAGAATATCAATTGAGAAACTGCCAGAGTATCTTACACAAATTATTAATGGATAATATATGCCTTTAATTGGCAGCATTGTTTTCAATACTTTTTTTTATATAAGTCTTATTCCAATAACGCTGATAATAGTATCTTTATATTTTTTTATATCAACTAAAAATCTTCAATATATTGGATCTTTATGGATCAAAATAGTTTTAAAGGCTTTACGCATATTTTGTAGAGTAAGGTGGAGGGTGGAGGGGATTGAAAATATTCCAAAAGGTCCCTGCATAGTTGTATCAAATCATCAAGGTCAATGGGAGTCTTTATTTTTACAAACATTATTTATACCATCTACAACTATAATTAAAAAAGAATTACTTTACATACCGCTTTTTGGGTGGGCATTAAGATGCATGAAACCGATAACATTGAATAGATTAAATAAAATAAGTAGCTTAAAAAAGGTCATAAAAAAGGGTGTTTTAAAGCTTGAAAATGGTTTTTCAATCATACTTTTTCCTGAGGGAACCAGAAATAGTCCAGAAAAAGGCATACAACCCTTTGCTGCTAGCTGCGGCCTTTTGTCGGTGAAGAAGCGGGCTTCCTTTATTGCCAATATGTCATAACTCTGGAAAATATTGGAAGAATAAAAAATTTATTAAGTCTTCAGGTGAGGTTATATTAAAAATTGGTAATCCTATATCAGGAAATGACCCAAAAATAATTACTGAGCAAGCTTTTAACTGGACCAAAGAAACATATCAACAAATGGGCTAAATATCTAAATCGGTAACTGATAAAGCGTTTGCATCAATAAACTCTCTTCGCGGTTCAACATCATCACCCATAAGGATTTCAAATGATTCATTTGCGTCTCTAACATCATTGATATTTACTCTCATCATTCTTCTATGCTCTGGGTTCATTGTTGTTGTCCAAAGCTGTTCTGGATTCATTTCACCCAAACCCTTATATCTTTGAACCTCAAGGCCCCTATTGCCGGCTTTTGAAAGATCTTTAATTGCTGTATCTTTTTGTTCTTCGTCTGATGCATAAATAAACTCTTTGCCTTTGGTGATCTTATACAGGGGTGGTAAGGCTATATAAATATGTCCTCTATCTACAATTTCAAACATCTGTCTATAAAAAAATGTTAAAAGAAGGGTTCTTATGTGTGATCCATCAACATCAGCATCCGTCATGATAATGATTCTATGGTATCTCAGTTTATCAATATCAAACTCTTCGCCTATTCCGCAACCAAGAGCCTTGATCAGGGTACCAACCTCTTGTGAGCCAAGCACTTTGTCAATTCTAGCCTTTTCAACATTAATAATTTTGCCTTTGAGAGGAAGAATTGCTTGATTCTTTGCGATTTCTGCCTTGTTTTGCAGAGCCTCCAGCAGAATCACCCTCAACGATATATATTTCAGATAGGGTTGGGTCTTTCTCTTGGCAGTCTGCTAATTTTCCAGGAAGACCTGCTATTTCTAGAACCCCTTTTCTTCTGGTCATCTCTCTAGCTTTTCTTGCAGCTTCTCTTGCAAGAGCTGCTTCAGCAACTTTGCCATAGATTGCCATTGCATCTTTTGGGTTTTCTAATAAATACTCATTAAAATATTTACTAAAAACAGTGCTGACAACGCTTTCAACCTCTGATGAAACTAATTTTTCTTTAGTTTGTGATGAGAATTTAGGGTCGGGAACTTTAACTGAAATAATGGCTGTTATACCTTCACGAACATCTTCTCCCAAAAGATCGGTTGGTGTTTTCTTGGCATTTTCTTTTTTTATGAAAGCCTTTAATACCCTTGTAAGACTTCCTCTAAAACCTGCTAAATGGGTTCCTCCGTCTTTTTGTGGAATATTGTTTGTATAACACAGCACACTTTCAGAATAGGAGTCTGTCCATTGCAGGGCTATTTCAACCCCAACTTCATTTTCAGTTGCTGAACATTCAAATATTTCTGAAACTTGTTGTTTGCGCCCCCTAAGATAGGTTACATAACTTGAGAGGCCGCCAGTGTTTTTAAACTTCTTAGATTTGCCAGTTCTATCGTCGAGCACATTAATCGAGACCCCCGCGTTAAGAAATGATAACTCTTGTATTCTTTTATGAATCCTTTCAATTTCAAAATTGATAGAAGTAAAAATAGAATCAGAAGGATAGAATGTTATTTCCGTTCCAGTTTCTTTGGAGTCCTTAACTTTTTTTAACTTAGCCTTGGGTTTGCCTTGAATATATTCTTGTAAATACTCCCCGCCATCTCTACAAACCTTAAGTAGAAGCTTGTCAGAAAGAGCATTAACAACAGACACGCCAACACCATGCAGACCGCCTGAAACTTTATAACTGTTGTCGTCAAATTTTCCGCCAGAATGAAGGGTGGTAAGAATTAGTTCTGCGGCAGATATACCTTCTTTTTTATGAACATCTACAGGTATTCCCCTTCCGTTATCCTTTACAGTTACTGATCCATCTTTATTTACTATTACATTTATGTCCGAACAATGTCCCGCCATAGCCTCATCAATACAATTGTCCAAAACCTCGAAAACCATATGATGAAGTCCAGACCCATCATCTGTATCTCCAATGTACATCCCTGGTCTTTTTTTAACTGCTTCTAGGCCTTTAAGAACTTGAATATTTGAGGAATCGTAGGTCTTTTCTTCTGCTTTTTTTGGCATATTTCCTATCTTAATTGTTCCACGTGGAACTTTTTGAATTCTTTATATTTGTCCTTTATTTTACTACTAAAATGATCATCTATACAGGAAAAAATTATTTGATTATTCAAGAAATCTAAAAGGTTTATAAATACATTAAAAGTATTGTCATCTAGCTCTGATTTAATATCGTCAACTATAAGTGTTGCGTTGATATTATAGATTTTTCGAAGCACTTCATGCTGAGCGCAACACCAGAGAATAGATAGAATTTTTTGCTCACCTCTCGAAAGAATTTGTTTGGCATCATTTTCACCAATAAAAATTTTTACGTCTGCTTTGTGAGGACCTTCTGTGGTAGTTTTTCTTATCAGATCTTTTTGTTCGTTTTCTACAAGAACATCGTATAGCTCTTTACGCGAATCCCATCCTGAAAAAAACTCTATTCTAATCTTATCTAGGTATTCTGTGGTGGTGCAGGTGTCTAAGATTGAAAGTATGTTTTTAAATTCTAAAAAAGATTTATTAAAAAAGTTTGCCCTTTTTTTGTCTAAGCTCTTTGCTTCTTGTGAAACTTTTTTGTTCCAGGCATCAATATATTTAATGTCCCTATTTTTTAATAGGCTATTTCTTTGTTTAAGGCATCTATAAAAACCAAACCATGTTTTGGAAAAGCTTTCATCTGAAACAAAAAGCGATCTATCTATTATTTTTCTTCTAAAGTCCGGGGATGCGTTAGCAAAAGAAAATGTGTTGTTGTGGATTGCAGTTGATGGAAACTCTTTTATAAGGCTGCTTGTTGTTGTTTTGGTATTGTTTATCTTGATAGATATTGGTTTAGATATTTCTTTAGATAAAGATAGTGTAAACCCTCTATTAGAGTCATAGCCATTGATGCTAAAAAAGTTTTTTTCAAAAGCAATTAAAGATTGAATGTTTGAGCTTTTAAAAGATCTTCCGCTTGAGCACATATAAATAGCCTCAAGAATGGTGGTCTTGCCCGATCCATTGTTGCCATAGAAAAAATTGATCCCCGGTGAAAGGTTTATGGTAGATGAATTAAAGCATCTAAAATTATGCAGCTTTAACTCGGTAATCATTTTAGCTTAAAGAATTAATTTGTTGGGCAATATCAAACCTATATTAGGAGCGGCATTACCACATACTTGTAACTTTCAGATCCAGGATTTGTTATTAAGCAGCTTTTGTCGGGCCAAAAAAATGAATTTCTACGAGCTCGCCCTCAATAGATGAAAGTATTTCTTGTATATAATTAACATTGAATGCTATATCTATATTGTCTCCACCATATGAGCATTCAACAGACTCTTCGCCTTGTTCTTTTTCTGGGTTATTTGCTGAAATATTTATAGAGTTATCAGAGGTTACAAGCCTAACACCTCTAAACTTTTCACTTGAGAGAACGCTTACCCTGCTTAAACTTTCAGAAAGACTTTTTTTGTTAATTGATAGTGTTGAGCTTTCTCCTGTGGGAATTACTTGCTCATAATCTGGGAATTTACCCTCAATCAGCTTGCTTGAAAATGTTGTGCCTGCAACATTTACGTTAATAGAGTTTTGACTAAGTTGAAGAAGAATGTTTTCAGTGCTATCACTTACAAGCTTTCCTATTTCATTAATTGATTTTCTTGGAACGATGCCTGTTATTTGGTCAGACACTCCCTCATTTAAACTGAGGGTGGCCATTGCCAATCTGTGGGCGTCGGTTGCAACACTTGTAATTTTTGTGTCTTCTACAGATAAAAATAAGCCGTTTAAATAGTGCCTCCAATCCTGATTCCCCATTGCGAATGAGGTCTTCGAAATTAAGGATTTTAGGTTTTGGGCAGTAATGTTTACAGTGTTTCCTCCCTCCTCTTTTTCAAACACGGGGAAATCTTCACTTGGCAATGTTGCCAAGTTGTATTTGCCTGAGCTTGTTTCTATTTTAAGGTTATCGCCATCTAAAAAGAAATGAATCTCGGAGTCATCCTTAAAAAGCCTGCAAAGCTCGCTTAATTTTTTTGCCGGGGCTGTTATTTTGCCTCCACTTTTATAGTTTAAGATTGTTGAGATGGTTGAAATTTCTGACTCTAAATCTGTTGCTGTTAACTTTAAGGATGATTCATCGACCTCAAAAAGAACGTTTGCAAGAATTGGCAATGTTTGTCTTTTTTCAACAACACCAAGTGTGGAGTTAAGAGATTTGACTATCTCTTCTTTTGTAATATAAAAATCCATTATTAGTTTGTAAGTGCTCTTGTGAGGTTTCTATAATCTTCTTCATGAGAAGAGCTTTCTTTTCTGAGTTCTGCTATTTTTTTACAAGCATGAAGGACTGTTGTGTGGTCTCTTCCATTAAAGGCTTCCCCGATTTCTGGCAAACTATGTCTTGTAAGCTCTTTTGTAAGAGCCATTGCTAACTGTCTTGGCCTGGTAATGGACCTGCTTCTTCTTTTAGACAAAAGATCTGAAAGTTTAATATTGTAGTACTCTGCTACAGTTTTTTGAATATTTTCAATACTAACCATTTTTGCTGATATTACAAAGAGGTCTTTTAGAGCATCTTTTACTAGGGCGAGGTCTATTTTTTGGTTTGTAAATCTTGCATTTGCAACAACTCTTTTGAGGGCTCCCTCTAGCTCCCTAATATTAGAGCGAATCCTCTGAGCAATATATATCGCACAATCATTTGGCATTTCTACACCCATAGATGATGCTTTTTGAAGAAGAACAGCGGCCCTGGTTTCGAGCTCTGGAGGGTCTATTATTACCGGAAGGCCCCAGCCAAGCCTTGATTTAAGTCTTTCTTCTAGGCCGTCTATTTCTTTTGGGTATTTGTCACAAGTTAGGATCATCTGGTTGTTTCTGTCCAATAAAGCGTTAAATGTATGGAAAAACTCTTCTTGGGACTGCTCTTTGCCTGCAAAAAACTGAATATCGTCAATTAAAAGCGCGTCAGCGTTTCTATAAAACGATTTAAATTCGTTCATAGCACCAAGCTGAAGGGCTTTTACCATGTCCGAGACAAATTTTTCTGAATGAACATAAACAATTCTTTTTCCGGGTTCATTTTTTAATATTTGGTTACCAACCGCGTGCATTAAATGAGTTTTGCCTAAACCAACCCCCCCATAAATAAACAAAGGGTTGTAATCTCCTTTTGGGTTAGATGCAACCTGTTTAGACGCTGCTAATGCCAAATGATTTGACTTTCCCTCTACAAAGGTTTCAAAAACATATGAGGGAACAAGCTTGGTATCTTCGGACTTTGTTTTATTTTTATATTTATCGACAAATGTTTCTTTTGTATGAGCTTTGAAAACAAGACTTATGTCTTTTTTTGATTGGGCCCTAACCATATCCATAATTTCATTGGATAGATTGGTCTCTACATAATTTAGTATAAAGTCATTAGGGGCAACTAACTCAAGAATATTTTTGTTCAAATTTCCTTTTAAGGGCCTGATCCAGGTGTTAAAATCATCCTGTGAAAGAGTGTTTTCTAGCCTTTCTGAGCATTTATTCCAAAATTCCAATCTTAAGTCCTCCTAATAGACACCTAGTCTATTAAAAAACTCACAAGATATCTACAGAATAACTTGATGAATTTTCTGTGGATATCTTGTATATAAATAAATATTTAATGTTTTCATAATTTAATATGAAATCTTTTAATATATAAGCTATAATGCGCCACTATTTTTTAGGTGGTTAATTATGAAAAGAACGTTTCAACCAAGTACACTGAAGAGAAGCCGAACCCATGGCTTTAAAGCAAGAATGGCTACAAAGGCTGGAAGAGCTATACTGTCTAATAGAAGAAAAAAGGGCCGCAAGGTTCTATCAGCATAGAGCTTGTCTCAACCCAGGCTGCCTAGGCACTTTCATACATCAACAAACCTAAGGCTTTTTTATTTACCGACAGAGCCTTCGGCTCTTAGAATATCTGTTTCAAAAAAAAATTTTAAGCTTGCTGTTGTTCGCAACAAAATTAAAAGGCAGATTAAGGATATTTTTAAAAAAAATAATTTATTGGGGAGCGGGGTTTTTGTTGTTCTTGTTTACAAACCCTTTGCTGAATTAAAATACTCCGAGGCTTCTGTTGAGATTGTTAAGGCTGTAGAATCTCTTTATCAAAAAGGAACATTAATAGAATGAATATTAGAAAGGTTTATCTTGGGTTGGTTGCTGTGTTGTCTGTGGCTCTTTTTTATGAGTGGACGTCTGACAACAAATCCTCCTCAATTAGCAAGCATCTTGAGCTTGCCGGTATTGAGATGGCAAAGCCAAAAGTTTCTGAGGATGGTGCATATGTTTACCTTGAGAATGATTTATTAAGGCTTAAAATTTCTATTCAAACCGGCAGCGTGCTTGAGTCTAGACTAAAACAGTATGGTGTTGAAAATGTCGAGGGCTCTATGGGTGTGAGGGTTTTTGGATCTTCAGACATTGGTTCTTTTAAATACTATCTTAGAACAGGTTTTACCGGGCAGGCTGTTAAATATGTTCTTGATAGTTATGGTGATAATTTTGTTTTGTTAAAGAGTGGGGATGGGAGCTTTACAAAAGAGTTTAGTTTCTTGCCAAATACGTATGAGGTCCTTATTAAAGATAGTTCAAGTGGTGGTGTTGAGGGTAAGGCTTTTGCATCTCTATATAGAACAGAGGGAAGATCGTTAGACTTAAAAACAGGATTTATTGAGGGCGGTATGATGAATAACAGCTCCTATCAAGGAGTTGCTATTAGCAGCGACCAAGACCCCTATGAAACAACAAGGTTGAGAGCATTAGATAAGCCCACCTCTGTTCTTTCTAGGTCTGGTTGGATTTCTTTTATTCAAAAGTATTTTTTTGCAGCTTTGATAGGCTCTAATGAGTATGTATATAATTATTTTACCTCTCCAGCCGAGTCAGGTGTTTACCGAATGGGTTATACGGTTGAAAAGGGTGAGGCTACAAACCTGGTTTACTCTCACTCTCACAGGGTTTTTATTGGCCCAAAAATAAGAAAAGACCTTGCTGAAAGAGCAGAAAGTTTAGAGCTTTCGATTGATATGGGTTGGTTTTGGTTTATATCCCAACCAATGGTTTGGTTTTTAGATCTAATTAATGAGTATGTTAATAGCTGGGCTCTGTCAATAATAATTTTTACTTTGATCTTGAAGTTGGCCCTGTTCCCAATTACTGCAAAGGGTTTTGTTTCTATGGCGGGTATGCGAAAAGTTGGCCCAATGATGAAAGATATACAAGACAGGTATAAGAACGACAGACAAAAGGCAAGCGCAGAGGTTATGGCTTTGTATAAAAGAGAGAAGGTTAACCCTTTGGGCGGTTGTTTGCCGGTGCTGGCCCAGATGCCCTTTTTTATTGGCTTCTTTTTCGCTCTTCGGGAAATGGTTGAGTTACGTCATGCTTCTTTCTTTTGGATTTCTGATTTATCCATCCCAGACCCTTTGTTTATTCTTCCGGTTTTGTTTGGCTTGGTTATGGTTTCAACCCAAAGGCTTAGTCCCGCTCCGCCAACATCTGACCCAACACAAGCTCAAGTAATGAAATATATGCCTGTTATTTTTTCTATTTTCTTTGTTATTTTTCCTGCTGGCCTTTGTTTGTACTCTGTTATTAATTCTGGTGTTTCTCTTGCTCAACAGCGCTACCTTTACAAAAAAACAGGCGTACTGAGCTCTACAAGCGCTGGTGGTGAGTAAGTTTTATGTCGGTTGTTTTCGCCCTTGCTACACCTCCGGCAAAGTCTGCAATATGTGTTTTTAGGGTTTCTGGCCATGGTTGTCTTGATAAAATAAAACAGATAACTGGTTGCGAACTAAAAAGAGCGAGAACTTTTTATTTGAGGTCCTTTTTAGACGCCGGCGGTGGTGTTATTGATAATGTTGGGGTTGTTTTTTTTAAGGGCCCAAATAGTTATACGGGCGAGGATTCTTTTGAGGTATATGCTCACGGAAGCCTTGGCGTTATGTCGCTTATTGTTGATGTTTTTAAGGGCCTGGGTTTTGATGAGGCGCCTCCGGGAGAGTTTACAAAGAGAGCTTTTTTAAATAATAAAATTAGTTTAAACGAAGCTGAGGCTGTTGTGGATATTATAGATAGTTCAAGCCGAGAGAGCGTGTATTTGTCTTCAAAGTCTTTGTCTGGAACTTTTACTGATTTGGTTGTTGGTTTTTCAAAAAAAATAGATTTCTTGCGAATGGGTGTTGAAGGAGAAATAGATTTCTCAGATGAGGGTGAGGATTTTTTAGACGGTGCTTTGGTTGGTGGTCTAAAAAAAATTGTAGTTGATTTCTCTTTGTTTGTTGATGGTTGTGTTAATAAAAAACATTACTCTAGTAAAAACAAGGTTCTTTTTGTGGGTCCTGTTAATTCAGGAAAGTCTTCAGTTTTTAATAGGCTTTTAGGTTTTGAAAGGGCGCTGGTTTCAAGCGTTGCCGGAACAACGCGTGATCTAGTTGAGTCTGAGTTGTTTTATAGCGATGCCTCTTTTTCTTTATTGGACTCAGCGGGTATAAGAGAGACGGATGATTTAATAGAGTCGCGAGGCATAAGTATTGCTTTGGAACAGATAGAGGGCGCTGATGTTGTTGTTGGTATTTTCGACAGTTTTGATAAAAATGTTTTAAATAAGTTTTCAAAACTTACAAAAGGGAAAAAATATTTAACCGTATATAACAAGTTAGATTTAGGCCCTCCAAATCAAGAGGTTTTTGATTGTTTGGTTTCTGCAAAAACCGGAGAGGGTTTTGGCGAGTTAAAAAATAAGCTTGCTAGTTTTTTTAAGGTTTTTGATAGAAGTGATTATTCTTTTTTGGTTAGAGATCGTCATATATCTCTGTTCAACTCGTCTCTTAAATGTTTAAAAGATGCTCTATTAAAAATTGAGGAAGGTGGTGGTTTGGAACTGGTGGCAGAAGACCTAAGGTTGGCAAGGGGTTTTTTGGATGAGGTTGTTGGTGTTAAAACTTCAGACTCTTTGCTTGGAGATATTTTTAGTAATTTTTGTATTGGTAAGTAAGTTGTTATTAATCTGTGTTTAATTTTTTACATAATTTTTTATCAACAGGTTTTTGTATTGAGTTTTCTGGTTCCTTTAACAGGGTTAAACATGTTTTATTGTTGCCTGTTTGGGCTTTGTTTAAATAGCTTTCATGCTGTTACCCACAGAAAACGCTTACCCTAATAGAAATAACAATAAGTATATAATATAGATATTATTGGTTTTAATAAGTATATGGATAAGTTTGATGTCATAGTTGTTGGGGGCGGTCATGCCGGTGTTGAGGCAGCTCATGCTGTTAGTAGAGCGGGCATGGTTTGCGCCCTCATAACTTTTGATAAAACAAAAATTGGCCAGATGTCTTGCAATCCAGCAATTGGCGGTTTGGGAAAGTCACATATTGTTAGAGAGATAGACGCTATGGGAGGGATTATGCCTCTTGCAACCGACATGTCTGGAATTCAATACAGAACACTCAACACAAGAAAGGGTGACGCCGTCCAAGCCCTAAGAGTTCAGTGTGACAGAAAGCTTTACAAAGAAGCTATTCAAAAAATAATAAAACAAACAGATATTTATTTAATCGAAGCCGAAGTAACCGACCTAATAATTGATAAAAGTTTTGTAAAGGGTGTTATTGCAAACGGTAAAGAGGTGAAAGCAAAAAAAACAATTTTAACTACAGGGACTTTTTTGAATGGCTTAATGTATACAGGATCAGAAGTAACTAAGGGTGGAAGAGTGGGGGACGACTCCGCCATACCGCTATCAAAAAAACTTTATGATTTAAAACTCCCAATGGGGAGGCTAAAAACCGGAACTCCTGCAAGAATAACAATGTCAAGCCTAAACCTTTCTGTTATGGAGGAACAACCCGGTGAGAAACCAACACCATTTATGTCTTTAACAAACCAGGCACAAGAACACCAAAAACAAATGCCTTGCTATATTACCAGAACCAACAAAAACACTCACAAAATAATATCTGAAAACACACACCTTTCAGCCATGTATTCAGGGAACATTTCTGGAATTGGCCCAAGGTATTGCCCATCTATAGAAGACAAGGTTTTTAAGTTTTCATCCAAAGACAGCCATCAAATATTTATAGAGCCAGAGGGGATAGGTATAGACTTAATATACCCAAACGGCATTTCAACCAGCCTTCCAAAAAAAGCCCAACAAGAATTTATCAGATCAATAGAGGGAATGGAGAACGCAGAAATAACAGAGTATGGTTACGCAGTTGAATACGATTTTATAGACCCAAGAACCAACAAAAAAACTCTTGAAACAACGTTTTTAAAAGATTTTTATTTAGCTGGACAGATAAACGGAACAACCGGATACGAAGAAGCAGCAGCTCAGGGGCTGGTTGCTGGAATAAACGCCACTCTTTCAATACAAAACAAAGACCCTTTTATACTAAACAGAGACGAGGCCTATATTGGGGTTCTGATAGATGACCTAACAACACACGGAATAACAGAACCATACAGAATGTTTACCAGCAGAGCAGAACATAGGCTTTTGTTATCCCAAAACAATGCAGAGCAAAGGCTTTTAACAAAGGCCTACAACCTAAACCTTATAAAAAAAGAAAGATATCAAAACTATCTAAAGAGGGAAGAAGCATATAAAAACTTTGTAAAAAACACCCTAGAAAAAACCAAAATAAAAACGTTTTTAAACAAAAACAACGACACAGTAACACTTGAAGAAAAAAGAAGCCTGTACTCAATATTAACAAGGCCTGATGTGGAAGAAAACAAACTCATAAAAATTCAAGAAGATGAAAAAGTTTTTTTTAAAAGGGCCTCGGTGGAAATCAAGTACAAAGGCTATATAGACAAACAGTTAAGAGAAATTAACAAAAACAAAAAACAAAACAACAAAAAAATTCCAAGCTCAATAGATTATAAAAACATAAGCGGACTATCTAACGAGGTTGTTGAGAAACTAACCCAATCAAACCCAGAAACAATTGGTTCGGCCGCAAAAATAGAGGGAGTTACACCAGCAGCAATAAACCTAATTCTAATCAACATAAAAAAATTAGAGCTACAAAAAATAAATGCATAAAAATCTTTCAATAACTGAAAAAGAAAAAATAAAGATTTACATCAACGAAGCTTTGGTTTTTAACAAAAAACACAATATTTTTACCAGAGCCAACAAAGATGAGGTTTTTGAAAAAGACATCTTAGACTGCATACCACTAATAGAAAAAATTAATCCAAAATCAAAAATTCTTGACCTAGGTTCTGGGGGAGGTTTTCCAGGAATTGTTTTAGCAATTCTTAGGCCTGATTGCGAAATTCATTTGCTAGAAAAAAGCCAAAAGAAATGCTATTTTTTAAACAAAACCAAAGATGTTTTAGGCCTGCCCAACATCAAGGTTTTAAAACACACAATTACAAAATCCAACAAACTTGAAAGCTATTCAATAATAACAGCCAGAGCATTCTCATCAACCGAAAAAATCTTAAGCCTTACAGAAAAAAACCTAAAAAAAGATGGCAAATACCTTCTCTTAAAAGGCCGTATTGAAAAAATAGAAGAAGAAATGACAGCAATAAACACAAACAATTATAAGTATGAAATAATCGAACTAGATAATAAAAAATATGAAAGACACATAGTGATGATTAAAAAAAATGAATAAGGTTATAGCAATAGCCAATCAAAAAGGGGGTGTTGGCAAAACAACCACAGCGGTCAATCTCGCATCAAGCCTCTCTGCAACAAAAAGAAATGTTTTGTTAATAGATCTAGATCCCCAGGGCAACGCGACAACAGCCACAGGAATAAAAGAAGAAAACCCAAACACCCTTTTTAACCTATTTTTTGAAAAAACAAACATCAACAAATGTATATACAAAACAGCTGACACATATGACGTCATCCCGGGCAGCCAAGACCTTATAGCGCTCGAGGTTGGAATAAGAGACTCACAAAAACAAAATTTTTTATCCGGGGAGCTAAAAAACATAGAAAAAAAATACGATTACACCATTATCGATACCCCGCCCACCTTAAATCAATTAACCATAGAAGCATTGTTTGCTGCCTCTGGCACACTAATTCCACTTCAGTGTGAGTATTATTCTCTTGAGGGTGTTGCTGGATTAATGCAAACAATCAAAACACTTTCCGACAAAAACCTAACATCTAATAGGGTTTTGGGAATAATTAGAACAATGGTTGATATGAGAAACAACCTTGCAAAAGAGGTCTCGGACGAGCTTGAAAACCATTTTTCTAGCTTGGTTTTTAACACCCTAATCCCAAGGAACATTAAGCTTGCCGAAGCGCCAAGCCACGGGGTTTCTGGTGTAAAATACATGCCAACATCATATGGAGCAAAGGCCTATCTTGCTCTTGCTGGGGAACTAATCAGGAAGGTTGAATATGTCCGATGAAAACAAAATTTTAAACAGAGGTCTGGACGCTCTCTTGGGCTCTAATAAAGACGCAAACCAAAAAACCGTTAAAGAGGTTTTAATTGAAAACATTAGCGCTGGAAGGTTTCAACCAAGATCAAACTTTGACGAGGCTAAACTTTTAGAGCTAACAGATTCTATAAAAAATCACGGAGTTATTTCACCCATTCTTGTTAGAGAGATGGGCTTAAACCAATATGAAGTTATTGCTGGTGAAAGAAGGCTGAGAGCTTCAAAAAAAGCAGGGCTAAGCACAATACCCTGCCTTGTTGATCAAAAAAAAGACCAAGACGCCTTAGAATCTGCTCTTATTGAAAACCTCCAAAGAGAAGACCTAAATGCTGTTGAAGAAGCAAGGGGTTATGACAGACTAAAAAGAGAGTTTGGTCTCACCCAGGATGAGGTTGCCTCATCAACTGGAAAAGCTAGAAGCACAATAGCAAATTCTTTGAGGTTATTAAATCTTTCAACAGCCATATTGGACATGCTTTCAGCCGGCCAGATTGAGAAAGGACATGCAAAACTGCTGGCCTCAATGAGCCCAGAAGAGGCAGAAAAAACAGCAAAAAGCATAATAAAAAACAAACTAAGCGTAAAAGAGCTTAGCAATATATCAAAATCAAACAACACCCCAGCAAAAAACATAAAAAAAATAAAAGATACAGATCTTTTAAACATTGAACAAGAAATGTCAGAAGGCTTTGGACACAAGGTAGAAATAGAAGCAAAAAACAAAAAAACCGGAAAAGTTGTTATAACTTACAACACATCAGACGAGCTAGAGACAATCATTTCAAAGTTGAAAAAATAAACTTAAAACAACTTGTTTATAAGACCATAAATTTCTATAATTCACCGCAATAAATTTAAGAAAAAAACCAATCTTTTGAAAAGTTTCCAAAATATACTTTTTAGCAGCAAATCAATGTTAGGCATTATTGCGTTTGCTTTGTTGTTAATGGGCAGCTTCGAGCACCCAATATTTTTTGTAATACCATTAACCTATCTTGTTTCTATTTGTGTTGCTTATTATATTGGTGCAAAAATCAACGATTATGGCATCAACGCTGCCTACAACTGGTCTATAAAGTGGGCTTTATTTGTACTTTTTTTGTATTTGACAGCAACCTTTATGCAAAATGTATTTATAAGCGCAATGCTTTTCTTTATTTTGATAAATACAGCTCTAAACCCAACAATGTTTTTTAAAAAAGAGGCATCATCATAATGGCTAAGGGCGTAATGACAACTGAGTCATATATCAATCACCATCTTACAAACCTTACATGTGGAAAAGTTGGTGTTAATGAGGATGCTGGTATATATAATTCTTTTTGGACCTGCGACCCATACATGGTAGATAAGATGGGTTTTTGGGCCTTCCATGTTGATTCTTTGTTTTGGTCGGTTCTTCTAGGCGCGGTTTTTATTGGTGTGTTTAAAATGGCGATGCCAAAAGATATGAATTCTAACTCCGCCCCAAAAGGAGCCCAGAATTTTGTTGAGATGTGTATAGAGTTTGTAGAAGACAACGTACAGTCACTGTTTGGCTCAGTTAAAAATACTCTAATAGCGCCTTTAGCACTCACAGTTTTTGTTTGGATATTATTAATGAATTTAATGGATTTAGTTCCTGTTGACTTTTTACCAGTTTTAGCAGGACATATAGCATACGCTGTGGCCGGCTCCGGCGGGGCAGAGGGGGGCGGTGTTGAGTGGATAACGAGCCCTGAATCATTTTATTTTAAAGTTGTGCCAACCACAGACCCGAACATTACCCTAGGAATGGCTTTTGCTGTATTTATCTTAACCATTTACTACAGCATCACAGTTAAAGGATTTAAAAATTTCATAGCAGAGCTGACACTTCACCCTTTTGGAAAGTGGTTAATACCAGTTAATTTTGTTTTAGAGATGGTTAATTTTATTGCCAAACCAATATCTTTGGGTTTGAGGCTTTTTGGCAACCTTTATGCCGGCGAAATGATATTTATTTTGATTGCCTTAATGTTATTCTTTAGCAGCATTCCAATAGGCATGCTTGGTTTTGGCCTACACTTGGTTTGGGCGCTTTTCCACATTTTAATTGTGGCACTGCAGGCATTTATATTTATGGCGTTAACCATTGCATATTTAGCAATGGCACATGAAACAGAGGAACATTAGTCCTCAACTTATAGGAGAAAAAAATGGAAGGTATTGAAGTATTAGCAGCAGGAATTACCATGGGTCTTTCAGCTATTGGGGCTGGGATCGGAGTGGGTGTTTTGGGTAGTAAATTTATTGAAGGAATAGCAAGGCAGCCCGAGTTAGCACCATTTCTTCAGGGTAGATTCTTTTTAATGATGGGTTTAACCGATGCGGTTCCTATGATAGGAGTTGGTCTTGGTATGTACATGTTATTCGCCCTTTAAAATAATTAGATAAAGAAATATGAACATAAACGCAACCTTACTTGCACAAGCAGTCGTTATGATTGTTTTTGTAGCCATATGCTGGAAATATATTTATCCACCAATATTGGCTGTTATGCAAGAGAGAGAAAAAAAGATAGCCGACGGTCTTGAGGCTGCAAAAAAAGCTGATGATTCCCTGGAGGAGGCGAAACTTGCTTTTGATAAAGAGTTAAATCAAGCCAAGTCTGAGGCAGCTGAGATTCTTGATAAAGCCAATGCAAGAGCATCTCAAATAGTCAAAGACGCTTCATCTAAAGCAGAGGTTGAGGCAGAAAAAATAATGTCATCAGCATCTATCGCAATTGAGAATGAGACCAACAAAGCCAAAGAAGAGCTAAGACAACAAATGTCAGACATTATTATTGATACAACTCAAAAGATTCTTGGCGATGAAATCTCAAAAGAGAAACACGAAGATATTCTCAAAAAAGCGGCAGAGGAATTATAAGAAATGATCGAACTAACACCTTTGGCCAGACCTTATGCAAAAGCATTATTTGCTTCAGCAAATGAGGCTAACAGTTTAGAAGCAATGGCAATTGAACTTAAGATGATTGCAGCTGCTTCTAAGACAGAGGGCGTTATTAATACTATAAAAAATCCTGTTCTATCAAGAAAAGAGGTTGTAGATATTCTTGTTAAATTGTTTGAAGAAACCATTTCAGAAACATCCAAAAAACTCCTAGAAATATTAGCAGAAAACAAACGACTAAATTTACTTGAATCTATTTATAACATTTATGAGGGCCTGTTAGAAAAACACAAGAATCAAAACTCAATTGAGGTTTTTGTTGCCGCTGAGCCCAGCCAAGAGGCAAAAGAAAACATAGAACAAAAATTAAAAGCAACATATGGCGAAGATGCCAAAATATATTTTTCCAAAGACCCAAGAATGATGGGCGGCCTATCTATAAAGATAGGAGATGAAATGTTAGATCTTTCCATAAGAGGAAAGGTTAATAAACTTGTAAACCAATTAAATTTTTAAGGTGAAAAAATGAGTCAATTAAATCCATCAGAAATTTCCAGCGTACTAAAAGAAAAAATTGCTGGTCTTGATCTTTCCGCAGAAAGAAAAAACGAAGGCGTTGTTGTTAGTGTCTCCGACGGTATTGTGAGAATACATGGCATGGGAGATGTTATGTATGGCGAAGTTATAGAATTCGAAAACGGAACAAAAGGTATGGCACTTAACCTAGAACAAGATTCTGTTGGTGCGGTGGTTTTGGGAGACTATCTCGAGATTGTTGAGGGACAAAAGGCGCTCTGTACAGGCAAGGTTTTAGAAGTCCCTGTTGGTGAGGCCCTTCTTGGCAGGGTTGTAAACACTCTTGGAGTTCCAATTGATGGAAAGGGAGAAATTAAGGCCGAAAGGACATCACCTGTTGAGGTTGTAGCTCCTGGTGTAATTGCTCGTCAATCGGTTGATCAGCCAGTGCAAATTGGCCTAAAGGCTGTTGACGCCATGGTGCCAATTGGAAGAGGCCAGAGAGAACTAATTATTGGTGACAGACAAACAGGTAAAACAGCAGTTGCTATCGATGCCATTATTAACCAAAAAGGAACAGGCATTAAATGTATATATGTTGCTATTGGACAAAAGCAATCAACGGTAGCAAACGTTGTAAGGAAGCTCGAAGAGTATGGAGCAATGGAGCACACCATTGTTGTTTCTGCTACTGCGGCCGATCCAGCACCAATGCAATATCTTTCAGCATATGCTGGATGCACTATGGGCGAATATTTCAGAGACAAGGGTGAAGATGCCCTAATTGTTTATGATGATTTATCAAAACAAGCAGTTGCCTACAGACAAGTATCGCTGCTACTAAAGAGACCTCCCGGTAGAGAAGCATATCCTGGAGATGTGTTTTATCTTCACTCAAGACTATTAGAAAGAGCTGCCAGAGTTAATGCAGATTACGTAGAAAAAATTACAGAAGGAAAGGTAAAGGGTAAGACAGGATCATTAACCGCTTTACCGATTATTGAAACACTAGCTGGCGATGTATCAGCATTTGTTCCAACAAACGTTATTTCAATCACCGATGGTCAAATCTATCTAGAAACAGAATTATTTAATTCTGGAGTAAGGCCAGCTATTAATCCAGGACTTTCAGTCTCTAGGGTTGGCGGATCAGCTCAAACAAAAATTATGAAAAAGTTAGCTGGCGGAGTTAGAACGGCGTTGGCGCAATATCGTGAATTAGCAGCTTTCTCACAGTTTGCATCTGATCTTGATGATGCAACCAAACAGCAACTTGCCAACGGTAAAGCTTTTACAGAGCTATTAAAGCAAAAACAATATGCCCCCATGAGCGTGGCACAACAAGCTTTAAGTTTATTTGCTGCTGATAGGGGCTATATGGCAGATGTTGAAGTAGAAAAAATATTAGCTTTCGAAGAAGCCCTGCATGGATATTTAACATCTGAAAAGGGCGATTTAGAGAAGCAAATCAACTCAACAGGCGACTGGAATGATGATATCGAAGGACAATTCAAAGCGCTTGTAGAAGATTTTAAAAAGACACAAACATTTTAATTTAAATAATGGCTAATACAAAAGAAGTAAGAAAGCAGATTGCGAGTATAAAAAGCACGCAAAAAATTACTTCGGCTATGGAAATGGTTGCTGCAAGCAAAATGAAAAAAACTCAAGATACTATGCTTGAGGGCAGGCCTTATTCTCTAAAAATTAAGGATGTTATTTCTCATATAGCTTTAGCTAATTCCGAATATCCGCATCCCTTTTACGAAGAAAGATCACCAAAGAAAGCCTGCTTTATTGTTGTTTCATCTGACAAGGGATTATGCGGGGGCCTTAATACAAACCTCTTTAAACAAGTAATAGCAAAATCAGCCGAGCTTCATGAGCAAGGAGTTGAATCATGTTTTGCCTTAATAGGGACTAAAGCCGCTGGATTTTTTAAAAGTGTTGGCGGGCATGTGGTTGCGGTTGCTCAAAAGCTTGGGGACAAACCAAATCCAGATGACCTAATTGGATTAACCAAAGTTGTTTTAGATATGCATAAGAATGGCGATATAGATCAAGCATACTTGTGCGCAAATGGTTTTGTAAATACTATGACTCAACAACCAAACGTAGAGCAATTAATCCCTCTAGCACCAGAAGAACAAGATGAATCAAGTCCATCACAATGGGACTATATTTATGAACCCGAGGCAAAAGAATTATTAGAAGGATTGCTTACAAGATATATCGAATCCTTGGTGTATCAAGCAGTTATAGAAAATAATGCTTGTGAACAAGCAGCCAAAATGATTGCCATGAAAAATGCCACAGATAATGCTGGCGATTTAATCAAAGAATTAGAACTTTTATATAACAACGTAAGACAAGCAGCTATCACACAAGAGCTCTCAGAGATAGTCGGCGGCGCAGCAGCAGTTTAAGGAGAAAAATATGAGCAACGGAATAATTACACAAATCATTGGAGCGGTTATCGATGTCGAATTCGACAAAGACAACATACCAAAAGTATATGAAGCACTAATGATTGATGAGAGCGGTACAACCCTTGAAGTTCAACAACAACTTGGTGATGGTGTTGTCAGAACAATTGCTATGGGAGCTACTGAGGGTTTGAAAAGAGGTCTTATAGCCTCAAGAACCAACGCACCTATATCAGTTCCTGTAGGACCCGAGACTCTTGGAAGAATTGTGGATGTTCTTGGTAATCCTATCGATGAGAGGGGACCTATTGGTGAAAAACAAAAAATGCCAATTCATAGAAAACCTCCAAGCTACACAGATCAATCTGCCTCAAATGATGTTCTTGAAACAGGCATTAAAGTTATTGATTTAATGTGTCCGTTTGCTAAGGGTGGAAAAATTGGTTTATTTGGAGGAGCTGGTGTTGGTAAGACTGTAAACATGATGGAGCTTATTAACAATATTGCTCTTCAACACTCTGGTCTTTCTGTTTTTGCTGGTGTTGGTGAAAGAACTAGAGAAGGTAACGATTTCTACTATGAAATGCAAGAATCGGGCGTTGTAAATATTAATAACCTCGGTGAATCAAAAGTTGCCATGGTATATGGACAAATGAACGAGCCTCCTGGAAACAGACTAAGAGTAGCATTAACAGGATTAACTATGGCTGAAAGCTTTAGGGATGAAGGTAAAGATGTTTTATTATTTATTGATAATATTTATCGTTATACATTGGCAGGCGTTGAGGTGTCAGCATTATTAGGAAGAATGCCATCTGCTGTTGGTTATCAGCCAACACTTGCTGAAGAAATGGGAGCGCTTCAAGAGAGAATTACATCTACAAAGACAGGATCTATAACATCCATTCAGGCTGTGTATGTTCCAGCTGATGACTTAACCGACCCGTCTCCTGCAACAACCTTCGCCCACTTGGACGCAACTGTTGTTCTATCAAGACAAATTTCAGAGCTAGGAATCTATCCTGCTGTAGATCCTCTTGACTCAACAAGCAGACAGCTAGACCCATTTGTTGTTGGTAATGATCATTATGATGTTGCCCAAGGAGTTCAACAAATCTTACAAAGATATAATGAGCTTAAAGATATTATTGCAATTCTTGGAATGGATGAGCTTTCTGAAGAAGACAAAGAATTAGTAGCAAGAGCAAGAAAAGCACAAAGGTTTTTATCGCAACCTTTCTTTGTGGCTGAAATTTTTACCGGGACGCCAGGAAAATATGTTTCCCTTGAAGATACTATCAAAGCTTTCAAAGGAATACTAAACGGTGACTATGATCACCTACCAGAACAAGCTTTTTACATGGTGGGAACTATTGAAGAAGCTGTAGAAAAAGCAAAAACTTTATAAGTATGAGTACTATCAAGATCAACATAGTTTCTTCAAGCGAGGAAATATATTCCGGCGAGGCCACCATGGTTTATGCAACCGGAACTCTTGGCGAACTTGGTATTGCTCCCGGGCATACGCCCCTATTAACAGGATTAGCTGCAGGACCAGTTAGGGTCCAAAACGGATCAGAAGAAGAGGCGTTTTTTTGCTCAGGCGGATTTTTAGAGGTTCAACCGGACCTAGTAACCGTTTTATCTGATACGGCTGAAAGAGCCGAAAGTCTTGATGAGTCTGAGGCCCTAAAGGCAAAAGAAGTTGCTGAGCAAGAGCTAGCAAACAAAGATGCAAGTCTTGATTATGCAAAAGCTTCCGCCCAACTAGCCGAAGCAGTTGCTAGATTAAAAACTATTCAAAAATTACGCAAAAACCAGTAAGGTAGTCATTTAACCTTTAATTTATTGTGAGCGTACATACCATAATTCTTGCAGCCGGAGAGGGCGCAAGGATGAAATCAAAAAGAGCTAAATCCCTTCAAAGGATTGGCGGCACAAGCATGTTGCGCAAAATTTGTTCAACAGCAGGAAAGATAAGCCCAAAAATTACATTAGTTGTTGGCTTTGACCAAGACTCTGTAATTAAAGAAGCAAATGAATATGATCTAGAGATAAGCATTGCGCAACAACCAAAAGCAATTGGAACAGGTGATGCGGTTAAGTGTGGACTAACCCAGGTTGAAAAAGAATCAAAGGTGCTGGTTTTGTATGGAGATGTTCCTCTTATTCAAGAAGACACTCTAAGAAATTTAATAGAAACATCAGACGACTCTCTTGCAATACTTACCACCGTCTTAGATAACCCACACGGTTATGGGAGAGTGACAAAAGATAATGATGGAAATGCCTTATCCATAGTTGAAGAGAAAGATGCAACAGATAAAGAAAGAGAAATAAATGAAATTTTCACAGGTGTTTTATGCGGACCTAAGTCTCTTTTAGACGAAGGCTTATCAACAATCGATAATGATAATGCTGCTAGAGAGTATTACCTAACAGATTTAATTTCAATAATTAATAAAAAAGGGTATAAAATTAAGACACATGAAGCATCCAACTACGAAGTGAAAGGTGCTAATAATAAAATTGAGTTAGCTGAGCTAGAGGCACTATACAGAGACATGAAAGTACAGGATTTAATGAACAATGGCGTTACTGTTGCAGATCCTTTAAGACTAGACGTCAGAGGTGATGTTCAGGCAGGCAATGATTGCTCAATAGATGTAAACGTAATACTAGAAGGCGATATCATTCTTGGAGATAACGTATCTATCGGTGCAAATACGATATTAAAGAATACAACAATTGGCAGCGACACAAAGATTGAGCCTTTTTCTCACATAGACCAGGCAATGATTGGTTCAAATTGTGTTATAGGCCCATATGCCAGACTAAGAGAAGGTAGCCAAATTGAAAACTCTGCTAAGGTTGGAAATTTTGTAGAAACAAAAAATTCAACACTTGGCAAAGGCTCAAAAGCCAATCATTTCACTTATCTTGGCGATACAGAAGTTGGCCAGTCAACTAATATTGGGGCAGGAACAATAACCTGTAACTATGACGGCACCAATAAACATAAAACATTCATAGGCGATAATAGTTTTATTGGCAGTAATACAGCGCTCGTTGCGCCAGTTACAGTTGGCTCAAACGCAACTGTTGCGGCAGGGTCTGTAATCACCAAAAATATCCCTGATAATGGGCTGGGCGTAGCAAGGGGCAAACAAAACAATAAAGAAAACTGGTCTAAGAAAAAGGATTAAGCATGTGTGGAATTATAGCTGCGGCATCAACTAGAAATGTCGGAAAACTACTAGTTCAAGGGCTCCATAAAATGGAGTACAGAGGATATGATTCTGCTGGAATTGCGCTCCATCAAGAAAACTCTATTGCACACCTTCGAACTGTAGGTAAAGTTCAGTTGCTTGAAGAGAAGATGATTTCAGAAAAACCAAAAAGTAAACTTGGCATAGCTCATACAAGATGGGCAACGCACGGAGAGCCTTCAGAAGCAAATGCGCATCCCCACAAATCAAAAGATTCTGTTTATATAGTTCACAACGGTATTATTGAAAATTATGTGGAGCTAAGAGAATCTTTGATTGCTGATGGATACGATTTCACATCTCAAACAGACTCTGAACTCATAGCTCATTTGCTTGATCTTTTTATTAACAAAGGTAATTCAATGATTGATGCTATGTATCTTGCCAAAGAAAAATTAGATGGAGCATATGCTATAGCAGCAATCAATCTAAACGATAATTCAAATTTAGTTGTAGCAAGAAACAAGTCACCACTTTTAATCGGGCTTGGAACAGATGAAATGTTTGCAGCCTCAGACCCTCTTGCAATAGCCCAGCTCACCAACAACTTTATTTTTTTAGAAGACGGTGATGTTGCATCCATATCGGCAGAAGAATACAAAATTTACGATTCAACAAAAGCAGAAGTCATTAGAGACGTAACCCATATAGATATTTCAAGCCAAGCCACTTCTAAAGGTGATTTTAGACACTTTATGGAAAAAGAAATCTATGAGCAGCCCGAAGCAGTGTCAAACACCATAGATGGAAGAATTGGCGGTGAAGATGTTTTAGATAATATTTTTGGTCTTGGCTCTAGCGATCTTTTTTCAAAAGTTAAACGTATTCAAATCGTTGCATGCGGAACTAGCCTTCACGCAGGAAGAGTTGCTGCTAATTGGTTTTCATCAATAGCTGAGATACCTTGCCAAATAGATTATGCAAGTGAGTATAGGTATAGAAACCCTCATGTAGACAAGAACTCATTACTCATAACCATTTCTCAATCTGGAGAGACAGCAGACACACTAGCAGCACTTAATTATGCAAAGGAAAAAGATTATTTAGCCTCTTTAACTATTTGTAATGTTCCAACAAGCTCTCTTGCAAGAGAATCAGATTTTTCATTATTTACTAATGCCGGTCCTGAGATAGGAGTTGCTTCAACAAAAGCTTTTACAACTCAATTAGCCGGACTAATGTTGCTTGCACTTTCATTGGCTAAAAGCAGAAATTTAAACCCACGTTTAAGAGGAAGAATTGTTAAAGCACTAAGGCTTCTTCCGGAAACCATTGCAGAAGCACTTCTTTGTAAAGAAAAAATGATTGAAATAGCCCCAAGTATCGCTAACAAAGATAATGCATTATTTTTAGGAAGAGGTATCTTTTATCCCATTGCAAAGGAGGGCGCCTTAAAGCTTAAAGAAATTTCCTACATACATGCTGAGGCTTATCCAGCTGGCGAATTGAAACATGGCCCACTAGCACTTATTGATGAAAATATGCCCGTTATAGCTTTAGCTCCAGAAAGTGAAATAGCAGAAAAACTAATTTCAAATCTTGAGGAAGTAAAAGCGAGGGGCGGCACTTTATATGTTTTTGCAGACCCATCAGTCAATATGGATGTGAAGGCAGGACATTTAATTCATATGCCAAAATGTGATTTCTTTATGACTCCAATTGTTTATAACATCCCGCTTCAAATACTGTCTTATGAAGTTGCTCTATTAAGAGGGACCGATATTGATCAGCCAAGGAATCTAGCCAAATCAGTAACTGTTGAATAAACCTGAATGTCAGTCAGTAAAGAGAAATTCAAAAAAATAAAATCTAAATATCAGTATCTTTCAAGTTGGGCAATTTGGGCAACCGAAGGCGAAACTCCTAAAAGCAATGTGGGCGACTTAACTATCCTTGATCCAGATTGTAATAAAAATCTTTTAAGTCAACTTAATACTGAAGTAGTCTTTGTTGCTTTGAATATCTCAAGAGGGGACATAAAAACCCCATTTGGCAATTTTCATGACCATAGACCTGCTGCAACAGATTTCAAGATTAGGTTTGCTTTTAAGGACACCCCTTTTTGGGGAGGGTATATGACAGATATCATTAAAGACTTTGAAGAAAAGATTTCTGGAAAGGTAAAAGACTATCTATCTAAGAATAGAGATTTTGAAAAACAAAATGTCGATATTTTTTTGGAGGAGTTAAATGACATTGGCGCAAAAAACCCTGTTTTGATTGCTTTTGGTAACGAGGTTTTTAATATTTTAAATAGACACTTAAAAGATAGGTTTAAAATCATTAAAGTACCTCACTATGCAAACTACACAAACAAGGAAAAATATAGAGAACAAATTAAAACTATACTTAAGTTTTAACTCATTATTAATTCTGCAATTAGTGGCGAGTGATCGCTGATTTTTCTTGTTCTAGGTTCTTGATCATAAAACACATTATCAACCCTCATATTAGATGTGCAGAAAATATGATCATATCTTCTGCCAACACCCTTATTAGTAAACCAACTAAAAGACTCTTTCTCATATCTATGTTGAGATCTAAATACATCCTTCATGTCTAAATCTGTATGATTTTCAATAATGTTTCTTTCAGCAAGATCCCATCTTTCGCCAGTACACTCATCCTTCCACTTGGGATTAACAGCAATTCTTACTTTCCCATTTGAGTTTACTTTTTGACCCCAGGTTATAACTTCACCAGACATCAACTCTTGTTTTGGTGAATTAAAGTCGCCAGTCAGTATCATATTCTTAACACCCCTTTTTGATAGAAATTTATACAGACCTTCAAAGTGTTCAACTTTAATAACTCCATTCGATGACCCTGGTGGAACATGGGTAGTGTGAACTTCATAATCCTGTATAGAACAAGACAAAACCCTTTCAGGAAAAGGAACTGGAGCAAACTCCTCTATATTAATAATAGAACTTTTAGAGATTATCATTTGACCATATTTTCTTTTATTCACTAATACAGACTTATCTTTAACCAAGTCGAAAGAACATATAACACTCTCATTGGCAAAATAGTCTTTTATAAAACCCTCTGAACCTAAAAGAACTTCTTGAAGTGTGATTATGTCAAAGTCTCCCTTTCTCAAATAATCACATTGTTCAGTTAAATTTTTTTTATTTGTTCGTGAATTTAAATTCCAAGTTATTACTCTCATAAAAACATTTTAACTTATGCGATAATTAATAAATGTTAAATATTGGGTGGGTTAAGAACACTCCGTTACGGTGGAGTAAATTTGAGACGTCCTTCGTTTTAACCTCGCATTCTGCGGGGGTTTCAAGAATCACCAAAAATTAAACCCGGTAAAAACTACCTTAAAAAGGTCACCTATTTTTTCGTGTTAGCAGAAGTCATAAGACATTTATAAGAACGATTGCGACTTCTTATGTGTATTAATAGGACATTTATGAGGAGTTATGGCAGAATATTTTAATGAACATGTACAACATTCAAGATAAAGAAATGATAGAAGGATATGTTTCTTTAGATGGCGACCAAGTAACAGCAGCTATTTTTAGCTCACTATTACCTGACCCCAAAGGCGACTATTATCTGGGTGCTTATTACGGTTACGCAGGAGGGGGTGTAAATGATGGAGGGTTTTTTAGCATTGATATAGAAAATTCATTTCACAAACACATTGATTTTGATGAGTTTGATGAGATAAGAAGTCAAAATATAAAACAACACAGTGTTTTGGAAACCTTAATGCAGAGAATATGGCATTACATTGAAGAAGATGATGGTATTTTACAATTAACAAGCAGTGGTCTAAAACTTAAAAAGAACGAAGATGGAATATGGATTTCAGATAATTTTGATGGAGACTTTTTATCTGAAATTTCTGACCAGTGGTCTATTTCATTAAAGTTTTATAACTAGAATTAAAAGATTTAATAGGAATTATGATCAAATCATGCAATCAATTCTCAAACTCTTCAAACACTGCAGAAATAGTGGAGAATGAAAGTCGAGGTTCACTTACTCCGTTACAGTCGAATGATAAGAAGTCTTCGGCCCTCGACGGCGCACTAGGGAGTTGACGTCTGTTTAAGCACATTCACATTGTTGCCTGCTCGCCGCGATCCGGTACTACTCTCTTGCACGAGGCGATGGTCACCTGTTTTCGGACAAACAAGCATTATGACCATGAGATTCGCTTTCACCTCGTAACCGCAAAAAACAACGATGTGGTTATCACGAAACGACCCAGAGATACGTTGTACATGCCAGGAGTCATCGACGATCCTAATCTCTATGTCATTTACGTAACGCGCGATCCGCGTGATGTCATCGTTAGCCGGCACGGTAAGAGCGAGGATATGTACTACTCGAACATTAGGCTTTGGCGTGAATTGCATGCCTGTGCACGCTCATTGTTCGGCCACGATCGTTTTCTCAATATCCGGTACGAGGATTTCGTAAATAACCCTGACGCCACACAAAGCCAAATCACTGCAAAATTTCCATGGCTTGAGAAACAACACAAATTTTCTGAGTACCATGAACACGCGCAAGTGTCTGAAAAGTCAAAGGTTGCAATGCGTGGCGTCCGTCCTATTGGACCGACCAGTGTCGGTGTCTGGCGAAAACATCTCGGTCGCATCGTTCAACAGCAGGCAATCCACGGCACAATGACACCAGATCTGGTCGGTTGTGGATACGAATCATCGCCGGATTGGGAAGTTGTTCTGGACGGCGTTTTACCGGATAAATCTAACAGTTGGTATCCGGAGAAAAAACGTTTTTGGCAGAGAATTTCGCAATCCATTGATGCTTCGAGAAAAATAGCTATCTATCGGCGCAAGAAAGGACTTAGTCGAATCAGCAGAGCAACCAATGATCGTTAGCCATGCAAAGAAGTTTATTTTCGTAAAGACCCGTAAAACCTCGGGCACAAGCATGGAGGTTAGTCTGAGCCAAGTCTGTGGTCCCGATGACATCATCACTCCGATATCGTTTGAAGACGAACTCGTCAGGCTGGACATGGGCGGCACGTTACCTCAGAACTACGCTGGTCTTGGAGAGCAGCGATATCGCGATATGATAAAGGCACGCAAGATGAAATTTTTACGCGCCAGACGCCGTGGCAAGTTTTTCAATCATATGCCGGCTGTTGCGATTCGCGAGCACGTCGGCAAAAAAACTTACGATGATTACTTCACTTTTTCGATCGAAAGGCATCCGTACGAAAAGGTTGCATCACATATCTATTATCATGCGCGCGGAAAAAAGAACTGGAGTTTTGACAAGGAGCTTGAGCGTGTTCTGAAGAAGAAGTATTACGTCAATTACCCAACCTATTCAGACGGTGAAAAACCTATTGTCGATTTCATTGTCAATTTTGACAATATGCAGGAAGACCTCACGACCCTCGGCGACAGGCTTGAATTTGATATTGTCGCGCACTATCCACAAACCAAACACGAATTCCGAACTAACAGAAGGCCTGCATCCGAGCTGTTGTCGCAGAAAGTAAAGGACCAAATATATAAGAACTGCAGGATCGAGTTCGATGCAATGGGTTACGAGCGTTAGCCATGCACAAATAGTGGAAAATCAAAACATTGCTACGGCTACTCTGCTACTGTTGAACTCAGTCAGTGACGGTGGAGTAAGTTTATAACGACTTTCATTTTAATCCCGCATTCTTAGAGGGTTTTAAAAATCTCAGAAATAGTGGAAAATGAAAGTTGAGGTTCACTTATTCTTTTGCTGTAAAGTAGATTTGGTATAAACATATGAATAATCTAGTTGACGTTTTTTTAAATATTAGAAATAGTAAGTTTTTTAACACCCTAGTAATTTTTATAATAATAGCTTCAGCTATATATGCAGGAGTAAGCTCTTATAATCTTCCAGAAAATTACCTCAAGCTTTTAATCGCATTTGACTATGTAATTACTATTTTTTTTGTATTTGAGATACTAGTTAGAATTGTATCTGAAAAATCATTTGGTAAGTTCTTTAAAGATGGGTGGAACATTTTTGATTTTATTATTGTGGCTTTAAGTCTTATTCCCGTTGGAGCGGGTTCTGCAATATTTGTTGCAAGGCTGCTTAGGATTATTAGAGTTCTTAGAATTATAACTGTCATTCCAGCATTCAGAAAAATTATAGACTCATTAATTATGTCATTGCCCAGAGTTGGATTCGTTGCCCTTTTGTTATTTATATTTACATATATTTTTGCGGTAATTGGCACTATGTTATTTGCTGATGTTGATTCGTTAAAGTGGGGAAATGTTGGCAGGGCATTGCTGACACTGGCGCAAGTAGCAACATTTGATGATTGGGGGGCAATTATGGGGCGAGTTCTTCAAACCAACCAATTTGCTTGGATTTATTTTGTTTTCTTTATAATTATTAATGCTGTTATTCTTCTCAACATGGTCATTGGGGTCATTGTTGATGTAATGATAAGCGAAAACAACAAACCTTCTATCAAAGAAACAAGATATGAAAAATAAATTTATTGTAATGTTTGTTTTTTTATTGTCATCTTTTACAAAGGCGGATGATCAACGTTTTGCCATCGACGCTTTATTGGATGGTCTTCACCAAGACGCACACAGGGGGAATTTTCAAACCTATTTTGCCCGTTATAGTTCGGACGCTATTTTTTTAGGAACAGACAAAACAGAGCGCTGGACCATAGAAGAGTTTAAGAACTATGCCAAACCAGCCTTTGCAGACGGTCATGGATGGACCTATAAAGTTGTTGAGAGAAACTGGGCAGGAGAGAGTAATACAAGATGGTTCGATGAAATTCTGTTCAATGAAAAACTAGGTCATTGCAGAGGCACTGGTGTTGTACAACTGAAAAATGGTAAATGGAAAATAGCTCACTATGCTTTGACAATGCTTGTACCTAATGCCATCGCCGCAGAGGTAGGTGAGCAAACCCAAGAAGCTGACTAAACATAAAATAAAAAATTCTGCTTCGGATACTCTGCCACAGTGGAGAAAATTAACGGCAGTTTTTTAAAATTTTAAGATGCTAAAACAACTAAACATTATCCCCTAAGGGAGTTTAAAGATATCCTCAACCGAACAATCTAAAATCTTTGCTATTCGTAAAGCAAGCACTGTGGAAGGAACATAAATTCCATTTTCAATAGCGTTGATACTTTTTCTTGAAACGTCTGCTTGGTCTGACAATTCTTGCTGAGTGAAACCAGCAGACTTTCTTAGATCTTCAAGGTTGTTTAGTAGTTTTTTATGATTTTTACCCAAAACTATTTCTTTTCAAATTGCTCTACTGCTTTATTGATTTCTTCACTTTCTATTGGATAAAGATACCCAGCAATCATCAACCCAATACCAATTGCGGAAACTAATAACCCCACTCCAAAAATGGCACCAACACCTAAACCAAACTTACCTAGCAAAAATAGACCAATACCTACTCCAATTGTAATAACACCATTTCTTCTATAATCGGTCGGTGATTTTCTTTCAACTAAACTCTCAAGAATTTCTTTCAAATCATCAGGATTATTTATGTTTTTTGATATTGTGATGAGTGTGTCATATCTGCTCTTCTTATTTTTAGAATCATAAAAAAAGATAATTAATACAATTAAAACAGGCAATAGCACGCTAACATAACCAATCCCAAGTGCTAATGCTCCATTCAAAGAATCCATAAATCCATTCATTATTTTCTCCATACTAAAAAATTAAATGTAACGTAAACTTACCATAAATTTTATGAGAAGCAAAGGTTACATTTAAATTTTTATTTATATTGTCAATATTGGTTAACTGGGTTTAGAATGGAATTATGAATAAATATATAAGATTATTAACACTTGTAACTATTTTTTGTTTTAGTTCATCCGGATATACTCATGACCTAAAAAATGCAATAGCCAGCAAAGAAAGAACCCCTAGTTATGTTTCAAGAGATGAATATAGAAATCCTCATGAGACCCTAACTTTTTTTCAAATTAAATCGGATATGAGGGTGGTCGAACTGTCACCCGGAGGAGGTTGGTATACTGAAATTCTTGCCAACTATCTTCACGAGCCCGGACTTTTAATAGCAGCACATTTTGATAAAAACTCAGATAGAACTTATTTTAAAAATAGCAGGGCAGCATACGAAAAGAAAATCGCAGAAAAACCAATGTATGACAATGTTTATATAGTTGATCTGAGCTCAGAACTTGCTAGCGAAGGAAGTGTGGATGCAGTCCTTACATTTAGAAATCTCCATAACTGGCTGGGTCCACAGATGGATCTTATTTTTGCCAATAGTTACAAAGCACTGAAATCCGGAGGCATATTTGGTGTTGTTGAGCACAGAGCTAGCCCAGGCACTTCAATGGATATAATGAAAAAAACTGGCTACGTAACAGAAGAACATGCAATTATGGTTGCAAAGAAACATGGCTTTACTTTGGTTGCAAGCTCAGAAATTAATGCAAATAACAAAGATACTAAAGATCATCCCAAAGGGGTCTGGACTCTTCCACCAAATCTCAGGCTTAAGGATGTCGATAAAGAAAAATATATCGATATTGGCGAAAGCGATAGGATGACTTTGCTATTTAAAAAGCTTTAAAAAATGCAATATAGAAAGCTTGGTAATTCTGGCTTAAAAATTTCAGAGCTGTCTTTTGGTTCATGGGTAACTTTTCATAAACAAGTTGACTCTAAGCTGGCTGAGAAAATGTTTGGCCTATGCTTAGATTCTGGTGTAAATTTTTTTGACAATGCTGAGGGATATGAAAGAGGCATGTCAGAAATCGTTATGGGAGAGGCGCTCAAAACACTTAATAGACCTAGAGATTCATACTGCGTTAGCTCAAAAGTTTTTTTTGGATCACATGATAACCCGCTCCCAACGCAAATGGGCCTTAGCAGAAAACATATTACAGAAGCATGCAATCAGGCCCTTAAAAGATTGCACGTTGATTATTTAGACTTATATTTCTGCCATAGAGCAGATCCTGACACACCGATCGAGGAAACAGTTTGGGCTATGCATAATTTAATAACCCAAGGAAAGATTTTATATTGGGGTACATCTGAATGGACTGCACAAGAAATTAACCAAGCTTATGAGTTTGCCCTACAAAACAATTTAACACCCCCAACCATGGAGCAGCCACAATATAACTTATTAGATAGAGAAAGATTTGAGGTTGAATATAGGCCAATCTTTGAGAAATATAAGATGGGGACAACCAGTTGGTCACCGCTTGCATCTGGCGCACTAACCGGAAAATATTTAGACGGCGTGCCAGAGGGCTCCAGGGCATCACTCAAGGGTTATGAATGGCTGCGCAAACATATGATTGATTCTGACAGGGGCCAAGAAAGAATGAAGAAGGTTTCATCTTATATCGATATAGCTAAAGACTATAATTTAGACCCAACAAAGCTTGCTATAGCTTGGTGCCTATTAAATAAAAATGTTTCAACAGTAATTCTTGGAGCATCTAATGTTAAGCAGCTAGAAGACAATCTGAAATCTTTAGAGTATATGGAAAAGCTCGAAAACAAGGACCTTGTTAACAGCTTAAATAAACTTTAATTTTGAAAACTAACATTGCAAGAACTATCCACTGGATAGGTTTTTTCATGTCTTGTTTTATGTTGCTGGCATCAATACTAGACGAAAGCAAAGATGAAATTTTTATTCATCTTACAGCCTCCAGTCTTCCTTTATTTTTAGCTATAACAATTCGATACTTAATCACAAAAGAATTTAAGATAATGCCTTTTAGATAAACTGTTGAACAAATTATAATATTTTAATGTCTATTAATTTAACAAGGAGACAAAAACTATGAATGAGAAATATATACAAGCCCTAATATTAGGATCTTTAATTGGAGGAGCAATTTTATTTGATGATTATGTAAAGCCACAAAAAGAAAAAGCTATGAAAAAACACATGATTATCAAGAAATCGGATTATAAAAATGGTGATGTTTCTGATATAGAGGGAATTAAGGAACCAGATTTACTGCAAAATATGAAAGTTCTAGAAGGAGGTTAGATCTTAGATAATTTAGGAAAGCTTAGAGGACGTTGATATCCAAATAAAAGTAGAAGTTAAAAATAAAGACAAAGAAGAGGATAAATAAACTACTCGTTATCAAAACCAAGATATTTAACAAAATCTTTATTATCTGCTCTGACTGATCTTACGTCATTTGCAGCAAAGCTTTCATCTGGATAACCCATAGCTATACATATCATTATATTTTGATCATCAGGAATTTTTGCATACTCTCTAACAATATGAGACTGCATTATGCCTTGACCGTTAATAACACACCCAATACCTCTTTCCCAAGCAGCTAGTATTATTCCATACGCCAAAGAACCCAGACCAAACTGACTAATTGCAGCTGGTTCAAGATATTTGTCATATGTTAGAACCAAAGAAACTGGTGCATCAAATTGCCTAAATCCTCTCAGCATCCAATCCATACGTTTTTCTTTATCGTCTCTTTCAATACCCATAGCTTCAAAGAGTTGGATAGCAACATCGATTTGATTCTTTCTATGAATTCCTTCGTACTCTTCTTTGTATGGAAAATCACGCACATGAGGTTTCCCAGCCATGGTTTCTTCGATGTTACCTTCTCTAATTTTATTTAATACCTCACCAGCTACTGCATGAATATGCCATGTTTGTGTATTGTATGAAGAAGGCGCCCACTTAGCAGCCTCTATAATTTCATCAACAAGTTCTTTTGGAACTGGTTTGTCTAAAAATCCTCTGACACTTTTTCTTGATTCAGCAAATTCTTTGAAGTTCATATAACCTTTAGTAATTTTTCTAAAAGTTTGACATATTTTTATTGGTTTTTATATTTTTAATTATGTTTAAATATCAACATACTATTGCTCAATTAATAAGGATGAGTTTATTAAAATGAAAGAAAATTTATATAAAATTCTCACCCCTGAAGAGTGGAACAAATCAAAAATTAGCGGGCTAATAACTACAGAGCTTGATCAAATTGATGGCTTTATTCATTTGTCTAATGCATCACAACTTTCAGCAACACTGGCATTATATTTTTCTGAACACGAAGAGGTGATATTGCTTTTACCAGAACTCAAACATATTCGAGATAAATTAATTTATGAAGCAGTGGATGCTAAAAGCAAAAGATCTGGAAAGTTTGGACATTTATATGCAGAACTTAAGGTAGCTGATATATCCAAATCATGGGTTTTAAAGAGAAACGCCTTTGAAATACCTGAGGACATATTGCTTGAAGCAGAAACTGTAAACCCAGCTAACTAGACCATTTAGTAAAGTTTAGATATTCTATAATGATGAAATTAAAACTACCCTTTACAGACAGCGGCCTTCACTGGACCACAGTAATTAGTGAAAAGATTCTTTTGGCAATTATTGGAATAGCAACATGTGTTGCAGCGGCTCAGTATTTATATTGGATGTATGAAGCAAGAGAGATACTTCTTTCAGATTTATTTATGTTATTTATTTATGTTGAGATAATAGGAATGGTTGGTGCATTCTATAGCACAAGTAGGATTCCAGTAACGCTCCCTATTATTATTGCGATAACAGCTTTATGTAGATTAATCATTATGCAAGGCAAAGAAATGGATGCGCTAATGCTGATTGGAGAGTCTGGAGCAATTTTGATTCTTTCTGTAGCTGCATATGTCATGAGCCTTAAAGACAAGATTAGTCTTGAGAAAAAGGAACAGTTCAAGGATGAAAAAAGTCCAGGAAACTAAGTGATAGAGATTATTTATTTTTTAGTCTTCGCTTGGTTTTTTATCCATTTCATAGAATGTATTTATTATAGAAAGACTATTAATAAATCTCCTCATGGCAGACTAAAAGGGTACTTATATACTTTTTTATTTGGAGTGCTATATCTTAGAAAGTTAAAATCGAAACATTAAAAATTTTCTTCGTGGAAATCTGTAATAGCAGAATCAACCATTGCATCTCTAACTTGTAATTCTTGATATAGATTTAAAGAGTTTAAAGTCTTGCACCTGCTTAGAGCCACATAAGTTTGACCGGTAGCAAAAGCACCATTACCTAAATCTATCGAACAACTTTCTAAAGTTAATCCTTGGGCTTTATGAATAGTAACTGCCCACCCAAGCTTAATAGGAAATTGTTTGAAAGATGACACGACCTCCTCCTCCATCTCATCATTATATTCATCGTAAACATATTTAATTTTATTCCACTCTTCTCTTTTAACTTTATGTATATCATCACCAACCTGAACTCTTAAGAACCTTCCTTTTTTGTCTGAACAATTAGTAACCTCACCTATTGTGCCGTTTACCCATCGCCCCTCACTATCATTTTTTATAAACATTACTTTTGCACCTTTTTTTATTCTTAAATTCCTTGGCGCCGGAAGATCATTTTCATTAAACTCTCCAAATTCCTCTGACTTAGCTGATGTAGCTGGTCCTTCTATGAAATTTAACATTTCTTCATTTATTTGCTCTGCTCTGTACTTTCTTGTGGTGATTATAAGAGAAGATTCATTATCAAAATCTGGATTAAAGCAGGCATGATTGATTTTATTTATTGATTCTTCAAGATTTTCTCCTAGACGAATATTATTAAGAAGAGAATAAAAATTTTCATCTGCGCTTTGCCTAAAAGAATAAGTAAGCTCAAAAAAGGATGGATTCTTTATTGCTTTAAAACTATTTGCGCTGAAGAAATATACAGAATCATATTTTTCATCTATTGCATTTATTTCATTATCCTTAACAACTGGAGGTAATTGAAAAAGATCACCACATGCCAGAACATGAACCCCGCCAAAAGGCTTATCACTATTTCTATAAAGTTTTAAGGTCTCAGATATAGCATCAAGCATCGGAGCTCGAACCATTGAAATTTCATCAATAATTAAAAGCTCTAATTTTTTTAATAATTTTTTAAATCTAGGATCATTTGACTCTTGTATAACCGGAAAAGTATCAAAACCAATTCTAAAAGCAGAGTTTATCGTACTGCCGCCAATATTTAATGCTGCAACACCGGTAGGGGCAACAACAATTTTTTTAAGACTATTTTCTTCTAAAACTTTTTCTATGAGGGTCGTTTTACCAGTTCCAGCGGCACCAGTTAAATAGATAAACTGTTGCTTATCAGAATCTAAAAGATCGAGAACTCCACTTAAAGTATCTTCAAATGAATTCTTATTATCTACATTTACTGTTTTTGTCATATGTTAAATATAGCTAGGCTTGTTAAAGATTTTTTTATTAACCTTATTTAGATGTAGAATTATATGATATTAAAAAACAAAATTGATGATGAAAAATAAAGTAGCAATTATTGGAGCAGGCCCATCAGGCATAACTGCAATAAAGAACTTTTCTGAAGCAGGTTTTGAGGTAACAGCGTTTGAGAGATGTGAGGGAGTTGGAGGTAACTGGAGGTTTAATGATCCTTCAGGACATTCAAGTGTTTTTGAAACAACTCATATAATTAGTTCGAAATATACCTCATTCTATGAAGATTATCCCTTACCCGATTCTGCCTCAGACTATCCGTCTCACAAAGAACTTTTAGAATACTTTAATAATTATGCCGATCACTTTGATATAAAAAAGTTAATTCATTTTGGAACTGAGGTTTTGCACTGTAAACAAAAAGATAACGACACATGGACTGTTAAATGGAAAAATCTCAAAGACGGACAGGAATTTTCTGATACTTATGATGCATTGGTTGTATGTAATGGACATCACCACAAGCCTAGGTACCCAGATTATCCAGGAGAATTTTCTGGAGAGATGATTCATTCCCATGACTTTAAATCTTCAGCACCATTTGTTGATAAAAGAGTTTTAGTTATTGGCGGAGGAAATTCTGCTTGTGATGTTGCAGTAGAAACTGCAAGAGTCTCTAAGTCAACCTCTATTAGTTGGAGAAGAGGCTATTATTTAATTCCTAAATTTATGTATGGCTTGCCCGTCGACCTATATGCTTTAAAAAATAGATGGATGCCTGCTTTTTTAAGAGCGCCATTTACAAAAATGATGCTAGAAATATTTCAAGGTAAAAACGAAGATATCGGACTTCAAAAGCCTGATCAAAACCTTTTCGCTACACACCCCACCGTTAATTCAGAACTTTATTATGCGGTTCGCCACGGAAAAGTAACTCCATATAAAGATATAGAGCGACTAGATGGAAATACCGTTCATTTTGTTGATGGTCAAAGCTCTGAGTTCGATACAATAATTGCTTGCACAGGATTTAAAATACAACATCCATTTTTTGAAAAAGACTTTATAAATTATGAGGAGGGCAAAGTGCCTCTCTTACATAGAATGATTCCTGCTGACGTAAATAACTTATATTTTATTGGTTTATTTCAACCTCTTGGATGCATATGGCCTGGAGCAGAATTACAATCGAAATTAGCTGCAAAGCATCTGCAGGGCAATTGGAAGCCACGCAAGTCAATTCAAAGACTTATTGATGAGGAGATTGCAAAACCTGATGTTAAGCAAATAGATACGCCTAGACACACTATTACAGTCGATGACTTCTCTTTTAGAGCTAGACTGAAAAAAGAGCTTAATAGGTCACAGAACATATAACCCAGTCCATTTAATATGCAAGATTGTATAGTTTGCGAAAGCAAGTTAACTAAACCCTTTAATACTTCAGATAATCTTTTATATTGGGATTGCAACTCATGTGAAGTTATATTCTTAGATAGCAAACATCATATAGATCCAGCCTCTGAAAGAGAAAGGTACCTAGAACACAAAAATATTATTCAAGATACAGCCTATAGAGATTTTTTATCTAAACTTACAAATCCATTAAAAGAAAAACTTTCTTCAGGTTCCTGTGGCCTGGACTTTGGATGCGGTCACGGCCCTGCTCTTGCAGATATCTTAACGAAAGATGGCTTTGAGATTGAATTATATGACCCATTTTTTTATCCAAATAAAGAAATATTCTCAAAAATTTATGATTTTATAACCTGTACTGAGACAGCAGAACACTTTTTTAGCCCAAAGAAGGAATTCGATATATTAAATAGCTTATTAAAACCCAAGGGCTGGCTTGGTGTTATGACATGTTTTTTAACCGAAAGAGAGGCCTTTGATAAATGGTATTATAGAAGGGACCCAACCCATGTAGTTTTCTATGCAGAAAAAACATTTGAAGTTATAGCAAAACAAAGAGGTTGGAAATGCGAAATAGTTACCAAAGATATAGTACTATTTTATAAACAATAATTTTAAACTAAGGGGTTATATATGTTTAGTCATGTAATGTTGGGTGCAAATAATATAGAAGAGTCAAAAGTATTTTATGATGAGACTCTTTCGGCTTTGGGCGCAAGGCCAGGAAAGCTTTCCTTAAATCATGACGGACATACAAGATATATTTATTTCGTTAACAATAAAAATAGCTTCATAATTTCACAACCAATTAACAATCAAGAAGCAACTCATGGGAACGGCGCTACGATTGGATTTAATGCCTTAAGTGCAGATATGGTAGACGAATGGTATCAAGCTGGAAAAAATGCCGGGGGATCTGATCCTGAATTATGCGACCCCCCAGGCATTAGAGAGGGTGGCGGTGTTCAGTTATATTTAGCATATTTGTTAGACCCGGCTGGTAACAAGATATGTGCTATGTATAGAATACCAAGGCAAGTCGACTAGTTATTTTCTTTAGTTGCTAGAATTAAAAGCCCTCCAGCAATAGCAGTATTTTTAATAAAATTTTGCATCTCATGTGCCTGGGAAGGATCTCCACTCAAATCCCAAAAGTTATGAATGTAGTAGTTAATTAGAAAAGTTAAAACAAATAATATTAGTCCACTCAATCTTAAATTTTTACCAAACACTATAAATAGACCAAATGTTGTCTGAATTATTATAGTTAGTGGCAGAGTAATTGTTACTAACGGCACTCCTTTTAGAAGCATCAAGGCACCGATGTCATGATATGTAAAAAGCTTGGCAAAACCAAATATGAAAAAATATAAACCAAGAATAGTTCTTCCAACAAGAAACGAAGCGTGATCAATTTTTTTTATATTTAACATATTTATATGTTAACTTAATTGCATGTACAAGATACTTTTAATTCTTTTATCAGTGTTGCTCATAATTATTGGGGTTTTTTATGGTCCCAAAATTGCAAGACTTTATCATTTAGCAAATTTATATAATGAGGATTCAATAGCTAGTAATTTTATTAATATAGATAAAATTTTTTCTGTTTCTGAGCCTATTCCTTCCTCAGATAAGCCGTATACATTTCCAACAAGAGATTTTGTTCTACCAGAAACTTATTTTTTTGATGGTGAGCAAAGACTTCTCTCTGAAGGTTTGGAGCACTTTAAAACCGATGGTTTGATTGTTTTGCATAATGGAGATTTGCTCTATGAAAATTATTGGAATAATAATTCAGCCACCAGCAAGCACATAGCATTTTCAGTAACCAAATCCTTTGTGTCAGCATTGGTAGGAATAGCTCTTGACGAAGGACTAATTGATAGTATTGAAGATCCTATTACAAAATATTTATCTGACTTTAATGGCACTGGCTATGAAGGGGTGAGAATTAAAGACATTCTGCAAATGTCTTCAGGAGTAGATTTTAATGAAGATTATGCCGACCCAAAATCAGATATAAATAGATTTGGAAGGGCAACAGCGAGAGGGTCATCTTTCAGAGATTTTGCAAAATCTCTTGAAAGAGGAAGAGAGCCAGGCACCTATCATGATTATGTGAGTATAGACACTCAAGTACTTGGATTCCTGCTTGCAGAAGTTACAGGAATGCCATTAAAAGAATACTTACATAAAAAAATATGGAATAAAATTGGCATGGAGGATGAGGCCTTTTTTATTGTGGATAATAATGGTGTAGAAATGGCTCTTGGCGGGCTAAATGCAACCTTGAGAGATTATGCAAAATTTGGTGAGCTTTATTTAAATAGGGGTAAATGGAATGGCGAACAGGTAGTTCCAGCAAGCTGGGTAGATGCATCTCACAACACAGACGGCCCTCATTTAAAGCCGGGTGAGTCTGAACTATCTTCATCGCCCTGGGGATATGGATTGCAGTGGTGGGTGCCAGGCTTTCCAGATACAGATTACACCGCTTCCGGTGTATACAATCAATATATTTATATTGATCCATTAACCAATGTGGTGATAGCGAAAACATCTTCAAATCATAGATATACTTCTGAAAAGGAATACTCAAAAGCTGCTCATGTGGCAATGTTTAGGGCAATAGCAGAAAGTATTAGATAAAAACATGCGCTTATTAATACTCTTCAGTAGTATTTTTTTATTTTCTTGTCAGAAGATACCAGAAGATAATGTTTATACCCCACCAAACACCACAAAAGAGCTTAAAAATATAATTTATCTAAATGTTGATATAGATAAAGCCTTACAAAAAATACCAAGCATAATTAATCAAAATTACTCACAAGACCAAAATCTTTTTGAATTTAAAATTAAAGTTAAGCCCGAAAATATTTCCAAATTTATTGATTGTGGAACAATGAATGATGAGATTTATGTTAATTATATAAATAGGATTTTTGATTCATCGCTGGAGATTAAAACATTAACAGAACTTTCAGCTGAAAGGGACAGTTATACTAAGATTGAAATTATTTCACATTATATATTTTCATCAATTGAGACAGGGGCTCATTTAATGTTGATGCCAAAAGATCCGTCTTCTTTAGATGGGCAATCCACAGACTATACAACAGGAGCACCTTATGTGATGTTTAAAGGAACTCCTTATGTTCATCTTATGATTCCTATGACCGGATATTACGATTATCAGCCCACGGCAGCACCTAAATAAAACATTCTGCGGCTTCTAAAAAAGAGGCCGCTTATTTTCAGCCTCACTTACTAGGCAAAAAAGATAATTTTATATTTGTTTCTTACAAAAAATAAAGGTATCTTAATATTTCATTAAAGGGGAAGCGAATGGAAAGATATACTAATTTTAAAGATTTTTACCCATACTATTTAAGCGAGCACAGTAATAAAACAACTAAGTTGTTGCATTTCATTGGAACAAGCATAGCAATATATTTGTACGTAAGATTTTTTATGACATTTGATTTTATTTTTTTGCTTTATTCTCTTCTTGCTGGCTATGGGTTTGCTTGGATTGCTCATTTTTTTGTTGAAAAGAATAAACCCGCTACTTTTAAATATCCTTTATGGAGCTTTATTGGCGATCACAAAATGTATCTAGAAATACTTCAGGGCAAGCATAAAATTTTCTAGAATATGCAAACCTATCAAATAGTAGTTTTATCTATATTTTGTTTTTTAGTAGTTTTAGAGATTGTTTTCACAAATTTTTTTAATAAGAAAAATCAGAGACTAAAAGATGGGGTTGTTGAGTTTGTAGGATTTTTTCAATTAAACTTTTTGGCTCTACCTTTAGTATTTGGTTTAGGCTATGGTCTTGCAGAAACCTTTCTTCCATCCTCTAAGGGCATGATTTCTGATTGGGGTTTTTTTGCTATTTTTGGGTTACTCCTTATTTTTGATGACCTAACCCAATATTGGTGGCATAGAACTTGCCATAATGTACCTGTCTTATATAACCTTCATAGAGCCCATCATGACTCAGAATATTTATCCATAAGAGTTGTCTATAGAAATGCTTTAGCATATTACTTATTAATGCCAGGATTATGGTTTGCTGGGATATTATTTTATATGGGTTCTGGGTGGGTATATTTTGTTTATATAGTGGTAAAGCAGGCAGTTATTTTTGGAGCACATACAGATTTAAGGTGGGATAAAAAATTATATGAAATTAAATGGATGAATCCCATTATGTGGGTTTTGGAAAGAACTATTTCAACCCCCTCTACTCATTGGGCCCATCATGGTAAACATCTTGATGATGAAAACACTCACTATAAAGGAAACTACGGAAACTTATTATTTATATGGGATATGATTTTTGGCACCGCAAAGATTACAAGAAAATATCCTAAAGAGGTTGGAGTTGAAAATTTGTCTGAAGTTTCAGCTTTAACACAATTATTCTGGCCAATTTTTCGATCTCCCCAAGAATCTAAAACAGAAAAAGTATAAATGCTTAAAGCGGACGAGTCTTTTTGGAGCAATCCTCCCTGGGGCGATGGCAAACAAAAATATAGGCTTGGTCTTAGCCCTATAGCTAAAGAAGAATGGCTCAATCGTAAAATTGGAGACAGTCTTTTTAAGCATAAGAAAGATTTGTTAGATAATAACTATCAAGAGGTTGTTGCTGTAACTCAATCCTCATTAGAAGCTCAGAACATTTTAAAAGAATACCTCAAGGTAGATAAAAGACAGTACCCAGATCTTATAGCTGACATGAGTTTAGTTATTCAAGATGATCTTTGTTTAATTAGATCTAATGGTGACCAAGAGCTCATAGCTGCTAGTGTTTGCTCTCCTAGCTACTGGAATGTTCAATCAAAGATTGGAAGACCCTTAAGAGAAATACATAAACCTGTTACGACACTCAATGAAAAAATTGGAGATAGGATAGAAACGTTTATAAGACAAGCACCTATCATGAAGCCTTTTTCAAGACAGAACTGGCTAATTCATGGCGATACAAATAGGTTTTATATAAGAGAAGAAACATTACCTAAAACAGACCCATCTGGGTGGTTTATTAGATCTGAAAGAGAAACATTATGCCGTTTCCATAAAGACTATTCTTTATTTACCATTAATGTTTTTTTCCAGCCTCTTAAATTAATTCACGAACACATTAAGCAAAAACAAGACTTAATTAATAGTTTAAGGGGTTTTGATGAGGCGGAGATTTCCTATTTTGGCGGAATAAAAAAAATTCAGCTTTTACTCAATTACCTATTAGGTAAATAGAGTAAAATAATATATATATATTTTAGGGGAAAATATGTTTGGTGGAATTTCATATATTGGTTGGTTTCATACTATTTTGGGAACTGCTGCCATCGTTATAGGGCTTTATCTTTTAATAAAAGATAGATTTATTTTTATGAACACCAAGCTTACAAATTTCTATTTGTTGAGCACTTTCTTTACATGTGCATCATCATTTTTTTTATATGCAGCGACAGGCTCTTTTAATACCGCTCATCTGCTTTCTGTTATAACCATCTTCGCTATCCTTTTTGCATTGGTCTTACAAAGGTTTAATCTTTTTGGATTTTTAACAGTTTACTTAAAGCAGCTTGCTTTAACTGGAACAGTATTTTTTAGCATGTTGCCAACAACCGCTGAAGTTCTCCAAAGGTTTCCACCAAATGATCCTTTTGCAAACTCGATAGAAGATCCGTTAGTTCAAAGTTTTTATATGGCATATGTTGGCATTTTCGGCATTTTTGCAATTTATCAAATGGTAAGAATTTATAGGGAGGATATAGATGGAATCTGATAATTATAATAACTTGGTTAAAGCCTCTAAAGAGGCTCATCGAAAGTGGAGACTGATTCCTGCTCCACAAAGAGGCGACGTCATTAGACTATTTGGGAATGAGTTAAGGAATAACAAAATAGAACTTGCAAGTGTAATTACTACTGAAGCAAGAAAAATTGTTTCTGAGGCTGAGGGAGAGGTTCAAGAAGCAATTGATATGTGTGATTTTGCAACAGGACTTAGTAGGCAGCTTTATGGCTTAACTATGCCAAGCGAAAGACCCGATCATAGATTGCAAGAACTGTGGCAACCCATAGGAGTGGTTGGCTGTATAACGGCTTTTAATTTTCCTATGGCAGTATTTGCATGGAACTTTTGTTTAGCTTCAGTGTGTGGCAACAGCATTATTTGGAAACCAAGTCCTCATTCTTTTAAATGCGCTGATGCTATTAAAGAGATATGGGACAGAGTTTCGGGAGAGCATAAAGATTTGGTTATCCTTTTAAAAGGAGGAAAAGAGGAGGCCGTAGCTCTATGTAAGGACAATAACATTCCTCTTATTTCTGCAACTGGAAGTACTCAGATGGGCAAAGAGCTTGCTCCGATTGTATCGGCTAGGCTAGGAAGAACTTTATTAGAATTAGGCGGAAACAATGCGGCAATTATATGCCCAACTGCGGATTTAGATTTAACAGTAAAAGGCATAACATTTTCTGCATGCGGGACAACAGGACAAAGATGTACAACTCTAAGAAGAGCCTTTGTCCATGAGGATGTATATGCAGAATTTATGGACAAACTTCATGCATATTACTCAACCCTTAAAATTGGAGACCCTTCTGATAAATCTTCTCAGCTAGGGCCGTTGATTTCAGAATTAAGTTTTAATAACATGCAAAGAGTTCTGATTCACTCAGAAAGAAAGATGTAAATATTTATGGAGGGCAAAGATTAGAGACTGGAGACCCAAAAGAATTTTATGTAATGCCTGCAATTGTTGAGGTTTCTGAAAGTTGAAGATGAAATGCTAAATGAGACTTTTGCACCAATCTTATATGTAAAGAAATTTAAAGACCTAAAAGACGCTATTCATATGCAAAATAATGTTAAACAGGGTTTAAGCAGCTCAATTTTTACCAATGATATTAGAGAGTCTGAGCTGTTTTTAAGCTCAGAAGGAAGTGATTGTGGAATAGCAAATGTAAATATTGGAACCAGTGGCGCAGAAATAGGCGGAGCCTTTGGCGGTGAAAAAGAAACTGGGGGTGGTAGAGAGTCAGGATCAGATGCGTGGAAAACCTATATGAGAAGAGTTACAGCAACAGTGAATTATGGAAAAGATCTTCCACTAGCTCAAGGAGTAGAATTTGATGAAAGCTAAAATAGCAATTATTGGTAAAGGCAACATAGGCTGGGCAATTAAACAGCTTTTAAAAGAAGACTATGAGATTAAACATGGCGATATAACAGAAGGCTTAGATGCCCGAGATATATCTCAGGTAAGAGAATTTCTTAAAGGAATGGATGCTGTTATATCTGCTGGCCCATTTGCAATTAATAAAAACATTGGAACGGTTGCTGCAGAAATGAGTATTGGATATTTTGATTTAACTGAAGATGTGGAAACCACAGAATTTATAAGAAAAATAGACTCTCCAAGCGTTATGATGCCCCAGTGTGGACTAGCTCCTGGTGCAATTAATATTTGTGCGGCTGGGATGATAAACCAATTTGATAATGTAAAAGAAGTCATGATGAGAGTTGGCGCTCTTCCTAGGTTTACAAATAATGAAATGAGCTATTATTTGAGCTGGTCTACAAATGGCTTGATAAATGAATATTGCAATGAAGCAGATGCAATTTATGAGGGAAAATCCATAAAAGTAATGCCTTTAGAGGGGGCCGAAAAGTTAACCATTGAAGGAGAGGCATACGAGGCATTTAATACCAGCGGCGGTTGTGCAACTATGTGTGAAACATATGAAAATAAAGTCGACAACCTTTCATACAAGACAATTAGATACCCAGGGCATCTTAATCATATGAAATTTTTATTCAATGATCTGCACTTAAAAAAGAATAAAGATGTCTTAGAAAAACTATTTGATAAGGAAGTGCCTAGGACCACAAACGATGTCATTGTTTTTTTTGTAAAGGTTATTGGCGAAATCAATGGCATACTCCAAGAGAAGACATATTTAAAAAAAATATACGGCAATAAAAAATTTAGTGCAATTCAGCTAACAACAGCCTCAGGTGTTTGTAGTGTTTTGGATATGTATTTGAATGGAAAAATAAAATCTAAAGGTTTTGTAAAGCAAGAATCAATTTCCTGGGAAGACTTTATTGATAACCCTTTTGGGAAAGTTTATATTTAACTAATCTTCATACTTAAAAATTTCATCTATAGAAACATTAAAGTATTTGGTCAATTTAATAGCCAATGTAAGAGAGGGATCAAATTTTCCATTTTCTATTGAATTAATTGTTTGTCTACTAACAGATAAAGCATTAGCCAAATCATTTTGACTGACATTTTTTATCTTGCGCAGACTTTTTAAATTATTATTCATTTCTTAAATATTTTTTATCGAATATAAATCCACCGATAAATGTTCCTATGCATAATGCAAGGAAACATTCATAAAAACCAACAACAAAGCCAAGGTATGGAGAAAATATAGACATCAACATCCCAAAGCATACAAAGCCAATGCTGCCCCATGCCCCTATGTAATAGGAATACCTATGAAAAAGTTCATCTTGGGTTTTAAGAAATTTATTGTAGAAATATACCGCCATACTCCAAAAAAATACAATGAACAATCTTATAATACCGAAGAAAGTTGAGGTTGGATCTACATCTTGAGCAGGGCCCATAACCCCATCAACGCTTGTTAAGTGTATCCCCCAAAAGATTGCGCCTATGAAAAACATTGTTATGGAGATAAGATAATTTTTTTTATCCTCTTTGTTTAAAGACGAAATTTTTACCCATCCGCCTCTATGCGTTATTTTAGCCATTTACAATCCCTCATTATTTAAAATAATATTAAGTTAAAACAATATAAGATATAAAAAAAATATGTCAAGTATACTTGACATAAGATTTTTTGTCTTATGTTATTCTATTTAATGAAATTACTTATAAAAAGTGTAATATAGCTATTATGAAATATAAAAATTTTTTAATACCGGCTCTATTTTTAACAATTTTATCAAGTTGTGCTCTTATAACAGACGAATATCAAGCAAATCAAAGAAAAGTCATTGCTTATCTTCTTGAAGATTTGCCACTACCTGAAGACGCTGAAATTATAAAAGTTCCGACAGTACTTTTAGGAACAGGTGATTCAATATCCGGAAGGATAATTATGACATCAGGATATAGTCCTGCTGAAAACTTAATTTTTTATGGAACTGAAACTCTTTCAACCGGATGGCAGCTAATATCCTCAAAAGTTGGTGAAGAGGTTACGTTGGTTTATTCAAAGGCCGGAAGATTCGCAACTATATATATTTCACCTCGTTCTACCGTTGGCGGTTTTATAGCAGGCGATTATGGAAGTGATATCGATATTTCTGTTGTTCACCCTGACGCGATAGGTATTCAAAACCCATACGAAGATCTTAATTATCAATCTCTACCCGAGCTGCCTTAATCAGATTATTTACAAAAGATGGTTGAGTTAGATGTTCTAGGGCTGTCTCATATTCTGACAGTTATATTAAGTATATCCAGTATTATTTTAATCCCTAAATATCTTAAAGACACATCTTTCAAGGTAAAAAATTCTTTTAAATACCTAATAATTTTTTTGTTACTCATTAATCAGATTATGGATTTTTATAGGGAGGGAATTGCTATTGGAAGATGGCAAGAAGGACTACCACTTCATTTGTGCGATTTTTCTACGATGGCTATTATTTTATATTTTCTTACAAAAAAAAGAGATTTTTTTGTTTTTGCATTTTTCTTTGGTATAGCTGGTGGCGGTATGTCAATCTTAACTCCAGATACTGTCTATGGTTTTCCTTATATTGGCTATATACAAAGTCAAATAGGCCATACAATGATTCTAATGGGCGTTACTTATGCCATGATAATAGATAAACAAAGACCTTACTTGATTGATGTGCCTAAAGCACTTTTTTATGCTTCAGTGCTTTTGTTGTTTACTTATTTTATGAATTATATTTTAGGTACCAACTATTGGTTCTTGGCAGAAAAACCTATTGGAGATAATATAACCTCGTTTATGAGACCAGAACCTTTTCACATAATTGATCTATATATAGCCGCTATCGTTATCTGTTACGCTATTTATTTACCATACTACTTAAGAGATAGATCTCGAGGTTGAAATGTCAAAGATAAAAAAAGAAATAGTTTCAAGAAAGCAGATACCTATTAATTTTAGAGCCTCTAGACCGAAGATTGTTCAATGGTTAGCCAGATGTTTTTTAAGGGCTTTTGGCTGGAAAGTTGAAGGAGCAGTTCCTCCTGTTGCCAGTAATGAAAACTTAATTCTTATTGCCGGGCCTCATACATCAAACTGGGATGGTATTTTTGGATTTGCAGCCATTCTTGGCCTTGATGCCAAGATTACTTTTTTTGGTAAACATAGTTTATTCAAACAACCTATTCTCGGTAGGTTTATGAAATACATGGGTGGAATTCCTGTGGACAAGACTAAACCTGGGGCAGGTTTAACTGAGGTTGCTATAGCAAACATGAAAAAGCTTAATGGTTCATTAATAGCCATGTCTCCTGAGGGAACAAGAGCAAAGACTGAAAAGTTGAAATCAGGGTTTTTAAGAATTGCTAAAGCTGTTGAAGGTCAAATATTCTTAGGCGCGTTTGATTTTGGTAATAAAAAAATTGTGCTCGATAAATTTTATAATCCAACCGGAAACATGGAAAAGGACTTAGCTTGGATTAGAGAATATTTTAGGCAATACCAAGCAAAGCGTCCTGAAAATTATTAATTATTTGTTAAGCCCTTAGAAATCATTTCATCAATCTTCTGCTCAACTATAAATAGAGGAGGATTGCCATGATCTAGAACAGCAGAGTGAAAGTCTTTGATATTAAACTTATCACCAAGAGCATTCATTGCTTTTTCTCTTAACTCTAGAATTTTAATCATACCAACTTTATAGCTAAGAGCTTGGCCAGGCCAAACGATATATCTTTCTATTTCTACCCTACACTCAGTATCAGACATTCCCGTCTTTGCCTTCATGTAAGCAATAGCTTCTTCTCTTGTCCATTTCTTATAATGTATTCCAGTATCTACTACCAATCTAACAGCTCTAAATATTTCACTTTGTAAAATTCCAAGTTCATCGTATGGATCTGGAGCCAGACCAGCTTCAAGCGCTAATTGCTCAGAATAAAGAGCCCAGCCTTCAGAAAAGGCAGAGGTTCCATAGCCGAACCTTCTGTATAAGGTCAATTCATCATTTTCTAATGAATGAGCTATTTGATGGTGATGTCCTGGTGTCGCCTCATGATATGCAAGAGTTTTCATACTGTATTTAGGCGTCTGCTTTATATCATAGAGATTCACATAAAAAGCACCAGGCCTACTCCCATCCAGTGCTGGGGACTGATACCAACCACCAGGAGCAGTTTTTTCTGAATATTCTGGAGCAGCTATAACAGTTACCGGCGATTTTGGCATGGTGTGGAAATATCCTTTTATTCCCTCAGTAGCTTCAGTTACCATGTCCATATAATCTTGAACAACAATTTTTTTTCTATCAGGAGTATCTGCATAGAGCATCGAAGGGTCTTCGTTTAGCTCGTTCATTAGAGTTCCAGCAGTCTTACTTGCATCATAGCCAAGAGAAACAAGAATCTCCTTCATTCTAGATGAAATTCTTGCTACTTCACTAACTCCTAAGTCATGAATCTTTTGAGGGCTATAATCTGTTGTTGTATATGAGCGTATTCGTAATTCATAAAACTCATCACCATTTGGCTGAGACCATATACCATGATGAGGATTGGCATTGACTTTTGTTGAGACCATAAAATCCCTGAGCAAAACAAAACCAGGAGTAACACTATTTTCTATAGATGATTTTAGACCAGCATCCAGATTAGCTAGCTCATCATCTGAAATGTCTAATAATTTAGCTTTTTTAATAAATTGAGTATAAAGAGGATGCTCCTCAATAGAATAATTTATTAATTCATTAAGCTGTTTGATTAAATGATCATATACAAACTTTGGCGCATATATCCCTTCAGCAGCCTGCCTTTCTAACCAACCTAACAGACCAGAATATACATCTATTACAAGGTTTGTTCTTTTGATAAAATCTTTAGCTTCAGAAAGGCTTCTAATAGGATGCATATCACTCATAAAGCTAATAAGGTTATGATGCTCACCTCGGACTTGGTTTAATGGATAATCATGATAAGGGAATTCCTCTAATTGCTTTAGGTTATTTTCAGTATCAAAAATGGCAATCTTCTTAGTAATTTTTTGATTATCAGATAGAGAACTATCTTTATATTTGTTTAATATCTTAAGAGTTTTCTTTGCATCTTTAATATTAGTCTGAAGGTCATTAGGGTTCAGTATAGAAAGTTTTGAATTATGCCTTGTTATCCAGTTGAATTGATCAAATATTCCTATATAAGTCATAGACTCAGGAGAGTCAGCAAGACCTGTCAAAAACTCTTTACCTAAGAAGTGATCAATGGAGACTGGCTTCATAAAAAATAAATTTACAAGATAGAGCGAGCTAAGACTCAACCCAAATATTAATAATATTCCTATAGCTTTAAAAGTTCTTTTGATCATTACCGCCCCTTGATTAGTTAAAATTTCATTCATATCATTATAAGAATATTTGCTAAACTTCATATCTATATAAAGGAATAAATTATGTCAGATAAATTAGCAACTCTAACCAGCAAAGATGATGTCTCGATAATTACTTTGGATGACGGCAAGGCAAACGTCTTTTCCCCGAAGATGATTAAAGATGTAAATGAATGTTTAGATAAGGTTCCAACAGAAAGGGGTGCTCTAATCATTACCGGAAGAGAGGGTATGTTTTCAGCAGGTTTTGATTTAAAAATTATTTCAGCAGGTGATATGCAGGCAACCATGGATATGTCACTAAGCGGATTTAAATTATTATCAAGACTATTTTCCTTTCCAAGGCCTATATTAGCGGCATGTTCAGGTCATGGAATTGCTCTAGGAACTTTTTTGCTATGTTGTTGTGATTATCGCGTTGGCGTTAAAGGAGATTTTATGATCGGTGCCAATGAAATGAGAACAAATATGGTTATACCAATTCCTATCCTAGAGCTTATTAACCATAGAGTGTCTCCTAATCATAAATATAGAGCAATCTTAGGAGCTGAGATGTATTCAATTGAGAATGGAATAGATGCTGGATTAATAGATGAGGTTGTCGATCCTGAATATCTAATGGAAACGGCAATGCTAAAAGCAAAAGATTTAGCAACTATGGGGCACCCAAGCTATACACTCACCAAAGAGCTGCTCATTAGGGAGCCGCTTCAAAAGATTAATGATGCAATTAGTGCAATTGAATCTAGCTAACATTCAGATTTAAATAATGAACTTGGTTCATGAGACAGAGCTATCAGTATTTACAGAAGTTCCAGAGAATAAAGAATTGAATGTTTTGTATTCTTTAAATCAACAAAATACCCCAGAGGTTGGCGGACTAGAATCGATTAATGATTTATCAAAGCTAATCAAAATGAGTGCTATTAATTTCTACGTGCTCATAGGTAATAAAATTATTGGGTTTGTTATCTGCTTCCGAGAGAACTCAGAATATAAATCACCAAACTACAATTATTTTAAAAATAAAGAAGATAAATTTTTATACATAGACAGAGTAGTTATTAAAGAAAGTTATAGAAGAAGAGGTGCTGGATCTTATCTATATGATCGTTTAGATGAGCTTGCAAAAAAAGAAGGCATTCCTTTATGTTGTGAAGTTAACATAATGCCTAGGAATGAAATTTCTTTGAGCTTTCACTATAAAAGGGGATTTAAAGATGACGGAGAATGCCATTTTGAACATCATTCAGTGAGATATCTAAAAAAATAGACCCCTAAATTGTCTCGAATTAATTCATAGTTCTATAAATCAGTTATTATTATCTCGTGTTATTAGAAACATCACTTTTCTTTAAAACCATGTTTATTTTATGTGGTCAGCTTTCAATTTGGCTTTTCAAATATACTTAGATATCATTAATTTATTACTTGAAATACTAGACGCTATGTCTAATTAAAAATAAGGAAAGAAAAATATGTCTATATACAAATGTAATGAGTGTGGAATGTCGGTTAAAACGTCTTGTGGCGAATGTGATACACCCCTAGTAGATGGAATACTGGATTTAGATGATGGTAGTCAGGTTAAAATATCACAGTGCCAAGAAGAAGATTGCACAAATTATAATGGAAAGATTAAGTCTCCACTTTGCTGCGGCAATGATATGCATTGCACTATTGGCTAGAAATTTACTTGGTATCCAATCTTAAAAGTGCTATCAAGCACCTTGCTTGAAATTAATTCAAGGGTTACCGCACTTCTATTATTTATATTGTATAAAACACCTGCTCCAAATTTTTGATCTGTTTCATCATCGAGTACATATTCAATAACAGCAGGACACACTTGACCATCTGGACAGGGTTTTATAATTACATCAGATTCCTTTGAATAGTCTATAAAAATCTTACCTTCCCAGCTATTGCTATCACCAAATCTTATTCCAGCAATAAGGTGAGCCTGTGCATCATCTTCAGAAAAAGAATTTGTATCTCCATCTATTGCAACACTTTTAACTCCAAGCTCTCCGTAAACATCAAAAATATTTTTTATACCAAGGTTTACACCTTTTGCAGAAATGTTACTCAATAAATCACCTATCCCAATTTGGGCTCCAATTCGTGCACCGTTTATTATACGATCATATGATTCTGTATCTTTATCAACACCCTCAGCCTTTCGTTCAAACACAGCATAAAGTGGTCCAGGCAATACAAAAGAAACCCTAGCACCAATACCAGTTTTATCTGTTTGGATTAAATCTATCCCAATAGATGTATATTTGTATTCACTGGGTTCTCTTCCAAGCCTTCCCTCATCTGCAATGGAATAAAACGAAAAAATAAGAACCAGAATAAATTTAAAAGATCGCATATATAGATATTAGCAGACTAGATTCATCAAAGGAATATTTAAGATTTAAGACATTTAAATACTATCTTACAGTTTATGTTCTAACTCTTCCTTTTTTTCTGAGGCGGATAGATTCGGGAGTTACTTCAACAAGCTCATCGTCTTCAATAAATTCTAAAGCTTGCTCAAGAGTATGCTTGATATGAGGAACTAGAATTAGATTTTCATCTGTTCCGGCAGCTCTGATATTTGTTAGCTGTTTTGCTTTAGTTGGATTTACAGGTAAGTCATTATCTCTTGAATGAAGACCAACTATTTGGCCTATATAAACTTCATTACCATGACCCAGAAATAATTTTCCACGGTTTTGTAGATTAAACAATGCATAGGCAAGAGTTTTTCCAGCCATCATAGAATACATAACACCATTTGTTCTTTTAGCAATTTCACCAACTTTTACAGGACCATAATGATCGAAAACGCTTGTCATAATTCCTGTTCCGCTGGTAATGGTCAGAAAATGAGATCTAAAACCAATAATTCCTCTTGAGGGAGCTATAAATTCTAATTTAGCTCTGCCTTTTCCATCTGATTCCATGCTTTGGAGTTCAGCCTTTCTGGGGCCAAGCTCTTCCATTACTGAGCCTTGATGGATTTCTTCCACGTCAATTACTATTTGCTCATAAGGCTCATGGATTTCTCCGTTAATCTCCTTTTGTATGACCTTTGGCTTAGATATAGCTAGCTCGAAACCCTCCCTTCGCATTGTTTCTATAAGCACTGATAAATGAAGTTCGCCTCTGCCTGAAACAACAAATTTATCTGGGCTATCGCCTGGAGCAACCCTTAGAGCAACATTTGATATCAACTCTTTTTCTAATCTTTCCTTAATATTTCTTGATGTTACAAATTTTCCTTCTCTTCCAGCAAAAGGCGAATCATTAACTTGAAAAGTCATGCTTACTGTGGGCTCATCAACAGAAAGGGGTGGCAAAGCTTCAACAGAAGAAGGATCACAAACAGTATCTGAAATATTAAGTTTATCGATACCTGTAATACAGACTATTGATCCTGCATCGGCACTTAAAACTTCAACCCTTTCTAAGCCTTCATAACCCATAACCTGAAGAACCTTTCCTTTTCTAGTTTCACCCTCTCTATTAATTACCGTTACTTGGTCATTTGGCTTTACAGTTCCTTGCTTAATCCTTCCAATACCAATTACCCCAACGTAGCTATTACTATCTAAGGCACTAATTTGCAATCGAAGCGGACCATCTTTGTTTACTTCTGGAGCTGGCACTTTATCTAAAATCATTTGCATTAATGGAGTCATATCTGTAGACATTTGATCTACCTCTAGTCCTGATATCCCCTCTATAGCAGATGCATATATTACCGGAAAATCAAGCTGCTCATCAGTGCCGCCAAGTCTGTCAAAAAGATCAAAGACTTGATCTAAAACCCAATCTGGCCTTGCATCTGGACGATCAATTTTATTAATTACCACTATTGGCTTAAGACCTTTTTCAAAAGCTTTTTGTGTAACAAATCTTGTTTGAGGCATAGGACCATCAACGGCATCTACTAATAGCAACACAGAATCAACCATTGAAAGAGCTCTTTCAACTTCACCGCCAAAATCAGCATGACCCGGAGTATCAACAATATTGATAAGATGACCATTCCAATTTATAGAAGTATTCTTTGCTGTAATAGTAATTCCTCTCTCTTTTTCTTGATCATTTGAATCCATAATTCTTTCTGAATCCATATTTTTACGATCTAGCGTTCCTGATTGCTGAAGTAATTTATCAACCAAAGTGGTTTTACCATGATCAACATGGGCAATGATTGCAATATTTCTTAAATTATTAATGTCCATGTTATTAGTGTTTTGAAAAAGTGAGGATTATAATCTTAAAATGAAAAAATTATCGCTTTTCTTTTTTTTGGCACTCTCAATAAATATTCAGTCAGACCTAAAGGCTGAGTTAAAAAGTCAACTAGACCCATTAATGGGCAAGGTTATTGAGTGGCGGCATGACATTCATCAAAATCCTGAGTTAAGTAATAGAGAATATAGAACATCAAAGAAAGTTGAAAATCATTTGCGATCTCTTGGAATAAAAGTTGAGACAAAGATTGCATATACTGGAGTTGTTGGCTTAATAGAAGGTTCTTTGCCAGGGCCAACCATAGCCTTAAGAGCAGATATGGATGCTTTACCAGTTATTGAAAAAACTGGATTACCCTTTGCCTCAAAAGATAAAACAAAATATTTAGGACAAACAGTAGGGATTATGCATGCCTGTGGACACGACGCACATGTTGCAATTTTAATGGGCGTTGCAGAATTTTTATCAAAAAATAAAGATAAGCTAAAAGGTAATGTAATGCTCATATTTCAACCGGCTGAAGAGGGACCACCTGAGGGGGAAAATGGTGGTGCAAAGATGATGCTAGAAGAAGGTATCTTTGATAGATATAAGCCTGAAGCAATTTTTGGTCTTCACGTTGGCAATGGTCCACATGGTTATATTGGTGTTGCCTCTGGGCCAGCTATGGCCGCAGCCGGAACTTATAGAATTAAAATTAAGGGTGTTCAGGCACACGGCTCAAGGCCTTGGGACTCCATAGATCCGGTCATGGCTACAGCCGAGCTAATTCAAAATTTAAACACCATAGTTAGCAGAAGAATAAACATTGTAAATAATCCGGCTGTAATTTCTGTTGGTATAGTTAGAGCGGGAACTAGAGGAAATATTATTCCTGAGGATTCGGAGGTTCAGGGAACTATTAGAACTTTTGATCCAGATCTTAGAGAAGAAATATATAAAGAAATCAAACAAGTGGCCGCAGGTGTTGCGCTTGGAACTGGAACAAAAATTACCGTAGAGTTTGATGTTGGTGGATTCTATCCTGTTACTTTTAATGATAAAGATTTGGTTGAAAGACTTAAGCCATCATTAGTACAAGCAGCATCAAATAAAGTATATGAAATGACTCCATCAACTGGTGCAGAGGATTTTTCATTTTTCTCAAATGAAATACCGGGAATGTATTTCTGGTTAGGTGTAAATGCACCTGGCGTAATGGAAGCGCCTGGCAATCATTCACCATATTTTATTGTTGATGATGGCGCCCTCAATGTTGGTCTTAAGGCATTGGTTTATTTAGTGTTAGACTACCCAAAAAAATAATTTCAAAATTAAAATTTAAGGAGCTATAAGTGGCAATCCCAAATCATATTAAAAATAATTTATCTATTCCTGTTATAGGATCTCCTCTTTTTTTGGTATCCGGTCCTGAATTAGTAATAGCCCAATGTAAAGCTGGAATCATTGGATCATTTCCAGCTCTAAATGCTAGACCACAGCATGTATTGGGCGAATGGATTATTAGAATTAAAACAGAATTAGCTGAATATCAAGCTCAAAATCCAGATAAAAAAGTTGCTCCTTTTGCAGTGAATCAGATATGTCATGGATCTAACGACAGGCTTATGGATGATATGGCTACATGTGTAGAGCATGAGGTTCCTATAATTATTACTTCTCTAAGACCTCCGGCTGAATTAGTTGAGGCAGCACATAGTTATGGTGGGCTGGTCTATCACGATGTAATTAATGTAAGGCATGCAAAAAAAGCTGCAGAACAAGGAGTTGATGGTTTGATTTTAGTTTGTGCTGGAGCGGGGGGGCATGCAGGAGCATTATCACCATTTGCATTGCTTAGAGAAGTCAAGGAATGGTTTGATGGGACAGTTATTTTATCGGGATCTATAGGTGATGGTTATTCTGTAGCATCATCTTTAGCTCTTGGTGCAGACTTTGCATATATGGGCACACGCTTTATAGCTACAAAAGAAGCAAATGCAGACCAGAGCTATAAAGAAATGCTAATCAAAAGCGCGGCTGATGATATTGTCTATTCAAATTTATTTACCGGTGTTTCTGGTAATTATTTAAAACCATCTATAAGAAATGCTGGTCTCGATCCAGATAATCTACCTGAGGCTGACAAGACTGCTATGAACTTTGGATCAGGTGGAAATACAGATGCAAAAGCATGGAAAGATATATGGGGTTCTGGACAAGGAATAGGCGGCATTAAAGATGACCCTAGTGTTGAAGAATTAGTTGAAAGGATAATAGAAGAATATAATCAGGCTAAAAAAGAATTTAATGAAAAATAATATTATTCGGAGGAAAACATGGAGGCAATAATATTAATCCTGATTGGAGCTGTTTCTGGTGCTTCAATTGTTACATTAATGAATATATCCAAGAAAGGTAAAGAAGGAGCAAAGGGCATTACTGAAGAGTATACAACCGAGTCTGGGATTAGAAGAACAGCAAAAAAAGACAGAGAAGATCATATAGTTTAAGAATTCATGGCTAAACGAAATCTAAGAGAAAAATTTGAAGATGGGTGGAATAAACTATTTGGTAAAGAGGAAGACAAAGGTAAATTAAGAACTCAAAGTCTATATAGAGCACAACAAAAGAATATTAGCCTAAATGCAGGCACCCCTCATGACTGGGAAGACTTAAAAAAATATCAAGAAGAAGAAAACAAAAATGAATAAAATTGGTTTTGTTGGCCTTGGAGTTATGGGAGCCCCAATGGCAGGGCATCTTTCTAAAAAGAATTTCCAAGTTTCAGTATTTAATAGAAGCCAAGAAAAATCTATTATCTGGAAATCAAAATATAAGGGCAAAATGTGTGAGTCCCTTTCTGATATAGCAACTTCTTCAGAAGTTATAATTCTTTGCGTTAGAAATGATAAAGACGTTAAAGATGTTATTAATGGAAAATCAGGAATTATAGGCTTGCTAAAACCAGGATCAATCATTATTGATCACACCACAACATCGGCAGAACTTGCAAAAGAAATGAATAAGGCGCTTTTGTCTAAAGACTGTTATTTTATAGATGCACCAATTTCTGGAGGTCAGTCAGGAGCCGAGTCTGGAACTCTCTCCATTATGGCTGGTGGAAATCAAAAAGCATATGATGCTTCTAAAGCAATTTTTGAAGCTTATTCAAAATTTTATAAGTTCATGGGCCCATCAGGATCTGGCCAGTTAACTAAAATGGTTAATCAGATTTGTATAGCTGGATTAATTCAAGCCTTAGCAGAAGGGATAAATTTTTCTAAAAAAGCTGGATTAAACACAGCTGATGTAATGGAGGTTATTACTAAGGGTGCTGCGCAATCATGGCAAATGGACAATAGATGGAAGACCATGCTAAATGATGAATATGATTTTGGTTTTGCTGTTGATTTGATGAGAAAAGATTTAGATATAGTGTTAGATCAAGCCAAAATAATTAATGCAGATCTTGAAATAACAGACTTAATAAATAATTTTTACAAAGAGATACAGAGTTTAGGGGGAGGTAGATGGGATACCTCCAGTCTTCTAAAAAGGGTACAAAAAAAGTAAATTAGAAAATTATTCTAGAAAATAAAGCCATACCTGCATAAATTAAAAACGTAATCACAACAACATTTTCTAAAAGATTAGAATCTAAATTAATAGACTCTTCTGCCATTTCATAAAAACTATCAGGGTTTCCAATAAGCCAGGCTATGCCAATTAGGTGCATAAACATTAATATAGCAACTATCCAGTTGAGTGGCTGATTTGTAAAAACAATCAATGAAGTTATTATCAAAAAAACTATTTCAGTTAATAGATAAATATTAATATTTTCTCTTTTCCAAATGTATCTTAGGAGACTGTATCCAGATTTATTGGCATAAAAATATGCAAATGCAGAAAAAATATATAAAAAGCTAAAAAAGTAATCATTTATTTTTATTCAAAACCAGAATCAAAACTTACTTTAAAATTCATTGCCTCATTTACTTTTTTTATTCGCATTGTTAGATAAGCCATTGGCCTATTACCCTTTACTCTATTGCAGTGCCCACATAACAACTGATAGTTTTCAATGCAGTCTGGACCATTTTTATCTCGTGGTATTATATGATCAATCTCAAAATTTTTAATTCCAAAATCTTCATTACATCCATTACACTTCCCCTTTTGTTTTTTATAGAGTGCTTCTTTTACATTGCCTGATTTTTTTACTATCTTTACATCAGTTCTTTTTGGAAATTGAGAGGAATGCCCGAAATCATTAAACAAGCCTCCGTCTTGTTGAAGTCTGTCTATTAAAAACTTAGGTGATTTTTCACTAATATCAATTCCAATAAAATTTCTGTTAAGCTGTTGAGCCGCAACACAGGTGGTGGCTCCACCACAAAAAGGATCAAGAATTATGTCACCCTCTTCTGAGCTTTGTTTAATAATACGATGCATTAGAGCCAATGGTTTTTGAGTGGGATATCCTAGATCTTCATCTCCTTTAACATACATAATATCATCCCAGGTTGCCTGAAGAGGAACACCTTTTGCTTCGTCAAGATATAGTTTCCTGTTAGCTAGACCTTTACTGCTGTAATAGATTCTGTTGTTGTCATGAAGCTCTTTCATTGTTTCTTTTGGGACCCTCCATAGGTGATATCTCCCATTCCATTCATACTCATAACCACCACCTGCAAGACTTTTTGCATCTAGCGGCCCAGGTCTAAAGAGTCTCCCATCAACATCTTTATATCTATAACTCTTCTTTATATATTTTTCGTCATATTCTCCATACTGTTTATTCCACTTGTATTTCTTTGACATTACGTACCATAAAATTCTGTCATTGTTATTGCCTAGCCCTTTAGAATCATTTTTGGGGTTAGATCTTTTCCATACAATTTCAGACTTAAAATTGCTTTTACCAAATAGTCTGTCACATATTATTTTTAAATAGTGAGACGCAGTCGGATCACAATGAAGGTAGAAAGAACCGGTTGGCTTTAGAATTCTTTTCATAACTAAAATGCGCTGCGCCATATACGTTAGATATGCTTTCATACCATTTCCATGAATTTTTCCTACGGTTTGAATAAACTGAACCATAAAAGGATATTTCTCGATCATTTCATCTAGATATTCAGTGTCTACATCTTTCCAAGTCCACATATCGTTAAAAGAAATTCCAGCAGCCTTACTGCCTATAGGCGCTTCATATATTCTTTTTGAATTAAAAGGCGGGTCTAGATAAATTAAATCAATAGTATCTGTATTGATTCCATTCATAACATACAAACAATCTCCAGTGTAAAGCATATTTGCATGTTTATTTTTTTTCATATCATAATTCTACAACACTTATAGTGTAGTAAAGTTTTTTTGCAGATCGGAGCTAATATAGGTATATTAATAATCTATATAATGAGGGTATATTATGGTTGGAATAGTAGATCAAGCACTTGAAGCGGGAGGCTCAGACAGCCTTGAAATTGCTTCTTATCATGAAGCATTAGTTGATTTTATTAAAAAAACGGACACGCCAATGACAATAGGTGTTCAAGGTGAGTGGGGAAGTGGCAAGACTTCTCTACTAAATCAAATATGGAACAGGCTTGAAGAATCTAATAACGAGCATGATGATGATGAGAATTTTTTACAAATATGGGTTAACTCATGGGAACATTCATTGCTTTGCACACCAGAAGAGTGCCTTTTAAAAATTGTAAACGAGATAATACAAGAATTATTAGAGGCCGATGTAGATAAAAGTAAAAAAGATAAAGTTAAAGAGGGAGTGCAAAGTTTAATGAGGGGTGCTCTAAGGATAGGATCTTCTTTGGCCGCTGGCAACGCAGGAACCCAGGCAGTTGATTCCATTTTTTCATCTGAGACAAATACAATTAAAGAACTAAGAAGGCAGCTCAATTCATTGGTTGAAGAAATAAAAGAATTAGAATCAAATCCCTATCAAAGGGTTGTGGTTTATGTAGATGACCTTGACAGAATAGATCCAGAAGATGCCGTAAGCATTCTTGAATTATTAAAAAATATTTTTAATATTAAAGATTGTGTATTTGTTTTAGCTATTGACTATCAAGTCGTAGTAAAAGGATTAAAAGAAAAATTTGGTGACCCTACTCCTGAAAATGAATGGGAGTTCAGGTCGTTTTTTGACAAAATTATTCAGTTACCTTTTTCAATGCCGATGGGAAGCTATGACATTGGCAAGTACGTTCTAAGCCTTCTTGGTGATATTAATTATTATGAAAGTGACAACGATCAACTTGATGAAGAATTAATTAAATCATTAGTTACTTTATCAATTGGCACCAATCCCAGATCTATTAAAAGACTAATTAACTCTCTTAGCTTAATTAAAATACTTAATGATACAAAAAATGAATCAGGCTCAGTAGATGGAAGTACAATTGATAATAAAGATGTGGCAACAGTATTGTTAGCAATGGTTTGTTTACAAATTGCCAATTCTGATATTTACGATATGTTAGTTGCAGAGCCAACATTTACAGACTCCTGGGATGACGATTTTGCATATAAAATTACTCAAGGAAAAGAAAAACGAGACAAGGCTTGGAATGAAAATTTTAAACAAGCAGTAAGTTCAAAAGATTTTGATGAACCATGGGAGCAGTGCTTGTATAGAGTATGTTATGTAAATCCAAGACAAAGAAATAACGCAATTAAATACTCAAGATTTCTTAGTGTGTTATCAGAGAACTACAAACCGCAAGAGTTTCAGAAATTTATTGCAACCGCTCTAAAAGAGACTGCTGTTACCGCAGTCTCAGCCACCGACAAACCAAATGTAAGGCCTCCAAGGGGCTCCTTCAAGCCTCATTTTAATCTTGGTATAGACGACTGGGTGCTAAGAGTCAAAGAAGATAATCCTGGTTATGAGGACTGCCCAAAAGAATCCTCTTTAGATGTAATTAAATTATTTGTTGATACATATAAGAATTCTTACAATGCTGTAGATGAAAAATCAGAAGAAAATAAAAACGGCGATATTGAACATACTATAAAGTATGCTGGAGGAGTAACACTTTATAAAAATAAGAAAAAGTTTCTTGGTATTGGAATCTCAAGAAATCAAAAGGGTGAATCTGTATTTATAGAGGTACATAAAAACGCTAAAGACAATCAGATGCCTCTTAATTTTTCTTCTACTGGGCTAAGTTTTACTCATGGCGGAGTTCTCGAGATAACTGATATCGAAAATAAAAAGATTAAAGGAAATTGCGGTTATATAGAATGGATGTTTGCACGTTTTGATCCTACAGATATTTCAATATCTCAAGAACTTATTAAATTTTTATATAAATACTCGATGGAGGGCCTTAAACAAAGAATAGACAAGGACAAAAGATTCATAGTATATGACACAATGAAAAAGCATCTTCAAAATTTCAAAAATAAAAGAAGAAACTCAAATGATTTTAAAGAAGCTGTAGAGGCCATTCAAAGTTTTTACGATCTAAATAAGATAAAAGTGATTGAACTATAATCTGGTATGCGCCTCTTATGCATGAATTTAAATAAAATTAATGATATCTAAATCTAGTTTTATTCTTGGGCAACAATGCTATAAATCATTTTGGTTCGATATCAATAATGAAGAACCAACCAATCCGCCTGATGAGGGAGCACTAGAAAGACTTAGTGCAGGTAATGAGGTGGGTGAAATATCAAAGGAGCTCTTCCCAAATGGCAAAGAAGTGCCTTATTTTTCAGGTGAACCTTTAAAGATGGCAATGCTAACCAAAGAATATATTGAGGAAGGCATCACTTCAATATATGAAGCATCTTTTATATACGACGATATATTTGTAAGAGTAGACCTTATGAATAAAACAGATAAAGGGTGGGATATTTATGAAGTTAAGTCATCTACACGCATAAGAAGCTATCATGAATATGATGTAAGTATTCAATGGCATGTTCTTAAAAGTTTAAATCTAATAGAGCTTAACGATGCATTTATTGTGACTCTCAATAATCAATTTTCGAAGAGCGATCGCATAAACCCAATAAAACTTTTTAATATTGATTCTGTTAAACAAATTGCAGAAGAGAATCAGCCCGAAGTTATAGAAAAAATTCGTCTGTGAATATGTTTTCTTTCCTAAATTATCTTGAATAGACTCTGCTAGCAAAGATGCTGCAAAAGCAACCCTTGCTAGAGGAACTGTGCTATTAGAAACATGTTCAATTGACTCAGCTAAGTTAGACATACCTTCGGCCATATAGGCCAATTTTTTATCCATGTCTCTTTCTCTTTTTGCATAGTCAAACTGTCTTTTAGCATCACTAGCTTTTCTAGAGGCTCTGTCTGACTCGCTTCTAACATCACTATTAGCTGACCCAGCAACAGAAGCTCTTACTAACCATCTAAGCATATTTAACTCCCTTAATTAAAAATTAATTAGAAAATTTTTTTTATTAGAAAGTGATATGTTGCAACAACCAAGTCGTCTTTTAAAGATTCACCACCTTTAACCCTATAATCTTTTACATTTCCAATTCTTCTTCCAGAACCAATACTTTGTCCGTCATACACATAACCATTTTTTACGTTACCAACTTTTTTTCCAGTACCAATACTTTGTCCGTCATATATCACGCCATTTTTTACATTACCAACTTTTTTTCCAGTACCAATACTTTGTCCGTCATATATAACGTCATTTTTTATATTTCCAATTTTTCTTCCAGACCCAGGGCTTGATCCGTCAAAAAATACACCATTTTTAAAATTCGCCATATTTTAGTCTCCAAGTTTATTATTAAAATAATTTAATATGTTTCTTTTATAAACGCAAATTTATTTAATTAATAGTGTGGCGGCCTCTCATAATTAATTGGTTCAAAGTCAGGCTTCTTCTCTTTCTCTTTAAACCTTTTGTATCTTGATGTTACGTCAGCACAATCATCTGCTGCCGATGGGATTTTTTCTATTTTATTATTTTTAGATTTGGGATTACCCATATTTTATATTCCTATGGCCAATCAATAGTAAACTTGTCTGCTCCTACGCTTATAGCTTTTGTTGCAGTTCCACGTATTGTAAAGCTAGATTTTATATTTAATAACAGTTCTCTCATAAGTCACCTTCCTTTCTTACCTCACTTCTTTGGACTTCAAATTTTTCACCATATCTTGCTTCTAATTTCTTTTGATTTTCACTTATGACCTCAAAAGGATCTAATCCAAGAGATGCACATGCTGTGGTCCAATACCATATTATGTCTCCTAACTCCCTTTTCATATGAAAGATATTATCTTCAGATGCTGGTTTTCCCTGAAGAACCATTTTTTTTACTATTTCTACAAATTCACCCGTTTCACTACCAAGCCCCAATGCTGCAGTTAATAATCTTGGCATTTTAATTGATGAATTTAATTCAATTTCATCCATGCTCTTTTTTAAAGCTTCTATGTCTAAACTAGGCTCGCTGGTTACCTTAGTAACAAAATCACTATAGGTAGCAAAAAAATCTTTTACTTCTTGGCTCATTAATCTCTCCTGTAATTAAATTATTTTATTTTTAATGACCTTTGACTATCAACTATATTATATAAATGTTCTTGTGCTTCTGGTTTTAACTGGGCAATACCCATGGTCATGACATCGATAACGGCCGTGTATGCAATTCTAGAAGTATGAGGTTTTGTAATTCTATAGTTATCTCCAACATTGATGCTGATTGGATAATCGCAAATATTTGCTAATGGAGTATTTTCAGGCATTATTCCAACAACCTTAACTCCAGACTTCTTTAAAATTTTTACACTGTCTATTAGGGCTGAAGTTGTTCCAGATTGTGATATAGCCAACACTACATCATTTTTAGAAAGAGAATTAGCTGACATTAATTGGATATGAGGATCTGAAATAAATGATGATGATATTTTTAATCTAAAAAATTTATGCTGTGCATCCATAGCCACAGGAGCTGAACCGCCAAACGCATAAACTTCAACCCTTTTAGCATTTGCCAATGCCTCAATTGCTGATTCAAGAATATCTTGATCAATTTGAGATCTAACATTTAATATCTCGCTTATAGTAGTGTCAAAGACTTTCTCACATAATTCATGAATGCTGTCGTCTTCTTCAATCTCATACATCACAAAATAATCGTCAGCTGCTAATTGTTGAGATAGATTAATTTTAAACTCTTGATAGCCTGAGAAACCCAATGCCTTACAAAACCTAATTAATGTTGGTTCGCTAATACCCATTGCAGATGAGGCTTCTGCAGTCTTCATGGTTACTATAGATTTAGGATTTTTAAGAACAAAATCTGCTACTAGTTTTTCAGATTTCCTTAATTCAGGAAGAGTATTTTTAATTTGTCTCAATAATTTTGTTGGCATAAGGTTAGAATATCTCTCTTAAACAAAAAAATGAATCCCTAAATGGACGTATCTCACATTTTAGAACATCTTAATGACCAGCAACGAGAAGCTGTTACGTCTGAAAAACAACATTTAATGGTACTTGCTGGGGCTGGCTCAGGAAAAACTAGAGTATTGGTTCATAAAATAGCATGGGAAGTAGAAGCACTTAGAAAAAATCCTGCCTCTATTATGGCTGTGACTTTTACAAACAAAGCTGCACTTGAAATGCGATCAAGAATTGAAGAATTACTTGAAGCGCCAATGATGGATGGTTGGGTGGGTACCTTCCATGGCCTAGCTCATAGAATGTTGAAGAGATTTCATAAAGAGGCAAGTCTCAACAGTGGATTCACAATATTAGACTCAGACGATCAGCTACGGATTATTAAAAGAATCTCCAAAGAGCTGGGTTTTGATGAATCAGTATGGCCTTCTAGGCAGACACAGTGGCAAATTAATGCATGGAAAGATGAGGGTTTTAGAAGCAATTTAGTAGATGATAAAGGAGATTACTTTAAAGAAAGTATTAATAAAGTTTATAAGGAATATGAAAAAACATGTATTCGTGACAATCTTGTAGACTTCGGAGAACTTCTTCTCAGATCATTTGAAATCGTTCGAGACAATGAATCAGTTAGAACTTTTTTTCACTCTAGGTTTAAATCTATTTTAGTGGATGAATTTCAAGACACTAACACCATTCAATACAATTGGTTGCTTGAAATAGCATCAGATCAAGCATCTTTGACTGCTGTTGGAGACGATGATCAATCTATCTATGGATGGAGAGGGGCAAAAGTTGAGAATGTAGATTCTTTCACAAAGACTTTTGAAGATACAGAGATCATAAGACTTGAACAAAATTATAGATCAACAAATATAATTCTAGGGGCTGCTAATGCGCTTATCGAAAATAATACAGACAGACTTGGCAAGAATCTTTGGACTGAAAAACTTGAAGGCGAGCAAATAATTTTATACCAGGCATATAACGAACAAGACGAGGCAAGATTTGTTGCAGACATTTTAAAAGACTGGATGAATAAAGGAGAGATGTATGAGGATGCGGCAGTTCTTTATAGATCAAATGCCCAATCAAGAGCTCTAGAAGAAGCATTATTAAGATCTAGTATTCCATATAGAATTTACGGCGGTCAGAGATTCTATGAGCGTATGGAAATCAAGAACGCTATAGCCTACTTAAAAATTATCTTTAATAATTCTGATAACCCAGCTTTTGAAAGATCAATCTCAAATCCTACAAGAGGCGTTGGTGAAAAGACGTTAGCAAAAATTAGAACTGCTGCAAATCAATATAATATTTCATACATAAAGGCTTCTGCTAAATTAATAGATGATGGATCTATATCTGGCAGAGGAGGGACTGGATTAAAATCTTATCTCGAGTTTATTTCTAGATGTAAAGAATTTATCGAAGAAAACCCTTTATCTGATTTAATGGAAGAGATAATTAAAACATCTGGCCTAGTTGCATATCATGCAAAAGAGCCAGGTGAAAAGGGTAAAACAAGAGTAGAAAATTTAGAAGAGCTTGTTTCGGCTACAACTAATTTTGAACAAAGTATTAGGGAAGACAAAACAAATAAAGAAATTGCAGAGCAATACTTAGATATGATTTCTTTGATTCTGGAGATCGACAAGCTTCAGAGCATGATGATGCTGCCCAACTAATGACTCTTCATTCTGCCAAGGGATTAGAATTCAAGCTCGTGTTAATGACAGGACTTGAAGAGAGTCTTTTTCCTCATGGGAGGTCTATGGAGAACCCAGCCCAGTTGCAAGAGGAAAGAAGGTTGTGTTATGTAGGCATAACAAGAGCTATGGAAAAGTTATATATAACTCATGCTGAATCTAGAAGGTTGCATGGCTCAGATACTTTTAATCCTCCTTCAAGATTTTTAAAGGAAATTCCAAAAGATCTTATAAATGAGATAAGACCTAGAGCACAAACTCATATCCCTTATAATAGAAAAGACTTCAGTGAAACCAAGCTTGAGTTTGAAGATGAGATTGGAATCTCATTGGGTCAAAGAGTTCTTCATAAAAAATTTGGTGAGGGTGTAGTTTTGAATTATGAAGGCTCTGGTGAGGCAGCTAGAGTTCAAGTTAATTTCAGCAAAGCGGGTACTAAATGGTTGGTTATGGCTTATGCAAATTTAGAGAAAATATAATGAGAAAATTTTTATTACCAATATTAACTATCGTTATTTTAGCGGGTGTTCTGATACAGGCATTGCCAAAGAATCTTCTCAATTAGAAGAGCAAAAGAAATATGAATGGAGGCTGGTCACCTCATGGCCAAAAAACTATCCTGGATTGGGGATGGCTCCAGAAAGAATTGCTAATTTGGTAGAAGAAATGAGTAATGGTCAGATGAAAATAACAGTATATGGAGCCGGAGAACAAGTTCCTGCATTTGGGGTCTTTGATGCTGTATCTAGCGGCTCACACCAAATGGGCCACAGCGGCGGGTATTTCTGGAAAGGAAAAGTTCCTGCAGCTCAATTTTTTACCAGTGTGCCTTTTGGACTAACTGCAGATGAAATTAATGCCTGGGTAAATAGAGGAGGCGGCTTAGAGCTTTGGAGAGAGATATATGAACCATTTAATATTTATCCTATTCCTGCAGGAAATACAGGAACCCAAATGTTTGGTTGGTTCAATAAAGAGATTAATTCTCTTGAAGATATTAAAGGTTTAAAAATGCGTATTCCGGGCATTGGTGGAGAGGTCCTTAAAGAGGCTGGCGGTATACCGGTAACTCTTCCAGGCGGGGAATTATTTACTGCATTACAAACAGGCGTAATTGATGCGACAGAATGGGTTGGACCATATAACGATCTAACCTTTGGCTTTCATCAAGCTGCAAAATATTACTATTATCCAGGGTGGCATGAGCCAGGACCGATGCTAGAGCTTTTAATTAATATTGATGCATGGAACAGTCTTCCAAAACATCTTCAAGTTATTATTGAGACTGCTGCTAAAGCTATAAATCAGGACATGCTTGATGAGTATTTAGCAAGAAACAATAAAGCCCTTACAGAACTAATAGAGGTTCATGGCGTTGAGTTAAGAAAGCTGCCAGATGATGTAATCGAAGAGTTTAGGCTTATATCAGAAAAAATATTAGATGATTTGGCTAAAGAAGATAAGGTTATTGGAAGGGTTTATGAGTCTTATTCAGAATTTAGAAAAAATGTATCCGCATATCATGAAATATCAGAGGATGCATTTATTGAAGCTAGAAATAAGTAGTGTCAGAAAATTTAACTTTTAAATCTCTTGGTCTTCGTGATTATGATGGTGTGTGGCAGTCAATGAAATCACATATCAGGGAAGAAGATTTTAAAAATGAGATATGGTTTTTGGAACATCCACCAGTTTTTACTTTAGGAACCGCTGCTGATCAAAAACATATTTTAAATGCTAAAGGTATTCCAGTTATTCAATCTGACCGCGGAGGTGAAGTAACCTATCACGGACCCGGACAATTAGTTATTTACTTTATGATCGATGTGAAAAGATCAAAACTAGGACCAAAGATTCTTGTTAAGACACTTCAAGAATTCACTAAATCACTTCTTAAAGAATACTCAATAGATTCTGAATTTATAGATGGCGCACCGGGAGTTTATGTAAATGAAAAAAAGATAGCTTCTATTGGTCTAAGAATTTCTAAAGGAAAAACTTATCATGGGATCAGTATTAATGTTGATATGGATCTTGCCCCTTTTAGTTATATAAACCCCTGTGGTTATGAAGGGCTTAAAGTCACACAAATTAAAGATTTAAACAACAAGGCAAACATTAAAGACGTTGAGCGCCTTGCAATTAAACTTTTAGAGCCTATATTCTAAATATGGAGATTATTCCAACACAAAAAATAATTAATAGGGATGGGGTCAAGGCCGTAAAAAATGGACAGAAGCGCAACCAGTATTCTCATATCCCTAACTTAAAAAAACCTGAATGGTTAAAAGTTAAAGCTCAGTTCAATCCTAATTTTCATAAGATAAAAAATCAGGTTTCAGAAAAAAGGCTTAACACTGTCTGTGAGGAAGCGCATTGTCCTAATATCTCTGAGTGCTGGTCTGCTGGCACGGCAACTTTTATGCTCATGGGCTCAGTATGCACAAGGGCATGTAAGTTTTGTTCAGTAGATACAGGAAATCCAAAAGGCTGGTTAGATCAAGACGAACCTCTTAATACCGCAAAAGCGGTTGAAATTATGAAGCTCAAATATGTTGTTCTTACATCAGTGAATAGAGATGATCTTCCAGACGGAGGCGCCAAGCATTTTGCTGACACAGTAAAGCTGATCAAAGATTTAAATCCTGGAACAGCGGTGGAAGCACTAACACCAGATTTTAAGGGACTATCATCTTCTATAGATACCATCGTTAACTGTGGATTAGAAGTTTTTGCACAAAATATTGAAACTGTTGAAAGACTTACTCATCCAGTAAGAGATATTAGAGCGGGCTATCAACAAACTCTTGATGTTTTAGCAGAATCAAAAAAAATTAATCCAAAGGTTCTAACTAAAACCAGTCTTATTCTTGGTCTTGGCGAAACAGATGAAGAAATCGAGCAAACAATGGATGATCTAATAGCTAATAAAGTAGATATCCTAACAATTGGACAATACTTAAGACCAACCTTAAATCATTTACCCATAGAAAGATGGGTAACTCCAGAAGAATTTGAGACTTATAGAGAAATTGGATTGAGAAAAGGATTTTTAGAAGTTGTTTCAGGACCTATGGTTAGATCTAGCTACAGAGCTGAAAGAGCTCTAGAGAAAAATAACGCTGGTTTATAAATTTACTTCAAATTTGAAATAACACCTGAGACCAATTCGTAGCTTTTGTTAGATATATATTCTAAATCAACCCATTCTTGGTAAAGCTTTTTGAATCTTTCCACGCCCATTTCATCAAGAATATCAAAAGGACCTTTTTGAAGATTGGTTCCATAAGTCCAGGCATTATTAATAGCATCTTTTTCCAAGATACCATCAGATAATAAAACAAGAGATGCTTCTATAATTCCGATATATAGATCTTGTTTTATATTTTCATAGTTAATCTGATCATTGCTTATATCAATGTTGGAGTGATTTAAAAAACCTGCTCCAGTTTTAATACCAAGATTATTTTTATGAATGTATGAAGATAGGTGCTTTAGGATTTTTCCTTTATGATCAATTAGTCTAGATTCTTCATCTTGCTCCTCCCAAGCATTTTTTATTACATCAAGGCCGAGCATATCCATTATTCCAAAAGGCCCTAGCTTACTGTCATTAGCATTTTTCCATGCTCCATCTATCTCTTCTATGGAGTACCGTCCTTCAATTACCATCAGCATGCTTTGAGTTGTTAGTGCTCCAAGCATTGGATTTAAGGCATATTTGGAATTTCTATTTTTATATATAATCCCACCGCATCCTAAAGTTTCCACAAAAGTTTTTATGGATATTATTGTTTCCTCACTTGTATGAGTTCCTCTAACAATGTCAACCAACCTTGAACCTAAATGGAAATGCATTGCAGCAAACTGATGTTTGGGGCTGAATTGATTGCTTAATACCTCTAAAGACAAACCAGAAGTATTAGTAGTAATGATTGTTTTTTTGCTTACTAAACTCTCAAGTTCTTGGAATAATTGTTTTTTTAACTCTAAATTTTCTGGAATAGATTCACTCACTAAATCGACTCCATCTAAAGCAAATTTTAAATCACTGCAGTCATATATTTTTTTTATAGCAGCGTTCACATCAACGCCCTTAAAAAAATTGTCATGGTTTAGAAAATCAGCCAATTTTGCTTGATTACTAGCCCTATTTTTGAGGGATTCTTCACAAGGATCATATATTACACATTCATATCCAGCCGCTGAGGCTAGCAGCGAGTTAAAACATCCCATTGTTCCAGCCCCAATAAAGCAGACTTTTTTAATAGGAACATACATATCTTATTTTAGAATTTTTGAAGGTTTATCAGGGATAAATAGATTGGTTGCACCTTTCGTCATCACAGCATCTTCATATTCAAGAATTGGTAACCTTTTAAGTTTATTAATTATATGAGACTGAGTTGGATTTTGTTCCCAGCTAGATGAGTGCCAGTTAACCAACCCTTTACCAAGACTCATTTCAGTAAAAATATTTTGTGAGTTATGTAATATTGGTTCTGCAACAACAGGCGGTAATGCTGGATTAACATTGGGTATGTATCTATATCCAAAGGATTTCATGTATGCTTTTTCTTTCACTATCCCATCAACAATTTTTTTGTCTAATCGAGCAGCATCAGAAATCGCAATATCTAAAATAGGACTTGTAAAATGCGACATTCGCACATTAGCAGAATTATTATCATAAGATATATCATCAATATCAGCATATATCTTTGGGATACCTTGCATCTCTCTTCCTGTAAGGATTGGGTCTGTTAAGTTCTCCCACATGACCAAATTGTATGATGCTGTAACTTCATCAACATCTCCAGAAAAAATAGCCTCAACACTAACCGAAATCAAATTATAGTTTCGTCCTGCAAGCCAATCGATATCTTTATTACACGCATAATTTACAGAAACAGTTGGCTCATCAGAAATTTTAAACTGTTCTGGTATTAGTTTTCTTAGCATTTCTGCATCTGTTTTATAGGGGATAATCAACATCGATACATCTCGATACCATCCAGAACTCCTTGGGTCTGTGTCCCTTGGACCAAAATTAAAAGGCATCATGCTGTTACCATTTTTTGGAATTTTAAAATTTGTCATAGAACTAAAAATGGTACAAGAAGAACAGCAACTAAAACAAGTAGTTGAATAATAATAAAAGGAATGACACCTTGGTATATCTCAGATGTCTTAATTGATTCATCTGCAACACCACGCAGATAAAAAAGAGAGAAACCGAATGGAGGTGTTAAAAATGAGGTTTGGAGATTTATTGCTATAAGTATTGCAAGCCATACAGGATCAAAGCCCATCATCAATAATGGCGGAGCAACTAAAGGAACAATAACATAACAAATTTCAATAAAATCTAAAATAAAGCCAAGCAAGAAGACAAATATCAATACGAAAATAAGAGCCATATAAGGGCCACCAGGCAAAGATCCAAAAATTAGGTCAATCAGATCATCACCTCCAACCCCTCTAAAAATTAATGAAAAAATTGAAGCTCCAATTAATATAGTAAAGATCATAGTCGAAATAATTGCAGTCTTTTGACTGGTCTCTTTTATAAAATTAAATGTTAACCCTCCATTGATTAATACAATTAGCAAAGCTCCCATTGCTCCAATAGCTGATGCTTCAGTTGGAGTGGCAATACCGGCAATGATTGATCCTAAAACCAATATTATGAGCAAAAGGGGTAAAGCAAGAGTTTTTAAGATATCTATAAAAGATGCTGAGCTTGCCTCAGGCTCAAAAAGAATGTCAGGGTTTTTCTTGTTCTTATAGATTGTATATAAAAGATAACCAAAACAAATCATAATGCCTGGCACTATCGCACCAACAAACAGATCCCCGACTGTGACAGTCTTTTGAGAAAAAATGCCCATATTATTTTGGGCCCTTTGATATGCATTAGACATAACATCGCCCAATAACACCAATGCAATTGAGGGAGGAATAATCTGACCAAGAGTCCCCGTGGATGCAACAAGCCCTGATGAAAAATCCTTTTTGTAACCTTGCTGAACCATTACAGGAAGTGACATTAAGCCCATGGTAACTACAGTTGCCCCAACTATTCCAGTGCTTGCAGCTAATAATGCTCCGACTGCAATAATAGAAATACTTAACCCACCCCTTACATTTTTAAAAGCCAGCGCCATATTTTCTAACATTTTTGATGCTATGCCAGAACGCTCAAGCACTGTACCCATAAAAATGAAAAGCGGTACAGCAAGCAAAGTTACATTATTCATAATTCCAAATATTCTTAAAGGAATACTTTTTAAAATTGACTCGTCAAATATTCCAAGTGGAATACAAACAAGAGCAAATAAAATAGAAACTCCAGAAAGAGTAAATGCTACTGGATATCCAAAGAGTAATGCGCAGCAAACTAAAACTAAAAGTAATAAGGGTATTATTTCCATTTGATTTTCAGGAGCTGATTAATAAGAGCAGCCATAAGTGTAATTGGAAATAATATAAGAAAAGTTTTTTGAATAAATACAAATGCCAAACCGCCGGCTTCAGTTGAAACTTCTTTCATTTTCCATGATGCTTCAATAGTTTCTAGAGAATATATGAAGGTAACAATTATTATTGGTAATAGAAAAAGAAAGCCAAAAATATTATTGATACGATTTTTATATTTATTCGATGCATTTCTATAAAATATATCTACGCGAACATGTTCATCCTTATTCATAACATATCCTGCACAACCCAAGAAAACCAAAGCATGAAAATACATTACTAATTCTTGCAAATTAGTCCTTCCAACCCCAAAAAAATACCTACTAATAATAACAATCACCATTAGTAAAATCATTACTGGTATAAGGTATGAAATTTTTTCACCTACAAAATTTATATACTTTTCTATAAGTTTCATTAGTAGTCTGACCTAGATTTAGTTAGAATAATTATCATGTTAATAGTACTTTCCCCAGCAAAAACCTTGGATTTTGGCATTGATGCTAAAAGCAATCATACTGCACCGCAGTTTTTAAGCCAATCTTCAAACCTTATAAAGAATTTAAAACAGAAAGAGCCAAAAGATATTGCAAGTCTTATGGGTCTTAGTGATAAACTTGCTGCTTTAAATTTCGATAGATATCAATCTTGGAAAGCCTCAAAAATAGTTTCTGCAGATACCAAGCCATCTGTAATGGTTTTCAAGGGAGATGTGTATCAGGGTCTGGATGCTGAAACTTTAAATAACAAGCAAATTAAATTTGCTCAAAAGCACTTAAGAATTCTTTCTGGTCTATACGGTATTCTTAGGCCTATGGATGTAATTAAGCCTTACAGATTAGAAATGGGAACAAAGTTAGAAACAAGTAAGGGTAAGAATCTATATGATTTTTGGGGCAACTCAATTCAGAAAAATGTTCTACAAGATTTACAGTCTCAAAAATCTGATCTGCTTATAAATCTTGCATCTAAAGAATATTTTACTGTATTAGGAAAATTGCCAGAGCATATCAATGTAGTATCACCAGTGTTTAAAGATTATAAAAATGGTAAGCACAAAATCATTAGTTTTTATGCTAAAAAAGCAAGAGGCCTTATGGCAAGGTGGATTATTGAAAATAATATAAAAGACTTTGAAAAACTATCGAAGTTTAATATAGATGGATATTACTTTTCTAAATCAGAATCTACAGTAACTGAGCCAGTTTTTTTGAGAGACTAGTTTTAAATTAAACCCTCTTTTTCCCAAAAAGATTTCTTTGGCTCTAAATCTTCAAACTCACCATCAGTTTTATTCATATAAGCAGTCATTGCTGCCTCCATATCTTTTCCACTTATTAGGCTTGCATTCCAAGTGGCATGAAACTCTAGAGCATCTCGAACAGAATGATCTCTAGCATAATTTATTTGTTTTTTAATAACCCTAGTAACTAAAGGTGATTTACTGGCAATTGTTTGAGCTATTTTTTGAACTTCGCTCCTAAGCTCATCTTCTGAAGAATAAACCTCATTAACTAAGCCTAAAGATTTTGCTTCAGATGAATCGAACTTCCTTCCTGTATATGCAAGCTCTCTTAATGCTGCAAGAGGGATCAAGGAGGGTAGTCTCTGGAGGGTTCCCACATCTGCAGCAATTCCAATATCAACTTCAGCAATTTTAAAAAATGCATTCTCTGAGCAGTACCTTAAATCACAGGCTGCCGCCATATCTATAGCACCACCAACACAGGCACCCTGAATAGCTGCTATGGTCGGCATCCTGCATTCCTCAAGAGCTGTAAATGTATCTTGAAGCTCTAAAACTTCATGATAAAAAGCCTCTCTTTGCCTTGCTGGATCTATTTCTCTTTCTGATTTTTTGGGTGGTGCAAAGGTGCTTAAATCCATACCAGCGCTAAAATGTTTACCTTGTCCGGATAGAACTATTACTCTTGCATCAGAGTTTTTATCTATATTCTTAATAATCTCTGGAAGTTCTTTCCAAAAAATTCTTGTCATAGAATTTAATTGATCAGGCCTGCTCATTGAAAGATGAGCTATACCATCCTTATAGACTTACTTCAAAGCAAGAATAATTATTCATTTTCTGCAATTTTTATTGAATCATCGACAATATTACGAATTTTTTCAACATGTTCAAAAGTCTTATGATGTGACATAACAACTTTTCTTTCTTCACTTAAAAGAACAAGCATTTTCTTTAGCTTGTGCAGATTTTCTAAGACTTCACTATTCATATTTATTTGTATAACTAAAATTAATTATTGGCATTATAATGCTCTTAATCTATGAAATCACGAAATCTAATATATTTATCCTCTGTCTTTTGTTTATTTGCTGCTGATATTTCAGCAACCGAAGAGAAAATTGATAATTCTGTCCAGGCTCAGTCCATGCTTGCAGTTTTATATGCTCAATCCTCTGCTGAGTATGAAGCAAACAATCTTCAAACTTATGCTGGAGCAAAACTAGCATTAGAAAAAGCATTGGCTAATAAAAATTGGACTGCTGCGATAGAGCAAAAAGAAGATTTTTCTGAAAAACCGCCTGCAGTTATTTTAGATATAGATGAAACCGTTCTTAATAATATACCTTTTCAAGCAAGATCAATTATAAAAGGTGAATCTTATCCAAATGGTTGGGTTGAGTGGATGCTTGAAGAGGCATCTACTTCTGTAGCTGGAGTTTATGAGTTCTTGAAATATGCTGATAGCAAAGGAATTAAAATTTTTTATGTGACTAATAGAATTGCAATTGCTGAAGAGGCTACTCGAAATAATTTAAAGAAACTTGGATTACCTTTTGACTCTGATAGAGATGTTTTATTAATGAAAAATGAAAATGGTTGGACCTCTGATAAGGTTTCTAGAAGAGAATTAATTGCTCAGGATTATAGGATTCTCCTTCTCATAGGAGATCAGCTAGGCGACTTCATATCATTAGAAGAGGCAACTGCTGGCATGGATTCAAGAAAAGAAATAGCTTCAAAATATGAAGAAATGTGGGGTAAGAAATGGTTTATGATTACAAATCCAATTTATGGAAGATGGGAAGCTTCAATTTACAACAATGAATATCCTGATACTGAGAGCGAGCTTATGCAAATGAGACTAAAAGCTCTAAAGCCATAAAATACTAATGAAAAAATTTTTGCTTATCCTAAGTCTAGTTAGTATAGCTATCTTTTTAAATTTTCTGAATATCAAAACCAATACAGAGAAAATAAAAATAGGAAACAAACAAACAAAAAATATAAATATTGCTAGCTTTGAAAAGAATCAGAAGCCCAAAAATATTATTTTAATAATTGGGGATGGAACCGGCCTTAATCAAGTAACATTATCAAGAATTGCCATTGGCGGCCTAGATTTCAAATTAGCTATTGATCAAATGCCTTATACCGGTTTTTCTCTTACCCATTCTTATAATAATGCTTATACAGATTCTGCAGCTGCAGCAACCGCATGGGCAACTGGGAAAAAAACAAATAACAAATTTTTATCGGTTGATGTCAATAAGAAAGAATTAAAAACCTTACCTGAAATTTTATATGAAAAAGGCTTCTTATCTGGTCTTGTATCTACTTCTTCAATAACTCATGCAACACCAGCAGCATTTTATGCTCATGTTGATTCAAGATATGAAGAAGAAGAAATTGCCAATCAATTAATAGCTTCATCTATCAGCATTGCTTTAGGAGGGGGTAAGGAATTTTTTGACAATGAAAGATTAAAAAAGGATTCTTTATACATATCTGATAAAGAAAGTCTGGAAGAGTTAGAATTGTCAGCTTCGAGAAGAGTCATCGGTCTTTTTGATAAAGATGGTATTGAAAGATCACCCAAAAAACCCACTCAACAAGAGATGACAAGAGTTGCTTTGAATTTTTTAAAAACTAAGACAAATAACTGTAAAGGATTTTTTTTAATGAGCGAAGGAAGTCAAATTGATTGGGCAGCTCATGATAATGATGCAAAGAAAATGATAACTGAATTTGAAGATTTTGATAAAACCATTAGATTGGCTATGGAATATGTAGGTAAAAATAAAGATACTCTTTTAATCATAACAGCTGATCATGAAACCGGAGGTCTGCAAATTTTAAGGCAAGATAAAGATTATGTTGAAATTCAATGGGGCACTGGAAGACATACCGGTATTCCAGTTGGCGTATATGCTTATGGTCCTGGAGCGGCTCACTTTACTGGCCTGATGGATAATACTGAGATTTATCATAAGATTATTTCAATTTTGAGTGTTGATGAGTTGGAGCCAGCAACGTGCATATAGATTCAAACTTTCTGAAAAGTTTATACCAGCCTTTGAGGGTTGTAGTTAAAGATGCTTCAGAAGCTATCATGGAGATATACCATAAAGATTCCTATGAACTTATTGAAAAATCTGATGGATCTCCTGTTACAGAAGCTGATAATAATGCAAATAAAATAATTCTGAATTCTCTAAAAAAAATATCACCAAATATTTCAGTAGTTTCTGAAGAAACTTATGATAAAAGTTCTGAAATTCCAAAAGAGCCATATTGGCTTATAGATCCTTTAGATGGAACAAAAGAGTTCATTAACAAATCAAATGATTTTACAGTTAACATAGCTTTGATTGAAAACAGAGTTTCTATATTTGGCACTATTTGTTCTCCAACCAGTAGCAAAATATGGCAGGGATCTAAATTTGATGAGTGTAATAATGCCAATGATATGCCAGAGACCCTTCGTATTGTAATGAGCAAAAGTCATCAAACTGAAATAGATAAAGAATTTTTAAATTATTTAAAGATTAATCATATTTCATTTGAAATAATTGAGAGAGGTAGTTCGCTAAAGCTATGCGCACTTTCTGACAATAAAGCTGATATTTACCCAAGGTTTGGCCCTACATCTGAATGGGATATTGCAGCAGGCCATGCTATTTTATCCAGCAACGGCGGACATGTATGCCAAATTCTTAATGAGCATTCTTTAGATTATTCAAAAGACGAAACCATCCTTAATCCTGCTTTTGCAGCATTCAGAAATACATCACTAAAAAATCATTATCTTCCATTATTAAGCGGATTTTATAAAAAATTGGTATAATTTTGTTAATAACATTAATTAATAATATAATTAATTATAAATAAAATTTATAATAAATATGGGAACACAGTTACAACCATCTCAGTTAAATAGTCCGGGTAAGGATATTGAATCTTATTTAGCTTCTGTGCATTCAATTCCTATATTGACTAAAGAACAAGAGCAGGAATTAGCTTTAAAACTTTATGAAGAGGATGATTTAGATGCTGCTAGGCAACTTGTTATTCATCATCTGAGGTTTGTGGTGCATATTGCTAGATCTTATCAGGGCTATGGCTTGCCATTAGCTGATATTATTCAAGAGGGTAATGTTGGTCTAATGAAAGCTGTAGACAAATATGATCCCCATAGAGGTGTAAAAGTTGTATCTTTTGCTGTGCATTGGATTAAAGCTGAAATTCATGAATATATTCTTAAAAATTGGAGATTGGTTAAGATTGCCACAACTAAAGCTCAGAGAAAATTATTTTTTAACCTAAGAAGCAAGAAAAAAAGCTTAGAGTGGTTAACAAAAGAAGAGGCCGAAAAAATAGCTAAAGATTTAAATGTTGAAGTAAAAGATGTGCTTCACATGGAAAATAGACTTTCATCTAATGATGCATCTTTTGATGCTCCAGTGGTATCTGAAAATGATGATGAGATGATGTCACCATCTCAATACATTGAAGACAACACATACGATCCTGAGATTATTGTCGCAAAAGCTGAGGCAGATGACCTTAATCATAACGATTTGTCTGAGGCATTAAAAATGCTAGATGACAGAAGTAAAGATATTCTTCAGAGAAGATATTTAGATGATGACAAAACCACTCTTCATGATCTTGCTGATGAATATGGTGTTTCTGCTGAAAGAATTAGACAAATTGAGAACGGAGCTTTAAAAAAATTAAAAGCTTTGATGGTAAGCGCTGCTTAAAAATTTTAATTTAGACCATGCGTCATAAATTTTTACCTTCATTTGTTCAAAGAAAAGGCCGTTTAACAAAGAGCCAAGAAAAAAACCTTTTAAATCTCTCAAGTTATCAAATATCTTCCTATTCAGAAATCCTAAAAGCTAAGACCAATTTTAAAAAAATAATTTTAGAAATAGGTTTTGGTAATGGAGAAAATATTTTTAAATTTGCTAAAAACAATTCAGAACACCTTTATATTGGTTCTGAAGTATACGTGTCTGGAATAGGCCAATTGCTTGGAGATATTATTAGTAATGATTTAGATAACGTAAAAATCATTACAGGTGACATAAGGCTCATACTTGATGAGATTGCCGAGCCTATATTTGATCATGTAGTTATCATTTGCCCAGATCCTTGGCCCAAATTAAAACATCACAAAAGAAGAATGCTTAATAATGATTTTTTAAATCTAATGCACAGGACTATAAAGGATGGTGGGCATTTGTTCATATCTACCGATTGGGAAAACTATGCTGAATCAATCGATGAGGCAATAAGCCAAAATAAAGGCTTTGTTAGGTTAAAAAATTCAATATACAAAGAAGCTGATTTAACCAAGTTTCAACAAAGAGCGTTAACAGAAGGTAGAAAAATATATCCTTTTCCGCTTCAAAAAATTAGCTAAATATATTTACAGTGTCGTTTAAAAACTTATAACCTTTTGAAGTAGCTTTTAAAGTATTTTTTTCAAGCAACCCTTTATCAATTCCTTGAAGAATTTTTTCTTTAAATGAATTAGTTATATATATGTTCCTATTTTTTAGCTCACCAAAAGAGACCCCATTTTTTATTCTTAAAAGATTCATAGCAAGATCAAGGTCATATGAAAAGCTATCTATTTCAGTAGTTGATGATTTATTAGGATCTTTAATGTAAGAGTTAACTTTTTTTAGTTTAACCATTCTTTTTATTGACTCTTCTGTGGTAATTTTGCTATGAGCTCCAGGACCAACGCCCAAATAGTCACCATACATCCAGTAATTCATATTATGTTTGCTATATCTGTTATCTCTAGACCAAGAAGAGACTTCATATTGATAGATATTATTTTTGTTAAGAATCTCACCAGCTATAGACTCCATCGATTCAATAATAGAGTCTTCAGGTATCTTAAGTTCTTTTTTAAAGAAGATTGTATTTGGCTCAATAGTTAGCTGATACAAAGATAAATGATTAATTTTATATAAGCAGAATGTTTCAATATCAGACCTAAATGAGGAAAGTGACTGATCCATAATGCCATATATTAAATCAATAGATGTTTCTATGCCTTTAAATCCAGACAAGATCTCCAATGCCTGAAAACTATCATGAGAGGTATGATTTCTTTCAAGACTATTTAATGTTGACTGATCAAAACTTTGAATACCAAGAGAAACTCTATTGATACCAGAATCAATAATTTTAGTTAGATAATCTTTTGTAACCTCTTTGGGATTGAGTTCAAAATTAATTTCACAACCTTGCTGAACAATTCGCATTTCATTTAGCTTATTAATAATGCTTCCAACCATTGTTGAAGATACCAGAGAGGGCGTACCCCCTCCAAAATATATTGAAGAAAACCGCCTTTCACCTATATATTTTTTTGAAAATTCTATGTCATAAAAAATAGCTTTCATCAATCGATCTTCATCACCATCTGACCTATCAATACTTATATTAAAATCGCAATAAGGACATTTTTTTTCACACCATGGAAGATGTATATATAACGATATTGGTATCTTATTAGGAGTAAATTTTTTCAAGCTCATTTAAAAATGATTTTGCTGCCACAGCTCTATGACTGATGCTATTTTTAATATCTGAGTCCATCGTCGCCATAGAGATAGCATAGTTATTTGGATAAAAAATCTTATCGTAACCAAAGCCGCCTTCGCCTGAACTTTTTATCGAAACCTTGCCATGAATTTCTCCATACGCATATAAGGGGACTGGATCAGAGTAAGACCTGACTCCAACAAGAACACATACATAATATGCATCAAGAGAGGTTTTTTTTAGTCTCTTTATTTCTGAAATAATTTTATCTCGATTATCTTTATCAGATGCATTTTCTCCCGCATACCTTGCTGAAAAGATTCCTGGTTCATAGTTTAGTTCTGGAACAACTATTCCAGAATCATCAGCTATTGTAAAAATTTGTGATTCTTTTGATGCGTGCCTTGCTTTTTTTAGAGCATTTTCAAAAAAGCTCATCCCATCCTCAATAGCATCCCCAATACCAAGTTCCTCTTGAGATACAAGCTCATACTTATTAAAAATTTTTTTAAATTCTTTAATTTTTCCTTTGTTGGATGAGGCTAAAAGGATTTTTTTATTTTCTAGCAAGCAGATAAACTCCTTCAGAAGCGAATGCATTAGGCATGGCCGAAGAAAGAATATTCTTGGCTCCCTTATCATTTAAATAAAATCTTTCGTTAATTACAAACCCTTCACTTTCACATAACCCTTCAAAATCTCTAATAGTACATAAGTGTAAGTTTTTTGTTTCGTACCAACTTGATGGAAGGTTTGGTGTGACAGGCATTCTTCCTAATGCAAGGTCTATCCTGCACTTCCAGAACCCAAGGTTTGGCAATGTAACAATGCATTGTTTGGAAAGATGAAGCATTTTTCTTAGAGCTATATGAGGTTCTTTAAGGCATTGAATTGAGCTAGCCATAATTGCCACATCAAAACTAGAGGATTTAAAGTCATCTATGCCCTCATCAATATCTTTCTCAATTACAGATATGCCCCTATAAACACATTCTTGAATTTTTGCATGATCTATTTCTACTCCGTAACCATGAACACCTTTGTGATCAATTAAATTTTTAAGAAGAGAGCCATCACCACAGCCAAAATCAATAACTTTGCTTTCTTTTGGTATCCAATTTTTTATTATATTTGCTTTTAGATTATTCATTCGGCCTCTATAAAAGCTTTTAATATATTTACATATCTATCTGAAGCAAACAGAAAACTATCGTGACCTTGTTTTCCTTCAAGAATCACGCAAGAGCAAGCTACATTTGCATTCATTGCTGCTAATTGTATTTCTTTGCTGCGTTTAGGTGGGTAAAGCCAGTCGCTATCAAAGCCAACAAGTAAAAGCTTAGCTTTTACAGGTGATAAAGCCTGTTCAAGATCTCCATCGGTCTGATAAGAAGCATCATATCCGTCCATTGCCTTTGTCATCAGAATGTAGCTGTTAGCATCAAAAATATCTGAAAATTTTTCTCCCTTGTATTGTAAGTAATTTTCAACTTGGTAATCTATACCTTTATCAATCTTAGATTTAATATCTTGAAAATTCCTTCCAAATTTTTCATCCATGATGCCTTCGGATGAATAGGTAATATGTCCAAGCATTCGAGCAGTTTTTAAACCATTTTTAGGTTTTACATCATGAAGCAAATAATCCCCATCCATAAAATTCTTGTCTTTTCTAATTGCCTCACGACCAACTTCATTCATGGCAATGTTCTGAGTGCTAGATTTAGCAGCGGCAGCAAATATTCCTGCTTTATTTAAACTTTCCGGAAATGAGATAGACCACTGAAGTGCTTGCATGCCCCCTAAACTGCCACCAAGGACCATGTGCCATTTTTTTATTTCGAAATAATTTGATAATTGTTTTTGAGAATTAACCCAGTCAACAACACTCACAGCAGGAAAATCTTTGCCATATGGTTTTTTGCTTATAGGATTTGTGCTTAGTGGCCCTGATGAGCCAGAACACCCTCCTAAGTTATTGGAGCAGACCACAAAATACTTGTTAGTATCGACCGCTTTACCTGGACCAATAATATTATCCCACCAGCCTATATCTTTTTTGTCTTCTGAGATACCGGCAGCATGATGGTTGCCTGAAAAGGCATGACATATAAGAATTCCGTTGGACTTGTCTTTGTTTAGCTCACCATAAGTCTCAACCATTAATTCGAATGAATCGAGCCTTGCCCCACAGGCTAGATCAAGACCATTATCAAATTTAATTAGGCTGCTGCTCGTTTTCATATAATTGATCTTATTATGCTTGCTAGAAGAATCTCCACCTGCCTAATAAAAATCAAAGCAAATATAGGTGAGATATCTATTCCACCCATAGATGGTATAAATTTTCTAATTGGCGCTAAAAGTTTGGTAGATATTTCTTCAACTAATTTCAATAACGGGTGAGGGTTTCCAGGAGCAATCCAGCTTAAAACTACCGAGCCAATTATACAAAAGAAAAAAATTGTTACAGTTGCATTTAAAGTTTCAATCACTGAAATCACACCAAGAACATATTCATCATATTGGCTGGAATACAGAAGATAATACCCAGAAAACTTTAACAAAACTGCTAGTAAAAAAATTGTATAAACTTGATTAGAGAAAATAGATATTTTACTTATTGGGCTATAGAAATTAACAAATGCTTTTACAACTGGATTATAGTAGTCAACCTTCAGAGTATAGAATACAAACATTATTATAAAAAAATAACTCAAAACGCCAAGACATAAACTTATTATCTCATTCATATTAAAACTCTCTAGAAATTTCTTTAGATCTTTTTATTGCTGCTGCAATACCCTTATCAAAACTCTTAGATAATTCAGAGTTTTTAAAGCTCTTGATACCGGCTTCTGTGGTACCTTTTTTTGAAGCTACAGCCTTAATTAAAGCATCTGTTGTCTCTCCGCTACCAATTGACTTGGAGATGCCTTCAAGAAGATTACTTATAATAAGATTCTTTTTTTTAACGTCTCCATTGCAAATTTTTATTATGCGTTTTTCGTATACTTGAAGAAGATAAAAAAAGTATGCAGGACCACTTCCAACAAGGCCTGTGAAATCATCCAGATGTGATTCTTTGTCAATATCTAAAACCATTCCAACTTTTTTAAAAAGAAGGGCAATTTCTTTTTGAGTAACTTTTGATGCTGAAATATTAAACAAAGCAGTGATTCCTTTTTTAAATCTAGATGATGTATTGGGCATCACTCTCATTAGCTCAACATTTGCAAATTGAGAAAGATATTTTTTTGATTTAATTCCAGCAACTAAAGAAATAATTTTAGGCTTTTTAATCAAAGAGCATACTTCTGAGTATGCACTTAAAGCATCTTTAGGCTTAACCGCTAATATAAAAATATCAGAAGACTGCACGTTATTAATTGAGTATTTTTTAATTTTTAGCTTATCGAGCTTAGCAGAGTTAGATTTATTTCTATCAATATAAAATAGATTTTTTCTGCTATGTCCACTCTCAATTAAGCCCTCTACAATAGCTTGAGATATATTTCCTGCTCCAACAAATATTACTCTTTTCATTATCTTTTACCAAAAATTAGCTCCCCAATTCTTACCATATTTGACCCAAATTTTATTGCAGACTCAAAGTCATTGGTAGTACCCATGGATAGATATTTAGCATCTGGATGAAATTCTATCAATTTATTATGTAGTTTTTTTGATTTAATCATCTGCTCTTTTACATCTCCCGCAAGGCTAGGGAGAACCATTATGCCCTTTAAATGAATATTTTCCAGCAACTTAATATGATCTGCAAAGTCGAGCAATTCTTCGGGCCTTAATCCAGACTTAGATGCCTCTCCCGAAATATTGATTTGTATGCACCCATTTATTTTTTTGTTCGCACTCTGACATTCAGAATTAATTTTATTTGCTATTTTTTCTCTATCTAATGAATGAATCCAGTCAGCGTTTATAGCAATGCTTTTTGCTTTATTGGACTGAAGGGGCCCAATAAAATGCCAAATGATTTCTTTATAATTGAGTTGTTTTACTTTTTCTTCTAATTCTTGAGCATAATTTTCACCAAAGTTTCTTATTCCTATCTCATACGCATTTTTAATATGCTCAATGCTCTTTTTCTTTGATACTGCAATCAAAGATATTTCATTAGATTCTTTTAGTATTTTTTTGCAGGCTTCATCAATTCTTAATTGAATATTATCAATCTGTGATCTTAATTCTTTTTGCATAACGTTCTTAGACGAGGATCAAAGCCATTTTTTGTTATTTGCTCTTTAGCATTATTTGCTGCAGACCTATTTTCATATGGGCCGCTTAAAACGCTGAAAAGCAATTTTTCAGGATTAGAAGCGCTATATATTTCATTAATTGATATTAATTCAATGTCATTAAGTATTTCTTTTGCCTCATAGGCATATTTTTTATTACCGTATGCCCCAATTTGAACAAAGTATTCACAAGACATAAAATTTGCTTCGTCTGAAGTCTCAATAAGAATAGAATTTTCTATAAGAGATGTTGGAAAGTCTATAGTTATATTGTTTAAATTTTCTCTTGGCTCAATTCTCTTAATATCAGTTTCAAAATACATAAATGAAATTACAGCAAGCGTTATTGCCATAAAAATTATCCCCATCAATAAGCTACCAGATACAACTAAGGTATTTTTCTTCTTTGATCTAAATACAGTTTTTTTAGTTTTTATATGATTTTTTTTAGATGAGTTTCTTTTTGCATAATCTCTCATAAATTCTACATTTTCTCTATTGGCTTTATGCCCAGTAGACCAAGTCCATTAGATAAAATTATTTTTGCTGCATTAAGGCAGTAGATAATTGCTTCAATATTCTCTTTTGACTCAGTCAACACCTGATTATCATTATAAAAGCTGTGAAAAAAGTGAGCAAAATCTTTTAAATAAAATATTATTAAATGGGGCTGAAGAGAGGATGATGCTCTTGATACAACATTTGGATATTTGCTCATCTCATGTATTAATTTGTCACAATTTTTATATGATCCATTAGCTACGGCAGTTGCCATCTTAGGCATTGATGAATTTTCATTTATGTATTTTGTTAGAAGTGAGCATATTCTGGCATGAGCATATTGAATGTAATAAAACATATTTTCTTTGCTATCAGCCTTTGCAAGATTTAGATCAAAATCCAAGTGTTGATCGGCTTGCTTTGAAAGATAATAGAATCTCGCGGCGTCTGTACCAATTTCATTTATTAGATCTGATAAAGAAAAGAACTCACCAGATCTTGTGGACATTTTTACCTTATTGCCATCCTTATAAAGGTTGGCAAATTGAACCAATTGGACATCGAGCTTCTCTTTATCAAAACCAAGACCCTTAATGGAAGCTTCTATCCTTTTTATATATCCGTGGTGATCGGCACCCCAAACATTAATAAGTTTATTAAAACCTCTATCTATTTTATCTTTGTGATACGCCACATCAGACGCAAAATATGTAGCCCTTCCATCATCCCTTATAAGAACTCTATTTTTATCGTCACCTGAATCTATAGTGTTTAGCCAAATTGCTCCATTTTCTTCATAAGCAAGCCCTTTATTTTTTAATGATTTAATTGCTAATGATATTTTTGAATCATTAGCATTTAAATCACCAAGACTTGACTCGCTAAACCAGTTATCAAAAGATACATTAAAATTTTCAAGATCAGTTCTGATTGTTTGCAACACTTTACTTAGCGCAAATGACTTAATTTTTATCCATAGCTTATTTTCTTTGTTTTTAATTCTTAAAATTAATTCATCTATTTCTTTTTCTTCATCTTGCGGAAGGTCTTTAATTAATATTCTTGAATCAATAAGATTGCCAGGCTTATGTTTTTCTTTAAATAATTTAGCTATATCAGATATATATGAACCTTTATAGGCATTTTTTGGGAAATAACCCTTTAATCCTTCCTCATAAATTCTAATAAAAACACTTGCTGTAAGAATATCTATTTGTCGCCCCGCATCGTTAATGTAATATTCTTTTTGAACCTTGTAGCCAGAGGATTTAAGAATTCTTCCAATAGCATCGCCATATGCAGCACCTCTTCCATGGCCAACATGAAGCGGGCCGGTAGGATTTGCTGAAACAAATTCAATTTGTATTGATTGATCCTTACCATGATTTGATGATCCAAAGTTTGAAGATTGAAGATTAATATTATCAATTGTTGAAATAAAGTCTTCTCGCTTAAGTGTAATATTAATAAACCCAGGTCCAGCCGTTTCTACTTTTTCAAACTTGCGAGAGTCAATTAATTTTCTCTGTAATTTATCAGCTAACTCTTTTGGATTTTTTTTTAATTGACTTGCAGCAATCATGCAAACATTTGTTGTTAAATGTCCTTTCGACAGGTCATCCGTAACAGTCGAAGAATACCTTTCTTTTATTTGATTGAAAGAGCTTTCTTCTAGACCAGTAAGTGATGATAAAAATATATCTATTTCATCATTTAGAGACCCAATCATTACTTAGCTCTTCCAATATAGCTTTCATCTCTAGTATCTACTTTGACACTTTCTCCCTCATTAACAAATAAAGGAACCTGTATAGTAACTCCAGTCTCTAATTCAGCCGGCTTAGTTGCTCCTGAAACAGTATCACCTTTGACACCCGGCTCAGATTTAACAATTTTAAGCTCCACGTTTACTGGAGCATTAACCAGTATAGGCTTATCATTCCATAAAATAATTTCACAAGTTTCTTGACCAACTAGCCATTTTTTTGCATCACCCATTTCTTTAGAACCAATTTCTATTTGTTCGAAAGTTGTAGAGTCCATAAAGTGCCAGCTATCTCCGTCACAATATAAAAACTCCATGTCCTTGTGATTAATATCAGCTGTTTCAGCAGACTCTCCTGACTTGAATGTTTTATCATTAGTATTTCCAGTAAGTAGATTCTTGTACTTAACCCTCATAACCGCTTGACCCTTACCAGGCTTATGAAATTCATGTTCAATTATCGAGCACGGGGCATTATCTATTAAGAGCTTTGTTCCATTTTTAAATTGGTTTGTTGAAATCTTCATTTTATGTATATTTTTGTGTTATTTTATTATTTGTTATCGAGGAAAACTATGAAAAAATTATTTTTATTAATTGCCATGTCTGCAATTGTAACGTCTTGCAGTCAAACTAGCGAACAAACTAAATCCGAAAATGATTTAGAAATCTTTCTACAAAAAATCGAAGAAGACAATTTATCTCAAGGCCCTGTTGTCAGTTCTGCTTATTGGATAGGATCAAATTTTATTACCTATGATTCTCAAAATATCGTTGCAGACTATAGCAAAAGATATACCCTGAAATCTTTAGAAAACTCTAGAGAAGCTTCAAGTTTTAATAGTTTAAAAACCTCAGACTCTAACAGAAGAAAACTTGAGCTATTAAAAAGTTCATTTGTTATGCCTCCACCATTAGATGAAAGCTTAGCAAGCGAATTATCATCAATATCTACAAAATTAGAGGCGATGTATGGAAGCGGCGAGTATTGTTACGAAGATGGAGGCTGTTATGACCTTGAAGCTTTTGAACAGATCATAGATAGTTCTAGAAATCCAGATGAGCTACTTATGGCTTGGAACGGCTGGCATGAGGTTGGAAAATCAATGAAACCAATGTATATGAGAATGGTTGAAATTGGAAATGAGGGATCAAGAGATCTTGGGTATAGCGGTTTAGATGATTTATGGTTTAGTAAATATGATATGCCAGCAGATAAATTTTTAGAGGTAACAGATTCTGTTTGGGAAGAGGTAAAACCCTTATATGAAGCTTTGCATTGTCATGTTAGAAGCCAACTTAATGAATACTATGGAGATGAGATAGTGCCACCTGAAGGCTCCCTTCCAGTTCATCTAACTGGAAATATGTGGGGACAATCATGGTCAAATATTTATGATCTTGTTTATCCGCAGGCCAGTCAAACGAAATCCGTAGATGTTACCAAAATTATTAAAGACAGGAATATCAATGAAATTGAGATGGTTGAATATGCCGAAGACTTTTTCTTGTCGATGGGCTTTGAGCCTCTTCCAGATACTTTTTGGGAACGCTCGTTATTTACCAAACCCCAAGACAGATCAGTTGTTTGTCATGCATCTGCATGGAATCTTGATTCAGTTAATAATGATTTAAGAATTAAGATGTGCATAGAAAAAAATGAAGAAGACTTTATAACAATTCATCATGAATTAGGGCATATTTTTTATTACCAAGCCTACAATCATTTACCAACACTTTTTCAAGGCGGTGCAAACGATGGGTTTCATGAGGCATTTGGCGATCTCTTAACATTATCAATTACACCAGACTATCTAAAAAAAATTGGATTCATCAGTTTAGATGAGGCTAAATTAGCCAAAAATGATTCAATAGGCTTATTGATGAAGCAAGCTTTGGAGGGAGTAGTAGTTATTCCTTGGGCTTTAATGTTAGACAAATGGAGGGCAGGAGTATTCACTGGCGATATTGCTGAAAATGAATTAAACAAAGCTTGGTGGGATATGCGAGAGTCATACCAAGGTATTGCACCACCAGATGAAAGGTCTGAAGATTATTTTGATCCTGGAGCAAAATATCATATTCCGGGCAATACCCCATATACAAGATATTATCTGGCGCGAATAATGCAATATCAATTTCATGAATCACTTTGCAATGACATAGGTTTCTCGGGTCCCCTGCATGAATGTTCTATATATGGGAATAAATTAGCTGGAGAAAAAATTATATCAACCATGGCAATGGGGCAGAGCGCCCCATGGCAAGATGCTTTTGAGAAACTAACTGGCTCAAGAAACATTAGCGGAGAGTCAGTTATGAATTATTATAAACCTCTTAAAGAATGGCTAGACACTCAAAACAATGATAGAAGCTGTGGCTGGGAGAAATAAAGTTGCAACAAGTAATTAATATATTTATATCACTAATAGCTTTCTTGCTAGCTGTCTTTATTGCTGGCGCAACAGAAATAGATTTAGTTCTTAGGGTAGTAATCTTAGCTTTTATAATTCAGTGGATTGCTTTTTTGCCTGCATATATATTTCAAACTGAAAAGTTTTATGATTTAACGGGAAGCCTTACCTATCTATCTGTTATATGGTATTCACTTTTCTATAGCTCAAACTCTTTTACTGATTTAAATGGTGCTAATATAGCAACAGTACTTCTCATTACTTTTTGGGCACTAAGACTTGGCAGTTTTTTATTTATGAGAATTCATAAAGATGGAGAAGACAAAAGATTTAGAACAATCAAACCATCAGCAACACAATTTTTTATGACATGGACTCTACAGGGCTTGTGGGTTTCGCTTTGTTCAATGTGTGCTTTAACAGCAATCTCATCAGAGACGGGCGTAATAGTAAACACTTTATTTTATGTTGGTTTTAATTTATTCCTTTTTGGATTTATTACCGAGGTCATTGCAGACAAGCAAAAAACTGCATTTAGATCAATTCCGGAAAATAGGGATAAATTTATTACTACTGGCTTATGGGCAAAATCTAGACACCCAAATTTTTTTGGTGAAATTATTTTATGGACAGGAATTGCAGTAATGTCATTTTCATCGTTGAGCGGACTTCAATATCTAACTCTTATTTCTCCATTTTTCACATATCTACTTCTTGTTTACGTAAGCGGAGTTCGCATGCTTGAAGCCAGAGCAGACAAAAAATGGGGAGACAATGAAGAGTATAAAAAATATAAAGCCAATACACCTGTATTATGGCTAAGATTTAGAGGTTAAAAAAAAGTAGTTTTTTACAAAAGCTTTACATAAAAAGTTTTATTATTGGCCTATGACTGTTAATATGGTCAAACTTTTAGGGAGATATTTATGAAGAATAAATTTAATTTGATGCACTTGTGCATGATAGTCTCTATTTCTGCGACTCTTTCAGCCTCTGATATGGAAAGTGTTCTTGAGGTCGGAAGAGAGAATCAATTATTATCTGCTAAATCGCAAGATAATATAGATAAGACAGAAAGACAGACTGACAGGATCGTTAATGAGTGGAAGTCTGTTTCTAAACAAGTTGAAGGTTTAAAGTTATATAACGAACAGAAAAGAATTCAAATCGCAGCACAACTGGAATTGATGGATAAGCTTGACGATCAGCTTGTACAGGTTGTTGTTATGCAAAGACAAATACCTCCACTAGCCCAAAGAATGCTAGAAAGTCTTGAGTCCTTCATTAGTCTTGATACTCCCTTCAGGATAGAAGAAAGACAAAATAGAATTGATTTGGTTAGATCATCTTTAGCCAAACCAAAAGTTACTGCTTCAGAGCAAGTAAGACAAGTCCTAGAAGCCTATAACATAGAAGCGGAGTATGGAAGAAAAATTGATACATATGAAAGTACTCTTCAAGATGGAACAGTGGTTAATATTCTTGTCATAGGAAGAATAGGAATGTTTTATCAAACCAAAGATGAGCAGTCTAGTGGTAGATGGAATAACGAAACTAATTCGTGGGATGAGCTGCCGAATACTTATCGAAAACCTATTAGAAATGGAATTAGAATGGCTAAAAAATTAGCTCCCACAGACATGTTAATGATGCCTGTTATTAAAGGAGAGGTGTAATGAAAAATTTATATGTAATTCCATTGCTATTAATATCTTTGAGTGGGTTAATTTTTGCTCAAGATAATGCAGAAGAGGTTGTTGAGCTTTCGACTGTTGAAGCTTTATTAGCTCTTGTCAAGGAAGGTAAAACTAAAGAACAGGCTGCGAATACTCAAAGAGAAGATAGTTTTATGGCAAACAAGAACAAACAAGCTTCAATTCTTGCCGCTGAAAAAAGAGAGCTAGCTAGACAAGAAAAAATAGCAGATACCCTAGAAGCTGAATATAAAAAGAACGAAGAAATATTGCGAGTCAAAGAAGAGGCTTATAAAAAAGAGCTAGGTTCGCTTGTAGAATTATTTGGACACCTTCAAAGTTCAGCTGGTGAGGCTGCGGTTCAGTTCTCTGGCTCATTAACTGGCGCTGAATATGGCCAAGAAAGGGTTAAATTCTTAAATGATTTAACTGGAAAAATGTCAGAAACCACTGAACTGCCAACCATCAGAGAAATTGAAGGTTTATGGTATGAGCTTCAAAGAGAAATGGTTGCTAGTGGTCAAGTGGTTTCATTTACTACAAATGTTATTGATGTAGATGGTGAAACTTCTGAATGTAAAGTCACCAGAGTTGGTCTTTTTAATGCAGTGTGTGATGGCAAGTATCTAGAATATGCAACATCTAAGGGGCAGTATGCTTTCTTACCACGACAACCTGCCGGCAGATATACCAAAACAGCTAGCAAAGTTGGAGATGCAAATATTGGTGATCAGGTTAAATTTGGTGTAGATCCAACTGGTCCTACTGGAGGAAGTCTACTTGCTAATTTAATTCAAACCCCTTCTTTAATGGAAAGAGCGCAACAGGGTAGAGAGGTTGGTTATGCAATCATTGCCGTAGGTATTATTGCTGTTCTATTTGCATTTTATAAACTATATACCTTATATATGATAGGAACAGCTGTTAGAAAACAGGCAAACCAAGACGCTGCTGATTCTTCTAATCCTTTGGGTAGGGTCTTGAAAGTTGGAAAAGATAATTTTGATAAAGATATAGATACTTTAGAACTTAAGTTGGCTGAAGCAATTATGGCAGAAAGGCCTGCCATTGATTCAGGAATAGGTTTCATTAAGATTATTTCAGTTATCGCTCCACTAGCAGGTCTTTTAGGAACGGTGACGGGTATGATTGTTACTTTCCAAATGATTACTCTATATGGAACAGGTGATCCAAAATTGATGGCAGGTGGTATATCTCAAGCGCTTGTAACAACAGTTTTGGGTTTATTAGTCGCAATCCCAACTAGTTTACTGCACTCATTTACACAATCTTCTGCTAGAGGAATTATTAGTATTTTAGAAGAACAGAGTACAGGTATTCTTGCTGAGAGAGCAGAATCTAAGTAGGTAGTAGCGTATGCTTTTTGCATTTACTGAAGCCTTGTCATCCATAAGAGATTTTATGGAGCAGGGCGGAAGCGTGCTTTGGCTGATAGCAATTCTTGTATTCTTTATGTGGGGAATGATATTCGAAAGAATATGGTATTTATCTCATGCACATAAAGAATACGTATTAGATCTGGCTGACCAATGGAATTCTAGAAAAGATAAAAAATCTTGGTATGCTCTTCAAATCAGAGAGAAGATGATGTCTCAAGCAAAAATAGAAATTAATAAAAACATAAGCATTATTCAAACCTGTATCGTTTTGGCGCCTTTGCTAGGTTTGCTGGGAACAGTTACTGGAATGATCGAAGTTTTCCAAGTAATGGCATTTAATGGCGGTGGAGATGCAAGAGCAATGGCAGGAGGTGTGTCTAAGGCTACTCTTCCTACGATGGCTGGAATGGTTGCGGCATTATCAGGTTCGTTTGCCGCTATTTACCTTACAAGCACAAGCAAAAGACACGAATCAGAACTTAATGAAATTATTAAAAGAGACATTTAGAGGAAGATTATGAGAAGAAACGCAATTACTAGTGCCGTTCAAGAAGAAAGTGATGAAATTAATTTAACACCAATGTTGGATGTTGTTTTTATTATGCTTATATTTTTCATCGTTACTGCTAACTTTATTAAAGAGCCAGGCCTTGAAATTAATCGGCCTGATTCAGATACTGCTGAAACTCAAGAAAATGCTGCAATTTTAATTGCTGTTGGCCCGACAGGTGAGGTCTGGATGGATGGCAGAAGAATTGATGTAAGACAGGTTAAGGCCAATGTTGTTAAGTTATTGGCTGATAATCCAAAAGGCTCAGTTGTTATTCAGGCTGATGAAAAAGCAATGGCAGATACAATTATCCAAGTTATGGATGGAGCAAGAGAAGCTGGTGTCAGCGCAATATCTTTAGCATCAGAACCAAAATAATAAAATATGGATCAAATTACCTCAGCAATAAAGTCTGCTCTTAAACCAGTTCAGTCTTTATATAACAAAGCTTTTAATGCTAATAAGTATGCTGCGGGTATTGGACTTTCTGTCATAATTACAACTGCATTATTTTTTGTAATGGTTATCTTAATTTCTTTAGGTGATAGTGGAATGAAAGAAGATACCTCTGTAAAACTAGCTGATGTAGTAATGCCTGAAAGACAAATTGATACTTTTATCACAGAGGTAGATAAGCCAGATAAGCCTGAAGAACAACCTGAAGATATTGCTCAACCTGACTTAGACCTTCAACCTTTAACAGGGTTGGATGTTTCTATTGCTAAACCTAAAGCTAATTTTAAAGCTGGAGGTTCTTTTTTCAGAGATGGAGAATATATACCCTTGTTTAAAGTGCAACCTATTTATCCTAGAAGAGCACAAGAAAGAGGGACGGAAGGGTTCGCTATAGTATCATTTACAATCACTGACTCAGGATCTGTCGAGGACGTGCAAGCATTAGAGGGTTTTTGTGGTGACCCAGAAGGACCTCCAGAAGAAATGAGACCTTGTACTTTATTCAATAGCGCTTCATCAAGAGCTGCATTAAAATTAAAATATAAACCTAAAATTGTAGATGGCAAGGCAACTCCTGTAGAAGGAGTTTTACACAGGTTTACCTTTATAATGGAAGATAATGATTAAATCTAAACTCATATATTTATTTGCTTTATTGGCATTAACTTTCTCTTACCCAACGTCATATATCGAAGCTCAGTCTTCAGAAAAACCAAAAAAAACACAATATAAAAAAGCTAGAGCTCTCCAAACTAGCACCGCAAAAAAAATGGCTAAGGTATACGAAGCATTGGAAGTGGTTGATGAAAAGGGTGAACCAGCACCTGATATGGAAACAGTTATAGAAATTTTAACAGAGTTAAGAGATGCTCGAGCTGATCTTAAAAGTTATGACCGGTCTGTGATGTGGAACTCATGGGGTTATGTATACTTTTCTGACGCCAAATATGAACAAGCAATGCAGGCTTATGAAAATGTTATTAATGAACCAGAAGTAACTCTACCCATCAGAAATGCAGCTCTTTTTACGTTAGCACAACTTAACTTAGTAAAAGAAAACTACTCAAAAGGTATTGAATTAATTCTGCAATGGATGGACGAAGTTGAAACTGTTACAGCTCAATCATGGGCACTCTTAGGACAGGCATATTATCAGCAAGGTAATTTTAATAAGTCTATGTCTTCATTAAAGACAGCTATTTCAATGGCAGAAGAAGAGGGGTATAAACCGAAAGAAAACTGGTATGTTCTTCTTGCTGCGTGTATAAGCGAACTAAAGAAAGAAATTGGTGAAAAAGAAGCGCTTCTTCAACAGGTTGATATATATGAAATATTAGTTAATCTTTATCCTAAAAAATTATACTTTGTTCAGCTTGGTGGTACTTATGGTCAGCTGGGAAGAGAAAAAGATTACATGATTACTCTTAAAGCAGCGCATGCCAAAGATTTTCTTGATAAAGAGTCAGAATATTTAGCTTTAGCTCAATTATTACTATTAAATCAAAATCCATTTTGGGCAGCACAAGTACTCGTGTCTGGGCAAAAAAAGATCACAACATATACTGAGACAGTCATAGATAAAACAACAGGAAAGGAAGTTAAAGTTGAAAAAACAGGCCCTGTTGTTAGAGACACTGAAAAAAATCTAAAACTCCTTGCTGACTCATGGAGAATGGCGCAAGAGATAGATAAAGCCATACCAGTCTTAGAGAAAGCAGCAAAACTTTCAAAAGACGGAAAGTCGTATGTCCTTCTAGGCAATTTATATCTTTCTGAAGATAAATTAGATGAAGCAGTTGATTCTATCAAGAAAGGTCTTAAGAAAGGTAAAGTTGATAAACTTTCACAAGTACACTTAACGCTTGGTCAAGCATATTTTGAGCTTCAAAAGTTTGAAGATGCCAAGAAACAGTTTAGGATTGCTGCTAGAGATAAGGATAAAAAAGTTAAAACAACTGCAAATAACTGGATTAAATATACTGAGAACGAAGAAATTAGGGTTAAAAACTTAGCTCTCAGAAGAGATTATATTCAATCTCAATCATAGCTTTACATATTCCTTTATTTCAAAGTCGTAGTCATTTTCAGAATCTTTTTTATATAATTCTGTTTTGACAAGTTTCCACTTAGCTAAATCAATTTCAGGATAGTAAACGTCTCCATCAATATCACAATCGACTCTTGTAATAACTAATTTATTTGCAGATTTAAGCGTCTTATAAAAAATATCCCCGCCACCAATAATTATGATTTCGTTGTCTCTATTCATTAGCAAATTTTCTTTTTCAGCTGCAGAAATAGCAGCATCTATACTATTAAAAACATGCGCTCCCTTAATTTCTTTTAGAGTTCTTGAAACCACGTAATTAACTCTATTAGGGAGAGGCCTGCCTATAGATTCATAGGTTTTTCTTCCCATGATTATTATTTTATCTAACGTATATTTCTTAAAATGAGCTAGATCTGATTTAAGATTCCAAGGCAGGTCATTATCTACACCAATAACTAAATTATTTGATACAGCAACTAAGTGAGAGATTGTCTTCATAATTAAATGGCCATTTTAGCCTTGATAGCTGGATGATGTTTATAGTTTTCTAACTTGAAATCATCAATAGAAAATGATTTCAGATCATCCAGTGAATTTATTGTTGGCAGAACTAATGTTGGCAATTCAAGCGGCTCTCTTGATATTTGTTCTTTAACTTGGTCGATAGAGTTTAAATAAATGTGCGCATCCCCAAACGAATGAATAAATTTATTTGGTTTTAAATTTAATATCTCACCAAATATGCTTAAAAGTAGCGCATAACTAGCTATATTAAAAGGGACACCTAAAAACATATCAGCACTTCTTTGATACATATGACAGCTAATAGTGCCATCATTTATATAAAATTGAGACATTACATGACAGGGAGGTAGGGCCATTTTGTCTATCTTTCCTACATTCCAGGCAGATAGTATATGTCGTCTACTATCAGGATTATTTTTTAGTCCTTCAAGCAATTCTTTGATTTGATCTCTCCCATCCCAATCTCGCCATTGAACTCCATATACGGGTCCAAGCTCTTTTTTCATTAGATTATTAACATAACCAAGATTTTTACCTTGGTTGTCTGCATTGTCAGTCCAGATTGTAGAAAATTTACTTAAGTCAGTGAGCTCTTCTCTATTTTTATTAAATCTAATTTCAGCAAGTCTTCTTTCATCACTTGATCCCTCTAGAAACCAGAGTAATTCTGAAACCACTCCTTTCCAGGCCAATGATTTAGTGGTAACAGCAGGAAAACCCTTTGATAAATCAAAAGAAAGTTGATGCCCAAATGAAGAAATAGTTCCAGTATTAGTTCTATCTTCTTTCCTATCACCATTTTCTAGAATATGTTTTAGAAGATCTATATAAGCTTTCATGCTCTTTTCCTTGAGTAAAACAATATTATAAATCCTATTATTATCATAGGAATACAAAGGATTTGGCCCATACTTAAAAAATTATAAGCAACGTATCCAATATGAGCATCCGGTTGCCTAAAGAACTCTATCACAAACCTTATAAGGCCATAGAATATTAAAAAGAATGAACACACTACCCCATGAGAACTTGCAATTCTATTCACAAAAAAAAGTAACCCAAAAAGTATCAACCCCTCTCCTAAACTTTCATAGAGTTGAGAAGGATGTCTTAATAATCCGAAAGGGTCGGTAGGAAAAATAAAACCCCAGTCTCCATTTGTTTCTTTGCCATATAATTCTCCATTAAGAAAATTACCAATTCTAACCAAACCAAGACCTATTGGCATTGAAAGAGCCACACCATCCATAAGTCTAAAAAAGTCTAGGTTATTTTTTTTAGCAAATATTAAAAAACTTATAACAACTCCTATTAATCCTCCATGAAAGCTCAATCCTCCTTGCCAAACATAAAAGAGTGACAACGGATTGCTTAAGAGTTGGTCAATGCCATAAAAAAGCATATAGCCAACTCTACCGCCACACATTGCACCAATAAAAAGACCATAAAGAAAAACTAGATCATTAACTTTTTCATGATTTATACCTAATTCAATAATAATCTCGTTCGATCTTAAATAAAGATATATAAACACCGCAGATAATAACCATGTAACAGCATAGTACTGAATCTTAAGCGGACCTATGTCTATAAGAGAGGGATTATTAAAAAAATCTGATAGCTCAATTATCATAATGCAATCATATATATTGATATTAAAAGCATTAAAGATACCATAAGTTTTTTCAAAATGTGATCAGAAACATAATGCGCAATAGCGGCACCATACTTTGCTGAAATAATGCTTGTAACGGTTATTCCAAATAAAGCTGGAAGATAAATATACCCTAATGTAAAGCTCGGCAAGCTCTCATTTGAGATTCCTAAAATAAAATATCCTAGCGCTCCAAAAAAAGCAATTGGAATACCGCATGCTGCAGAAGTTCCAACACTTGAAGTCATGCTTAGTCCCAAAGATTTAAAATAAGGAACAGAAAATATACCTCCACCAATACCCAGAATTGATGAGAGAAACCCAATACCTGTCCCGACAATATAAGACCCTTTAGAAAAATTATTTTTTATAGAGAGAGTAAAATTAAAACTAATCTGCATTGCCATAATTAATGCAAAAGTCCCAATAATGATCTTTAAAAGGTTTCCATTAAGCTGAACTGCAAACATGGAACCTAATAAAGCTCCCAGTATTATTCCTAAGGCAACTTGTTTGAATAGAGTAAAGTTAATAGCTTGTTTTTTTTTATGAGCATTAGCAGATGAGAGTCCTGTAAAAAATATACAAGCAAGAGAAGTTCCGATAGCCAAATGAATAATTATGCTTTCATCAAACCCGTAGCTCATAAAAGAGGCAACCAAAACAGGAACTATAATAATGCCCCCTCCGATACCAAACATACCGGCAATCAAACCAGAGAAAACTCCTAATACAGTGAATAATATAAATTCTTCAATCATGACTTAGCTCCTTAGAGAACTCATGTCGGAGCTCCATAAGAACTGAACGATAAACTTCTTTTTTAAAATCAACAATAGTATGTAAGGGTACCAATAAGGAACCCACTTATAATCAATAAATTCATTATCTGGATCGTTTTCAAAACTTATATCAATATCTTTCAACAATTTAAACATAAACCATTTTTGTTTTTGGCCTTTAAATTCTTTTTTTAAGAAATGGCTCTTTCTTTTTTCTTTTGGAATATCGTATTTTATCCAATTCCTTGTTGAAGACAGTAACTTAGTATCGTTGCTTTTTATTCCCACCTCTTCAAAAAGTTCTCGCTTAGATGCTTTAATAGGACTTTCTCCCTCATCTATACCTCCTTGTGGAAATTGCCAGCTATCTATATTTTTTCTTTTGCATAGAAGCAATTTGCCTTTATCATTGAATATAACAATACCAACGTTTAATCTGTATCCTGGTTCATTAATCATTATTAGAGTATGTTTTTATGAAAAGAAATTTAGCAATATTTGATTTAGATAATACCATTCTTAATGGCGATTCTGATTATTCGTGGATTAATTTTTTAATAGAACAGGGTGTTGTTGATAAAGAAGAATATGAGAAAAAAAATAAATACTTCTACGATCAATATTACAAAGGAAAGCTTGACTATGATGAATGGACAGAATTTTCTCTCACAACAGTCAAAGGTAAAAAACCAGAAGAAATTGCAGATCTTTTATCTAATTTTCTTAGCTCTGTGATAGAGCCAATGGTAAATATTTACGCATTAAGACTTCTGCATGAACATAATCACAACAATGACATTATGTTGCTTGCATCAGCTACCAACTCGGTAATAGTAAAGCCTATTGCTAGAAGATTAGGTTTTAAAAACATTGTTTCGACTGAAGTAGAAATTATTGATGGGTTTTATACTGGTAAGGTTTCAGGCATTCCAGCATTGGGCGAGGGTAAGCTAGTAAAAGTTAAAGAATGGATGTCTAAAAATAATATCAATGATTTTCATGATACAACTTTTTATTCCGACTCTATTAATGATTTACCCTTAATGGCTGAAGTTAACAAAGCAGTCGCCGTAAATCCTGATGATCTTCTCAGAGAAGAATGTGATTCTAGATCTTGGGAGGTTATTGACCTACCTTAGCTTTTGCCTTCAATTCTATCTGCCACCATCTGGGCAGTTTGAGCACTTAAAGTCCAACCCAAATGCCCGTGACCAGTGTGATAATAGATTCCCTTCATTTTACTTTCTCTAGTAATGGGCATCATGTTTGGCGTCATTGGTCTTAATCCAGCCCATGGCGTATATGTCTCTGTACTAACGTTTGGAAAGTATTTTTCTACCCATTTTAGTAAAGGCCTTATTCTATCTTGTCTTATATCTGTATTAATCCCAGCTAATTCAGCAGTTCCGGCAACCCTAAATCTATTACCAAGTCTACTTGCAACAATTTTTACAGGTTGATCTATAAGTGAAACTGTCGGAGCACATTTTTTTGAGATTTCATCTTTAAGATCAATAGTGATACTGTAGCCCTTAACAGGATATACATTCATTTTATCACCAAGCCTATTAGCAAATTTCTGTGTACCAACTCCTGCACAAATAACAACATTATCAAATGCTTCATTTATTAGTTCATTCTCATTCCTCATTGTCAAAACGAGTTGATTTTTTTGTCTTGTTATATGCTCTACAGTTGTATTAAGTTGCAGATTCGCAGAGTATTTTTCTACCAAAACTTGTTCAAGACTAGTACAAAATTTATGAATGTCGCCGCTTGCATCAGACTTTGTATATATTCCTCCTAAGATTTTTTCATAGTTTTTATTATTTTCAAAAGCTGGCTCTAGATTCTTAACCTCTTCAGTCGTCAGTATGTCCCATTCCATTCCTTCTTGGTTCAGCCATGAAGCCTTTTCTTTATCTAATTTGAACTCTTTTTTAGAGTCGTAGAATCTTAAAATACCTTTTTTTAACAACTCAAATTCAATGCCTTCTTCATCAGCTATTTTGAAATATATTTCTCTAGCTTTTTTAGCCATATCTATTGTTTCTAATGTATTTTTCTTATGTTCTCCTTTAAAAGTTGCCATCAAAAATCCAAACATCCATTTATACTTTTGAATTTCTGGTGATGGATTGAACAATAGTGGGGCATCGGGTTTAAACATCCACTTAATGCCACTGATTACATTTTTTGTAGTATTCCAAGTTTCGGCATTACTAGCACTAAGTTGCCCACCATTAGCATAGCTTGTTGCCATAGCTGGATATCTTCTGTAATCAATAATTGTTACGTTATGACCTCTTTTCAAGAGAGCATGGGCGGTAGTTGTACCAGCTATTCCAGCGCCAATGACTGCAATTTTTTTCATGACATATTGTCTCAGCAATTAAGCTTAAAATCGATAGACAAAAAGAAAAGATTCTTTTTTTTTAATAAAAACTCCGATACAATCTAAATAAGAATCGTTCTCATTTAAAAATACCCCAAGGAAATCCTATGAGTGAATTTATTATAGTTTTCAGAGAAGTATTAGAAGCCTCTTTGGTTGTAGGCATAATTTATTTAATTCTAGAAAAATCTAATCAACTTAGTCATATGTTTCAGCTTTGGATGGGTGTTTTAGCTGCCATAGTTGCAAGTATTATAGTTGGGTATCTTGTTCTAATAGCTAAAGATTCTTTGGGAAATGATTCAACAGCAGCTCTATTTGAGGGAACATTTTTATACCTAACCGCATTTTTGATATGGTATGTGATATTTTGGCTATCTAAGCACGTTGGTGACAGAAAAGAGCTTGAAGGCAAAACCTTAAGCGCAATTAAGCTTTCATCATGGGGTGTTTTTTTTGTGGTCTTCTTTGCAATTCTAAGAGAGGGATTCGAAACTGCAGTATTTTTAATTTCTAGCTTCTCCATTACTGGCTCTTTTTCGTATCTTGGTTTTTTTATTGGAGGAGCTCTAGCAATTTTAATTGGTTATTTTATTGTTCTTCAGGGCAGGAAAATTAACTTACGATATGTTTTTAAATATACAACTCTTTTATTAGTATTCTTGTCTGCTGGAATGATTGCTTATGGAACTCATGAATTTGAAGAATATTTAGTTAAATCTGAGCAAATAGAAAAAACTGAGATATACAGGCCTTGGAACATTTTAGAGCCACAAACAAGCTCTGATGGATCTAAGACTTATCATCCATTTCATGATAAAGGTTCTGTTGGAGTCTTCTTAAAAGGTTTTTTTGGCTACAACAGTAACCCTAATATCCCTGAAGTTGTTTTGTGGGTTTGCGCTCTATTTTTTGGACTAAATATGTGGCGGAGATTTTATTTCTAAGAATCTAATTGATCCATATTTTTAATAGCTTTACTCATCTGCCTTTCTCTTGTTGAATGTTCATTAACAGCCTTGATCATTGCATCTGCTTTTTTTAGCAGATCATCAGTAGAGCTTCCAAATTTCTCAAATTCCTTTTTTAATTTTCCAAATTCTTCCATAATTTCACTAGCTCTGTTATTGAGCGCTAGGGTTCTAAACCCCATATGAACACTAATTAAATAGGCTGCAAGTGAATTAGGCCCCATTATTAGAACTCTAGAATCTCTAAAAATAGTTTCTCTAATATTTCCAATTGAATCAATTAATTGCATAAGCGATTCACTTGGGATATACATAATACCCAAATCTATTGTGATGCCTGATTGAATATATTTTTCTTGAATATCAGAAGCATCTTTTATCACATGCCTTTTGATGTCATCAATTGATTTCTTAATCATTCTTTCATCAGATTGCTCTAAGGATAGCAAATAACTGTCATATAGACCTGATGGAAACTTTGCATCGATTGGCAACAATAAACCTTCGGGCATTTTAAGAACAAATTCGACTCTTTTGCCCGATCCCTTTATAACCTCAGCATTTTTATAATATTGATTTGAATGAAAGATATCCTGCATTATTGCTTCCAAAGACCATTCTCCAAATTTACCAGCAAGAGTACCACCAGATAGATATCTTCTTAGCTTATCTAGTGGGTCTTGAAATGATTGAATATCTTTTGTTAGAACCGAAAGAGTGTCTTCTTGTCTCTCTATTGCCTTATCAATATCCTTAATAGATTCTTCATTTTGTAATTTAATAGGATCACTTTTTGTATGCAAATAAATTATTCCTATCAATAAAATAATAATAATTATTAACAATGTAGAAACGACCCAAAGATTCATAATCAATGTCCAGGAAAAATTTAAAACCTATACATAATATATACCACTTACAACTTTATCCTATAAAATAAACGGTATGTTAGAGTCTATTTTAACTCATTTTGCAGAAATCAAAGCTAGAGGCCTATCTATTGATATTACTAGGGGCAAGCCAGACTCCTATCAATTAGATTTGTCTAATGAACTACTTAAGATGGATGTAGAACCTTTTGATGGTGATGTTGATTTAAGGAATTACGGAGAGCCTTTTGGTATTTCTGATGCTAGACAGCTTGGCGCAGATGTTCTTTGCGCCCCTAAAGAAAACATAATAACAGGGGAGCAATCCAGCCTATTACTTTCATATCAAATGATTCTAGCAAAATATTTATTCGACAATCCTACTGCTTGGAAAGATTTAGATAGCCCAAAATTTATTTGCCCGGTGCCTGGATTTGATAGGCATTTTAGAATGCTTGAAGATTTTGGAATAGAGATGATTAGCGTACCTTTGATTGAGGAGGGCATTGATATTCAAAAATTTGAAGAAACATTAGATTCTAATGCAAATGTAATGGGTGTCATATGTGTTCCTAGGCACTCAAACCCATCAGGCGAGGTTTATTCAGATCAAAATATAATAAATATTTTTCAAGCTGGAAAAGCATACTCAGATAACTTCCTTTTTCTTTTTGATAATGCTTATTTAGTCCATGATTTCATGCCAACCAGAGAACAAACTCCAGTATGGAGGTTGGCTGAAGATACTAAAACCATGAATCAAGCGGTGGTTGTAACTTCTTTTTCTAAAGTAACTTTTGGTGGTGGGGGCCTGTCTTTTATGGCTGCTAGCGGTGCTAATTTAGAACTTATAAAAAGAATAAGAGGCTCGATGGTTATCTGTCCAGATAAGATCAATCAGAAAAGGCATACTCAGTTTTTTTCTGGCTTAAATGATATAAAAAATCATATGATTAAACATGCTGAGTTAATCAGGCCTAAATTTGAAATAGCATATAAGGCATTAAGGAAACTTGATAAACACTTTGGTAATTTTTCTGAACCAACAGGAGGATATTTCATAACCTTCATATCAAAAAAACCAACAGCTTCAAGAATAGTTGAGTTGTGTAAGGAGGCTGGAGTTCTTCTGACACCTGCGGGTGCAACTCATCCATATGGAAAAGATCCTAACAACAGCACGCTGAGAATAGCGCCTACATTTATTGATGAACAAGAATTAGAAGTGGCAATGGATGTTTTTATAACAGCTGTTCAAATAGCACATTTAGAAACTTGATTTAATTTTTAGCTTTGCTATGCGGCTTATAGCTTGATCCATTAAAGCTTTCAAATATTTCCTTAATTCCAGGATGATTACATGGTTTTTTTGAATCATCTATTAATAAATTTTGTTCAGAAACATATGCTATATAAAAAATTTCTTCATTTTCTGCAAACAGATGATAAAAAGGTTGTTCTTTTATTGGTCTAATCTGTTCTGGTATTGCTAAGTACCATTCTTCAGTGTTATTAAACTCAGGATCTAGATCAAATATAACCCCTCTAAAGTTTAAAAATCGATGTTTTACTATATTTCCTATAGAAAACTTTGCTTCTACTAGTTTCTGCATTATATTTATAAATTAAACCATTTTAGGAAAAATGTCATGACAGAAAATTTTTTAGTTGTGTCTGCGAATGATTTAGCAGGTATAGAAATTAAAGAGCACATAGGCGTAGTCCAAGGCAGCACAGTCAGGTCACGAAATATTGGCTCAGATATTTTCGCAAGACTTAAAAACTTGGTTGGAGGAGAGTTGGTTGGCTATTCCAAGCTTCTTGCAACTTCTAGAGAGCAAGCTTATAAAAGAATGATAGAAGATGCTGAGGCCAAAGGAGCTGATGCTGTTGTTTGCTTCCGGTTTCAAACCTCTACCATTACTGAGGGTGCTTCTGAAATTCTTGCTTATGGCACGGGCGTAAAATATAAATAAGGATAAATTATGAATAAAACTGAGAAAGTAGCTTTCAGAGAGGCTGTAATAGTTGTGCTTATGGGAGCAGTTATAAATTTCCCACTTCAAACATTCTTATTATGGTTAACGATTGATAACTGGAGCTGGTCCAACCCATTAACTATTTCTATTTTTACCCAATCTATTCTTACTTTTGTAGCGTTGTTAAGGGTGTACTCAATTAGGATGAGATTTCAAAGAGGAAAGTTTTAGAAATTAATCTTTTTTAGCTTCTTTCTTTTTGTTATGATCCTGATGTCGCTTCTTCATTTTCATTTTTATTCTGCGTTCAATCATATCTTTGCACCAAACGTCATAAACTGTTGAGTAATTGGCAGCTAAATCAGCCAAAGCGATCGCTTCAGTCCACTTTTCTTCATTCCATGACTTATCTTTTTTGTCGCCATGCTCTTCAATTTCATCAAAAACACTATCAGCTGCAGATAAAAAGAATATCACCCCAGCTTTAGTTTCCATGCATTGTTCATTATTCATAATTTTATTGGGATGATCTTTTTGCTTATCAACATGACCATCGGCATCCGCAAAGCCTGCCATTAGAATTATTATTAGCGCTCCAAGTCTTATCATTTTATCTCTCCAATATATGCTTAATTATATAGAGTAAATAATTTACAAAAAGTTCAAAAAAAACATTTACATTTAAAAAAAAACAATCATAATTCGCGAATATTTATACTCATAGGCATAATTCTTTTTGTCTATCAGTATGACTATCCTAGAATTTATTCAGATTGGTAGTGTTTTTTTCGGTACTTTGATAGCCGCGCCTCTTATTGTCTCAAAGAAATATAATAAGAGATTAATAGGCTTGATTGCAGTTGCCGCGGGAAGCATGCTTGCAATGATTGTTCAGCTTAATGCCGGACTATATTATTTTTTCTTTGCTTCTGCTTTTTGGCTATTAAATTCTGCTCATGCTATTAGAAAAATGGTCAGAACAAGTAAAAGCTATGCTAATTTAAAAAATCTTTAAATTTTAATATTGAATGGCTGTTTGAGCTTTCATTCATAGCTTCAACCATTTTCTTTGCAACATCAGACGCTTTAGCAAACCTTAGGTCTGATAACGGACCTCTCATTAAAGGGTCTAAGACCTTGGCTCCAAGCTCAATAATAGGCACTTCAATAGCTACTTTCTGATTTGGTCTGCTTCCTAATAGATGGCTAGGTTGAGCATAAACTATTTTCTCATAACCTATTTCTTTTATTGAGTTTTCCATCTTCCCTTTGGTCTGAAGATAAAAATTACTCGAATTTATATCTGCGCCAACCGCAGAAACTATAGCAATTGACCTTGCTCCCATATCAAATGCTTTTTTAGCGATGTTATAAACAAGGTCATGATCCACCTTAAAAAATTCTTTTCTTTTACTATTTTTTACATGAATTAATTCAAAAGTTGTTAATCTCATCCCAATAGCAATATAAACATGATCAAATATTGGGAAGTTAAGATTATTAATCTCATCAAAATCAACAATAATTTCCTTAGTATTATGTGATAAATGCTCCAGAGGAGATCTTGTAAATAAAGTTATATCTTGATCTCTTCCATTTAGATTTTCCAGTATCTCACTTCCAACGAGACCAGAAGCGCCAACTAACAACGATTTAATTTTCATTACCCAATATTCTTAATGCTATTAAATTCACAAGTTCATCGATAGAAAGTGTTCCATCTAATGTACTTTGAGCCCATTTTTCATACATTGGCTTTCTTTCCAAATACACATCCTCAATTGGTGTTCCAATTGGAGCTGCTAGACCTCTCTCTTGACCACTACCAATTCTTTTCTTGATTACTTCTAAGGGAACCGATATATAAATAACCTCTGTGAAGGAGCTTAAATATTTCATAGATTTATCTGAGTAAATTGCACTTCCTCCAGTTGAAATAATGTGTGAATTATTACTTAGATTTAAAATGATCCCCTCTTCAGCCAATCTAACAAATTTATAGCCTTTGTCTTTTTTTAATTCTTCCAATGATTGATTAAATTTTTGTTCTATTAACATATCAGTATCAATGCACTCGATACCAATTTTATTTGATAGCGCTCTTCCAAGAGTGGATTTTCCACAACCAGCCATTCCAATAAAAGTTATCTTATTCATATGAGTCTGCAAAAGTATTTGTCGCTTTTATAAGCTCATGAGTTATTTCTAATTCAAAAGCCGTATGACCGGAAGAGGGCGCTATGATTAGCTTTGCTTCTGGCCAATTTTGAGATAACTCCCACGCAGTACTTATAGGGCATACGATGTCATATCTTCCTTGAACTATTACAGTTGGAATATTTCTAATGATATCAATACCTGATTCAATTAATTGATTTTCATGCTCAAGGAAACCCTTATTTACAAAGTAGTGATTTTCAATCAGAGCAAAAGCTAGAGCAAACTTGGGATCTGAAAAACTATTAGCCATATCAGGATTATAGCTAAGACTGCTAGTTGACCCTTCCCATCTTGACCATGCTATAGCAGCATTTAATTTTTTTTCTTCGTTATTGCTCAAGAAAATTTTATGATAAGCTGCCATCAAATCATCGCGTTCATTTTCTTCTATAGGTTCTATAAATTTTTGCCAAGCTTCAGGAAAAATATTGCTAGCTCCGTATTGATAAAACCAATCTAGCTCTTTCTTTCTGAGCATAAAAATTCCCCTCAAAACCATCTCACTAACAGAATTAGGATAGGTTTGAGAATATGCTAGAGCAAGTGTGCTGCCCCAGGAGCCACCAAATACAAGCCACTTTTTAATTCCAAGTTGTACCTTTAGATTTTCAATATCTTCTACTAAATCCCAGGTTGTGTTGTTTTTAAGGCACCCATGTGGAAGACTTCTTCCACAGCCTCTTTGATCAAAGATTACAATATGATACTTATCAGGATCAAAGAATCTTCTTACTTGGGTGCTTCCTCCACCACCAGGACCCCCATGAAGAAATACTGCTGGTTTTCCATTTGGATTTCCGCATTGTTCGTAATATATACTGTGATCATCTTTTTCCATAAAACCAAAATTAAAAGGTTCCAATGGAGGAAAAAGTGATAAGAGTCGATTCATTTATACTAACTGTACTTTTTTTTAAGAGATTTCATTTCGCTTGAAAGAATAACTTCTTTATTTTTAAAGAATAGCTCATGATTTTTTTCAACCACATCGAGGTCATACAAGTAGTTAACCATAATCCCGTTAGATTGAGTTAATCCCTTTTTTGATGGGTCTGCATTTAAATTAATTTTATGAAGTATTGCCCCATTTCCAAGATGAAATCTCGCTACAGGATCGTTTGGCAAATTATCCTCTCTATTTGATTCTGTAAGATATACAAAAGTCTTCTTTAGTAGGTTTTCTTCATCATCAATTTTATTAAGACAGTTTTCAAAAGCCAGAGGCGCATTTTTTTCCATCCATCGCATTAAGCCAGGCACGGGGGACAGAGTTACAAATTTATTTAATCCAGGAATTTTTTGTTTTAATCTATGCGCTACTTTTTTAATTAAAAAGTTACCAAAAGAAATACCAGCAAGGCCGTCCTGACAATTTGAAATTGAATAAAAAACAGCTGTATTAATTTTATTATACTCAACCTCCTCTCTATTAATTTTTATAACTTTCTCAATTGATGTAGGTATTTCATTTGTTAAAGCAACTTCTACAAAAATTAATGGATCTTCTGGTATAAGGGGATGAAAGAAAGCAAAACATTGCCTGTCATTAGGTGCCAATCTTGCTCTAAGGTCATTCCAAGAATTTATTTCATGAACAGCCTCATACTCTATTATTTTTTCAAGAACATTGGCTGGAGTTGACCAATCTATTTTTTCTAACACAAGAAAAGATGAATTAAACCAATATCTAAATAATTTTAAAAGTCCATCATCAAGAGCTTTTAGATGAGGACTACTATCTCTTAGAAGTAATTTAATTCTTTCTCTAAGCTTAATAAGTCTGTGAGTTCCACCTGGTGTTGCGTTCAGCCTCCTAAAAAGCTCAATCCACCCAGGTTCAGAAAAGCCCCCAATTAAGACTAAGTTTTTATTATTTCTGTCTTTTGAATAAGCCTCAACATTTTTTAATAGAGAATCAGTATTAATATCGTATTCTTCCATTAAATAAGTTAAGAATATATCAAGATCTTCATTATTTTGAGCCTCTATCAAATCAAGCAGATGACCAGAGAATGCCATTGAGGAAACCTCTCCAGTAGAAGACATAACAGATTTGGTTGCTTTTTTTATATCTTTGTGAAAGATTCCAAATTCCTGAGTGCCAAATCTAGTGAGGTTCAGGCCATTCTTCATTATTGAAGAAATCATATTTTGGAAAAAACTCATACTTAAATTATACTTTATCTCCTTCATCACAATGAACTAATAAAAAAGTAAATTTATTAACTAAAATTAAATAATGCCAAAAAAAAATTCAAATACTAAATATTATATTCATCCTGAGGGATGGAAATTTGCCATTATTTTTTTTGTTATTTCATATCTGATATCCTTTTTATATATGCCAGCATCTATTGTGGGCTATACATTGACAATGTTTACTCTATGGTTTTTTAGAAACCCAAAAAGAAACACCCCCAATATTACTAACTCAATCATTAGCTCTGCAGATGGAAAAGTGTGCTTAATTGATAAAGCATATCCTCCTGAAGAGATTGGAATGAATGCAAATGAAATGCTTCGTATTTGCGTTTTCATGAACGTATTCAATGTTCATATTAATAGAAGCCCAATTGCAGGAAAAATTAATAAGATTGTCTATAAAAAAGGCCATTTCTTTAATGCTAGTTTAGATAAAGCAAGTGAAAAAAATGAAAGAAGTAGTCTCGTTCTTTCAAATGAAAAAGGAGTTGAAATAGTTGTTGTTCAAATCGCTGGCTTAATAGCTAGAAGAATTCTTAGCTTTGTTTCTGCCAATCAAGGCCTAGATCAAGGAGAGAGATATGGATTAATTAGGTTTGGATCAAGAGTAGATATTTATCTGCCTATAGACTCAAAAATTAATTGCAATGTTGGTGATAAGGTTATAGCGGGAGAAAGTGTTCTTGCGACTTTGGCTGAAGGCTTGTGAGAAGATTAAATTTAAGGTCTTTGATACCAAATTTAATTACTTTATCAGGCTTAAGCTTTGGATTAAGTTCTATAAGATTTGCTATTGAAGGAGAGTTTAGTCTGGCAGTAACTTGTATTCTATTTGCTGCAGTATGCGATGTTCTTGATGGAATGCTTGCTAGATATCTTGAGAGTGAATCAGATCTTGGTTTTCAGTTAGATTCTCTTTCAGATTTTCTAAGCTTTGGAGTAGCTCCTGGCATTTTAATATATATGGCTATTTTTTATGAAAATAGCAGCATTGGTGTTTTTGCAACTTTAATTTTTATTATTTTTTCTTGCCTAAGATTAGCTCTTTTTAATGTCCTGCATGAAAAATTAAAGCAAGATGAAATTCAAAGAATAGATTTTTTTACAGGCATACCCACCCCAGCAGGCGCCATTTTAATATTACTCCCTCTTACTCACGTTTTTATGGGATACGAATGGCCTTATGAAAATATAAATTTTGTTGCTGGTTATATTATTTTAATAAGTGGTTTATTGGTAAGTAAGATTCCAACCTTCTCTTTGAAGGGAAGAGGGCTGGCTATAAGATCAAAATTTACTTTTCTAATTCTATTTTCAATATTAGTTCTAAGTATGATTAACCTGCCGTGGCACACTCTTAATGTATTGGCATTAATTTACCTATTAACAATTCCTTTCTCAATTCTGTCCTGGCAAAAACAGAAATTTATCAATAGTTAAAATCTAAATCTTTGAGTAAAGCGCATCAATTAATTGATTGGCAGTCTTGTACAAATTTTTTGTGTCATGCATTTTGTTACACAAAAAAGAGAAACCTATTTTTTTATCAATATCTCCAAATGCAACTGCTCCACCAATGCCCGCATGACCATACATAGATCCCATAAATTTTGGAGAAAAACTTCCTTTTAAAAGCATTTCACTAGCTAACTCAAATCCAAGACCAAAAGTTATATCAGAACCAAACAAGACCGTATCCGGACCTGATGAGAAAGGTTGAATACAGTACTTAAGGGTCTCAGGATTCATAATTTGATTTCCATTCTTTTTACAATCTGAGCTTAAAATTCCATACAGCTTGGCAAGACCCTCAGAAGTTCCATGGCCGTTTGCAGATGGGATCTGTGCCATACGCCAGTCTGGTGAATTAACGTATCCTTTGTTATCACCAGACCTTTTTTGAAAAGCTATTTTGAAGTGACCAGTTTCCATAGATTTTTTTAAGTTTTTTAATTTCTCAGGCAGCATAATATCTGGAACGTATTTAATTTTTTCGAAAGGAGGACTACCATCACCAAAATCTTCAAGAACTTGCATATCTGCACAATTAATAAAATCCTCTTTTGATAAACCGATTTTAAAATTTATATTTAATGGCTCAGCAATCTCCTCTTTAAAATAAGTTCCAACATCACGTCCATCAATCCTTCTAATAATTTCTCCAACAAGCCATCCATAAGTTATAGCATGGTAGCCCTGAATTGATCCTGGCTTTGCAAATGGCTCTTGTTTTGCAAGTATATCTGTATAGACATCCCAGTTTTTCCAGCTTTCTGAGGGAATTCCATTTTGAAAACCAAAGTTGCAAGCTCTATGACATAAAAAATCTATAACTCTGGTATTCTCTTTGCCATTGCAGCCGTACTCAGGCCAGTAATCAGAAACTTTTTTATTAACATCAAGATGGCCTCTATCGATTAGCATGGCAATACAAATTGCTGTAATACCCTTAGTAACAGAATATGTGTTAACGATAGTATCTTTATTCCAGGCTTTGCTCTTAGATTCATCTTTGAAGCCACCATACAGGTCTACTATCATTTCTTTGTCATACGATACTGCTACAGAAGCGCCGATCTCATAGCCACACTCAATAGAGTCTCTAAGAATATTTTCTATTTCTGTAAAGTTGGAATCACAATATCCTTTAATAGTCATTTAATATATTTTATTGATTACTTATCTCCAATTAAGAGATTAATATAGACTCAAGAAATTTAAAACAATTGAATGATAAAAATAGTAAACTATTTACATAATGTCTAAAAGTTTCGTTCTGTCATCTAAAATTTTAAATAACAAAATTAATGACCCTAGCTTTGAAAAAAAGTTTACTCATAGCCCATCAAATTTCCTTAATGATTTAGCTCTTTTTACAAAAGGCCAGCCTTTTGATTTATATAAAGAGCTACGAGAAAATGCGCCAGTATTTTTTCATCCTCCTATGCTTAGTGACCCAGAACCAGGTTATTGGGTTCTCACAAGATATGAGGATATAAAGATGGTTTCAATGAATCCAAAGATTTTTTCATCACAATACTCAACTGGTAACTTATTAACACTTGGTTCAGAAGAAAATAGACATCCAAAATTATTTAAATCTACAATTGACCATATGCTTAATCTTGACGGTGAAATGCATCTAAATTTGAGAAAAGAGCATATGCCTTTTTTTAAGCCGGGCTATATAGATGAATTACAAAATAAAGTTTCTATCAAAGTTAGTCATCTGTTGGATGCGGCTGAAAAGCTTAATGAATTTAATTTAGTAAAAGAAATATCGCAACAACTGCCAATCTATACTCTATCTGAAATCTTAGGTATTCCCGAATCAGATAGACAAAAACTTGTCGAGTGGATGGAATTTTTAGAGTTAGCTCAATATTTTACTCTTGAGCAAATCAAAGAAAATGAGGAGGGGGTAACTGATTCCACTCCAGATCCCGCTCTCGTTGATATGTTCAACAATATGATTGACGAAATGTTTGACTACGGAAGATTTATTCTAAATAAGAAAAAAGAGAAACCAGAAAATGATTTACTAAGCGCAATTGCAAATGCAAAGATTGATGGAGAGGATTTATCACAAGAATTTCTTGACGGTTCATGGTTATTAATAATTTTTGCAGGAAACGATACTACTAGAAATACTATGAGTGGCGGTATTAAATTACTTCACGAAAATCCTGAGCAAAAAAAATTAGTTTTAGATGATTTTGAAAGGGTCTCAGGATTAATAAATGAGACCGTTAGATATGTTTCTCCTGTAATCCATATGAGAAGAACCTCCCTTGAGGAAACGGTCATAGGCGAACAAAGAATAGGCCCGTATGAAAAAATTGCATTATGGTATGGGGCTGCAAACAGAGACCCTGAAATTTTTGATGATCCAGATAAATTTAATATCATGAGAAGCAATGCTGAGAAACATCTTGCATTTGGAATTGGAAGGCACACCTGTCTAGGTAAGCCTGTTGCTTTGATGCAATTAAGAGAGTTTTTCTCACAGTTTTTATCAAGATTTCCAGACTATCAATTAACCGGGGACTGGAAAGTTGCACCAAATAATTTTGTCCATGCAATTCAAGAAATACCCATACGACTTAAAAAATAACCAAGCCTTCTTAAATAAAAATTTACTATTTTAATAAAATAGTATTAATATACCCCCTATGGGTATGTACCGTTATATTTTATTTTTTTATATAATAGCTTCAATCAATATTGAAGCTAGGCCTATCTCATATTCTGGAGGATCAACATTAATGATGTTTTCAGATAATATGAAAGATTCGATCTATTATCACTTTTCACCTACTTATAAATATTCAATTGGAATAGAAAGCGTGAAAGATAATTATTTAAATAATGATTATTCTCTTTTAAGAGCCACCTACCTAATTAATCGAAAAAATACGCAATATTCCCAAAGAAATTTATATATAAACGCTGGCTTAAGCATTAATGACACAAGTAATAATTTTTACGGTATTCATGGTGACTGGGAAACTCGAAGGTGGTTTGTTGGATTTGGGTTTAAGAAGTTAAACAATAAAATTATTGATTATGATCAAAAGCATCTTCAACTTGGTGTTGCACCATATCTTGGTGAATACGGTGATTTGCACACCTGGCTGATGATTAAAACAAAAAAGAATTCTTTGAATGATGATTGGTATACGTACCCTGTTTTAAAGTTTTTTAAAGGAAATGTTCTCGTTGAGTTTGGTTATAACGATGAAACTGAATGGGACGCTCATTTTATGTATAGATTCTAAGGAGGAATTTTATGAAACTTATTGGCATTATTTTATTTTTATTTTCATCTTGGATGGTGGCATCAGATCACTCTCATGATCATATGGATCATTCAGATATGATGCATCATTCGCATGAGGGTCATGCTCATGAAGAATTGGTTGACGGAGAAAAGCTAGAAGTCAATCCTGAGAGATTTGATAAGTTTGTTGCAAATCTTTCTAACGCACAAGTCGCTGTAGTAAGTGTGAAGGGGATGGTCTGTGATTTTTGTGCCAGAGGGATTGAGAAGACATTTGAAAAAGATAAAAACGTGAAAAAAATTGATGTAGATTTAAGTCAGGGCAAAGTCTTAGTTGCTTTTGATAAAGGCTTTGATATAAATTTTGAGGACATTAAGAAAAAGATTTTGGCCAATGGCCAAAATGCAACCGGAATGCAAGTTGTATCAATCTAATATTTAAAATAAAGATGAATGATAAAACTACAAATTTCTTGTCACTATTTGCATCGTCATCAACTTTAATATGTTGTGCATTGCCTGCAATATTTGTTGCAATAGGCGCAGGAGCATCCTTTGCAAGTTTGATAACCGTATTCCCGTTTTTGATAGTTTTATCTCAATATAAGATTTATATAACCTTATTTGCATTGGTCATGATTTTAATAGCAGGTTATGTAAATTATAAGACGTACCATATGCCATGTCCTGCTGACCCCGAACTGGGTAGAATGTGTATGCAAACAAGAAAAAGATCAAGATATTTATATTATTTTTCACTAGTTTTATTTATTTTTGCAACCATTTTTACATACATAGTACCGAGGTTAATATGAATCATCCGTGTCATAAAGAACAAATTCCTAGCATCAAAAGAATTGAAGGTCAGGTTCGAGGTGTTAGAAGAATGATAGAGTCAGAAAAATACTGTATCGATATTCTCAACCAGATCAAGGCATTAAAAAATGCAATCTCAACAGTAGAGGGGAAAATCTTAAAAAATCATTTACAGGCCTGTGTAAAGGATGCCCTTAATGATGAAAAAAATTTTGATGACAAAGTTGAAGAGTTGATGAAAACACTAAAAAGATAATTCAACACTCGTGAAAAACATTGAGCCAGTCTTTCCTCACAATAACTAATTTGAATAAATTTGATTAATAAGAAGATTCAAGAGATATGGTGCCCAGAGGTGGGATCGAACCACCGACACAAGGATTTTCAGTCCTTTGCTCTACCGACTGAGCTATCTGGGCAATAAATGAAAGAGGATTATAGAAAAGATTCTACCCAATGTCATTAAGATTAAATTTTTTAATTAACTATGTGCGAACCTTTTCATTTTTAGGGTCATAGAGCGAACCTTTACCCACTATCTTAACAGTCATTGGATATAAGCCATCACCGTCTTCATTGAAGTACTCTATTGATAATTTTTTACCTTCTTTAGCAATATCTTTAGGCAAATATCCCATAACAACAAATTCTTTAATAGAAGGGCAGTATGACATTCCTGTGGTATAGGATCTCCTACCTTTGTTGTCGACAGGAACCTCTCCGGTATCAGGATCAATAATGGGAGAAATACCAACTGGATATCTAGTTTCGCCAGAAACATTCAGATCATCTGCTGTCATAGTGCATAAAATTGAACAAGGTTCTTCTTCTCTTTGAGTTAGATGAGCAGCTTTTCCATGAAAGTCTGCTTCCTTTACAAGCGGCCTCTGAATTGCAGCTTCACATGCATTATATTCAGTCTCAAGATCTGCGCCCTGAAGGCGAAAGCTTTTTTCTAAACGTCTGCTATTAGCATATGTTTCAATACCAACAGGTATCACACCAACTTCAAGGAGTGAGTCATAAAGCGCTAATCCTTCTTCGCTATTATTATTTAAATAAATTTCCCATCCACTTTCTCCAACGTAAGATATTCTTGCTGCCCAAACATCAACCTTCTTTCCTCCAGAAAGGTTTAAGGTTAAATTTTTTGCAGTTACAAAAGGAAAGTTAGCTAAATTAATTTCTTCTGGATCAATAAAATTGCCTAAGGCAGCTTCTGCATCTGGGCCCCACAATCCCAGGGTTGCAATATCATGGGTCCGAATATTTATATCAGCATCTAAGCCCATATCATCACGATAGTTTCGTAATACTACCCAATCTCTATTTCCATCAGCACCACCGGTTACAATTCTATATTTATTTTCTGCAAGGCGAGAAATTGTTAGGTCTGCATGCACACCTCCATCCTCATCAAGAAAGTTGGTGTAAATAACTTTTCCTATAGCAGTATTGCCGCCGACCTTTGCTACTGAAAGATACTCTAGCATTTTCTCTGCATCAGGGCCTTCAATATCCATAATAGGGAAATGAGAAAGATTAATCATTCCAACCGAATCACTCATAGCTAAGTGTTCAGCATTGGCAAGTTCATAGGGCACATGACGTCTATCCCATTCGTTTTCTCTAACAGGAATATCTTTCAGATATTCACCAAGCTTTTCTCTATTGCTTTCGTATGCGAATGCTCGCTCCCAACAAGCAACCTCATTATCAAAATGTCCTCCAAGCTCTTTCTCTCTTTCATAAAAAGGGCTAACAAATTTTTCTCTCTGAGAAATATATGGCTCTCTTGGATGTACAGCAGGAGTATAAATAGTTTGCGAATTCTCATAAGCCCTAGATTTAACAAACTCTCTTTCTTTTTGTTCAGGATAAAATCGCGATATGTCAAAAGAATGCATATCTACTTGAGTTTTACCATTAACCATAGCTTCAGCACAAAGTCTTGCACAACCTGGACCATCCTTAACCCATACAGCTTCACATAACCAAAAACCTCTCACTTCAGGACTTTCACCGATTAAAGAACCAGCATCAGGTGTAACAGATAGCAGTCCATTAAAAGAACTCTTTTCATCCCAACCAAGTTCATTGAGTATAGGCGTCGTTTCAAAAGCTTTCTCTAAAGGTTCAGCAACCTCTTCAAGATCAAGATATCTCATTGAATCTGAGCCCATTGTTTTTTCCGGATTACCAATATCTTCTGGGTCAACTAATCTTGGATTTTTATCTTCATAAAATCCCCACTCTAGCATTCCTCCATGAAGTCTTCCGGTATCACGAACATAGGCAGAGTTTCCTTGATCTCTTAGTAATGGGTAAACTAAAAAATCTTTAGCATCTTGAGCTTCAGGAAGGGGTCCAAAAAATAGCAGTGGATGCTCTAATGGCATAAGTGGAACAGGGACTCCAGCTTTTTTACCCATCAAAGGCCCCCATATTCCAGATGCAATAACAACTTTTTCAGTTTTAATTGTTCCTTTATCTGTTTTGACACCAACAACTCTTCCATTTTCAATCTCAAAATCAATGGCAGGTGTGTCTGTAAATGTTTTAAGAGCGCCTTTATCTTTTGCAGTTTCAACAGCAAAACTAACTACATCTTGTGATCTAGGAGTAACTAGACCAGCATCTGGATCCCACATAGCGCCTCGTATAGAGTCTTCTTCTAGAAGTGGAAACTTTTCTTTTGCTTCAGCTGCGGAAATTAAGCGAACATTTGTACCAAATGCTTTACCTGATGAAACTTTTCTTTTTAATTCCTCCCAGCGAGCATCGTCATCTGTTCTGCATATTTCCAAACCACCTTTTTTTAAGAAAAAGCCATTATCTTCATAAAACTTTCTACTAAACTCTGTTGTCCAACAGCCTAACTTGTCATGAGTCGTGTTGTAGACAAAATCGGAAGCATGAGCAGTAGATGCTATATCTGATGGAATAACACTAGACTTCTCTAAACCAACTATATTTTTCTGACCAAGATCTGCCAGCCAATATGCCAGCATAGATCCAACAATTCCACCCACACCGACTATAACAACATCAGCTTCTTTTGGAAATTTTGAGTTTGTATTTTCCGTCATATTTATTTTCCCCTGTATACAACAATCTTAATAAATTAAACGCTATTTTATTTATTTTGTAAATGTAATTATTTGATGCATTTTGCATCGCAATTTATATTTAATGAGTACCAAATTTTTGGTATTTTTTTAGTCTAAAGCTTTAAAACCAGAAGCCTTTTCGTAGTCTTCATTATTAAAAAATTTGTCCATTTGTTCTGACAACCATTTTCTATTATCTGGATTAGACATGTCTAAATGTTTCTCATTTATTAATGTAGTTTGATGAGATTTCCATTTATCCCAAGCCTCTTGAGAAATGTTCAGTTGAAGTTCCTTGCCTTTAGGTCCGGGAATGGGAGGCAGGGCAAGACCTGGCATCTCTTTTTGATATTTTTTGCAAAAAACTTTATGACTCATAAGTTAGTTATTATAGACTTAATAGGCTTTGGTAAACCATATTTATCAATGTCAGTTATCTCAATCCACTTGTGTTCTTTATTAGATTTAAAATGAAATTTTTTATCGAAATATAAGATTGTTATTTTTATATCTAAGTTCAAATGAGAAAGCTTATGGATAAGATTTATCTCTTCTTTGTTTTTATAAGAATCATTCCAGGGTAATTTATCACCTGTCTCTAATTCGTAAGGCGTCCAAAGACTCTCCCAAAATGTTTCCTCTTGTTTTTTAAAAAGCAATAACGATTTTTTATTAATAGCGAGAACAAAGTTAATTTTTCTTGTTAGATTAATTTTCTTTCTTGTGCTCTTCTCTTTCGTCACTCTAAAAGCGCTTTTGCAGAGTCTACTTAATGGACAGATATCACAAGATGGTGAGGAGGGGGTGCAAACAGTTGCCCCTAAATCCATAATGCCTTGAGTATATTCAAATATCTTATTTTGTGGGGTATGTTTAGATGAAAATTGCCAAAGTATTTTATCTGCACTGGAGGATGAATCATTTTGAATTGACTCAAATCTAGATAAGGTTCTTTTAACATTTGCATCAAGAATGGGTTGAGGATTTCTATAGGCAATAGACATTATTGCGCCAGCTGTAGAATTACCAATACCTGGCAGAGAAACTATATCTTTAAATGATTTTGGAAATCTATTTTTAAAATCATTTTTAAGAATCTCCTTTGTTTTAAAAATATTCTTCGCTCTTCTATAAAAGCCTAGTCCAGTCCATAAAGCTAAAACATCTTCTTCGGTTGCCTCTGATAAAGATTTAAGACTTGGATATCGCTTAATAAATTTTTTATAAAATGGAATAACAGTCTTTACTTGAGTCTGTTGGAGCATAATTTCAGAAATCCAAACTCTGTAGGCGGTTATATTTTTCCTCCATGGAAGGTCGCTTCTTCCGCTTATCTCATACCAACTTATAATTTTTCTTGAAAATAAACTATCTGCCTGCTTCAGATCATTCTTCATAAAGTTTGGTTTTATTAATAACCTCACCGCTTTGATTAAATTCATATTGAATTGGAGCGCCTGTAGGAATTTCAAGCTTTACTATATCTTCGGACGATATTGAATCTAGCTCCATTATTAAAGCTCTTAATGAGTTGCCATGAGCGGCAACAAGAATACTTGAGCCCTGAATGACTTTAGGCATGATATGTTCTTTAAAATAAGGCAATACGCGTTCAGCTGTATCTTTAAGACTTTCCCCATTAGGGGGAGGCACATCAAAAGACCTTCTCCAAATATGAACCTGTTCTTCACCCCATTTTTTCCTTGCATCATCTTTATTCAGTCCAGCCAAGCTTCCATAGTTTCTCTCATTTAAAGCTTGATTTTTAGTAATTGGGATATCTTGTTGGTTAATAGAATTCAAGATAATCGCTCCGGTATTTTGTGCTCTGACTAGCATTGAGGTGAACATTTCATCAAAAACAATGCCCTGATCTGATATTAATGAACCAGCTTTTTTTGCTTCTTGTATACCCAGCTCTGTAAGTCCTGGATCCTTCCATCCTGTGAATAGATTTTGTTCATTCCATTCACTTTGACCGTGTCTGACCAATATAAGATTTCTTGTTTTCATTTTAAGATTTGTAATACTTTTAGTTTATTTTAATGGATAATATGCTCATGGATAAGTTTATTTTATTTCTAATTGAGCATTATTTTTATTCTGTGCCGCTTTTGGTAGTTTCTGATTCTGTTAATTAGGTCAAACGCAATTAAGGGAGGAAAAAAAATTACTCCACAGGACCTAATAAACTTAACCAATCAAGACGCAGCACAATTAATAGATTTAAGGTCTTCAAATGAATTTAACGACGGCCATATCACAGGCTCTATTAATATTCCCTATACGGATTTAGAAGATAGAATTCATGAGATCAAAAAACAGGAAGATAAGTCATTGGTTTTAATATGCGACACTGGCAGTCAATCAGCAAATGCTGGTGAAGTTTTAAATAAATCTGGCTTCGAAAACACAGTTATCTTGTCGGGGGGCATTGGAGCATGGAGACTGGATAATCTTCCTCTAGTTTAGATTCCAAGTTCTTTTATTTTCTTTCGCTAGAGTATTTCTTCCTAGACCTAGTAAAATTGCAGCTTCATTTTTTTTACCATTAGTTTTTTCTAAAGCAGCATTAATTATAATTTTTTCAATTTTTGGATTAACAATATCAAGTAGGTCGTTTTCAATGGTGGTAGCTACGTTATTAACCCAACTATTAAAACCATCTTCCCAAGATGAGCTAGGCGCTTCTACCATCTGATTATCCTTAATTTCTTCCGGTAGATCTTCTACCTTAACATTCTGAGTTGGAGTCATTAATGCCAACCAATAGCATATATTTTCTAGCTGCCTAACATTGCCTGGCCAATCATATCTTGTTATTACATCCATAACTTCTTTTGATAAGACCCTAAGCTCTTCTCCAAGAGAATCAGAATGTTTTTTTAAAAAGTACTTAGTTAAGATATCAATATCTTCTTTGCGCTCTCTAAGTGCAGGAACATTAATTTTAATAACATTTAATCTATAGAATAAGTCTTCTCTAAAAGATTTTTGTGATACTAAATTATTAAGATTCTGGTGGGTTGCAGCAATTATTCTTACATCAACTTTAATTGGCTTATCTCCTCCAACTCTATAAAATTCTTTATTTGATAAAACTCTTAGGAGTCTTGTTTGAGAATCAAGAGGCATATCACCAATCTCATCTAGAAAAAGAGTGCCGCCATTTGCTTGTTCAAACCTCCCAATTCTTTGATCAACAGCTCCGGTAAAAGCTCCCTTTTCATGACCAAAAAGCTCAGATTCAACTAACTCTTTTGGAATATCAGCCATATTGAGGGCAATGAAAGGCATATCATATCTTGGGCTATTCTTATGAAGTGATTTTGCAATAAGCTCTTTACCAGTTCCAGATTCACCTTGGACTAAGACAGTTGCTGTTGTGGTTGAAAGCTTGCCAATGGCCCTAAAAACAGTTTGCATCGAAGCAGATTCACCAATGATATCTGTTTTAGCTTTAGCTTTTAAACCCTTTGTTTTTGGCTTTTCCTCTAAAGCCCTATTAATTATTTGTATAGCATCATCTAAATCAAAAGGTTTTGGGATATATTCAAAAGCACCACCACCGTATGAATCAATTGCTGCCTGCATATCTGTGAATGCAGTCATAACTATAACTGGAATATTCTCATGATTATCATTAATGTGTTTTAGTAAATCATATCCAAGCATGCCTGGCATTTGCACATCCGTTAGAATGAGATCGGGTAAATCATTTTTAAGTTCATTTACAACATCATCTCCTGAAGAAAAAGTTTGAACACTAAAGCCTGCCGAGGAAAGACTTTCTTCAAGGATAATTCTTATAGCGCTATCATCGTCAGCAACCCAAACTTTATGCACTTTTCATGTCCTCATTTTTTGATTCTAGATTTATAGGGATTAATATTGAGAAGGTTGTTCCTTTTGAAGCGCTATTGAAAGAAATAGCGCCACCATGAATTCTGATAATGTCTTGTGAGATAGATAAGCCCAAGCCAGAGCCATCTTCTTTAGAAGATACCATTGGAAAAAATACTTGTTCTTGAATGTCTTGAGGAATGCCTGGACCGTTGTCGATGATGCTTACTTCGCACAATGTTGAGTGCATCACTCCATTAATTGGCTGACCATAAGCAACTCTAGATTTAATTATTATTGTTGGTTCTTCTGTTGAAAGAAGCGCTTGTTGAGCATTTTTAAAAATATTTAAGACAGCTTGTATGAACAAATCTTCGTCACCATAAATCTCAGGAATGCTTGGATCATAGTCACGATTAATTTTAAGATTTTTATATTCATCTGTTTGCGACAAAGCAAAGACTTTTTCAAGAGCAGAGTGGATGTTAAAAGCTTCAAGTTTTGGTCTTTTAGGGGGTGTAAGTATTTTTGTTACAATAGAATTTAATCTTTCAGTTTCATTAATAATGATATCTAAAAACTTTTTAGAAAAATCATCATCAGCCTTTGATAACAATATTTGAGCGCTGCCTTTTATTCCTGAAAGAGGATTCTTCACCTCGTGAGCTAATGTCCTTGCTAAATTCGCTGCAATTTTTTGTGTAGAAAATATTTTTGAAGAGTCAATAATTTTATTCAAGTTGTCTACACATAAAATTTCAATTATCAAAATATTATCTGTATCAGACCAGCTTGCAGTCAGATCTACAATCCTATGGCTCTCATTGGGTTTAGCTAGCTTGAAATTTCTTTTTGTTATTGTGTTGCCTGAATTAGCACAATCCTGAAGAAGTTCTAGGAGCTCATTATTTGTCTCAGATGTAAATTGATTTTTAATATTTGAGTCATCAGAAGAATAAATCCAGCCATTTGAAACCGCTGAGTCATTAAGCCAGAGAATTTTGAACTCATCATCTAAAACAACAATCTCTGAGGCTATTTGGTTTAATAAAAGATTGTTAAATTTTTCAGAATTAGTCATTAAGAAGATTGGCTCCTTTTGCAAGGAGCCAATATTATCGAGGGTGTTATTTTGTTAATGTTCCCACTATATGTGCCAGGATTTTATAAGGATCAGCATTAGAAGCAGGTCTTCTATCTTCTAAGTAGCCATTCCAGTTATGCTCTACTGTATAAACAGGAATTCTAATACTGGCCCCTCTATCACTTACTCCGTATGAGAATTTATCAATACTTTGTGTTTCGTGAAGCCCAGTAAGTCTCATATCATTATCAGAACCGTATAAAGATATACCTTCCTGATGAACTTCTCCTAACTTTTCACACATTGATGTAAATAATTCTTCAGTTCCACTAGATCTCATAGCTTCATTAGAAAAGTTAGTATGCATACCGGAACCATTCCAATCACCAGTTTTGGGTTTAGGATGAATGTTAACACCTACACCAAATTCTTCTGCAATCTTATATAGTAGATATCTTGATACCCAAAGGTCATCAGCTGCTTTAATTCCTTTGCCTAGGCATTGATATTCCCATTGACCTAGTGCAACCTCAGCATTTGTACCGGTTAAGGTAATGCCAAGATCTAAACATGCTTGAAGGTGAGCATCTGAAATTTCTCTTCCAACGACATTCCCAGCACCAACAGCACAATAGTAGGGTCCTTGAGGTCCAGGCTCACCATTTTCCCATCCCAAAGGATCTCCTGTTTCAGGATCAGTAAAAAAGAATTCTTGCTCAAACCCAAACCACCATTCATCAGTTACGACAGCTTCAGCTGCAGCTCTAAAATTAGTTGGATGAACAGAATGATCTGCTGCTTGGACTTGAGTCATTACTAAATCATGCCCATGTGGGTTTGCATATGTTTGTACAGGTATTAATAAGCAATCTGAACTACTGCCTTCAGCTTGACCTGTGGATGAGCCATCAAAAGACCAATCCGGAGGTGTGTCTGCATCAGTTGCTTTAACCTTGCTTCGCATTGAAGACTCAGGCTTATTTCCATCAAGCCATATGTATTCATAAGTTTTATATTCTGCCATTATATCTCCTAATGTAATTTTTAATTAGCACTATTAGTAAAGCAATTTACATGCCATTTATATTTAGGATAAATGCACCGTATTTGTACATAATATGCGTTATTTTAGTGCGAATCTATAAAAATTGCATTAATTTAATGCAATTATGTTATTTTTAGGAAGTCTTTAACTTTATTATGTTTATCTTTTAGTGAGGTATATGAATGATCGCCACCATAGACTATATCTAGATGACAAGCTGCAAAATATTCAGTTGTTGCAGCGTAATCTAATACCTCATCGCCAGATTCAAGTAAGATTAAAATATTTTCTGGTTTTTTTATTTTTTTATGATGAAGGGACCTAACAAAAGAAATATCATCTTTTGTCAATTCAAATTTATTTTTGGTTGCGTAGTTTTCATTTTCTCCTAAATGAATCTCGAAATCTTTTAGAGGCGGAATAGCTGGATTAATTAGAACAGCTTCAACGTTATGAATTTGGGAAAAATACAATGCATAGTAACCACCAAGAGAGCTTCCCATAAAAACAATGTTAGGACCGTGGTTATTAATTAACTCTTCAACTTGTTGATAAGCTTTTTGAAAATTATCATTTAAATCAGGAATTATGATTTTAGTATTTTTGGTTGATTCAGATATGAATTTTTTGAAGTCTTGAGCTTTACCCGAATCGCTAGAAGATTTAAATCCATGAAAATAAAGTATTGTTTTAGACATTATCTAAAATATCTTTGAGTTGCTCTTTATTTGAGATACCAGTAGCAAATATAGTTTCCAACCATTCAGTTAAAAATCTATTTTGTTGTAATTTTTCATCATAAGACTGTTTTTTAGACCGGTTCATAAAAAAAGGCAAAGCTTTCTCCCCCTGATATGAAATAACCTCAGCAAGCATTGCATCAAGACTAATTTGTATTCTTAATACAAACTCATTATGTAAATTTTTATTATCACATTTTTGCTTAGCTTCTATGATTATTGTGTGCTTAGTCTTATCCAGCACCAAAAAATTTATATTTAGAGAAGATTCATCCGGATTTACAGACTCGAAAGAGCTTTCTTTATCGGAAAAGTTTCTTAATAATTTTTTTAGCCTAATAAAATTAGCCTCACATACTGTTAAATGATGAGAGGTTATAGGCAGTGTTCTTATCATCTCTAAATTCTATATTCTTTTTTTATTGGTGTATATTTTTTACATGCCACCAAATACTGCTCTATTGATTTATATTCTTCTATACAAAAAGAATCTATAGCTTTTCTAAAGTCTTCTTTTATAACATAGTGATAGGAATTACAAAGTCTTGGCTCAAACCCTCTTCTTATTTTATGTTCGCCTTGTACACCTGGATCAAAATATTTAATGTTGTTCTTAATGCAGTAATCAATACCTTGATAATAGCAGCATTCAAAATGAAGACTATCAACCATCATGGATGCGCCCCAATGCCTTCCATAAAGAATATCCTTTCCCTGAAAACATAGAGATCCAGCGACTCTCTGCTCATTCAATTCAGCAAAAAAAATGACTGGTTGCAGGATATCTTTATTTTTGTGTATTAGCTCAAAAAAACTAAAATTAAGATATGGAGCTTGCATTCTTTCCAAGTAGGTACTTTTATAGAATTCATAAAAAGTCTTCCAATCGTCCAAGGTGATATTTTGTTTATCCTTTATAGAAAAGCTAATATTATTTTTTAGTATTTTATTTCTTTCTGTTCTTATATTTTTTCTTTGTCTTGAGGTAAAAATATTGAGGAATTCATCAAAATTAGAATAATTCTTGTTATTCCATACAAATCTGTAGCCACCTCTTTTTATAAAATTATTTTTTATTAAATCTTCAGAGACGCTTGCATCAGGAAAAAGTATATGCCATGTTTCTACATTATTTTTTTCCATATATTCTCTTATCGGATCAATGAATGAGCTTGCCTCAATATGATTTTTTGAAATAAATTTTCTTGTCTCACAGGGAGTAAATGGAATTGCAGAAAGCAGTTTTGGATAATACTCTCGTCCAGCTCTTCTAAGAGCATATGACCACTGATGATCAAATACGAACTCTCCATGACTATTATTTTTTAAATACAATGGAAGAAATCCTGATAAATTCGAATCATCTTCTAATATTAAATGCATGGGCTGCCAGCCATTACTTTTTATGGCTGAGCCACTTGCCTCTAATGCATTTAAAAATTCATGAGATATCAATGGAGAGTCGTCATCTTTTAAGATATTTTTAAAATTCTGATTTGAAATCTTATTGACGCTGTTTATAAAAGAATTTTTCATGATGATAAAAACTAAACTAAAAATATTTCTACAATAAACCCCATTGCAGCCGTCATTCCAATCCAGTGATTAAATTTAAAAGCATCTAGATATTGTTTATTATTTAGAAGTTTTTTTTGATAAATGTAGAGTCCGAGAAGCACTATAAGCATAACCACATATAGTAACGAAAATTCATTTATATAGCCTATGAAGGCTAATGAAGTGTAAAACGCTAAATGAAGATAATTTGATATAATTAATGTCTTATCACCCCACAAAATTGGCGTTGAATTTATTCCAATTTTTATGTCATCTTCTATATCTTCAAATGCATAGATCGTATCAAAGCTAATAATCCACATAACTGTTCCAATGAATAAAGCTATTATTGAGATGGATAAATCAGGAGAGGCCAAACTATAAGAAATAATGGTCCCAGAGCCAAAAGTTATTCCTAAGAAGAATTGAGGAGCCTTAAGAAATCTCTTGGTCAAAGGATAGACCATAATAAATACCCCTACTATAAGTGATACAAAGACAGTAAATGGCGGGACAAATATAAGCAAAATCAAAGACAATGTTGCTAAAACAATAAAATATATCCAAGCTTCAGTTATATTGATTTTACCTGAAGCAAGAGGCCTGTCTTTTGTTCTAGATACCAACCTATCAAATTTATAGTCATTAATATCATTAATAATGCAGCCTAAAGATCTAACAAGCACTGATCCAATTGCTAGAATTAAATAATTTTTATATTCCATTAACCCGCTATTAAGACCGCCTAAGAGAAGTCCTAAAAAAGATGGCCAAAACAAAAGGTATATTCCAATTGGTTTATCTAGTCTTGTTAATTCAATAAATCCTTGAATTTTTTTAATCATTCTCATTCATTAAAAATGTTTCCATGACAGAAAATTTATATCCTTTAACAGAATATTTTGCTTTCCTGCCCCAATAAATATTTGATTCATTCTTAAAAGAAGCATAAAGAATTAGCTCTCTTAAAAAAATGTCTTTTTCAAACAAAATATCACCCAGTGGTTTAGTGCCAAGATTTCCTAGTTTATTAAAGCCATTTTCAATTGTTTCTAGTGGTATTATCGTTTGAGCAAAAACCACTGGTGAGTCGTTGCATAATAATAGCACTTCTCTCTTTTTTATCTTTTCTGATTCAGCATTTACAAACTTCTTATCATCGTCTGATATTTTTGATAATTCATCCTGAATTAAATGCAGTTTGAACTTTCCATGTTTTTTTATTCTTTTTGTAATTGGTCCTTTTTCTGATAGCCAAGATATAATTTTTTTATTAGCTATATTAGCTTTTATTGATTCGAAAGGGCTCCAAGGTGATATTTGCTTTAGCTTCATTAATTGACCTAATAAATCTGATATTATAACGCCCATATTTTTAATCTTTGTAACTTAATTGGATATGAATATGGAATTAAAAAAATACGAATGCATAGTTTGTGGTCTAATATATGATGAAGCCCTTGGATGGCCAGAAGATGGCATAGAGCCAGGAACAAAATGGGATGATGTCCCTGATGATTGGTTATGTCCAGAATGCGGTGTTGGAAAAGAAGATTTTGATATGATTGAAATATAATGATTGAAACCCCTAAAAACTTAACAAGAAATATTTTATTTGGAATGTTTTTAGGTTTTATTATTGGATCGTTTTTTTACTATCTAGAAATTTTTCCAGAAAGCTTGGTTAATTTCGTAAGAATTTATGTTTTTAACTTAGGAAGCTCTATTTTTGTTAATTTATTAAAATTATTAATTGTGCCCCTTGTTTTCTTTTCACTAGTCTCTGGTATTTCATCATTAACAAGCATGCAAAGTCTTGGGAATATAACTCTTAAAACAATAACTTTGTACCTTTCTACAACTGCTATAGCTGTTTCATTGTCATTGCTGGTTGGGTCAATTTTTAAACCAGGTTCTGGTTATTCTTCTGAAATAGCTCCTCCAGATAAATTGCCTGAGGGCCAGGGAATATATGAAACGATATTAGATATCTTCCCTTCAAATATTATTGAAGCAATGGCCCAAAATCAAATGCTTGCTGTTGTTTTTTTTAGTATCTTGTTTGGCCTAGCATTAAACAAAACAAATCATTTGACTAATAACTTTAGTGATTCTTTTGAAAAACTTAATACAGTATTTATGCAATTAGTGATAATGATCATTTCTTTTGCTCCTATCGGAGTTTTTTGCCTTATTGGAAAATTTGTTATTACTGATGGCTTAGACATTTTTCAGGAAGCATTTAAATATGTTTTGCTATTAATAATAGTATTAATAATCCATGCCTTTGTAACATATTCGTTGATAATTAAAATCTTTACCAATCTAAGCATTAGCACTTTTTATAAAAAAATGAAGGATGTTGCAATATTTGCCTTTTCAACCTCCTCAAGCGCAGCAACTATTCCAGTTACCTTAAAAACCGTTCAAGATGAATTGGGAGTTAATAAAAATGTGTCATCTTTTGTAATACCAGTTGGTGCGACCATTAATATGGATGGCACAGCGATTATGCAAGGCATGGCTACAGTATTTATTGCTCAAATGTCAGGTATCGATTTATCACTATTTCAATATGTTCAAGTTGTTATACTTGCAGTAGTAACTTCTATAGGCACTGCAGCAGTTCCTTCTGCTGGAACAATAACTTTGGTAATAATTCTTCAGCAATTCGGACTACCTCTTGAAGCAATAGGCATAATACTAGCTGTAGATAGAATCTTAGATATGCTTCGTACCTCTGTGAATGTTACTGGAGATGCTGCTGTTGCATGCATAGTGGCAGATTCAGAGGGATTATTAGATAAAAATTTATTCGATAAATAGAAAAAAAGTACGTCTTTTTTATAATTATTTGATAGAATGCCTCTTTAAAAAAAGGGGTCCTTAAATGAATACTTTACTTTTACCACCAATATTAGGCGTCATAGGAATGATCGCTGCTCTTGTTGTATACCTTCTTGTAATGCAATATCCGGATGGAGACGATAAAGTTAAAAAAATAGGAGATCAGATTCATAAAGGAGCTTTAACCTTCATGAAAACTGAGTATAAGTATCTTTTAATTTTTATAGCTGTTTTAGTTTTGCTTGTTTGGTTTGCATTAGGAATGCATTCAGCAATAGCTGTCATTACAGGAGCCGCTTGTTCATCATTAGCTGGCTTCATAGGTATGTATGCAGCTACTAAAGCAAATGTAAGAACCGCAACTGCCGCTCAACAAGATGGAGCAGCTGCAGCATTATCAGTTTCATTCTACGGTGGTTCGGTAATGGGCCTTTGCGTAGCTTCTTTAGGACTTATTGGCCTTGGAACTTTATATTATTTTTTTAATGCGGATCATGTTCATGCTTTAGAAGGCTTTGGAATGGGAGCTTCCGTTGTAGCTTTATTTTCAAGAGTGGGCGGAGGCATATTTACTAAAAGTGCTGATGTTGGAGCTGATCTAGTAGGTAAAATTGAAGCTGGTATACCAGAAGATGATCCAAGAAATCCTGGTGTTATTGCAGACAATGTTGGAGATAATGTTGGTGATGTTGCTGGAATGGGTTCAGATATTTTCGAATCCTATTGTGGATCAATGATTGCATCAATAGCCATTGCTTATACTTTGGTACTTGCTGGTGATGCTGGTGCAGTTGATATGATGAAGCTTCCACTTTTACTTGCATCTTCAGGATTAGTAGCTTCTATTCTTGGCATAGTGATTGTTAAACTTCAATCAGCTAAGGCTCCTGCAAGTGCTTTAAGATCTGGAACTTTGCTTGCGCCAGTAATATTTGTTGGCTTTGCTTGGTTCATAGTGCAATCATTACCTGGAGTTTCTAATACAGTGTGGTGGTGTGTTATAGCTGGAGCAGTTGGCGGAGTACTAATTGGCCTTATTACAGAATATTATACTGGCGGAAAACCAGTTAAGGATATTGCAGAATCAGGTGAAACCGGTCCAGCCACTGTTATGATTTCTGGTCTTGCAGTAGGAATGGAATCTGTTGTTATTCCTATAGCCATCCTAGCTTCCATCATCTTTGTATCAACCGGTCTTTCTGGAGTCTATGGAGTTGGTATCGCAGCAGTTGGGATGTTATCTACTGTTGGAATTACCATGGCAATTGATGCGTATGGACCTGTTGCTGATAATGCTGGCGGAATAGCAGAAATGTCTGGAATGGGTAAAGAAGTAAGAGATATCACAGACTCTTTGGATGAATTAGGAAATACCACTGCAGCAATTGGTAAGGGATTTGCTATTGGAGCAGCAGCATTGGCAGCCCTGGCAATAATATCAGCTTACTCAGCTGTTGTAACAGTAAAGAATCCTGAATTCTCATTAGCCCTTACAGACCCAATTGTTCTTGTAGGTATGTTTATAGGCGCATGTATCCCTTTTTATATTGCATCCATAACAATGAAAGCTGTTGGAGATGCAGCTTTTGAAATGATTAATGAAATCAGAAGGCAGTTCAGAGAAATTTCAGGCTTAATGGAGGGCACTGCGGATCCAGATTCAGAAAAATGTGTAGAAATAGCCACCCGTGCATCTTTAAAGAAAATGATGTTACCTGGAGTTATTGCTGTTGCCATGCCTGCTATTGTTGGTTTTGGGTTAGGTGCTGAAGCCCTTGGCGGAATGCTTGCTGGTGGTCTTTTGGGGTGCGTATCTTTAGCTCTCATGATGGCTAATGCTGGCGGTGCCTGGGATAATGCTAAAAAATATGTTGAGAAAGGAAATCTTGGCGGCAAAGGATCAGATACTCACGCTGCAGTAGTTGTGGGTGATACAGTTGGAGATCCATTTAAAGATACCTCTGGCCCAGCAATGAATATTTTAATTAATGTTATGGCTATTGTTAGTTTAGTTATTGCTCCTTTGTTAAGCATATAAATTCAAATATAAACTTTAATGATCCAGGGATTCTTTCCTGGATCATATGTTAAATTAAAGAATGAATAAAAATATCCTAATCATAGGTTATGGAGATATTGGCAGTCGATTAAGTAAAATTCTTAAAGAGCAATCGGCAAATATATATGCAGTATCTAGGCATGACTCTCTTAACCAAAATATTATTAAGATAAATTGGGACTGGCTTTCTAATAACAATCTAGAATTACCTAGAGTTACTTTTGATTCAGTTATCATTATTCCTAAACCAAGTAATCTAGATGAAGATGGCTATAGGGATGGATTTATCTCTTCTTTAGAAAATATTACAAATTCATTACAAAACGCAGATATTAAAAGTGTAATAGCAATATCATCTACAAGAGTTTATGGAGATCATCAATTGGGCTATATCGATGAATCTACTTTGGCTGAACCTTCTGATTTTCGAGGAAATCTTATAAAGGAATATGAATTAACACTAAACCAATCATTCCCAGAATATTTAAATATCTTAAGGTTTTCAGGGCTATATATAGATAGCTCAAAACATTCATCCCATAATAGATTAAATCGAAATACAGCAGCAAAAATCATATCTTTTGCAATTGATAAACTATCCCAAAATAAAGAAAACGATATTTATAATTGTAGTGAGGATTGTGAAATCCTTGCATCAGTTAAATCTGTGAGTAATAAAAAATTAAAAGCAGCTGGGTTTAATTTTTAAATAATTAAAGCTAGAACTAAAACTCTAAGCAAAATACAATGTCTATATGATAGCTAGCATGACAGGCTTTGGCTCTTCGAAGCACATACAAAAAGAAACAGAAATATATTGTGATATAAAGAGCGTGAATCATAGATTCTTAGATGTTTCAATTAAACCAAACGATATTGGAAATGAGTTTGATGTTTTAATTAGAGAAGATGTTTCAAAAAAAATAAAACGTGGAAGTGTAGATATTAGATTTAAGCTAAAGTTTCCATCTAGCAATACTTATACAATTAATAATGAGTCTGTAAAGAACTTAATTAAATCCATTAAATCCATTAAATCTATTGATACAAGCAATATAAGATTATCAGATATAAAAGATATTCCAGGAATAATAAAGTCCGAACAAAAAACTATAGTTAATCAAAAACTTTTAAAGAAAACTTTCAAAGCTGCCTTAAATGGATTGATAGAAAATAGGAGGGCAGAAGGAGAAAAGATAAGAAAAACATTTATATCAAAAATATCAAAAATACAAAATAACCTAGCAAAAATCACTAAATCAAATTCCAAACTAACCAAACTCAGGGCTGAAACACTTAATAAGAAAGTGAAGATACTTTGTAATAATTTAGACAAGGATAGACTCGAACAAGAAATTGCAATGTTGGTTTTAAAACATGATGTTGCTGAAGAGATAGAAAGAATTGACTTTCATCTAAGTTCTTTAAAGAAAGAATTATCCATAAAAAATGGAAGCGGAAAAAAGATAGACTTTATTCTTCAAGAATTATTCAGAGAAACAAGTACTTTATCTGTAAAAATTGATCATCCCAGCTACAAACAAATCGCATTAGATATGAAGCTCTCTGTTGAAGAAATGCGAGAACAATCCCAGAACATTGAATAATATAAAAAAAGGAAAGTTATATGTCATTTCAGCTCCATCAGGAGCTGGTAAATCATCTTTAATACAATCTATTCTTGATACAAGTAAGAATTTTGAGCTATCAGTATCAGCAACAACTAGAAAACCAAGAGAAGGAGAGGAAGAGGGTAAGCATTATTTCTTTATAGAAGATGATGAGTTTGATGAATTAATCTCTAAACATGCCTTTATTGAATATGCTGTTGTACATAACCATAAATATGGAACATTAAAGTCACATATAGAAGAAAAAATTAATAAAGGCATAAGTGTTATTTGTGATATTGATGTCCAAGGCTATAAATTAATTAAGGACGCATCAATAGAGCATATATCTATATTTATTATCCCTCCAAGCTTAGAAGAGCTTGAAAAGAGGCTCATAAATAGAGGTCTTGATACATCAGCAATTATTAATACAAGACTAAATAATGCTAAGAAAGAACTTAAATTTGCTGAAGAATTTGATTATCGAATATTAAATGATAGCTATGAAACTGCATGTATGGATATTATTGATATTGTTATAGATGGCAAATCTTTTAATAATAAGGATAAAATAAACTTAAAGATCTTGAGAGATATGTTGTCTTAATTGATCAATAGAAATAGAATACTCTCCCTAGGAGAAATTATATGGCTAGAATTACAGTTGAAGATTGTTTACAAGTAGTACCGAGTAGGTTTGATTTAATTATCATGGCCTCAAAAAGAGCTAGGCAGCTTGCTACCACAAGTAGGGATCCTCTCGTAGAATGGGATAATGATAAACCAACATTAGTGGCTTTAAGAGAAATTGAAGCTGGTCTATTGGATATGGAGACCTTAGATAGAACTCTAGAAGAAGATGTATTAATGGATGGATTTTCAACACCAGACTCAGAAGTATCACAAAGATCTGAGTAAATGAATTTTGGAGAACTAATTTGAGTGAAACAGTTCTCCCAAACCATTTAATAAATTTTTCAGAAACCAGTCTTTTAAAACTCCCAACTTCATTATATAAATCCTGCAAAGTTTATTTAAGCTACGATGATATAAAAAAAATTCAGAAAGCTTATTCTTTTGCTTTTTATGCGCACTCGGGTCAAAAAAGAAAAGATGGCTCAGACTATATAACCCATCCTGTAGCTGTTACACAAATTCTTCTCGATCTAAAAATGGATTCAGATTCAGTTTGCTCAGCATTAATGCATGATGTTTTAGAAGATTGTAATGTTCAAAAAAATAACTTGGCTAAAATATTTGGTGATGATGTTGCACATATTGTAGACGGTGTTAGTAAGCTTGGAAAAATTGAAACGAAAAACATATCCGATAGTGATGCGAACAATCTTCAAAAAATGGCACTGGCAATGGCTAATGACGTAAGAGTTGTTTTGGTTAAATTATGTGATCGTTTACACAACATGAGAACAATTGAGCATGTTCCAAGAAAAAAACAAATTCAGAAGGCCAAAGAGACTCTTGAATTATATGGCCCTCTTGCTTTAAGAGTGGGTATGCAAGATATTAGAGCAGAACTCGAAGATCTTTCCTTCAGATGCATACACCCAATGCGAGCCAAGATGCTTGAAAAAGCTGTCAAAAGCTCAAGTGGTGGGAGAAAGAGAATTGTCACACAGATTAGAAAAGAACTTAAAACAAAACTTAAATCAAATAATATTCAAGATGTTGCTGTAAAAGGAAGGGAAAAGAATCTTTATAGTATTTATAACAAAATCAAGACAAAGCACAAACCTTTCTCAGAAATATTAGATGTTTATGGATTTAGAATTCTTGTAGACTCTGTAGATGATTGTTATAGAGCTCTTGGAATTATTCATAACTATTTCTCACCGATTGAAAATAAATTTAAAGACTATATTGCAATACCAAAAACAAATGGCTATCAGGCTCTCCACACAAGTCTATTAGCCTTACAAGCATTCCCAATAGAAGTCCAAATACAAACAAGAAGCATGTGGGCTACAGCAAATATGGGTATTGCAGCTCATTGGGGTTATAAAACCGATGATAAGAGCAAAGGAACAGAGCTAAGAGCAAATAAGTGGTTGTCTGGCCTTGTTGACCTTAAGAAGAAGTCTTCGAATCCCTCTGAATTTGCTGACTCTCTTAGAAAAGATCTTGATTCTGAGGAAGTATATTTATTTTCTCCAAAAGGACATATTTACGCATTAAAAGCTGGAGCGACTCCAATAGATTTTGCCTATGAGGTTCATACCGGATTGGGTAATAGTATTATTGGATGTAAAGTAAATAGAAGGGAAGCGCCGCTAAATGTTGAGCTTGAAAGCGGTCAAACAGTTGAAATTATTACTTCAAGCTCCTTTGTTGAGGCAGATCCAGCATGGCTTAATTTTGTTGTTACAAGTAAAGCTAGAAGCGGTATTAGAGCCAAATTAAGAAATCAAAAAGTATCTTCTGCTCGAAAGGCAGGAAAATTTATGCTCGAAACTGAACTACAAAGATCTGGAAAATCTCTAGAGGACTATCGAGGAAGCAATCTTAAAAGAGTGTTGGATTTAATTGGAGTAACGTCTCTTAATAAACTTTTAATTGAACTCGGCTCTGGCAAAAGAACTGGTAATATTGTTGCAGAAAGATTTTATTCAGGATTAAAAATTAGAAAAGATTCTGACATCAAAAAGATTAAACCAGTTTTTATCAGCGATAATCATATAGAAGGCGTTTCAGTGGTTTTTGCTAAATGCTGCCATCCCATTTATCAAGATCCTGTAATTGCTCATTCTGATACTGAAAGAGGAATAGTAATTCACCATAAAAAATGTAAACAGGTAGCACCATTTATCTCAAAAGACTCTAGATATATACCTGCAAAATGGACAACCAAATCAAAAAATCATGTGTATACTGCAAAAATTAATATCGTAACCGTTGATGAAATAGGTGTATTGGCGGAAATTGTTTCAGTTTTTACAAAAGCAGCTATAAATATAGAGCAAGTTCATACAAAAAATATTGACAGTACATTTAGTGATTTTGAAATGGAGGTTGATGTGGAGAGCAAAGAAGAGCTTCAATATATTATGCAAAAAATTAGATCTAAAAAAATTACATCCAGTTGCACAAGATTAATTAATGAAAAATGATAAGCCTAAAAATTTAATTTTAGGTACAATTCACTTCATAAACTACAGGCAGGTTACTTTATGACAAAAAAAATTATTTTTACTGAAAATGCTCCAAAGGCTATAGGCCCGTATTCTCAAGCAGTTCAGGCTGGAGGTTTTACGTTCGTTTCTGGACAGGTTGCAATTAATCCAAAAACAGGAGATCTGATGAATGCTTCAATTGAAGAGCAAGCTGAACAAGTTCTACAAAATCTAACAGCTATATGCAAAGAAGCAAATTTATCTTTATCAAATATTGTTAAGCTAACGATCTATATTACAAACATGAGTGACTTTTCTATTGTTAACGAAGCAATGCAAAGACATTTTGTTGAACCTTATCCTGCAAGGGCTACAGTAGAGGTTTCTGCTTTACCTCTTGGAGTTAATGTAGAGATGGATGCAATTCTTATAAATAATGAATAAAAACCTTCTTTCATTAAATGATCTTTCAAAAAAAGAGATTCTTGAGATAATTGAATTTGCAAAAAACTTTAAACTCGAAGACGGCTCTTTTAGGAAAGAAAATTTATTTCCTGACAAAACTGTTGCTAATGTCTTCTGTGAGCCTAGCACAAGAACAAAATCTTCTTTTGAAATTGCTGCAAAAAATCTTGGTTGTTTAGTTGTAGGATTTGATATCTCAAATTCATCTGTTGAAAAAGGGGAGTCAATATATGAGACAGTTGATGCCCTTAGTTTGATGGGGGTTGATTTGTGTGTATTAAGGCATCCTGAATCTGTTATTAGAGATTTATCAGAATATTTGCCAGAGATGGTTTTTATTAATGGCGGTGAAGGTTCAATATCTCATCCAACTCAAGCCTTAATAGATTTGATGACAATTATTGAAAACAAGGGATCAATAGATGATCTGAATATTGTTATTGTTGGTGATTTAGACCACTCAAGAGTTACCTCATCTTTTATTGAGGGGGTGTCAAATTTTGCATTTAACTCCTTGACCTTTTGTGGACACCCAAGCATGTCAACGAAATACATTAGTCCGGCTATGGGTAAATATGAATCAGATTTAGATGTGGCACTTCATGATGCTGATGTAATAATGACTCTTAGGATTCAACACGAGAGATTTGAAGAAACCTTAAATCTTGACTTGGAAGAATATAAGCATGCTTATGAATTAACATCCGAAAGGTTAGAGCAAGCTAAGGGAGACGCAATTGTCATGCACCCTGGGCCAGTAAATTATATTGAAATTTCTGAAAGCGTTTACCAATGCGATCAATCCGTCATTCGAAAACAGGTTGCAAATGGTGTGGCCATAAGAATGGCAGTGCTCTCAAGATTTCTGAGCAGCTAAAGTTCTCTTTACAGTATCAACAATAGCAATGGTATTCTGATCAATTTCAATATTGACGGTATCGAGTTTTTTGAGGCTGCTTAAATTAGTGACCTTTAAAGTTTCTGGAATTAGATGAATTTTAAAATTACTTTTATTTACTTTGCCTACAGTTAGACTGCACCCATTGATACCAATATATCCCTTTTCCATAACGTACTCAGAATAGTTTTTTGACAAGCTAATTGTCATATCTTTGGTATTGTCTTTTTTAATAACTTTGTTTATTTTTGCAGTAAAGTGAATATGACCAGACATTAAATGACCGCCTATTTCTGATGATGCTTTGATAGATCTTTCAAGATTCACCATGTGACCTTTTGCAATATGTCCTAGATTAGTTCTATCTAGCGTTTCTTGAATAACATCAAATCTAAGGCTTTTATTACCACCATCTTTTGATGTTAAACATACGCCGTTAACCGAAACACTCGCACCTTTTTTTAAACCTTTGTTAAAGTTTTTAGGAGGATATATTTCAAGACTCATGTAATCATCATGAAATTTAACTTTAAGAACTTTTGCTTTGTGAGAAACTATTCCTGAAAACATCTAAGCTCCCCATTCATCTCTATAAGAAACTAACTGTTCTAGATATTTTTTATGATCTGAGTTGTCTTCAGAAAAAGCTATCAGGGTATCTAAATTAATAATTGATATCACTTGTATTTCAAACATTGTTTCTAATTCTTGTCTAGCAGAGATATCGCTTTTCCCTTTTTCTTGCCTATCAAGACCCACAAGCATTACTTTCGGAGTAGCTCCAAGGTCTTTTATTTTCTCTATCGATTCTTTTGCTGCAGTCCCAGCAGAGATAACATCATCAATAATCAACACATCGCCAGCAGGATTTTTGCCAATTATTGTTCCGCCTTCACCATGGTCTTTGATTTCTTTTCTATTAAAAGATAATGGGTATTTACCACCATCTTCGCTGAGTATCATGGATACAATAGAGCCCAAGAATATCCCTTTGTATGCAGGACCATAAATGCAATCAAATGAGATATTTGCATCATTAATTGCCGCTTGATAACACTTAGCAAGATCATAAAGATACCCACCATTAAGCATCTTTGCTGCATTAAAAAAATACGGACTTTTTCTACCAGACTTTAAAGTAAAATCACCAAACTCTAGTACTTTGGCATGAAGTGCCAATTCTAGAAATTGTTTTTGATAATCCTTCACTTATATTAAACAGGCTTTTTGTTTTTCAATAATATCAGCTATAGCTGAACTTCCAACCTCAAGCATTTCATTTAGTTGTTCTTTGGAAAAAGGAGCCTCTTCACCAGTACCCTGAATTTCAATAAGTTCAAGAGAGTCAGTCATTACTAAGTTTAGATCAGTTTCAGCCGCGCTATCTTCATTATAATCAAGATCAAGTATTACTTGATCATTTAGCACTCCAAGAGAAACAGCAGCAACATGGGTCTTTATTGCTCTGTGATCATCATGATGATTCTTTAATGCAAGAAAGAGAGCAACACAACCGCCTGTAATTGAAGCAGTTCTAGTTCCACCATCTGCCTGTATTACATCACAATCAATATTTATAGTTTTACCTTTAATATATTTTAAATTAACTGCTTGCCTTAGCGATCTGCCAATTAATCTTTGAATTTCTTGAGTTCTGCCACTTTGCTTTCCTCTTGCTGCTTCTCTTCCCATTCTTTCGTTTGTAGACCTTGGAAGCATTCCATATTCAGCTGTTACCCATCCCTCTTCACTTCCTCTCATCCATCTAGGAACATTTGTATCAATTGATGCAGTGCAGATAACTTTTGTGTTCCCAAAAGATACCAATACAGAGCCTTCGGCATGAATATTTATATTTGGTTCAAATGTAAGTTCTCTTAGTTCGTTTGATTTTCTGTTATTGCTTCTTTCCATAATTTAATCCTATGGATGCATTGATCCAGTATTTGTTAATTTAATTGATCTTTAACAATTTTGCTTACCATGCCCATATCAGCAGTACCTGGCGCAATAGAGTTTTTAAGAATGCCCATTACCTTGCCAATATCTTGCATGGTAGATGCTCCAGACTCAGATATAGCAGACTGAACTTTTTCTGTGATTTCAAATTCGTTGAGTTGTTGGGGTTTGTATTTAGATAATATGGTAACTTCTAGTTGCTCTTTTTCAGCTAGATCAACTCTACCACCCTCTGTAAACTGAGTAATAGAATCTTTTCGTTGTTTAATCATTTTGTTGATAATCTGAAGAGCTTTTGCGTCATCAGCAGTCGCTTGATTGTCTATCTCAAACTTCTGGACTTCAGACTTAAACATTCTAAGAGTATCGCGAGTCATATCATCTTTATCAAGCATTGCTTGCTTGAGATCTGATTGAATTTGGGAAAGAAGGGTCAAGATTATCTATAAGATCTTTGTCTTGGGAAAGAATATTTCCTATTTGATTTTCTAGCACGCTTAACAGCTGCTGCCATTAATCGCTTTCTTTTTTCTGTTGGTTTCTCATAGAACTCTCTTGCTCTGATTTCAGGTACAATTGCTGCTTTTTCGCAGGCACGCTTGAACTTTCTTAAACCAATGTCAAAATGTTCTGTTTCTTTTATTATAATTGAAGGCATAATTAGTCGCGTAGTTTAGGCTGTAATTAGAAATTTTGCAAAACATTTTATTAAAAAAATATGAAAACTTTAGGAATTGAAACATCTTGCGATGAAACCGCAATTGCAATATATGACTCCGAGCATGGAATCATAGGTGAATCTGTTTATAGTCAGATAAAAATGCATGCTCAGTATGGTGGAGTGGTTCCCGAGTTAGCTTCACGTGATCACTGCGTAAAAATAGTTGATGTTCTATATGAAGCTCTCGGAGACATCGATATAAAATCAATTGATCGGATTGCGTATACATCTGGTCCTGGATTATTAGGCGCTTTATTAATAGGAGAAAGTTTTGCTCAAGGTCTCTCCACCGCTTTAAAAATACCCTTAATACCTATTAATCATCTTGAGGGACACTTAATGTCTCCAGTTATGGAGTTTCCAGAAATAAAAACCCCATATATTTCTTTATTAGTTAGCGGAGGACACAGCATGATTGTTGATGTAAAAGAAAGAGGAGAATATGAAATTTTAGGACAATCTCAAGATGATGCAGTCGGAGAGGCTTTTGATAAAGTGGGTAAATTATTAGATTTACCATATCCAGGAGGACCGCATATTGAAAAACTTGCATTACAAGGTAATTCAAAAGCTTATGACTTTCCAAGGCCAATGATGCACAGTGATAACCTTGATTTAAGTTTTAGCGGCCTCAAAACATCTGTTTTATATACAGTCAGAGATATTGATAATTTAACCGATCAGATAAAAGCAGATATAGCAGCTTCATTTCAGCAAGCTGTTATAGAAGTTCTTTCAAAGAAGATTAAGAAGGCTGTAGAAATAAGTGGCAGGACCGAGGTAATAATTGCAGGTGGTGTTGCAGCTAATAAAGCGCTTAGGTCAGCAATTAAAGATTTAGAGAATTCTTTAGGAATTAAAGTTTTTTACCCCTCATTAAAATATTGTGGTGACAACGCCGCAATGATTGCTTTTGTCGGGTCATTGCGATCTTCTGATAAGATTGAATCCCAAGCCTCTTATGTGAGAGCAAGATGGCCACTAGGCGAGTTAACTAAATGAAAGATATTATTTACATAAAAGACCTTCGAATAAAAACTATTATTGGAATATTTGACTGGGAAAGAAAAGTAAAACAAGAAGTTAGCATTGACCTAGAGTTTCCATTTGATTGTAAAAAGGCGGCATCATCAGATTCTATTGAAGATACGATAGACTATAAAGCAATTGCTAAGGGCGTAATAAAATTTGTAGAAGAATCATCATTTCAACTTCAAGAAACTCTCGCTGAGGAAATAGCTTCTTTGGTAAAAAACGAATACGGTGTTGAATCAATTAAATTGAGAGTATCAAAGCCAGGAGCTATAAGAGGCTCCAAAGATGTTGGCCTAGTAATACATAGATAATGCAATATTTCTTATCCTTGGGAAGCAATATCAATGCTGAAGCAAACATCATTTTTGCAATAGACCAGATCAATAAGATATTAGCTAATACCAAATACTCATCTATTCATAAGACAAAAGCAGAGGGCTTTGAGGGTGATGATTTTTTAAATTTAGTAGTTGCAGGAGAGTCAGGACTTGGTTTTGATGAGCTTAACCAAAAACTCAAAGATATTGAAAATGAAACTGGAAGAAAAAGAGATGTCCCTAAGTTTAGCGCTAGAACATTAGATATAGATATCATTCTTCAAATCGATCAAGATGAGATATTATTTGAGAGTAATGAAATAGAAAAATATTCATTTGTATCTGAACCGTTAAAAGAGGTTTTATAAAATGGCAAAAAAATTTACAGTTAGAAAGATTCATAGGTATCTCAGCATCTTTATTGCAATTCAGCTTCTTCTTTGGACAGTCTCAGGAATTTATTTTGCATTTAACAAAATTGAAATGGTTAGGGGAGAGCAATACAGATTACCTCTAGATACAGAATACAGAATATTTAAAAGACTGGGAGAAGAAATAATAGAAACTAATGAGAATGGATTAAAAACTTATTTAACTCACCCCGATAAATTGCCAGTCAAAAACTTACTACCCGAAGAAGCAATAACAATAGCTAAAGAAAAAACCTCATTAATTCCAATAGAGGTAAGTTTTATTGAAAAAGAAGAAAGAGGAGTAGAGTATAGGGGAAGAAGATTGCCGATATATAAAATCTCAACCGACACCAAAGATGGTATTAATATTTATCTTGATCCAATAACTGGTGATATTGCAGCAATTAGATCTGATTCATGGAGAGCGTGGGACCTACTTTGGGCTTTGCATATAATGGACTATCAAGACAGAGATAACATAAATAATATTTTGTTAAAAATCTTCTCTGTCCTTGCTTTAATAAGCTCTATTACTGGAATAATTCTTTTCTTTAAAAAAGCTATTTAAAGTGATTTTTTACAATAGACCAAGCAAATTCTGACAGGGGATAGACTTTCATTCCCCTTTCTTCAGCATGTTTGCTTGAGGCTGTTCCATCTCTAACTCTGCCTAAAATACCCTGACATATAGCACCAACTTTAAATAAGCTAAAAGCCATATAAAACTCCCAATTTTTTGAAAGATCTTTTCCAGTAATTTCAGAATACATATCTCTGTACTCCATTTCATTTGGAATACCCATTTCTTTTAATTTAGCATGATCATAAAACAAGGGTTCTGTTCTCCATGTCAGACAGTGATAACAAAAATCTGCAATGGGATGACCTAATGTGGATAACTCCCAATCAAGAACTCCTATGACTTCTTGGTTTTTCATAATCATATTATCTAAACGATAATCTCCATGAACAATCGAAGTTTCGTCATCGTCAGGAATATTATTTGGCAACCATTCAATAAGATTATTCATTTCATCAATGTTGTCTGTTTCAGATGCTAGGTATTGTTTGGACCATCTTGATACCTGTCTTGCGACATAGTTACCGGGCTTGCCATAGTCTTCCAGACCAATCTTTTTGTAATCAACGCTATGCAGTGCTGCAAGAGTTTTATTTTTATTTTGATAGACTTTTATCCTTTGCTCTTTTGACAGAGAAGGTAACATTGGGTCCCAATAAATGTCACCATCTAAACAATCCATAACAAAAAAAGTAGTTCCTGCGACCTCTTGATCTTCACAAAGTCCATAAGTTTTTGGAACAGGTACATCAGTCTCACCAAGAGCGGTAATAACCTTATATTCTCTATCAACTGCGTGAGCTGATGGTAAAAGTTTACCAGGTGGTTTTCTTCTTAAAACAAGATTTTTATTATCAGTAATAATTTTATATGTTGGATTTGATTGCCCGCCTTTAAATTGTTCAATTCCTGTAATAGCACCAGCACCAGGCACATGAGCATCTATCCATGGCTGAAGTTTCTCATTATCAATTTTAAGATTTTCAGCAACAGCCTTTGTACCTGAAAATACTTTTTCATATTTTTGATTATCGTTGGTCATGATAGCGATCTTCCTCCATCAACTTTAATAATTTGACCTGTCATATACTTTGAACCAACAACAAATTTAACTGCGTTAGCAATATCTTTCTCGCAACCCATCTTTTTCAGAGGAATATTTGCTATCACTTTTTCCTTTTGCTCTTCAGTCCAAGTAACATCAGGTGGTTCAAGCATTGCACCAGGAGCAATTGCATTAACATTAACATCTGGAGCTAACTCTCTCGCTAAAACCTTAGTAATGGATTCTAAACCTCCTTTAGCAGCTGCATATATAGCAAAATTTGCAACACCTTTGCTTAGATTTGTATCAGTAATATTAATAATAGTTCCTTTCGCTTCAATTAATTTATCTTTAAGGCCCTGGATTAAAAACAATGGACCTTTAAGATTACTTCCTATTAGTTTATCCCAGTGATCTTCAGAGATTTCATCGATGGGAGTTGGGTAGAAAGTTGAAGCATTGTTTACCAAAACATCAATCGAATCAAAACAGGATCTAGCTTCAATAATTAATCTTTGGACATCTGTTACAACATCTAAATTTGCTTGAATTATTTTTGCAGTATTTGAGTTGATTGAATTAATTTGATTTGCCAATTCTTCAGCATCATTTTTGGAGGAGTTGTAATGAATTATTATATTCCAACCCATATCAGAAAAAGTTAGAGCTATCTCCTTGCCAATCCTCTTTGCAGCTCCTGTAATTAGTATGGTTTTATTTATAGACATTGATTTAATATTTTTTCGTATATTTTATGCTTTTCTGCATGAATTTTCTCATTAGGTATATTTTTAAGAAAAGAGAAATCAGTTTCCATGGTTTTTGATACTAATTTGAATATTAATTCTTTTGAATTAGAGAGCTGCGACAAAGAGCATAAGTCTTTAATTAATAACTCGTTTCTGACAAAGTTAATTAGAGGAAATAACTGTATAAGTTCATTTCTTGGCATAGCTTTTGAAATCTTCATTAATTTCATTAGAACATCAGAAGCATTTTTTTGTGCATTTGGAATAGGAAGATTCCTGCCTAACGCAAAATCGTTATTAGCCTGCAATTCAGCCCATCGAATTATGTTGTTTGTGGTTGTATCGCAAAGAGATATTCTTAATTCCTCAAAGTAGGGATGATGCATTTTATATTTTATTATCAGCTCAAAAAAAATATTTGGATTTTTCGAAGACATCGCTCTATCAGTTTCAGTCCAAATCCTGTCTGGTGATAAGTTTGCTAGCTCCCCTGAATTAACAATTTTTTCTAGCATCTCTTCTGTCTTTGAATCAATTGAAAAATCTTTAAGATGTTCATAAGTATGAAATCTAGCGAGTCTTATTGCGCGCAATGGATCTTCTAAAAATGCATCTGAAACATGTCTAAAGATTTTTCTTTCAAGATCTTTGATGCCTCCATAGGGATCTATAATATTTCCACCTGAGTCTCTAGCAATAGCATTGATAGTTAGGTCTCTTCTTGAAAGATCCTCTTCAAGAGTTACCTCTTGCCCAAAATAAAAATTAAAACCATGGTAGCCATGGCCTGTTTTTTTTTCAGTTCTTGCAAGGGCATATTCTTCATTGCTGGAAGGATGCAAAAATACAGGAAAGTCTTTGCCGATAGGCTTAAATCCCTTTGATACCATCTCATCAGGAGATGATCCAACAACAACCCAGTCTCTATCCTTTGCTGTTACACCTAGAAGCGCATCTCTTACCGCTCCCCCAACTTCATATATTTTCATTTTTTCTTAATTTGAAATAACTTTTTATCTTCTAATCTTATAGCTGTAAGCTTATTTCCCCAAACGCAACCAGTATCCAGTCCAATAATATTTTTTAAACCAGTCTTGCCTTCTAAAGACGCCCAGTGTCCAAAGACAATATTTTCATTATCTTTAAGGTTATTTATAGTTTTCTTGTACCAAGGTACATAACCCTTTTTCCCTTTACCACTTTTTAAATTTAGTCTTAGTGAGCCATCTTTGCTCAAGAACCTCATTCTTGTAAAGTAGTTGATAATTGTTCTCTGTCTTTTGTATCCCCTTAGGTTTGGATTCCAAATTTTAGGTGTATCTCCCCAAATATTTTTTAATAAATTTGACGCATCATTTTTTAAAGCAACCTGTATCTCTTTAGAGAATTTCTTAGCTTCATCCACTTGCCAAATAAAAGGTATTCCAGCATGAGAAATCCAAAAAATTTCATTAGATTCTTTAATTTTGATATCTAATAATAATGGCTGTTTTTTTAACCAGACTTGATATTTTTTAACATTTCTAGATTCTAAAACTTTCTTTAATGACTTATCTTTTTTTTGATGTTCGATTAAGTAAAGCAAATAAAAGTCATGATTTCCCAGAACAGCTTTAACAGATCCTTTATTTTTAATACAAAACTCTAAAACTTTTTCTGATGCATCGCCTCTATTAACAAGATCGCCTGCAAAAATTAATATATCTTTATTTAAATTAAATTTAATTTTTTTAAGTAACCCCTCTAGTTCTTTAAAGCAACCTTGAACGTCTCCTACAACATAGTGAGCCATTTAATTTTCCAATGTTTTAACTATTTTTAAAAAATTATCTAAAGATATTTCTTCCGGCCTTAGCCCAGGATTAATATCAAGACCATTCCAGTCTAAATTTAATTTTTTTAAGTTATTTTTAATGTTTTTTCTTCTTGATAAAAAAGACATATCAATAATTTTGAATAATTTTTCTTTTGTTGATTGGTCAATATTATATTTTTTTTGAGGCGTCATTCTTATGAAGCTTGAATTAACCTTTGGCTTAATATCGAATGCTTCAGGTGGAACATCAAAGAGTATTTGGGTATTAAAAAAAGCTGAAAGTTTTATTGATAATTTGCCCCAATTTTTAGTTGCAATTTTGCCTGCAATTTTTTCAGCAACTTCTTTTTGAACAAGGAAATGAAGATCGTCTACTAGATGATGCCAGTTTGTGAGCATTAAGATTATCTGCGTTGAAATATTATATGGAAGGTTGCCAACTATCCTGTAGCTGTCTTTTTCAAGAAAATTTAAAGATGTTGATAAAACATCTCCATGTATAAAATCAAATTTAGCTGGCCCCATATATTGTTTTGTTAAATATTCAATATTCTTCTCATCTACATCAATAGCTTTAACATTAATGCCAGCTAAATTAAGTACGTTGGTAAGTGCACCCATTCCTGGGCCAATTTCAAAAAAGTTATCTCCGACTAAGGGAGATATAGCTTGACCCATTTCAAATATGATTGCAGGATCGGAAAGATAATTTTGACCGAATTTCCTTCTAATACCCCGCGAAGCCATTAAAGAATTTTCTTTGCAATTTTTATAGCTTCTTTAAGCGAAGAGGGGTCAGCTTTGCCTGAGCCAGCTATATCTAAGGCAACTCCATGGTCTACAGAAGTCCTTGTTATTGGAACACCCAAAGTTACATTAATAGCATTGCCAAAACTTAGAGCTTTAATAACAGGCAGGACTTGGTCATGATACATTCCTAAAAATGCATCTGTCTCTTTAAGGTTCTTTTTTGTAAATGCTGTATCGGCTGAAATAGGATATGAAATATTTATTTTCTTTTTCCTTAGCTCTTTTACAGCAGGGATAAGAATATCAACCTCTTCCTTTCCTATTTTTCCACCCTCACCTGAATGCGGGTTTAATCCAAGCAGTTTAATGATTGGATTTTTAATTTTAAATTTTTCTTTAAGCCCTTTATTTAGTGTTATCGCTTTACTTATTATGAGCTCTTTAGTTATTTTTTTTGAAACATTTTTTAGAGGTATGTGAGTGGTTGTTAAGGCAACTTTTAACTGGTCAGAAGAAAGAAGCATTAAAACCTCCTTACTATTTGTTTTCTGCTGAATGAATTCAGTATGACCAGAGAATGTTTTATTTATAGATATAATATTTTCTTTACTTATTGGACCCGTTACTAGAGCAAGGTTTTTATTTTTTAAAGCCTCATCAATACCAAATTTTAAATTATCTAAAACATATTTAGCATTTGATTTATAAAGTTTTCCGTATTTCGTATTTTTACAATCTGAAATATGCATTACTTGTATAACATTTCTTTTATTTGCTTTTAATTCATCTATATCAGAAATTTTTTGTAGGGTAATTTTTTTTTCTAAGTCAGCAGCTCTTTTATCAAGAAGTTTAGGGTCAGATATGCATAGAATAGGTACCTTTATATCTGTCCAAAAAGTTGTTCTGCACAACTGAATGATAATATCTGGGCCAATGCCTGATGGCTCCCCAGGAGAGTAAAGTATTTTTTTCAATCTAGATCTTTGATCTCAACAAAAGCTTCAGCTCTCATAGAGCGTAGTGTATTTTCAAGCTCTTCCTCATATTTTCTTCCATAAAGCATAGAGTAGGCTCGATCTTCAATTAAATCTCTAGTCATATCATATTTTCTTGTTTCTAGAACTTCAAGGAAATGGAAGCCGAACTCTGTTTGAAACACTGACGATACATCACCAATAGGTAATTCAATCATTACCCTCTCAAATTCAGCAGCGAGAACACCTTTTCCTAGCCAGCCAAGCTCACCGCCTTGCTGAGCAGAACCAGGATCTTCCGAATACTCCTTGGCTAAATCTGCAAAACTTTCACCCTCTATAATTCTATCTCTTATATCATTGATTTCTTTTTCTGTTGTTTCTTCATCTCTTATGGTAGATGGAATTAACAATATATGTCTTGATGACCATTGATCTTCATATTGAACAAAAGGCCCTCTTTTATCAACTAACTTCAGTATGTGATAGCCAGCTCCACTTTCAAGCGGACTGCTTACATAACCAATATCTTTTTTACTTAAAGCATCAGAAAATAATTTTGGCATATCTACAGCTTTTCTCCATTGCATAATTCCACCATCAGATGCATTGGCACTTAGTGAAATATCTCTAGCAATATCTGAAAAATCATCACCATTTTTTATTCTTAAGATTGCTTGATTGGCCTCTTTAAGTGTCTTAACCAAAACTTGTTTAACTAAAAGCTCCGGCTCTAAAGCTGCTAAAGACTCATCAGTTGCAAGAAAGGCTTGAAATTCCTTTTCAGTAATTTCTATTTCTGAACCAACTCTTCCCCTTTGAATTCTTTGAACAATCATTTGCTTGCGTATCTTTTCTCTTAACTCTTCATAGGAGTCACCATTAGTTTCAACATAGTCAATAAATTCTTGAAGCTCCATCTGATTATTGTTTGCAATTCTTATTACAGCATCATTTAATTCAGTATCACTTATTCTTACACCGGCAATGTTAGCCATTTGTAATTGCAGCTCTTCAATAATTAATGATTCTATGACTTGTTCTTTCAAATCATCTAGATTTGGTTTAGGGATATTTTGTTCTTCGTATCGCAAAATAATATCGGCAAGGCCTGAATTTATTTGTGATTCCATGATTACACCATCATCAACAATGACTGCGACCCTATCTAAGATTTCTATTGCAGAGTGAATGTTAGCGGTTAAAGATAAGGCTATGGCTAGAGTTAGTTTTTTCATATTTTTTAGTTTAATCAATAATTAAAGAGAGAGTTGTTAAATAATCTATTTACTTTATCAAAAGAAGAGTTAAGGCCTTTTAATTCAAATTCAAAATTAATCCTACCCTTGCTTTCAATTTCAATTATATTATCCCACGCATCTCCTAGATGAGGGTATAAAATTTCTTGATTTAATATATATCTTGAGAGGTTTCTGTCAGTTCCTGTAATTCTAAGTGCAACGCAACAGTTTTCATATTCAATACCTATAAGGCTTTCTATATTTTTATTATTTTCATTATCTCTTTTAAGTTTTGTAATGAGCTTGAAGTTAGAGTTTAAACTTATGTCTGCAAAGACTTCTGAATAGTTCATTTGATCGTTAAAATCACCGGCCATCCTCCTATATCTTTTAGCAAAACCAATCGAGCCGGAATTGAATTTATGATTTAGGGTTATACCTCCAAGCGGCACTTTATTATTTTTTTTAAAATATTCTCCATGACCAACGATTGAGGTTTTCTTACTAGGCATCCATGCTCCCTGAATAAATAAAGGACCTTCATCGTCATTCATAGCTTCAATAGAGTTATTCATTTGAGGCATCCAAACTTTTCTATCTTTAAGATAGTATTTTTTTGAAAGACTTAGAGATATTTTTTCATGACCCAAGGACATTTTTTTGTATTTCATACTTAATGTATAAAAACTCTGATCCCCAATACGATCCATGCCTGAGAATCTATCATTGTTAAACAGCTCATTGTTAGAAGAAATAACATCAGAATCAAAAATAGGGTTATTTTTTTGGTCTTGGTATGCCGAATAACCCATAGTCAACCTAGGTTCTATAAAGTATTTATTATCCCCATCATTTTTTAAGAATATTGTGCTTATGTCTAATAAGGCATTGGGAACATTTATATTCTTTGTCTTTTGTGCATTATTAGATAAGTCATAATTAATGCTCTTTAGTCCTATATTTGAGGAAATATTAAAACCATTAATATAAGCATATTTAGAAAGAGAAAATTCAGAAAATATTCTTCTTCCCTCAACAGGATTCTCAATTAACCTTAAGAATTTATTATTTGTAGTTTGATATCCATAATATCCATGAATTCTATTAGCTTTAAAAGAGGATATACTTAATTTTTCAGATATAACAATTCCATTAATCTTTTTAAGAAACCTATAACTAATTGATGGTGATTTTTCATAGCCATTGGATAAAATCGGATTTAGTGACTGATAGCCTTGATGCTCAATAGTTAAAAATGAATTATTAAATTGGGTATTAAAAGAAAAATTTTGATTTAAGTTTTGAATCCTTTGATAGCCAATTGATGTGATGTCTCCAGGTATATCTCTCAAAACAAGGCCATCAGATGACTTAGACCAATCTATGTTTATAAAAGATGAGTCGTAAGTAAATTTATCAGTATATTTATATATCCATCTAGATGTCTCATCATCAAAAAACTCATCTTCAAACTCATCATCATTTGAAAAATATATTAGGTCTAGATTACGAATATTATTATCATTGCCATGTAATGACCTGAAGTTCATTTCAATGCCCGGACCTCTTTTTGCAATATAGCGAGGAGCGATAGTAATATCAGATTTCTTAGAAATCACCCTATAGTAGGGAATCATCATATCCACTCCGTCTGATGAATAGGATATGGAGGGCTCAAGGAAACCGCTCATTCGCTCATCGGATGTTGCAAAAGGCAGGAAGGGAAGAGCAAAGATGGTTTTATTAGCTGCTTTAATTTTAATATTCTTAGCTAAGCCTCGTCTTTCCTGAGAATTCAAAACAATTTCTTTTGCTTGAAGGGTCCAGCCTTGGTTGGGATTTGCACAAGATGTCATAGATGCATTTTTTAGATAAATTTGCTGATCAAGTTCACCACTTAATTCTAAAAAATTAAATATTAAATTTCTTTCCTTGGAAAATACCATCCCTTTTGACAACGAAATAGATTTATCATCTTTATTTAGATAACCCCCATTGGCATTAAAATAGAAATCCTCTAAAAAAATCTCACCCTTATTAGAGAACTTAATTTTTCCATTTTCTCTATCTAATTCAGCACTTTGAGCTCTTAGAAGTCCCTCAGGGAAATCTAATTCTACGTTCCCATCTAAAATTAATTTCTTATCGTCTGTAAATTTAAATTTGTCTGAATTAACTTTTAAATCTTCCGCTTCCTTTACAAGTCCCATCACCGGAACATAGGATATGCATGATTGTGTGTTGGGTTGTGCTGTCGGAACTAAAATACCATCCACCAGAAACTCTTCATTCGCATGAACAAAAAGTGAAGCACCCAGAAAAATTGGTGCAACATAATTGAATTTCTTCATTCTTATATTTTATACCTCTTAGCTATGAAAGAGTATTTCCAGAAAAGTTCTATTATCTTTTTGAATTAATATACTCTTCAAGCTGGTAAAGATGGTCCTTACCAAAGAAAATTTGTTCATCAAAAAAGAATGTAGGGACTCCAAAAGCTCCGCGATTTACAGCATCAGTGGTATTTGTAATTAATTTGTCTTTACAAGCTTGGGAGGTAATAATTTTTATCAGTGACTCTGCATCTATATTGTTTTCAGATAAAGTTAATTTTAAGATATCTAGGTCTGCAAGATTTATATCTTTTTCCCACATAGCCTCGAGGATAACTTCTAAATATCTTTCAAATATGCCTAGCTCTTGAGCCGCAAGAGCTCCTCTTTGTAGCTGGACGGTATTCATAGGAAAACTAGAATTAAATTTAAATTCTTTAAGCTGGTGCTGTTTAATGAATCTTTCAATCTCAAGGGACTGGTATTTATTTTTGTTTGGTATATCTGCAAAAGCAACAAATGGAGGCTGATTTCCTGACAGTTTCATAATACCACCAAGCAAGCAGGGCACGTATTCAAACTCGACACCCGTTCTTTTTTTAAACTCTGGAATAAGCTTATGGCAAAAATAAGCGTTAGGACTAGCCACATCGAAAATAAAGTCTACTTTCATTTGTACTCACAATTTTGTAAAGTTAACAAACAATTAAACACTCATATGAAAGATTTTTCAAAATATTCAGCAATAATTATTGGCGCAGGAGATGCAACAGGATCAGCTCTATGTAAAAAATTTGCTCATAATGGCTATAAAGTATGTGCTGTAAGGCGTCCCGGAAATCTCGACAAGTTTAAAAACCTTAAAGCAGATGTCGAACAATCAGGTGGATGGTTGAAGGGGTTTGGTGTAGATGCAAGAGATGAAGAATCCATACAAAAATTATTTAAAGAGGTTGAGACCGAAATTGCTCCAATAGATGTGGTTATTTTTAATCCTGGAGCAAACGTCTATTTTTCTATAGAAGAAACTACCTCAAGAGTTTTTAGAAAAGTATGGGAAATGGCAGCTTTTGGTGGCTTCTTAACTGGAAGAGAGGCCGCAAAATATATGAAAAAAAGAAATGAAGGCAGCATATTTTTTACTGGTGCTACAGCTTCAATGAGAGGAGGTTCAGGATTTTCAGCTTTTTCGAGTGCCAAATTTGCACTTAGGGCTGTTTCACAAAGTATGGCTCGAGAATTAGGCCCCCAGGGTATACATGTAGCCCATTTCGTAATAGATGGCGCAATCGATACGGCATTTATAAAAGAAAATTTCCCTGATACGTATGCGCTAAAACAAAAAGACGGTATTCTACAGCCTGATGCTATTGCAGATGCATACTGGTTTGTTCACACACAGCATAAAAGTGCTTGGACATATGAATTAGATTTAAGACCGTATATGGAAAAGTTTTAAAGATTATATATAAAGGAAAAATTATGAGTTTAAAAGATAAGGTAATATTTATTTCAGGTGGAAGCAGGGGTATTGGTCTAGCTATGGCTAAGAAAGCAGCACAAGACGGCGCAAAAATAGTTATTGCTGCCAAAACAGCTGATCCGCATCCAAAGCTCCCGGGCACTATTTATACAGCAGCTGAAGAAATAGTTAAAGCTGGCGGTGATGCTCTGCCAATCGTTTGCGATATTAGAAGTGAAGACAATGTTAGAGATGCTATTAATAAATCTGTAGATCATTTTGGCGGAATAGATATTTGCATCAACAATGCCTCAGCTATTCAGTTAACCAATGTAAAGGATACTGAAATGAAAAGGTATGACCTTATGCATCAAATAAATGGAAGAGGAACCTATATGGTAAGCAAATACTGTTTACCCCATCTTGAAAAAGCATCTAACCCTCATATTCTTAATTTATCACCACCATTAGATATGAGTCCTAAATGGTTTGCTGGAACAGTTGCCTATACCATGGCTAAATATACTATGAGCATGTGTGTTTTAGGTATGGCCCAGGAGTTTGCTGATAGAGGAATTGCAGTTAATGCATTATGGCCAAGAACTGCAATAGCAACAGCGGCTGTTCAAAATCATTTAGGCGGCGATGAAATTATGCGACTATCAAGAAATGTCCATATCATGGCAGATGCTGCTTATGAAATTTTAACAAAAGACTCAAAAACATTTACGGGTAATTTTTGCATCGATGACCTAGTATTACATGCGGCAGGAGTAAAGGACTTTACAAAATATGCCAATGTTCCTTTTGCAGAGTTAATGCCAGATTTTTTTGTACCAGATGATACTCCTGTACCTGAAGAGGTCCAGAATAGTTGATTTGAAAGAACAAGAAATAATAGAGTTATCTAGGAATTCTGGATACCCAGCTGTTAAAGCTGAGATATTAAAATTAGAGGCAAGTGGTAGAGAGTATTACAGAATATATTTAGATAATAATAAAACTCTAGTTGTTTGCTATCTTGATCCTAAAGTAGGGAATCATAGTAAATTTATTCATGTTGCAACTTACTTTAATAAACTAGGCATTAATTCTCCAAAGGTTATTTTTTCTGATGCCAGCAAAGGTATCACTATCCAACAAGATTTAGGAGATCAATCATTAATTGATATAGAGCTTAATACTAATCGAAAGCTTCTAATGGAGTCCATGAAAGTTCTTTCAGAAATTCAAACAGCACATGTTCCTCAAATAAAAATGCTAGACGAATCTTCTTTAAAGGATCAGATGAATAGCATGCAGACAATTTTCTTAGCAAAGTTTTTAAATATTGAAGAATTGAAAGGATTAGACAGCTTAGAGCTAAAAACGTTAGAAATGTTAAAAGATCAGCCTTGGATGAATTGCCACTTTGACTATGAGAGAAGAAACCTCATTCTAGATTCCAATGAAAATATAGCTGTTATAGATTTTCAAGATTTATGCATTGGACCAATTGGTATTGATTTGGCTGGGATACTTATTGATCATTATCACTCATACCCCAAACAACTCATCAAAGACTCTCTAAGCCATTACGTTTCAATAATGGAACTAAATGTTTCTAAGGATGAGGCCTTTGAGTGGGTGAGGTGGGGCGCTATTCAGAGAAATATGAGAATCTTAGGAACATTGAGTAAGCTTTTTACTAAAGATAAGAGAGCGTTTAGATTAAAGGATCTGCCAACTATTTTAGATAATTTAATAGAACTTATTCCTCAAAATGAATTTTTAAATTTAAGAGAAGTCTTGCTGTCTGAAGTTAAACCGAGATTATTAAGAGAGCTAAATACAATATGAAAGCTATGATTTTGGCTGCAGGTTTTGGCAAAAGGTTGAAGCCACTGACAAACGATACCCCAAAGCCTATGCTCAAAGTAGGAAATCAATCCTTGATTGAAAGAAACATTCATTCATTAATAAATTCTGGCTTTGATGAGATAGTAATTAATGTCTCCTACTTAGGAAATATACTTATCAAGCATGTTTTAGAGCTCTTTCCCAATAATAATATTATCTTTTCTAAAGAGTCTGAACCGCTTGGAACCGGCGGAGGTATTCAAAATGCTCTTGAGTTACTAGGGGATGAGCCTTTTATGTTGATAAATGCAGATGTTTATCATGATATTGATCTTGCAGCCATAAATAAAATTGTTAAGGTTGCACATCTTGTTGGCGTAAAGAACCCTGAGCACAATTCTCAAGGAGACTTTTCATTAGATGGTGATATTGTTTCAGTTAGATCAGAGGCAAATGATTATACTTGGAGTGGCATATCTGTTATCAACCCAAGCATCTTCAATAAATTAACACCTCAAGAAATGCCTTTTGATATCTGGAACAAGGTTTTAAAACAATTTATTAACAATAAAGAGGTTTCAGCTGAAATATCTGACGGAATCTGGATAGATACTGGCACTATTGACCGCTTAGAACTTGCTAATAAAACCCATAAAGACGAAAATTAACTTATGAATGACTCAAAATATATTATTGCTCCATCAATATTAGCTTCTAATTTTGCAACATTAGGTGAAGAAGTTGTAAATGTTCTGAATGCCGGTGCTGATTGGATTCATTTTGATGTTATGGATAACCACTATGTCCCTAATTTAACTATAGGTCCAATGGTATGTAGGTCTTTAAGAGATTATGGCGTTAAAGAATTTATTGATGTTCATCTCATGATAGATCCTGTAGATGAGCTTGCACAAAGTTTTATTAAGGCTGGTGCTGATCTTGTTAGCTTTCATCCTGAGGCATCAAAACATGTCCATAGATCTATTCATGCAATAAAAGATCAGGGTTGTAAGGCCGGACTGGTATTTAATCCTGCATCATCGCTCAATATTCTAGAGAATGTTATTGAGGATCTAGACCTGATATTGATAATGAGTGTTAATCCTGGTTTTGGAGGACAATCTTTTATTCATAGTTCTTTAGAAAAAATATCTCAAGTTAGAAAAATGATTGATGCAGCAGGAAAAGATATTCGACTAGAGGTTGATGGCGGCATTAATAATGAGACCATTGGTCTTGCTTCAAAAGCTGGTGCAGATACTTTTGTTGCCGGATCAGCGATCTTCAATACTGACAATTATGAGCAAACTATTAAAACACTCCGCTCTAAAATTATTTAGTTTTTCGTTTTTATTTTTGTTTACTATTTCTCTTGAGAGCAAGGAAGCTATTGTTTTACAGGAATACCTTTCAACTATTGAAATAGCAAAAAATTACCAAGACAGAAAGAAGGGACTTATGTACAGAGATAGTCTTGCAGACAACAATGGCATGGTTTTTATTTGGGATAGAAAAAAAATTCAATGCATGTGGATGAAGAATACTTTGATTCCTCTAAGTGTTGCATATCTTGATGATACGGGTGAAATAATAAATATATATGATATGGTGCCCTTATCAAAAACGTCAGTATGCTCTAAAAAGCCTGTTTTATATGCTTTAGAAGTTAATCAGGGTTGGTTTGATAAAAATGATATTCATGTTGGTGATTTAGTAGATATAAAAAAATTATTAATAAAATGATAACGAAAGAAGAGTTTCAAGATTATGCTAAAGCCGGCTTTAACATCATCCCAGTTGTTAAAAAAATATCTTTAGAAAATCAAACACCCTTAACTTTATATTCTCAGATTTCAGATAAATCTAATACATTTCTTTTAGAGTCAGTTGAGGGGGGTGATCAATGGGCACAATTTTCAATTATTGGTTATGACTGTCTAGATACAATTAAGGTTACTGGTAATTCTGTTGAAATAAGTAAAGAAGGAACTTCCTCTTCATTTGAGTCAGAAGATCCTTTGGATGAAATTCAAAAAATTACTGAAAGCTACAAGGCACCAGAAATAAATGGACTACCAAGATTTTATGGTGGTTATGTTGGTTTTTTTGCATACGAAAGTGCTCAGTATGCTGAAAAAAAAATAGCCAAACTTCAAAGTAAAGATTCAAAATTCAAAGATCATATGCCTGAAATATTTCTTGTTAAGGCTGATAAGCTAATTATTTACGACAATATTAATAAATCAACTCAGGTTATTTTTAATGCAAACCCATCAAAATTTTCTTACGAAGACGCATTGGATGAGATCAAAACAATTGTAACCTTGCTTCAAAACGAAACAGATAATCTAGAAACTTTCTTCAAAGAACCAAGCGGTTTGATAGATTTTGATTCAAACTTTACAAAAAAAGACTATCTAAACGCAGTAAGTAGAATTAAAAACTATATAGAAGAGGGCGATGTTATGCAGGTCGTACTTGCTCAAGATTTTTCTTCACCATTTCACAAAAATCCTTTTGAGTTATATAAGGCTGTCAGAAAATTAAATCCATCACCTTATATGTATTATCTTGATCTTGAAGAATGTCAGGTAGTTGGGTCTTCTCCAGAAATTTTAGTTAGGCTGGAGGATAATAAAGTCACACTTCGTCCAATTGCCGGAACAAGAAAAAGAGGTGCAAGCCCTGAAGATGATGAAACAAATCAAAACGATTTACTTAATGATCCTAAAGAAATTGCTGAGCACTTAATGTTAATAGATCTTGGAAGAAATGATGTCGGGAAAGTCTCAGAAATAGGCACTGTAAAAGTCACAGATAAGATGATAATTGAGAAATATTCACATGTGATGCATATAGTATCCAATGTGACTGGTAACCTATCTGAGGACCTTAATTATATAGATGCTTTAAAAGCAACACTTCCTGCTGGAACTTTATCAGGGGCTCCAAAGATAAGAGCTATGGAGATTATTAATGAATTAGAGCCTAGTTCTAGAGGTATTTATGGAGGTGCCATAGGTTATATTTCATGGAATGGCAATATAGATACTGCAATTGCAATAAGAACTGCTGTAATAAAGGATGATGTAATCCATGTTGGTGCAGGAGCAGGTATCGTTGCTGATTCTTTGCCTGAAAATGAGTGGTTAGAGTGCAAACAAAAATCAAAAGTTTTCATAGATGCTATGGAGATGATTTCATGATTTTAGTCTTAGATAACTACGACAGTTTTACCTATAACTTAGTCCATTATATTGGTGAGTGTGGGGAAGAGGTTCTTGTTGTAAGAAACGATGAAGTTAGTCTCGAAGAAATCAATCATTTAAATCCAAAAAAAATTGTTGTCTCTCCTGGACCTTGTACACCGGCTGAAGCAGGAATTTCAATTGAACTTATTAAATCTTCATCCGTTCCTGTTCTCGGTGTCTGTTTAGGTCACCAAGCAATTGGCGCAGCTTTTGGAGGGAAGATTGTAAAAGCACCGGAAATATTTCATGGCAAACTTTCAAAAGTTATCCACAATCAAGAAAAATTATTTGAGAATATTTCAAGCCCTTATTCAGTTGTGCGTTATCACAGCTTAATTATTGAAAAAAACTCTTTGCCTGATGTTCTTCAAATCACTGGTGTTTTGGAGGAGAATCCAGATATTATTATGGCAATACAACACAAGGAAAGGCCCATATACGGAGTCCAGTTTCATCCAGAATCTATTGATACAGATTACGGTATGAAGCTAATAGAAAACTTTTTAGCATTATGATCAAAGATATTCTTGAAAAACTAGCCCTTAAAAATGATCTAACAAAAGAAGAAATGCAGTCAGCAGTTGAAAGCATCATGACAGGAAAGGTTGATGATAATGATATAGAGACTTTTCTTATTGCACTCAATGAAAAGGGAGTCAAAGAGCCTGAAATAACTGCAGCAGCTATGGTTATGAAAGATAAATCTTTAAAGTTTGATATTGGCGATGGAACCCATATAGACACTTGCGGCACTGGTGGCACTGGGTTACATACTTTTAATTGCTCAACCGCTTCCTCCTTTGTTGCGGCTGCTGGCGGCGCTTCAATAACCAAACATGGTAACAAGGCTATATCTAGTAAATCTGGTAGTGCTGATTTTTTAACTCAAGCAGGAGCTGATATTAGTCACGACAGAGAAAAGCTAATTAAGGTATTTGACCAAGTGGGGTTTATATTTTTATTTGCACCCCTTCATCATCAATCTATGAAATATGTGATGCCTGCAAGACAAAGGATAGGAGAAAAAACGATATTTAATTTATTAGGACCCCATACCAATCCGTGTGGAGCTAAAAGACAAATAATAGGCGTCTATGATAAGAGTTTGCTTAACACTTTTTCAACTGTAGCTAAAAATTTAGATATGGAGCACGTTATGGTTGTTCACGGCGATGATGGTTTGGATGAGATCAGCATCTCTGGACCAACAAATATTTCAGAGTATAAAAATTATAAAATTAAAGAGTACACCATTTCGCCTCAAGATTTTGGTATATCAATCTCACCCTTTGATGAAATATCTGCGCAATCTTCAGAAGAAAGTCTAAGAATGGTTCGAGAAGCATTTTCAGGAGAGAGATCAGCGGTTCAAGACATGATTGCATTAAATGCTGGAGCTGGTTTATATATAGCGAGAAAAGTAGATTCTATTTCTGATGGCATTGAATTAGCATATACGTTAATGAATAACGGAAAAGCAGCAGATAAATTAGCTGCATACGTAAGGGTTTCTAACAGCTAATGACAATACTCAATGACATTGTAGAAAATACAAGAGCCAAGCTTCATGCCAAAAAAGCTGAGCTGCCATTAGAGGACATAATTTCTAAATTAAATGGATTGAATTTACCAAAAGGAGCATTCAAAGAAAGCCTTCTCAACAAAGATCAAGCCATTATTGCTGAGATTAAAAAGGCTTCACCAAGTGCAGGGATTATTTCAGAAGATTTCGATCCTATAAGAAAAGCAAAAGAGTATGAAGACTTTGGAGCATCGGCATTATCTATTCTTACCGAAGAGGACTTCTTTCAAGGCAGCTCCCAATATTTACAAGATGTTAAAGAAATCACCTCTCTGCCAATACTAAGAAAAGATTTTATGATTGATGAATATCAAATTTATGAAGCAAAACTTATTGGCGCTGATTGTATTCTTTTAATTGCCAGTGTTTTAAGTGATGAGGAAATTAAATCCTTTGTAGACTTGGCTGAAACATTACAATTAGATTACCTCATAGAAGTCCATGACCTCGAAGAGCTCAAAAGAGTTGGGCATTTTTCTAATGCAATGATAGGAGTCAATAACAGAGATCTAAAAACTTTTAACGTAGATCTAAATAATTCTATCAACTTAAAGAAGGAATTTAAAAACAATAATATTTTTGTTGCAGAGTCAGGCATTAAAAATCAGGATGATATCAATGCATTAAAAGCTCATGATATTCATGTTTTCTTAATAGGTGAAAGTCTAATGAAAGGAGACTTTGCTTGAAGCTAAGGGAATGGCAAGAAAAAGCATTTCCACTATGGTGGGCTAAAAAAAGAGGTATTGTAAAAGTAGTTACTGGCGGAGGAAAAACTGTCTTTGCTATCCACTGTTTAACCAAATACCTTGAAGAAGAAAAAGATAACTCTATTTTTATTGTTGTTCCCTCTATAGCACTTTTAGATCAGTGGTATGAAGCACTTCAAAAAACCTTTGGAGATAAAGATATATCTCTTAACGGCGGCGGCGAACATCTTGAAGAAATTTCAAAGGTCACTATTTCAACAATAGATTCAGTAAAAAATATAATTCATAAATTTAATGCTTCTAATACTCTTTTGATCGTAGATGAGTGCCATAAAATAGGAACTGAAAAAAGAGGTGAGACATTAACTAATAACTGGAATGCAACATTAGGCCTTTCGGCCACTCCAGAAAGAGACTATGACGATAATTTTTATATCATCATAAAAAAAATTCTAGGCGACATAATTTTTGATTATAACTATATAGATGCTAGAGAGGATGAGGTTATTGTAAACTTCAAACTTCTTTATGCGTATGCAGCAATGACAGAGGATGAAGAAGAGAAGTATAAAAAATTTACTAAAAGCATCCAAAGAAGAGCAGCAACTATCGGTGGAAATAATATGAATGATTATCCACTCAAGATGCTAATTTTTAATAGAGCTAGAATGGTTAAGAACTCAAAAAATAGAATACCTTTTGGAGTTGAGTTATTGCAAAAACATAAACGAGACAGTTGGATTGTTTTCACTGAGAATAAAAAACAAGCTAAAGAATTTAATAAGATTATTAATAAAAAAGGTTATAAGTCAGCTATATATAATACTGATTTAGATAATGCAGAGCGTGAAGAGAACTTAAATAATTTCAAAAGCGGTAATCTAAATGTCTTAGTAAGTTGCACTGCATTAGACGAAGGTTTTGATATGCCTGAAGCTGATGGAGCAATGATATTAAGTGCTTCTTCATCTAAAAGGCAGAGAATTCAAAGAATGGGAAGAGTGCTTAGAATAACTGCAAACAAAGAGAATGCTTTAATTGTTACCGTATATTCTTCTAAGACAGAGTTTGATAAATTAAGAGAAGAATCCAATCGTTATAAGCTTGAGGGTGTCCCTGTCAAATGGCAGCAAATGAAATAAATTTTATATATGAGCACTAGTTGAGGTCATAACTTTGGCTGTATATTTCATAATTTTTTTTGTTGGGACTTGTAATTCCTCACCACCATTTTTAACAGCTTGCTGAGCGTGAGCATCCTCATCATCTCTCATGGTTTTAAGAATTTCTATTGTTTCTTTATCCTTTGGAGAAATTTTATCTAGATGACTATCAATATGAGCTACAACTTGTTTTTCAGTTTCTTCAACAAATCCAAGACTCACTTTTTCTCCATACCTTCCAAATATGGCTCCAATAGCAAATGAGCCTGCATACCATATAGGGTTTAATATAGACCCTCTGCCTTCAAGTTCATCTAAGCGTTTTTTGCACCAAACTAAGTGGTCGGTCTCTTCTTCTCCTGCCTCTATTAGATGTTCTTTAATTTCAGGGTCTTTACATACGAGAGCTTGCCCTCTGTATAAAGCTTGCGCAGCAACTTCTCCTGCAAGATTAACCCTCATCATTTGAATAGATAATTTTTTCTCTGCCTTTGTTAGATTTTGAGTATTTTTTTCAACAGGTTCTGCCGGATAGGGTCTATCTGTACCAGGTTTTTTATTTGAAAGTGTTTTTAATGCAATATCAAATTCATTAACAATATTATTTAAAAAGCTCATTTAATTCCTTTAAAACCTATATCTCTTCTACAAAATGCTCCATCAAAGGATACTTTGTCAACGAGATTATAAGCCTTGGATTGAGCCTGCTTCAAGTTATCACCTAGAGCTGTAGCACAGAATACCCTTCCTCCTGAGGTTAGAACATTTTCATTAATTAATTTAGTTCCAGCATGAAATAGCTTTGTTTCATTATCTTCCAGATTAGGAAGCATAACTTCTTTATCAGACTCATAACTTTCAGGATATCCTTTAGATGCTATAACTACACCACATGAATGTTTATTCGTCCATTTAATTTCGTACGAATCTAGATCATTATTAATAGCAGCTAAACATAAATCTACCAGGCTTGATTGAAGTCTAAGAAGGATTGGCTGAGTTTCAGGATCACCAAACCTGCAATTAAACTCTAAAACTTTTAACTCACCATCTTTGATCATTAAGCCAGCATATAAGAAACCAAGGTAGGGAGAGCCTTCAGAAATTAATCCCTGCATAGTTGGATACATAACTTCATCTATAATTTTTTGGTGAATACGCTCATCAACAATTGGAGCAGGAGAATATGCGCCCATGCCACCAGTATTTAAACCAACATCTCCTTCGCCAACCGCTTTATGGTCCTGGCTTGTAGCCAAAGGAATAATTTTATCTTTACTCACAACTGCAATAAAACTAGCTTCTTCCCCCTCTAAGAACTCTTCGATAACAACACTGCTGCCCGCTTCACCAAATGCTTGATCTTTGAAGATACTATCAAGTGCAGCTTTGGCCTGATTCTTATTCTCACAAATAAGTACGCCTTTGCCTGCAGCAAGTCCATCAGCTTTCACAACAGTAGGATATGCAATGGACTCAATATACCTTAGTGATTCATCATAGGAATCAAATGCAGCATAATTAGCAGTTGGTACCCCATATTTAATAAAAAAATCTTTAGAAAAAGTTTTTGAGCCTTCAAGTTGAGCAGCAGCTTGAGAGGGGCCAAAGGTTTGAATGCCTTTGCTTTGCAGATAATCGGCCATTCCCATCACAAGAGGTTGTTCTGGGCCAATAATAACCAGCCCTATATTTTCTTGTTTACAAAAATTCTCAATGATTTCAAAGTTATTAATATCTAAAGAAATATTTTCAAGTTTATCTTCTAGTGCTGTGCCTGCATTACCCGGACATACATAAACCTTTGAAACCGAATTATCTTGAGCTGATTTCCATGCTAAAGCATGTTCTCTGCCACCTGAACCAATAACTAATATCTGCATTAGTGCCTAAAATGTCTTGTGCTGGTAAATACCATAGCAATATCATTTTCGTCTGCAGCTGCAATAACCTCATCATCTCTTATTGAGCCACCTGGTTGAATGATAGATGCGATACCACTAGACGCTGCTTTATCAATTCCATCCCTAAAAGGAAAAAATGCATCGGAAGCCATTACAGCGCCTTTGACCTCAAGCCCTTCTTGTTTTGCTTTAAGGTTTGCTATATCTGCACTTATAACTCTACTCATTTGACCAGCACCAATACCAATAGTCTGTCTATTTTTTACATAGACAATGGCATTACTTTTGACAAACTTTGCCACTCTCCAGGCAAACATTAAATCATTCAGTTCATCAGGCGTTGGTTGTCTTTTTGTAACACATTTTAAATCTTCTCTTGGAACAGCATAAGTATCATCTGATTGAATTAAGATTCCTCCAGATACTTTCTTAATCATTCCGGGATAAGGATTATCTTGCTCAAGATCAACCCTAAGAACTCTAACGTTTTTCTTTTTAGCAAATTCAGCCAAAGCACCTTCTTCATAATCAGTAGCCAAAATAACTTCAACAAATTGTCTAGTATTTATTTCTTGAGCAGTCTTTGTATCCAGGGTTCTGTTAAGAGCAATTATTCCTCCGAATGCAGACGTTGGATCTGTTTGAAATGCTAGGTCGTATGCTCTAGAGATATCTTCTGACTCAGCAACACCACAAGGGTTAGCATGTTTAACAATGACACATGCTGGATCATCAAATGCTCTTACACACTCCCAAGCAGCATCCGCATCAACTATGTTGTTATAAGAAAGTTCTTTACCCTGTAATATATCGGCGTTTGCAATATTCTTGTGTTTAAGATGAGAGAAGGTGAAAAGATTTGCCGTTTGGTGAGGGTTTTCTCCATATCTAAGCGAAGAGCTTTTTTCAAAATCATAGCTAGGTATATTATTTTTAGTTTCTTCTTTAAGATAATTTGAAATAGAAAGGTTGTAATCTGCCATTGTCTCAAAAACTTTTTGCGATAACTCTTTTCTAAAATCATAAGAAATACCATCACTGTTTTTCCATTCTTCTATTAATCTTGAATAATCAGACGGATTGGAAACAACAGCAACATCTTTAAAGTTTTTTGCAGCAGATCTAATCATGGTTGGCCCACCAATATCTATTTTTTCAATTGCTTCCTCAAAAGAACAGCCTTGAGCAATAGTTTCTTTAAATGGATAGAGGTTCACCACGACTAAATCAATCGTTTCATAGCCTCTTTCCTCAAGAACCTCTAGATCTTTGTCTCGCCTTGCAAGAATTCCAGCATGAATTTTTGGATGAAGTGTTTTCACTCTTCCGTTCATCATTTCTTCAAAACCTGTAAAGTCTGAAACTTCTATAACTTCAGATGCAATTTCTTTAATTGCCTTGAAGGTGCCACCAGTTGAAAGCATCTTTACATTCTCAGAAACAAGAAACTTTACAAGTTCTTCAAGCCCAGTCTTGTCTGAAAGGCTTATGAGTGCAGTTTTTGGTTTTATTGAATGCATTATTTAATTTTGTATTTTTTTAATTTAGTTCTAAGGGTTGTTCTATTAATTCCTAAGATTCTTGAGGCTTTAGATTGATTATTATTTGCAAATCTCATTACAGCATGTAATAACGGGGGCTCAACCTCATTTAAAACCAATTGATAGACATCAATAGGCATATTATTCTGATCTAACTGAGCAAAATATCTTTTCATAGCTTTTCTTACTTCTTCTTTAAGAGGTTTTTTAGAGTAGCTATCAAATGATTTATTTTTATTTCCCAAAATGAATGAATAATTAATAAAGAGAAATATCAGTTTACAGTTGTTTAAAAATTGCTCAATAGGTTTTTAAAGATTTATGACGGTTTTTTTCTCATCACCCAAAGAAATCTTTATTGCTTTATTATTTTTAAGAGTAATTTGAGTAACAGAAGTGTAGTCAGGGTAAAAATACATAATCTCTGAATGCTTTATTAAACCGCTTACGATTGTATTTATGACCATAAAGTGAGAAAAGATAATTGTATTATTTGTAAAGCTCAACGTTTTACTAATGATGCCATCTCTCCATGCTAAAACTTCTTGAGGTAAGTCACTAATATTCATCGTCAAAACTTTTTTTAGCCACTCTCTTTTTTCTGAAGCTTTTATATTTGAGGAGGGTATTTCAGAAAAATGATTATCTATTATTAATTTTTTATTATATTTTTTAAGTATTGGAGCGGCTGTCATTTTAGCTCTGGACTTAGGGCTTGAAATAAACATGAAGTTTTCTAATGACTGAAGGGAAGGATTTGATATCAGTTTTTGAGATTGAGATATGCCATTTTCACTAAGACCAGGATCGGGGTGTTCTCCCCAGCTTTCTGCAGCCTCACCATGTCTTATGAATATTAGGTTTATCTCTGACATTTATTAGTGTCCTATAGCTATAATGTTATTGTGAGAACTCATAGAATATATTGTAAATCAGTATCAGAAAATAATAGCGTCTTTAAAATAGACCAAACTCAGTCTATGCACTTAATAAAAGTACTTAGACTTAAAGAAAAGGATCAAGTTGAGGTATTCGATGGATACGGCTCTTCAGCTATTTGTGAGATTGTGGAACTTGATAGAACATCAGTAAGCTTAGCAAGAGTTTCTGATTTGAAAGTATCACAACAATCAACAAAGAAAATTGTCTTTATGGTTCCATTCATTAAAAAGGATAATTTTCATTTTATGGTTCAGAAATTATGTGAAATAGGCCTATCTGAGTTCATTTTTTATAAACCCGATTTGATAGATCAAAGTATTGCCAAAAAAGATATCTCAAAAATCTATTCAAAATTAGAAGACGTTATTATTAGTGCGTGCAAACAATGTGGCTCTAATTTTTTACCCATTACACGCATTGTAGCAAGTCTAAAAGATGGTATTGCTCTAGTTAATAATATGGATGTTTGTGTATTTGATGTTAATGCTAAAAGTTCTTTTGATATGACCAACCTTAATTCATCAAGTATTTGTATGATTACAGGCCCAGAATCTGGTTTCTCTGAATCCGAAATCAATCTATTAAATTTAAATAAATTTGAGTTTAAATTAGTGAGTAAAAATATTCTTAGGGCAGAAACAGCTCCTATTGTGATAGCATCTCTTATTCAAAACCATTTTGATAAAATTTGAATATGAGCAAGAAAATACTTTTTATCACAGATCCCATGAGAGAGCTAAAGCCTAAAAAAGATACATCTATTTTTATGATGGAAGAGGCTATCTCAATAGGATATAAAGTATTTCAAGCAGAGATGAAACATTTGTATGTTGAGGAAGGCATGGTTTTTGCAGATGCTAGAAACATTATTGAGATAGGTAAAAGTCAGGTTCAAGGAATCAGAAAAGAGCCTATTAAGGTTGCAGACTTTTCATTCACGATTATGAGAAAAGATCCCCCAGTGGATTCTGATTACATTAACTCACTTCACTTACTAGGTCTCGCTGAATCCCAAGGTGCAAAGGTTTTTAACAAACCCAACTCAATTAAAGAGTTTAATGAAAAAATTTTTGCAATCCATTTTAAAGAATATATCCCAAGAACACTCATCACATCTAATATTGAGAAGATAATTAATTTTCAAGCCAACCATGAGACTATTATTGTAAAACCCCTTGACGGGATGGGTGGTGAATCTATCTTTAAGATGGAAGATATGGAAGAAGATAATTTAGATATTCTTCTAGATATGACCGAGGATGAAACAACCCATATTGTTGTGCAGGAATTTTTACCAGAAATTTATAAAGGGGATTTTAGAATCTTAATAATTCATGGAAAGCCTTTTGAAAAAACATTGGCTAGAATTCCACAAGGAGAGAGCTTTAAAGGTAATTTAGCTGCTGGTGGCAAGGGCGTTGTGAAAGATATTAATGAAAATCAGAAGAAAATTGCAGAAGAAGTAGGGAAATTTCTCATCACAAAGGGTATAAATTTTGCGGGCATAGATATGATTGGTAACTACCTTACTGAAATAAACATTACTAGCCCAACTTGTGCGAGAGAAATTTTTGATCAGTCCGGAAAAAATCCTGTTACTGAATATTTATCAGGACTATGAGTTCAGTTTTATTAAGCCCCAAAACAAGCAAAAGGTCTTTAACGCTTAATAAATCTTTTATCTTATCTTTAACTTTTCATACTTTATTAATTTTTGGCGTAACTGTTACAACTTTTTACAAACTACCTTTATTAGAAAACTCTCCCATTATTAATGTTAAATTTGCTAATTCATCTCAAGATTCTTTTGGTAATGTTGGCCAGTCTTCGACTAAAGTATCAAGTAATAGTGAGTCCCAAGAAAGCTTAATCAGCAAACAAACAAATCAGAAGTTCATATAAAGCTCAAAAGATAAAAAAATTAGAAGCTAATTCATTAGTAACTAGCGAAGAGGCTATGTATTTGAATTTATGGCAAAGAGAAATAGAATCTACCGGTGATGAACTAATTTTATCCAAGGATATTGATTATTCTGATTCTAAAGTTCAAATTATGGCAACCATCGATTCTTTTGGCAATCTCATTAAATCTGAAGTCATAATATCCTCAGGAAATCTTAATGTGGATAGAATGGCGATAGAAATACTTGAAGAAGCAGCACCTTTTGCACCCTTTGACCCAAAGATGCTTAATGAATATAGTATTTTAGAAATAATTAGAGATTGGAATTTTTCACCCAAGTAATGCAAATACTATCTTTTGACTTTGGCACAAAAAAAATTGGGGTAGCCGTTGGACAGACAAAAACCAGGACCTCTTCCCCATTAGAAGTTATTTTTAATAAAAACAATGTGACAAATTGGAGCAAAATTCACTCAATAGTTGAGGAATGGAAGCCTGAATTAATTCTTGTTGGAAAACCACTCAATATGGATGGAACAGATAGTGATATCATGAAGACAGTAAACATTTTTTTTAAAAAATTAAATAAAACAACTAATATTCCATGTGAATATGTAGATGAAAGGTTAACAAGCTTTGAAGCAAGGCAGAATCTTTTAGAAATAAAAACAGATCTAGTTGATGCGCATGCTGCAAAAATACTTATAGATCATTGGCTGAGTGATAATTAATAAATATGTCTATTCCATCAAGTTTTATCGATAGATTAATAACCTCGGTTAGCATCGTTGATATTATTAATAGACGTGTTCAACTAGAAAGAACTGGCGGAAGATATAAAGCTAAATGCCCATTTCATGGAGATGGGAATGAAAAAACACCATCTTTTGTAGTTTACGAGGAGACAGGATCATATCATTGCTTTGCTTGCAAGGCCTCAGGTAACGCAATTCATTTCTTAAGAGAATATGATGGAATTGACTTTATGGAGTCTGTAGAATTATTAGCCTCTCATGTTGGCATGGAAGTACCCAAGCAAGAAAAATCAGTTGATTTATCGGATGCCATAAACATAAATACAAAAGCCACAGAAATTTTTAAAGAGCAATTAAAATCAAATCCTGGAAAAGAAACTATTGAGTACCTGAAAAAAAGAGGAATTAGCGGTGAAACTGCAAAGTTTTTTGAATTGGGATACTCGATGGAAAGAAGCCCAACGCTTTATAGTATTTTATCCAGAGACTATAACGAGAAAGATTTAACTGACTCTGGTCTCTTTGGTTCTAATGATAACGGTGATATGTATGATCGTTTTCGAGATAGGCTAATGTTCCCCATTAGAAATATTAAGGGAGAGCATATAGCTTTTGGTGGAAGACTAATTTCTGATAAAGACAATCAAGCAAAATATTTAAATTCACCAGAAACTAAAACCTATAAAAAGAAATATGAATTATACGGTCTTTACGAAGCAAGATTAATCGAAAAAAGGCCAGAATCATTGTTTTTGGTTGAGGGTTATATGGATGTAATAGGTCTTCATGAGCATGGAATTAAAAATGCTGTTGCTTCTTCCGGGACTGCTTTTACCCAAGAACAGCTTCGAAAAATCCTTAGCTATACAAACAATATTTATATTGTGTTTGATGGAGATGAGGCAGGTCAGAAAGCATCATGGAGAGCAGTTGAGAATGCATTATCTCTTTTAAGAGAGGATATAAGAATAAGCTTTATATTTCTTAAGCCAGGAGATGATCCTGATAGTTTTATTAAAGAAAAAGGCAAAGATGCATTTTTAAAGTTAGCAAATGAAGCAACTTCGTTTTCAGATTATTTTATTAGCACTATCAAGAAACAAGCTGACCTTTCTACTATAGAAGGAAGATCTGTAGTTGCACAATTTGCAATACCGCTGGTTGATAAAATAACTAACCCGACTCTTAAAGAAGCATACATTAGCGAAATTGGTCACATATGTGATTTAGATTTTGGAAAACTTTTAAATGATGGTGTTAATTCCATGCCAGAAAAGTCTAGCTTAGAAGAACCTATTAAAAAAATTCCTACATCTGTCATAAGAAAATCAGTGATGGGAATTTTTACTGTTTTAATTCAATATCCTAAGTTAGCAAGCAACAGAACGTTTGATCTTATAAAAAGAGATTCAAGATTTTTATTTCTGCTTGATGTTAGAGATTTCTATAAAGCCAATCCTGAGGCCGTTCCGTCGATCCTTTTTGAGCAGATAGAAAATGAAAAAATTAAAAATTTATTTGGAGAGGCATTGGTTTCTGAAATCAAGCTTTCAGAGGAGGATGCATGTATTATGCTCAAAGATTGCATAGGCTTAATTTCAAAATCTGAAAAAGATAGACAGGAAATACTAAAAGAAAAGTATAATATGCAAGAAATAACGTCTGCTGAAAAAAGAGAACTACAACAGATCATCCTTAAAAAAGATGCAATGTCCGACGAAGACCAGGCTTTATTAAAAAAATTAAGCTCTAAATAGATTGAAAAAGTATAATTCATCACCAAATAGAGCTAATACATTTGGAGTATAAGAATTCGTGGATAAATTAAGTAAAAAAGGTTCTAAGATAGCTGAGCTTATTGAAAAAGGAAGAGAGCAGGGCTATCTAACCTATGCCGATGTTAATGATCATCTGCCAGAGGATATATCTGATCCAGATCAGGTTGATGAAATTATCGGAATGATTAATGATCTAGGTCTTCAGGTTCATGAAACGGCTCCAGATGCAGATGATTTATTACTTGCTGAATCCGAAGATTCTGATGATATTGCTTTAGAGCAAGCTGCCGAAGCTCTTGCTGCTGTAGAAAATGAAACAGGAAGAACGACAGACCCAGTTAGAATGTATATGAGAGAAATGGGGACTGTTGATCTATTAACTCGAGAGGGTGAGATCGAGATTGCTAAAAGAATCGAAGAAGGCATGAGAGAATTACTTAAATCCAGCGTATATTATCCAAAGACTGTTGAGTTTGTAATCGATTATCACCAAATGGTAAAAGATGGTGAGAAGAAAATTAATGATTTTCTTACAGGTTTCTTAGAGGAGATGGAAGAGGTTCCATCAGCAGGTCCTGGAAGCCAAAGAGCAAAAGAAGAAGCAGAAGCTGCAGAAGAGTCTGACGAAGAGGTGTCATCTGGTCCTGATATGCAAGAAGTCCAAAGAAGGATGACCAACATTAAAAAACAATACAATAAAACTTTAAAAGTTATTGAATCAAAAGGCAGGCACTCTAAAGAAGCTCACGTTGAGTTTGAAAAGCTTGGCGACATATTCCAATTCTTAAAATTTAGTCCTCGTATGTTTGATGATATTGCAACTATTGCAAGGTCTGGATTAAGCAAAATTAGAGAAAAAGAAAAGCTTATTCAAGAGCAGCTTGTTAGAAATGCACGTATGCCAAGAAAAGATTTTCTAGCTAGTTACACAGAAAACTTAACAAAAGTAAGGTGGGTCGATTCTCTTATGAAAGAGAAAAAATATAAAAAAGACTTACTGAAAAAAGTTAAACAAGATGTAGTAATTGCTCAAAAAGATATCATAGAGCTAGAACAGAGAGTTGGTTTAAGCGTTAAAGAAATTAAAGAAATCAACAGAAGTATGTCTATGGGTGAAACGAAAATGAGACGTGCTAAAAAAGATATGGTTGAAGCTAACTTAAGATTAGTTATATCAATTGCAAAAAAATATACAAATAGAGGCCTTCAATTTTTAGATCTTATTCAAGAAGGAAATATTGGCTTAATGAAAGCGGTTGATAAATTTGAATATAGAAGAGGTTACAAGTTCTCAACATATGCAACATGGTGGATAAGACAGGCTATAACAAGATCTATTGCTGATCAGGCTAGAACTATTAGAATCCCTGTTCATATGATTGAAACAATAAATAAGCTTAATAGAGTTTCAAGACAAATGATGCAAGATATGGGTAGAGAGCCTACACCAGAGGAGTTAAGTAAAGAGCTTGATATGCCAGAGGATAAAGTAAGAAAAGTTTTAAAGATTGCTAAAGAACCAATTTCAACTGAAACACCCATTGGAGACGATGAAGATTCAAGCTTAGGTGATTTTATTGAAGATACTGCAGTTGAATCTCCGTTGCAAAATGCAACTGTGGATAGTCTTCATTTTGCAACCGATGATGTATTGGCATCATTAACTGCCAGAGAAGCAAAGGTTTTAAGAATGAGATTTGGTATTGGTATGAACACTGACCATACTTTAGAAGAAGTAGGTAAACAGTTTGATGTTACTAGAGAGAGAATAAGACAAATTGAAGCTAAAGCTTTAAGAAAGTTAAGACATCCAAGTAGATCAAGTCATTTAAAAAGCTTTTTAGACGATTAAGTTTATTTCCAGTCACCTTTTCGACCGGTTAAATCCCAGTTAATCCTTGATTGCATTAATTGGATTCTTCTTTCGACATAACGTCTAGCAAAAAAATCGCTAACCTGAGTAAGTGGTAGATAGGATTTTGAGCCTAGACCGTCTATTATCTTTAGAACTATTTTTTCATTTTCATAACCTATAACTATGTTGTGAGGAATAATATTTTTTGTAAGAACGAGTGATGATCTTAACCATAATTCAAATTCATCTAAGGCAATTTTTATTTCATCGGTTTTGCCATACGTAAACAAATAGGTTTCTAGGGTTGTAGCAATATTATTTTGGTTATCTCTAATTAGTTCGGTTTCAGATGCTGGGCCTATGGATGTTTCAACCATGCCATACCACTTTGCTAGATGTTTCCATCTATTAGGATTATCTTTGATTAGAGCTCTTTGATTATATGCCTTTTGCTCTCTTAAATTATCGTCAAATGTTTCTTCGCTTCTAAATTTTTTGTACCAAGGAGCGCTTTGTTTTGCTTTTTTAGATTGTTGCTCAAGGGAAACCTTTAGACAGCGGTAACTATTATTAGGATGTACGAAACACCTTCTATTACCTCCTTGGGCAAAGGGTTGGAGCCCATCTAAATTTATCATTGCTTAATGATAACTTATTTAAGATATTCTCAAGATATAAAAGCTTCCCTAAATCATATATTCTTATATAATTGTTCGCTCTTAATTCAATAGATTTTATTAAGGGGCCTGTAGCTCAGTTGGTTAGAGCAGTGGACTCATAATCCATTGGTCGTAGGTTCGAGTCCTACCGGGCCCACCATTAGTTAACTTATTAATAAACAAGTATTGAATTCTTTTATGTAATACTCTAATTTGTTCTATGGAGTAACTATCATATGTCTAATTTAATAAATGAATCTTTTACTTTGCCTTGTGGCCAAGTAATTAAAAATCGTATCTGCAAAGCAGCAATGACTGAACGTATTGCTAAAGGTAATAATTTAGCTCATCAAGGTCATGTAAATCTTTATGATAGGTGGGCAGACGGCAATATAGGTATTCTGTTAACTGGAAATGTTCAGGTTGACCGAAGAAACCTTGAGGGTCCTGCAAATGTAGTGATCGATCAGAATAACTACAAAGAGCAATATGATGCTCTTAAAGCATGGTCAGCAGCAGGAACAAAAAATAATACACAGTTATGGATGCAAATCTCTCATGCTGGTAGGCAAACACCTGGTGAAATAAATTCTTCACCCTTGGCTCCCTCAAACATTGGATTAAAAATACCTGGTAAGAATTATGGCACTCCAATTCCAATGACAGAGGAAGATATTCTCGATGTAATAGATAGATATGTTTTTACCGCAAAAATTGCAAGAGAAACAGGATTTACAGGCGTTCAATTTCATTCAGCTCATGGCTATCTTTTATCAGAGTTTTTATCACCAGATATTAATAATAGAACTGATGCCTGGGGCGGCAGTCTTGAGAATAGAGCTAGGATTCATATAGAAATTATTAATAAATGCAGAAAAGAAGTTGGCGAAGACTTTCCTATTTCAGTTAAATTAAATTCTGCAGACTTCCAGAAGGGCGGGTTTACTTCTGATGAAAGTATTCAAGTAGCTAAAATGCTAGAAGATTCAGGTGTAGATATTATAGAAATTTCAGGTGGAACATACGAACAACCAAAACTTATAGGTGTGGATGATTTAACTATTAACCCAAAAAGAAGTGAAGAAAGAAAAGAAAGTACAATTGCAAGAGAAGCCTATTTTCTTGAATATGCACAAGATATTAGAAAGGCAGTTTCTTTACCTCTAATGGTTACCGGAGGTTTTAGAACTAAAGTGGGTATAGAGGATGCTTTACAAAGTAATGTTTGCCAAATGGTAGGCATTGGAAGACCCTATGCGCAGATCCTTATTGCATCAAAAAAATGATAGCAGGTGAGATAGAAACATTACCAAGTTTTGAAAAGACTCTTTCATTAGGACCCTCAATTTTTTCTCCATCAAGTCCATTTACTATAATAAAAGTTATCAATGCATTTGGCGCAATGGCATGGTTTTATCAACAAATTAAAAATATGGCTAATGGCCTAATGCCTAACCATGAGCAGAAACTTTTTAATGCTTTTAGAGCTGACATGAAAGCAGATAAGTTGGCAATTAAAGATTATTTGGACAATAACTAATTTCTTATTTACACATAGGCTACTAATAAATTTATAGAACAATGTTTTATTAAAGTTTTTAGTTGTGGCATTCTTTTTATGTTTGGGGTCAAGACAGAATGTGGCTGATAAAAGAAGAAATCTACAGAAGAATATCAAGATAGTTATTTTTCAGTAACTTCTGCATATATTCCACTTGTACCATCTTTATATAGAATTAAGACTTTATATGGCATAAAACGGTTACCGACTTCCATACCAGGAGAACCTAGCGGCATTCCTGGAACAGATAGACCTATAGCATCAGGATGATTCTCTGAAAGGAACTGAGTTATAAATTGACTTGGTATGTGACCTTCAAACACATACCCATCTGAAGACACAGCGGTATGACATGATCTATATTCGGGGTTAATGTTGTGTTTATTTTTTATCTCCAAAAGACTTTGATGATCTTGTGTATGGGCATTAAATCCATTTTCTTTGACATGTTTTACCCATTCTTTACAACAGCCACAAGTTGGAGTTTTATGAATAAGTAACATAGTTCCAAGGTTTGAAATTTCATTTTTTGTGTCAGAAGAAAAAACTGAAATTGTTAATGTGCAAATGGTTATGAGTAGATATTTTTTTTTCATATATTTAGTCTTAATATGCTTGAGCATTATTTCTATAATTTAATCCTAAATGATCATTTTTATTTTGACAAATTACTATTTTGGATGGTTTATTTGAGCGCAATAAATTTTGATTTACAAAGTAAAAAAAAAGGCGTAAATTTATTAAAAAGCTTCTTATAAATTCATATAAAAAGTAGATATAGTTATAAATACAGGGGAGTAAGTATGACAAATCCAAATCATCCAAATGTTGATCAGAGCGATCGAGTAGTTCCAATAAATCTTAGACAAAGTGGCAGAACTCCCACCGAGTTATTGATTTCAACCAGAGTAAGAAAATCACCCTTTTGGCATTTATCTCATGAAGCAGGTTGTTGGAGAGCAACTGTCTATAACCGTATCTATCACCCTAGAGGATATGTAAGGCCAGAAGATGGCGGAGCTATGGTTGAATACGATGCGCTGGTTAATAGAGTGACTATGTGGAATGTTGCAGTTGAAAGGCAGATAAGAGTCAAGGGCCCGGATGCAGAAGCATTTACAGATTATGTAATAACACGTGATGCAACAAAAATTGAACCAGGCAATGGTAAGTATGCAATTTTATGCAATGAAAAAGGTGGAGTCTTAAATGACCCAGTTTTATTAAGATTAACTGAAGATGAATTTTGGTTTTCTATTTCAGATAGTGATCTTTTGCTTTGGCTTCAGGGCGTAAATGTATCTAAGAAATATGATGTTGAAATCGATGAAATTGATGTTTGTCCTGTTCAAATTCAAGGGCCTTTATCTGAAGACCTTATGGCAAAGTTAGCTGGTGAAGAGTTAAGAGAGGTCCCTTATTATGGAATCTTGGAGACTAAAGTTGGTGGAGCTGATTGTGTTATTAGTCAAACTGGATTCACAGGTGAAAAGGGTTATGAAATATATGTACGTGACGCACACGAGAATGCTGAAAAAATGTGGAATGCTGTGCTTGAAGCAGGTGAAGAATTTGGCCTTATGGTTATAGCTCCCGCTCATCATCGAAGAATTGCTGCTGGTATCCTATCTTGGGGTCAAGATTTAGATCATGAAACCTCACCTTTTCAGGTTAATTTAAGCTACCAAGTGCCAAGAAATAAAGCTGCAGATTATATCGGTAAAGAGGAGCTTGAAAAACAAAGAGCAATAATCGATGAAGGGAAAGCTCCATTTAAAATGAAAATGGTTGGGTTAACTCTTGGTGGCAAAGAGATTACTGATTATGCACCAGACTTTTGGATAGTTACTAATACTGGTGGAGATGAAGTTGGTTACGTAACATCTCCTTGGTGGTCGCCTGAGCTGGAAACAAATATTGCTCTTGCCTGGGTCCCATGGGAGGCTTCAGAGGTTGGAACAGAGTATATGGTTAAACTGCCTGATGAATATGCTGAATCTCCAGGTGTGGCTGTAAACGCTAGGATTGTTGATGTTCCTTTTAGGGAATCAGTGAATCCTAACAAAAGAGAAGTTCAAGCAGCAAAAGGTTTAGACTTCGCTGACTAATTATATTTAAAGAATTGAGTCTACTAAGACTCAATTCTTTATATTAAATTAAATAATATATTTCGCTTTAACATTCTGATATGGCAGAATAAATTTATGAAAATATTAATTCCAATTCTTAGTTTATTTTTTTTATCTTCTTGCAATATTCCATTAGTTCCTTTTATCTAATTATCTAGAAGGCAATGTTTTTTGATATAACCATCGTTGGCGCTGGTGTTGTTGGTTTATCTATTGCTAAGTACTGTTCTGAGTCAGGAATGTCTGTTGTAGTTCTAGAAAAAGATTCAAGAGCAGGTGAGGGAATTTCTTCGAGAAACTCTGGAGTTATTCATGCTGGCATCTATTATCCAGATAAATCATTAAAAACTGAATTTTGTGTTTCAGGAAATAAGCTTTTATATGATTACGCAGAAGTTAAAGGCATTAATCATAAGAGAATAGGTAAATACATAATTGCATCCTCAAAAGATGAGTTAGAAAAATTAGAGCAAATATATAAAAAAGGTATTTTGAATTCTGTAACTTTAGAGTTCCTCACAAAAAATAAAATGAAATCAATTTATCCTGATTTAAATATTGAAGCAGGAATTTATTCACCAAGCACGGGAATTATAGATGTACCAGAGCTTATTAGTGCTATTGAGGGAGACATTCAGCATAACAATGGCCTAATATCATTTAATACTAAATTTACCGAAGCGCAAAAAACTACCAGCGGTTTTAAAATTTTGTGCAATGATGGAAATGATTTCATAATAAATACCAAATATTTAGTCAATGCAGCTGGTCTTTATTCAGATTTAATTTCCAAACAAATTGATGTTTTAGACAACAAGCATTATTCATCAATAAAATATGCTAAAGGACACTATTTTAAATATAGCGGCTCTCATCCATTTAAAAATTTGATTTATCCACTAGCAAGTGAATTCTCTTCAGGACTTCATGTTGGTTTTGATTTATCTGGACAAGTCAGATTTGGGCCAAACATCACATGGATCGATGATATTGATTATTCTTTTGAAGAATCACTAAAAGATAATTTTGTAGAATCAATAAAAAAATATTGGCCTGATATTGAATCAAAAAAACTTCAACCAGACTATGTCGGAATAAGACCCAAGATACAGAAAAAAGATGAAAAAATGAAAGATTTTTCTATTATAAGTTCTAAAGATCATGGCGTTGATGGATTAATCAATATTCAGGGTATAGAAAGTCCAGGTCTTACAAGCTGCCTAGCTTTAGGTGAGCATGTTAAACATATGATTAACTCAACAGATGATGCTTTAACTTAGCTTTGAATTGATCAAGTATTTCTTCTTCAATGAGGTGTCGCATATTTTCAATAATAACTAAATCACTATTTGGTATAAGCTTATGCATAAAGCGTGAATTTTCAGCTCGCAAAACAGGATCTTGTTCACCATGAATGATTAAAGTTTTTGCCTGAATACTTTTAACTTTTTTAATCCTATTTTTCGATGAAAGTATTGCTATAAGTTGACGAGCATAACCAAAACCATCTTTTATATCTTTAATCCTATTGTAATTATTAATGGTATCTTCTTTAAATTTAGGTGTATCAATTTCCTTGCCTTCCATGCCTATTAATCCAACCCATTTTAATTCTCTCTGATATACCTCATCCATAGAGGGGTTGGTGCTTTTGGATCTGCTTACCATCATATCGCGAACCTCTTTTGAGGCTCCATTAAAAGGGCCTGGAACGGAAGCGGTAGATGCAATTAAAGTATATGTTTTTACTCTTTGTGGGTATTTTGCACATAGTATTTGACTAATCATTCCCCCCATTGAGGTACCTAAAATATGGGCCTTATCAATATCTAGATGATTAAGAAGATTTATTCCATCACGAGCCATATCATTAAGACTATATTCGGGTTTTATTGGGAAACGAAAAAAATATCTTAAATATCCTAAAACTATTGAGGGTTTATCAGAGAATCTTGAAGATAATCCTGAGTCTCTATTATCAAATGTTATAGGCCTGAGACCATTCTTAATGAGAAATTTAATAAGATGTTCAGGCCAGTGAACTAATTGAGCACCTAATCCATGAACCAAAAGAATAGGATTTGCTTCTTCAGGCCCATAGTCCCTATAAAAAATTTTGACTCCATTATTCTCTGCATACCCTTCTGTATAACTCATTAGCTTAGTCTTACACATTTCATGCATGCAATACACTGCTTTTTCATATACATTAGAAACTTAAATAATTAAAACTCATTTTTCTCATGGAAAACATTATTAATCTTTTTAGAGCTAATAAAGTTAGAGTAGCATATGGCATTGGTGATTATGCTATCTGTCTTTATTGGAGTGGGGTTAGTTTATACCTGCTTTATTTTTATACCGATGTGGTCGGAATTTCACCATTAATGGCTGGTTGGATTTATGCCCTAGGTATAGCCTGGGATGCAGTAACAGATCCTTTTATGGGTTATATGGCTGAAAGAACTAGAAGTAAGATGGGAAGTTATAGGCCATATATCTATTACGGATCAATACCATTAGCATTATCTTTTGTTTTACTTTTATGGATGCCACCATTTGAAGGAACAATTTTATTTATATTTTTACTGGTAGTAAATTTATTTCATAGAACTTGTTTTACTATCGTAAGTGTTCCTTACTCTTCATTAACTGCAAGAATAACAGATGACAGTGATGAGAGAACAAAGCTAACTACCGCAAGGATGCTTGCAGCATCTTTTGGAACGTTTTCAATTTCAGCATTAGCATTTCCAATTGTTTTATTATTTGGAGGTGGGGAAGAGTCCTTGGGTTTTATTTACCTCGGCCTGATAGCTGGTCTTACAGCAATTATAATACTTGGAATTACAGTATATTTTGTTCAAGAAAGACCATTTGAATTTACTAAAGAAGAATTACCAAGTTTTTCCAAAGTTTTAAAATCAGTATCAAACAACTATCCATTCTGGATAGTTTTTTCCGCAATTTTAATTTTGATATCCACATACTTAATGTTTAATAATAATCTAATTTATTTTTCTAAATATGCTTTGGGATTCCATGAATACCAAGGATTAATTCTGGGGGTTATGAGTGGAAGCACATTATTAGCAATACCCTTATGGGCATATCTAGCAATTGAATTAGGAAAGAAAAATACTTGGATGTTATCTATGACATTTTTATTTATTGGATTCTCTATCTTTTATTTCTATCCAATTTCTGAACTTAGGGAATTGCTATATATTTTAAGCTTTATTGGTTTTGGAAATGGTGCAACTGGGGTTCTGTTTTGGTCAATGTTGCCGGATACCATTGAATATGGAGAATGGAAGACGGGCATTAGAACAGAATCGTCTCTTTATGGCTTTATGACGTTTGCTCAAAAAGGCGCTATAGCATTTGCTGCAGTTATATTAGGAATAATATTAACCAATATAGGCTTTGAACCAAATCAGGATCAAACATCTGAAACCTTAGCTTCTTTAAAAGCCTTGATGTCATTAATTCCTCTTATAGGTGTGTTGATTAGTTTAGCTCTTGTATATTTTTATCCAATTGACAGAAACTTCCATCAAAAATTAATAGATGATATAGAAAGTAGAAAGACTAAAAATGCCTAAAATTAAATGGGGAATTATTGGAACTGGCTCTATAGCAAATGCGTTTGCTCATTCAATTAAATACTGTGATCACTCTGAATTAGTTTCAGTCTTTGGAAGAAATAAAGATACCACGGATGAATTCTCAAAGAAATTTAGTATAGACACACACCTTGATATTGAATCATTATTGTTATCAAGTGAAATCAACGCTGTTTATATTGCTACTCCTCATAACTCTCATTACGAATATATTTTTCAAGCTATAAAAAATAAGAAGCATATTCTTTGTGAAAAGCCTATAACAATGAATCATATTGAAAGTATGGTTTTATTTGGTCTTGCTAAAGATGCTGAAGTTTTTTTGATGGAAGCATATATGTACAGAACCCACCCTCAAACGAAAAATATTCTTAATAGCATCGAGATACTTAGAAGATCAGAAGAAAAAATATCTATTAATTGCTCATTTGGTTTTAAGGCTGAAATACCAGAGGACCATAGATTAAGAAATCCTATGATGGGGGGAGGAGCCATTTTAGATGTAGGCTGTTATCCGTTATCTATGACTAAGCTATTGGTAGGTCATATCCTAGACAAACCATATGCTGATCCTAGAAGTATTAAAGCATCAGGAGAGTTAGATATAACAGGTGTTGATTTAAATTCTTCAGCGCATATTATTTTTACTGATAATATTCAGGCCAATATTTCATGCGCCATAAATGAAGAGTATGAAAATAACTTAGAGATTATCAGTGGTGACTTTAAATTAGAGGTTAGCCAGCCATGGCATTGTGGTCAATTTCAAGAAGGCCTATCTTCTATAAAAGTTTATAACAAAAATAATCTTATTGAAGAAGTTGCATTTAAAGATGATGTGGGGCTTTTTACAAGAGAAATTGACCATGCATCAAAATGTATATTAGATGGTAACCTTGAATCAGAGCTAATCTCCCACAATGACTCACAAAGCATTATGTTATGGCTAGACAAATGGAGACAGGAGATAGGAGTAGTTTGTCCATACGAGTCAAAAGATATCTCGCCTATGGTTAAATCAAATTTTTCATCAATACAGAAAAGGAGCTTAAAAAGCATTTCAGTAGATGGTATTGATAAAAAATTTTCAAAACTTGCTCTTGGCTGCGACAACCAAACTTCAGATATTCATGCTTATGCTATGTTTGATTATTTTTACGGAGCTGGTGGAAGAATTTTCGATACTGCCTATATTTATAATAATGGGTTGGGCGATAAGTATTTAGGTGATTGGATTAATTCAAGAAATCTTCAGAGTGATGTTGTTATTATTGGAAAGGGTGCCCACACTCCAGACTGTAAACCTGAATTTATAAAGCCCCAAATAGAAGAATCATTAGATCGACTAAATCTTTCAAACATAGATATATATTGTCTTCATAGGGATAATGCTGACATTCCAGTGTCAGAATTTATTGATGCACTCAATGAGATTAAAACCGAGGGCTTGATAAATACCATCGGTGCATCTAATTGGGAATTAGATCGTTTCTCAAGTGCCAGGGATTATGCATTAAAGAATAATAAAGAACCTTTTTCTGTTTTAAGCAATAATTTTAGCCTTGCGCAGATGATTGAACCAGTTTGGCCTGGATGCGTTGCAGTTAGTAATGAGTTTTTAGACTACATCAACAAGAATGAAATTAAATTATTTCCTTGGTCAAGTACAGCAAGAGGTTTTTTCATTAGAAAAAAAGAAATCGTAACCAAAGAACATTTCTCCAATCCCTCATTAGAGGAAGAAAAAAGAGTCTGGCATAGCAGAAAGAATCTTAAAAGAAGAGATATTTGTTTTGAAATTGCAGAAAAGAAAAATGTAGAGCCTATAGAGATAGCTATTGCTTATGTGGTGCATAGCTCACCATTAATATTTCCATTAATAGGCCCAAGAACAGTAAATGAATTAAATAGCTCCATCTTTGGATCACAAATAAATCTTTCAGAAGAAGACCTAAATAGACTATCTATAAATTGATATGATCTTTAAGCCTAATATCATTTGAAGACGACCCAATCAGAATTTCAAATTTACCTTTTTTGACCTGCCATTGACGCGTTTCAATATCCCATGTTGAAAAATTTCTTGAATCCAAACATATTTCTATTTTTTTTGTTTCACCTGAATTTATAAAAGTTTTATCAAAACCTTGTAATTTTTTTATTGGCTCCTCATTACCACGATCTGCAAAAGAGATATAACATTGAGATATTTCATATCCCGAATGATTCCCAGTATTTGTAATATCTAACGAAATTGTGAAATTATTTTCAGAGCTTTTACTGATATGAAGATTTGAATATTTAAAATCAGTATAAGACAAGCCATGACCAAAATGGAACAAGGGCTCTATTTTCTTTTTGTCATACCACTTATAGCCAACAAAAAGCTTTTCATCATAATTCATTTGTAAATTTTCTCCTGGATAGGATGCATACGCAGGAGTATCTTCAATATATTTTGGAAAAGTTGTTGGTAATTTGCCAGAGGGGTTAACCAGGCCTGTTAAGATTCCAAAAAGAGCATTGCCATATTCCTGTCCCGCATACCAGGATTGAATAATTGACTTAGCTTTGTTTACCCATGGCATATTTACTGGAGAACCAGTATTTAGAACAACAACCGCATTAGGATTAATATCTAAAACTTGTTCAATAAGTCTATTTTGATCTCCTGGTAAATTAAATTCATTTCTATCATTGCCCTCTGTTTCCCAATCCGAATTAGTTCCTACTAAGAGAATAACTTCATCGACCTCTCTAGCAATATTTAGTGCTTCTTCAAGCAAATTAATTTTATCGGGTGGCTGACATCCAATATAAATAGCTGGAAAATTGCCTTCAAATCTATAATGTATTTCTATCTGATATGAATTGCCTTTTTCTAAGTATGAAGTACCTCGTTTGGATGATGTGCCATGAGCAAAAAAAGCATCACCGGGCAGGGGATTGCTCCAATTATCAATAATCTGTTTGTTATCGATTAGTAACTTGCTTTTTCCAATTGCAAAGATTTCAAAGTCATGCTCTCCAGATATATCAGGAGTATAAGTACATGAAAATTTAACTAGAATATCAGGGCTCTCTTGTTCTCCAATTATATCTTTAGCAAAACCTTCAAATATCCAAAATTTGCTCCCTGTTAGGACTTTGCTAGAAATGAAATTATTACCCCCTTCTGAAATATCATAGTATTCGACTAAAAATCCATTTTCTTCTGTAAGTGTTTTATTTATTTCAGGAAGATAGCGATATGTATGACAACCTTTTGCAGTTTTAATAATAGTTTTCTCACTGAAATTATTTTGAAACGAGCTTACAGGATGAGATTCGTAATAAGGAACAAGAGTAGCACTACCTCCCCCAATAATTTGTGCTTTTTCAGCATTAGGACCAATTACACCAATTGATTTTATATCTCTCCTCATTGGTAATATGCCATCATTTTTTAAGAGCACCATACCTTCTTGAGCAGCATCTTTAAGAATTTTTCTTTGTAATTTTGAGTCATTCTCACTTTCTTGTTTACGAATTGGATTTTCGAACCTTTTACAGAAATCTATGACATTCAAAATTCTTTTAACTTTGTCATTAATGATTGTCACTGATACATTTTTGTTATTTACAGCACTTATTAAATTTGCTCCCCAAGATTTAGCTGGACCCGGCATTTCCAGATCAAGTCCTCCATTAGCATTTTCAATAGTTTCTCTTGCAGCACCCCAATCACTAACCACATATCCATCAAAACCCCATTCGTCTTTTAAAACATCAATTAGAAGATTCTCATGAGAGCTGCAGTAAATATTATTAAGTTTGTTATAGGCACTCATAACAACCTTTGCATTAGCTTCCTTGATAGCCATCTCAAATGGCAAAAGATAAACCTCTCTTAAAGTTTTCTCATCGATATTTGAACTTACAGTGTATCTTTCAAACTCGGTATCATTCCCAACAAAATGTTTAAGGCATGCCGCAATATTCTTTGATTGGACTCCCTTTACATACTCAATTGCAATTTTTCCAGTTAAGAATGGATCCTCAGAAAAACATTCAAAATGTCTTCCTCCAAGAGGATGCCTGTGAATATTTATTGTGGGACCCAATAGAACATCCACTCCTTTAATCTCTGCTTCAGCAGCTAACTCTTCTCCTAATAAATTAATAAGATTCAAATTCCATGTAGATCCTATTGATATAGCGCATGGAAAACAGGCGGATGATTTTCCTGAAGTGCCATCTCCTCTAACGCCATTAGGACCATCAGACATTTTTATATTTGGTACTCCTAGCCTATCAATTTTGCTAGTTTGCCAAGCATCAAATCCACTTAATAAAAGTACTTTTTCTTCAAGAGTTAAATCTTCTATCAATTGATTTATGTTTGGCATGCTGGAATATTAAATGTTTAATAATAAATCCTCAATACACCTTTTCATTAAAATGCTGTTAGTATTGTCTTCATGATAGAGAGAATAAAAAAATCAGTGATGCTTTTCAATGCTCCAATACAAAGAGTTTATGAGGCTAATAGAGGCACCATTATTAGAACTATCATTTATACAATTGGTCACTTTATAATTGCCGCCTCATGCGTAATGTATTTTACTGGCGCAGATTTCTCTGCAGCTATAACAGATGCTATCGTTGAGCCACTTTTAAACAGTGTTTGGTATTTTGTTTTAGATAAATATTGGGCTAGCAAATACCCAAACAAATAAAGAAAAAACTCTTTACAAACATGTAATTACTGGTTAAAAATATACATATCGTGATTTGATCCTATTGCCGCGATGCAAAAAAAGAAGCTAAAACGGAAACAGCTCCCAGGGTTTAACTACGATTAAATTAATTAATAAGATATTCAAGTATTAAGGAGAGGATCATGAAAAGAGCATTAATAGAAAGACTGAATGAAGGCCCAGTAATTTGTGCTGAAGGTTTTTTATTTGAAGTAGAAAAAAGAGGCTATTTAGCAGCTGGAGAATTTGTTCCAATGGTTGCACTTGAACACCCAGAAGCTCTTGAAAATCTGCATAAAGATTTTCAGCATGCTGGTTCGGATGTGGTAGAAGCTTTTACATATAACGGACACAGAGAAAAGATGCGAGTTATTGGTAAAGAAGAATTATTAGAGCCACTAAATAGAGCTGCTCTCAAGATTGCAAAAAAAGTTGCTGACAATCCTGTTGATGGAGGAGAACCAAATTTATTGGCAGGAAATATTTCAAATTCAAATATTTGGGATACAGATGATAAAGACGCACAAAAAGAAGTTCATGGAATGTTTAGTGAAATGGTTGAATGGGCTGTCGATGAGGGAGCTGACATGTTGGTAGGAGAAACATTTTATTATGCAGAAGAGGCTTATATGGCTTTAGATATAATTCAAAAAGCAGGGCTTCCTTCTGTTATAACAATTGCGCCCATGGCTGAAAATGTTATGCGAGATGGAGTTTCTATTGTAGATACTATGAAGGAGCTCGAACAAAGAGGCGCAGATGTTGTTGGCATGAACTGTTTCAGGGGCCCAGACACCATGATGCCTTATCTTAGAGAGGCTAGAAAAATTTTAAAGTGTCATATGGCAGCACTACCACTCCCATTCAGAACAACGGATGATCACCCAACTTTTTTTAATTTACCTGATGAGCATGGATGCACTTGCCCAGCCCCTCATGGAAGAACTTTTCCTACCGCATTAGACCCGCTTTATTGCAATAGATATGAAATAAGAGAGTTCGGCAAAGAGGCTGCTGCTTTAGGTATTAATTATTTAGGTGTTTGCTGTGGAGCAACCCCCATGCATATCAGAGAAGTTGCAGAAGCTGCCGGCTTAAGTGTTCCAGCTAGCAAATATAGAGAAAAAATGGCTAATCATTTTATGTATGGAACAAATGAAAGAACGGCTAAGCATATGCAAGAATACGGAGACAAAGCCTAAATTTAATATTAATGACTCTTCATTTTTTGAAGAGTCATAGTATTTAAGCATCTTATAAATTAGAATATTTTTTATGAGATTTCTTGTTATATTTTTTTTAACCTTTCCTGTAATTGGTGAAACCAGTAAAATTTTGTGCGAATTGGAAGGGAATTATTCTGTAACCTATAAAGATATTAAAAAAACTTATCTATCAGAAGGCATTGAGCTTTTTAAAAACCTAGCAAGACAGACCCAACAGTCATTATTTTTACTCCAAAGAGCAAAAACTAATTTTGCTGAGGAAGATTGGCAAAAAGATAAAATTTATATTGTTCAGTACTGGGAGGTAGATTCAGATAAAGAGACGTTTAAATCTTTAACACATACTTTTGAACCATCGCCTGCATGGTTAAACCCTGAAGCTGAATGGTCGGCTTCTAAATCTGATACTGGCATTACAGTTATTCATTCAATGGAAACAGACGAAACACATCCAATTTTTACAGATTATAAAATTGGTGCCTATAGAATTTCAAATACTTTTAACTGGTATACAGGGAAAGGGCAAATCTCAGGAGATATTTGGCTTAACAAAAAAGATGGCACCAAGAATAAAAATCCTAAAGTTGAAATAACAGCTTCTGGGAGATGTGAAAGTCAAAAAAAGAAATTTTAACTAGACTAAAGTCGCTATAAATAAAGTAAGTAGTGCAATAATAAGTGGAATGTATTTATCTATTTTTTCACCAATTGATTCTAATATTTTATCTATCATATTTAAGTTATATAAATCCCCATTACTTTTAAAAGTATAATTCGAATACTATGTTCAAAGCTTTACTTTATTTTTTTCGAGCTTTTCGTAATTCTCTGTAAATTTTATTAAGTCTTTTTTTCTTAATTTCTCTTACAGCTTTTCTCTTTGAGCTAGCATTTGCTGATTTTCTTGCTCTTTCACCTTTATCTATAAATAATCTCCAAAAAGAATTTTTAATGATATTAATTTAATAGTAACAAATTTTTATAAAATCTCTACAATAATCTTATACATATGATTGTTGATCAAATCCAAATACCTAAAACACTAATTATCTTCTTAGAAATAGATTCTCTAAAAACTGGAGATGAGCTAGAGAATATGTTTAAAGAATTCAATGAGTTAGTAAATTCTGCTGGCGCTGAAATAGTTGAAAAAAGTATTAGCAAGCAAACTAAACCGTCCATAAGTCATTTTATTAATAAAGGTAAATTAGAAGAAATTAAATTATTAGTTGACTCTTCTTGCGCAGAACTTGTAATTGTTAATCATCAACTATCAGCTTCACAAGCAAGAAATCTTGAACTAAAACTTAAAGTAAGAGTTATAGATAAGACTGAATTAATATTAGATATTTTTGCATCACGGGCAACAACTCATATTGGTAAACTGCAAGTTGAGCTTGCTCAGTTAAATCATCTCTCAACAAGATTGATAAGAGGATGGACCCACTTAGAGAGACAAAAAGGAGGTATTGGTCTAAGAGGTCCTGGTGAAACCCAGCTAGAAACTGATAGACGTCTAATAGGCCATCGAATTAAGCGATTAAAAGCTCGTCTTGATAAAGCGCATAAACAAAAACAACTTAATAGTTATTCAAGGAAGAAGAGTAGAAATAAATTAGTTGCCTTAGTTGGATATACTAATGCAGGCAAAACTACATTATTTAATTCTTTAACTAATAGTAAACAACAAGCTGAAGACAAGCTTTTTGCAACTTTAGACTCTGTTACAAGAAAAAATATTGATCCAGAACTAGGGCCAATATTATTTTCAGATACCGTTGGCTTTATCTCACAACTTCCAACTCAATTAATAGAATCTTTTAAAGCAACTCTTGATGAGTTGAGATCAGCAGATCTTTTACTTCATATTGTAGACATATCAGATTCTGACTGCAGACAAAAGGAGATTGAAGTTAATAAGATCCTTGAAGATCTAAATTTACAATCTATTCCTCAAATAAGAGTAAATAATAAGTGTGATTTAAAAGAGGCTTTAAATCCAAAGCCTAATTTTGATATAGAAAAAAAAGAGGCATGGATATCTGCAGAAAAGAACATAGGCATAGATGATTTAAGAGATTTAATTAATATAGAACTATTCAACGGAATGTACAAAGGATGGATTTCGCTTGAAGCTTCTTTAGGAAATATTAGATCAAAGTTATTTAGAATGGGGTGTGTTAATGAGGAAAAGGTCTCAGCAACTGGTCAGATTTTTGCGCACATTGATATTGGTCATGATGAGTTAGATCGTTTTATTGGAATTAATGGATTTGCTCTTTGTAATGACAAGGATATACTTTTAGAAAATTAAAAAAAATATGAAAAAAATTAATACCAGATTAGATTCAATAACAAATCCTCTTTATAGCTTAGCACCATGGTTTTTTAGGATTGCTCTTGGAGTCGCATTTTTTATACATGGTTATAAAAAACTACCAGCTCCATTCATGATGGAAGAACAGCACAGAATGGTTACATGGTTTGAAAGTATGTTTATGCCATTTCCAGAGCTGATTGTTTCATTGGTTATTTTGATTGAAATATTTGGTGGAATAGGCATTATTCTTGGAGGATTGATTGGATTATTTGCTAATCAAGCAGGGCATTTTATTACCAGGCTTTCAGGCCTTACTCTATTTATATTAATGATTAATATTTTTTACTTTGGACATCCTGATTGGTTTGTTTGGCCGCCCATAAAACTTCTTACCAGTGAGCAATTATTTTTATTTGTTCTTAGTACTTACTTTATGATTCGCGGAAACAAGTAATTTAAATAGCTAAAAACCTTATATTTAAAGCATTATAAAAAAAGATAACTTTTTTATAAATTCTACTTGCAAATGAGAATCATTCTCATTATCATTTACATCTCTTGAATGTTGCAGGCTATTATTCTTCTAAAAATAGTATGCTTTTTTCTGGTGATTTAGTCTTGAATGATCAAAATCTATAGAAGAATTGGTAGCTTTTAAGAACTATTGCGAAAAAAATGAACAGAGTTTATAAAAAAGTTAATCAAGATAAATCACCCTTAATTCTTGTTAGTGCATTAGTCCTAACATCAATAATTATTAGTTTTAATGTAAAAGTTGAAGCTAGTATGGATGTAGAGGTAATAACTATTATTGGTACAAAAAAAGATATGAAAGATCTTGCAGGATCAGGAGCTGTTATTGATAACGAAGCTTTAGAGAAGGCAATGGACACAGATATTGCAAAAATACTTTCAGCTGTTCCTGGAATGTATATGAGAACCGAAGAGGGTTATGGTCTAAGACCTAATATATCTATTAGAGGTACTGCTATTGAAAGATCAGGCAAGATTACAATCATGGAAGATGGAGTTCTTGTTGCACCATCTCCATATACATCTTCAGCAGCATATTACTTTCCATCAACTGGAAGAATTCATTCCGTTGAAATTCTTAAAGGACCTTCTGCAGTTTCGCAAGGACCTCAAACCATTGGAGGCGCTATAAATTTAATTAGCACTCCGATTCCCGAAACCAATTCAGGAAAATTCATACAAGAGTTAGGAGAAAATGGTTTGGCTAGAACACATACTTACTATGGAGGCACCAATGGTAAATTGGGTGCACTTGTTGAAGTTCATGAGCACTCAAGTGATGGGTTTGATAGGATTGCAAACATAGATGAAGACACAGGTTTTAATAAATCTGACCTTATGATTAAGGCTAGATATCAATCCGGTAATCATTCTTTAACATTTAAAATGTTAGATTTAGATGAAACATCTAATCAGTCATATGTCGGCCTATCCCAAGCAAGTTTTAATGCAAATCCTAGAATGAGATATGGCGCTACAGCCTATGACAAGATGATGAATGATGGAGAGCAAACGTCTTTAACATATGTGGGTGATTTTGATAATTTTGGTATTGTATTCACTTCATGGAGTAACGATTATCATCGAGACTGGTTTAAAGTGAGCAACTTTAATAATGATTCAGAGCATGGCGAAAGAGATGATGTAAATGAATTAATTAGTGATGCTAATAATGGCAGTGCAAATGCTCAGGCAATTTTAGATGGCGAACTAGCTGTTGAAATCGAATATAAGCACAACAATAGATATTATACCAATGAAGGCTATCAATTTTCAGTATCTGCCGATATTAATAATCATTCTTTAACAATAGGCTATAGAGATATGGAAGACTCAGAAAGCAGAATCCAAGCTTACGAATATTCTGATCAAGCTGCAGATGGATCACTTTCTGCACTATATGGATATAAAGGTCTTGGCGGAAGTAATAATAGGCTGAGAGAATCAAGCGCAATCTCATATTACCTAGAAGATACTATGCACTTTGGAAAGCTAGATGTTACGGTAGGTTATAGGTCTGAAGATTATGATCAACGACATAGAAGGTGGGCTGAAGGTGCTGGGCCAAATCTTACTGCTGTAAGAAATACAATTGTTCGTGATACATTTGCTGAGAATGATCACGCAACCTCAAGTCTTGCTGCTAAATATAAAATAAGCAATAACCTTATTATAGTTGCTGGTTTTCATAAGGGTATGACTCCAATGTTTGGCTCTGATCCTGAAGAAGCAGATAATACTGAGATTGGTTTTAGATATTCTAAGAATACTTCTAATATTGAAGTTTTCTATTTTGCTAGTGATTATTCAAATCTAGCAGCCGAATGCACTCAAGTTAATGGTCTTGCATGTGATCCAGCTGAGTCAGCCATATTTTCTGGAGGCAAAGCTGATGTTACTGGTATAGAGATAAGTGGCTCATGGATCTTTGAGGGTAAGGGAGTCTCTTACCCAATAGCATTAAGCTACACATCTACTGATGCTGTATTTAAGAATAGCTCAAATAGTGACTATTTTGGTTTAGTTGCTGTTGGAGATGATCTGCCCTATATACCTGATACATCATTATCTCTAGTTGCTGGATTTATAAATGATTCAGGCTTAAGTGGCAATCTAAGACTTATAGATATTGGCTCATCATGTTCAGTAGCAACATGCGGAATTTATAATAAAATAGATGCCCATACAATTCTTAGATGCAAATTTAAAAAAATCGTTAAATGATTCAATAGACATCTACGTGATTATAGAAAATATTCTTGATGATGCTAATATTATTTCTAGAGCTCCATCTGAGGGAGCAAGATCACAAAAGCCAAGAACTATGAAAGTTGGTTTTGCATATAAGTTTTAAATATTACTTAGAGGTATGTTAGATCCACCAATATCAAGGGCTAGTTCTGTCCACCCCTTTATTTTAATAACTATACAAATTTAAAAAATTTCAAGTACAATACTCTTTCCAAAAAAATGGGGCTATAGCTCAGCTGGGAGAGCACCTGCTTTGCAAGCAGGGGGTCCGCGGTTCGATCCCGCGTAGCTCCACCATTTCTTTAAAAAATACTTTTTGAATATTTTTTTAGTTCATCTCTAAATATATCTTTCAAAAGCATTACATTTTCTATATCGCTGTAAGTCGGTCTCACTATTATGGCTAGCTCTCTATGAGGGCCTGGTTCATTTAAGATAGCTTTGTTAATCTTTGAATTAGTATTAATCAAATGCTTAATTGACATATGAGGAACAAGTGTTGAGCCCATATTATTGGCAACTAATTGAATCAATGTAACTAGACTGGATGCTTCCATTGAAAACTGTTGATTATCATTAATTTTACAAGCAGCTAAGAACATGATTTTTTAAACAATGCCCATCATCAAGCAACATTAATTCTGAAAAATTGATATCTTTTGCTTTTAATGCTTTCTTATAGTTATTATTTTTGTAGCTTATGTAATAAAAGTTTTCTTCCCAAAATTTAAAAGATAATAATCCTCCTAAGTTATATGGAAGAGCAAGAATAGCCATATCCAAGTCACCATCATTAACTTTTTGAATTAATGAACTGGATTTACCCTCTAAAATTTTTAAGTTTAGGTTTGGATGATATTTTTTTAATTTTGGAAGAACCAAGGGAAGCAAATATGGGCCAATGGTTGGAATAATTCCAATAGTTAACGGAGAGCTTAGTGGAGCTTTTTGTTTTTCACCAAGATTTTTTATATCTTCGATATGAAATTGAATTGTTTCAGACTTTTTTAAGAAGCTCTAAGCCAAGCTTTGTGACTATGACTTTTTTATTTGTTCTCTCAAAAATTTGAAAACCTATTTGATTTTCCAGTTCTGCAATCGCATTACTTAGAGTTGAAGGAGATACAAAACAATCATCGGCTGCTTTTTTAAAGTGCAATCTTTTGGCAACTGCTAAGCGCATAATTTAATTGTTTTATGGAAATCATTATATTCATTTTATTCGAACATAAAGTATATTAATAGTATATTTATCAATATATAAAAATTAGTTAAAGTATTAGTAACTCAAATTTAAGCACAATTCTTTGGAGGAAAAATGAGTAACGAAACACAAGGTAAATGTCCAGTTATGCACGGGGCTGCAACTACTAATAGTAGTGAAAGCAGCACATCTGTTCGTGATTGGTGGCCAAATAATTTAAATCTTAATATTCTTCATCAACATGATAGAAAATCAAACCCTATGGAAGATGAGTTTTGATTATAAAGAAGAGTTTTCAAAAATTGACTATGATGCATCTAAAAAAAGACTTAAATGATTTAATGACAGATTCACAAGATTGGTGGCCTGCAGATTATGGTCATTATGGACCTTTCTTTATAAGAATGACTTGGCATGCAGCTGGTACATATAGAAGTACAGATGGTCGAGGTGGTGGTGGAACTGGAGCTCAAAGATTTGCTCCTTTAAATAGTTGGCCAGACAATGGAAACCTTGATAAAGCTAGAAGATTGTTATGGCCAATTAAACAAAAATATGGAAAACAAATTAGTTGGGCTGATTTATTAATTCTAGCTGGTAATGTTGCAATTGAATCCATGGGCGGAAAAACTTTTGGTTTCAGTGGTGGGCGTCCAGATATATGGGCTCCTGAAGAAGATATTCATTGGGGTTTAGAAAAAGAATGGCTTGAAAACGAACGCTATGAAAATAATGATGTAGAGAATCTTTGAGATATGCCACTTGGTGCAGTTCAAATGGGTTTAATTTATGTAAATCCTCAGGGACCAGACGGAAATCCTGATCCTTTAGCTAGTGCGCATGATATTCGTACAACTTTTGGAAGAATGGCAATGAATGATTATGAGACTGTAGCTTTAGTTGCAGGTGGACATACTTTCGGTAAAGGGCATGGCGCTGGACCAGAACCAATGTTGGAGTCGAGCCTGAAGGCGCTGCTTTAGAAGAAGATGGGATTAGGGTGGATGAGTTCATATGCTTCAGGAAAGGAAGAGATACTATTACTAGTGGATTTGAGGGAGCCTGGACTGCAATCCTACTCAGTGGGATAATGGATATTTTGATCTATTATTTGGGTATGAATGGGAGCTTGTTGATACTCCAGCAGGAGCAAAAGTTTGGCATGCAATTAACCCTAAAGACGAAGATTTAGCTCCAGATGCAGAAGATCCATCTATCAAAGTTCCAACTATGATGACTACTGCTGATATAGCTCTTCGTGAAGACCCGAATACAAAAAATCTCAAAACATTTTCATGAAAATCCAGAAGAATTTGCAGATGCTTTTGCTGAAGCCTGGTTTAAACTTCTTCACAGAGATATGGGTCCTAAAACAAGATATGTTGGCCCTGAAGTTCCAAATGAAGAAAGAATCTGGATGGATCCCGTGCCAGCAGGTCAATCTGATTATGATGTCGATTCTGTTTCAGAAAATTAAAAATAGCGGTCTTAACTATTCAAGAAATGGTAGAAACAGCTTGGGCTAGCGCTTCAACATACAGAGCACTCAGATATGAGAGGTGGTGCTAATGGATCAAGAATTAGATTGGCACCTCAAAAGGATTGGGAAGTTAATAAACCGAACAACTTAAAAAAGTTTTAGTGTATATGAAGATATTTCAAGATGAACAGGCGCTTCAATTGCTGATGTTATTGTATTAGCTGGAAATGTTGGTATTGAGATGGCAACAGGAGTCAAAGTTCCATTTACTCCTGGAAGAGGGTGATGCTTCTGAAGAACAAACAGATGCTAGAATCTTTTGCAGTTCTTAGAGCCTCATTCAGATGGTTTTAGAAATTTCCACAAATCAGGTATTAATGTAACTCCTGAAGAAATGATGCTAGATAAGGCCCAATTATTAAATTTAACAGCTCCTGAAATGACAGTATTGCTTGGTGGCATGAGATCTCTGGGAATTAGTTCAACTGGTCATGGCCTTTTTACTGATAACAAACACAATGACAAATGATTACTTTGATACTTTGTTAGATATGTCAGTTGAATGGAAGCCTAATGGAACCGGAAATTCTTATGAAGCATTTGATAGAGTTTCAGGTGAAAAAGTTAGAACTGCTACGAGAGCAGATCTTGTTTTTGGATCAAATTCTCAATTAAGAGCATTAGCAGAAGTTTATGCATCAAGTGATGCTGGCGATAAATTTGTTAGTGACTTTATTTCAGCATGGAACAAAGTTATGAATGCTGATAGATTCGACGTTCAATAAAGAGTCCTTAAGGTGCTTCAATGCAGCCTGAGCTTTTATATTATCTTAATAAGCTTATAATCCTTGCAGTATGGATAAAGATTTATGGAATAAAATTCAAGATGAAGATCAAGCTAAGAGTTGAAGCAGAACCAAGTCTCGGCTCTTTCTTATATTCACTTGTTTTATCCCAAAAAGACTTAATTGGAGCAGTTGCATCAATTCTTAGCTTCAAAATTACATAGCGATGCTTTGTCTGCCATGGATATTAAAAAATTTATTTTAGAGGTTTATAGAGATTGCAAAGATATAGAAATAAATCTTGAAGAAGATATAAAGTTTTTTAAAGATCATGATCCTGCTTGTAAATACTTTTCTACTCCATTACTTTTTTATAAGGGTTTTTTAGGCTTAGCTACTTATAGAGCAGCACACTGTTTATGGAATAATGAACGCCACACCATGGCACTATTCTTTCAAAATAGGGCATCTGAAGTATTTGGTGTTGATATTCATCCTGCTGCAAAAATTGCTGGAGGGGTGATGATTGATCATGCTACAGGTGTGGTAATTGGTGAGACTTCTGAAATTGAATCTGAGGTGTCAATTTTTCAAGGAGTAACACTTAGGTGGCAAGGGTTTTGAATCAGGGAAAAGACATCCAAATATCAAAAAAGGAGCATCAATATTTGCTGCCAGTACTGTTCTGGGTGATATTACAATAGGAGAAGGTGCAATCGTAGCAGCTGGTAGTCTTGTTCTAAAAGATGTGCCAAATAACACTACCGTCGCTGGAGTGCCTGCCAAAATAAGACCTTAAAAATTTTTTTTATCTAGTCCTTGCTGTCAAGAAGCCTTGATAGCTTTGATAGATATAAATTAGGCATACTATAAGAATATTAACGTATAGCTGACTACTTAAGAGAGTTGTTGAAAGAATATTATTATTTAGTATTCCAAAAAATTCAATGGATAAAATACCCAATACCGAGAACATTAATATTACAAAATACATATATTTTTTACCCTCTAAAAGAAGGCCAGTCATTGAGCTTAATACTGTTATAGCAACTGCGAGTACAAAAATTTCGTTGTAAGTAAATTGAGATAAGAAAAATAAGACAGAAGTAGAGACTATACCGGTAAACATAAGTTGTAAAAAGCTAAAAACCTTTATATCTGTTGTTACCACAGGATCATACTTAATATAAAAATCTTTAGGATCTTTTTCTTCTATGCAGTCATCAGGCCTCCAGTAGGTTTTTGAAAACCATACCTTTACCTTATCACTTAACTTTTTAGTTTTCATCGAATCTTTAAACATAGTTATAAAAATTTGAAAGTTTGCCCATATAGGATTCCAGCTCTTGAGGGCACTTACAGTTCCATATACAGGCTGAATCTCAGGATCTCTGGCAATATATGTTCCAAACATACGATCCCATATTATAAAAACTCCACCATAATTAGCATCTATATACTCTTTATTTTTAGCATGATGAATACCATGATTCATTGGAGTGATAAATATTTTTTCTAAGAAACCAAGATGACCTATATGTTCTGTATGAACCCAAAACTGATAGACCAAATTAATTCCAGCTACAGTTACAAAAACTTCTCCAGGAACTCCAAGAAACACCATGGGCAGATAAAAAATCCATTTCCACAACCACCCAGTGCTAGTCTGTCTTAATGCTGTAGACAAGTTGAACTCTTCACCGTGATGATGAACACTGTGAGTAGCCCATAAAATTTTTATTTCATGATGCATTCTATGCATCCAGTAATAGGAAAGATCATAGAGAAGAAAGGCCACAATCCAAGTAAGTGGGTTCTTAACTGATAATAAGACCAACATTAAAATATTTACTTATGTACACAAAAATTAGACTTTGCAAACCAAGATTTAACATGGTTGGATATCTACTAATCATCCCTATGGATAGGCTTGTAAATGTATCATTAAGTCTATAGTTGCTTTTACCCTTGTAGATACCATAACAGTACTCGATAAGAATCAGTAGCATGAAAACTGGTATGGCAAAAGTAATAATCGATGACTTATCTGTAACTATCATTGGAAAAAGTTGTTAATAATTTACATTTTAGAGACTGGTATTCAAATATGCAATAGCACCTATTGCATTTCCAAATTCTCTATTCTTTTTATATTCTCCTGAAATATTAACAAGCTCTAATCTTTTATCTATTCCATTCTTGACTATGTCTAATAGAGAAGTTCTGCCAATAAAATAAATTTTAGATACACCCATTATTAAAGCATTCAAATACGAAATTGTTCCAATAACTTCTCCAACCATGTTTGATAGAGATGAGCTAATGTCATGATCTGAAAAATCATCACCATATCTTGCTTTTGCAAAATTAGAAGCTGTAATTTCTGGGTATATGATCCAATTTCGTTTACGACTTCACCAATTAATGAATCCAGATTATCTTTATTTCCTTCTAAGGCTAAATTATTAATTTCTTCAGCATTTTTTTTACCAATAATCAGATTGCTAAGCCCTTGAAGAGTTCCACCTCCAACTGATATCCCACCCATATGACTAAATTTATCATTAATGAATGATACGCAGGCGGTTCCAGTTCCGCAGCTTACAACAACGAATTTAGAATCAGAGATGTTATATAAATGTTTTGCGCCATAGCCTATGGCTTCAATTTCATTCACTTTAACTATAGGGATGCCTTTAAAAACATCTTTTAAGTCACTAGACTTACCTCCAGTAACTGCAATAACTTCTACGTCACTGATTTTAATTTTTATACGTAAGAAGTAATTTCTCAATAAATTCTTCACTGATTTCTTCTGATGGGGATGTAAAAAAACTCATTTCCCCATTTTTATACGAGACTATATCTGTATTTGTAATACCAAAATCAAAGGCTAATTTCACAATATAAACCTTTTTTGACTATCTCCCAGAACTTGATTCTGGCCAAATCATTGGAATTTGTTGTTGAGGATTGAAAACCATAGGACCTAAGAGAGGATATGCATTAGATGCTTGATTTATTTCTTGTTCTGTTAAAAATTTACTAGGAGTTAATTTGAATACATCTAGACCTCTTGTAATTTCAGTGCCATAAATATACCCATCGTAATAGTACGCGGACCAATAACCGCCAGTAATTAAGATATCTTTATCTATTGGACCTCTATCAAAATATGCTATTTCTATAGGATTTAAAGAGTCTGTGAAGTCCATGACAGAAATGCCACCCTGATACCATGCCTGAACGAAAATATCTTTTTCAGGTATAGGTATTATAGAGCCATTATGCGCAACACAATTCTCTGTTTCAAGTTGAGGCGCAGGTATTTTATAGTGGCTTCTAAACTCAAGTTTATTATCTACTATGTCATAAATAGCATTAGCACCCCAATCCAAAGGATCCCATGCTCTACATCTGGCTCTTCCTCCTCCACCCCATTCATCGGTAAAAATTACTTTAGTGCCTTCATTATTAAATGTAGCAGAATGCCAATATGCAAAACCAGTATCTGTAACCACATCCAGTCTTGTAGGGTTATATGGGTCACTTATATCAAAAAGTATACCGTTTCCAGAACATGCTCCAGCAGCAATACTCAAAGATGGGAATACTGTAATATCATGACATTGATCAGTTCTATTTGTTTCTTGGGTATCATCTCCGTGATCCCCGCCTATCCATAAACCTCCAAGGGCACCCGTTTCTGGGTCTGCAAAAACAGCAGGGCTGCTTACTATTTTAGATTTTGATGGATCAGATATTGGAATTTCAATTACATCAATTCTAAATAATGCTGTTCTTTGATCTCCTGCGACATTGCCGATACATTCTTCCAACTCTTCTTCATCTCTTACACTCGCTGTACCTGAATTATAGACTATTATTTTTCCATCTTTTGTCGGACCAGATACAACAGAATGAGTATGAGACCCTCTACAAGTTTGAACAGCGCCGACCTGTTTTGGGTTTGTTAGATCAGAAATATCAAAAATTCTTATACCTCTAAACCTGTCAGAGCTTGCATCACTTCCAACACCATTTGAGCCGCAATCAATTCTGCTTCTAATTTGCTCAACCGACATAATTAATAAATTATCTACAATTGACACATCGCCCTGCCCCCCAGGACAAACTATTGATGAAACTAAATCTGGTACTCCGTCCCCATTAATTTTATACATATTAAAGCCATGGTAATTACCAGCAACCAACAGATCATCCCTAAAGGCCATATCCGTATTAGCAAAACTAAGAATAGGAGACTTAAGTGCTCTTGATTTTTCTAATGTTGTCAGCTCTTTTTCTTCATCAAGGTCCTTTGTTGGATCTTCCACACCCTTTAGAGCCTGGGTTATCTGGATCAAAGAATCCTGTCGGTTTTCTTAAAGAAGCAATTAATTCAAGATTTAAGATTGCTTCATCTGCAGTAAAAAGACCTGGAGTTAAACCAGATCTTGGATCATCAGATAAGTTCACAGCAATTGTATTCATTCTTTCAATTTCAACTCCCTGATCATTAACCAAATCAGAAACAAACTCACTTAAAAGCGGATCATTTGCTGATCCCGGATATTTTTTTAACTCTTCAACCATTTCTAGAGCACCATCATGATGAGCTATCATTAATTGAAGAAATAACCTGTCAAAATCTGTGCTTTCTGAATTTTCAAGACTTTTAAGTTGCTGGGGTGTTGCCATGCCAGCCATTTCCATATGAGCATTATGATCATGGGGCATTTTAGGCATTATTTCTTCACGAGATTTTAGCCAACTTTCCATGAAATTAATTTCATCCTCTTGAGAAACATCAATCCTATTAGCTAAATCAATAATTGTTTTATTATTAGTTCTCTTTTTGGCAAGTCTAGACATGAACAAAGCTTGTTGATGATGAATGACCATTCCTTTTAAAAAATTTACATCTGCATCTACATAACTAGCCCTAGCTATATTTGATGCAATGCTTGGATCAAGAACTTTTGAGTTTTCTCCAGGAGCTCCTGGTTGAATAATCGGAGCTTCATATAAAGTGTTTTCTGACACTAATAAAGAGTTAGATAAAAGCAAGCAAGCAAGAAGTAAGTAATTATATTTAAACTCATTATTCATTTTTATCATCTTCAATCTCCTTAGACTCGCCATCAATAATTTTAGGATGTTTCCCTGTTTTTTTATTTATATTAAATAACCATGACCAATTAATTTTATTAGTTCTTTCTCTTTGCTTTTTTGAGGCTCTTGTACCCAACAAGAGAAAGAACACTAAAAAAGATAATATACCAATCAGAAGAATAAATGGATTACCAGATAGCATTATCGAGAACGCATTTTGGCTAGTAATCTTAATATTTCAATATAAAGCCAAATTAATGTAGCCATTAAAGCCATTGATCCAAAGTATTCCATATACTTTGGAGCACCTTGTTCGGCTGACTGTTCAATGATATCAAAGTCTAGAACTAAATTTAATGCAGCAATAGCAACAACAAATAAAGAAATTCCAATAGAAAAATTTCCACTTCCAGAAAATATCTCTGGCGTAGAGCCTGAGAAGAGAGAATAAATGATAATGAATAGGTAAAAGAGAAAGATACCCATCGTTGCCGCAAAAACCATTAGCAAAAAATTTTGATCTGGTTTTATGATTCCTGATTTATATGCAAACAATAATGATCCAGCCACAAAGAAAGTTAAAGATACAGCTTCTAGCACAATCCCAGGAAACATAGTCTCAAAACTTAATGAAATAAAGCCAATTAAGAAACCTTGACCAGCAGAATATATCAACCATGTCTTAGGAGCATTATATGGTTTTGGTTTAACAATCCAGCCAATAAACGGGAAATAAAAACCAAATGTCATAATCCCTGATATTGCTCCGGCAATGAAGCTAACTAAACCAAATGTCATAACCAAAGGGTTCGTTGAAAAGTTCCATGCCATTGATGCGGTTGAAACAAGAACAGCTAACATAATAGCTGTTTTATTAACCGCTCCATCCAAAGTCATTCTATCTGATAAGTCAGATGATCTTGCATTAAAGGCAGATGATCTTATTAAAGGATTGCCAGACTTACCAAAAGTATTAAGGGCCGAGTGTTTAGACATAAAATTTTTCTCCTAAAAAGATATATGTTAAATATGTATAGTCTTTATAACAAATTTAAACCTATTTTAAAGGTTTTTAATCCATTTGCTCACTAGTTGAATTGCTTCAGAATGCTCCAGAGCCCTTCCAGACTCAGGCATCATAATTCCCGGATCAAGCGATTGCATTCTATAGAGTAAAATAGATTCTTCTGGGTTACCAGGAACTATTGAGTATTTTAGGTTATTACTTGCTCTTCCGGTTGCTACTGGTTTTTTATAAACACCAAGGTTTATTTTTCTACTTTCATTAAAGTTTAAGTAAAGACCGCTGGTATCTGCCGATCCACCTTCTATGTGGCAATGACCACAATTAATATCTAGATAAGATCTCGCTCTATCATCTAAATTAGCACTTTGATCGGCCCAATCAACCATTGATTTGATTGGATATTCACTATCAATCCAACCAAGTTTGTGCCATTTTTCTATCTGATTCATCGATCCATCATTATAGGCATAAGCTGTATTTAGATTTCTAGCTTTGGGTCCTATTGGGGTTATTGTTTTATTAACTTGATGACATTCTTTGCACTGATTGATATTGGGAACTCTATATCTAACATCTTTCAACTCTCCATTACTGTTGATAAATTTTGTTGTAATAGTTTTGCCGGCAATACTTAAAAATGCTTCATTTTGATCTTTATTCCAGATATAGCTTATATTAGACCATTCACCATTTTTTTTGATAAGAAGTCTTGTTTCCAACAACTGAGAGGGTAAATTAGAGCCAGTATGCTGATTAAGGTATGCAAATGTTTTAATTAAAGCTGTTCCATCTGGAAAATCAAATACTTTATCTGGAACATTTAAAGCAAATTTATTTTCAGGAATATAAATAAATCTGAGCTTATCTGCGTAATCTGAAAATAATTGGCTTTTAAGGGTGTATGGAAGAACTCCTTTTGAGGGTAATTGAGAGTTCATGTTTGTAAAAAAGCCATATTCTGAAAGTCTTAACGGGGGCTTCTCAGAGAATAAAATTTCATTTCTGACCTCTTCATATGATTCAATATTTAATGAGAAAATCAAACAAAATAAAAAAATATTTTTAAAAATTTTCATTTAACACAACAGGTGGTAGGGGTTTTATTGTTCCCATATAGTCAATGCTATCTCTCTCGACCGGATCAAAAAAAGGAAGCATAAATTTGATAGGGTTAATTGTTAAAAAAGTTGCGTTACCATTTTGACTTAAAACCATTTTTTCCTCATCTGGCTGACCAAGAATTATTTGTTTTATAGGAACAATTCCATCCCAAAAAATGTCTGGCATATCACCCTCTGATAATTCATATAATATTTTTGCTAACTCTCCTGTTTCAAGATCAGGATTTAGACCTGATTTAGTAAAGCGATTATTATGTATCTGAATATTTCTTGGGTGAGGATAATAGTTTTTATCATCAGTATCATAGCCGTAAGTAACAACAGCAATGTTTATAGTGTCGTTCCCACCAATATCATTATCAAAAATCTCTACATGAGAGTTAGCCTGAATAATTATTCCCGAACCTCTTGGAACTTCACCGACAATATTGCCCTCAGGCGCAAAATTATCCGTATTATTATTAATAGATTTATTTCCAAAAACTCTCACATGATGACCGCCTTGTTGAGGGATGTCTGGCAAGTCAAATACTAAAATACCTCCAGTGTTATTTTCAGCATGATTATTATAAACATCAGCATAATAAGAATTTTCAATTTCGATTCCAGCCACATTAAATTCAGCTCTGGAATTTCTAACAATTATATTTTCAGATTGACCAACATATATACCAGCATCAGATGCACCAATGGCAACACAAGAATCTATAAGAACATTTTTTGATTCAACAGGATACAAGCCATAAGCACCATTTAATTCATCAGGTCCATTTGTCCATTCTGTTCTTACCCTAATGAAACTAATATTCTCTACTCCCTTTACTTTAATAGCATCACCCTTTGCATCTTCAACAGCAAAGTCACGAAGAGTAATTCCGTTTGATGTTACTGAAAGTCCCTGGGCTCCAGAGAGTTGGTTTTTAAAAGATAAGATGGTTTTATCCATACCGACACCCTCCAGGATTAATCCATCAACATCAATCGATAAGCTATCTTCAAGTTGATAAAAACCCTCAGTAATTCTTATAATATCTCCCGGATTTGCAAGAATTAAAGCTTCTTGAATTTCAGTGTAAGGATCTTCTGATGGAGAAATAATTATAGTTTCAGAAAAACTATAAAAGCTTATAAAGAGAAGAGCAAAAAATCTAGATTGCTTCTGGAATCTTGTCAAAGGTCTCTAAAGGTTTTTTTAATTCAGTCCAATCACACTCAAAATCATCGGGAGCATGCTCATATTCAAGCAATCCTAAAGCTTCAAATTTTGGTCTAACACTGTCAGTTAAAAGACCTATTCTTGAGAGATTTGGAATAACCCTAGAAAATAAGAAATTTCTAAACATATCAAAAGTTTTTGTGTTTAACTGAAATTCTCTTGCTTCTTCTTCAGACATTCCTAAAAATCTTTGTTCAGACTTTGTATTTATTAGCCTTTCTCTAGATATAACACATGCTTCATATGCAAATTCAGCTCTATCCTCAATTTCTTCAGGAGAAAGTGTTTTGATAAAATCTTCTAGATAGTTTATGCCAAAAGTAACATGCCTAGCTTCATCTCTAACAACGTAATGGAGTAGTTGTTTTAATAATGGATCCTTAGTAATCGACTTAAGCATCTGGAAGGCAGCAAGTGCAAGACCCTCTATAATAATTTGCATACCAATAAACTTTAGATCCCATCTTTCATCAGTTAAAATTTTATCTAATAAAGTTTTTAATGCTGGGTTAATTGGGTAATGAATACCAATTTTCTCCTGAAGATATCTATTAAAAACTTCTACATGCCTAGCCTCATCAAAAGTTTGTGATGCAGCATAAAGTTTTGCATTATAAGTAGGGGCACATGATGCTAACTGAGAAGCGACAAGAAGAGCGCCTTGTTCACCATGTAAGAATTGACTCATTAATTCAGCAGTAGAGTGTCGATCAAATAGAATCTTTTCTTCTTCAGTTAAGTTTTGATATGCTTCTAGAGTTTCATGAGGAAGCTCTTCATCAGGTTCAATAATTTTTTCATCAGATGGGTGTGTATAGTCCCATTGTAAATCTATAGAGCCGTTCCAATTTAATTCTTTACCAAGCTCATATAATTTTTTGATTCTATTGTCAGCTATTGTGTAGTCCCAGTTATAGGAACCTGTAAGGGGGGTGTTAAATATCTCAACCACATCTTCAATTTGAAGTGGTGTTAGGTTTACCTCATCATCAAAATATAATAAATCTTTTGGTGGGCCTGCCTGTTTAGTTATTTTCATTTTTTCTCCGGTTATAATGTTTACACTGTAAACATTAAAGAAGTATTGTAATATAGATGCTAGTTCTTGAAAAGTTTTGTTAACTCTTCAAGCAAAACTTCACCAAGCTCTTCTGCTCTATTGATAGTGATTGCATTGTTGTAGTACTTGCTAACATCATGACCAATCCCTATTGCCTGCAACTCTACAGGGCTTTCAGTTTCTATTTGAGCAATGATTTTTTTTAGATGGCTTTCCAGGTAATTTTCTCTATTAGCAGATAAAGTGCTGTCATCAACTGGAGCTCCATCTGATATAACTATCAAAATTTTTCTCTCTTCATTTCTTTTAATCAAACGGTCATGCGACCATGTCAAAGCTTCACCATCAATATTTTCCTTAAGAAGACCTTCTTTCAACATGGCACCAAAATATTTTCTTGCTCTTCTCCAGCTGTTATCAGCACTTTTAAAAATAATATGTCTTATATCATTAAGCCTCCCTGGGTTCATAAAACTCCCCTCAGAAATCCATTTTTGCTTTGATTCTCCTCCTTTCCAGTGTTTTGTTGTGAAGCCAAGCACTTCCGTTTTTATTTGACATCTTTCTAGAGTGCTCCCAATAATATCTCCACATATCGCAGCTAAGCTAATAGACCTTCCCCGCATAGACCCTGAATTATCAATTAATAATGTAACAACCGTGTCTTTAAAATTAGTTTCCGTCTCTTGTTTGTAACTTAAAGGATGCCCTGGCTCTGCTATTACCCGATGCAATCTTGCAGTGTCTAAAATTCCCTCTTCAAGATTAAAGTTCCAATTAGTGTTTTGTTTTGCAAGCAAGAGTCTTTGGAGTCTATTTGCTAATTTACCAATTGTAGTTAGATGTGGTTTTATTAAATTATCTAATTGTGCTCTTAGACGGATAGCTTCATCAGGGGTTGTTAAATCTTTTGCCTCAATAATCTCATCGAAATCAGTTGTAAAGACTGAATAATCACTATTATTAAATCTTATATAATGATCTTCAGGATAGGATAGAGCATCGATCTCTTCATCGATAGAGGCGCCATCGCTTACAGCAGCGGCTTCTTCAACCAACTCTTCAAAGTCTATATTTATATCCTCAAGTGAAATATCTGAATTCATGGTTTCACTTTCTTCTGAAGTATCAATTTCTTCCTCGATATCATCATTGCTTCCAGGAGGCTCAATGAGCTCTTCATCTTGATAATCATCATTTTCTTTAACAGACTTTATAAGTTTAATAGCTTTTAAAAAATCTAAAGATACTTTTGAAAAATTATCTTGATTATCAATATTTGAAATCAATTTATCTTTTACAAAATCTAGATCTATATCCGCATATTTTCTATTAAATTCAGCTACTAGTTCTTTTGATGATGGTTTTAATTCGAACCCTACCAGATTTTTTAACCATAAATTACTACACAAAGCTAAATAATTTGAAGATTTCTTATCTTCTGTATTTAAACTTTTATTATCCAGATAATTAATAATATTTGTCTTTGAGCCCTTATAAAGATTTGATCCTAATATTTCTGTTCGTGACATCTCTAGTTCATTAAAAACAATTCTTGCATCTAAAGTTAGTGGAGGTTCATTTTTTTCCTCATGAAATAAATACCAAAAGGATTGAAAATCAGTTTCACCCCTCCATGAGGGCAAATCTTTGGTTGATCTTGGTGTTGAGGAAATGCTAGCTTGATTTGATAAAGGCGGTCTTTGAGCAATACCATTTTTAGATGAGAGCTCTTTTTTCCTTGTGATTGATTTTATAGATGAAAGAGCTGCTTCATGAAGCCTGTCTCTATTTTTAACCCACCCCATAAAATTTATTAATTAGTTATTTCAATATCAAAGCATCTTTGAAAATATTCAGCAATAATTGGTTTCTCTAAATCATCGCATTTATTCAGAAAAGTTAATTTAAAAGAATCGACAACGTCTTTAAATATTTTATAGTTCTGAGCCCATGAAATTACCGTTCTAGGTGACATAAGAATTGAAATATCGCCATTCTCAAATCCACTTCTTGTAAGATTCGCTAATTTAATCATGTTCGTTAAAATCTCTTGGTTCTTATTTGTATTAAATTCACTAACTTTTGATAGAACAACTTTTAATTCTTGATTTGCATCTAAATAATTTAATGTTGAAAGGATATGCCATCTATCCATTTGTCCTTGATTTATTTGTTGAGTTCCATGGTAGAGACCTGTAACATCTCCAAGTCCTACAGTGTTTGTTGTTGCAAATAGCCTGAATGATGGATGAGGTGTTATAACTTTATTTTGATCAAGCAGCGTAAGCTTGCCCTCAACTTCTAAAATTCTCTGGATAACAAACATTACATCAGGCCTCCCGGCATCATACTCATCAAAGACTAGTGCCACTGGGTTCTGAATAGACCATGGAAGCATGCCTTCTTGAAATTCTGTAATTTGTTTACCATCTTTTAATTTAATTGCATCCTTACCAAGAAGATCTATTCTGCTGATATGACTATCTAGATTTATTCTTACGCAGGGCCAATTTAATCTAGCAGCAATTTGTTCTATGTGTGTTGACTTTCCTGTTCCATGAAAGCCTTGAACCATAACTCTTCTATTATAATTAAAGCCAGCAAGAATTGAGAGTGTTGTCTCTTTATCAAAAATATAACCAACGTCTATATCAGGAACCCACTCAGTTTTTTCTGCAAACCCTTTAACTGACATTTTAGAATCAATATTAAATATTTTTGATACTTCAACTTTATGATTTGGTTTATTTGGTAATTCTATATTTTTATTAATTGTCATAGCCTAATCATTATAAACTCAGATGGCCATCATACTTTTTGAAATATGAAAGTTCTAGTTTTTTTATAAAACATGTAAGATGAGCAAATGTATTTTTAATCTGCTATTTAACAATTCTTTACTTGGAGCTTTAAATAAAAATGAATGAAAAAAGAAATCTTTTAGAAAAATCTTTAAATTTATTCACTTTAAATAAAGTAGATAGAGATATTTATAGCTGGAATGGAAAAAATGTTGGTTGGGGTAGGGTTTTTGGCGGTCAGGTTATGGCTCAAACTTTGATAGCTGCATACAAAACTATCGATGTAGAGCACTATGCTCACTCCTTTCACTCTTATTTTTTAAGACCTGGTGATATGGAAAAACCAATAATCTTTACTGTTGATAGGATAAGGAATGGAAAAAGTTTTTCTACAAGAAATGTAAAAGCACTTCAAGATGGGGAGGCTATATTTAGTTGCTCTATTTCATTTCAGAAAGACGAGAAGGGCTCTAGAGCATGAAATTACTATTCCTGATGTTCCAGCTCCAGATGAGCTTAAGGATGAGATAGAAAATAGAGAGGTCCTTTTAAAAAAACTTAATATTGATAGCAAAGACATGCCCATGTTTTTAAGACAAAGAGAAATAGAAATGAGGCCTGTTGAAATTCAAGATTATTTTGAGCCTAAAAGGATGCCTCCTTTTAAAAATACATGGATAAGACCTAAAGGAAAATTACCATCTGACCAAACAATACAACAAGCATTCCTGCTTTATATATCTGATATGGGCTTATTAGCTGCTGCAAATAACTCAGTTGGGGTAAATTTCTTAACTAAGAATCTTCAAAATGCTAGCCTTGATCATGCAATCTGGTTTCATAAAAAACTTGATTTAAATGATTGGTTTTTATACTCAATTGACAGTCCAATAACACGTAATGCAAGAGGTTTCTCTAGGGGGTCAATATTTGCTAAGAATGGTGAACTGGTTGCATCTTGTGCTCAGGAAGGCTTAATCAGACTTTGGCCCGAAAAAAAATAAAGTAACTATCTAGATCTTATGTGGTCTGTTAAGAGCTTAATTTTGTCTGGATCAATATTGGGAGTAATCCCATGCCCTAAATTAAATATATATCCATCATAATTTTTAAATTGTTTTAATATTCTATCTGCTTCATTTTTAATCACACTGTCTTCTTGAAGAAGTATTTCCGGATTAAGATTGCCTTGAAGTGCTACTTTTCCATTCAGAAAAGCTAAATCAATATCTTTAGTTTTCCAATACAAGCTTAAGCAGTCTGCTTGCACTTCAACCATTTGATTGCAGCTAATTTCTGGCTCTCTAGCAAATAAAATTATAGGAATACTTGCAGTCACCTGATCCTCTTTAAGTTTTGATATTAAGGATCTAATGTAGTTTAGTGAGTATGTTTCGTAATCTTTTTTGCTCAAAAGATTAGCCCATGAATCAAATATTTGTATTACATCAGCACCAGCTTCAACTTGTTTTTTTAAATAAATAAAACATGCATCTGTTAATTTTTGTAAAAAGATATGCGCTTCTTCTTCATTATTTCTTATGAAACTTTTTGTGTATTCAAAATTTTTTGATGATCTTCCTTCAATAGAATAAGCTGCTAAAGTCCAAGGACTTCCAGAAAAACCTATTAATGGAATATTTTTTGGTAAAGCATTTTTTATGTTTGATACGGCTTTGTATACGTAAGAGAGATTATCTGGTTCAAAATCGGGAAGATTTATAACATCTTTTGATATTTTAATTGGGTTATCAAATACAGGGCCTTCACCTTCTAAGAATTTAACTCCCAAACCTAATGCATCAGGTATTGTTAAGATATCAGAGAAGAGTATCGCAGCATCCAAATTAAAAGCATTAATTGGTTGCAATGCTAGCTCACAACATACCTCAGGATTTTTACACATGTCTAAAAAATTTTTAAAGTTTTTTCTCACAGCTCTATACTCTGGCATATAACGTCCAGCCTGCCTCATATACCAAATTGGAGGAGTGCTTAATTTTTCTTTATTAAGAGCTTTGAGAAATATTGAATTTTCTATATTCATGAAACATATTTTATTATACTTTTTGCTGCTTCACGTCCTTCCCATATCGCAGTGACTACAAGATCGGATCCTCTAACCATATCGCCACCTGAAAAAATCTTATTATTTGATGTTTGAAATTTATATTCTTGATGCTCTTCTGCTAAGACCAATCCGTTTTTTTGAGTTTCAATATTAAAATCTTTAAACCAATCAGATGGACTAGCTCTAAAACCAAAAGCAATAATTACCGCATCCGCCTCATATATTATTTCAGAGCCAGGTATAGGAATTGGGACTCTTCTTCCGTTTTGATCAGGTTCTCCCAGTTGAGTTTTAACAATCTTGACTCCCTCAACTTTTTTATCACCAATAATATCTATAGGCTGAATATTAAACTCAAACTCTACGCCTTCTTCTTTTGCATTTTGAACCTCTCTCTTAGATCCAGGCATATTTTGCTCATCTCTTCTGTACAAACATTTCACAGATTTGGCGCCTTGTCTAATTGCAGTTCTATTACAATCCATTGCTGTATCGCCACCACCTAAGACAATAACATTCTTGCCTTTGAGGTTTATATACTCATTTTTACCTTGCTTTAATTTAAGTAATTTTTTTGTATTTGAAATCAGATAATCAATTGCTTTAAATACTTGAGGGAGTTTTTCACCAGCAAAACCTCCTTCTAGTGAGGTATATGTGCCCATAGCTAAGAATACAGCATCATAATCAGAATAAAGTTTTTTAAAAGGAATATCTTTACCAATTTCTTTACCAAGATTAAATTTCACACCCATGCCTTCTAAAATTTTTCTTCTTCTTTTTACAACTGATTTTTCTAACTTAAACTCTGGTATCCCAAAAGTTAGTAAGCCTCCAATTTCTTCATTTTTATCAAAGACATGACTATGGACCCCAGACCTGGTTAAGACATCAGCACATGCAATTCCAGCCGGACCTGCGCCAACAATAGCTACTTTTTTATCTGTCCATTTTCTTTGTGACATATCGGGCTTCCATCCCATTTCAAATGCTTTTTCTGTTATATATTTTTCGGTCGAGCCAATTGTTACAGCTCCAAAACCATCATTTAGTGTACAAGCACCTTCACAAAGCCTATCTTGTGGACAGACCCTGCCACAAACTTCTGGCAAACTATTTGTTGAGTGACATAGTTCAGCTGCCTCAATAATATTTCCTTCATTAACAAGCTTTAACCAGTCTGGTATAAAATTATGAACTGGACATTTCCATTCACAGTAGGGGTTTCCGCAATCTAGACATCTGTGAGCCTGGTTAGATGCTTGAACTTGATTATATTCACCATAAATTTCTACAAAACTAATTTTTCTCTCTTCGGCAGTCTTTTTTTCAGGATCATATCTTCCAACCTCAAGAAATTGAAAGTCATTCTCAAGTTTTTCATGTGATAAGTATTCATCCCTATAATTTAAAGTTTTTGTATTGAGACCAATGGAAAAGTTATTTTTTTCTGCACCAAAAATATCTTCACGCCATTTAAATAGCATATCGAGCGCCGCCTCATAATCTTCAATTGGTGCGAAAGATTTTGTAATATATTTTCCATTCACTCTCAATTTCCCATAAAAATAGGGTGACCTAGGTTGAGTGAACAACAAAACGCCTTTCTCAATCTGATATTGCTTATTTTTCTTATTCATATTAAATTGTGTGAAACGTATGACGAAGTATGACACTTTTTAAATATAATTGAAATATCAATGTGTTATAATTGCTAAAAAACATTCTATTTATGCCTGGATTATTTAAAAAAAACGAATTCAAAGACAACTGTGGTTTTGGTCTAGTTGCAAATATTAATGGAGTTAAATCGCATAAAATTATTACTAGCTCAATAAACGCGCTTGTTAGCATGACACACAGGGGCGGTGTTGGCTCTGATGGCAAAACAGGTGATGGTTGCGGGTTATTATTTGATATTGATCATCAGTACTTCATAGATATTATTAGCAAAGAACAAGGGATTGAGATTGAAGAAAATTTTGCAATAGCACAAGTTTTTTATAAAGAAGATCTTATTAAGACCCTTCCAAAAATAAAGAAAATTCTTAAGAATGAAAATCTTCAACTTATTACACATCGCCTTGTTCCTACTCAAGAAAAAATCTTAGGAAAGATAGCATCTGAATGCATGCCTCAAATATATCAATTATTTATAAAGCCTATGAATAAGGATTTTAGTCAAGATATTTTTGAAACAAGTTTAATACAGGCTAGAAAATTTATTGAAGAAATATATATGGATGATGAAGTTCTATACGTATGTAGCATGTCTTCTAAGACAATAGTTTATAAAGGTCTTATGCTACCTAATGCAATCAAAGAGTTTTATATTGATTTAAATCAAGAAAATTTTAAAGCATCCACGTGTGTCTTTCATCAGAGGTTCTCTACTAATACAAGTCCAAGATGGCATTTAGCCCAACCTTTTAGACTCCTTGCACATAATGGTGAAATAAATGCAATTAGAGGAAATAGAAATTGGGTTAAAGCTAGATCATCTAAGTTTTTAACTCCATTTATTCCAAAAATTCAAAAGTTCAAACAGCTTGTTAATGAAACAGGCTCTGACTCATCATCCCTTGATAACATGATTGAACTTCTTGTTAAAGGAGGAGTAGATATTTTTAGAGCTATCAGAATGGTTCTTCCACCTGCTTGGCAAAATATTCAAACACTTGATCCAGATGTAAGAGGATTTCATGAATACAATTCAATGCATATGGAACCGTGGGATGGTCCTGCTGGAATTGTTATGGCAGATGGAAAATGGGCTATATGCGTCCTAGACCGAAATGGTTTGAGGCCTGCTAGATTTCAATTAAGTAAAGATAACATTATAACTATTGCTTCTGAAACTGGAGTAAATCCAATTGATGAAAAGGATATTGTTAAGAAAGGAAGAGTAAAGCCTGGAGGTATGTTAGCAATAGATACATCAAAAGGTATTATTTTTGATGAGACCTCTATCGACAATAACCTTAAGCAAAAATTTCCTTACAGGAAATGGTTAAAAGAAAACGCAATATATATTGAATCAAGGCTAGATTCATATGAAGGTCCAGGACTTAAAAAATTTGAACCATCTAAATTTTTACAATCATCAAAACTCTTTCTTTTATTTAAAGAAGAGAGAACATCGGTTATAAAGCCGCTAGCTATAGATTCTCAAGAAGGTACAGGGTCTATGGGTGACGATACGGCTCTAGCAGTCATGAGTAAAATGCATAGACAAATATATGATTTTTTTAGGCAGCAATTTGCTCAAGTAACAAATCCTCCCATTGATTCTTTGAGAGAAGCAGCGGTAATGACCCTTGAGACCTGTTATGGTCCTGAGCTTAATATATATGAAGAAACACCAGATCATGCTAAAAGACTTGTAACAACCTCACCTGTATTATCTTATAGAAAGTTAAATTCAATTTTAAATAATCCTTACTTTAAATCTATTGAAATTAATTTATCTTTTAGTGAAAACTCTAACCTTGATACCGCAATCAAAAAACTTCAAGATGAAGTTGTTGCTAAAGTTAAAAAAGGAGCTTCAATAATACATTTAATTGAAGATTTACCGCAAGAAGGTAACTTACCAATTAATGCATTATTAGCAGTTGGATCTGTTCATCAGCGCCTTGTAAAACTTGGTTTAAGATCTGATGCAAACATAATAGTTACATCATCTTCTGCTAGAGACACACATCAGATCGCATGCTTAATAGGTTTTGGTGCAACGGCTGTATATCCAACTTTGGCATATCAAACAATACTCGATCTTACTCATAGGAACGAATTAAAGGGTGATGCTCATGAAAATTGCTCACGCTACAGAAAAGGAGTTAATAAAGGCCTTTTAAAAATTATTTCGAAGATGGGTATCTCAACTATTTCAAGCTATAGAGGTTCTCAACTTTTTGAAATAGTTGGACTTGATAAAGATGTGGTTGATTTATGTTTTACTAATACAGAAAGCAGAGTCAGAGGTAAAAAGCTAAAAGATTTAGATTTAGAATTAAGATCTCTAAATGAGTACGCACGTTCAAATATTGCTGATATGAATGTTGGAGGATTGCTTAAGTACATTCATGGTGGTGAGTATCATACTTATAACCCCGAAATAGTTAAAAAACTTCAAGAGGCGGTTAATTCAGGTTCAAATAATATTTATCAAGAGTATGCTTCACTAGTAGATAATAGACCACCAGCAATGTTACGAGATTTATTAGAAGTTAATACTGGTAAAGAAAAAATTGACATAAACAAAGTTGAATCGCAAAAAAAGATATTAAATAGATTTGATTCAGCTGGAATGAGTTTAGGCGCTTTATCACCTAAAGCTCATGAAACATTGGCCGAGGCAATGAATTCACTTGGCGGGCGCTCTAATTCTGGTGAAGGTGGAGAGGCTGTAGAGAGGTATGGAACTCTCAAAATGTCTAAAATTAAACAAATAGCCTCCGGAAGATTTGGTGTAACTCCACACTATCTAGTTAATGCAGAAGTACTTCAAATTAAAATTGCTCAAGGTGCAAAACCTGGCGAGGGTGGTCAATTACCTGGTGGTAAAGTTAATAAGCTTATTGCAAAACTTAGATATTCTACACCCGGAGTGACTCTTATATCACCACCACCACATCATGATATTTATTCTATTGAAGATTTAGCCCAATTAATTTATGACTTAAAAGAGGTAAATCCTAAGGCTTTAGTGTCAGTAAAGCTTGTATCAGAGCCTGGCGTAGGAACAATAGCATCTGGTGTTGCTAAAGCATACGCTGATTTGATAACAATCTCAGGCCATGATGGTGGAACAGGTGCCAGTCCGTTAACCTCAATAAGATATGCTGGGTCACCATGGGAGCTGGGACTAGCTGAGGCACATCAAAGTCTCAGAGATAGCGGTTTAAGGCATAAAGTACGTCTGCAAGCTGATGGTGGAATGAAAACAGGTCTAGATGTTATTAAGGCTGCGATATTGGGTGCAGAATCATTTGGTTTCGGCACTGGTCCAATGATAGCTATGGGCTGTAAATATTTGCGAATATGCCATTTAAATAATTGCGCCACTGGAGTAGCAACACAAAGAGATGATTTGATTAATCATCATTTTGTAGGCGAGAAAGAGCGTGTAATGAATTATTTTAAATTTATTGCTGATGATGTTAGAGAGCATTTAAGTAAAATGGGAGTTAGTAAGTTTGAGAACATTATTGGACAAACTCAGTATTTAGAAAAAATAAAAGATTTAGATCAACAATACAAATCAATTGACTTAACTGATCTTCTCTACAAAGACCAAGCGCTGAATGAGTCATTTTATTGCACCTCAAATAAGAATAAGCCTTGGGATAAAGGATTGTTGGCAAGAAAAGTTCTAAAACAAATAAAATCTTCAATTGATAACAATGAATCAATTCATATAAATACTCGAATATCTAATACCGATAGATCATTTGGAGCATTAATATCAGGATATATAGCAGATAAACATGGCGAGGCAGGATTAAAAAAACCAATAACAATAAATTTAAAGGGTTCTGCAGGCCAAAGTTTTGGTTGTTGGAATGCTAATGGATTAATTCTAAATATAGATGGTGATGCCAATGATTATGTTGGAAAAGGAATGAATGGCGGAAGAATTGTAGTTAAAAATAGTTATGAGTATGCATCTTCTGAACAAAATCCTTCTTTGGCAGGTAATACCTGTTTATATGGAGCTACTGGTGGAGAGCTTTTTATCTCTGGAAGGGCTGGTGAAAGATTTGCAGTAAGAAATTCAGGTGCAAATGCTGTAATAGAAGGAGCAGGTGATCACTGTTGTGAGTATATGACAGGTGGCCATGTAACAGTCCTTGGCTCAGTTGGAGCAAACTTTGGAGCTGGTATGACAGGGGGTTTTGCATATGTTTTAGACGAGGATAGAACTTTTTTTGATAACTGTAATAGGGGCTTGGTTAATCTTGAAAGGATTACAACTGAAGATATGCAATCTCATAGAAAGCATTTAAAAGAGATTATAAACAAACATTACAAGCATACAAATAGCCAGAAAGCTAAAGACTTAGTTGATGATTTTGATAAATATGAGCCTTATTTTTGGCTTGTAATACCCGCAGCATCTAATATTCAAGATTTGCTTAAGGCAACTACTGCAAATGCTGCTTAATTAAAAGCTTTTCTTAGACTATTTGGATTATATTTATTGGTTTTGAAAGCATTCCCTTTCTCATTAACTAAGATTAAATTCAACTTACCCTGTGATACTTTTTTGTCGTTAAGAATGTAGCCCTTAAGATCATTGAATGAATATTTTGAGTAATCTATCTTTAAGCCTAATGACTCAATAAGATTGATCATGTCATCAAGTTGATATGATTTAATGTGGCCTTCAAAAAAAGATATTTTTGCAGCTATAACCATGCCTAAGGTTACGGCTGCTCCATGAGAAAGCCCTTTATATTTATTATGAGCCTCTATAGCATGACCAAAAGTATGACCAAAATTAAGAATCGCTCTTATCCCATTCTCTTTTTCATCATTTGTAACTATTTTGGATTTAGTTTTAATAGATTCTTCAATTATCTCCTCAAGTACATTTAATTTTTTTGATTTAATTTTTTCAGCATTTATCTGTATAAATTTATACAACTTACTATTTCCAATAAATGCATACTTTGTAACTTCGCCTAAACCAGATTTATATTCTTCATCTGAAAGAGTTTCTAAGAACTTCGTACTTATAAGAACAAGAGTTGGGTTATAAAATGAACCAATAAGATTTTTACCCTGTTTGATATTAATTGCAGTTTTTCCACCCACAGAAGAATCAACTTGAGCTAATAGAGTTGTTGGTATTTGGATGAAATCAATACCTCTAAGATATGTTGCTGCACAAAAGCCTGTCATATCGCCAACCACTCCGCCGCCAAGAGCAATCATACAATCTGATCTATCAAATTTTAGATAAGCTAACTTTTCTAAAATATTTTTATAAGTATTAAAAGATTTGGATTTTTCACCTTTGTCTATTGTGTGTAGAAAGATATTTTTTTTACTCTTTAAAACTAATTTTAGTTCTTTAATATATTTCTCTGGTATGCCTGAATCAGTAATAATAAGAACTTTATTTTTATTTTTTAGATGAGCTAAAAGATTTTTCTTATTCACTGCATTTTTAGCAATGATTACATCATATTTTGAAGGACCTTTTCCAACTGTGACAATTTTAGCCATAGTTTTTTACTAATTTTATTATCTCTGCAGAAACTTGTTGGCTAGACTTTCCTTCGGTATTCACGACATAATCAGACACCTCCTCATAAAGACTCTCTCTAGCCACATGGAGCTCTTTAAGAATTTTTCCTGGATCCCCATTTTTTAGAAGAGGCCTATCTTTATCTTTGGATGTTCTATCAAGCTGAACTTCTATAGGAGTTGCTAAATAAAAAACAGTTCCTCTTGAAGAAAGAAGCTCTCTATTTAATTCTGAAAGAATTATCCCACCGCCTGTAGATAATACGATAGAATTTTGTTGTACCATTTCTTCGAGTATTTGACTCTCTCTTTTTCTAAAACCTTCTTCGCCTTCAAGATCAAATATCCAATCAATTGAAGCGCCGGTTCTAGATTCTATTTCTTCATCCGTATCAAAGAAATTTAAAAATAGTTCACTAGAAATAATTTTTCCAACTGTTGATTTTCCTGATCCCATGGGACCAACTATAAAAATATTCATATATGATTTATCTTTTGATTATAATTATTTTACCACCGAACTATAAAAAATAGTTTTTTTGATAATAAAAGATGTAATCTAGAGAAACAATATTCTTAAAAACTTATGTTAAAAATAATTAAATTTCTTTTTTGGATAAGCATTTCAAGTTGTGTGCTAGCAATACTAATTATATTGGGTTCATTTTTAACAATTAGACCGTCTTTACCAGAAATTTCACTTGTTGATGAAGCTCAGTTACAAATGCCGCTAAAAGTATATACAGAGGATGGAGTATTAATTGGTGAATTTGGAGAGATTAAAAGAAGACCGCTTAGTTTTGAAGATATACCTCTAAATATTAAAAATGCATTTCTAGCGGCAGAAGATGATCGATTTTTTTATCATCAAGGCATTAGTTACACCGGTTTGATTAGATCATTTATTAGGTGCTTGAGTCCAAGGGGGTGTTATGGCGGCGGCGGTACTATTTCAATGCAAGTAGTTCGAGGCTATCTTCTTACAAGAGATCAAACAATTGTAAGAAAGGTTAAAGAAATATTTTTAGCATTGGAGCTGGAGGGAGAGCTAAGTAAAGAAGAGATTTTTGAGCTATACGTAAATAGAAATTTTTTTGGCAATAGGTCCTATGGTATTGAAGCTGCTGCAAACACTTATTTTAATAAAAGCAGTCTAGATCTTACTTTGTCAGAGTCTGCTGCAATTGCAGCAATGGCACAATCTCCATCAAGAATAAATGCTATCAAGGCTCCTGAAAGAACAAAACAAAGAAGAAATTGGATTTTGTCCAGAATGCTTAAACTTAGAATGATTAATGAAAATGAATTTGATAATGCTATAAATTCATCGCTGATAATTTCAAGAAATATCGATTTATATGAAGTCGATGGAAGATTTTTAGCTGAACTCGCTAGGCAAGATATTATTTCAAGATACGGATTGATGGCATACAAGAATGGTTGGTCTGTATTCACTACAATCAATTCAAAATCTCAAGAAAATGCAAATTTAAACGTTATTACACAACTTGCTGAATATGATAAAAGACATGGCTGGAAAGAGGCACAAAATTTTGTAGATTTATTTTCAAACGAGCAACTTCAAAGTTTATCTGAATTAAATATTGATTTTATTTTAGACGAAGTAATGGATTTCAATTCTTTTGAAGATGAAACAAGTCTCTTAAATAGTATCAATGAGATATTTGAAGACCTTCCTTTTTATAAAACACATTCAAAAGGCATAGTAATTAACTTTAAAGACAATAATCTTTATTTCATAAATGAAGAATTAGAAATAGACTCAATTTCTTGGTCATCTGAATACGAATGGGCAAGAAAAAGAATTTCAATTAATCAAAGAGGACCTAAACCAAATTCTTTTAAGGATTTTTTAAACGTTGGAGATTTTGTTTATTTTAAAAAAGAGGGAGGTTTTTTATTATTAGATCAAATACCAGAGGCTGAATCAGCTCTTGTTTCTATTAATCCAGGCTCTGGAGCAGTTAAAGCATATGTAGGTGGCACAAGTTTTAATAAAAGTAACTTTGATAGAGTTCGCCTTTCTTATCCTCAATCAGGCTCAAGCTTTAAACCATTTATTTATGCCACAGCTCTTGCAGAAGGATATAATGCATCATCGTTAATAAATGATGCACCAATTGCTTTTGATGATAAGAATCTTGAAAGTGTTTGGCGGCCACAAAACTATACTGGAAAATTTTATGGCCCAACCTCTATAAGAGATGCATTGATACGCTCAATTAATATTGTTTCTATTAAATTGCTCAGAGAAATTGGAATCAGCAAGTCTCATGATTTTATTCAAAATTTTGGATTTGAGAAATCAAGACTGCCATCTGATCTTTCTTTGGCACTAGGTTCTGGAAATTTTTCACCTGCAGAGATGGCTCGTGCGTTTGGTGTTATTGCAAATGGCGGATATTTAGTTGATCCTTATTATATTTCAAGAATTGAAGACCGAGATGGAAATATTATTTATTCGCATAATGATTATATAAATCTTAAGGAAAATACAGAAATTAAAGCCTTTCCTTGGCTAAATACTCTGGAGATGAATATTAATAAGCCATATTTTTTGATAGAACCTAAGCTTCAAACGGAACCGGTTATAGATGAAAGAGTTGCCTTTCTTGTCAAAGATATATTGCAGGAATTTATGCAAAGCGGAACTGCTGGTAGAAAGTCTTCTTTTTTAAATAGAAAAGATATAGCAGGTAAGACCGGAACTACCAATGATGCAGTTAGCACTTGGTTTTCAGGATTTCATGAGGATTTAGTAACAACGGTATGGGTTGGTACAGATGATTTTTCATCACTAGGTGAAAATGAGTTTGGATCAACCATAGCTCTACCAATATGGCTAAATTATATGAGTAAAGAATTAAATAACTTATTAATAAAAGAGAAAAACATACCAGAAGGATTATCTTTTGCAAGAGTAAATAAAAAAACCGGCAAGATTGATAACTCAGAAGATATTGATACTTATTTTGAGTTGATTCTTGATGAAAATTTAGAGAATTAGTTTTTAAATATATTGATACTAAGCAAATCCCATACATTTTCAATGTAATTGCTAGGCGAATCCTTAAATTTAGACCTGATATATCTTCCTACATTACCCTCAAGACAAGTTGCTATCAGTTGAGCAGAAATGCCGGGTGTAGCTATTAAATTATCAGAGTCTTCTGCAAGCATCTGTTTAATTGATAATTCCAATCTCTCAAAAAATTGATTAACCGAGTCAGATACATTTTGTTCATCTGAAGAAAGAGCTTCTCTGGATATTAGCCTGGCAAAACCCTTATTTTTTTCAATAAAAATCATAAAAAATAAAAAAGTATTTTTTACTTTTTCCTTAGGTTTTAAGTCAGATTTCTTTAGTTCAGAGCATTTGTTAAAAATAGCATCATCACAAAAAGAAAAAAGTTCTGCATAGATAGCTCTTTTGCTTGGAAAGTGTCTATATAAAGCGGCTTCAGTGATTTCTGATTTTTCAGCAAGAAGTGCAGTAGTAACTTTGGATAAATTTCTTTCCTCAAGAAGGCTTGCTAAAGATTGTAAAATAATATTTTTTCTATCATTTTTCATTGGCTAATCTAAATTTATATCAATATCTGGACAAATGCGAGATAGTTCTGAAATAAATTCGTCTTGAATTCGATTCATTGCTTCAAATGAATCTCCTTCAAACCTCAATACAAGTTTGGGTGTTGTATTAGATGCTCTTAATAGACCCCATCCGTCATCAAAATTAACCCTTAATCCATCTATAGTGATTTTCTTTCCTTTTAATCTTGATTCATTTATAAACTTTTTAACTATCTCAAATTTATTTTCATCCGTTACATTAATATTTAACTCTGGAGTTGAGAAAGAGTTAGGAAATCTTGAAAATATATCTGAAATTGAATCATCTGATTTTGCCAAGATTTCAGCAGCTCTGACTGCAGAATAAGGACCATCATCAAAGCCATACCATTTGTCATTAAAAAATATATGACCACTCATCTCCCCACCCAGTAATGCGTTATTCTTTTTAATTGCATTTTTTATATGAAAGTGACCTGTTGGAGACATAATAGGATTCCCGCCATTAATAGATATTATATTTTCTAGATGATTAGAGCACTTAACATCAAAGACTATCGCACCTTTTTTTTCTTTCAAAATATCTTCAGAAAATAACATCATTTGTTTATCTGGAAATATCATCTCACCTTTATTGGTAATGAGTCCGACTCTATCGCCATCCCCATCAAATGCAAAACCAATATCTGCCTTTTGTTTTTGAACTTCTGAAATAATATCCTGGAGATTTTCTAGCTTGCCAGGGTCAGGGTGATGATTTGGAAAATTTCCATCAACATCACTATAAAGCTCAATCACTTCACATCCTAGCTGTTTAAACAAGTCTGGAGCGATGTGTCCTGCAACCCCATTTCCGCTATCTAGAACAACTTTTAAATTACTTAAATTCTCTTCAACACTTTCAATAACTTCCTTTATGTAAGTTTTTTTTATGTCACTGTATGTTATTTGTCCACGCACTGCAGCATTTAATTCTTTCCCATCTTTAATAAGAGTTAAAATCTCATTTCCAGAAACAGAGCTGTTATTTATAACCATCTTTACGCCATTGTAATTTTTGGGATTATGACTGCCAGTAATCATTATTCCGCTTTTTGATTTTTCTTTCTTTGCAGCAAAATATAACATTGGACTGGTAGCTAGTCCGATGCAATTCACATCTATGCCGCAATTTAATATAGCTTCACAGAAGCTGGTAAGCAGAGATTCGCCTGATAACCTTCCATCTCTACCAACAGCAATTGAGTCTACTCCTTCTGCTTTACATTTTTTTGCTATACCAAAAGCTATATCCTTCATAACCAACTCGTTTATTTCTTCGGGATAAGTCCCTCTAATATCATTTTCTCTAAATATTGTCTCTTGCATTATTAGTCAATCCTTTTGTTATTTTGATTAGTTTGTCATAATAGCGATTCGTTATTATATCTTGTAAAAATGTTTGCAAACACTGAATTAAAATATATATGGAAGAATGGTTCTTATGAAAGATGGGAAGATACTTCTATTCATATTCTCTCGCATACAGTGCATTATGGAACAGGTGTTTTCGAGGGAGTTAGGGCATATGAAACCAAAGCTGGAGCAGCAATATTTAGATTAAACGATCACACTGAAAGGTTATTTGATGCTGCCAGCAAGATTGGAATAAAAATTCCATATTCTATAGAAGAGCTTAATCAAGTTCAGAAAGATATATTTTTAAAAAATAATTTATTGGAAGGGTATCTTCGACCTATAGTTTTTTTAGGAAGTGAATCCCTAGGCCTTAGAGCTAAAGACTTATCTGTTAATGTTGCTGTTGCTGCATGGGAATGGCCATCCTATATGAGTCCCGAGGCAAAGAAAAATGGCGTTGCAATTATAAAGTCATCTTTTGAGCAATACAGCAATCCACTTCATTCGGGATATAAAATTATAGGAACTTATATCAATTCAACTATGGCTCTTCATGAGGCTATTGAAAAAGGTGCTGATGAAGCCTTGTTATTGGATAAAAATGGATTTATATCAGAAGGTAGTGGTGAAAATATATTTTTAGTTAATGAAAAGACTATAAGCACACCAAAAACAGATCATTGTTTGAATGGAATTACCAGGCAATCAGTCATTCAGATAGCACAAGATTTAGGTTTTGATGTAAATGAAAGAGACATTACTTATGATGAATTAGTCGCTAGTGATGAGGTATTTTTTTCAGGAACTGCTGTAGAAATAACCCCAATATCAAAGATTGATGAAACTATAATTGGCTCTGGATCAATTGGGCCAGTTACTGAGAAACTTCAAACCTCTTATACTGATATAGTATCTGGTCGTAATGCTAAATACAGCCACTGGTTAAGCCTAGTTTCTGAATAAATATTTTGCAAAAGCTTAAAATAGCAATTCTAAGTTATAGAAGCGCTCCTTTTGGAGGAGGTCAGGGAATTTATATTCGTGACATATCAAGAGCATTATCAATTATGGGACACAGGATAGATGTAATTTCTGGTCCCCCATATCCAAATCTGGTTGATGAAATCAATCTTATTAAACTTCCGGGTTTAGACTTATTTCAGACATTTTCTTTTAAAGAAAGACTGAGAATTTTTTACAACATAAAAAACAAAAAATTAGTGGATTTTTATGAGTTTATCTCTGTTCTTTTTGGTGGCTTTCCAGAAATGAGAACTTTTGGCTATAGAGCTAATAAATTTTTAAAATTATCTTCTCATTACGATATTATTATAGACAACCAATCATTAAGTTATGGAATATTAGAAATTCAAAAAAGATTTCCTTTGATTGAAATCATCCATCACCCTATATCAAAAGACTATAAGTTTGAATATGAAACAGCTAGTAGTTTTTTGTATAAACTTTCAAGACATAGATGGTATTCATTTTTAAAGATGCAAAAGAAAGTTGCAAAAAATATAAACAATATTGTTACCCCATCCAAAAACTCAAAAAAGGATATAGTGGTTGATTTTGGCGTTAATCAAAAGAATATTAATGTTATTAATAATGGATTAGATATCAATATATTTATTCCTTACAAAAATATTAAAAGAGATCCTTTTAGGTTAATTACTACCGCAAGTGCTGATGTTGCATTAAAAGGTTTGGATTATTCTTTGAGATCTTTAGCTACTCTTTCAAAAAATTTTCCTGAAATATCTCTTTTAGTTATTGGACAATTGAAAAAAAATGGACATACGTCAAGGTTAATTAAAGAGCTTGGTATTGAAGATAGAGTTTTATTTAAAACAGCACTGACTAAAGAAGAAATTGCCAAAGAATATGCATCAAGCTCTGTTGCCATAGTCAGTTCATTGTATGAAGGTTTTGGCTACCCTGTTATTGAAGCAATGAGTTGTGAAATTCCTCTTATTGCTACTAATACCTCCTCAATACCAGAGTTAGTTGGTGATTTTGCAACCTTAATTCCTCCTATGAACGAAAATGAGCTGTCTGAAGCTATTAAAAAAATTCTAAACAATTACGAAAAATATAAAAAAATTGCAGAAAGTGGAAGACACCATATAATTGAGAACTTTAATTGGCTAAAAATAACTCAAGAGTATGAAGATATGATCTATAAGACAATTCAAGACTTTAATAATGCTAACCTTTAATTTTTCAAAGATTAAATTAGATAACCCGGACGGTGTTATGCTCGATTTAGGCTGTGGCGAGGGCAGGCATATATTTGGCACAATGGAATCATTTCCTAATATGCAATGTGTTGGCCTAGATCCTCATTTAGAATCATTAGATAAGTCATTAGAAGGCCTTGAATTCTTTAAGTCCATATCAAATAAAAAGACAACCTTTTTAAGCGGCTCAGCATATAAATTACCTTTTAATAATAATACCTTTGACTTGGTTATATGTTCTGAAGTCTTAGAACATCTTCATAACTACAAGGAAGCCATTGAAGAAATTAACAGAGTACTTAAACCGGGCGGTAAATTTTTAGCAAGTGTTCCAGCTGAGTTTCCAGAAAAAATTTGCTGGGCTTTATCTAAAGAATATCAAAATCAGCCAGGGGGGCATTTAAGAATTTTTAAAAAGAAAGCATTATTAAATGATATATCTTCAAGAGGTTTTGTTTATCTTGATTCTGAAAAATTCCATTCAATTCATTCGGCATACTGGTGGCTAAGATGTATGTTTTGGAAAAATCAAGATACGAATCTACTAGTAAGTTGGTATAAAAAATTGCTTGAAATTCATATTTTAGAAAAACCAGCCTGGATAGATTTCATTGATAGATTATTTAATCCAGTCTTCGGTAAAAGCATTGCCTTTTATTTTGAAAAGAAATGAATTGGCTTCATGCAAAAGATAAGTTTGAAGAATCCAAAAATTGGATCATCACAAACCAATCATCAGATGGTTATATTTCATGGGATGAAAAGGGTAAATGCGATCCATGGGATCATTGTGAGTGTTTAATTGCTTTAAGCATATACGAAGAGTGGGATGCATTTTGGCTAGGTGTTAAATGGTTTTTTGATAACATTAATGATGAGGGTCTGATTTATGCAGAATTCCAAAAAGGAAAACCTTCTAAAGAGTATTTTGAAAGTCATCATGCTCCTTATATCATCTTGCCCTTGATGCAAGCAGCACTTATAGATAAAAAGCAGGACTATCATAAAATTCTTAACCAAATACAGCTAAATAAATTAAACAAAATTTTTAAAGGGCTTAAGAATTTTCAAGACAAAGATGGTTTTTATTATTGGGCAAAAAATGATGATGGATATTCTGACAATTCACTAATTACAGCCACAATGTCTATCTATTTATCAATTATGGCAAAAGAATTTTTAGCTCCTGATTTAAAAACAAACTTATGGGATAGAAAATTTGATCGAGATGGTGTTGATAGATCAAGATTTTCAATGGATTTCTACTATCCATATTTGGCGGGTATTAAAAATAACAAATCTGAGTTCCTGAAATCATTAGAAGATTTTTATGTCAAAGGACTTGGCGTAAAGTGTGTTAAAGAAGAGCCTTGGGTTACTGTGGCTGAAAGTTGTGAGTGTGTAATAGCAGCACTGGCGCATGAAAATATACAAATAGCAGAAGATATATTTAATGATATTCAGCAATTTCAAGATTCAGAAGGAATTTTTCCAACCGGTTATCAGTATGATTTAAAAATATTTTGGCCTGAAGAAAAATCAACATGGACAAATGCAGCAGTTATTATTGCGGCGCATGCTCTATCAAGCAAAATAAACACCAATTCAGTTAAAAAAAATGTATTTTTAGAATTATGTAATTTTTTTAAGAGCAACTAAACTATTAACTCTTTTTACCAATTTAAAACCTTCTTTCATAGCTTTTTCATATATTTCTCTTGGTGCCTGACCACCCTCTAATTCAGAATCATAAATATCGTGAATTGAAAGAATTCCACCTGTTCGTATTTTATTTTTCCATGATTCGTAATCATTTCTAGCAGATTCAAAGGTATGACTTCCATCTATAAATAGAAAATCTATTTCACTTTGAATTTTTTTTGAGGCTGACTTTGAATTATCTACAATTGCCTTTATATGCGAATTTAGTTCATATTTTGCAATATTTTTAATTAATGTTGGAAGTGTATCAACTCTATTATTTTCGTAATCATACTCTTCAGGGTCAAAATATTCTTCCCCAAACTGTTGCTCTTCTGAACCCCTATGATGATCGATGGTTAAGAGATAAGTTCCATTTTCTTTGCATGCTTGGCCAATGTAGCAAGCAGATTTGCCACAATATGATCCAATTTCAACAGCGAAACTTTTTGTGCAGTATTGTTTTGCCATTTCATATAAAAGAACTCCCTCTTCATGAGCTAAGAAACCTTTAATCGTATCAAATTCTTTTAAAAAATTAGACATAAAAACTTTCTTTTCCAAGAGTTGATTTAAATCTCCTATGCTGCCATAAATATTCTTCTGGATTTAGTTTTATTTTATTTTCCATATATAGGTTTAAATCTTTTGAAAAGTTAATTTGACTAGATTGATCTAAATAAATCTGTTCAACTTCAAGAATATATTTATCATTCTCCATAAAACTATTAACAAAGAAAGTTTTGCATTTAGTACTTTTAATAATTTTTTGAGGAGCAGAGATTGTTGCAGCAGGATGATTAAAAAAATTAACAATATCAGACTGGCTTAGTCCATAATCTTGATCTGTTGCATAAAGAACAGTTTTTCCATTCTTAAGCCATCTTATAAATTTTAAAGGATTATTTCTATCACAAGTATCTTTAACACTTTTTAATCGCCCCTTATTTTGTATTGAATCAAATGAATCAGAGTTATGAACTCTTTCAACGCCATATATTTCTGCATTCATGCCTAGCAGTCTTGCATCAAGCTCAAGGTGAAGGGAGTGTTTAAAAAATAACAATATCCCGTTGTTACTTTTTTGTTCTTCTAAAAGATTCTCCAACCCCCTAATTTCATAACTAATTAGCTTAGTAATTCTTTTATCAGACCAAAACCATGAAATGCCTGAATCAAAAATAATTTTTGCTGATGCTATAACATTTAATTTGTGCAATTTTTTTCTTTCTTCTCGGGAGAGTTTTGGAAAACATAACTCAATATTCTTTTGACTAATTTTGTTTCTTTTAATTGGCATCAGATATATTAAATTTCCAAAAAAATAGACCAATCCTTTATGCATAGGTCTAGGAAAAAGCAAAAGAAGCTTCCAGAGAATTACAAGAAGTGATAATAAGATTCTATTCATATACTATTAAGCTGTATTATTACATTAATCATTAGAATGAATGACATATGAACCTATTTTTATATAACTTTATGATGTTCTTATTGCTACCTTTTATAGCAATAAGAGTTTTATTTAAAAGTTTTAAAGATAAAGACTACCGAAGTAATTTTTCTAATAGATTTGGCATTTATAAAAACCAATCCAAAGTAAATAATGCAGTATGGTTTCATGCAGTCAGTCTTGGAGAGGTAATTGCTTCAAAAAAAATTGTTAAGACTATTTCAGAAGAATATGATGTCATTTTATCTGTTTCTACTCCTACAGGTTTGAGAGAAGCGCGAAAAATATTTAACACTGATATTGAAATTGTATATGCCCCTTGGGATTTTTGGTTTTTAGTTTCAAATTTTTATAGAACTTATAAACCCATCTCTTTGATATTATTTGAAACAGAAATTTGGCCTAACATGATCAGTCAGGCATATAAAAAGAAACTGCCCATAATTCTATGTAATGGAAGAATGTCAGACTCCTCTTATAAGAGCTACAAAAAATTTAAATCATTTTCTAAACAGATTTTAAATAAAATATCTTTTGTATTTGTTCAAAGTAATTCTCATTTAGAGAGATTCAAGGCGCTTGGCTTGAATAAAAATAAAATACAAAATGTAGGATCTGTAAAGTTTGACATTGAGATGCGAGATATTAAAAATAATAGAACTCATTTAAACCATCAAATAATCTTAGCAGCAAGTACTCATAAGAAGGAAGATGAGCTAATTGCTGAAGCATTTCAAGAACTTAAAAATGAAATGCCAGATTTAAAGCTAATCATTGCGCCAAGACATCCCGAGAGAGCTCAATCAATAAAAACACTTCTAACTAAGATGAATATGGATTCAAGAATTCATACCTCATTTACAGAAGATTTAAATAATAATGAAATTGCAATCATAAGTGCAACAGGCTTGATGCAAGAATTATATTCATTATCAACCTCGGCGTTCATTGGAGGAAGTCTTTTTAAAGACTATGGCGGACACAATATTATTGAATCAGCAGCTCAAGGCTGCCCATTTATTGTCGGACCTTATATGAAAAATTTTGAAGACATACTTAAAAAATTTTTACAAAAAGATGCTTGCATCCAAATAAAAACAAAAAAAGACCTTGTTAATGCTTTTAAGACCTTGCTAAATGATGATCAATTAAGAGATGATATGTCTTATAGGGCTGCAGAAGTTTGTATAAAGAATAAAGGTTCTTCTTCAGAACAATGTAATACTATTTTAAAAATTATTAGAGGAGATAAAGTTGAAATTAGTAACAGCAATAATTAAACCATTTAAAGTTGAAGAGGTAAGAGCATCTTTAGATAAAATTGGGATATCTGGTATGACAATGACTGAGGTAAAAGGTTTTGGAAGGCAGAAAGGTCATACTGAATTATATAGAGGAGCTGAATACACAATCGATTTTCTTCCAAAAATTAAGATAGATATAGCCGTTTCTGATGATATGGTTGAGCAGGTTAAGAAAGCTATAATAGAAGCTGCTGGATCAGGTAAAATTGGAGATGGAAAGATATTTATATCACCTATTGAAGAGGTCGTTAGGATTAGAACTGGAGAGACAAACGAAGAAGCTCTATAAATTTGAATAAAAAAAATAAAAAGCCAATTGCTTTTATTCTTGGACCAACAGCTTCTGGCAAAACAGATCTAGCAATTAATATTTGCAATTCTATTCCCGCTGAAATTATAAGCGTTGACTCTGTAATGGTTTATAAAGATTGTGATATAGGCTCCGCTAAGCCCTCAAAAGATGTATTGCTCAAATACAAACATCACTTAGTTGATTGCATTAGCCCAGATTCAATATATTCAGTAGCAGATTTTTATAAAAGCTCACTAGCACTAATTACAGAAATACATAATAAAAATAAGCTGCCACTTTTTGTTGGAGGTTCAATGATGTACTTTAAATCATTAATAAATGGCCTAGATAATCTTCCCGAGCGAGATGATGAATATAGATCTGAATTACAGAATATAATTAATCAAAATGGGGTCAAGATGCTTTATAAGATGCTCAAAGAATTAGATCCTATCCATGCAAAAAAAATTAATATTTTTGATGAAAAAAGAATTATAAGGGCATTAGAAATTCATAAAGCATCTGGTATTCAGTTAAGCACAATGGTTGGATATAAAAATAAAGACTACTTATCAGATAATTATTCCATTCATCAATTTGGAATATTTGATGAGGATAGATCATTACTTCATTCAAGAATAGAAGAACGCCTTAAGATAATTATTCAAAATGGTTTGATTGATGAAGTTAAAAATTTATTGAATAAGTATAAAATTCCAGACAATCATCCTATTAGAAAATCTGTGAATTACAAACAAGTAATCTCTTTTTTAAATGAAGAGTATGATTCAGATGAATTATTTAAAAGAGCACTTTACGCAACTAGACAATTAGCAAAAAGACAAATGACATGGTTGCGTTCTTGGAGTCATTTAGAAGCTTTTGATATAAAAACTAGCCATAAAATTGAAGAATCTATCAAAAGATTGATAACTTCTCTTTAAATATAACTATAAGTCCATAGATACAGTCTATAATGTTTAAAACTACGAGGTAATTATTGTGAACTGGGATAACCAAAACAAAGATCCATGGGGTGGAAAAAATGATGCTCCTGACTTTGATGAGCTTGTAAAGAAATTTTCTTCAATACTTGGAGGAAAAAAATCATCCTCAGGTGGTTCTGGAGGAAGTTCGGGTGGTAGTTTTAAGTTACCAACTACAAGAATATTGTTATACGCACTTTTTGGATTCTTAATTGTTTATGCATCTCAATCAATATATCAGCTTGATGCATCCGAACGAGCAGTGATTTTACGATTTGGTAAGTTCTATGAAGAGCAACAAGAAGGACTAAATTTCAGATTGGCTGGAATCGATGAAAGGTATATAGAAAATGTATCTCTAACAAGAAGATATAGTCAAACAAATAGTATGTTGACTAAAGATGAAAACATAGTAGATGTAACTGTTTCGGCCCAATACAGAATAGCAAACTTAAAAGATTTTGTTTTAAATGTAAAAGATCCAGAGTTAAGTCTTAGGCAGGCTATTGAAAGTGCTTTAAGGCATGTTGTTGGTGATAATTCTCTTGAAGAAACCTTAACTGTAGGAAGAGAGCAAATTGCTCAAGAAGTTCAAACTCGACTCCAGCAAATTTTAGATATATATGCTACTGGCCTACTAGTTCAGCAGGTAAACATTGAAAAAACTGATCCACCAGCGGCAGTTAAAGATGCTTTTGATGATGTTGTTGCTGCAAGAGAGGATAAAGAAAAATTGCAAAATGAAGCTGAAAGGTATGCATTAACTATAGTCCCTGAAGCAAGAGGTCAAGCACAGGCAAGAATCAGAAATGCTGAAGGTTATTTGTTAGAGGTTATTGCTAATGCAGAGGGTGAGGTTGGAAGATTCACCCAACTTCTTGAAGAGTATCAAAAGGCTCCTGAAGTTACTAGAGATAGAATGTATATAGATGCAATGCAAAAAGTTCTATCAAGCACCACCAAAGTAATGATTGATATCGATAGTGGTAATAATTTAATGTTGCTTCCATTAGACAAGATGATGGAACAAGGAAATAAAATAGATCTCAATCAGCTCAGATTAAGACAAGGAGAAGAAGATGAATAGGAATACATATTTATTAGTTTTTGCAGCATTAATAGTTGGAATTGGTTTAAATAGCTTCTTTATAGTTAATGAAAAAGAAAATGCGATAGTCTTTCAGTTTGGTGAGGCTGTAAGAACAGATATACCTGTTGGTTTTCATTTCAAACTTCCAATCATTCAGGAAGTAAAAAAATACGATGCTAGGATTCAAACTCTTGATGAAGAGGCAGATAGAATCCTTACCGTTGAGAGTAAATATCTATTAGTTGACTCATTTATTAAGTATAGAGTTATAGATGTCTTAACATTCTATAAAGCAAACAATGGAAGTTTTAACAGTTTAAATAGTCTCCTTGGTCAACGTTCTGAGTTCGTCTTAAAGAATAATTTTGGTAAACGAACTGTAAAAGAAGTTGTTTCTGGTGAAAGAGATGAGCTCATGAAAATAATGCTTAATTCACTTAATGATTCAGTTTCAGACTTAGGTATTGAAATTATAGACTTTAGAGTTAAAAGGATAGATTTACCATCCAATTTAAGTAATTCGGTCTATGAAAGGATGAGAACTGAAAGAAATAGACTTGCTGAAGAGCTTAGATCAGAAGGTAAAGAGATCTCAAGGGAGATTCGAGCTATTGCAGACAAAGATAAAGTTGTTATTTTAGCTGAAGCCTATAAAAAAGCAGAATTGCTAAGAGGTGAGGGTGATGCTGAGGCAGCAAGAATCTATGCAGAAGGTTTTTCTCAAGATCCTGAGTTCTATGAGTTCACTAGAAGTCTTAGGGCTTATGTTGAAACATTTCAAAATAAATCTGACATGATGCTTATTGATGCAAACTCAGATTTCTTGAAATATTTAAATCAGAAAAAAATATCTGACTAGGAAAAAAAGTGGCATCAAACACTCTAATACTTGGTCTTCAATGGGGAGATGAGGGTAAGGGCAAAATTGTTGATGCTTTAAGTCAAGAAGTTCATGCGGTATGTCGTTTTCAAGGCGGCCATAATGCAGGACATACAATTAAAGTAAATGGCAATCAAACTATTCTTCATTTGATACCATCAGGCATTCTTCATCCTAATGTTAATTGTGTAATTGGAAATGGCGTTGTTCTATCATTAGAAGCTCTTGATCATGAGGTTAAAGGCCTTGAAGATGTTGGAGTTAGCTTTAAAGACAGATTTTTTGTTAGTTCAGGCTGCTCATTAATTCTTCCAAGTCATATTAGTATTGATAAAGTTAGGGATAAGAAAGAATCTATTGGAACTACAGGAAGAGGAATAGGCCCATCATATGAAGACAAGATAGCAAGAAGGGCTGTAAGGTTTGGAGATATTGGTGATGAAAAACTTTTAAAAGAGAAGATTGCATTACTAGTTTCATACCATAACAGGCTATTGGTTGAGTTATATAATGAAAAACCTCATGATATTGAAGATGTTTTCTCTGAGGTGATGTCTTACAAACATTTATATGATAGTTACTGTTTTGACACTCAAGGCCTAATATATGATTGGGTCAAGGCAGATAAATCACTTTTATTTGAAGGCGCTCAAGGTACTCTTTTGGATATTGATCATGGCACATACCCATACGTTACATCTTCAAACACTACAGCTGGAGGTGTTTCAACCGGTCTTGGATTAGGACCAAAATATATTGATAAAATTATTGGGATTTCAAAAGCTTATTGCACAAGAGTTGGAGAAGGACCATTTATAACTGAGTTATTTGATGATAACGCTAAAATGCTTGCTGAAAAAGGACATGAATTTGGCGCTACGACTGGAAGGCCTAGAAGGTGTGGTTGGCTTGATTTATTTGCATTAAAAAAAGCAGTTTTCACTAATTCTGTGACTGATATTTGTTTGACAAAGTTAGACGTTATGGATGAATTTTCTTCTATTGATGTTTGTGTAGATTATAAAGACGGGCAACCTATTTATAAAACCTTTGAAGGTTGGCAATCAATAACTGAAGGGACAACTCAATTCAATGATCTCCCTCTTAGGGCTCAAGAGTATATTAATTTTATTGAAGAATTTGTTGGTTGTTCTATATCCTATGTATCAACAGGACCCTCAAGAGATCAGACCATTCTTAGATAATTTATATTGATTTTAGATATTTATCTAAATTAGCATTTATAAATTTGTATGAATCTGGACTAGAAAATTTCTTTGAAAGTCTTAAAGATTCGTCAATCACTACAGGCTTATCTAGATTACCAAATAGCATTTCATTTAATGCAAAGTATAGAATTGATTTATCTATAAGGTCCATATTTGAGTCCTTAACACCAAGTGATTCAAGAATTTTCTTTAAACGTTCTTCATTATCCTTTACAGACTCTAATGAAGATGAAAAGACATCAAAATTTACTTTTTTATTTTTATGCTCGTCTTTAAATTGATCAATAATATCTGAAGTATCCTGCTTGCTAAAAAAATATTGATAAATAGCTTGAATTAGATACTCTCTAGTTCTTACTTCTACTTTAAAGTTAGCTAGATTTTTCATGTATTAGTTTAATAAGTGATTTTGTATTATTTTCAGTATTATTAAAAAGCCTTTCTTTTAACTGATTTTCATTTTCCACACAAATAACATTATTAATCACTGATATTTGAGGATAGTCCATAGCTAAATTTCCAATAGATCTAAATGTTTCAGTTGTAACTAGCTCATAGTGAGTAGTTTCACCCCTTACAACTATGCCTAAAAAAAGAATGCCTACATAAGCCTTTTCATTTTTTATTAATTTATGTTTTGCTAATGCGGGTAGCTCAATACTGCCAGGCGCAAGAGAAATATCCCATGAAAATTTATTTTCTGATAAAACCTTACACGACAGTTTTATCATTTCACTTATATAATTTGCATACCATGAGGTGTGAACTATTAGAACTTTATTCATTTACAAATCCTGTTATCTCTATATTAAAACCAGATACAGCATTGTATTTAGTAGGAGTACCTAAGACACTTATTTTTCTTAAATCGAGAGCTCTAAGTATTTGAGATCCAACACCAATAACTCGTCTATTTCTTTTTGGTTCAATTTCTTTATCTTCTAATTTATTGAGCCAGTAACTTTTAGCGTCTCGGTGATTTATAAGAACAAAAAGCCCAGCATCTTCTTTTGATATTCTTTCTATAGATTTTCTTATTGACCAATTTTTCCCTAATTCTTCTATACCTAATGTATCTTGAAGAATGCTTTGTGTTTGAACTCGAACTAAAGGAGACTCAACTGACAATAAATCACCTTTACTTAGAGAAAAATGATATTCATCTTTTATGATGTCTCTCCATACTATGAGATTAAATTCACCAAATTCATTTGTGACTTGTCTTTCATTTATTGCCTCAACCGTGCTGTCTGAGGACAATCTATAATCTATTAAATCTGCAATAGTGCCAACCTTAATATCATATTTTTCACCAAATTTTATTAAATCATCTCTTCTTGCCATAGTTCCATCGTCGTTCATAATTTCACAAATAACCCCTGCAGACTGGAAGCCTGCAAGTTTAGCTAAATCACATGCAGCCTCTGTGTGTCCTGCTCTGCTTAGAACTCCACCTTCCATGGCTTTAAGTGGAAATACATGCCCAGGCTGAACAATGTCAGAGGCTTTTGAATTTTTACTCACTGCAGTCCTGATTGTATGAGCTCTATCAGCTGCTGATATTCCAGTTGTAATACCTTCTGCAGCCTCAATCGAGACAGTAAATGCTGTTCTATTTGCTGCTTTATTATTAGAAGTCATCATTTGAAGATTATATTTATCTATAAGGCTTTCACTCATGGGTAGGCATATCAATCCTTTTCCTTTTGAGGCCATAAAATTAATTATTTCTGGAGTAACTTGATCAGCAGCACAAATAAGGTCACCTTCATTTTCTCGAGATTCATCATCAAGGATGATTACCATCTTTCCTTGCTTAATATCTTCAATAATTTCTGTAATGATATGTTTTAACACTTTATATATATTTTTTTGGTATCTGCTTTAATCTTGTATGAGGATTCTAGTTTAAAACTTAGTTTTTCAACAGCATTATCTTCTTTAAACCAATTCACACCATTTATTCCAAGATTATTGGGTGACTGATAAATAATAATTTCATCCACTTTTCCGGAATCTAAAAATGCGTTTACAAGTTTTGGACCTGCCTCAACTAAAATTGATGTGATGTCTTTGTATCTATATCTTTCTATTATCTTGTCTATATTTGTTTCATTGAGTATTTCATATTCGCAATTTACAAAGAAATCAGCATCTAAATCAAAATTAGATTTATTGCTTAGAAGAATTTTTTTTGGCTGATTAACCGGAAAACTAACCCTAGCATTCATCCTTGGTGAGTCATTAACAACTGTATTACCTCCTGTCAAAATGGCATCATAATTTGCTCTAACTTTTTGAACATCATCTATTGATTCTTTGCAGGTGATATATGTTCTTTCTTCATTTGGTAGATAAGATTTTCCATCTCTCGAAGATGCAATTTTTACAGTTATGTATGGTCTATTATTCTTGTTCTTGAAAAAAAAGAATTTGTTTTGTTCTTCAACGAGTTTTGCACATACTCCTGATTGAACTTTCACTCCATGATTAATTAAATTTCTAATTCCACTTCCTGAAACAAGAGGGTTTGGATCTTCGGCGCCAACTACTACGTTTCTTATTCCTGAGCTAATTATTGCCTCTGAACATGGCCCAGTTTTACCTGTATGGTTGCATGGCTCTAGAGAACAAATTAAGGTTAATTCACCGAAGGAATTAAAAGTAATTCCTTGGTTTTTTTTTGCTTCTTCAATTGCATTTACTTCTGCATGATTGGATCCAAATTCTTTATGCGCACCTTCTGAGATTATAGTTTCGCCTTTTACAATAATACATCCAACTACAGGGTTTGGTTTAGCGGTATATTTATATTGATCAGCAAGAGAAATAGCTCTCTTCATCAACTTTTTATAATTCATTTCTTTGTTTTTTTCTTAGATTCTTTTTTGGGTTTTTCTTTGCTTAAAGAATTAATTTCAGTTGAGAAATCTTTTATATCTTGAAAATCTCTATAGACTGATGCAAATCTTACATAAGCAACAGTATCAACCTCTTTTAGAGCATTCATCATTATTTCTCCTATCTTCAGAGAAGGGATCTCACGAAGACCGCTGGTGCGAATTTCATTTAAAATTTTCCCAAAAACAGTATCTATTTCTTCAGATGACAAAGGTCTTTTTTCAAGGGCTCTGAGCATACCTCGCTTAAGTTTTGAGCCATTAAAGGGCTGACGCTCTCCATCATTTTTGACAACCCTAGGTAAGGCTAAATCCGCTGTTTCAAAGGTGGTGAATCTAGAGTGACATACTTCACACTCTCTTCTTCTTCTTGTTTGGGAGCCGTCTGCAACTAATCTAGAGTCTATAACTTTAGTATCTTCAGCTTGGCAAAACGGACAATGCATTTATAAATTATAGACCGGATATTGTTTGGTCAGATTAATTACTTTATTTTTTATTTCTAACTTTGCATCTTCATCATTAATGTTTTCAATTACATCGCATATCCAATTACTTATAAGTGTAATTTCTTTTGTTTTAAAACCTCTTGTAGTTACAGCGGGAGTACCCAGTCTAACACCTGATGTTACAAAGGGTGATCTTGGATCACCTGGCACCGCATTTTTATTAACTGTAATGTTTATATCGCCCAAAGCTTTTTCTAAATCTTTGCCTGTTATATCTTTATTTCTAAGATCTACAAGAACAATATGATTATGTGTATTGCCAGTAACAACATCCACACCTCGAGACATAATTACATCACACATAGTTTTTGCATTATCAACAACTTGTTGCATATATTCTTGAAAACTAGGCTCCATTGCCTCTTTAAAGCAAATAGCTTTTGCTGCAATTACATGCATCAGAGGTCCGCCTTGAGATCCAGGAAATACAGCAGAATTAAGTTTCTTTTGCAGCGCTTCATTTTCTTTTGCCAATATTATTCCTGACCTTGGTCCTCTTAAAGTTTTATGAGTTGTAGAAGTGACTACATCTGCAAAGGGAATAGGTGAGGGATAGTGTCCTGTAGCAACAAGACCTGAGATATGAGCCATATCAACTAGAAAATATGCTCCTACCTCATCTGCAATTTCTCTAAATTTTTTCCAATCTATAATTCCTGAATAAGCAGAAAAACCTGCAATAATTAATTTAGGCTTATGTTTTTTAGCTAAATTTCTGACTTCTTCATAGTCTATTTCATGAGTATCTGCATGCAAGCCGTATTGAATACTTTTATAGTTCTTTCCAGAAAAATTTACTTTTGCTCCGTGAGTTAAATGACCCCCATGATCTAAACTCATACCAAGAATAGTATCATTAGGCTCAAGCAAAGCTAAAAATGCAGCAGCGTTTGCTGAAGATCCTGAGTGCGGCTGAACATTTGCATAAGCAGCTTTAAATAACTCTTTTGCTCTCTCAATAGCAAGTTGTTCTGCAATATCCACAAATTCACAACCACCATAATATCTTTTAGATGGATATCCTTCTGCATATTTATTTGTTAACAAAGATCCTTGAGCTTCTAATATTCTATGGCTGGCATAATTTTCCGATGCAATTAGCTCTATATGGTCTTCTTGTCTATTAGCTTCTTTTTCAAAGGAATCCCATAAGTCTTCATCATAATCTTTTATGGATTGAGGGTTGCTAAATACAGAATCACTTTGTGAAAGATTTTTATCTTTTTGATTAAATACCATTTGAAAATATCCTAAGTATTGAGTTGCATTAAACTGTGAAGTTGATTATTTTAAATCATCTAAGGCTTCTTGTGTGCAAAAGGCTTTATTCTTTTTGGGTAACATGAAGAACAAATACTACATTCAAGTCCGTAACAAGCTTTTGCCTGACAAAATTCACGACCCCAAAAAATAATTTGCAAATGAAGCTTGTTCCAGGTTGATTTATTAAATAATTTTTTCAAATCAGCCTCAGTTTTTTTCACATTTTTACCATTTGTTAAGCCCCATCTTTGAGCAAGTCTATGTATATGAGTATCAACTGCAAATGCAGGTACTCCAAAACCTTGACTCATAACAACTGAAGCGGTTTTGTGTCCAACACCAGGTAGTTTTTCAAGATCCTCAAAGTTATTAGGGACAATGCTGTTATATTCTTTTACTAAAATTAATGAAAGAGATTTAATAGCTTTAGATTTCTTTGGTCCCAATCCGCATGGTTTTATTATGTTGTATATTTTTTCTTGAGATAGTTTGCTCATTTTTTCTGGGGTTGAAGCTAATTTGAATAACTTTGGAGTAACTTGGTTTACTCTTTCATCAGTGCATTGAGCAGATAGCAGAACGGCAATAAGTAATGTAAAGATATCTTTATGATCCAAAGGTATTGGAGTTTCTGGATAGGTTTTATCTAGTATCTTCCTAACTATTTCAGCTCTTTCAGATTTCTTCATAATGACAAATGTAGCATAATAATCTTTAAGAAATGAATACTGAAAAAATACAAAAATATTTACTTAAACTAAAAGATAGTTTTTTAGAAGAGTCCGAAGAAAACAAAAAGATGTTAGATGTATATATAAAATATATTGAAGGGCAGGCTACCGAAGGCGAAATTGAATATGCAAACAATCAATTAAATGAAATTTTTAAAAGCTTAGGCCTTGGCGTATTAACCATACTTCCATTTAGTCCAATAACAATACCTTATGTGATGAAGAAAGCACAAGAGTTGGGCATAGACATAATACCAAATTGGTATAAGAAGCTTTAAGTCAGCATTAGTATAGATTAGAATGACAGTGTAAATTTTTTACCCAATTGGAGAAATTATGAAAAACGTAGTTATTGTTGATAGCGTAAGAACTGGTTTGGCAAAATCACACAGAGGTGGATTTAATATGACAAGACCTGATGAAATGCTCTCTCATATTATCAACGCGATGTTAGATAGAAACCCAAACCTTCCTCCGGAAGCAGTTGAGGATATTATAATGGGTTGCGGAAATCCTGAAGGAGCTCAAGGCCATAATATAGCAAGAAATGCTGCAGTGCTCTCTAACTTGCCAATAACAGTAGGCGGTACAACTATTAACAGATATTGCTCATCAGGCTTACAGTCAGTATCTATGGCTGCAGGACAAATTATGGCAGGTTGTTATGACACTGTTATAGCTGGTGGAGCGGAAACAATATCAATGATGAATATGAATATGGATAATTTTGTTAATGAAAGATTAGCAGAGCAATCTCCTGGAATATATTTTCCTATGGGTATGACTGCAGAAGTAGTTGCAAAAAGATATAACGTTTCAAGAGAGACACAAGATGAATTAGCTTTTGAAAGCCAAAAGAGAACTGCTGCAGCGCAAGAAGCAGGATTATTTGTCGATGAGATAGTTCCAATGAATACAAAGATGTTACTAACAAATAAAGAAACTGGAGAATCTAAAGAGGTTGAGGTAACTGTAGATAAAGATGAATGCAATAGACCAGGAACAACATTAGAAGGTTTGGCTGGATTAAAACCTGTTTTTGATCCAGAAAATGGCTCTGTTACAGCTGGTAATTCTTCGCAACTATCAGACGGAGCTTCAATAAATTTAGTTATGTCAGAAGAAAAAGCACTTGAGCTTGGATTAAAGCCAGTAGCATATTTTAGAGGTTTTACAACTATGGGTTGTGAGCCAGATGAAATGGGAATAGGACCGGTTTATTCAGTACCTAAGTTACTAAAAAATTATAATATGTCTGTTGAGGACATTGATTTATGGGAACTAAATGAGGCATTTGCAGTTCAGGTTGCTCATTGCAGGGATACTTTAGGTATACCAATGGATAAATTAAATGTTAATGGTGGTTCCATTTCTATCGGCCATCCTTTTGGCATGACAGGATCAAGATGCGTAGGACATTTAACAAGAGAGTTAGTTCGAAGTGACAAACAATTTGGTGTTGTAACTATGTGTGTTGGCGGCGGCATGGGTGCATCAGGGCTATTTGAAAGATACCCTAACTAAAATTTTAATTGAACTCAGAATTTGAGCTAATTAATTTATTTAATCAAATTGGTTCTAAATATTACAAAGAAAATGGTGTAATCATTCCTCCAGGGGATGATTGCGCTGTTTTTGAATCCAAGAAAAAGATTGTTACCTCTGTTGATGCTTCTGTTGAAGGAATACATTTTTTAAAGAATACAAATCCACAAGACATTGCATACAGATCAATAGCCGTAGCAATTAGCGATATTGCAGCAATGGGGTGTAAGCCTATAGCTTTTAGCTTGTCAGTTACGTCTCCGTTCCAAGATAGAGCTTGGTTTGAAGATTTTGCGTTTGGCACTAATGAAATAGCAAACCAATTCAAAATTCCTTTAATCGGAGGAGATTTAACTAAAGGACCATTAAATATTAGCGTAATAGTCTATGGGTCTCCTTTTAAGAAAAATATCTTAAGACGAGATGGGGCCAAACCTGGAGACTTTATATGCATAAGCTCAGAAGTTGGCAAAGGCGCAAGAGGATTAAAAGATTTAAAGAACAATATATCTGACTCACCTTTTATTAAAGACTATCTAAGGCCAATGCCGAAGATTGAGTTAGGTAAAAAAATATCTGATTTAGCTAACGCATGTATTGATACATCTGATGGATTGCTAGTTGATATGCAAAAAATGCTAAAAGCTTCAAATTGTGGTGGCAAAATTTACTTAGATAACATACCTGTTATATCTAATATTAACGATCTAAATCTTGGAGATGACTATGACTTATGTTTTACAATTCCAAAAGATAAATTTACTGATGGTTTCATTAAGATAGGCGAAGTTACAAAATCAAAGGAAATTAAACTTATTTCTAATAAAGGTTATGATGTAAAGATTACAGGATATGAGCATTTTTAATAATGAATAATTTTCCAAATTTAAAAAATCCAATACACTTCATAGCAACCTTAGGTGGAATTGGCAAAATTCCTTTTGCTCCAGGAACATGGGGTTCCTTATTCTCTTTTTTATTATTTATACTTCTTTCCCATTACATCGATATGCACTTTGTTGTTTTCTTAATCATTTTATTTTCTATTTGGATATGTGAAAAAGCATCAGCAGACCTAATTGAAAAAGACCATAGCTCAATAGTTATTGATGAGTTGGCTGGCATGTGGGTAGCATTATTACCAGCGCTTTACATGACCACTCAATCTTCTAGAACCTCCTATGCAATTTTAGCATTTATATTTTTTAGAATATTTGATATCTTGAAACCATTTCCAATATCATATTTTGATAAAAATTATAAAAATGGATTAGGGATTGTATTAGATGACCTAATAGCAGGGTTTCTAGCAATTATTCCTGCAATGTTTTTAATTTATCTAGGATTTTTGTAGCACTTAGTCCAGCTTGATCAAGCATTTCTTCCCTAGATGCATGATCAATAAATTTATCAGGGATTCCAAATAAGAGTGATTTAATTATTATATTATTTCTTCCACAATATTCTTGGACTGCACTTCCTGCTCCCCCTGATATTGAACCATCTTCAAGAGAAACAAACATATCAGCATTATTAAGATATTTATGAAGCATGTCTTCATCTAATGGCTTCACAAATCTCATGTCAATCAAAGTCATATCCATTTCTTTTGAGACTATTTCTGCTTCATTTAGAAGAGCGCCAAAATTTAGAAAAATGATATTTGACTTACCTTCTCTAATTAGTTTAGCTTTTCCAATTTCTAAGGGCTCTAAGGCAAATTCAACTGTAGAATTTGGTCCTGTACCTCTTGGATATCTCACTGCAGCTGGTCCCTTATATTTATATGCAGTTGTTAACAACAATCTAGTTTCATTTTCATTAGAAGGCGTCATTAAAATTATATTTGGGATGCATCTTAAATAGGCAATATCATAATTTCCAGAATGAGTAGGACCGTCTTCACCAACTAGACCAGCTCTATCTAAAGCAAAAGTTACATCAAGGTTTTGAACAGCAACATCATGAATAAGTTGATCATAAGCTCTTTGCAAGAATGTAGAATAAATTGCAACAACAGGTTTTTTATTTTCTTTAGCTAACCCAGCAGCAAAAGTTACAGAATGCTGCTCTGCTATGGCTACATCAAAGTATCTCTCAGGAAATTTTTTACTAAACTCTACAAGTCCTGAACCTTCTCTCATAGCAGGCGTTATAGCAACTAAGTTTTTATCAGCCTCTGCCATATCAACAATCCAGTCGCTAAAAATATCTTGATACTTTGGTTTTGGAGTAGAGTCAGATTTAATGCTATTTATTTTTCCAATTGCATGAAATCCAATCCTATCGGCTTCAGCGGCATCCAGCCCAGCACCTTTTTTAGTAATAACATGTAAGAATTGAGGTCCATCAAAATCTTTTAAATTACCAATTACTTCAAGTAATTCTTTTATATTATGACCATCTATTGGACCAATATAATTAAATCCCAACTCTTCAAAAATAGAACCAGGAGCAACCATAGCCTTCATTTGAGTTTCTACCTTTCTTGCTAAATGATATGCTTGGGGTAGAGGTTTTAAAGCACTTGCTCCACTTTTTTTAATTCCTTTATATATTTTTGAAGCCCATATTCTAGAAAAATAGTTTGAAAGACCTCCGATATTTTCTGATATAGACATGTCATTATCATTAAGAATAACAAGCACATTGGGCTTAAGATGTCCTCCATGGCTTAAGGCTTCAAAAGCCATACCGGCTGTCATCGCACCATCACCAATTACAGCAATATGTTTTTTTTCAGGCAAGCTATCTTTTGATGCCATTGCCATTCCCAATATAGCGCTTATAGAAGTACTAGAATGACCAACCCCAAACGCATCATATTCACTTTCATGTATAGCTGGAAAAGGTGCAAGTCCATTTTTATGCCTAATTGATTGAATTTGGTCTTTCCTGCCAGTAAGTATTTTATGAGGGTAAGCTTGATGACCAACATCCCAGACCAAATTATCATAAGGAGTATTAAATAAATAATGAAGAGCTATTGTAAGTTCAACTACTCCTAAACCTCCTCCAAGATGACCGCCACTTTGACCAACTGAATATAACAAAAACTCTCTTAACTCATTTGAAAGATTTTCTAATTCTAAAACTGAAAAAGATCTAATGTCAGCAGGGTAATTAACTGTATCTAGAATAGGCGTTAATGGTTTTTCTGTAGGAATTTTCTTAAAAATTTTCATTAGTTTTGCCTACTAATTAAGTATTTAGTTATGTTTTTTAGTTTATCTTTGCCTGAAATATCAATATTTTTTAAGACATTTAGAGATAGCTTTGTTAGCTTTCTAGCTTTTTCTTTGGCGCCATCTAATCCCAAGATATCAATATAAGTAATTTTATTATTTTTAATATCAGAATTTTTATTTTTTCCTAAAACCCCTTCTGTTTGTGTTACATCTAGAATGTCGTCAGTGATCTGAAAAGCTAAACCTATATGACTACTAAATTCTTTAAATAAATCGCTTTCTATATTATTACCAATTTGACCCAGAATCACAGAACATTCAATCAACTTGCCAGTCTTAAGATTATTAATTTTATCAAGCATTTCTAGATTAATATCTTCTTTACTTTCATTTTGAATATCTAGATATTGACCATAAACCATTCCATTTTTACCACATGCTTTAGATAAAATTTTAATACTTTTAACTTTTTCATCAGAATTCATTTTTAAATCATTGCTAATTATTTCATACGCCAGAGCCTGAAGGGCATCTCCAGCTAAAACAGCATTAGCTTCTCCATATTTAATATGACTTGATGGTTGATTTCTTCTAAGATCATCATCATCCATGCACGGTAGATCATCATGTATTAAAGAGTATGTATGCATTAACTCTACAGCTGTAGCTAAAGTGATAACACTTTCTTCATGAAGATTTTTGTTGGTGCGAGAAGAAGCAAAAACTAAGCCAGCTCGTATCATTTTGCTTTCAGCTAATGCCGAATAAGACATTACTTCTTCAATTAAGTTAGATTTTCCAATAGATACCCTAATCTTATTTATTACAAGTTCTTTGACTTGTGATAAGAATTCAGGATGCATGGAGAGTTTAGGAGTTATCTAATTCTTGAGATGATCCATCATCAAGCAACTCTTTGACTTTAAGTTCAGCTTTTTCGAGTTGTTTTTGACACTCTTTAACAAGATTTATTCCCGCCTCAAACGACTTTACTGAATCTTCTAAATTAATATTCTCATCCTCTAGTTTTGCAACAATCGACTCAAGCTCTTTTAAAGAAGACTCAAAATCAATTTTTTTATTTGAATTAGACATAGTTTATTGTAATTTATTAATCAGTTGTTTTTAAAAACTTTTTAAAATCTTTTCTTAATGCATATGGTAATGCCAATATTGCAGGAGTTAAAATCAAAGTTATAAAAGTGCTGAAGGCTAAACCAAAAACAATAGATACAGCGAGATTAGACCACCAATCAACAATAGGACTTCCAATAGCTATATCTCTAGAAATAATGTCGAGACTTACTCCCATAGCCAGAGGCAATAAACCAAAAATAGTTGTTAATGATGTTAGCAATATGGGTCTAAGTCTTTGTTTGCAAGCATTAATAATATGAGTGGATTGATCTAAGTGAGGCGATTCAAACCTTAATTTATTAAATGTATCAATGAGAACAATATTATTATTAACTACAATGCCAGCCAATGTGACTATAGATAAACCTGTCATAGTTGTACTAAATGGTTTTCCGGTTATTAATAAACCCAACAGAACACCAACAAAAGAAATTGTTACTGATGTAAGAATTATAAATGACTGATAAAAGCTATTAAATTGGGTTAAAAGCATTAGCAGCATAATAAATACGGCCATAATGCCTGCAGCTATCATAAAATTATTTACATCTTCTGTTTCTTCTGCCATGCCAGTAAATTTATATGTGACCCCGTTCCCAAGGTCGGCAGACTCCAGCCAAGTATTAATCTCTTTTACTTTATCTGAAACTTGAGACTCATCTATGGTTGCAGCACCAATTGATTGTGTAAATTTACCATCTTTTCTATTTACAGATTGTCTGTTTTCTTTAGGTATCACTGATATAAAAGAACTCACAGGAACCAAACCTTTGAGAGTTGTTACATTTAAGTTTTGTATTCCGGTTATTGTTCTATCAGATTCAGGAAATCTAGCTCTAATTTCTACCTCATCCCTTGAATCGTCCGGTCTATATTCTCCAACCTTAAATCCATTTGTGAGCATTTGAACTAATGCGCCAACATCAGCAACACTTACACCTAGCTGAGCTGCTTTTTGTTTATCTACTTCAACACTCCATTCCACGGATGGGTATGACTTAGATGAGGTGATATTTTTGAGACCATTTATATTATTTCTTATATAAGTTTCAATGATATCTGCAGCAGCATTAACATCATTTTCACTGTCGCCATAAAGATCTAACTCAATTGGATTGTCAAAAGAAGGACCGCCTAGATCAGGAGCAATTTCAACAAATATACCTGGTAAATCATTTACTGATTTATTTAAGAGTTCCATTATTTGCAATCCAGATATTTCTCTCTGAGCCGCTGGCGCAACCTCTACAAAGCCACCACCAATTTTATCTGCCTCTGTATTCCACCATTCGCTACCAGCTCTCAAGTAAACACTATTCAATCCAGGCACTTCCATGAACCTTTCTTCAACTTGCTCAACAAGTTTTTTTGTCTCTAATGCAGAATAATTACCTCGAGCTTTAATAGTTACGTTAGCTTCTACTGGATCAACTAAGGCAAAATAAATTGTTCCTTTTCCAAAATATGAGTAACTCATAATTATTATTAACAATACTGAGACCACTGCTAAACATGTTTCAATAGGATTTTTAACAAATTTTGCAATTCTTTTTCCATATAGTTCAGTTAATTTTTTAAATATAGATTCTCTACCTTCTTCCTTGTTGAGAGCAGAATCTTGTTGACCAAGATAGGATCCTAATACCGGAATCATAATTAACGAATATATTAGAGATCCTAATAAGACAGTAAAAACTGTTATAGGAAGATATCGCATGAATTGACCTGTAAACCCTGGCCATAACATTACAGGAATAAAGGCAGCCATAGTTGTTCCAGTAGATGCTAAAATAGGATAAAACATTCTCTTCGATGCCATTTTATAACCTTCTGATCTTGAAAGGCCTTCTCCAATTTTTTTATCAGCATATTCAGTAATTACTATTGCGCCATCAATTAACATACCCATTCCAAGAAGTAATCCCATCATTACAAGAAAATTTATCTCCATTCCAAGAGAAAAGAAAATTAGATAAGTAAATAAGAAACAAAAGGGGATTGATAGCCCTACAAGCATTGAAACCCTAAAGCCCATACTTGCTATCACGAGAACCATAATGAGAACCACTGCAGCTATAATATTTCCATTTAGTTCTTTTACCATATCAATGGAATAAAGAGTGTCGTCTTGAGAGACTAATATTTCTAAATTTTCTGGAAGGTTTTTTTCATATTCACTTAGAATATCTTTAATGGCATATGAGGCGTCTATTGAATTTGCTCCAACTCTAAGTTGAACTTCTAGAGTTACAGCATCTTGTCCATTAATTCTTGCATATGATGTAAAGTCTTTAAATGTTCTTTTGATATCTGCAATATCACCTAAAGTAACAATTGCATCTTGTGTAACTTTTATCGGTATGGAGTATACATCTTGAGCTGATTCAATGATGCTTGGCACCTCAATATTAAAGCTACCCTTCCCAGTATCTTGAGTACCGCCAGGTATAATAAGATTATTATTAGCAACAGAATAATATATATCACTAAGAGTGACTTCATATGACTCCATCCTTGATTTATTAATAACTCCTTCAAGAACCTCTTCGGGTGCCCCAGAAAGATTAGCTTGCAAAATCTCCTCTAGGCTCTCAACCCTATCTTTCAATTCTTTTGCATAAAATACTTTTTGCCTAATAGACCCACTACCAACAATACTAATATTCATTACCGGAAAACTTGCTTCAGAATATTCAGATATTTGAGGATCTTCAGCCTCTCTTGGTAATTCATATTTTGTTTCTTCAACAGCTTGCTTGATATCTACAAGAGCTTGATCCATATCGTAACCAACTTCAAATCGAAGAAATATTCTTGCAAAACTTAGTGTACTCCTGGAGCTTATGCTTTTAATCCCAGGAACTGTCATTAGTCTATTTTCAAGAGGTTTAGCTATTAGTCTTGATGTGTCGCTTGGAGATGCTCCATCCAAATAAACAGAGACACTTATGAAGGGCAGTTGAACATTTGGTGATGCTGCAATGGATATTTCTTGTCTTGCATAAGAACCTGCAATAATTACCATGAAGGCAATCAACAATGTTGTTTTTGCTTTAGATAAAGCAAAATCTACAATACTTGTCATAGTTTATTAATTAAAACTTTTTGGCCATCTTCAACAAAACCTTGCCCCTGAACAATTAATTCAAGTTCTTTTGGAATACCAGTAATCCAAAGACCAGATTCGGAATCTTCTAAAATAGTTATGTTATGGAATTTAACTATATCGTTCTCAACGGATCTAATTCCAATTTTACCGCCGTCATTTAAAAGTAATATCGATGGTGAAATTTTATGAGCCATAACTAGTTTTGTTTTAATTGTCATTTCAGCCGTTATGCCATCACGAACTATGCCATTTTTATTTTCTATTTGTGATTCCACTTTAAATGTTCTGGTTGAAGGGGAGGCGCTTTTAGAAACAAAAGTTAATTTACCATTTAGAAATTCACCAGTAACAAGCCTTATATCTACATCTTGACCAGTTTCAACTTTGTTTATATTGAACTCAGGAACTTCAGCAACAAAAATTATTGGATTTAGCTGTATAATCGTCGCACAGACCTGACCTCTTTCTAGAAAATTACCTGGTTTTACAATTTGCTCTATAAAACCTGAAAAAGGTGCTTTAACTTCTGTTCTGTTTAACTCTACAACTCCTAAGCTACATAATACAGAATCTTTTTCAACAAAATTTCCCTGAGTTGAGCCTATTTTGACAACCTCTCCTGAAGTTTTAGCTCTTACATCCACTCTAGCTTCTGATCTTGAGGTTGCTTTTAATTTTATTGTTGGCTGATAAGAAACAGCTTCACTTAAAAGTGTTCCAACTGTAAAAAGATCATTTTTTGGAACTCCATTTTTAACTGTATCTTTTACAAATAATCCGGAAATCATCCACAACAAAATTGGGATGAATATGTATAAAGAAATTCTAATATTTTTAGTCATATATATATTTTAGCACCTATAGTAAGACAAAACTTATTCCTCAGAAGTTCAGTTTTGACTTATACGTTGTGCTTTTTACGCAAAGTTTCAAAAAGCTTTTTATTTAATGGAGTTGATGGCGATTTAGTATCTGCAAGAAGCTCAATTTTAAACTCAGTTCCATTTAACGCTTCAACCTTAAGCTTATTAAATATTTTTTTAAATGAAAAAAATAATTCTTTACTATCTCTTTCATCTAAAAAATTCCAACCAATTTTCTTGCCAGCAAAGTATACAATTGGATGGCTCCATGGATATTCAGCTCTTGGAGAAAAAGACTTTCTTGCTTCAATATAAGCCTCTTCAACTGATGGAAAGCCATCATGACTATTAATTTCTGAACAAGCTTTAACAAGGTCTGTTAAAGTTGGCAAGTATGATTGTGAGCCAATAACACTTTCGATAGCTTTTAAAATTGTTTCAGCTGAGAAAGATTTTAAACTTATAGCCCATAGCTTTTTACCCTCATTTAACCTGTCATCAGTACCAAAGACTTTGTAAAACTGATAATGATAAGCTAATTCAAGCTTTAAAAATAAACTATCTATAGATTCAATAAATTCTTCTTTATTCGAATTTAATTTCTGATGCCCAAGAGGAGTCACCCTTTCTTGATGAGAAATCTTTTGAATATTTTCCTGGCTCAATATGTTTTTTATTTTCTTCATTATCTATTCTTTGGTTTCCTAAATGCCTTCTTTTTACATGTTCTATAAATTTAGAGTTCCATGTAGAAAAGGCTGAACCATTTTCTTTCCAATATAGTATAAACTCACTTAAATACTTTAATGATGATTCTTTTGAAATATCAGACAATTCAAGAATATCATATACATCTTCGCTTGGAACCCAGTCTGAAGTAATTGAAAAGGGTAGTCCTTTGTTAGAGCTTTGCTCTTTAGCCCACTCTCTTCTTATATAGTCTATAAAAGATGTATTCCAGTTATTCCTTTCCTGTCCTCGCTCTTGCCAATATAACTTAAATTCTCTAAGTTTATTTTGATGAAACTCCTCTGAAACTTGACTCATTTTTAATATCTCTAAAGCTTCTTTTGACGGCATCCAAGCTTGGATCAATTTTTGTTTTATAAGTATTGTTTTGAGTTGGAGATTGAACGCGATAGTTTGATGTTTTTTTTCCATCATCTGAATTAGCAATAAGTTTATAGCTTATTAATTTATTAATACTTGATTCAGCAATATTAGAATCTATAAAAGGCAGTTCTTTTTTAATTAAGTAAACAAGATCATTAATGTTATTAGAGAAATTGATTCTTTTTGATTTACAGAACTCAAGAATAATTGCTGACTCGATTCCAAGTGTTTCTGCAACCTCTTTAGAGAATGAGATATTATCATTATCTTTCAATCGACTATGAACCTCTCCTTTTCTCAACAGCATTGCTGAGGTTTTGTAGGCATGAAACTGTATCTTCCCAACCTAAACAGGCATCAGTAATGCTTTGACCGTAGGTAAGATTGTCAGAAATTTTTTGGTTACCCTCAACTAAGTGACTTTCTATCATAACTCCCTTAATACTTTTGTTGCCATTGGATATCTGTTCAGATATTTCTTCTACAACAGGCACCTGTCTTTTGTATTGTTTTTGACTGTTACCATGACTCGCATCAATCATAATAGATTCATTGACCTCAGCTTCTCGCAAAGCAGTCAATGTTTCATTTATTGAATCTTTATCATAATTTGGCTTTTTACCACCTCTAAGAATTATATGCGTATCGTTGTTTCCAGCAGTTTTTAACATGGCAATTTCAGATTCTTTTGTTGCACCAAAAAATACATGAGAATGATTTGCTGCTTGAATTCCATCAATCGCAGCTTTCAACCCTCCATTTGTAGCATTTTTAATTCCGACAGGGCACGACAATCCAGATGCTAATTCTCTATGGATTTGACTCTCTGCTGTTCTTGCACCAATTGCTCCCCAAGAAATAATATCAGTAATATATTGTGGAGAAATGGGATCTAAAAATTCAGTACCAGCGGGTAGATTTAAGTTTGCTAAATCTATCAATAGTTTTCTAGCCATCTCTACGCCTTTTCCAATTTGATAGCTTTCATTTATATCAGGATCATTGATTAACCCTTTCCAACCAACAGTAGTTCTAGGCTTCTCAAAATAAACCCTCATTACAATCAATAGGTTTTCTTTGAAGTGAATATTTTGTTCGATTAGTCTTTTACCATACTCAATAGCGCTTTCAGGATCATGAATCGAACAAGGGCCTGCGACAACAAGCAATCGATCATCTTTATCATGAAGAATTTGACTTATTTCTTGCCTTGTTCCGTAAACAAGCTTTGAAATATTATCATTGATAGGATGTTTATTAATTAGCTCATACGGAGCTGGAACTTTTTGCCTATCAATAATTCTTGTATTATCGGTTGAGTAATTCATTTTTTGGTCATTATTTCTTGTTTGAGACCTAATATTAAATGAATCAAATAAAATTAGTAGAGGTTTGGAAAATTAATTAATAAGTATTTTTTTTAATAATGCTAATTAAAAATTAATTAAATCTATAAATACACAATATGTTGTATTAATAGGCACTAAACCTTACACTATGTAGTGTTTATCATGCAAAATACTACTCAAACACAATTAGAGTTTCCCACCGTCATGGGACAGCCCTATGAAGTAATCCCAGATGATTTATTTATACCGCCAAACGCTCTAGAGCTTTGTTTAGAAACTTTTTCAGGCCCAATGGACCTGCTATTGTACTTAATCAAAAAAGAAAATATAAACATTCTAGATTTAGATGTCTCAAACATTACAGATCAATATATAGAATACATTAATTTAATGGACGCTTTGCAATTTGAATTAGCAGCAGAATATCTAGTTATGGCTGCCACATTAGCTGAAATAAAATCAAGAATGATGCTGCCACAAGAAGTTCATGAGGAAGAGGAAGAAGATCCAAAATCTTCTTTAATTAAAAGACTTCAAGAGTATCAAAGATATAAAAGTGCCTCTGAAAAATTAGCTATTTTGCCGAGAATTGATAGAGATTTTTTTACTGCTTCAGCAAAATTACCAGATTTAAAAATTGAAAAAAAAGATTTTCAAATAACAAAAGATGAACTAATTGCCATTTATCATGAGATAAAAAACAGACCAGATTTAAAATTAAATCATCAAATTGACTTTGAGGAACTATCAACCCAAGAAAGAATTCAGATAATCCTCGATATCTTATCTAAGAGAAATATCATTAGTTTTTCAAAGACTCTAAGAAAATCAGAAGGCAGGCATGGTGTTGTAGTTACATTTTTAGCATCACTGGAGCTAGCAAAAGATGGGCATGTAGAGCTAATTCAAAACAAAACTGAAGAAATTTTTCTTAAATCTAAAACTGGAGTAATAAGTTGAATATTAAATTAATTAATACAGTAGAAGCTTTGTTATTTGGAGCGGGACGCCCATTAAGAATATCTGAAATAAGAAGTTTATTAGAGTTAGATGGCCTTGTTGCTGAATTATCAGATATCAAGAAATGTTTAAACGAACTAGAGATGAGATATATGGAATCATCTCTTGAAATTTCTGAAATAGCATCAGGTTATAGGCTTCAAATTAAACCCGACTTCAGTCCTGCGCTTGCTCATTTATGGAATGAGAAAACTCCTAGGATTTCAAAAGCGCTTATGGAAACTATATCTATTATCGCCTATAAACAGCCTGTTACTAGAGGCGATATCGAAGATATAAGAGGGGTGAGTGTTAGCACACAAAGCATAAGGTCTTTACTTGAAAGAAATTGGATAAAGGTATCAGGTTTTAAAGATGCTCCTGGAAGACCTGCACTTTACTCAACAACAAAAGAATTTTTAGATGATTTAAATATGAAAAATTTATCAGACCTTCCAGATTTACCAGAATCTATTAAAACCAATGATGTTTCGATGGAAGATCAAGCTATATCACAAGCAATTTAACTCTGTTATTTAAATGTTAGAAAGGCTTCAAAAATTTTTAGCCCAAGCTGGTATTGGATCAAGAAGAGGCTGCGAAAATTTTATTAAGGAAGGAAGGGTTACAGTAAATGGAAAGGTGGCAAAACTTGGTACAAAAGTTTCTAATGAAGATTTAGTTGAGTTTGATAATAAAGCTATTGAACTAAAAGAGGTTGATATTAAGGTCATCGCTCTCAATAAACCAGAAGGTGTTTTGTCATCAACAGCTAGAGAAAAAAAAATTCCAATTGTTTATGATTACTTACCTAATTCAGCTAATCAAAGAAATTGGATTTCAATAGGCAGACTTGATATTAATACCTCAGGACTAATGTTATTTACTAATGATGGAGGCTTTGCAAACTATTGCATGCATCCGTCTAACACAATTGATAGAGAGTATTTGGTAAGAGCAAGAGGTAATTTTTCAATTGAGAAAAAAAATGAAATGCTGAAGGGTATTATCATTGACGGTGAAAAACATCAGTTCACTGATGTTGTAGAGGGCGAAAAAATTGGAAGCAATCAATGGTTTTCAGTATGTCTTGTAAGCGGTAAAAATAGGGAGGTAAGAAAGATATTTCAATCTCTAGATCTCGAGGTGAGTAGGCTCAAGAGAACCCGATTTGGTCCAATTTTTTTACCTTCAACTCTAAAAAAAGGTAAAACAATAGAGTTAACCCAAAAGGAAATAAGTGAATTAAAAAATTATGGCAAATGATTCTAAATCAGTAGAAGTCCATAAGCTCCTTCTAAAAATTTCTAAACAAAATAAGCATAAAGATTTTTATAATTATTTAAAGACAACTGAAATAATATCTATTGATTCACGTCTTGATAATAAAATTAGCCTTCAATTTTTTATTGTTAAAACAATAATTGGGCAACAGGTATCAGTAAGCGCAGCAAGTTCTATTTGGAAAAAAGTTGAGATTTTTTTAGAAAATAAAAATAATAATATTTCACTAGAGGCATTAGCTAATTGTGGCCTCTCTAGACCAAAAGCAAAATACATTCATGGGGTAATAAATAATAGAGAACTCCAATCAACATCTAAGAAGACATTACAGGCAATGCAAGATCAAAAATTATCTGAATTTTTTTTAAAAATAAAAGGTATTGGCCCATGGACTTTGGGAATTATTAAAATGTTTTATTTAGGTCATTTAGATACATATTTAAGCGGAGATCTTGGAATAAAAAAAAGAGCATTATATTTTTTTAAGGATAGTCACTATATGGGAGAAGATTATTCACCATATAGAACATATTTATGCTTATACCTATGGCAGAGTCTAAGTATTAATCTTGATTGAATTCAATATATCTATTGTTAGTATGGTTACTATAATCAGATAACATCCATAAATAATAATCTGTTATGGATGATGCATCTTTTAGAGACTTTGGATCCTCTGCTGGGTAGGCAAAAGCTCTCATAGAGGTTCTGGTTGCTCCTGGATCAAAATTGAAAACTTTAATATTTGAAATAGGCTCTAATTCATCTTGCAATATTTCAGACATAGATTTAATTGCTGTTTTGGATACAGCATAGGCACCCCAAAAAGCTCTGCCTTTTTTCACTACTCCAGATGATGTAAATATAATTCTTGGGTTTGTTGATTGCTCCATCATTGGTGAAAGAAATTTAGTTAATAGATATGAGCTTGTAAGATTTGTCTGCATTACTTTATTCCAGGTAATCAGGTCATAATCAATAATTGAAGCCATTTTTCCCAATATGGCTGCGTTATGTATCAATCCATCTAAACATGAAATATTTTCAGATAAAACATTTACTATTTCTTGTGCTTTACTCTCATCTAATTGATTGAGATCGCATTTAATAATCATTGGAGACGTCTTATGATTATGTACAATTTCGTCATAGACAGCATCTAAATCATTTTCATCTCTAGCTAATAAAATTACATTTGCACCATATTCACTTAAAGACATTGCAACTTCTCTGCCAATACCTTTTGATGCCCCAGTAACTAATATATTTTTTTCAGCTAAAAAATTTTTTTCATAACAATTTTTTATCTTCATATGCTTTTTAGTGCATCAATTATTTGAGAGGCCTCTTTAACAATAACTGAGTCTTTGTAATTTTCGTTTTTGGATAAGCTGTAACCATATAAACAACCAATAGTTTTTGTACCTGCTCTTTTTCCAGCTATTAAATCATTTGGATGATCTCCTATATAGACTGTATTGCTTGGACTCACTCCAATTTTTTTACAAGCTAACAAAATACCTTCTGGACTAGGTTTACTCTCTTTTAGATGATCAGGGCATATCAATACCTTTGAGCCTGATAATTCTTTGAAATAATTTACAAGCGGCAATGCATAGTCGAATGGCTTGTTGGTTACAATTCCATAAGCAATATTAGAATCTTCCAAATAATTTATAACCGAATCTATTCCATTAAATATTGAAGATTCATTTATTAAATTATTTTTATACTCTTGCAAGAATTCATTTCTATACATCTGAAAATTTGGATCATCTTGAGTAATTCCAAATCCAATTTCTGTAAACTTGGCAGAGCCCTCTGAAACAAAAGATCTAATACGATCAAAATCTAAAACATCTCTGCCATATTTTTTAAGAATATTATTTAGAGATATTACAAAATCTGGAGCAGTATCAACAAGAGTGCCATCTAGATCAAATAAGACTAATTTGGTATTAAGACTTTTTGGCATACATTAAATAATTGACACCTAAATCATTATTCAGATGAGCTTTGTGTGTGATTGGGTTATAAAACATTCCTTTTGATTCTATTAATTCTGCATCCCCGCTTCTTATAAAAGATCCAAGGGATGAGGGCTTAATGAATTTATTAAATTCATGAGTTCCTTTTGGAAGAATATTAAATATATACTCAGCACCAACAATTGCAGTTATCCATGATCTAGGATTTTTATTGATAGTCGATAAAAATAAATCTCCACCTGACTTTAAAAGATTGATGCATGTATGTACTAATAATTCAGGGTCTGGAACATGTTCTAAAACCTCTAAACACGTAACAATATCAAATTTTTCTTCAGAGCTATTTAGTAAGTCTTCAGCTGTAGATTCCTTATAGTTAATAGATTTATTATTATCTTGTGCATGAAGTTTGGCTATCTCTATTCCAGGACCAGCTGCATCTATGCCTGTAACAATTGCTCCCGCATCGCTTAAAGCTTCAGCCAGAGTATTCCTCCACCACATCCAACGTCTAGAATTTTCTTTCCGGTAAGATCAACTTTGCTTGCAATATAATTTGCTCTTAAAGGGTTTATTATATGAAGCGGCTTAAAGTCTCCAGATTTATCCCACCATTTTTCTGCAAGCTCTGAAAATTTTTGAACCTCTTGTTGATCGATATTCATTGAGCAATTTTACATGTTATGCACTGATTTAAACATAGCCTAATAAACTAATTTTATGTAGTAAAACTACATTTATATATATGATTAAAATCAATAGATACATACGTTTAGCAATTAAATTGACTTTTTATTTCTATTGGGCTTTACTTCACTACAAATACATAATTAATTTAAAGTGATCATTTCAGCATTAAAATCTAATGACCCAAAAGATCAAAGATCTCCTATCCATATTGATACAGTTTCAGCGTTAATTAATACTGGCGCAGAAATTTTATTTGAGAAAGAGATAGGCAGCGGAATAAATACATACGATCATGAATTTGAAGAATTGGGTTGCAAAGGAGCATCTCGTTCAGAGTGCATTTCAAATTCTAATCTTTTGATTACAAACCAGCCTCTGCAACTTGAGGAATTATCTTTGATGCAACCAGGCGCATCATTAATCGGCATGGTAAACCCATTCAGCAATCAAGAATTAATAAATGCTTGTGCAGATAGAAAAATTAACTTGATAAGTATGGAATTTATTCCAAGAATTACTAGAGCTCAAAAAATGGATGTTTTAAGTTCGCAGGCAAATTTAGCTGGATATGCCGCTGTAATAGAAGCAGCCAAACATCTATCAACAGCTTTACCAATGATGATGACAGCTGCTGGAACATTAAAACCAGCTAGAGTATTTGTTATTGGTGTTGGAGTTGCAGGTCTTCAGGCAATTGCTACCGCTAAAAGACTAGGAGCAAGAGTAGATGCTTTTGATACAAGAGATGTTGTTGAAGAACAAGTAAATTCTCTCGGAGCTAAATTTATAAAAATTGATTTAGGAGAGACGGGTCAGACTGATCAAGGTTATGCAAAAGAATTAACCCCAGAACAAGTTCAAAAACAAAAAGACCTTCAATCCGATGTATGCGCAAGGTCTGATATTGTAATTACGACTGCTCAACTATTTGGTAGGCCAGCTCCTAAATTAATAGACACCAATACTATTAAAAAAATGAAACCAGGCAGTGTAATTTTTGATATGGCAGTTGAATCAGGAGGGAATGTTGAGGGGTCTATTGCGGATGAAATTGTAATCAACAATGGCGTAAAGATTATTGGCATATCTAATTTAGCTTCTTCTGTTTCCAATCATGCTTCCTTAGCCTTATCCAATAATTATAATCACTGGATAACAGATTTTTATAACAAAGAGGAAAGTGTTATTAATTTTAATTTTGAAGATGAAATTGTAAAAAGTAGCGTAATTGTATTTGATGGAAAGATACTTAACGAGAGGTTTCAATAATATGGAAATTTATGCTTTATTAGGGTTCGTTCTTATATTGTCTATTTATCTAGGTTTAGAGTTGATATCTAAAGTACCAAGTACTCTTCACACTCCTCTAATGTCTGGAGCAAATGCTATATCCGGTATCGCTTTAGTTGGAGCATTAGTTTTATCAACAGATACTAACCTTCAGGGCTCTATCGCTTTTTTGGCTGTTCTTTTTGCTTCAATAAATGTTTTTGGTGGTTATTTAGTTACTAACAGAATGTTAAAAATGTTTAAGAAGAAATAAGCATGGATATCTTTAACGATATAACTGCAATTCAAAACATTACATACATTGTTGCATCTATTTTGTTCATTTCTGGTATAAAAATGCTAGGTAAAGAAGATACTGCAGTAAAAGGTAACTTTTTATCAGCCTTAGCAATGTTTATTGCTGTTTCAGTAACACTAGTGGATATAGTTAATCCAATGGTATTGATTGGAGGTATAGCAGTTGGTGCTGTTATTGGTTCAACAATAGCATTAAAAGTAAAAATGACTTCCATACCTGAAATGGTTGCATTATTTAATGGCTTTGGTGGCTTAGCTACTTTTTTGATTGCATGGTCTGAGTTTAATTCCGTGCCTGATAATTTATTTCAACACGTTTTGGTAATGACTACTTTATACATTGGAGGAGTTACATTTACGGGCAGTCTTATTGCTTATGCTAAATTAGCAGAGAAGATCAAAATAGCAAAAACTTCATTGATTACCAAATTCTTTACAACTATTTTTTATATTTCATTAGTATTTTTATCGTATTCAATATTTGTAACACCATTAATAGATACAAGTTTTGATTTCTTTAATGTCTTATTGATTTTGACTCTTTTAGGTGGAATAGGTTTTGTTCTCCCAATTGGGGGTGGCGATATGCCTGTTGTAATCTCTTTGCTTAATTCTTTTTCAGGAATCGCAGCTGCTTTTGCTGGGCTACTTTTATTAAATAATGTCTTAATTGTTGCTGGATCTCTTGTTGGCGCAAGCGGTCTTATTTTGACTGTAATAATGGCAAAAGCAATGAATAGATCTATAAATAATATTTTATTTGTTGGTTATGCAAGCTCTTCTTCTAAAAGCTCTTCATCTGAAGAGCAGGGCGAAGTTAGCCCCATAAGCGTTTCCGATGCTTATTTAATTCTAGAGAGCGCAAGCTCAGTCTTAATTATTCCTGGGTATGGGATGGCAGTTGCGCAAGCTCAGCATGTTGTTAGAGAGCTAGGTGAGTTACTTGAAGAAAATGGAACTGAAGTTAAATATGGAATACATCCTGTCGCTGGAAGAATGCCGGGTCATATGAATGTTCTTCTAGCTGAAGCTAATGTTCCTTATGATGTTTTGGCTGAACCTGATGACATTAACCCTATTATGGATTCAGTTGATGTTGCTGTTGTAATTGGTGCTAATGATGTTGTAAACCCATCGGCAACTGAGGAGCCTGGTAGTCCAATTTATGGCATGCCAATTATTGAAGTACATAATGCAAAAACGGTATTTGTTCTAAAAAGATCAATGTCTGCAGGGTTTGCAGGCGTGCAAAATCCTTTATTTTTCAAGCAAAATACCAGGATGTTATTTGGTGATGCTAAGGAATCAATTGGCGGCCTAGTTTCTGAATTTAAAGACTAATATCTAGTCAAAATATGCTAAAATAAACCTTAAATTAAGGACCTATTTTTACTTCAAAAATCCATAGCATATGAGTGACTTCGCAAAAGAAATAATATCAGTAAATATCGAGGATGAGCTTAAGCAATCCTATCTAAGTTATGCATTAAGTGTCATTCACGGACGAGCACTACCGGATATTAGAGATGGTTTAAAACCAGTACACAGAAGAATTTTATATGCGATGTATGATCTTAAAAACTCATACAACAAACCTTATAAAAAATCTGCAAGGGTAGTCGGTGATGTTATCGGTAAATATCATCCTCATGGAGACAGCGCTGTTTATGATGCCATGGTCAGAATGGCACAAGATTTTTCAATGAGATATCCGATTGTTGAGGGCCAGGGAAATTTTGGATCTATTGACGGCGATCCTCCTGCTGCTATGAGATATACAGAAGTTAGGATGGCTAAAATTACTGATCAAATGTATGGAGATATCGAGAAAGAAACAGTCTCTTATTCCCCAAATTATGATGGAAGTGAATTTATTCCAGATGTTCTGCCTACAAAGATTCCAAATCTTTTAGTGAATGGTTCATCAGGAATTGCTGTTGGAATGGCAACAAATATTCCTCCACATAACCTCACAGAGGTTCTCAATGCCAGCATAAATTTAATTAATAATCCAAAGTTGTCTATTGACGAGCTAATCAAAGATATTTCTGGACCAGATTTTCCCACAGGTGGAACTATTGATGGAAGAGCTGGAATATACGAGGCATATAAAACCGGCAGAGGTATCATTCATACCAGATCAAATACATCTATTGAAGTAGATGAAAAATCTGGCAAGCAATCACTAATTATTAATGAAATTCCTTTCATGGTTAATAAGGCAAGAATGCTTGAAAAAATTGCTGAACTTGTAAAGGATAAAAAAATAGAAGGCATCACAGAAATAAGAGATGAGTCTGACAAAGATGGTTTGAGAGTTGTTATAGAAGTCAGAAAGGGTGATTCAGTAGAAGTTTTAGAAAATAATCTTTTTGCACAAACCCAATTAGAGCAATCATTTGGAATTAATTTTACTGTTTTAGTTGATGGACAGCCAAAAGAAGTCAACCTCAAAGAAATGCTCGAAGCATTTGTTAAACACAGAAAAGACATTATTACCAAAAGGACTAAATACGATCTTAAGAAAGCTAAAGATAGGGGTCATATTGTTGAAGGGTTAATGGTGGCAATAGCAAACATCGATGAAGTTATAACAATTATCAAAAAATCAAAAGATCCAAAATTAGCCGCTGAAGCTTTATGTAAAAAAGTATGGAAAGCTGGGCCTGTAGAAGCTATCTTGAAAAAAGTTGGTAATGATGCATGTAAGCCTAAGGGTCTTAGCAAAGATCTTGGTATCAACGGAAAAAAATATATCCTCTCCTCAGATCAAGCAAAAGCAATTTTAGAGCTAAGGTTAGGAAGATTAACTGGCTTAGAGCAAGATAATCTAAGTAGTGAATTTTCAGAAATAGTATCAAAGATTATCGATCTACAAAAGATATTAGATGATAAAGAAACTCTTAAAAACTTAATGATAGATGAGCTTGAAGAAGTTAAATCTAATTTTGGTGATGAAAGAAGAACACTTATAAATGATACTAGAAGAGGTATAACTAACGAAGATCTTATACCTGAGGAGATGAGAGTTCTTACAGTATCTAGAAGTGGTTATGCAAAAACTCAACCTCTTGATGAGTATAGAGAGCAAAGAAGAGGGGGGCAAGGAAAGGCAGCAGCCTCTGTTAAAGAAGAAGATCTAATTCAGAATCTATATGTTCTTAGTAGTCATATGCAAATTTTATGTTTTACCACCAAGGGTAAAGTCTTTTGGTTAAAGGTGTATGAAATTCCTGTCGCCTCACGAACATCTAAAGGAAGACCTTTGGTGAATATGCTTAATTTAGATGATGATGAATCCGTAAGTGAAATTCTCCCTGTAAGTGAATTTTCTGATGAAAAATTTATTTTTATGGCAACTAGAAACGGAACAACCAAGAAAACTAGCCTCAGCCTTTTTTCAAAAAAATATAAATCTGGAATTAAAGCTATTAACCTAGATGATGATGATAAATTAGTTGGCACTGCAATAACTTCTGGCGATGATGAAATTTTATTAGCATCTTCTTCTGGAAAATTAATCAGGTTCAATGAATCACATGTAAGACCTATGGGCAGAACAGCCAGAGGTGTAAGAGGGCTTAGATTGAAAAAAAATGAAAAACTTATCTCTTTAATGGTTGGTGATCCAGAAAAAACCATTTTATGTGTTTCAGAAAACGGATACGGTAAGAAAACGGCTTTGGAAGATTTCCCATCTCATAATAGAGGAGGACAAGGCGTTATTTCTATGAAAACCAGTGAAAGAAATGGGTCAATGGTTTCAGCAGCACTTGTCGAAGATGAAGACGGAATTATGTTGATAAGTGATAAAGGAACTATGATAAGAACAAGTGTTTCTCAGGTCCCAACTTTAAGTCGAAATACTCAGGGCGTTAAAATCATTACTCCAAAAGACGGTGAAAAGCTTATAGAGTGTGTGACTATCCCTAACGAAGAAGAACAAGAGGCAGAATAATGCGCAAACGGAATTTTTGCGCAGGACCAGCTGTTATATCAGAAGAGGTATTATCTGAAGTAAGAGATGAATTACTAGAATGGGGTGATTCTGGTATGTCAATTATGGAAATGAGCCATAGATCCAAAATTTATGATGGTGTTGCAACAGAGGCCAAACAAGACTTTATTGATATTCTAAAAGTTCCTGATTCTCATGATGTGTTATTTCTTCAGGGAGGGGCAACTCATCAATTCTCAATGGTTCCTTTCAATTTTTCATCACCTAATTCTAAAGCAGATTATGTTTTATCTGGGTCTTGGTCAAAGAAAGCAATCTCAGAGGCATCAATGCTAACCCAAGTAAAGACAATTGCCTCATCTGAAGACAAGGATTTTACCTATGCTCCTCATGAAGATTTATGGAATATTTCAAGTGATGCTTCATACATTCATTATTGTCCAAATGAAACCATCCAGGGCGTTGCTATACACAATGCTCCAGAGGTTAATAAACCCTTAATAGCAGACATGTCATCAGTTATTCTTAGCGAGCCCATCGATGTATCAAAATTTTCATTGATTTATGCTGGAGCTCAAAAAAATATTGGTCCGGCTGGCCTAACAATGGTAATAATAAGCAAAGATCTTATGGATAGAGAAAATAAAAATCTTCCTAATATATTAAGATATTCTAAACATGCTGAATCAGATTCTATGTTAAATACTCCTCCAACTTTTTCATGGTATATGGCAGGAAAAGTTTTTAAATGGATTAAAAACTCTGGTGGCTTAGAATTTTTTAAAGAACAAAATCATAAGAAAGCGTCAACTCTCTATAACTATATAGATAATTCAAGTTTTTACTCAAACCCAGTTAGCCTTGAAAATAGATCAATAATGAATGTTCCATTCATACTAGCAGACAATAACCTGGACTCTCTCTTCTTAGAAGAGTCTGAAAAAATTGGACTACTTAACTTAAAAGGCCATCGATCAGTTGGCGGAATGAGAGCTAGTATATATAATGCAATGCCTTTGGAAGGGGTTAATGAGTTAGTAGATTTTATGAAAATCTTTGAAGCAAAATATGGTTAATACAAGATGCCTGCAGAAAATTTAAAATCCTTAAGATCCAAAATCGATAAAATTGATAAAGATCTTTTAAAATTAATACAAAAAAGAGCTGCTTTGGCTGTAAGTATTGGCAAAATTAAATCAAAGATTAGCCCCAATTCATCATTTTATAAACCTGATAGAGAAGCAACGATATTAAGAAATATTCTTAAAGCTAATGAAAATGGAGCTCTCTCTAATGAGAAAGTAAAAACCATTTATAAGGAGCTTATTTCTGGATGTCTCTCTTTAGAAGAGGCGCTAAAAATATCTTATTTAGGTCCAGAGGGAACTCATTCAGAAGCAGCTGTTCACGGGCACTTTGGTTCACTTGTTTCAAGACTACCCTCACCAACAATTGATGATGTTTTCCATCAAGTTTTAAAGGGAGAGTCAGATATTGGGGTGGTTCCAGTTGAAAATTCTTCTGAAGGAGTCATAAACACTACTTTAAACTGTCTTGCTGACAATAAGAGCCTATCAATAATTGGCGAAATATATCTTGATATAAATCATCAATTAGCCTCTGGTAATAGGTTTGATATAAAGGAAGCTTTTGCTATTGCATCTCATCCTCAAGCTCTTGGACAATGCAATAAATGGATAGAAAAAAATATTGGTTCAATAAAAAGATTAGAAATGCCAAGTTCTGCGGTAGCTGCAAAGTATGCAAAAGAAAACAAAAATATTTTATGTATTGTTAATACACTAGCTATTGAAAAATATAAACTCAAATTACAAAAAAAAGACATACAAGACTATTCTGATAATAAAACAAGATTTCTTGTTATAGGACAAAATGAAATTGGATCAACAGGCAAAGATAAGACGTCTTTTCTTATTCAGACAGCAAATAAACCTGGAGCGCTAATTAATATCTTAAGACCTTTCGAAAAAAGAAAAATTAACTTAAGTAAAATTGAAACACGTCCCTCAAGAGGAAATATTAATTCTCATGATTTCTTTATTGACTGTGAGGGTCATAAAGAAGATTCAAAATTAAGACTTGCAATAAAAGAAGTTAAAAAAGCAGGTTCTTTAGTTAGAATTCTTGGTTCTTATCCTCAGCATGTATGAATAATCTCTTAGATAATATTAATAAAGGTATTGCAGAGCTTCATCCTTATGAGCCTGGCAGATCAATTGACGATGTTATTGCTGAATACAAACCTGATAGAGTGGTAAAGCTTGCCAGCAATGAAAACCCTCTTGGTCCATCACCAAAAGCAGCTAGCATATTGTCACAAGCAAATAACTTGCACCTATATCCTGATGGAGATTCAAAAAAATTAAAATCACTCATCGCAAAGCATGAAAAAGTTGATGAAAAGAACATTGTTGTTGGAAATGGCTCTAATGAAGTTTTAGAGCTTGCAGCAAGAACTTTTCTTAATAAAGATACCAGCGCCGTTATGTCTAAACACGCATTTGCTGTTTATAAAATTGTGACTCAGTCATGTGGCTCCAAAATTATTGAAGTGCCTGCTAGAAACTGGAAACATGCATTAGATGATTTTCCTGAATACATTGAGAAGGCAACTCGAATTTGTTTTGTAGCCAATCCAAATAACCCAACAGGGACATATAATTCTCATGAAGAATTCGAATTAATGATGAAAAAAATTCCTTCATCTATTCTAGTTATTCTTGATTTGGCCTATTTCGAATATGTAGACGCAGAAGATTATGTAAATACAAATGAATTAATGAAAAGATTTCCAAATCTTCTAATCACAAAAACTTTTTCAAAAATTCAAGGATTAGCGAGTCTTAGAATTGGCTACGGCCTTGCTCATAAAGAGCTAATAGCAGTTTTAAATAAAATTAGACAACCTTTTAACTCAAACTCACTTGCTCAAGAGGCAGCCTGTGAGGCTATTCTAGATGAAGAGCATATAAAAAAGAGCGTAGATCTTAATTCACAACAAAGAGATTTTTTGTATCAACAACTTACTGATATGGGTATGGAGTGCATACCTTCTCAAGGAAATTTCATATCCTTCAAGGGAAATTTTGATGCAAAAAATTTATTTACCAGTTTAATGAAGCAGGGGGTTATTGTAAGACCTATAGCATTATATGATATGCCTGAATATATTAGAGTTACAGTTGGAACGAAAGATGAGAATGAATATTTCTTAGAGAAATTAAAGGAAGTTATATCATGACCAATCCTGCTCAAAAAATATTAATTATAGGCTTAGGTTTAATAGGATCTTCTCTTGCAAAAGCCGCTAAAAATAAAGGTTTGGCTGTTTATGGATATGATTTAGATCAAACAACTTTAATTCAGGCTGCTGATAATAAAATTATAGATAAGGTTTTCGAGTCTATAGAAGAAATTAATAGTAAAGAATTAATAGGCAATATTGACCTAATTATTGTTGCCGTATCTCCAAGGGCAACTCAATCAGTTATCGCATCTTTAAAAAGCCTCTGGAATACCGACATAACCATTACGGAAACTTCTAGTGTTAAAAATCATTTAAGTTTTGATTCACCAAATAATATAGTTTTTTCTCATCCAATTGCTGGATCTGATAAATCAGGTATATCTGGTTTAGACGAGAGTCTTTTTGCTAATAAAAAGACCATCATTTGCAATCCTTATGATGCTAAGGAAGATCATATAAATAAAGTTATTAATTTTTGGCAACATGCATTATCTATGAGAGTCTCTCAAATGACCGTTAAGGAGCATGATTTATTATTTGCGATGACAAGTCATTTACCCCATTTAATTTCTTATGCGCTAATTGACTCTATTAGGCTCTCTTCAACAGAGGCGGGTGATAATGCAGGAGGAGGCTTAAAAGAATTCATTAGGTTGAGTGGGTCAAACCCGGAAATGTGGAAAGATATATTTGAGCTGAATGAAAAAAATATAATCAAATCTTTAGCTAGCTTTCAGCTTTCAATCAACAATTTACTTGAGTTAATTACAAAAATTAAAGAAATCCCATCAACTTTTTCCCATTCTGACATGCTGAAAAGTGAATTAGATGAGATAAAAAAATATAAAGAAGATACGTTTTGAATCTATTTGCTAAATCTAGCACATCAATCTCTGGCGAAGTTGTTTGCCCTGGTGATAAATCTATTTCGCAACGAGCACTTATTTTAGGCTCAATTCTAAATGAAGATATTTCAATTGAAGGGTTTTTAAATGGCGAGGACCCCATATCAACAGCCAATGCATTAAATGCTATAGGCTCATCAATAACAATTAATGGAACATCAGTATTTATAAAAAAAAGGCATGTCCCATTTAAAAAACCTTCAACTGAAGTAGATTTAGGTAACTCGGGTACCGGAATGAGGCTAATGATGGGTTTAATTTCAAGTTTAGATTTTGAAGCAACCTTGATTGGTGATAAGTCATTAACCAAAAGACCAATGCTACGAATGGCAAATCCTTTAAATGATATGGGGGCCTCTATAAGCTGCAGTGAAGGCAAACCCCCGGTCAAAATTCATCCAGGGAAAATATTAGATAATTATATTTATGAGATGCCGATTGCTAGTGCTCAAGTTAAATCTGGGATTATTCTCTCTGCTCTTGCTGCAAATAAGAACGTTACCGTTATTGAAAAGCATCCAACAAGAAATCATACCGAAAGAATGATCAGTCACTTTCATGGAAATATAGAATCTATTCCTTATAAGGCTGGAAATAAAATATCATATACTCCTTCAAAATTAATACCCTCAAAGTCATATGAGGTTGTTGGAGACTTTTCATCTGCTGCATTTCTTATTGTTGCCGGTTTAATTGCAAAAGAGTCAAATATTGTTATTAAAAATGTTGGTTTAAACCCTACACGATGCGGGTTAATAGATGTTCTTAAGTCAATGGGTGGATTTATAGAAATCAAGAATGAAAAAGTTATATCCCATGAAGAAGTCGGTGACATACATGTTAAAACTTCTCCTTTAAAAGGAGTAAGCATAGGCGGAGATGTTATCCCTAATATAATCGATGAGATTCCAATTTTAAGTATTGCTGCGGCTTTTGCAGAAGGAGAAACCTCAATATCGGACGCAGAAGAATTACGAGTGAAAGAATCTGATAGGCTTCAAGCTATTTCAGATGGACTTATTAAAATTAATGTAAGTCATCAATTATATAAAGATGGAATTAAAATCACTGGCTCATCTCAAGATATTGTAGACTCAGCTGAAATCGATTCTCATGGAGATCATCGTATTGCTATGAGTTTTTTAATTGCTAGCTTAAGATCAACAAATGGAGTTTTTGTAAAAGATTGCAAAAATATTTTTACCTCTTTTCCTCACTTTATCGAGGTCATGAAAACTCTTGGTATAGATGTTGATGAAAGATAATATTATTACTATTGATGGGCCATCTGCATCAGGCAAAGGAAGCTTAGCAAGGAATATTGCTGCTCATCTTAACTTTGATATTTTAGATAGCGGTCTTTTATATAGAGTTTATGCATATCTTTTTGATTCTGGCCTAGAACATACAAAAATAGTTGCACATATCAAGAAAGATATATCATTTAAAGCTGATAATGAGGGCTTAACTATCCAAGAAGGTTCAGAGGATATTACTGGGAAATTGAGATCAGAAAAAACTGCAAAAGCTGCATCAAAAATAAGCTCTTTAAAAGAAACAAGAAATAATTTACTTGAGTTGCAAAGAGGGTTTTATACATCCAAGGGTTTAGTAGCGGATGGCCGAGATATGGGAACAGTTGTTTTCCCGAATGCTAAATTAAAAATATTTTTAATTGCATCTCCTGAAGTAAGAGCAAAAAGAAGATATTTAGAGTTGCAGAATCGAGGCCAAGAAGTTAATATGCTCGCTCTGATTGAAGACATAAAGCAGAGAGATTTAAAAGATCAGACCAGAGTCTTATCTCCTTTAATCCCTGCAGAAGATTCAATAGTTATTGATTCTTCTGAAATGTCGCTTGACGAAGTACTGAGTTTTACTAAAAAGCTCACAAAAAGGAAATTAAATAAATGACAGAATCATTTGCAGCTTTACTAGATGAAAGTTTAAGCACTTTAGATATGCAGCCTGGCTCAATAGTTTCAGGAGTTGTGTTGGATGTAGATAGTGACTGGGTAACAGTTCACGTTGGATTAAAATCAGAAGGAGTAGTCTCTCTTGATGAGTTCAGAAATAATGAAGGAGAAGTAAGCATCGCCGTGGGTGATGAAGTTGAGGTTGCGCTTGAAGCCGTTGAAGACGGTTATGGCGAAACTAGAATCTCTCGAGAAAAAGCTAGAAAAATTACTACATGGAAAATGCTTGAAGACGCTCTTGAAACAGGAGAATTTGTAACAGGTAAAATCCATAATAGAGTTAAGGGAGGTTTTGCGGTTGAAGTCGAGGTTGTAAAAGCATTCCTACCTGGTTCTCTTGTTGATGTGAGACCTGTTAAAGAGGCTCCGGATATAGAAAATACAGTTCAAGAGTTCAAAGTAATTAAATTAGACTATAAAAGAAATAATGTAGTTTTATCAAGAAAAGCTGTTTTAGAGAAAAATAACTCTGCTGTTAAAGTTGAGTTATTAAAAAATCTAGAAGAAGGTCAAATAGTCAAAGGTGTTGTTAAAAACATAACAGACTATGGAGCATTTGTTGATTTAGGCGGCTTAGACGGCCTACTTCATATAACTGACATCTCATGGTCAAGAGTAACAAATCCGGCAGAATTTTTAAGTCTTGGTGATGAAATAGATGTAAAGATATTAAGTTTTGATAAAGAAAAACTAAGAGTATCTTTAGGTCTAAAACAAATTCAGAATGATCCTTGGGAAAATGTTGAAAGTAACTATGCTGTAGGCGGTGTTTATGAAGCATCTGTATCTAACATCACAGATTATGGATGTTTTGCACAACTCGAAGAGGGCATAGAAGGCTTAATACATCTATCCGAGCTTGATTGGACTAGTAAAAATATTCATCCATCAAAAGTTGTAGAAATGGAGCAAAAGATCAAGGTTATGATTTTAGAGATCGACCATGATAAGAGAAGAATATCTCTTGGATTAAAGCAAACTAAAGCTAATCCATGGACAGAATTCGCTAATAAGTATGGTATTGGTGACAAGGTGGATGGACAAATAAAATCTATAACAGATTTTGGTATATTTGTTGGTCTGGAAGGCGATATCGACGGCTTAATTCATCTATCAGATATATCTGAAGAAGAAGATCCTAAAGAAGCATTAGAACAATACAAAAAAGGTGATAAGTTAGAATGCATTGTATTTGCTGTTGATGCCGAGAGAGAAAGAATTTCTTTGAAGTTGAGTGAGTAGTAAAAAACAGCCAACTTTTAATCGCTCTGACATTGAATTAGTATTAAGCAAAGAATTTCCAGATCTCAACAAATCTCAAATTTCATTAGCAATTGATTCTATTTTAGAATCAATTGTTGATGCAGTTGCGTTAGACGATAAAGTTGAAATTAGGGGGTTTGGAACATTTTCTAAAAAATATATTCGACCAAGAAAATTTATTAATCCAAGGACTAAGGAAGTTTCTTATTTAGGAGAGACTGCAACTATGCATTTCAAGCCTTCAAAGTCATTGATAGAAAAGTAACTTAAGTTTAATATTTATAAATCATGTCAAAAACTATCATTGTTGCAGTTGATGAAACTCAACTAGAAGATTTTCAAAGCGTCGTCGACTCTCTTGATAGCAATTTATGCATGATAAAAATAGGAAGCGTTAGCTTTAATGCTCTTGGTCATCAAGTAATCTCATACGCATCGAGCAAAGGATTTAAAATTTTTTTAGATCTTAAACTGCACGACATTCCTAACACTGTTAAGAAATCTATGGAGGGTTTGGTATCTTTGCCTATAGACATGATGACAATTCACACTTCCGGTGGTTTAGAAATGATGAAAGCTGCAATGAAGGCTGTTGAAGGAAGTGATATCAAGGTATTTGGAGTAACTGCTTTAACAAGTTTGTCAGATGAAGATACATCTTTCATTTTTAAAAGAACCGCTGAAGAGCAAGTTAATGCAATGTTAGATCTGGCTGAACAAGCAGAAATTGATGGTGTTGTTTGTTCTCCACATGAGCTTTCATTAGTCTCTAAAAGAAAATCTTTACTATCAATTACACCAGGCATAAGACTTAAAGACTCTAATGATGATCAAAGTAGAGTCATGACACCAAAAGATGCTATTAACCTTGGAGCTAATTTTCTTGTCATAGGTAGGCCTATTACCGAAGCTGAAAATATTAAAGAAGCTCTGTTAGAAATTCATAATTCCCTTTAACTAACCGCGTATGACATTATTTGAAGAAATTAAAAACCTTACTGTTTCTGATAAAGAGGATTGCTATGAATTATTCTTTGCCAGCAATCCAATGCAATATAAATCTCTTTTAAAAGGTTTTAACAAAGAAATATATAATTTATTTGACTCTCATTTTGATTCATTAAATTTATCAAAACAAATTCATCAATTCTTAAATGGAGCCATAGTTAATCCTACTGAAAACCAATCAGCGATTCATCATGCATACAGAGATGCATATTCAGATAGTCCAAATAATTTATTATCTAAAGATATTTTAGATTCATGTAATGAATCTATCAATATCTGTATAAAGCTTAAAAACGATCTTCTTGATAGAGGGATTAAGAATATTGTCACCATAGGAATAGGCGGCTCATTTGAGGGTCCTAAATTATTAATAGAAACCCTAACAGCAGAGCATGAAAGATCTTTTAATCATATCTTCTTAACAGGCCCCGATGTAATTGAGTTTTCTGAAATGATCGAACCTCTCAATCAAGAAGAGACGTTCTTTATCGTTTCTTCTAAATCATTTAGCACAGATGAAACTCTTCAAAGCATTGAATTATCAAAAGATTGGAGTGGTATGAAGTGCGACTTTGATAAATACTTTATCGCAGTAACTTCACAACCAAAAAAAGCTGAGGCATTTGGTTTTTCCAATAATAATATTATTCCATTCCCTAATGAAATTGGGGGAAGGTATTCTATGTGGTCGCCTATCTCTTTACCTGCTATTCTTGAGTTAGGCGAGAGATTTATTGAATTTTTAAAAGGGGGATCTCTAGCAGATACTCAATTTCTTAATGATGCAAAGTATCAAGAGTTTTTAAAAACTCTATCCTATAGCGATATTTGGTATAACAATTTTCTTGGTAAAGGCACCAGAGTTTTATTAACCTACAGTTGGAAAATGAGGTTTTTTACAGATTATGCTCAACAACTTGAAATGGAATCGATTGGAAAGCAACCCAATAAAGATTCAATCTTTCAAAAGACAGGACAGATAGTTTTTGGTGGCTTTGGTTCTACCGCGCAACACTCTTACTTTCAATTACTTCATCAAGGAACTGGATCGGTCTGCGCAGATGTATTTACAATTGCCGAGAATAAAGAAAAGAATAAACTTTTATATGCACAATCCCAAGCCCAATCAAATTTACTAGCAAATGGAGCTGATGCAGAATTACAAGAATTTGAAAAAGTTAATGGAAATGTACCTACAAATCTTTTTACTCTAGAATCTCTTAACCCATTTAACTTTGGTTATCTTATAGCTACCTGGGAGCACAGAACTTTTCTAACATCACAAATGTTACAAATAAATCCATTTGATCAATACGGAGTGAGTGCAGGCAAGATTTTCACTAAGAAATATCTTGAAGAGCATGGCAGTTGACGTTTCAAAGGTACCCTCCACCCCAGGGGTGTATAAATTTTTCAGCAATCACGAAATAATTTATATAGGTAAAGCAAAAAATCTTAAAAAAAGAGTTTCTAGTTATTTTGGTAAATCTATTAAAGATAGAAAGACCTCTCAGATAAAATTTCTTACAGATAACATTGAAACTTTTACTACTAAAAATGAAGTTGAAGCTTTGCTCTTAGAGCAAATGCTAATAAAAGAAAATAAACCTAAATTTAATATTCTTTTAAGAGATGATAAAACTTATCCATATATTTATTTTTCACTAGACCATGATTTCCCTGGAATATATTCTAAAAGAACCAAACAGGCTGTGAACTCAAATTTTTTTGGTCCTTTCGTTAGCTCTGGCGCTGTAAAAAAATCTATAAAAGAAATACAGAAAATTTTTAGGTTAAGAAATTGCAATGATTCCACCTTTTCAAATAGATCTCGCCCATGTATAGAATTTCAAATGAAAAGGTGCTCAGCTCCATGCGTTCAAAAAATATCGAAAGTTGATTATTTTGAGGATGTAGCAAGTGCTAAATCTTATTTATCCTCATCAGACTCACAAACTATAAATCGATTAAATTCTGAAATAGAAAAAGCTTCACACAATTTAGAATTTGAAAAGGCCGCAGATATAAGAGATAGATTAAAAAGATTAGAGCTGCTTCGCGAAGAGCAATCTGTTGTTACCCTTGCTAGGGATGTGGATATATTTTCTGTTTATGCAGAAGATGATTATTTGGGAATATGTATCATCGTTGTTAGAAGAGGAAAGATTAGAGGAACTAAAACTCATCTTATTAAAAGGGCTTACTACGAATCAATAGATGATGTCTATCAGTCAGCCATTTTAAATTTTTATGATAATCAGATAGACATACCTAATAAAATTTTATGCACCAGTTCTCTTGATACAAAAGAATTAATTAAAAAAGTAATTAAGAAAAAATTTAAAATCAAAGTTAATATTACCCACTCACCATCAAGAGCCATAAGATCAATCTATAACCTATGTAAAATTAATGCAAAACAAGTAATACAGAATCATTTAAGCAAAGAAGATAGATATAATTTTGCATTTAAAGAATTGCAAAGTGCAATGGGTCTCAAGATACCTATTAAGAGGATTGAGGCCTATGATGTGAGCCATATTTCAGGAGATCATGCAGTTGCATCTTGTATTGTTTTTTCAGACTCTGGACCAAGTAATCAAGATTATCGATTATTTAATATTCCAAAAGAGTTATCTGGTAATGATGTCGGTTCTCTTAAGCATGTCATGGAAAGAAGGCTTAAATTTTATAAAGATAAAGAAACACGACCAGACATAATTCTTATTGATGGAGGCAAAACTCAATTGAAATTTGCTGCATCTGTTATCAAAGCATCTAAGCATAAAGATATAAAAGTAATCTCAATTGTAAAAGGATCCAACAGAGTAAGGGCTACAGAAACTATTTTATCTGAAGCTGGAGTAATAGAATTTGATAAATATTCAAAAGCATTTCTTTTACTTCAAGAGGCAAGAGATGAGTCTCATAGATTTGCAATCATAGCCCAAAGAAAGAAAAAAAGAGGAAGCATTAAAAAATCTAAACTCGATGAAATTGATGGAGTAGGGGATGTTATTAAAAAAAGATTATTGTCTAAATATAAAAGCATAAAAATTATAAGAACAGTAAATATAGATGATTTGATGACTGTTAAGGGTATTAATGCCAAAATAGCAAAGCAAATTAAAGAAAAGCTATAAAAATAATGACCACTTTCATTAATCTACTTACATTTTCAAGAATATTTCTTGCTGCATTATTTTTCTATTACTTAATGTCACCAGATGGTTATCTATTGGCACTTATATTATTTTTTTTAGCGGGAATAACAGATTATTTTGATGGTTATTTAGCTCGAAAATATAATGCGGTATCTCAACTTGGTGAAATACTTGATCCTATTGCAGATAAAATTCTTATTCTTTTTGTTTTATTTGGACTTGCAATAAATCTTTCAAGTTATTTAATTGGTTTCATTGGAGCAATAATTATAACTAGAGAGATTTGGGTGGGAGCTCTAAGAGATTTAAATGCAAGAAATGGAATAAGCGATGCAACTAAAGTTACTTTTCTTGCAAAAATAAAAACCTCAGTCTCAATTATTCACTCTATCAATATATTTATTTGGATTAGCAATAAACAATATGTTAATAATTGTTATAGCAGATATTCTATTATTCATCTCACTTTTTATCACTTTGTATACAGGCTTAATTTATACTTTGAATACTCTTAAAACATGAAAAAGCTTAATAAGAAAGGATTATAAAATTTGTATAGTTGGTTTGGGGTATGTCGGCCTTCCTCTGGCTGCAAGATTTTCACTAAAAGGATTTAATGTAACCGGTTTTGATATAAAAGAAGAAAGAGTTAATCAGTTAATCAATAAAATTGATATCAATGATGATATCTCTGAACAAACTTAGAGACTTTAGTTAAAAATTCAAAATTAACATCAAATATTGATGAAATTAAAGAAAGCAATATATTTATAGTTACCGTTCCAACTCCAATAAATGAAGACAAAACTCCAGATCTTGAACCGCTTAATAGCTCTAGTGAATTAGTTGGAAGCATAATAAAAAAAGGCTCAATAGTTATATATGAGTCTACTGTTTATCCTGGAGTAACAGACGACATATGCACACCAATTTTAGAAGAAAAATCTAAGTTAATTTTCAATGAGGACTTCTCAACTGGATATAGTCCTGAGAGAATAGTTCCTGGAGATAAAATTAATACTATTGAAACAATAAAAAAGGTTGTTTCAGCTTCAAATAAAGATGCTTTAAATATTATATCTTTCTTATATTCCTCAATAATTGATGCTGGCATTCATCAAGCGCTCATCAATTAAAGTTGCTGAAGCAGCAAAAGTTACTGAAAATATTCAAAGAGATGTAAATATCGCACTTAATTAATGAAATGCATCAGCTTATATACTTCATTAGGTATTTCTACATTGATGTTATTGAGGCTGCTTCAACAAAATGGAATTTCATGAAACTTACTCCTGGTTTGGTTGGAGGCCATTGCATAAGCATTGATCCATATTATTTGATGCATAAATCTGAAATATCTGGATATAGCCCAAATATTATGAGTCTGCTAGAAAGATTAATGATGAAATGGGAAATTGGGTATTAGAAAATTTTATAAATATATGCAAAGAGAAAATTCTATTAAGTTCAACTGAAATAACATCTATGGGATATACTTTTAAAGAAAATTGTCAGTGATACTAGAAATACAAAAGTTCATGAAATAGCTTATCTTTGAGAGATGCTGGATTTAAAATTAAATGATTATGGGATCCTTATTTAGATCATGAACCATTAAGAATTTAAAAACAGAATAAAATCTTCAAGGATGAACCTATCATATTAAGTTGACTTGCATTTGTATGCGTTTATCACAAAGAAGTCTTGAGATTTCTTAGAGTTTAATGATGGTCTTAGTTTACTGATTTTAGAAAATTAAATAAAATATCATGAAAATAATTAGTTGTAAGCGGAGGCTTTGATCCACTTCATTCCGGACATATTGCTTATTTTAAATCTGCAAAAGAGTATGGTGATAAATTAATAGTTGCATTAAATAGTGATGACTGGCTTATAAAAAGAAAGGTAAATTTTTTATGCCATTTGATGAAAGAAAAGCTATTATTGAAAACTTATCATGTGTGATCGGTTATTGATTTTGAAGATGATGAATAGGAGCTGCATCAATGCATTAATTAAATTAAAAAATGTATCCTAATGATGATATTATTTTTGCTAATGGTGGCGATAGAAATAAAGAAAATATTCCTGAAATGTCTGTTGATGGATTAAATTTTATTTAGTGTTGGGGGAGATGATAAAAAAAATTCATCTTCATGGATTTTAAAAAATTGGCAGTATTATCATGAAGAAAGAGTATGGGGGTCTTTTTATAATCTTATTTGAAGACGAACAAGTTAAAGTTAAAGAGCTTATTGTAGATCCTGGAAAAGGTATGAGCTTTCAAAAGCATTTTAAAAGAAATGAAATTTGGTTGGTCAGCAAGGTCATGTTGTTAATTAAGTAAAGATGATCCTGATAATAAACAAAATATTCACTTAAATAAATTTGATCATTATCTTGTTCCGCTTGGAGAATGGCATCAAATAACTAATCCTTTGAAGAAACATGTCATATTATTGAAATTCAATATGGTGAAGATGTGTTGAAGATGATATTGAAAGACTGAATATTACAGATAATTAATCTTTTAAACTTTCATTTAAATTGTATACAATACATTGCTTAATTGGCTGGATGGCAGAGTGGTTATGCAGCGGCCTGCAAAGCCGTTTACGCCGGTTCGATTCCGGCTTCAGCCTCCATGATATAATTTTTATAAATGCACAATAAAATAAAGAAACTAACTAAGGCTATTATTCCAGTTGCTGGACTTGGAACAAGGATGCTTCCTGCTACTAAGGCCATACCTAAAGAGCTTTTACCTATATACGATCGTCCAATTATTGAGCATGTAGTGCAAGAAGCTATAACTGCTGGTATTACTGAGATTATCTTTATTACAAGAAGTGGCAAGGAGGCCATTGAAAATCATTTTGACATGAATTATGAGCTTGAGCATAGGTTGGATAAAAAAGGAAATCAAATAACACTCGACTCAGTAAAAAATATTATTCCCAAGGGAATTAAAATATCTTCAATACGACAGCACAATGCTTTGGGTCTAGGCCATGCAATTCTCTGCGCCAAACACCTAATTAATAATGAACCCTTTGCAGTCTTATTGCCCGATGTAATGGTTGTTGAAGATATACCACACCCTAAAAACTTCAGCTTATCCTCCATGAAAAAATCCTGGGATGAAACAGGTGTTGGTCAAATTATGGTCCAAAGTATTGAAAATAAAGATACAGAAAGTTATGGGATTGTTGATACTAATGGGGAATACCCTAAGCCTTTTTCTAGTATTGGGATTAAAAAGTTAGTAGAGAAACCTTCACCTGTAAATTCACCCTCCAACCTTGCGGTCTTGGGAAGATATATCTTACCTGCAGATATAATGGACATATTAGAAAATACTTTAGAGGGAGTGGGAGGGGAAATCCAACTGACCGATGCTTTGGATAAATTCTTGAATTATGGAGAGCTAAATGCTTTCCTCTCAACAGCAAAAATCTTTGATTGTGGTAATAAAAAAGGGTTCATAGGCGCCAATTTGATGTTCGGCATGAGAGACCCTGAAATATCAGATTATTTAAAAGATTTGTTTGATACATTCAATAAAAATATATAGTAAAATATCAACCTTAATTAGGAGTCTAGTTTTTATATAAGCCCGAGTGGTGGAATTGGTAGACACAAGGGACTTAAAATCCCTCGATAGAAATATCGTGCCGGTTCAAGTCCGGCCTCGGGTACCACATATTATGAAAAAAAATTGGCTTGTTGCAACATACAAAATTAACGAAGTTAGAAGAGTAGAAAGTAATTTATTAAATCAAAAATTTGACTATTATTTACCAAAAATAACAACAAAAAAGATTAATTCTAATCCCAAAGTAGAAGTGCTCTTTCCCGGCTACATTTTTGTTAATACTAGTTTTGAAAATTACTCAGCTCTTAAATATACGATGGGTATAAAAAATATTATAAAATTTGGAGATAATATCTCCTGCATCTCTGATGAAGAAATTGAAGCCATGCAAATGGCAGAGGAAACATCAAAAATAGATCCAGTAGCTTCACAAATACAAATAGGTCAAGATGTCATGATTGCAAAGGGTTCTTTAACAGGAAGTATCGTAAAAGTTTGCTCGCTTCCTTCTAAAGAACGAGTTGGCGTCCTTCTTTCTTTTCTTGGCTCTGTGAGAAGAGTTACTATCCCAGAAAAAGACCTTATCTTTTAAAATACATTGACTATAAAAACACATAATAATACAATAGTTCAAGTGTTGAACGGTGCTAATTAAAAAAATTATTTTAATTATTAATCCGTGCGGTAGCTATGTAATCCAATTATTTTTTGATACATAAATCACTACTGATAAATTAGCAATCTCATGACAAAAGACCAAAGTATTACAGAAGATCAATTAGATCTTATGCATATCATTGAAAAAGATGGCAAAGCATCTCAAAGACTAATATCTCAAAACTCCGGCTTCAGTATAGGAAAGGTCAATTATTGTCTTAAGGCATTGATAGATATTGGGTTTATTAAAATACATAACTTTAATAATTCAAACAAAAAATTAAATTATGCATATATTTTAACGCCGAAGGGTATCCAAGAAAAAACAGCTATAACGAAGCAATTTATTATCAAAAAGAAACAAGAATACGATAAACTTAATTCATACATCAATACATAATTTTTTATGCAAGAAGCACATAGCAATAAACATCCCAACGATTTTGATGATGAAATAGATCTTCGAGAACTTTTTTATGTTCTATTGGAGGGAAAATGGATTATTGTTTCTCTGACTGCTTTTGTATCTATTATTGGAGTTATTTATAGTCTCCTTTTACCTAATATATATGAATCTAAAGCTATGCTAGTTCCTGTTAATTCATCTAGCGGCATTTCTGGAGCTCTTGGAAGTTATAGTGGCCTTGCAGGGCTTGCTGGGATAAGCCTCCCTTCTGGTGGTGATGAGGGTAATTCTGCAAAAGCAATACAAAAGATTAGCTCTCTGAGTTTCTTTGAGAACAACATACTGACAAATATTCACCTGCCAGATCTTATGGCCGTTAAATCTTGGAACTCTAAAACAAATACACTGACTTTTGATGATAGTATTTACGACACGAACAGCAATACTTGGATTAGAGACTATTCTTATCCTCAGCAACAAATACCAAGTGCTCAAGAAAGCTTTGAAGTATTTAAAACCGAACACTTAAGTTTAAGTGAAGATAAAAAATCTGGCTTTATCACCCTATCAATCAAACATCAATCACCATTTATTGCGAAGCAATGGGTTGAGTTGAGTTGTTAATGAAGTTAATGCTTTTTATAGACAAAAAGATAAATCAGAGTCAGAAAAGGCTGTTAGCTATCTTAATCAACAAATTTCAATGACTGGTTTATCTGAAATCAAGCAAGTTATAGCTCAACTCCTTCAAGAAGAAACTAAAAAGTTAACCCTAATTGAAGCCAATCAATATTACGTTTTTGATTACATTGACCCTCCTGCGGTAATGGAAAAAAAATCAGAGCCTAAAAGAGCTTTAATTTGTATCTTAAGCGCTCTATTGGGTGGGATGCTAAGTTTTTATTAGTGCTTATAAGGCATTATGCTAATAAACAAAAGCTTCCTAAGTTTTAGATCTTAATTATTAAATATACAATAAGATAACTTTCGATAAAGGCTCTTATCGCATTTTAAAGAGTAGTTTTCTGAGTTTCTGGAGTCTATAAAAAAGAAACAAATTCTTAAGTAAATTTCCAAAGTAAAGTAATCGATTAACATCAAATTAAAGGTCTAAATTTGACGAACAAAACAAAAATTACGGTTGTGGGTTCTGGCTATGTGGGCATGTCCCTCGCAGTGCTACTTGCCCAGCACAACGATGTGGTTGTGCTTGATGTGGACGCTGCACGGGTTGAAAAGGTCAATAACAAGCAGTCCACCGTGGCTGATGCCGAGATTGAAGCCTTTTTAGCCGAAAAAGAGCTAAGCCTCACAGCAACATTGGATAAGCAGGCTGCCTATAAGGGTGCCAGCTTTGTGGTGGTGGCAACGCCCACCAACTATGACCCTGATACCAACCGCTTTGATACCAGCTCGGTGGATAGCTGTGGTTAGTGATGCCCTAGAGCTAAATCAGATGCCTTGTGGTGATCAAATCCACCATCCCTGTGGGTCATACAAAATCACTGCAAGAAAATCACAATACAGACCGCGTAATCTTCTCGCCCGAGTTCTTGCGAGAGGGTCAGGCGCTTAAAGGATAACCTCTACCCATCACGCATTATTGTGGGTAGCCAGCTTGAGGCGGGAAAAGCGTTTGCTAATCTCTTAGTTGAGGGTGCTGAGAAAAGCGATATAGAAACACTCTTTATCCGCTCAACAGAGGCCGAGGCAGTCAAGCTCTTTGCCAACACCTACCTTGCCATGCGTGTATCGTTCTTTAATGAGCTAGATTCCTATGCACTGGCCCATGACCTTGATACCAAGAGCATTATCAATGGCGTGTGCTTGGATGAGCGCATAGGTGAGGGTTATAACAACCCAT
>CALSSL010000002.1 GCA_943789005.1 uncultured SAR86 cluster bacterium
CCCAATAATTCTGTCTTAAATAACAACTCAACCATAAGAAATACAGCCAAAGCTATAGCAACTGATCCAGCTACTGCATAAAGATATTTACCGCCTAAGTTTGTAAATCTAGATATTAAACCAGCAACACTAAAGGCTATTGCAAAGCCTATAATAACAACACCATATAAGACTATGCCTAATCTTTGAAAATCAAAGAGGAGCACCTCCAGGGATGAGCTTATGTTCACAGGCATATCTACTGAAGATAACCATATGAGATTAGAGACAGAAGAGATTGGTGTAATCAACATAACAGTAAATAGAGCTGCTGATAAAACTGCAAATGGATATTTAGCTATGTTCATAATTATTTAGGCAATACTTTAAATAATTTTCCATTAGGCCCATCAGTTAACAAATAAATGATGCCACTTGGAGAATCCTGAATATTTCTAAGTCTTAAGTTTAGATCACTAAACAATGATTCTTGAGTGTTTGTATTATTATTAAAAATAACTTTTTTTACATCCTTTGAAACCAATGCTGTAACTAAGAAACTATTTGTTAATTCAGGATAATAGTCTTTTTCATAAAAAATCATATCTGATGGAGCTATAGAAGGAGTCCAATGTAACAATGGTTGTTCCATACCCTCTTTCTCTGTAAAGGGACTAATAACAGCTCCAGAGTAGTCAATGCCATAAGTAATAGCTGGCCATCCATAATTCAATGAAGGCTCAATTAAATTCATTTCATCTCCACCTCTTTGGTCCGTGCTCATGCTCATAAATATCACCTGAAGAAGTAATAACAAGCCCTTGCATATTTCTGTGTCCATAAGAATAAATGTCTTCTAATGCACCCTCTTTACCTACAAAAGGATTATCTTCTGGGATAGAGCCATCTACATTAATTCTTACAATCTTACCAAAATGATTATCTAACTTTTGGGCCTTTTCCCTATGATCAAAACCATCGCCGCTTGATAATAAAAGTGTTCCGTCTTTCATAAAGGCCATTTTTGCACCTAAATGAACAGCCGTTCTTCTTGGAGCTATTGCCTCAAAAATAATTTTTTTATTCACTAGAGAGTTGTCTTGTAATTCAGCAGACATTACAAAAAGTGTAGATTTGTTATTAGTATTTTTTGCAGAATAGCTTAAATAAATTTTATTATTAGAATTAAAATTAGGATCTAAAATAACTTCGGACAGACCTCCTTGACTCACATATTGAACATCTGGAACATTTGATATTTCAATAATAGACTTATCTAGATAATGAAGCAATCTTGAGCTTGCCTGACATTTCGGTATATAAAATCTTATCTTCACTTAGAAAAACAAAACTCCAAGCATCATCTAAATCATCTAAGACTGTTTCATATTGATAGCTTGAATATGAAAAAATAGAAAAAAATAAAATGAAAATAGATTTGTATAGTTTCATAGCCCCCTCTTTATTAATAAATCTTCTTAAAGATAGCATAATTATGATTAATTAATCTTAATAACCTATGAATAATCTAATGAAAATAACTGGTAATAGATAGTGATAAAAATAATAACAAAAGAAATTTCCATTTAGTCATAATAAATTTAATAAAGTAATTAACTAGATAATAACAATAAGCAGATAAAAATTATATTTATATTTCTATGAGGCTTTTGAATTGATAAGATTATATCTATGAGTGATATATCCTTTGTCTTTTTTGCTGTTGCATGGGGTGCAGCATTTGGGTTATATATAAACCATACAAACTTGCATGAAAAAAGATTTAAAATTTGGATGATAGCTATTCTAATTATTAGTCTTTTTGGTACTCTGCTTACATATTAGATCATAAGCATTTAGAATATCATTTTATATGGACTACACGACATACTTAATTGGCAATCTTATATTTATAGCTTTGTTGTATTGGGTTGTAAAAAATAAAAATAACTAAAATGTTTTCAATATTTATCTATTCAATCATATTCCTATTTATAGCTGCAATTATGTGGTCTTTTGAAGGGTAGCAAATTTACAGATCACGGTAATAACATGAGCATGCTTTTATTTTTTAAATTTAGTAAATGGTTCTTTGTAATACTTTCTTTTGTAATACCAATAGCTACTTAAATAAGTTCTAAGATTTTGTAAGACTCTTATTAGGATCATAAAAAGGTTTTTTAACTATTTTACAATCAAGTATCTTGGTTCCATTATTTATCTTGAAGCTCTTCACCAATATCTGAATATTTGATATCAACCAATGCAAGACCAATATTTTGTTTTAATCTTGGTGAAAAAACTGCTGATGTTACTTTTCCAATAACAGCGCCTATTTTTAATCACATCCCAAAACCTTGTATTAGGACCAGGCATTGGATTATCTTCTATAATAATTCCAACTTGCTTCCTAGATAAACCTCTGATTAGATATATTGATTAAGGCATCTTTACCAATGAAGTCAAAGTCTTGATCTAGATTAATAAATTTATCCATACCAAGCTCTAAAGGGTTTGTATTAATAGTCATATCAGCATGATATGAAAGCATGCCTCCCTCAATCCTTCTAATTGTAGATGTATGACCTGGTTTTAAGCCCATTGGATGGCCAATATCCATAATAGTGTTATATAAATCATTACCATGATCAGAATCTGTTAAAAAGATCTCATATCCAAGTTCACTTGACCAGCCCGTTCTTGAAATAATTAACTCAACTCCGTTATGAATAAATTTTTTAAACCAATAGTATTTTAGATCTAATATTTCATCGCCAAATATTTTGACCATAATATCTCTAGATTTAGGTCCTTGAAGTTGAAGTGGGGAAACATCTGGTTCTGATATTTCTACATCGTAATCTGAATTGGCTGCTAAACCATGAGCCCAAAATAAAATATCACTATCTGCCAAAGAGAACCAATAAACATCTTCCTCAACTCGAAGTAGTATTGGATCATTTAGAACACCGCCATGTTGATTGGTTAATATAACGTATTTACACTGTCCAACTTGCATAGAGGATAGATCTCTAGGCGTCATCATTTGAACAAATTTTGATGCGTCTGGACCTTTGATTTGCACTTGTCTTTCAACTGCAACATCACAAAGAATAGCTTCATTAATTAAATTCCAAAAATTTTGTTCAGGATCTCCAAAATCTCTAGGTATATACATATGATTGTAAACAGAGAAATCCTTAGCACCCCATTTAACAGTTGCATCAAAAAATGGACTTTTTCTTATTTGAGTACCAAAACCAAAATCATTTTTATTGCTCATTAACTCCCCTCAATAAATACTAATATCATAAAGGTAATACTCTTTTAAATAATATTCAATCATTATTTATGATGTTAATATTGGTACATGAAATTTTATATATATGTTTTATCTCTCCTTTTTAGCTTAAATACTTTTGCTGAGTTTGATAAGAAATGTTCTATTCTTATAACTAAAAGATTGCAGACAAGTGAAGATGCATATAAAGATGCTATAAATAAAATAAATCAATGCAATAAATATGATATTTTATCTGTAACAAGTTTTCTTGAAGAACCAATAAGCAAGGTATATATAACTGATTTAATACAAACTTTTTGTATGTTTGATCATCAAATCATTACATTGATTGATGTTAATACAAGCAATATGAGCTGTGTTCATAGAGGTCAAGCCGTATTGAAAGACAATTTAATGTAATTCAATAATTATTGTTACGTAGAGTTAACAATAAGTTTCAAGTCCTTAATATAAAAGTCTTATAAATTCAGTTTAATATACATCGAAAGTACTCCTAGATGCATAATCAATACTTTCATTGGTAGCAGGCTTCCCCCTGAGCCTGCTATCAAAATTAATTAGATATATAAATTACAACCCATACAAACTAAAACAACTATTGATGGTAGCCAAATAATAGGTCTTATCATTTTGTATTTATAAAGATTGAATATAGCGCCAAGTAGATAAGCAATTCTTAAAACAAACCAAATTTGAGCAAGCATCAAGTTATCTACATCCAAAATAACAGACAAAATAGCAAAAACAAAGAAAATCGGAAGTGACTGTCTTAGATTGTCAGAAGCAAGAACCATTCTTGATGACAATGAGGTTAAGTTTGAAGTATCTCCATCTGTATAGGTCCATTCAAGAAAAGGAACCTTGTGTAAAGAAAAACTCATTTTAAAAAATAAATGAAGGATATAGAACATACCCACGCATATAATTAAATTTACCATAATAATCTCCATATTAGATTGTTTATCATACAACTAATTTTATGAATATATTCAACTAAAAAGCAACTAAGACTCGATAAGTGCTATATCTTCGGGATGAAGAAGATCTGAATCTAATATATTAGTAAAGGGCTTTAGATGTTTTGCGTATGGCTTCCATCTGCCCATTCCTTTTTTATTAATTGGTTGTCTAACCTGTTCTGAACTAGCGGTTCTAACCGATCTTTCAGTTTCATGAAATGAAATACAGGATTCTTCAAATGGAACCTCAATATATTCTAATATTCTTCTAACTTGGCCATCTAGGTCATTAATTACATCTTCATTATTAACCCTTAGCACCTTATTTGGTAACACACTATCCCAATGATTCATTAGTTTTACGTAACTATTATAATAACTTGCAGCTTCTTCTAATCCATAAGTAAATTCTTGGCCTTGAGCAAATAATTGTTTGAACATACTAAAGCAACAATCTAGGGGATAACGTCTAGCATCAATTATTTTTGCATTAGGTAGAATTAAATGTATTAAGCCTATATGTCTAAAGTTATTAGGCATCTTATCTACAAACATTGGTGCACCATCTCTATGCATCATAGTTTCATCAATAAATGATTTACCCATTTCATAACGTTGTTCGGGAGTAAAACTAGACATAATTTTTGGATACTTACCTGATTTACCGTAAATATCATCTCCTCTTAAGCTTTGAGCTAATGAAAGTATATTTGGTAACTCAAGAGTTCCATCAATCATTGAGTGTGAAGCTAGAATCTGTTCAATTAATGTTGATCCAGACCTAGGTAAACCAAGGATAAAAATTGGGTCCCTGGTATCATTACCGCCCTCTCCCAAAGATTTAAAAAAATCTTTATCACATACATCTATTTGTGATTGTAGTTCATTGTCCATTCTTTCAATAGAATATTTGCTTTGTTCTCTTTTAATCTCATTACCTTTATTTAAATGATAAAAGGCTTCATTAAACTCACCTTTTGATTCAAGAGCTTGGGATAATGCAAAATGAAAATAAACTTTTTCCTTCAATGACAAATCTATTCTATTTAACTGACTATCAATTATCTCTATCTCATCGTCACTGAATGTATATGTTTTGAGGTTTGATAATGAGAAAAAAGCTTCACCGTGATCTGGTTTAATTTGATAAGCAGATTTATAGCTTTCAATAGCTTCAGCAGTTTTACCAAGAGTTTTTTGAGCATGACCTCTTGATGTAAAAGAGCTAAAATTATATGGATTTATTTTAATTAAATCATTAAATAAATCGACCGCTTTTTCATGTTCTCCGTTCTGCATAAGCTCACTTCCTTTTTGAGCTTGGTAAGTAATATTGTTAGGAAACTGTTCACATAGAATATTTACCTGTTTCATGGTTTCAGAAAATTTTTGTTTTTTTCTTAAAACCATTGCATATTTCATTCTTAACTCACCGTCATTTGGTTTAAAATCCACAGCTTTCTTAAGCAAAGTTTCGGCATCATCAAAATAACCAAGTCTATTAGCAATTTCAGCTAACTGCGACATTGCATATGTATGAGTGGGATTTTTCTTTAGGAATTCTCTGCATCTTTTTTCTGCTATACCAAGCCTTCCTTCATTCATAATTTGATCTATATATAGCAGGGTTGGTGGTAAGGATTTAAATTTATTAATTTGTTCTAATGCGTGACCAGAGGCTGCCTTGTTATTTTGTTTAACAAAGTATTCATTTAATGAGTTCCATGAAGCTATTAATGCAGGATTTAGTTCGCATGCTTGCCTATAACTAGAAATAGCCTTTTCATCATTGTTTATGGTCTTATTTAAATGTCCAAGTTCCTGATATGCTCTAGCCATATCAGGAGCATTAACTAATAATCGTTCAAGATAATCATTAGCCTCTTTAAATTTTTTAAGGTATCTGCATGAAACAGCTGATAAATATAATGCATCAATATTATCAGGATGATCAGACAAACTTATTTCTAAAAGATGTAAAGCGTCAGCAAAACGATTTTCTTTAACAGCCTGGGTTGCCTCTTGAAGGTCTACAACAAGACTTGAATCGTTTGAATTATAGTTACTATCAGACATGCATATAAAGTATTTTTTTATTATTATAAATAAAAAAGGGAGTCAAAACTCCCTTTTAATTTTATTAGATACTAGAGATTAAAAACTTCTTTTATATCTCAGACCTAATGTTCTAGGTTTAATTACAGATATTCTCTGCCTATCAAAAACAAAGGTATTGCTTATTTGAGCTCTTTGATCTGTAATATTATCTACATAAAGCTCTGCTGACCAATCATCATTACTCATTCCATACCTGAAATTAATAAAATGATGGCTACTTTGTACAGCTTTATTCGGCTCCATAATATCAGAGAAGCTCTTCTCAGATCTAGCAGCTTGGAGTTGTAAATGTCCGGTATTACCAGATGACATTCCCCATTCTTTTCTTACAGCCAAGTTTGCTTGGAAACCTGGTGCAAAAGCTAGATCAGCTCCAACAACTACATCAGCTGTAGGAACTAAGCTCTTTGTAATTTCTGTATCTAAAGATGAGAAAGCGCCTGATACTACCAATCCATTTCTATTGGTGTAATAAACAAAGTCTCCTTCAATACCACGTAATCTCAGCATCAGCTGCATTGTCAGAGAAGAACAAGTTAACGATGCTTGGGTCGAAAATAGTACTTTGTAAGCCGCTTACATCAACCATAAAGGCACTACCATTAAATCTTAGCTGACCATCTCTCAGGACGGTTTTCCAACCAAATTCATAGTTAGTAACTTCATCGGTATCAACTTCAGCTTTAACACTATATGTTCCGTCTGGATTTGATGCTCCAACTGGACGGTTAAGTAAACCAGGTCTAAAACCTTCAGACCATGTTACGTAGTACATAACATCTTCACTAGGATTCCAGGATAAAGTAGCTTTACCTATAACACCATCAGTTTCAGCTTTATCTGGATAACCGTTAGGATTACCAGGAGCATATTGAGTTGATAGGTTAGCACCACAACATGTCGATTCAGTAGCGCATTGAAGTTATAGAATGATGAATTAGCACTACCCTCTAAGTCAACGGCTATATCATACCATCTAGCACCTACTGTTAGTTCCATGGTATCTGAAAGATCAACATTAACCTCACCGAAGAAACCTTTTTGTTCATCAGTACGTTTAATATCATTCCAGAAAATTACTGGAGCGGTATAAGGTCCAGGTACGGAATACCAACCAGCACCTGTGTTTCCACCGGTTGTCCCTGATTGAGGATTAGTATGAGGATAATTCATTGCCCATCCTGGCACACCATTCCAACCAAGGTTGAATTGCGAGCCGGGATAAGTGAAGAAATTAAGCTCTGTAAGAACAAGATCACTAAAGAAAGCACCAGCTGTAACTGTCATAGTGTCACTAATTGGAGCATTTACTCTAAATTCATGTGTTGTTACTTCTGTATTAGTTAATGAATCAACATATAAGTTTGGAGCTTGACATGTACCAGCTGGACCTGCGGCACCAGGATATGTTACTGATCCATCACAAATATAGTATGGAAGATACTGACCAACAAATAGATAATCAGTATAGTCAACTATCTGATCGGTTACTCTGTCTGTGTATGCTCCAGCATAAACAACTTCAAGATCTCCAATGGAGCCCTCAAGAGTAACACTCATATTATCAAACTCATCATTAATGGTATCTTCTGAGTATCTTTGAATCTCTAGATCATCTAATGTTGGGTCAACAAAAAATACACCGTCTGAATCAATAGATTGTTGAGCAATAGTTACATTCGCATTCCAGTTATCATTGATTTCATGAGCAATACTAGCTCTAAAACCTTCATAATTTACAGGGTTTGCATTTTCTTTCTCGATTGCATTTGCATTAATAAGATTCACATTACTTAAATTAGCTCCAGCCTGGAAACCAGCTCTTGATGAAGCTACAGGTAAACCATTTTGTCTAACTGTTCCAGCACTTCTAAATCTAGCTGATTCAGAAGCATTAAGTGTTCCAGCAACTTGATCTATATAACCACCTCTTTTATCTCTGTATGCAACAAATCTTAAAGCTGAAGATGAGCCTAATGGTACATTTGATACAAATTCAAATTTTCCACCATTGTCACCACCTGAAGTAAATCTTGATTCTACCTCAAGGCTACTTGATTGTTCGCCTATTACTGGTTTGTTAGTAATCATTCTAACAACACCAGCTTGTGAGCTAGCTCCAAAGAGTGTTCCTTGTGGTCCTGAAAGTACTTCAATACGTGCTATATCAGCAGCATAAACATCTAAATTTCTACCCGGCTGAGCTAAAGGTTGCTCATCAAGATAAAATGAAACATTAGGTGTTAAACCAGCAACACCAGCTGTTGTTAAGTTTGGTGTAGTAGAAGCAAGGCCTCGAATATAAATAGTACTTTGGCCTGGTCCAGATCCACCTGCAGTTACACCAGGTAATTGCAATAGGTAATCTTCAAACACATTAATACCTCTCTCTTCTAACGTCTCTTCTCTAAGCGCAGAAACAGAAACTGGAACGTCTTGCAGACTTTCAGCTTTTTTCCTGGCAGTAACAACAATCTCTTCAACTGTTGCTTGGCTTTGACCCGCTACAAGACCGCTGAAAGCAGCAGTATTGATTAGAGCAAGTGCAGATAAAGAAGGGAGAATTTTAGTTTGTATCTTTTTATTCAACATCATAAAGTTTTCCTTTAATTAATAAAGTTATAGAATTGCCAAATAAACAAAGACCTGGTTTCCCCCAGTTTTTCCCCCAGAAGAAGTTTAGCTTTATTTATAGACCAGCAATTTCATTAAATCGGTCTTAACTTATGATAACAGCTAAAATTTAGTATGCAAATTTTTTTTGATAGAAACTTATAAGCATATAAAGTTAATCTATAGAAAATTGTCTTTATTTATGTTTCACTAATTAAGTAAATTAAATCAATTCTTAACTTAAAATGAATAAACTAAACAAGCCCAGATTTATTATTTCAGCAATTCTTTTAATCTCTATAACTTTTTTAGTGTTTAATAATCTTGAGGCATCGTCAATATTTTTTAGCTCAACTCAGCTAGCTATTTCAGAATATTTGGGTTGGTTTATTATTCTAACAGCCAATGGTTTTTTAATTTTCTCTATATCTCTTATCTTTACAAGATATAAGAATATAAAGTTAGGAGGTAGAGATGCTAAACCCTCATACACATACACTAACTGGATTGCGATGCTGTTTAGTGCAGGTTTAGGAATAGGTCTTCTGTTCTATGGAGTTGCAGAACCTATTGGTAATTTAAATGATTACCCCGAGATGTTAGATAACAATATTTCACACAATGCAGGAAAGGCTCTAAGTTTAACCAATCTGCATTGGGGCCTTCATGGCTGGGCAGTATATGCATCCTTAGGACTTTGTTTTGCATTTGCATCCTATAACAAAAATAAAGCTTTTAGAGTAAGTTCGCTTTTAGGAGAATCCGTAGAAAATAATAAACCCTTAGCTGCAATAATAGATATTATTGCTATTCTGACTACTGTAATTGGTATTGCTACATCTTTAGGCCTTGGCGCTTCGCAGATAAATAGCGGTTTAGATTTTGTTTTTAATATCAAACTTAATGAATTTATAATAATTAGTCTTATAACTTTATTAGGATTGATTAGTGTATGTCTTGGTCTTGATTCGGGTATTAAGCGTCTCTCTCAGATTAATATGATTATAGCTGTGCTTCTGGTTCTGACAGTTTTAATATTAGGCCCTACTATTTTTATTTTAAACGCTATGGTTCAGAATGCTGGAGCTTATCTTAATCAAATTATTCAATTATCAACTTGGACTGAAGCATATAATGATTCTGTGTATCAAAACGGCTATACCCTTTTTTATTTTACTTGGTGGTTTGCATGGGCTCCATTTGTATCTCTATTTATAGCAAGAATATCTTATGGAAGAACTATAAAAGAATTTGTTATTGGTGTTTTGTTGGTTCCATCACTTATTGTCTTTATATGGATGGGTGTATTTGGTAATTCAGCCATATATCAGGTTCTTAATAACATTGGAGATATTTCAGGAGCCGTTAGCCAAAATGCAAGCACTGCTCTTTTTGTTTTATATGATTCTATGTCCTTTTCAATTGGCTTATCTATTGCATCATTAATATTAATAGTGACGTTCTTTGTTACCTCTTCTGACTCAGGTGCATTGGTAGCATCAATGCTGTCATCACGAAAAGGTGCTGAAATTGATGGTGATTCACCACTTCTATCTAGAATTACATGGGCAATACTTTTAGGCGTAGTTGCTGCAGTACTTTTAGCTGCTGGTGGACTAGGGGCCTTGCAAACAGCAGTGGTTATATTTGGTGTTCCATTCTCAATTATTACAATATTTGCATGCAGGGAGCTTTATAGATCTTTGGAAAGTGAATTAGATAACTAACTCAGATCATCATCTAGCTCATTTAGTTCGTCCTCTGACATTTCATCTTCAAATATGAGTGAATCATTCTCATCATTACTTTTAAATCGCTTGCTGATTAGCAATGCTGCAACTATTAAAATTAGAATTAATCCAATTTGATATAACATATTATGTTCCTTTATATTGTTTTCTAATTTATTCTATCCTCTTTACAATAAGATAACTATTTATGGATGCTTTAGATAATATTTTGAACAGAGTTTCTGCTCGATTATTAAAATCCCCTCATCCGTCTCATATTGAAATGGAAAAAGTTTATAAGGCAGCTTTAAGAGCACCTGATCATGCTTGGTTACGACCAAGTAGCTTTATTGAGGTAGTTGGAAGTGGTTTAGATAAACTATCAGAGATATTTTCAGAATTTGGAGAAACTCTTCCTGATATAACCGATGAAATAAAAGAGAAATATAGAATGGCTCCATACAGAGCTCCAATGATTATTATTTTAGTTAATACATACAAAAAACATCCAAAAGTACCAATAATAGAGCAAAAATTATCAACTGCAGCCAGTGCGCAAAATATACTTTTATCTCTAAATGCACTTGGATATTCAGCAATATGGAGAACGGGTAAATTTGCTTTTAACCCATTTATATCATCAAAACTAGGTTTGAATGATAACCAAGAAATATTAGGATATCTTTATGTAGGAACATCTGATGGAGAAAATAAAAAGATACCTAGTTTAGAAATAAGCAGTTTTGTAAAAAAGCTTTAATTATCTAAACTTATAAAGAAAAGCTGAAGTAAAAGCTATACAAGCAAAAATTATTTCTGCTATCAGAGATGAATATGTAATTGGAGCCTCATGCAATTGAGAGGCAACAATGCTAATTATTGCAATGATTGAGAAAATAATTCCTGAAGAAAAAACCCATTGAAATTGTTTAGTGGCAATTGATAAAAAACAAAAAATTGCTGTACTTGCAAATATAGATGTAAAGTCTCTAATTTGAGTATTTCTGCCAGAGCCTTCTAATAAAACCATTCCTAGTGAATTTGCTGAGTCTTCAGGTAGAAAAATCCAACGAATGGCTATGATAGTAAGAACAAGCCCAAGTATGCCAGAAAGTATATTTGCTAATTTCATAAATCTACTCTTATAGTTTCGTTAATATTGCTGTGTTCGATTATATCATTACGAAATGATACAAGGTGACATGTCGTTTTATTACCAAAACTAACATTATATTTTGGCACATCATCTACTAGATGCAATGCTGCATAACCTTCAATTGCATAGCAAGTTGAAATCTCATTAGATTCTAAAATCCTTTTAACATAAGGTATTCTTTCTGGCTCTTCATCATAATGCGGGCAACAGACACCTTTAACAAAACCTAAACATTTAAGTGTAGCCTGATAGTCTTTCCAAGAATCAGTTATGCCTTTTTCAAACCAACATATAGCACCTGCGCTAACACCACTCATAATAATATTTTTTCTGTAAGCTTCTTCTAATATTTTATCTAAACCCCACTCTCTCCAAACAGCCAGCATACTTTTAGTGTTACCCCCACCTACATAAATAATATCTTGATTAAGTAGGTGACTCTTTAGATCGATAGTGCGTTTAAATAAATCAATATGAGATGTTATACAACCTAATGAATCAAAAGCTTTATAAAAATTATCAATATAAGATTGATCATCCCCAGTAGCTGTTGGGATAAAACATATTTTAGGATTGTCTTTTGCTGATTGAGACTTTATATATTTTTCAATTTTTAAATCTTTAATAACGCGTCCGAATCCACCCCCTCCAATTGCTATGATTTGTCTCATAAAGTTTCTACTATTTTTTTGATCTCTTTAATATGACTTGTTGATGTTCTACAACATCCACCAATTACATAAGCACCCTTCTCAATCCAGTCTAGTACAAACTTTTTATATTCAATGTGATTTATTGGCTGATGATTATGATAATGCCATTCTTCAGCATCACTAATAAATCCTTCTAGCTTGTTTTTTTTATAAATAGAGGAGTTGGCATAAATACCAAAATTCTTTTGTTTAATTAGTTTATCAATAGCTAGTGTTGCTGTGTCGGCATGGACACAGTTAACTAACTGACATTCTATATCTAAAGATAAAGCTTTAGTTATAGCATCTTCTAATAGCTCAGTACTCGGAAGTCTATTTAACTTATTACCTCTAGTAGTCCAACTAAGCCAAACCCTATCACAATACTCCTTAGCTGTAGATGCTGAAACAATTCCCTCATATATAGAGGCCATAGTTTCACAGATAATAATATCAACATCTTGTTTATAAATTTCACCTAAGGAGCTATAGAATTTTTTTAAAGTTTTTTCTTTGGCACTTAAGTCTGGTCTAAAAGTGACATGAATTGGTGGAAAGCAGCCAGCTATTTTTGTATCAGTGTTAGTTTTAATAATCGCCTCTTTGCATAACTCTAAGGATAGTTTTGCTAAGTCTTTATAATCAGGAGCTGAAGGTTCACGTTTTAGCAGTTCTGGTGTTGCTTGATAGTTTGAGGTAGTAATAATGTCAGCGCCTGCTTCGATATTATCAATATGTATCTGCTTAATAACTTCTGGATTATGAATTAAGGAATATGCTGACCAAATTGAGGTCTTATAGCTAGGTAGATATTCTCCACGATTTTCTAGCTCTGTTCCTAGGGCTGAATCTAATATTAGAGGCTTCATAAAATTTTATAACTAAATTATTTATTATACTTATTATTAAAGTCAATCAATCTTCTTTTCCACTTGTTGGTCAAAATCTTAAATTCAGTAGGTCTCACAATAAATTCTTGAAATACTAGATCCCTATCAACCATTAATATTACAATTTGTTGAATATCTGAACCAAACATGACGTTATGTGCGTTGGCATATGCACAACCTTGTAAAAAATAATCCTCTATCCAGTCTCTTTTTTTTATTTTTTTTGCTGTTTTAAAATCAATTAAAGTAGGTATAGAATTATACTCTCCGATGCAGTCTGCTGTGCCTGCGTATAAATTGTCTAAAACAAGTCCCACTTCAAGCCCCCAAATCTCCGTAATATTTTTTAAGCCATCATTAATAAATTTATGTGCAATTTTTTTTGCAATGAATTCATTTTCAGTATTTTCAAATATATCCCACAAATCACCATTTAAATACTTTTCAATTGAGTCATGAACAGAAGAGCCAATATCGGTGCTTTGTTTAACTATTCTATCTGCCTCTGCATCACCTACCCTATTTCTCCATTGAGCAATTCCATCTTTAGACTTTGAGGTTGCAGACAAGACAGTTGTAACACTAGGTACAGGATTATTATTAGAATCTAAGTAATGACGGCCAATCTCTAGATCAACTCTTTCAAGTGAGGGATAAGTATATTTATTAAAATTTTTTTTAGTCATTAAGAATCTTTATATATGAATATTTTGATTTGAGGATATATAGTTTATTATAAATTATTATTAACACTGCTCCTTATTTATTCTAAATACTTTCATGCATATTCAACTCGACAACTATAAAATAAATATTCATGAAATTTCAAATATAAAAAATTCACGAGAAACTATTTGTTTTATCCCGGGTGCTGGAATGGACCATAGAACATCTCAGATGATTGGATTTGATGATATGAAAGAAGAATTTAATATAATTGCAATAGATCTTCCAGGTCATGGCTATACTACAGGACCGCAAATGAATACTATTGAGGATTATTCAGATTTTTGCTGTAAGGTTATTAAATCTCTTAATATAGAAGCACCAATCCTTATTGGTCATAGCATGGGAGGTTTGGTTGCTTTAGACTTATCAGTAAAAATTAAAAATTCAAAAACAATATTAATGAATACAGCATATCCATTAATGGTGGGTGGAATATTGTTAAACGATGCGAAAGGTAACTTAGACCAAGCTGCAGAGTTTTTAACCAAGTATGGAGTTTATAAACTGCCTGAAACCAAAATTAAATCATCAGGTTTTGGTGTGATGGGCTCAGGCTTTTATGGAAGATCAAAGGGAACAATAAAATCTCCATATGGAACAAAAAATATTGAAGCAGATCCAGATAGAGAAATAAAACTTTACCCTTTGAAGAGATTATTTAATCAATCACAAAAAGAGATATTATCTATAGACTTGAAAGCATGTTCAAAATATAAATTAACTAAAGATGCTATTAAAAATTTAACACAAATTAAATTTATATATGGCGCTAAAGATAAACTAGCAAGATTTAATAATGAATGTGAGTTATTACTTAATTTCGATATTAATAAAGACGTGTCTGTTATGGATGAAACGGGTCATTTTCCGTACTTTGAAAATAATAATGAATTAAATCATTTGCTCTTAAAACTAGTGAATGATTTTAATTAATTGTTTTTAAAGAAATTAATTATTTTTAAAAAACTTTCTTCTTTATTTATTTCAGTTAGAACTTCATGCCTAGAATCTTTAATTAAAGCCATGGAAACATTAGTAAATATTGAATTTAAAAAAAGATATAAATCTCTTACAAGCTTACCATTTCCCCCAACAGGATCTTTATCGCCAGATATTATAAATATTGGAACATTAAAAGAGATATTTTTGTAATATTTAAGAGAGAAAACCTTTTTAAAACCAGTTACTAAATCTTTCCAAAGGCCTATTGTTACAATAAAGCCGCAGTTTATATCATCAGTATAATCTTTAACACTATCGGTATCTGAGCTTATCCAATCATTAGGTGATTTGAAGGGTTTAAATAAGTTGTTATATCTTCTCATTGTTAATTTATCCATTAGTAAACTGTAGTGATGTTTACCTTTAAAAAAATAGATAAAATTGATTAAAATTGATTGGACTAAGATTGAAAAATTATCTAATTTAGCTGATCCACACATCACAAGACCATCAATTTTAATATTCTCTTGCACAGCAGATAAAGCTATCCATGATCCCATGCTATGTCCTAAAAGATAATGCTTGAGATTTGGATGATCAGTTTGAGCTTTCTGTATAACAGCAATCAAGTCTTGGGTGACGTGTTGCCAACCATTATTTTCTGCAAAAAAACCTTTTGGGTTATCTGTATTTATCCAAGAACCATGTCCGCGATGATTAGCGGCATATACATGATACCCCTCTTGATTAAATTTGCTAATTAACCATTTATATCTTCCAACATGTTCAGCCATGCCGTGACTAATATGAACTACACCATATATATTCATGTTAATAGAAAGAGATATATTTAGGTGTTTATTGGTATTAGCTAGATTTGTATTCATAAATTATAATATTTAAAGATTAAATTACTTTTACATTATGCACAACATTCACATCGCTGGAACAGGTATTTGGCATCCTGAACAGAAAGTTTCAAATGAAGAAATTGTAAATTCTTATAACTCATATGTGGATAACTATAATAGCGTTAATGAGGACAGTATAAAAGATGGCTCAGTTGCTGCGATGGAGCATTCGTCAGTAGAATTTATTGAAAAAGCATCAGGTATACAGTCAAGATATGTGATTGATAAAGAGGGAATACTTGATATTAATAGAATGATGCCACGCGTTCATAATGAACATGAGGATCGCTTATCTATACATGCAAAAGCTGGATTAGAAGCTGCAGTAAAAGCAATGGAACAAGCTAATGTAAGAGTATCGGATATAGACGCTGTTATTGTTGGAACATCACATGCTGCTAGAAATTATCCAGCAGTTGCAATTGAAATTCAAAATGAGCTTGGGATAAAAGGATATGCATACGATATGCTCGTTGGTTGTTCATCCACAACCTTCGCAATTAATAATGCATTTAGTGATATTGCATCAGGATTAGCAAATACAATCCTTGTTATAAATCCAGAAATTTCAACTCCATTCGTTAATTTTACACACAGAGATAAGCATTTTATTTTTGGTGATGGATGCGCAGCTTCAATCATTCAAAAAGATAGTACTTCAGAAAAAAGCTTCAAGATATTAGATAGAAAACTCTATACACAGTTTTCTAATAATATTCGAAGCAATTATAGTTATTTAAATAGAGCAGCAGTTGATAACAAACCAAATGATGAGCTTTTATTTCATCAAAATGGGAGAGGAGTCTTCAAAGAAGTATGTCCTCTTGTAGCTGAATTAATCTCAAGTCAACTTAAATCTAATGACATTGATCCAAAAAACATCTCAAAATTTTGGTTGCACCAAGCTAACGGAAAAATGATCAGACTAATAACATCTAAGATATTAGGCACAGATGATTTTAATCCAGAAATAGCACCCATGCCAATTAAAGAATATGGAAATCTGGCATCAGTTGGATCCTTGTTTGCATTCAATCTTAATAATGACCTAAATTCCGGACAAAAAGGGGTAATTTGTTCTTTTGGAGCAGGTTATTCAGTATGTTCAATAATTGTCGAAAAAAATTAAAATATCAGAGATATAAAAAAATAAAACTATTATAATATCGCCATGGGTGAATATGATGCAGTTTGGGTTTTCTTTTTTAGTGCAGTTTTTGTAGGATTCTATATTTTTATAGAAGCTAGACCAAAAGGCTCTACATTTTTAAAAGATGTCTCTGGAACTGTCTCTAGGTTTTTTAGAAAAAGATAGTTTGTTTTTAAATAATAAATATTCCATATTTCCTTTTGTTCTAACAGCTTTAATATTAGGCGGCCTCTCTTCATCTGATACTGCTAATGATTTGTGGTATTTAGAACTTAATAAATCAAACCTAAATCCACCCGGATATATATTTGGAATTGTTTGGCCTATTTTATATATTTTAATGTCTATTTCGGCCTTTAGGACATTTACAGAAACCAGAAATTTATTTTTAATTCAACTATTTTTTAATGCTATTTGGTCATGGTTGTTTTTTGCTTTTCATATGCCGTTGATTGCTCTTTTAAACATATGGATTCTTATTGCTTTAAATGTAAAGCTTATGATGGATATGATTAAACTAGATCGAATTTCAGGAATTCTTTTTATTCCCTATGTCATCTGGCTATTATTTGCCTCTTACTTGAATCTTTTTATTGTAATAAATAATTAAATAAAACAGCCTACTACTAGTCCTGTCATGCATGAGGCTAGAGTAGCAGCTACAAGTGCTTTAAAAGAAACGTTTATTAAATCATCCTTTCTTTCTGGCACCATAGCCCCTATTCCTGAAATTAATATGCCTACTGATGAAAAATTAGCAAATCCGCATAAACTATAGAAAGTAATTAATTTAGATCTGTCTGAAAGAGTGCCAGGTTCTAAATTGGCTAAAGCAGGATAAGCAACAAATTCATTAAGAGTTGTTTTAAGACCAAGAAGTTCCCCTGCTATGATAGCTTCATTCCATGGAATACCCATAAGCCATGTGATAGGAGCAAATAAATAACCTAACAATAACTCTATAGATAAATCTATACCAAAATATCCTCCAATTGATCCTAGAAAAGCATTAACTATATAAACTAAAGCGATTACAGCAATTAAAATTGTTCCAACGCTAACTGCTATATTTGAGCCCTGGGTTGTTCCGGTAGTAATAGCATCCATTGTACTGTTGTAGACTTTTGGTGCAGCCTCATCACTAGAATCTGTTATTTCATTTGAGGGTATCATTATATTTGCATACATAATTGCTGCAGGTATAGATAAAATTGATGCAGTTAAAAAATGTTGGATTAAATTTACGTTGGCAAATTGCACTTCCAATATACTTATTAAAGCAACCATTACAGAACCTGCAACTGTTGCCATGCCAGCAGTCATTAGAATAAGTAATTCTTTGTTAGAAAGTTTGCTTATGTAGGGTTTGATTAAAAGAGGTGCTTCTACCTGGCCTATAAAAACATTAGCTGCAGCACCCAATCCAACAGGACCCCCGATATTAAAAAGTTTCTGACAACCTTTAGAAATAATATTGACTATGAATGGCAAGATGCCCCAGTACCATAAGATCGCAGATATACATGACATTACAATAATGTACGGCAGAACCCCAAATGCAAAAGTTTCTAAAAGTGATCTGTATGGAGATGTATCTTCGGTCGGTGGATAACCAAAAACAAATCCAGCTCCCTCGATAGTGGCATTTTGAAGAATTGTTACCCCATTACCCAGGAGTTCAAAAAAATTAATAACTATAGGTAGTTTTAATAAAATTGCTGCTAGAAATAATTGAGAAATGATTCCATAAAAAACATATCTATAATTAATAATTTTATAATTATTTGAAAAGGGAATTGCGATTGCAACAAGACCTATAAAACCAATAAAAATATGAAGAATATTGAATGTTGTCATTAGATTAGTATAACTTAATAGCCTTTAATCTTTCATCTAAAAAGTCATGCGCAAGTACTCCCACATCATCTTCCTTATAGATAGATTTAAGAAGAGTGTCTGGTGAAGGATGTAAAAAAAATGGAATACTATATCTTGATTTAATTTCGTCAGTTTTGTATTTTACAACTCTGTGAGGAGTGCTTTTTAAAACCTTATCAGTTATTAATTGCATCATATCTCCAATATTACAAACTATATCCTCAAAAGATGAGCATACTGGAATCCATTTACCAGACTTATCTTTAACTTCTAGACCAGGCTCATTAGCACCTATTAATAAAGTAATTAAATTAATATCCGCATGCTCTCTTGCTCTGAACATATTTTCATTGTTTGATGGTGGATAATGAATTAATCGCAGTAATGAGTTTCCTTTTGATGTAGATTTATTGAAGTAATCAGATGGCAGATCTAGGGTTAGACTGATTGATTTTAAAAGAATAGAGCCAAGATTATTCATCTCAATAAAAAGTTTGTCAAATACCTCATTAAATTTATCAACCTCGGAGACTTGAATATTTTCCATAATTCTATGATCAAAAGTGTTATCAACTACAGGTCCATGATGCCAAAATTCTTTTAGATCTGGTACGGATTCACCTAAAGCAGTTTCTTTACCAAATGGTGTATAACCGCGTGCGCCTGCATTTTCTCTAAATGAATACTTATTCTTAATAGTTAAATCAAGGTTAAAAAATTTTTCTGAAAATTCATATGCCTTATGAAAAAGATCATGAGGTATATTATGTTCTGTAATAACAAAAAAACCATGATTTTTTAGTGCGCTAGAAAGTGAGTTAAGTGAATCACTATTATTGGATAAAAGATTTTTTAGTGATATTTTTGGTATTAAATTTTCCATACGTAATTTTAGCAAAAAAAAAGGCAGTAAAACTGCCTTTTTAATATTTATAGAAAAATTAGAATTTGTATGTAAATCCTAACTGCATTCTATATCTTGATGCATAGCTATCAAGAGTTCCTTTTCTGGTATCAACACCAGTAATAATAATTCTACCCTCAGAATCAAGTCCATTAGAATCTAAAATTCCTCTGGTTCCATAGCTTTGATAATAAACATGACCCTTATCTTCATTTATAAAGTTTAATACGTTTAGTAAATCAAAATAAATAACTAGCTTATGGTCTTCAATATTAAAATAGCTATTATTTACAGGAATCTCTTGAGCTATTCTTAAATCAAGGCCTCTAGTGTATGGAAGTTGTCCTGAATTAGCTTCAACATGCTGTCCTGGAGTTCCAATGCCTTCTAAAGCTGATAGAACTTCACCCTCACTTACATAAGGACCATAAACTACATTTGGATCATTGGCTGTAGGTACATACAATAAAGTGTTGTATTCACTATAACCATCATCAAACCCATCAAGCGTATAACTAAATCTCTTTCCAGAATATACCTTATAAAATAAAGAGAATTTAGTTGGAGCATTTTCGAATATGTTAGCTGTATAGTTAAGGCCAGCTACCAATCTATGCTCTATAGCCCATGGGGTTTTACCTACACCCACATTCATTCTATCAACAGCAGCCATATTTTCTAAATTAGATGAAAGCTGTGATGAAGTTGCAACCCATCCAGACTCAGCATTGGTATTTGTATAACTAGCAAAAACATCAAGACCGTTATCAAACTTTTTATCCATTGCTAAAGTTAAGGACTCTGAGCTTGTTCCTTCAGCATTTGTTACATAAAATGCCTGTTTCGTATTGTATGTGGTTACACCACTTTTACCCACTTGATCAACTGAAGCTGAAGCATCAGAAAAACCAATTCCGTCTTCAGGATTATCAATATTAATAGCTGCTTTAAGGTTATAACCATTAGCAGTTGTTAATAATAATTCTAAATTGAACTTCCAAGTTGATGGTGTTTCATATGAAGGATCTATACCCTGAGCAGGACTTGTGGATGCAAATTCAGAATATGGAAAATCCTGATAGATTCTTTCAGGAGAGAAAAAACATGTTCTCTCAGCACCAGTTTCACAATAATCTAAACCCCATGAGGCTGTTCTTGAACCATACTGAACAACACCTGAGTTAGCAAATGGACTTGCCAACCATACATTCGGTACTCTTCCAGCAAAAAGACCATAACCGCCTTTTAACTGTGCTGAAACGATTCTATCATTATCAAAAATACTCATACCAGTTGCATCTAAATCAAAACCAAATCTAGGTTGAATTATGCTAGTACTAGCTATTGTGTCGTTCCTAAATCCAAGAAGTCCTGAGCCATATTCGTTATAAGCAGGACCAGCATCCATTTCAAAATTATCATACCTCAGACCATAATTGATAGTTAAGATATCTGATAAGTAATATTTATCTTGAATATAGAATGTTTCAAATGTGCCACTAAATCCGGCCATAGCATAGTATGGATCTCCGGTTGCTGATTTATTAAATCTAAAAAATGATGGAATTCCATCATAATAATTTTGAACGCCTTCAAACTGATAGGCTCCATTTTCTCTAGAAATAAATAAGTTACCTAGTCTTTTATCAATGCTGTCATAACCCAAAGTAATTTCATGATCGCCCATTGTGTAAACAGCTTTAAGGTTTAGGATTTCATCAAAAGCAAACCCTTCATTAGCACTTCTATACTTATCAGGGCCAAGGAAGATATTTTCATTTGTTGAACCATTAAATGACCCATCAGCAGCAGATATCTTTATTCTAACTTCAGGCCAGTCTTCTCCACCTAAAGCATCTTGATCATTTGCCCACTCAACCTCGGAGTATTTAGCCTGAACATAAAGATTATCTGAAATATCTCCATAATATGCATAGGTATCTTTTTCGGTAGTTGCAGGATAATTATAGTAATGAGAACTAAATCTAATGTCATAGTTATAAGGTCTTACAGTATTATCTTCAGAAAAACTATAAACATATTCGACCCTATGATTATCATTAATGTACCAATCAAGTTTTAGTAATTCCTTATCAGCCATTTCTGGTGGTGGTAGGAATGAAGTTGTGCCTGGATCGTAGCCATATAAATCAATGGTTTTTTGTCTAATTTCATCTACCAATGCTTGAGTAGCAACTTTATATGTATATGGCTCAGCAGGTGATACAGATGTAAATTCTTCTTGGGAAACAAAGAAAAATAACTTATCTTTGATGATAGGTCCTCCTAAAACAAAACCTTTAGTTTCATCACTAAATTGGCTTGCTTTTTGTCCGTTAAGCTTACCTACATTGTCTTCGTCAGTGCTGAATTCATAATATGAGCCTTTAAATTCATTAGTACCAGATTTGGTAACAGCATTAATACTTGCGCCAGTAAAGTTACCCTTTGATACATCGAATGGGCTGATATCTACTTGTATTTGTTCAATGGTTTCAATACTTATTGGGTTTCTAACAGATGGGAAACCATTTGCATTCAGACCTAGCTGATCATTTTGTTCAACACCATCTACTGTGAAATTGTTATATCTATTGTTAGTACCTGAAACAGAAATTGTTGCGTTTCTTGAAGTGCCCTCAACAAAAATACGAGAATCTCTTTTAACATAATCTGAAATAGATCTTTCGATACTAGGTATGTTTTCTATATCTTGAGACGTTACTGCCAAAGAAGTTTGAACAGATCCACTTCTTGAACCAGTAACAACAACATCATCAATATCAGCAGTTGAAACAAGAGTAACATTTAGTTTTGCAGTTTCAGATACTGTTAAAAAAACATTATCAAGCGATTCTGTAGCATATCCTGATTTGGATATAGTAATTTTGTAAGGTCCACCAGGCTTTAAGTTTCCAACTGAAAAGACACCATTGGCATCTGAAGTTGTTGTCTTAGTAGTACCAGTTGAAATATTAGTCACAACTACAGTTGCAGCAGAAACGCCAGCATCACCCCTTAAGGCAGCTGTTGTATCATTTGAAGCAAATGAATTAAGTGAGAAAATAGTGACCAAAAAGAACCCAGTAATAAGGTGCTTAGATTTATTAAACATAGAATAGTCCCCTTTAAAAGTTTATATATACATTATGTACATAAAGTAAAAATAAACAAGAAAAAATTAAAAAGTTCTGTGACAATTAAGTAAATTTTGCTAAGAAATTAAATTTCTAGCCTAGAAGATCCTAAATAAGGCTCTAAAGCCTTTGGGAGAGATATAAAATCACCTCCATCAAATCTATTTTCCAATATAGCTATTAGAGTTCTTCCAACCGCAAGACCTGAGCCATTAATAGTATGAACAAAGTTTTTACCCATATCAGATTTAAACTTTATATTTGATCTTCTAGCCTGAAAATCACCAAAATTAGAACATGATGATATTTCTCTATATTTATTTTGGCTAGGCATCCAAACCTCAATGTCATATGTTTTACATGATGAAAAACCAATATCACCAGCACACAGTTGAACAACTTGATATGGAAGTTCAAGCAATTGAAGAATTTCTTCTGCATTTTCAAGCAAACCTTCAAGCTCTTCCATTGAAGTGTTAGGGTTTGAAATTTTAAATAACTCTATTTTTTCAAATTGATGTTGTCTTATTAATCCTTTTGTATCTCTACCATAACTTCCTGCCTCTGATCTAAAGCACGGTGTGTGAGCAGTAAGTTTAATTGGTAACTCATCTTCGTTTATTAATACATCTCTGTATATGTTAGTTAATGGAACTTCTGCTGTTGGGATTAGATAAAGCGACTCTGATGTTTTAAATAGATCTTCTTCAAATTTTGGTAAATTACCGGTTCCAATCAAAGATTCTCTATTAGCCATATAAGGCAGATAATATTCTTCATATCCATTTTTTTGAGCAGTATCTAACATTAAGGAGATTAAAGCTCTTTGAAGTTTAGCTAAACTTCCTTTAAGAACAGCAAATCTTGATCCAGAAAGCTTTGCAGCAAGATCAGTATCAATTTTTTTTGTTATATCTATATGATCAACAGTATTTTTAGAGGTAATTTTTCCGACAGTTCTTATAATAACATTGTCATTTTCATTTTTTCCATCAGGGGTGGATTCATGAGGTATATTAGGTATATCCAATAAGATATTATTTATGGATTCTAAAATTTGATTAAGTAATTCATTTTTAATTTTTAAATTATCGTTTATAAAATCAAGTTTTTTTTTCAAATCATCTATATTTTCTCCAGATGATTTTAATTTTCCAAAGTCATTTGAAAGAGTTTTTCTCTCCGACTGAAGAGATTCAACCTCAACTTGTAAAGATTTTCTTTCAGCATCGAGAGCTTTAAATTGATCTTTATCTAGCGAATAGTCTCTTCTAGCTAATAAGTGCTCGACTTGATTAATATTATCTCTTAAAAATTTTATATCTATCATTTATCTAGTAATGTTAGCGCCAAAGTAAGTTGCAGCTATCGTTAAAACTATAGTCGCAATTATATAGGAACTTGCAATTAATATATTGTTGTTAAGCATATTTATAGTTTGATGAGTAAAAGCTGACATGGTGGTAAAAGATCCTAAAAAACCAATAACAAATAGATAGTACTGACCATCCCTAACCATTAAATTATTTCCAAGATAGTAACCAATGAAAAAACAACCAATAACATTAATAGAAAGAATACCTATAGGATATTCTGTAGGAATAAATTTTATAAAAAACTCATTAATTAAATAGCGTAATATAGCTCCCAAAGAACCTCCTAAGCCTATTAAAAAAAGATTCATAGATTTGATATTGTTGTGAAAGTAACTATATTTTTGTAACTCATATTATCTTTATAACTAATATAAAAACTTTTATCAGATATTAATTCAATATATAAAAGCTGATTATTCATGGCAAACATGAAAGATTTATCTGTTAATTCTTGAGTTTGTTCTAACATCACACCTGATTTTAAGAGATTTATTAATGGTGCTTCATTTTTAGTTATTGTCATTATTTGTGTTTGATCAAATTCAAAATCATAAACTACAAGCTCTTCATCATTGATAAGGTATTTTTCTCTAAAAGGCTCTTTAATATTTATTTCAATAGAATCACCTTTTCTTTCTATATAACCTTCTGAATAAGATTTATCATTAATATTTTTTTCAATTTCTTGCTTGAAAGATAAGTCACTTTGCAACATCGTATTAAATAATTTCAATACCTCTTCAGAGGAAATATTGAAAGTTATTAACAGTAAAATAACAGAGAATAGTTTCAAAATTAATCTCTTTTTGGTACGAGAACTTCTCTTGATCCATTGCTACTCATTTCGGATACAAGACCAGATTCTTCCATTGTCTCGATAAGGCGAGCTGCTCTGTTATAACCAATTCGTAATTTTCGCTGAACAGCTGAAATAGATGCTCTTCTAGATTCAAGAACAAAACTTACAGCTTCGTCATATAGATCATCTGCATCTTCTGACGATGCAGTATCAGAACCTGACCAACCCGGTATTGGTCCTGTCTCTTGAGCAGATGAAACAATGTCATCAATATAATCAGGTTCTGCCCTAGTCTTCCAATCATTAACAACTCTGTGAACTTCATCATCACCCACAAAGGCACCATGAACCCTAATAGGAACGCCTACACCAGGAGGAAGGTATAACATATCTCCATATCCAAGCAATTGTTCTGCGCCACCCTGATCTAAGATAGTTCTTGAATCAATTTTTGTTGAAACCTGGAAGCCAATTCGTGTGGGTATATTTGCCTTAATTAAACCTGTTATTACGTCTACAGATGGTCTTTGAGTTGCTAGTATCAAATGAATACCTGCAGCTCTAGCTTTTTGTGCGATTCTAGCTATCAAATGCTCAACTTTTTTACCCACTAACATCATCATGTCAGCAAATTCATCAACAACTACAACAATTGAAGGAAGTACTTCTAAATACTCCTCATCCTCAGGATGCAATGGATTGATTATTTGTTTGCCATTTGCTGCAGCATCTTGAATTTTTTTATTAAATCCAGCTAAATTTCTTACTCCCATTAAAGACATTAATTTATATCTTCTATCCATTTCAACAACACACCATCTCAGTCCATTGGAAGCATCAGTCATGTCTGTTATAACTGGTGTTAATAGATGAGGAATGCCATCATAAACTGATAGCTCAAGCATTTTTGGGTCAATTAAAATCAATCTAACATCTTTGGGATCAGATTTGAAAAGCAAGCTCAACAGCATAGCATTTACACCAACAGACTTTCCTGAGCCAGTTGTACCGGCAACTAACAAATGCGGCATTTTAGCTAAATCTACTACAACTGGATTGCCTGAAATATCATGACCCAAAGCCAATGTTAGATTTGATGGTGATTTTTTAAATGCTTGAGATGATAATATTTCAGTAAGCCTTACCATCTTCCTGTTTGTGTTTGGTATTTCTATACCAACATAGGATTTTCCTTCTATTACCTCAACAACTCTGACGCTACTAACTGAAAGAGATCTAGCGATATCTTGAGCAATATTTGTAATCTTACTAGCTTTGGTTCCTGGTGCTGGCTGTATTTCAAATCTTGTAACAACCGGTCCTGGCAAAACAGATTCAACTGAAGCTTCAATACCAAATTCTTCAAGCTTGGTTTCTAACAAAGATGCTATTTGACTAAGCTCTTCTTGAGTTAGGGATGAACCATCGTCAAGGGCTCTATCCAGCAAAGCTGTACTTGGCATTACTGTTTTCTCTTGAGATGTTTCTATAGGTTCTTTCGCTTCAACTTCTGTTATTTTAGGTTCATTGGTATTTGGTAAATCTGGTTGTTCAGGTATTTTATTTGAAACCTTTAAAGATTGCTCATTATCAGGCTTTGGTTCTTTTGAAATAATTTTTGCCTTTAATGCTTCAGCTTCTTTTTTTTCTTCAGTTTTTAAAGATCTAGCTTTTTTAAGCTTCACATAAACATTATTAAGATAAGTAAATAAACTATTAAATAAATTTATTAGGGAATATTGTATTTTTTTAAAAAGATTTATTAATACACGACCAAATTCTTCAATTGTTTTAAGCCAGGAAAAGTTAAAAGATAAGGACGAAGCAGGAATAACAAATATAACTAAAAAAACTAAAGCACCAATGAAACCTATTGCATTAGATAAGTTGATAAAAAAAATCTCTCCTAAATAGCCGCCACTCCTATCATCAAAATAATACTCAAGAATGGAACAAAAACTTATTAGCAATATAAATGAACTAACAAGTCTAATAATAATTTTTATTGAGGAGTTGTAAGCATCTTTAAAGAAAATAGTTTGTAGAGCCCAAACTATTCCTATTAGCAAAATTAGAAAAGATCCTTGGCCAAATATTGTAAATAAAAAATCAGAAATATTTGCTCCCAGTGGTCCTCCTAAATTATTTATTGCTAAGGAAGATGTTTTATTAAAAAAAGCTGGATCACTGGAGTCGTATGAAACTAATGCGATAAAAATATACAGAGAAAAAGCAATTAAGAAAAAACTTAAAAAATTTAAAAGTGTATTTTTTACGTAATTGGAGATCATTGTATTTGTTTGACGTTAGTTTTTGTCCATAAATTATATGTTTAATTAATCAAAAATGTTTATATTCACTTATAATCACAATCATGTCAGATAATCATAACAAATTAATTATATTAGGTTCAGGTCCTGCTGGATATTCTGCAAGTATTTATGCAGCTAGGGCAAGCCTTAATCCAATAATAATTGCTGGCTCTCAAGAAGGCGGACAACTAACCACAACTACTGATGTTGAAAATTGGCCTGGAGATAGTGATGGACTGCAAGGACCTGAATTAATGGATAGAATGAAAAAACATTCTCAACAGTTTGGTGTTGAGATTATCAACGACCACATTAATGAAGTTGATCTATCATCAAAACCTTTCACATTAACTGGAACAAAAACTTACACATGTGATTCTTTAATAATTTCTACAGGTGCTAGTGCAATGTATTTAGGTCTTCCATCTGAAAGTGAATTTTTAGGTAGAGGGGTTTCAGCTTGCGCTACTTGTGATGGATTTTTCTATAAAGACCAAGAAGTTGTTGTTGTTGGAGGTGGTAACACTGCGGTAGAGGAAGCACTATATCTATCAAGAATATGCTCTAAAGTTTATCTTGTTCATAGAAGAGATGCGTTGAGAGCTGAAAAAATACTTCAAGAAAGAGTCTTTAAAGAAGAAAAAAATGGAAAAATAGAAGTTCTATGGAACACACAGTTAAAAGAAGTTATAGGCGATGCCATGGGTGTAAATGGCGTTCTTCTTGAGACCGAAGGGACTGAAAAGAAACTAAATGTGATGGGTGTTTTTATAGCTATAGGCCATAAACCAAATACAGATATTTTTGAAGGTCAATTGGATATGGATAATGGTTATATAAAGATAAAATCCGGCACGAATGGTCTGGCTACTTCTACTTCTGTAGAAGGAGTTTTTGCTGCTGGAGACGTTTCCGATCAAGTCTATAGACAAGCTGTTACCTCCGCAGGGTTTGGATGTATGGCAGCCCTTGATGCTGAAAAGTATTTATCGGAATAATTATCAATGAAATATAAGGCATATCTTGTAGAAGAAAATGATGGTGTTTATAAGGGCTCTGTAAAAGAAATAGATATGCCTACTATTGAGCCTGGAAATGTAATTATCAAGGTTCATTATTCATCATTAAATTATAAAGATGCCTTAGCTGCCTCTGGTGTAAAAGGAGTTGCTTCATCTTACCCTTTTGTTCCTGGAATAGATGTTGCGGGAGAAATTTTAGAATCATCATCAGACTTATTTCATGTTGGAGATAAAGTTATAGCCACAGGTTATAAAATTGGTATGAAAGTATTTGGTGGCTTTGGTGAGCTTGTTCAAATTCCTGCTGAATGGGTTATTCCTTTGCCAGAGAATCTTTCATACAAACATGCAATGTCTTATGGAACTGCTGGTTTAACTGCTGGTGCATGCATAAAAAAAATGATAGATGCAGATATACCAAAAGATATGCCGATAATTGTTTCTGGCTCAACTGGTGGAGTTGGATCGGTTGCTGTAAATTTATTGTCAAAATTAAACTATGAGGTTCATGCTATTACAGGCAAACCTGAAGAAAAAAATATGTTAATGGATATGGGTGCTTCTGAAATTATTTACCGAGACGACTTTATGAGTGAACCAGTCAAAGCATTAGATAAAGGAATTTATGCTGGGGGTATAGATACTGTTGGTGGAGATATATTAGCAAAAATCATTTCTATGATATCAAACCATGGTGCTGTCTCCTGTTGTGGAAATGTTGGTGGAACAAAATTCACATCATCTGTGTTTCCTTTTATACTTCGCGGGGTTTCACTTATAGGTATTGATTCAGCAGAATCAATATTAGAATTTAAAAAAAATATATGGAATCTATTTGCTAATGAATGGTCATTGAATTTAGATACATATACAAGAGTTTTACCATTAAATTATATCGATGATGAGATATCTCGAATTCTTGAAGGTAAACAAGTAGGAAGAGTTGTTATAAAACATGAGGTTTAATTATGAATAAAGATGAATTTGAAAAATACTACGAGTCTCAAGAGGCAAATGAAGATAGCAAATCTGATGCTTATGTTATTTTAGTATTGGTAATAGTCAGTGTTATTGCTATGACGTATTGGGTAGCTGGCCAATAAAACTATTTAGGCCCCATTCTCATAGCAGAATCCAGTCTAATTGTTTCACCATTTAAGTATGTATTATTAATAATGTGTTCAGCTAACTGAGCGTACTCTTCAGGATTACCAAATCTATGCGGAAACTGAGTTTCTTTTAATAATGCCTCTTTGTTTTCATCTTTAGCAAGACTCATCAGTGGTGTATCAAAAATTCCGGGAGCTATTGTACATACTCTAATGCCATGACGAGCAAGATCTCTTGCTGCGGTTATTGTCATCCCAATTACTCCTGCCTTAGATGCTGCATAAGCTGATTGGCCAACTTGACCTTCATAACCAGCAATTGAGGCAGTATTGATAATGACGCCCTTCTCACCCTTGTTATCTGGTTCATTTTTATCAATTAGTTCTGAGGCTAATCTCATAACATTAAATGTTCCTACTAAATTAAGATCAATAATAAATTTAAAGATATCTAATGGATGAGGTCCATTTTTTCCTAATATTCTTGCACCATAACCAGTTCCAGCACAATTAACTGCAAAGTTAAGTTTCCCAAAAGCTTTTTCAGTGCCTTCTATTGCAGCTTTAACAGAGTCCTCTTTCATGACATCTGTATTAAAGTAAATAACATTATCTGAACCAAGAGCATTTATAGCTTCAGTAGCTTTTTCATCATTAATATCTAAAATAACAGCCTTGGCTCCTTTAGAAACAAAAAAATCAAGAGTAGCTCTCCCTAATCCAGAAGCACCACCAGTAATTAAAGCAACATTATTATTTAAATCCATCTTAACTCCTTTAGTTGTTATTAATGATTATAACCATAAGAGAAAATTTTAATATAAATTTAATATTGGCACATAAATTGCATTAACAAAGATAAATATAAATTATTTTTCATAATAAGGAGAAAAAAATGAAAAAATTATTTTTACTTGTTGGGCTTTTATCTCTACCAACTTTTGCTAGCGTTAGTGCAAATGTTAGTTTCGCATCAGATTATATCTGGAGAGGAATGACACAGACTGATGGACCAGCAATGTCAGGTGGTTTTGATTATGAAGCAGAGAGTGGATTCTATGCAGGTATCTGGGGTTCAAACGTTAATTTTAACGATGGCGCTGGAAGTGAATTAGATTATTACTTTGGTTATGGTTTTGAAGTTGGTGGAATTGGAGTTGATTTAGGTTACGTAGCTTTTGATTATCCTAAAAACAACACTGGTTTAGATTTTGAAGAAGTTGTATTGGGATTATCAATGGGAGATTTAGGTCTTACCTTTGCACTTGGCCAAGATGGAGCTCCTGATTACACAGAAATCTCATATGCATTTGGAGCACTGGGTGTTTCATACGGTGAGTATGATGATTATGGTGATAACTTTGCTATTTCTTATGGGTTTACATGTGGTTCATATGACTGCGGTTTAGCTTACACAGATTTTTCAGATGATGGATACGGTGCTGACGAAGACGCATTTGTATTTTCAGTCTCTGCAAGTCTTTAATTCATACCCCCTATTATGAAATTAATTACTTCAATCATTAAGCCTTTCAAACTTCAAGAAGTTAGAGAGGCTTTAGTGGCAGCAGGAATCGAGGGTCTCACCATTACAGAAGTTAAGGGTTATGGAAGACAAAAAGGTCATACAGAAATGTACAGAGGATCTGAATATTCTGTAGATACGTTACCAAAAATAAAACTAGAAATTTTAGTTGATGATGCGCAAGCTGATTTAGTTAAAGAAACTATAGTTACAACAGCTCAAACTGGAAAAATTGGTGATGGAAAATTATTTATAACATCTGTCGATGAAGTCGTCAGAATCAGAACTGGTGAAACCGGTTCTGAAGCTATATAAGGAGTATAAAATGGAAGAACTTGCATTTGCTTTAGATACATTTTACGCAGTTATGGCTGGAGCATTAGTTATGTTTATGGCAGCTGGTTTTACAATGCTAGAAGCTGGACTGGTTCAGAAGAAAGATGTATCTGAAATTGTAACAAAAAATATTGGGCTATATTCTATAGCTTGTATTATGTACTTAGCCTGCGGCTTTGTAATAATGTATCCAGGATCTTATATAATTGAAGGTGTACTGCCATCAATTTTAGGCACTAGTTCATTTGGTCTTTCGACAACATTACCTAATGAAGATATTGGGATGCCTTATGGAATGGATTATTCACAACAAGCTGATTTCTTTTTCCAAGTTGTTTTTGTTGCTACAGCAATGTCTATAGTATCAGGAGCGGTGGCTGGTAGAATGAAATTAATACCTTTCTATTTATTTGCCATTGTTTTAACAGCACTTATATACCCTATCCAAGGAGCTTGGAACTGGGGCGGTGGTTTCTTAAGTGGCATGGGTTACTCTGACTATGCTGGATCTGGAACTGTTCACCTTTGTGGTGCAGCTGCAGCTTTAGCGGTAGTTACAGTTCTTGGACCAAGGAACGGTAAATATGCAGAAGATGGAACTTCTCTTCCAATGCCAGGATCAAATATACCAATGGCAGCATTAGGTGTATGGATTCTTTGGTTAGGATGGTTTGGTTTCAACGGCGGATCAGAATTAATTGTTAGTAATGAATCTGCAGCTATTGCTGTAAGTCAGGTATTTATGAATACCAATATGGCTGCTTGTGGTGGTGTTGTTGCTGCAATATTAACTAGTTTAATTATGACAGGCAAAATGGATGTAACTATGGCAATGAATGGAGCTATAGCTGGTCTAGTAGCAATTACAGCAGGTCCAAGCGCACCATCAGGTGGTGAGGCTGTATTAATTGGTGCTATAGGTGGTGTTTTAGTTTACTTCTCTATCTTATTCTTTGATAAGACATTAAAACTTGACGATCCTGTTGGTGCTATTTCTGCTCACGGTGTTGTAGGTATTCTAGGAGTCATGGTAGTACCATTTACATCTGATGCATCCTTTGGCCCACAATTAGTTGGTGTTTTAGCAATAGCAGGTTTTACCTTTATTGCAAGCTTTATAACAATCTCTGTTATTAACAGCTTCATGCCAATTAGAGCGACTGATGAAGAACAGTATGCTGGTTTAGATAGTTCTGAGATAGGAGTTGAAGCTTATCCAGAATTTTAAATTTATAGGTTAGGTACCTTATCTCTCCCCTATATAACGAGCCTAACCTGTAATACATTAAAGAGCCACTATCCCCCTGGTGGCTCTTTTTTTTGCACTAAAAATTTGCATTTATTTTAATTTTTTATGTACATGATCAATATTGATAGTTATATCAGTAATATATTTGGCATATAAATTGCATCATATAAATATATATATTTTTAAGGGAGATAGAATGTTTAAATCGATTATGATTCTGTGTGGTCTTATGACTACTTCTGTTCATGCAAGTGAACTAAATTCTGGTGATACCGCATGGATACTCACCTCCACTGCATTAGTTTTATTTATGACCTTACCTGGATTAGCTCTTTTCTATGGTGGTTTAGTTAGATCAAAGAATGTTCTATCTGTTTTAATGCAATGTTTTGCTATCGCATGTCTAATTTCAGTTTGCTGGGTTGTTTATGGTTATAGTTTAGCATTTAAAGGAGATGGTCTATTTATTGGTGATTTAAGTGCAGTGTTTTTAAATGGTGTTGAGAGAGATTCTTTATCAGGGACTTTACCAGAATCTGTTTTCATAACTTTTCAAATGACTTTTGCAATAATAACCCCTGCTCTTGTTGTAGGTGCTTTTGCTGAAAGAATGAAATTTAAAGCAATGTGTGCTTTCTCAGTAGCGTGGTTTACATTTGTTTATCTTCCAGCCTGTCATATGGTCTGGGGAGGTGGATACCTAGGATCACTGGGTGTGATTGATTTTGCTGGTGGATTGGTTGTTCATGCCACTTGTGGTGTAGGCGCTCTTGTTGCTGCAGTATATTTAGGTCAAAGAAATGGTTTTATGAAATCACCCATGCCTCCACATAATAGAACAATGGTCATGATTGGTGCATCCATGCTTTGGGTTGGATGGTTTGGTTTTAATGCTGGAAGTGCTGTTGCTGCAGATGGTTCTGCTGGTATGGCTATGCTTGTTACACATATCAGTGCATCTGTTGGTGCTTTGACATGGATGGGAATCGAATGGATAAAATCAGGTAAAGCAACAATGATTGGTATAGCAACTGGTATGGTTGCTGGATTAGCAACAATTACACCTGCTTCAGGAACAGTTGGACCAGCAGGAGCGCTACTAATTGGATTGATGGCAGGGATAATATGTTTTTATGCAACTCAGGCTGTCAAATCATATTTCAAAATTGATGACTCTCTTGACGTATTTCCAGTCCATGGTGTTGGTGGAATTCTAGGAATCATAATGTTAGCAATTGTAGGAAATCCGGAAGGTTTCTTAGGATCTGGTGCTTCAGGCATTTCAGAAGATGGAGTAATTGCACAATTATTAATTCAACTTCAGGGTGTATTTATAATTTGTGCATATACAGCTGTTGTAACTTACGTAATTCTAAAAGTCGTTAATGTATTTACAGAAATTCGTGTTACTGGTGAGCAAGAAGATATAGGACTTGATATGAGTGAACATAATGAACAAGGCTATAGTTTATAAAATAGAATTACTGTATTGATTTAAATAAAATGAATGCATATCATCTTGCATGGTATGCATTCTTTCTTTTAGATATTGCATAGCATTATCTACTTCTTCGTTAGAAAAACTATGATTGGGAATATCTTTTCCCTGAATCATGCATGCAGCTATATTTGTAGAGTGTATTCTATATGATGACTTAATCTCATTTGTTATTTGTGAAGCGATGTCGTCATAACTGTCTGATACAAATACCATCTTTTTACCAATCGAGAGATGTACATTCCCCTTCTGACCTTTAATGCCATCAGCAATACTTATGAGATCTTCTCTAGGTTCTTTTTCATAAGAAGTGTTTATTGATGTCAAATATAGTTCTCTTGTTTTTAATAAATCATTGGGGTCTTTTTCATATGAAATAGAAACTGGGACTACGTTAAGATCATTGAAGCATTTATCTATGCTTAATAATTTTCTCTTTGATAAATGTATCATTTTGAGAACAGTGGGGTCTGTATAGTCGATTCCATCTTTCGATCTTCCCTGTTTCTGGGCTATCCATACTGATTCTGTTTTATTTAAAATAGAATTACAAATAAATTCAGAGGCAAGATTTAAACTTTTATAAATATCTTTTTTTGATTTATCGCTTCTATCTATAATAAAGCTTTTGTTAAGACGCATTAAATCTGAGGCCCATTTCTCATTCATTAAATTATTTCCAACTGCATTATTAGTTGTTTGGAAACCGTTTTGATGGAGTTTAAGATTTAATAATGCTGAATCTAAAGTTATGTCTCTATGATTAGATATAAAAAGATACCCTTTATTTTTGTCTAAGTTTTCAAGCCCAGAAACTGATAAGTTATCAATACTTTGAGAAACAACTTTAGAGACTATTGATTCAAAAAGATTCTGATATTCATGAATTGAGGTAATGTTTTTTGTTTTATGCTTTAGATATAAGGAAATAATTTTTTCTTTAAAAGGGAGTAAAGACATTAAGCTATTATCAGCAGAATCTATTAAAGCTCTGATAACATTAATATTTGAACAAAGACTTGATAGAACTTCCTCTACCTCGCTATCTTCGTAAGGTCTTATAGAGTCAAACTTATTCACGAATAGATAATTATTAAATTGTTAGTTTCTTATATTTTACATTATTAGTGTATACAATAACCAAACATGAAACCTTATCTGAACTACCAAGGTATAGCTGTGCTAGCTCATAGAGGTGGCTCAATTGAATCACTTGAAAATACCATTGAATCATTTCAGTACTCAAAATCTATTGGTTGTGAGTTTATTGAAACAGATGTTCAAGTATCATCAGATGGAATTCCTTATATTTTTCATGATGAAACACTTACGAGACTCTTAAATAGAAATGATGTATTCAGTTCTCTTCATTCAAGCGAAATAGATAAACTTAAAATCTTTAAAGAGCATTCCATACCAAAGCTTGAAACTGTTCTAATAATGTTCCCTGACATGAAGTTTCAAATTGATGTAAAGACAGATGAAGTGGCAATGCCAGCATTAGCAGTTATTCAAGAAAATAATGCTATGGATAGAGTCTGTATAGCAAGCTTTAATAGCAAACGATTAAGTTTAGTAAATAATAATTATCCAGATATTTGTATATCAATGGGGCCATATGAGGTTGCTAAGATGCTTTTATCTAGTTTTGGTTTATATAAAAAAACAATCTTAGGTAACTGTCTTCAAATTCCTATTTATGAATATGGCATTAAACTGGTAACAAAAAGATTTGTAAAATTTATTCATAGCAAAGGTTTGAAAGTTTGTGTTTGGACAATTAACGATGAGAAAACTTTTAAATATTTAATAGATCTAGGGGTTGATGGAATTATTACTGACAAACCAAAGCTTTTGTTTGAAGTTCTAAATTCAGTCTCTAATCAATAAATTTAATAAGTACTCTTTTTGCTATTATATAAATAGGAATAATAATTGAGGTCGTTATAAGTATTTCAATTAAGGTCGAATAATCCATTAAGCTTCTTATAAAAGGAGCTAAGATAAAGCCAGATATTGCACCTAAAATACTATAAAAAATTATTGATTCTTTACTAAACAATTTCATTTTTTACTCTAGTAAGCAATAGTCCACCAATGATAAATAAAACTGCGATAGGAAGTAGAGCTATTCTTACATTTCCATATAAAGTTAAAAGAGTTCCAACCATCAGTGGTCCTAGTATCGCCCCTGCTCTCCCCATAACATTGTATAGCCCAAAAAATTCACCAGCTTTCTCTTTGGGTATAAGCTTTCCAAACATTCCTCTAGAGCTTCCTTGAATACCCCCTTGAACAAAACCAACCCAGGCAGCTAATAAATAAAACTCAAGTGCACTTGATAAGGTTGTACTGTAAATGATGATACAAATATATGAAGCAATAGTGATATAAAGCACTAGCTTGTCTCCATACTTATTAGCTACATATCCCCACAAAAGTGTTGCAGGAAATGCTACAAACTGTACCAATATTAAAGCTTGGATAATTGAGCTAGTTTCTAAACCTAAGTTAAGTGCAAAAGTTGATGCTAGATATATGACGGTGTGAGCGCCATCAATGAACAAAAAAAATGCTATCAAGAACAAGAAAGCATTTTTATATTGATAAACTGATTTAAGTGTATTAAAAATATTTTTAAATGAAGAGATAAAAACGCTCATGGAATGCTGTTCTGTTTTATTTTCTTTAAAGTTTAAAAACAATGGTATTAAAAATAAAAGCCACCAAATTGAAACCATTAGGAAAGACACTCTGATAGCCTCAGCCTGTGAAGCTAAACCAAAAGAACTGGGATATATGCTCATTAAAGCATTCAATAAAAATAATGCCCCTCCTCCAAAATAACCCCATGCATAACCTTGATTTGAAATAATGGAAAAATTATTAGGTGTAGTTATCTTTGTTAAAATTTTGTCATATGGGATTTGCGCAACACAAAAACAATAATTGGCAACTCCAAAAAAAATTAGTGCATAAAGCCAAGAACCAACATCAATAAAAAAAAGAGATCCGACAAAAAGAGCTCCAACTATAGTAAACATATTAAGTGCGCTTTTAGTTGATCTATTAATATCTGTGTATGCACCAATAACTGGACCAGAAAGCAATATTAAGGAATTACATATAACTAATGTCCAATTTAAATAGATTGATGCTTCAACTTTAGGCATCGTAGACGCCCAAAATTCAAGATAGAAAATTGGAAAAAATGCTGCAACCACAGTTGTAGCAAAGGCTGAATTACCAGCATCATAGGCAATCCATGACTTAACCGTTTTTGTAAAAGTTTTTTGCGAAGAGATATCCAAGTTAGCTCACTATAAATTTATAGTTTTATTTTATATGGAATAATATTAAATAACCTTGTAAATGAGCATATTTTTGATATATTTTTTAGAGGGAGGAGAAAATCATGAGTGATAGTCAAACTATTAAGCTTGGTGGATACTTTGTAATAGGTATTGGTTCTATAGTATTTTTATTGGGACTTGGTGCTTATCTCTTTTATTAGCCTGGGGGCCAATTAAGAGATCTGCCGGATAAAAGGTGCAAATGCAGGTGAAATACACTTTGACCTGCTTTAGCTCCATTATTAATAACAATCCTAAAAGTATTATCTAGATTTAATAAATCTGCTACCTTTCCAGCCACTAGCATCAAATGACCTAATGTCTCTTTATCTTCTTCCGTGCCATCAGAAAGTTTTGGAATAACTTTTTTTGGAATAATTAATAGATGAGTAGGAGCCTGTGGTTGTATATCTTTTATAACAATCGAAAGCTCATCCTCATAGATAATATCTGCGGGAATTTCTCTATTAATAATCTTTTCAAATAAAGTTAAAGACATTAATAAGAATTAAAATGCTCTAAAAAATCTGTAGCCAATATAAAAAATGGCAGCAGTCATAAGGATTGCTAGAAGAATAATAAATAAATCTCTTAATGTTTGTAAAAACCTGCCTTGCTGTTTAGCTTTTACTAGCTGAATTAATAAATAAACTAAAGCTATAGTGCTTACAACTAATATAAAAATACTTAACATAATATTATCCTAGTACTGAACCTACTCCTGTTACTAAAAAACCCAATGCTAAGCCCCAACAAATACAAGCAATAACATCAGCCAAATAAAATCTTACAATCTTTAGATCAGAAATACCAAGTAAAAATGGAACTATAGGTCTTATAGCTGGAATAAATCTTCCTAAAATTACAGTATAGGACCCAGTTTTATCTAAAAATTTTTGAGCTCTAGCTATCGTTTTTTTTCTTTTAGCTACAACCTTTGTGGACATAATCTGAGGGCCTATGGTTTTCCCAAACATAAATCCAAACATATCACCCGCATGCGCTCCAATAATCGCAACAGGAACAATAGCAGTTATTGGCATTAAATCTGTATTGTAAATAAGGATACAGATTGAAAAAAGAATTGCGCTTGATACTATTACGCCAGATAGAATAAACGACTCAAGAAAAGCAAAGAATAAAACAAATATCCATGCATATTCAGCATTAGCATTTAAATAGATTTCTATTTTTTCAAACATACGTTATTCAATTATTATCAAAGTATGTATTTTACTTTATTTAATAAGATACCTTATAGTTTACATACATATTTTTGGAAAACATAAATGATAAACGAATTCATAATCAATGTACCTGATGAACAAATTTCTGATTTGCATAACAGAATAAAGCATACGAGATGGCCAGATGAAATAAATGATCAATACTGGTCTCATGGAACAAAAATGTCATTTCTTAAAGACCTCTCAAAATACTGGGTAGATGAGTTTAATTGGAAAGATCAAGAAAAAAAGATTAACGATATAGGCAGTTTTAAATTTAAAACAAACTCAGGTTTGAGTATTCATTTCTTACATGCTAAATCTAATCATAAAGACGCAGTGCCTCTTGTAATGACGCATGGCTGGCCTGGCAGTATCCAAGAATTCATTAAAATTATTCCAATAATACAAAAGGAATCTAAAATTCCAGTAGATATAATTTGTCCCTCACTGCCAGGGTTTGGCTTTTCTGATAAACCAAAATCAACTGGTATGAATTCTAAAGAAATTGCAAAATTACAACATGAGTTAGTGATGGCGCTAGGATATAAAAAGTATGTAGTTCAAGGAGGAGATTGGGGAGCTACAGTGAGTAAATGGATGGCTGAGCTATTTCCTGACCATTGTGTTGGAATCCATTTAAACCTTGTAATAGCCTTCCCTCCTGAAGGTGAAAATCCAATGGATGGAGTAACGGATCATGAATTAGCTATGTTAGAAAATTATAATAAATATAAAGAAAATGGTTTTGGGTATTATGAAATTCAGAAAACAAAGCCACAAACTATAGGCTATGGTTTAAATGACTCTCCAGTTGGTCTAGCAGCATGGATTTCTGAAAAATTCTATGGGTGGTTTGAAGGAAATGATAACAATCTTGTTGTTACTAATGATGAGGTCTTAAGTATTATTTCTTTATACTGGTTCACTGAATCAATAACATCGTCTGCTAGGCTTTATAAAGAGAATGGAGATTTTGGGTTTTCTTTTAATTCAATAAAGCAACCTATGGGTGGAGCAATATTTAAAAAAGATATAATGCTGCCCCCCAAAGTATGGGCGGAAAATATTTATAACATAGTGCAGTGGAATGAGTATGATGGTGGGCATTTCGCTGCACTGGAAAAGCCAATGCAGCTCGCAAGGGATATTAATTTATTTATTCAAAAATTAAATTTAGATTAGAACTTATACTCAAAGCCTAAAGTAATCCAATCTTTATCAGGTGAATTATCTTTTGATAATTGTGAATAGGCTGTAAAAACTTTTAACTCTGTTCTTATTTGATGATTGTACCCAAAACTTGTTTGTTTACCGCCCGTTACCTTCATATCTGATTTAGCTTCTTGAAATAATAAAGAACCCTTTTTGGAAATTTTATGCTTAATACTATAAACATAACCAGATTCATTATTTCCAATACTAGTTTTTTCTGAGTCTTGGTATATGACACCTAATGTAGTTTTGTTAAATATATAAGATGAGGCTATTCTCTGACTATCATAACCTTTGAGTCCTGTATCAATGCTATAAGAAGCTTTAAATGAATCAGAGTTGTAATTTAATGAATATGACTGGTAAGATTTATCAGAAGTTTTTATGTTATTAATCACAATCTTAATCCCATTAAATAATTCTGGTGATTCATAACCTACTAAATCTTGCATTCTATTCTCACCACGTAAAATATTCTTTATATCAGACTGAGTATCATTAAAAAGATCAACTTTTAATTGAGCTTTTTTGAAAGCGGTATCGTGTGTTCCAACAAAAAACTTGCCAAAATTTCCTGATATGCCAATAAAGGTATTTCTCTGTTTAAAAACTTTATCCCCATCTGCTCTTCCGTCAGTAGGATCTATTTCATTTTCAATTTGTATTAAAAAATTAAGATTATCTGATAGTTTTAATTTAGATTTAAAACCAACTCTTGAAGCATTATTTAAAGTATCTGTTTCTGTATCTAGACCATCGTCAATTTGAGCTATGCTCATATTAATTTTTCCATAGAAATCACTAGATGCATTTAAGGTAAAGTTAAATGTCATACATGTTATTAAAAAAAGCTTTGTTGCTAGAGAGGTTAAAGTTAGTTTATTTTTCATAATTTAATATTAATAGTTAATTTAATGTTGCTATTAAATCATATATTTTTTTCATGTATTCACTCAAAATTAAGTGTTTTCATAAAAATTACTACCAAGACACATATGTGTAACTTCAAAACAATTTTGTAACAAAAAACTATTAATATTTACTTTTTATAAACATTTGTCGATAATCTATGAATGCCTGAAGCCAAACAAGAGCGAAGTAAAAAAAGAATACAAATAATTCTTGATACTGCAGAAAAAATTCTTTTAGATGAGGGTTTAGAATCTTTAACGATTGCAAATATATCAAAATATTCAGGCTTAAAGAGAACATCAACATATAAATTTTTTCCAACAGCTGATAGTCTTAAGGAAGCTTTAATTATTAAATATATAAATGACTGTTCAGAATATTTTGAAGAAAAATCATATAATATTAATACTGAAAACTTATCAGTTGTAATTTTAAGGTATGTCGAAATACTTTATGACTATTTTCAAGAATCAAGTTCAGCCCAAATAATTATATTAAAAAATACAGTTAATCCACCTATTGATTCATCGGTTATCAGAATACTTTCAACAACTATCCAATCCTATATAGAATCAAATATTAAACTTCCAGACATGCATAATAAGGACGGAATTTATAGAGTTCTTACCCAAGTTGTAATTTCTATATTTTCATTAAATGTTAAAGAAAGCGGTTTACTTAATGAGACAGGTAAAATTGAAGCTCATAGAGCTGGATATTCTTATATGCAAAACTGGGTTAATCAGAGTTCTTAAAATCTATATAAAAATATAGGCCAGATCCAGTTGTAATTGTCTTTACAATGAGAGGCGTGAATAAATCATAAAAGAGATTTTGTGCCATGATTCTAGATCTAATAATAATCATAACGAAAAAATAAGTGTTAACAAACTTAAATAATAAATTTTTTAAAAGTCTAATTTTTTTTAAATTAATTTTTATTATCCAATCAAACCCCTGTAACAAGCCTGATTAATACATAGAAAAGAACAGTCAAGGAAGCTCCAGCAGGTATTGTTACAACCCAGGATAAAATGATTCTACCAATAGAACTTAAATCTAAATGCGATACACCTTTTGCTAATCCAACACCAATTACAGCACCTACTAAAGTATGAGTTGTTGATATTGGAAAACCAATATAAGTAGCGGCAACAACAGTTGACGCTGCAGCCATTTCAGCAGAAAAACCTAGACTTGGAGTTAGGTGAGTAATTTTACTTCCAACTGTCCTGATGACACGTCCACCAAGCATAGATAAACCAAAAACAATACCAATACCACCAATTAATAAAACCCAAGGGCTTACAGCAGCTTTTGCGCCTATTGCTCCTTCAGAGGCAACACTGATGATAGCAGACATAGGACCAATAGCATTTGCAACATCATTAGAGCCATGAGCAAAAGCCATAGCACATGCAGTTACGATCATTAAAATGGCAAAAGCAGATTCAACACCATGTTCTCTAATTTTTTCTTTGTTTATATTTAATAAAATTGAAGAAATTATTGAAACAATAATACCCAAGCCGATAGTAACTATGACTACTTCATTGTCAGTCAAAGGAATGCCGACATGCTTAAGACCCTTTCTAGCAGTAACAAGTCCTATTATTACTGCAACAAAAAAACTATAAACTGGAATTAAAGTAACCGCTGCCTGAGATGGGTCTCTTCTATCTAAAATAAATTTCTTTGCACTCAAGAACAAAAGAAATGCAAATGTTCCAGATATAGCTGGTGATACGATCCAGCTAGCTGCAATAGTTCCAACCTTATCCCAAGAAACAGCTTCAAATCCTGCTGAAATTATTACAAAACCTACTATAGAACCAACGATTGAATGAGTGGTTGAAACAGGCCAGCCTTTGGAACTAGCAATTAAGAGCCATGTTCCAGCTGCGCAAAGTGAAGACATCATACCAATAATAAATATATTCTCTTTTCCAACATATAAATCAGGATCAACAATACCCTTTCTTATGGTTGAGGTTACCTCTCCGCCAGCTAAATATGCTCCAAGAAATTCAAATATTGCAGCTATAAAAATAGCTTGCTTAAATGTAATCGCCTTACTTCCAACAGAAGTACCCATTGCATTAGCAACATCATTAGCACCAATACCAAATGCCATGAAAAAGCCAGCAAATGCAGCTATAATCAATATTAAAGTCGGATCTAAAAATAAAGTTTCGATAATAGTTCACCAATTAGAAAATATAGTATGTATTTTGAATCTATTTTGTTACATTAATGTGACTTTTAATGAGACTTTTTGTGAATTTAATTTCTTTAATTTAAAACTTATATATGAATCTAATATCGCTTGATCAATCAGAATATAAGAGACTTGATACCAAAGCTTATACTTTGGAAAAAAGAAGACTTCAGATTGAATTATTAAAACTTCAAGAAGATGTTATAAAAAATAACAGAAAAATTTGCATACTTTTTGAAGGGAGAGATACTGCAGGAAAAAGTTCTGCAATAAAATTTTTTTCAGAATATTTAAGACCTAATAATTTTAATTATGTACAACTGGGCATTCCTTCAAAATGGGAATCATCCCATTGGTTTCAAAGATGGGCAAAGGTCATTCCAAAAGAGGGGGAAATGTCATTTTTAGATAGATCTTGGTACACAAGAGCTATCACAGAGCCAATAATGGGATACTGCACAGAAAATCAATACAGACTTTTTATGAACAAAGTAAATGACTGGGAAATGAAATTGATTGATGATGGGGTTGAGTTGATAAAATTCTATTTCTCTCTTTCCAAGGACCAGCAAACAAGAAGAATGCAAGCAAGAAAAAACTCTCAATTGAAGTATTGGAAATTATCAAAAAATGATGAAAAGATAGTTACAAAATGGGATGCATTTACTTTATACAAAGATCAAATGTTCAAGAAAACTAGTACGGAAGTTTCACCATGGGTGTCAATCAATTCAAACAATAAAATGATAAGTAGATTAACTTCCCTAAGATATCTGTTAATACAGACTGATTATGAAAATAAAAAAATTCTGAAGCCTGCTAAATATTCAAAAGATATGGCAAACTATAGCGCTTCAATTGAAGGTGTTAAGATTTGATAATCTAACTTACGAACAATTTATGATAATTACAAAATATAGTGATGATACCTAATGAAAATAGCTTCAATTGATATAGGTACGAATGCTATAAAATCAAAGATATTTAAAACCACACCTACTTCTATAGAATTTATTGAAGGCATAAGATCGCCCATAAGGTTAGGAACAGATGTTTTTAATACTGGTTTCTTAACTAAAGATAAATTGAATCTTCTTATAAACACATTAAAAAAATATCAGAAACAATTCATTAAACATCAATATTACTATGTATGAAATTGTAGCAACTAGTGCATTCAGAGAAACTCAAAACTCAGAAGAAGCTAGAAGATACGTTGAAAATGAAATAGAGCATCCAATTAGAATAATTTCTGGTCTTAGAAGAAGCAAAATTAATTAGATTTCATCCAAAAGCACAATCTAAAGCTAGCAAAGTATATGTTGATGTTGGTGGCGGTAGCACCGAAATATACATATATGAAGATGATAAGCACATAATTCAATCATTTCAGCTGGGTGCTGTAAGAAGTATGCTAAATAAAGATAATTCTAATGAGTGGTTAAGGTTAAAAAAATGGCTAAGTAAGCAATCAAAAACTAAAACCCTTGTTGGGCTTGGGGGTAACATTAGATCGTTCTTGAACCTTAATAAGGTAAAAAAAATGGGAACAAATAATTTTATCAAAAAAGCATTAGTTCTTAGCAAGCTTGATGTTGATAAAAAAATATCTAAATACAGTCTGCAACAAGATAGAGCTGACGTTATAGATTATGCATTAAATATATATATTGAAGTAATTAAGACTCTTGAAATTAATGAAGTTAAATCAACAAAATGGGGCGTTTCAGACTCTATTGCTGTAAAAACATTTCATGAACTTTATTCTAAAAAAATTTCAATATCTAGAAGTTAAAAATAAGAGTCACGCCAATACTGTCATTAAAATTTTTATAATTAATCTTTTTTATATTTAAATCGGTTTTATTGATAATATTTTCAGAAAGAGTCGCCGCACTATTAATGTTATTTGCTGTAAAAGTTACTGTAAATAATTCGTTTGTTTTAGTTATATTAAGCTCAGAAATTAAATCAATTAAATCATTTTTTGTAATTATTAAATTAATATAAGATTCACTAAGAGAAGATCTTTCCATGGTTGATTTAAGCTTAGAGGCTTTATAGAAGACATACTCGTAATCAGATTTTGCTTTATTTAAATTTTTTGAAGAAATTTTATAATCATCATAGACTCCCTTGATAAGAATAATCAAAATAAAGAAAATTATTAAAATTAAAGCGATTGCTAATAATTTTTTTTCTCTATCTTGTAGGTTATTAAAAAAGTTAATCATTGTTATTCAATCCAGCTTTAAGAGTGCCGCTTATGAGGCCATCAATTGACTCAAGATCATTATCAATAATTTGGATATTAAACCTTGAAGCATTATTTTTTAAAATATTTAATTGGAATTCAGGCATGGAGTTAATCTTTATAGATGCATAAGAGGCATCAATATCAATTGAAATATCCGAAATATATTCAGACCCATATTTAAAAAATACATCTAAATCAGGAATTTTTACTGAAATTAAATTTGATTCAGGTATTTGTTTATAAATTTGATCAATTTGAGATTTGGGATCAATGACCTCTATTGATATCTTTATCGATGGCTTTAAAAATATCAAATGTTGAAGATGCTATAAAGACTAGCATTAGCATTATTTTTGTATGTTAAAAAAAATGGTCCTGCGATAATGAAGCCAATAGCTACTGCACATAATAAAATTTGAAGTTTTGATAAATTAAGTTTCTTAAATAATAAATTTAGGGATATATCTAAGCTATAAAAATTAGGTAGAGAATCAATTTGTGATAAATTAATTTTAGTTAAATCAAATAATTTATCTACAGGCTTGTCTTGAAACTTATTAATAAGATTTTTATTTGAGCTATAAATTAAAGGGCTGAAATTTGGTTTATTATTTATAACAATATCTAAATACTGATTCTAAAGAAGATTGATCGCATGAAAAACCAGTTTTATTTGAATAAGAAATCATATATTTATCTTCAAATTCTGTAATTACATCTTCTCCAGGTATTATGTTTATTAAATACTCTGGGAAAACATGAATTTGTGCATTTAATTCACTTAAAGATTTATTTAAGTTTTTTAAAAAAACCTTATTTACAACATACGCTGCGCCATTAAATAAAAAATACTCATTATCAGATACTGCTTCAGCAAATATAGAGTCAACATCAGAGATGAAGTTAGCGGTATTTATTTGAGGAGATAGTGACTTGTTTTCTTCAAATTCATATGATGTTACTTGTGAGGATGGAATTAAAACAAGAAGTTTATCAGACTCATTTAGATTATTTAATTCATCAAAATTATTAATACTGAACTTCGATTTATTATCATCAGAAATATTATAAATATTGATAGAATTGGTATCTTTATGCGATAGGTTTGCTAAATATAGGCTCATTTAAATACCATTATAAGTTCTTGAGATAATATAGCTATTATTATGGTCCATAGTATATTTTACTTTCAGATTCTGAATAATAGTTCTCATAGGTAAGATTTGTTATTAATTCAAAGTTTATAGAGGAAAAAGCAATGTAATTCTGGGATATTTCTAAATTATATGCATGGAAAAAGATTTTTTAATTCATTCAGATCTTTAATTCCCTCTCTCAGGAATGTTATCAATAATATATTCAGCATCACTATATGAAAGATTTTCAAATAATGAACTAAGCAATGCAACTTGATTGGTTGAAATTGTATTGAGATTTATTGATAGATTGTTATCTGGTCTTGCACAAAAGTTTTGATCAAATAAATTCCAACCAATAGCTCTGATTGCTGGTAAACTTTTTATTTCATCAATATGTAAAAAAATTCTTCCTGATGTATATTCTTTTGGATTATTAAGCTGTCCTGAATAATAATAATCTTCGTGACCAAAAGCTCTAGGGTTTGAATCTTCGTCAATCCAATCTAATACTTGATCAATAGCTTCATCTATTAAATTATTCTCAACTTCATTTAAGACCATTAATCTTTTAAAAACAGCAATATTTTCTTTATTAGGTTTGTATGTGTTATTGATTTTTGTTACTAGTGCATTAATGTTAAAACAGTTTGATGTATCTATCAATTTTCCACTCACCAAACCTTTACTGGTCTCAAAAATAAAAACATTAACAAAAAGTGCGTTATTTTTTGCATGCATTTTTGAATTAAACCTAAGCTCGTTGTCTATTTTTTTTAAAGCCAAAGATTCCATGCTTGTAAAAATATTTAAAGAAACAGTTTGAAATTCTAAATATTGAGCTCTTTTAAAGGATACAAAATAATTATTACCAATTAAGACTGCAATAGATGATAGCAATAAGACAGTTAAAAGAACTGATATTAATACAACTCCTTTAGTCTTGAATTGCATATTTAATATCTGGATTAATAATCCAGTTGTATTCTTTATTATCTACTATGAATTCGATCTTGATTAAAGTTGGTATTTTTTTTGAGGTAATTAGGCTAATTGGCCAAGATTGATGCCATTTATTTTCATAAAGAAAAGAGATTTGAATATCTTTTATATCATTTATTATAGTAGAGCTTATATAGTCATCTGCGCTATATGGATTGGAAGAAAAATATTGTCTTCTGAGAAGGTTATTATCCTCAACAATATACTGAATTCTTTTTAAGGGCGAAACATCGTTAGAGAAAGACTTTACTTTAGTTGTAAACATTATATTTTCAGAGCCCAGTTCACTGATAAAGGTTCCGTAGATTTTATTACCATAAAAATCTTTTATAGGCACATTCACTAACTGTCTAATATCTCTTCTTAAAATACTAGATGCTAAACTAAGTTCTTTTATTGCATTTAAACGTTCTGAGGATTCTGATTCAGAAGCTAATGATGATTGTAAAATGTTTGATGAGATGACTGCTATCATCGATAAAATAATAAGCGTAACCAATACTTCAATTATCGTAAAACCATTTTTATTCATTAGCTATGTAACCTTGTGTTCTATATATATACTTATTTGAATCTTTTAATTTAATTAAGATTTCATATTGTAAAAAATCTTTTGTATCGCCCTCTTTGAAATTTTCTTGCCATTCCCATGTTTTACCCCCCATATCTATAAAGCCATTTCTATTTGAATTTATACTTGGTTTATCAATAGAGTGAATTAAAGCGATTCTATTATTAGCAACTTCTTTGGATAGGTAATGATCTTGTAAATTAAAAATAGAAACATTAGTTGAAAGGATTAGGTTATATAACACAATTATAGATGTGCTTAATATAAATAAAGCTACAACAACCTCTATTAAGCTAAAGCCTTTTTTAGTAGGAGATGATTTGTGAAACGATTTTTCCATTTTTATTTATTGTGATCTTTTGAGTATATTCATTAAGAAAAATATTAATTATGCCGCCTGAGTTTTCTCCAGAAGGATAGAATATTATCAAAGGAATATTTTTATCATAGTTTTGAAAATCAATAATAGCTCCATCAAATGATTTAAAGGTTTTTTTATATTCTGAAAAATCATCCCAATTTAAAGAATACGGATTATCTATATCTTTGATATTAATATTTTTATAATCTAAAAAATAAGAAAATTCATCTTTATTATTTGCATGCCATCCAATTATATTTCCTGTAACAATGCTCTCTTCAGTAAGAAAATCAAAAGCATTCTTAAATGAAGATTGATTTTTTGATATTGAGGTAGCTGTACTAAAATTTAAAAAAATTAATGATGAAGCTATACCAATTACTATTAGTACTACTAATATCTCTATGAGAGTAAAGCCCTTAGATAACTTATTCCATCCAATTTCCGATGTCAGTGTCATCACCAGTACCGCCCTCCATTCCATCTGCTCCTAGAGTATATAAATCAAATTTTTTTGATTTTCTTGGGGGATATTCATAAATATATTCTCTACCCCACGGATCTATAGGAAGAGATGATATATAACCATCTTCTGGAAATAGATATGGATTTTTTAAAGCAGTGTTTGGAATGATAAGTGCCTCAAGGCCTTGAGAGGTTGATGGGTACTGTAATTCATTAAATTTGTACATTTCTAAGGCTTTTTCTGTTTGAGCCATGTCAGCCTTAATTTTTTCTAAATTAGCTCTTTGAAATACAGGTGCTACATTAACAACTACTATTGTTCCAAGAATCCCAAGTATAACTAAAACCGCCATTAGCTCTATCAATGTAAAACCTTTTTGATGTTTCTTCATAATTTATCCTAGAGAAAGAGTATTCATTTGCATTATCGGTATTAGTATAGCTAGAACTATTAACATTATAAATCCACCCATAAAAATAATAACAAGCGGTTCTAAGAGTGATAGAAATATTGATCTTTTGGATTCAATTTCATTTTTTAAAAAGCTTGAGGCTTTATTAAACATTTTAATTAAGTTTCCTGACCTGTAACCGCTTGAAATAAGTTGAATAAAAATTTCTGGGAAAATACTTGCCTGGTTTAATGAATATACAAAATCCTTACCTTCTATCACATCATTTTTTAGCTTCCATTACCATACTATATAAATACTTGTTATTTAAAACTTTTGCTGATTCAGTCAAAGCTGTATCTAGATTAGATCCAGACTCCATAATTAAAGCCATTGTGCTTGAAAATCTTTCAATTTCTGAAACTAATATAAAATTACCCGCAAGAGGAATTTTTAATAATTGCTTGTGTGCTGAGATGTGATTGTTTATCTTAGAGATATACCTTTTATAGATAAATGATACGGTCGCAACTACAAACAATATTGCTAAAAGAATAATAAATATATTATTTGATAGGCCTAGTAACAACTTTGTTATTAGTGGTAATTCAACTCCAGCCTTAATGAATTGGCTTATTACTTGAGGTAATACAAAAACCAATAATGCTATTATAACTATTATTGAAAAACCTATTAATATAAAAGGATATGTTAATGCTGAAAAAACTTTTTGACGAATGGAGGCACTTTCTTCAAGATAGTCTGCTAACTTACTAAATATAGTATCTAAACTTCCAGATGAATCACCTGCAGTAATTAAAGATGAGTATGTATTATCAAATACACTAGGATATTTCATCATTGATTGACCAAGTCTTTTTCCTTGAACAACATCCTCTCTAAGGCTATATAAGATATTAATTAAATCTTTATTATTTAATTGATCTGCTGTAATTTTTAATGCATCTACTATTGAAGTATTTGCTTCTAAAAGTGTTGCAATTTGTCTTGTCATAATTACTACATCTTTATTTTTAACTTTAGATTTTATCCCTTTTAGGCCATGAGATTCAATTACATTAATAGGGGTAAGATTGAGTTCTTTTATAAACTTTCTTGCCTCTCTTTCAGATTGTGCGCTAAGAACTCCTTTTTTCTTTTTACCGGCATTGTCAGAGCTGCTATAGTTAAATGTTGACATCTTCTTTAAGATTTCCAACTCTTATTAGCTCTTCGCAGAGAGTTAGTACCATTTTTTAATAATTCCAAAGATGCATCATCAATTGATTGATTTTCTTTAAATACATGGTTTGCTATTGCATTTTCTGATGCATTGTTATGAATTAATTCCTTTAATTCTTTGTCAACCTGTATGCATTCAGCAATAGCGATTCTTCCTTGATAGCCTGTATGAGAGCATGAACGACATCCAGATGATCTCCATACTTTTTGCGATGAATCCAAACTAAATAATTTTTGTGTCTTGAGTGGATGCTGCTCTCTTCTTTTTTGCAATCTAAACACAATCTTCTTACAAGTCTTTGCGATATTATTGTTCTTAAGGCTAGATGCTAACAGAAATGATTCAATACCCATATCTCGCAATCTTGTAATTGCTGCAATAGCACTATTGGTATGAACTGTTGATAGTACTAAATGACCTGTTAAGCTTGCCTGTATACCAATCTGAGCGGTCTCTACATCCCTCATCTCACCAACCATTACCACATCTGGATCTTGTCTTAGAATAGCTCTTAAACCTTTTGCAAAAGTGTAGCCTGTTTTAGTATTTACTTGTGTTTGTCCAATCCCGTTCAAAGTGTATTCAATCGGGTCCTCTACTGTAAGTATATTTTGAGACGAATCACTTAAGTATCTTAGGCCTGCATATAAAGTGGTTGTTTTTCCAGAACCAGTAGGACCTGTAAATAAAATTATGCCCTCAGGATTTTTTAGTGATGACTTGTAATTTGAGAGTATTTTAGATGGTAATCCTAAATCTTCTATATTTATTTGGGCAGATTGTTTATCGAGAAGTCTTAAAACGACCCTTTCTCCATATGATGAAGGAAGAGTAGAAACTCTGACATCAACACTTTTATCACCCAATGATAGAGACACTCTTCCATCTTGAGGAAGCCTTCTTTCTGATATATCTAATCCTGAAATAATTTTTATTCTTGATATTAAAACAGATGATATTTTACTATCTTGTGATAAAACTTCTCTAAGAATTCCATCCACCCTAAAACGAACAATAATTCTTTCTTCGTATGGCTCAAAATGTATATCTGATGCTTTAGCTTTAATTGCTTGACTTATAACACCATTAATTAACTTTATTATGGGTGTATCATTCGAACCACTTAAAAGATCTTCAGTGGCAGAGATAGATCCGGCAAAAGTTTGTAAATCAAATTCATCTGATAGTTCTTCAGATATATCATTAGAAGCATCTTCAATACTAAAGGTGTTAGTTAATAATTCATTAAATTTAGATGTATTGCACGTGGTTAGAAGAAAATCAGTTTTTAAAAATTTATGTATCTCATGATATAAATCAGGTGAAATTTTAATTGGAGAAATAACTTCAAAGCCATCTGAAGTTTTTGTTGCTATAACTTGATTCTCTTTAACAAAATCATAGGGAAATATATTAAATCTATTTTGTCTTAATGAAATATCAGACATGATTTTATCAATCTTTAGATTCAGTTAAATCAATTAATTCCGTTGATTCACCTGTTAGAATTTGTTTTGCTTTTATATAATTATATTTTTCATTAGAGGTTGCGTTTGCTGAAGCAGAATCAATAATTATTGTTGGTCTAAGGAAAACCATCAAGTTTTTCTTAACAGTTGTCGATGATGATGATTGAAATAACCTACCCAAAACAGGTATCGAGCCTAATAATGGCACCTTCGAAATACTATCTTGCGTGTCCTCATCAACAAGACCGCCTAGAACAATAATCTGATTATTATCTACCAATGCTGTTGTCTCAATAGCTCTTTTATTAGTGATAATATCTATTCCACTCATAGGCACTCCAGCAACCCCAGATACTTCAATTTTAATCTGCAGTACAACTGAACTTCCTTCATTTATTTGTGGAGTGACTTCAAGTTTAATACCAACCTCTTCTCTTGAGGTGGTTCTAAAGGGATTAGAGTTATTTGTACCTAAACTTTCACCGGTTGTGATTGGTATTTCTTGTCCAATAATTGATGTTGCAAGTTCATTATCCATTGCCAATATTGATGGTGTTGAGAGAATGTTAGAATTTGAGTCTTGAGCAATAGCATTAATAATACCTACAAAATTATCTTTACCTGGAGTTAAATCACCAAAACCAGCTATTAGACCTTGGGTATTTAATAGTGATGCGGATGCTGCTGTTGATAAAGTTACATCAGTGGAGTCTGCTGCAGATCCGACGATAGAAAGTAAATCAGGACCAGACCCCCCAAATCTTGTTACTCCAATTGGAATACTGTCTTTATCGGTGCCATTAAAGATAGTCTCAATACCAAGACTTTTGGCTGCAGTTTCTGAAAGTTCTACTATAATTGCTTCAACTAATACCTGAGCCCTTCTGATATCTAGCTGAGAAATAATATTCCTAATTGTTCCAAGGTTAGATTCTGCTGATGATATTATAAGAGAGTTAGTTGGTACATGATGTGTGATTACAGTTTTAGCGCCGTCAGCATCTGGCGGGAAACCGCCAGAAATTGAATTTAAAATAGACGATATATCATCAGACTTTGCATACTTTAAATAAATAACATCAATTGAATCATTAGATCTAATATCTCCATCAAGAGATTTTAATGTTTCTTTTATATTGGAGGTTACAAACTCATTAGCAGAAACAATTACTGAATTAGAAGGGCTAAATGGAATAGCAATAAATTTATTTATTGTTGGATTGTTTTGTGCCTTTAATTTGTCTAATATTCTAACCGCCTCTATTGATGATAAGTTTTCAAGTTTTATTATAGAAATTTTAGCGGTATTATTTTTATCAAGATCCTTGATCAAACTCTTAATCCTATCAAGGTTGCTTATCCTATCTACCAATAAGATGGAATTAATTGAAGGGATGCTAGATAAATGAGACTGTCTTCCAGTAATCGGTTTAATCATTGGTAATATTTCTTCCGTAGATCTATTTATTAGAGGTATAACAAGAGTTTGGTAGTCTCCTGAAGACATAGATAACAGACTATCATCTCTTGTGGCTTCATTTTCAGGGACAACTCTAACAAAGCCTTCTTCAACAATAGCACTAAAACCATTTACCTGAATTGTCCTTAAATAAACATCCCATACCTGCTTTCTGTTTAAATTTGCATTTGAATAAATCGTTACTCTTCCCTTTACCCTAGGATCAAGAATAATTGTTTTTTTAGAAAACTGAGCAATATCTTGGGTTACTTTAGTAATATCAACATCTTCATAATTTAGGATAAAAGAATCTTGAGAGTAAAGTGAATTAATATTTCCAATGGAAAACATTAATACTAGTAAAATTTTATTAAAAGTTTGCATATTATCTATTTATCCTTTTGTTTCTCAATTTTATATATTTTTTGCCCTTGACGGAATAAGGCATCATTTTGATTTACTTCAACAAGCTCAAATGAACCTTCAAGAAAATCTCCAAGTGCAACAAGAAATTGATTATTACCTTTTTTAACAATTACGGAAGAGTCTTGATTGCCAGACCTTATACCAATTAATTTATAATCAAATTCTACTTGGTTATTTTCGTCAACAAGAAACTCATCTACTTTTGATGATGAAGAGTTAGTTTTAAAATCATTAAGATTTATGTTATCTAGTGTTAATATTTTTGGTTCATCCATATTAGAAGAAATAATTAAAAATATAATAAATACTAAAGGTAACATTAGTGTGGATAAAAATATTTTTTTTATAATTCTAAAATTTATCATAAATATAAGAAATGATTGTAGCTCATATTAATAATAAAAAATAAATAAATTAACCCCTAATGAGACTATGGTACCTAGTTTATATTGGAAATATAAACTTAATTTATGCCTGAAATTTTGATTACTTTATTTAGTCTCCCGGACTTCATGAAAGAATGAAATTTTTTCCAAATTGACTTTACCATTTTATGGGCTCCTTTATTACATAAATGAAACATTTATGTGACATTTATGTGACATCATAAATCTTTAATATTTACTTGTAAAGTTTTATTTTTTTACAGGCAAGGTAAACCAAAAAATACTTCCAGCATCTTTATTATTTAAAACACCAACTTCTCCATTTAAACTGTTTATTAAATTTTTAACGATAGCTAAACCCAGGCCACTTCCTTTATTATCAGAAGCTCTTGCTGCTGCAGTTCTATAAAACCTATCAAATAAAAACTCTTGATCGTTTTTTGAAACTCCATCTCCTTCATCTGCGACCTCTACTTTAATGTATTCATGATTTTCGGTTGTTGATATATTAATTACCGAATTTTTTGGTGAATATTTAAATGCATTATCAATTAAATTATTCATAACTCTTTCAATTGATTGTTTATCAGCTTTTATAAGGCTTTTGTGATTAGATTTATAAACAATATCGATATGTTTTTTCATTGTTACACTTTTCATTGAGTGAATATATGACTCAATAAACTCATCTAAATTAATATCGACTATATTTAGATTTAAGTCTCCATATTCAATTCTAGATAAATCAATTAAATCAGATACCATAGAAGTCAATCTCTCGGCATTATGAAGAATAGCCTTTGAAAATACCTTTGCATCTTTTTTATTCTCAAGAGCTCCATCTAACAAGGTTTCAGAATTTGCTCTTATTACGCTTACAGGTGTTCTTAATTCATGAGATAAATTAGATATAAAATCTCTTCTCATTGAATTAAGCTGTCTTAGTTGTGTTATATCATGGAGAACAAGAATGAATTGACCGGTGGTCTTTGATTGATTCATTGATCCTAACACCCATTTTGTATATCTTCTATTAATATGAATTTCGAATTCAATATCAGCTCTTTTTTTATTTTTAACCCTTTTAAATAAATAATTTAAAGCAGGAATATTAAAATTCTTTATATTTTCATTTATCAGGCTATCTATATTCAAAATAACTGAAGCTTGTTCATTTGTAAAAACAACATCTCCTGTTTTATTGGTAACTAATATACCCTCTCCTAAATCATCTAAAACAAGTCCAAACTGATCTCTTTGTTTAGCAATAATCTTGATTTGATTTTTTAAATTTTCAGATAATTGTGAAATTGATCTAGCAACGGTTCCAAATTCATCTACTCTTTGTGTTGGCAGTAATTTAATATTATCTTTCAGAGATTTGCCTTTGGATATACTTGCAGCAACGTTTGCTAAATCTTGAATATTTGAATATAAATAATTAGCGGCAACTCCACTAGCAATAATAGAGACTATAAAAACTACTAAATAAAGAAGAATAAGGGATAGGCCAAGAGTACCTGTAATATTTTCTAGATAGTTTAGAGGTACAGCTATTCTAATGATATTTGGATCTGGTTGTTGCATATCCTGGATAGCAAAATATATTAAATCCTTATTAAGAGTGTTGCTGTATCTCGAGGACCATCCTGTTTTTAACTCAAGGGCTTCTATTACTTCTGATCTATTTCCATGGTTATCAATAGTTTCTATTTCTTCAGGGCTTAATTCTGAATCTCCAATAACAATACCGTTATTACTTATAAAAGTTACTCTTGAATTTGAGGCAATAGCAAACTTATCAGCAATAATATCTGCTTCTTGAATTGAATTGAATTTATTTAAATTATCAACAGATAAAACCAAAAGGTTGGCTTTTTTTTCTAGCTCATTAACTGTTTGTAATTTTAAAGTATTTGTTAAGTCTCTTTCAGCAACAACATAAGTTATTGAGATGCTAATTGTTAGTAAGCAAAAAACAATTAAGAAAATTCGGGATCTTATTCCCATATGCTTACTCGGGTATTCTTGAGAATTTATAACCAACACCTCTGATGGTTTGGACATACTTACCCATAGTACCAAGTTTTTCTCTTAATCTTTTTATATGGGTGTCAACAGTTCTTGTAGTAACTTCAGCACTATACCCCCAAACATCTGAAAGTAGCTGATCTCTAGACTGTACTCTACCTCTTCTATCAACTAATTGACGCAAAAGCTTAAATTCAAGTGCTGTTAAGTATAACTGTTCATTATTTACAAATACTTCATGGGAATCTGTGTCATTACATAAATCACCAAATTGTCTTTTTACTTCAAGGTTATCTGATTTTTACATCACTCTTTTTAATACTAGCTTTTACTCTTAATATAAGCTCTCTTACACTAAATGGTTTAGTAACATAATCGTCAGCTCCAAGCTCAAAACCAACAACTTTATCAACCTCATCATCTTTTGCAGTAAGAATAATTATTGGTATTGATGAAAAAATTTTATCTGATTTAATTTCTCGACATAAATCCAACCCAGATCCATCAGGTAACATTAGATCAAGAAGTATTAATGAAAAGGAGTTGGACTCTAAAGAATTTCTCCCCTCAGCCAGGGAGGAAGTTGAAATTACACCATATCCTTCCCTTGAAAGATTATATTCAAGAGTTTTGCGAATATCTGGCTCATCTTCAATGAGCAATATTTTTTTTGACATATAATAATTTAATTTTAATTCAACCTGTCTATTTATACTCTTTTTTTTTATAAAATAAGATTTTCTATTATACATTTTAAATTCTTTTAAAAACTGTTCTCTAAGATTTGGTTTATCAAATTTTCCAGATCCAACTTTTGGAAGATTACTTGTACAAAATTTAATATTTACGGGTATTTTAAATGCAGCAAGCTTCGTGCTAAAAATGACTGGAGCTTCATCATGAGATAATGTCGATCTTCTCTTAAATAAATTGCTGCGCACAGAATCTCTCCAAGTCTTTCATCTGGTATCCCAAATACACATGCTTCTAAGAATATCTTTATGCTCATAGATTGCTGCCTTCAACTTCTGGACAAGCAATATTTTCACCACCTCTGATGACAATATCTTTTACCCTATCCAATATATATAGAAAAGGTCCTTCAAACTTTCCAAGATCGCCAGATTTAAACCATCCATCATCACTCATACATTCTTTTGTAGCTTCAGGATTTTTCCAATAACAAATCATGTTTCCTAAAGACTTTATAGCAATCTCACCTACTTCACCCTCTTTAAGTTCATTCCAATTTTTATCTATAATTTTAATTTCTGTTAAAGGAGGGACAACTCTTCCTGTTGATTGAGGGTGATCAACATATTCATCTCCACTTCCAAGAGCTCCTAATGCATTTGTTTCTGAAAGACCATAACCAATACCAGGTCTAGCTTCGAATTCGGAATCAAGCTGTCTAACATGTTCTGCTGGTCTTGGTGCTCCGCCTGCACCAAGTGTCTTTAAAGATGAAAGGTCATAATTTAGTCTCTCGGGATGATTTAATAACTCCCATGTTTGTGTTGGCACACCGGTAATATCTGATATTTTTTCTTGTTCTATCAGTTGCAATGCTATGCCTGCATCCCATTTTTTCATCATAACAATTTTGCGACCAACCAAAATAGACATAAACATGCCAGCATGGCTTCCCGTAACATGGAAAAGCGGAACACAAAGTAAAATTGCTGAAGCTTCTTCGAGCAAAGAAGAGGTGATTGGATTTTTTTGAGCATCAACTTCTTTCATAATAGAAGAAAAACATGCCCAGCTAAATACAGTTGATATTATTGCTTTTTGAGAAGACAGAACACCTTTTGGCTTCCCTGTAGATCCAGATGTGTAATAGATAGTTGCATGATCATTTCTACCAATGTCTACTTCAGGAAATGAGGTTGAGTGTTCTTTAATAAAATCTGAAAAAGATTTAAATGAAGAGTCAGGAGTGTAAGTTGTTACAATTTTTTTAATATTTTCAAGAGATTCTAAGCCTTGCATTCTCTTTTTATCTGCAAATAAAAGTTTTGCATCTGAGTGCTCTAGACCGTATATAACCTCAGATGGGATCCACCAGGAATTAAGAGGAACACAAACCGCACCAATACCAACTATTCCTAAATATGCAAAAATAAATTCTGGATTATTCTGCATGCAAATTGCAACTTTATCTCCCTTCTTTATGCCTTCTTTAATTAAAGCGTTTCCTGTCTGAGCGCTTTTTTCAAATACTTCTTTGTATGTATATCTTTCACCCTCATATACAAGACATTCTTTATCTGAATGTAAAAGAGCAAAATCTAAATAACCTCTGATACTGTCTGGAAAATTGATATATTCATTAAATGTAACTCCAGAATCATTAACAACTTCTTTGGTTTCAAACATTTGACCAGGTGAAGTGAGTTGAGATAAAGTCTCTTGATATAAGTCTTTCATTAATAATGTATATAATTTATTTAAAAAAGTTATTATAGCTAAACTTAAACTTTAGTATATTTTCTATAAGAAGTTTTATTATGCACATACATTCTTATTTTCAAAGCCTTAATATTTTCAAGAAAATATTGTTATCTGTTTTTATATTCCTCATATACTCTGTAAATATATCAGCACAATCCTATGAAGCTATCGGGACAGTCAATCCTAGTGATTATGAGCCTGCTCAAAAAAATATAGCACAAGGCAAAAATGGTATGGTTACAACTCAGCATTTTTTAGCTACAGCAGTAGGAGAAAAAATTCTTAATAACGGAGGTAATGCATATGATGCAGCTATTGCTGTTGGTTTCACATTAGCAGTAGTTCTTCCACGAGCTGGAAATATTGGCGGAGGAGGTTTTATGGTAATGCATGATTCTGCTTTAAATAAACAATTCTCAATTGATTTTAGAGAAAAGGCACCGATAGATGCTGATAAAGATATGTACCTAAATACAGATGGTACATTTAATGATCAAAAATTATCAACATTTGGATACCTTGCAAGCGGAGTGCCGGGAACAGTGGCGGGTCTTTGGGAGGTTCATTCAAAGTTTGGATCATTAGAATGGAGCAAGCTTCTAGAAGATGCTATTTACTATGCTGAAAATGGTTTTGATATAACCCCATACCTTTCTAACATATTAATTAAATATGAATCAAAATTATCTTTTTATCCAGAGACACAAAAAATATTCCTGAAACATAATCCAAATTTTAAAAATAAAAAATTAGTACAAAAAGATTTAGCTAACACATTAAAATTAATAGCTAAATATGGTAGAGATGGTTTCTATCAAGGCTCTGTTGCTCAAAAAATACATACTCAAATGCAATTAAATGGTGGCTTAATAACAAAAAATGATTTAAAAAATTATCAACCAGTTTGGAGGACTCCACTAAAATCAACCTATAGAGATACTGAAATTATTACTATGGGACCTCCGTCTTCTGGTGGAGTTCATGTTATTCAAATGCTAAATATTCTTGAGAACTATGATCTTTCAGAGTTTAAACATAATTCATCTGAATATATAAATCTCCTAACAGAAACTATGAAATATGCATATGCTGATAGATCTAAGTATCTTGGTGATCCTGATTATTATGAAGTACCTGTATCTCAAATTATTAGCAAAGATTATGCCAGAGCTATAAATAAAAATATTAAGATTGGAAGTGTGACACCGTCTTCTGAAATTTATCCTGGCACATTTGATGATTATGAAAGTAATGAGACTACGCATTTTTCAGTTGTTGATAGAGATGGGAATGCTGTGTCCTCCACATATACACTTAATTCTACATTTGGATCTGGAGTCGTTATAAAAGATACTGGTATTCTCATGAATAATGAAATGGACGATTTTGCTGCTGCACCTGGAATACCTAACCAGTTTGGTCTTCTTGGATCTGAAGCTAATGAGATAGTTCCAGGTAAAAGGCCGTTGAGTTCCATGACACCAACAATAGTTATGAAAAATAATAATTTATATTTCACAACCGGAAGTCCAGGCGGATCCAGAATAATTACTGCTGTTTTGCAATCAATTATTAATATTGTTGACTATGGTATGAATCTTGAAGATGCTAACGCAGCAATACGTATTCATCATCAATGGCAACCTGATTTACTTCAAATTGAATCATTTATCGACCCGGAACTAAAAAATCAGCTACTCAGACTAAAATACAATATAAAGATCATAAACCCAGCTACATGTCTTCAAACTATAATGTATAAAGATAATATGTATTATGGCTATGGAGATTTTAGAAGGCCGGACGCGTTTGCATCAGGAGAAATACATGATTGATAAGCTAATGGTAATCTCAGCATATGGCATTCCAGCTATAATTTTGCTAGTTGTATGTTTTTGGATAACTAGAAAGTAGTTATTTCCTTATGGATATCTTTTTAATACTATTATTAAGTATCATTTTTTTATCAATTGGTAGTTTTAGTTCTGTTTTAATTCATAGGCTGATCCTCATAGAATTTGAGGATACCGATATTAATCTCTTTTATCCACGATCTCACTGTACAAGTTGTGGTAAACAATTATCGTTAATAAATATAGTCCCGTTAATTGGATATATCCTTCAAAAAGGACGATGTATTAATTGCGATAGATCAATTTCAATAACATATGTATTACATGAAATTACTCATCTATCAGTAGGATTAAGTATTTATTTTTTTGAAGGATTTTCATATTTTACTTCAATAATATATCTACTATTTTCTATATATTATGTGCTTTTAGTTTGTGATTTGAAGAAATTTTATTTACCCTTCTATCTCAATATATCAATTTTATTGATTGCCGCTTTTTCTTCATTCTATCAAATAATTTTAATACCTAATTACGGTTTCTTAACTATTTCTAATATTTCTTTATCGCTAATAGGTTTTCTTTTGGGATATTTCTTTCTTTGGTCTATAAATTTTATATATAAGTTATTTAGGGAAAGGGATGGAATTGGTGGTGGTGATTTTATTTTGCTTGGTGGGATTGGTTCAGTTGTTGGACCATTATCAATTGCCCCAGTAATACTGTTAGGGTCAATATCTACACTCATAATAATGTTTTTCAATTATAAAAAATATTCAAAAGAACTACCTTTGGGTGCTGGTTTAATCTTAGGTTTATTTTCTTATGGAATTTTGAAATATTTTGAACTATTTCCAGCCATTTATGTCATATAAGTATAGACCTTTGAATATCCTCTTTTATTCATAATCCCCTAGGTCGCTTAAAGCAGGTATAACTACCTGCTTTTTTTATGCAGATAGTATAAATAAAAACTTTTTAACTAGATATTTCGAATGGAGCGGGTAGAGAGGATCGAACTCTCATCAAAAGGTTGGAAACCTCTTATAATAGCCATTATACGATACCCGCTTGAGAGCAATTATAGTAAAAAAAACTTGTAATATCTCTATCTTTTATGAATTAAATAATTTTTTTAAAAGATTTTAGTAAAAAAATTAAAATAAGTTATATCCCTTATATTTTTTTGCATCTATGCATGTAGCATTCTCATTGAACTCATCTTTAATTTCTATAGCATCTTTTTGATTAATCCAATTTTTTATAAGATTAGATTGATAATCTCTATCATAAAAAGAATTGATCCATACAAAATCATTATTGAATGAATTATCCTCAACGAAGGATATAGAATATGCAGAATCAAGTTTTTTAATATTATTTATAAACCTATTAACTGAAATTTGAAAAGTGCCAAAATTATATCCATCATTGTATGAGCATCTTAAAATTTCGATATTTATAAAACCATTTTTATTAAGAAGATCTAGATTACTAATTAAATCCAGGGCTTTGTTTTGATAAATAGCAAACGAACAGTTTGCAATATTGTCAAAGCCGTCAGATTTTATTTCATCAATAAAATTCTTTACGCCTATGTGATTAGCTTTTGATGAAACTGAGATTAAGAAATTTTTTACACTAGTGCTGTTTTCAGGAAATAAAACTGAAACAGTTAATTTATCACTCTTAGTCAAAATTGAATATTTGTTTGAATTGTTTGAAAAAAATGACTCTAAACTAATAAGAGATAAGTCCTTATTTAGGCTACAGTTAAATAGATCAAGATTGTGGGTGAAGTTAGGCTCTATTAACGTACTTAATTTTATTTTATTAAGAGCTTTGTCATTCTCACAAGAGACTATGAAAAATATTAATATTAAAATAGTAATTGGTCTTAGCATATTATAAATATTGTTATACTGAATTATGCATAAATATATTCAATCATTTTTTACACTTCTTATAGTATTAACAAATACAAATTTTATCATAGCAGATACTTATAAAATTGCTTTTGGATCTTGTCTTGATCAGGATTATCCACAGCCAATTTGGAATTCAATTAAAAAAGAAGGGATTGATACTTTTATTTTTCTTGGTGATAACGTTTATGGAGATGTTCCTTCTGGGCATTTAGATAAAATGAAAAAGGCATATTCTAAACAAAAGAAAATGATTCCGAAATGGTTATTTGATATAGATTTGCATGTGATATGGGATGATCATGACTATGGTATTAATGATGGAGGGGGAACTTATTCCTTGAAAGAAAATGCTCAAGACATGTATCTAGACTTCTGGAATATACCCACAAATGATATCAGAAGAACAAGAGCAGGAATATATACAAATAAAATGATTAATATTGATGGGTTCAAAGTTCATCTTATTCTTCTCGATACTAGATATTTCAGGTCTGATTTATATAAAACAATAGGAATAAGTCCTGTGTACAAAAAAAATATAAGCCCAGACGCAACTATCTTAGGTCAAGATCAGTGGGCTTGGTTAGAGGAAACTATCAACAAAAAAGCAGACTTAGTAATTATTTCAACTTCAATACAGTTACTGGCAACCTCTCATAGATTTGAAAAATGGTCTAATTTTCCTCATGAACATATAAGAATGAAAAGATTATTGAAACAATCAAAAATTCCAGTATTAATTGTTTCGGGTGATAGACATCAGGGTGCTATTTATGAAGAAGATAATTTATTTGAAATTACATCTTCATCACTTAACAAGGCATTATCACCATCAAAATTTATTGGAAGACCAAAAGAAATTGATGATGCAATGGTTGGTGATATGTATTCAGGTGAAAACTATGGTTTGATTACCATTGATACTGAAAAAAAAGAATATCTAATTGAATTAAAGGACTTGAAAGGTCAAAAAGTTAGAGAGTTATTAGTACCTCTGAGTGCAAATTAAGACATAATTTTTTTGAATTATAAATTTAATACCGTATTTATATTAATTTTGCTAAATTGAAAGAGTATGAAATCATTACTGTTAATTTTTCCTGATCAGTTATCAAAGAATAATAAAGTCTTTGAGCGCTTAGATGAGCAGAATCTACTACTTATGTATGAACCTCATGATAGTTTTTATGAGATTGCACATCATAAACATAAATTAGTATTTCAAATTAGTTCTTTTAGGCATTTTATCGAACAAATTCAATATAAAAATATTAAACATGAAAAAATATCCAAAGAGTCTCCTAAACTAATAGATTATCTCTCTAGCTTGCATTCTAAAGACCCCTTTTCGTCTCTTTGTGTTTCAAAGCCATCGGAATATAAAACCTTAAAAGACTTAATGTATTTTTGTCAGTCCTCAGGAGTTAACTTAGAGGTTTTTGAAGATAACAATTTTATTACTACTGATGAGGATTATAAATATTGGGCAAAAGATAAAAAATCAACAATTCAAGAATTTTATTACAGATGGTTAAGAAAGAAATTTAATATTCTAATGGATGAGAATTCTAAGCCCGTAGGTGGAAAATGGAATTTTGATAAAGAAAACAGGCAAAGCATTTCTAAACTTAAATCAGATATTCCTAATAGAAATAATATTATTACAGATCAAATTACTCTGGAGGTAATGATAGAGGTTGAGGAGATTTTTAATCTATCTCATGGTGATCTTGAAAATTTCAACTGGGCTGTTACTCATAAAGGTGCCTGGGATCAATTTAATATATTTATTGATAAATACTTGCCTCATTTTGGGTCTTTTCAGGACGCAATTAATAAAGATAGTGCTTTTATGTTTCACTCCTTGTTGTCTCCATATTTCAATTCAGGCTTGCTAGATCCGCTTCAGTGTATAAGTGAAGTTGAGAAGAAATATTTTGAATCAAAAGATGCTATACCCATTAACTCTAGTTGAGGGTTTTATAAGACAAGTTCTTGGTTGGAGAGAATTTATAATGGGTGTGTATTGGGACAATATGCCTCAATATAAACAACAAAATTTTTGGAATCATAAAAAAGAATTATCAGAATCTTGGTATACAGGTGAAACTGGTATACCTCCTTTGGATGGTGCTATAAAAGAATCTATTAATCTTGGTTATACCCATCACATTAATCGATTAATGATTATCTCAAATTTAATGAACCTATCTGGTATAAATCCTGATGCTATTCATAAATGGTTTATGGAGATGTATGTAGACTCAGCAGATTGGGTCATGGTTCCTAATGTCTATGGGATGGGGACTTTTGCTGATGGCGGTATCTTTTCTACAAAACCATATATTTGCGGTTCAAGCTATATGCTAAGAATGTCTAACTATAAAAAAGGTGAATGGTGTGATGTTGTTGATGGTCTTTACTGGAGGTTTATAGAAAATAATCTTAATTTTTTTAAAACCAATCCAAGACTTTCATTAATGGTAAATGCTTTAACAAAGCTCGATCCTGAAAGAAAAAAAATAATTTTAAGCAAAGCAGAAGAGTTTATTGCAGGTAACACAAATTAATTAATAGAATTAATATCTTGAAGTAATATTTTTGCTGCTACTGGAGTCATTTTTCTATAGTCATGACTGACTCCATCTATAACTTTAAAGCTCCATCTAAAGGGGATGTTATTGGTATCTGCAATGTTTACCAATGATTTAAAATAAGTGTTTGCCCTATCCACTCTTGTAATCCCTTGTCTCATAGCACCTTTTGATGAATTTACATTATTTAATTTAGTATCATTGTTACCAATTAATAAAGAAGCCTTATTAGACATAAACCATTTAATATGATCGTTTGAAATATCTATTGGTGTATTCTTAATACCATATGGAAAATTTTCTTCATTTAAAAATGTATACCAGCCTGCATTTGCAATAACAGCATTTGAAATTCTTCTATCATCACTTAGTAACATATATCTATGAGTAAATTGAGCTCCAGCAGAGTGACCAAACATCTTATATTTATTAGTATCTAATGAGTACTTACTTTTAAAAAAATTAAAAAATGAAGATATAGATTTATTGATGTATTCATCTGAATTTTTATTTATTTCTCCAGTTGACGTTGCGGATTCTAAGAGAAAAAAATACCTAAAGTTTTTTTTATCAAACCTGGGTGCAACCACAATTATATTTTTATTTTCTATAAATGGTTTCCATGCTGAAATATAATCTTCGGCATTTCTGTTATTTCCATGAATAACAAACAATATTTGGGTATTTATATCTATTTTTTTAGGTGTTAAGTAAAAAATTTCAACATCAGGCTTGTCCCAATAGGCAAATGTAGTTTGTTTAATCTCTGTAGAATTTAAATAAGATGTTAATGAGAATAAAAGAAATATTAATGCTGTATAGAAATTTTTCATAGATTCATTTTAGCAATGAAATTATTTAATAGGTTAAAATGCACAGAAAATTAAATACATAATTATCAATGCTGGAAAGAACCAATCTAATTAAAAAGATACATGAATCTAAATATAAATTAGTGTATGTGTCTAGTGGAGGTGGTACTAACGCGGTTTCATCATTTTTAAAAGTTCCTGGTGCAAGTAATACTGTTTTAGAGTCATACATACCCTACTCTAAAAAATCTATGGATATTTTTCTTAATAAAAAACCAGATCATTATTGCTCTTTAAGTACATGCCTCAGCATGTCTGCAAATGCATATAAAAAATGTATTCAAATAGAGCAAGATATTAATACTAAATACTTAATTGGAGTTGCAGTTACTGCTAGTTTAGCCACTACATACAACAAAATTGGTCAACATAAATTTTTTATAGCTATTCAAACTGAATCATATACAAAAAGCGTCTCATGTATATTAGAAAAAGGTAAAAGAACTAGAGAGGAAGAGGAAGAGCTTATTACAGAATATGTCTTAAGCTTAATTGCAGAAAGTTGTGGTATAAAAAAAGCTCTACCAATTCATGATGAGAATATAGAAATACAAGAAACCCAAGCTAAAAGATCATGGAAAAAACTGCTAAATAATAAGATTAATTTTGTTTCTAGCGATAAATCTACTCCTGAATTAATTTTCCCAGGTTCATTTAACCCTCTCCATGACGGTCATCTAAAAATGAGAGAACTTGCAGAAAAGAAAACAGGCATGAGAGCAACTTTTGAAATATGTGCAAAAAATGCTGACAAACCACCTTTAACGTTTCATGAAATCAAAAGAACACTAGATCAATTTAATGAAAATGATAGTTGGGTAATGACTTCAGCCGGAAGATTTAGTGAAAAAGCTGAAATGTTTCCCAATAGTGTATTTATAATTGGTGCCGATACATTAGTGAGAGTCTTTGATGAGAAATTTTATTTAAACAAAAGAGATATGATTAATCATATTGAAAGATTTAATGATCATAATGTTCATTTTCTAGTTTTTGGAAGAAAAGTTGATAATAAATTTATTTCATTAAGAGATATCTCGATACCAGAAAATATCAGAAAAAGATGCACTGGATTTGACGAAGCAAGCTTCAGGGATGATATTTCTTCAACAGCACTAAGGCTAGAAAACTAAAAAATAACTCTTAACTATGAGGCGGAAGTTTTGCCTCAACAAACCATTCGTGAACTCTTTTAGCTGGATTGAATTTCTTCATTCTCATCTTCTTATTTTCAAGAGTGAACTTCCTAGTTTTAATAGCTGTATAGTGATACGTATGACTATCACGTGTTTCACCCTCAGGTATTAAATATACTTTTGTTTGTTTTTTATCTGCCATTATGGTGAGGAATTATACACAAAAAAAATAAAATAAACATAAACAGAAATAAGATTTATTTATTAAAATTTTATCTTCTCATCCTTATTCCAAATACCCCAATAAGCACCAACATCACCCTCTGCTTCTACTTTCCACGACTCATCAAATGATGAGAAATAAAACATATCAATATTTTCTTCTTTAGACCAAAGCTGAGCATCTATGAAATACTTAAGATAATTTCTATATGAAGGATGCGCCCCCCATAAGTCACTTCCTTTGCTTGGCCATCCAGTCTCTGTGATAATAACTTTTTTTCCATTAGAGGCTTTAATAGCTTCATTGTACATATCTTTCATGTACAGCAAAGAATACTCAGAAGCACAGCCTTCCCAAAATGGATAACAGTTTGCAAGAATAACATCACAAGCGTTGGTTATGCTGGGTCTGTCTCTAAACTCGTAGTAAGCATCAACATAACCCACCGGAATACTAGGAGTATTTGCTTTAACATGATCTATATAAGAAATTAACTGATGCTCTTCTAACTCTTTTCGATAAATAACTTCATTGCCTACTGCTGCTATATTTACCAAACCCTCACTTGATAATTTTAATAAGCCATCAATTTCTTTTTCGTTATTACTGAGGTCGTCTGATAACCATGCACCTACTAATGTTTTAAAACCCATATCTACAGCTATTTCGACAATTCTTGCATGCTCACTTATTGATGAAAAGGTTCTTATCCAATCTGTGTAAGGCTTCAATATATTTAAACGTCTGATAATCTGCTCATCATTAACAAAGTCACCAGGTTGTTGTTCGTCTTCATATAAACTAAAACACAAGCCATGAATTTTACTTTCTAGGATTTCATTGCATAGTTCTTGCAACTCTCCGTCTTTTAAATCATCTAAATTAATACCTAGCAAGGATTTAATTTTTTCATCTCTTAAAGACATAATTATTTCATTTCTCCATTAATCTGATTTAATTGATTTTTTATATCAGCTGCTCTTTGTTCATTGATTTCATAATCACTCATTATATAAATAGCGAAAAGTGTTCCCAGAACTGGTATTGTTGAGTAAGCAATTCTTAAACCGGTTAAAGCTCCATCGGGCTGCGAAGATGCATCAGGAGAAAAACCCACGTACCACATAATCAAACCAGATATAAGACCAGCTAATGCAGTTCCAAGCTTTACCATCCACCAGTATATAGCAGCAAAAGAGCCTTCTTTTCTTGGAAGACCATTTTGCAACTCTTCATAATCACAAGCATCAGATGTCATGCTCATCATCAAGGTGAATAAACCTCCAATTCCAAATGAAAAGAATGGTAATGCATATAAAAACATGTGAGGTTTTCCTGGAATAAACAAGAACCAAAATAAAATGTAGCCAATAACTGAGATACTTTGAGAGATAATAAAAGTTTCTTTTTTACCATAAATTTGTGCCATTTTTGATACCAAAGGAATTACCAGAAAAGTTGTTACAAGTGCGCCGACGCTTCCGTGAAGCGTAGGCCATGGAATTGCAGCTGAGGCATCGCCAGAAAATAAGTAATGAACAATTATAAAAAATGAAAATGCAGCAATTGTTTGAAACGAGTTAAAAACTAAAAAAGTTGCTATGCAAAGCTTTCTAAATGGCACATTTTGAAATGCGTCCTTAAAGATAATAAAAATATTTGTAAAACTTTTACCGATGTTCTCTTTTGTTACAGGAACTAAATAATCATCATTTAGTGTTGATTTACTTTTAATAAAGATAGCAGGAACAATAGCCAACAAAGTACACATTATTCCAAATACAACAGAAAGTATTCTTGTTCCAGATGCTGGATCTACAAAAATATTTGGATCATATATAATAATCCAGATCCATGGAGCAAGGACCCAAGCAAACTGACCTATGAATTGTGATACTGCCATAATTCTTGTTCTTTCATGGAAGTTTTCACTCATTTCATAACCCATAGCAACAAATGGGATTCCAAAAATTGTTATACCAACATAAAAAAGAAGATTAAATATTAAAAAGTACCAAAAATTAAAAACCTGACCATTTTCTGGATATAGTTGCCAGGACAATATAAATGCAATTCCAGTCAGAATGCCTCCAAAAAAAACATACTGTCTTCTTTTTCCCCATTTTGATTTTGTATTATCTGAAATAAAACCCATCAATGGGTCAGTAATGGCATCGATGAATCTTGGTACAAAAGCAATAATTCCATATAGTAATGGGTTAAAGCCTAAATCTTGAATTAAAACGACTATAAATATAGATAATAATGCAGGGAACAATTGATTTGCTAGCATCCCAAGACCAAAAGCAATTTTTTGTCCCATCGGAACGCTATTATTAATTTCTTCTACATTATTCATATGAACACCCCCTGTACTCATATATTTATTTGATGTCAAAATTTACGTATGCATCTTTTATAACATCAAAGGTTATTTTTTTATTCCTATTAATATCTACTATTCCCCAATATTCTTCGTTTGCTGTGCCGTCATAAGGTGTACCGTCACTATTTGGTGCAGATCCACCAGTGTCTTGCTTCTCAGGATTTCCTGCTTTCCATAAACCATCAGTAAATTGAAAAATAAATGATCCAATATTCTTATCACTGTTCGATAAAACTTTATCTAAAATAATTTTATTTGCATTAGCTTGAGCGATTTGATTTTCGCCTTGTGTGTACTTTTCTGTTGATTTAGTCATATAACTGTCAGCACCTAACTCTGCAAAATACATAGGCTTGTCACTAATTGCTTTCCATTCGTTAAAGATTGATTCTGGCTCATCCCATCTGTAAACATTCATTCCCCAAACTTGAACGCTAGATGCAATACTAATTGCATCTTTGCTCGGCAAATCACCGTGAGCAGAAGATACCAATCTGTTAGGATCCTCAATTTGAATCATTCTGGATACCAACTCCATTGCTTTGTACCAGTTATTGATATCACCACCAAACCATTGAGGATTGTAATTATATTCATTTCCAAGTTCCCACATAAGGATAGCTTCATGATTTTTATATTTTTTTACATAGTCTATAAAAGTGCCTGAAACAATATCAAAACGCCCTTTTTGGTTATATCCAAAAGTTATTACAACTTTAATTCCACCAGCTTGAAGCTCATCAAGCACTTCAATATCATCAATAGGCTCATAAACCCTTAGTGTGTTAATTCCAGCTTCTTTTATTAGAATTAAGTCTTCTGTAAGAGATTCAAAACTTCTTTTTGTTTTTCCAATTTTTACAGGATGATAGCAAATTCCTTTCATATAAAAGGGTTTTCCATCAACAATCATTTTATTGTCTTTAATCTCAACTTCTATACCAAATGAAAAAATAGAAAAGATTAAAAAAGTAAATATAAAACTATTTTTCATGATTATTCCTCGTTAATTGTTATCGGCGGTATGTTTGAAGTCTCTAATAAAGCTTCTAAATCACCATTAAAAGTTTTTACTATTGGATTTCCGCCTCTAGACAAATTGTCAAATACTCCATCATCTACTTTGTCCCATAATGGAAATTTAGCTTTACCGTCTACTGTGAATAAACCAAAATGATTTTCAGAGCCATTCTCATTTGATGAGTCCTTCCATGGCTCATCAAATGCAGAGAAATAAAAACAAGTAATCATTCTAGATTCACACTCAGAAGTAATCATTTTGAAGTACAGCCCTAACTTATATTCATCAGCTGCTTCACTTCCCTCATAGCCATACAGGTCAGAAGCAACACTTGACCAGCCCGTTTCTCCAATATGAACTTCTTTTGATGGATCAATTTTGTGAACATAATTTTGAACGCTTTCAAATTGATTCATTTCATAATCAATAGCTCTTTGCATGGCGTCATGAATAACTTTTTTCTTATCTTGATTTTCATCGTATTCATCTAGATTCCAAAAACTAGGATTGTAATGAGTATCATGAAAGGCATACGTATGCATTGATATAAAATCAACTGATCTAATGAGTTCATTTAGATCTTCGTTGTGATAGTCTGCAGAGCCACCACCCCAAGATGCAAAGTTATCTGAACTTGTAATCCAAATATCACTATTTAGTTCACCTCTAGCTTTTAAAGCTTGTAAATATTTTACCCACCCTAAAATAAATTTGGGAGGCAGCCAATAACCCCAAGCCCAATGAACCATTGCCTCATTCCCAACGGCTATTATTTTTACAATTTCAGGATATTCTTGCGCAAGTCTTATTGCTTCATTTATCTCAAATTTGTTTCCCTCATAGTCTTCTTTAGAATTTATAGGCTTTTCTGTAAAGGCATCTTTAGATTGAATCCATGCTCCAAGCATTACATACATCTCAAAATTATTATCTACTTGTTTTATTTCTCTAATTGCTTTGAGTGTGTTTTCAGCAAAAGGATGATGCAAATCATAAGTTCTAAAGACTCTAAACCCTTGAGCATGCATTATATAAAGATCTTCTTTAATTTCATTTATTGAAGGTTGTTCCTGTCTAGATTTTGCTCTATATCCACCGTATGAGATTGCAGGATATTCAGGGTTGCCTATAAATTCTTTCGCACTCTTGTTCATACTCAAGTCTCCAGATTCGCTACAAGAAACTAATAAAAATGAAGTAATAATAAAAAATCTTATTTTTTTCATTTCATAACATTTACATATATAGCGTTGATTAAATTTGTTCTATTAAAAATACTTTGTGAGCTTTCAATATCTAACTCATGACCATTAATTAGTTTTTCAGTATTATCTTTGTATGAAATTTTAATGTCCTCTATGTCAGATAGACTATAAATTATTGGAACTTGACAAATTGTGTATGCTAAAGAATTTATAGGTAATTCAAGATAATTAATATCATGTTCTAAATTTACAAATTTAAAAGATTTTTCTTCAGACATGAATTCAGTTTTTCGCAATAAGGTTGGTTCGAAGGTAATTTTGCCTTCATTAACAAAAAACCCTAATTCATAAAATCTACTTACAATATCTTCTTTTACCTGACCTGTCATACCAGGTTGCTGAACACCCCTTCCCCTAGGTGTATGTGAGTACGGGTCTGTAGGAAAAGCTCCATATAATTCAGGCGATTTATTGACTCCAATTCCTTCATTAATTTCAAAATAATGATCAAAAAATCTCCCAATAATTTTTGAATCACTTTTTTTGGAGATAGATTTTTGAGTAACCTCTGCAGAAGCTAATAGCAGTTTTGAAACCATATGCCAGTAGATTGATCCCAATCCTTCATATCCATAGAAAGTTCCAGACCTTCCTGTAAAGGATTTATGATCAAAGACATGTTCAAATATGTCTAAAATAATATCTTTTTCCTCTTGTAATAAAGATTGATACTTTTCCGGTAGCTTCTCAAGCTCATCTTGTAATGATCCAGCATTATGAAATAACCCATTGAAATGATATTTTGCATTAATATCTTTTTCTATAATTTGATTATTACCGTCTTTAACTAGCTCATGAAGCAAGGACGATCTATTGAATTCCTTTTCAGGAATAATATTCTTGTCTAAAAACCCTAATAATTCTTTGTTTGGATAAAGAATATAACTATATTGATCATCCCAAAATAAATCACTATCTTTTAAGCTATCTAAAACAGATAAACTTTCTTCTTCAGAAAGATAACCAGAGCTTAAAACACCCACTTGACCTTCAAGCATCTCAGAAAGTCTATCAATAGTAATTTCTTGATCACCAAGATTTACAAGATTATAAGCATGATAAAGACCATCTTCTCTTTTATTGGTTTCAATTGATTTCTCTAAGGCATTGATAGCTATTTCAAAAAAGTGAATTATTCGAGATTTATCTAATGATTCTTTGGTACCAGAAAAATAAGAAGTATAAATTCTATCCCTGTACTCAGCTGCAACCTCTCCAATGTCATCAACAAATCTTTTACGATCTTTATGATTTAAATTTAAATCTAATGCACTAAATGATGTATTTAATTTTTCAAAAAAATGAAATAGTTCAGTTGATATTTCAAATGAAGAAGATGAATTCTTTTCAAGTACATTTTTAAAAAAGCTTAGAAAACGTCTTAAATAATAAAGGGTTACCATTGAAACACCATTCCCAACAAGAGCATTATTGGCATCATTCCATTCTGGTCTTTGTGTGTTCATCCAAATGCCTGCACCAGGTATAAAATTTGATAACTTTGCTAGGACTGTAGTCAATATTTTTTCAAGAAAATTAACTTCATGAATTAATCCTTGATAATTCTTTAAAATAGCCCCATCTGCTCCCTCATTAATCCTATCTCTTTCAATTTTCTCTGCTAACTTAAAATTAAAATCTATAGTATTTTTTGGGTCAGCATAAATGGACTTATAGTCCTTGATTTCATAAGGGACATTTGCATATACAAAATCATTTTTGCTAAGAAATGAATCAAGCCTTTGAGGAAAATAGTTTTCAGAAAATTCTAAGAATTTTAATAAATAAATAATTTGATGGTCACCCCAGTAACCAATGTAAGACCAAGGATTATCTGGTTCAATAGTCTCCCAATCAAATCCATCTTTTGTGAGCCTGTAAGGGTTATATCCATCAAAGGTAGAAGCATTTAGAAATCTATATATCATCCCATCAATAAATTGAGGATAAGAGTATGCTAATGCTTCCCAATTTTGAAATATATCTCTCCAATTACCCTGATAATCAAGAACCTTTTCACCCGTTGCATCATCACGTGTATTGATAGAAAATTTATTCCACGGTCTGCTTGGATCTCCATGCCTTCTGCTGAATTTGATTGGTAAATATTCTGTAGCAAGTCTTTTAAGGACATTAGACTTTAAGGCACTTGTTGCATCTCGTAAAAAGTTTAAATCAAAATTATCTGGCCATTCAGCAAAAGTAGGTGTCATATCCTTGCTGAGTTTTTTATTAGCATTACCTATATATTTAATAAAATCATCTTTTTCAATAATATAATCTCTATCAAATATCCCTCCCCTCATGATATTAAAAAGTGTATTTGCAAAATGTCTTATATTTCTTCTTCTGTCAGTTGAGAGCTGAATGCCATCTGAAGAACCTACGAGTTTATAAAGATCATTTGATGAATTGAGTATTTCTTTCTTTATTTCTTGAATTAGATTGTTATTAGTAATAATTTCATTCTTTAAGGTAGCGATATCTGAAGAAGATTTATTGATATCTGCTGCAAACAACCATTCTTTTTTTTCATTCTGTTCTAAAGAAAAGTCTGAATTTATAAAATAAGCACCTCTTTCAGCCTTAATATCAAGCTCTTCTAGTACCTGATGACCTTTTCTAAATTTATCTAGCTGATTTGATGACAGTAAAACCTTATTGCTTTCTAAACCAAGATGAAATACTACATTTGATTTTAATGCCTCACTTGGTTCTGCGCGGTCAACTATGGTTGCGCTCAGAGCATAAATTCCTATTTTTGAATCAAAATCTAGTTCATTTCTTTTGTATGCATCTGCTAAATTACTTGTGCTGCTTTGTATGCCCTCATTAAGGCCCCAAGGTAATATATTTTGAAACCCATCTAAGATGGATAATGATAGATTTTGTTCGCTTAAATTCTTTATTGAAGATGTTTTTATAAAACCGTATTTATCGCAAGTAGACCATTGATATGAAAATTTAATACCCAGATCATGATTTATTTCTTCAAAAATTATTTTATTACCCCTGAGGTTTTTATAAAGATTTCTTTCATTTCTATAAACAAGATCACAAGATTTTGTAAAAGGTTCCCATAAATAGGTTTTATCATTTTTGTTCACATGAAATATAGATTTATTTCCAGTAACCTCGAATGATTCTGATATTTTGTCATCTGTATAGTATGGGAATAAAGCGTTATTGCTATTTTTTCTTCCTGCGCTCAGTGCACCAGTAGATGAAATAAATAACCAATGATCATAAGCACTCACAATGCTCATAAAAAAAGGTCTCATTTTATTTACATTTGAGATCTTATAAAAGTTCTCATGCTCAATAACTACCTCTTTTCCAGATATTTCAAGATCTGATGAATTAATAAGATTATCACCAAGATATAATTCTTTTTTGTTGCTCATAATTTAATTAAGCCTTATTTATACTTTTTTTATAGAAGTTCAAATTTCCATGAAGACAAGCATGCTCTTTTTCAATAATACCAATTTTAACCATTTCTAGTATTTGTAAATGGACTAATTTCTTGTCACCATAAAAATTTTCAATAAATTTATCTTTGTCCATTATTTGAAAAATAGATCTAATCAATCCTCCAGCAATATATATTCCTTTACCTGCGATAAAAGTAAGCGCCATATCTGAGATGGTTTCAGCCAAAGATTTAATAAAGCCGTCGATTACAAAATTAATCATCTCATCATCACTGCCATATCTTTGAACAATATCTTCTGAGGTTAATCTAGTGCCTGTCTTATATTCATAAATATCTGAAATTGCCTTTCCTGACAAAACATCTTCCAAGGTTCTAAAGTGATCATCATTATCAATTGCATAATTTTTTAACAAAGCTTTAGTTAGGCCTGTTGTATTACCAATCTCTGTAGGAATTACATTATCATTGCCAATTAACAGAGCAGCCCCAAGACCTGTTCCTGGACCAATAAAAAAACTATTATCATTGAACTCAGTGCCTTCTTTGATAATAGCTATGTCAGACTCATCATAAGCAGCCAAGCTATACCCAATGGATTCCCAATCATTTAACAAATGACAAGTTTTAAATTGAAATGAATTTTTTATATCTTCCTCATTAATTGAGAAGTCTCTATTGGTCATTGTGATTGAGCCTTTTATTTTTGGTCCAGCAACAGAAATGACTAAAGCATCGACATTTTTACCTTTAGTTAAATTAGTTAGTATTTCATTAAAGCCTTTAATGCATGATAGCTGAATCTTATTTGTATCTTTTATTGTAGAAAAATCTCCGTCAGAGTATGCGTATCTTAAATTGGTGCCACCAATATCAATTAATAAAACTTTATTCATAATGCTCGGAATACAATTTACAGGCTTTTGGTGCCTGGTTATTTTTATATTTAATTGAGTGTATATCGATAACCCAATTACCTCTAGTTGCTAATTTTGCTCTTGAAGTTATTGTCGATAGTTCAAAATCTTTATTATCTAAACAACTCAGTGGCATGATTATTTTTTTCCAATTATTAGGCTGATCGTTTAATAATTCAGATAAATCAAATGATTTATAGCATTCTTTTGATTCTGTTAAATTGATTTGATTTTGATTCTTATAGCACTGCAAGCTCAGTTCTATCTTTTGGTCTGATGAAGAGCTCACTTTCATAATTAACTCAAGATAGCCATTTATCATATAAGATAAATCTTCACTTGAGCCACTTGATATCTCCCAAAATTTATAGATATCATTTGTACCAAAATTAATTCTTTTAGCATCATCTTGTTTTTTAAAATCAAATTTAGAGATTCTTATCCCTGCTTTTTCATTCTTATAAATATCTGCGCTAATACCTTCGTATATTTGCTCTTGTTTCTCAGAATCAAAATATGAAATAATTTCTTTATATGAAGGATAAGCAGAGCCCACGAATAAAGTAATTTCATCTTTTTGAGGAACATCTTCATTGACAGTTATTATATCTGTGTAGAGGTTATCAGAATAACTTAAGCCATAACCATAAGGGAAAAGTGGATCATAGTTTTGATCACTGAAATTTAATTTAGTTTGATATGAATATTGTGGCCATGAGTATGATAATTTTCCTTTAAAGTCATGATTTACTTCATTATTTTTATTAGTGAAGATAACATCGGTTACACCCTCTATAGCGGATCCTGGTAACCATAGCTGAACAAAAGAATCGGATAAATTAATTTCTTTATTGATAATTAAAGGTCTTCCAGAAATAAATAGAGATACAGACGGAATTTTTTGGTTTTTTATCTCTTCCATATAGCCGATGAAGTTTTTATCCTGATTTTCATAAAAGATATGCTTTCTATCACCATCACCTTCTGCATATGGATCTTCACCATATACAAAAATAACTAAATCAGGTTTTTTTTCATAATTAGAATTTAAAGAATATTCAACGCTCCCTCCATTACTTTCAGCTTTTAATTTGATAGCCTCATAAATACTTCTTGAATTAGGGAAATCTCTGTTTGCATTTTCTCTGCCTTGCCATGTGATTGTCCATCCACCCATATGTTTAGTAATTTTTTTTGCTGAGTTACCAACAACTAAAATGTGTTTTTGGTTTTTTATTGGTAATGTATTGTTATTATTTTTAAGGAGAACTATTGATTCTCTAACAGCTTGTCTTGCTATTTCTCGATGACTATCAATACCTACATAATTTTGATCATAATTATGAGGCTCTCTCCCATCAAACATCCCTAAGAGGTATTTAACTGACAAGATATTCTTTACAGCCTCATCTAGTCTTTGAGGAGAAATAGTCCTATTTCTTGCTTGCTCTAAAGTATTTTTGTAAAGCGGCTTCCATTCATCAGGTGCCATAAAAATATCAACGCCAGCATTAAAAGATTTTGGACAGTTTTCTTTAGAGCATCCAGGGACTTGACCATGACCGTTCCAATCACCAACGACCAAGCCATTAAAACCCATCTGCTTTCTTAAAACATCTTGCAAAAGATAATTACTCCCATGAGCTTTTTCTCCATTCCATGAATTAAAGCTCGCCATAACTGTCTGTATGCATGAATTAATTGCAGCAAAATATGGCTTGCCATGAATATCTCTTAATTCTTGCTCACTAAGAATTGTGTTACCTTGATCAACGCCATTTTTAGTCCCGCCATCACCTAAAAAATGTTTAGCTGTTGCCAGAACATGGTTGTTATCTAAAAATTCATCTCCTTCTCCTTGGAGTCCAAGAATCATTGCTTCTCCAAGTTTGGATACTAAATCTGGGTTTTCGGAATAGCCTTCATAAGTTCTTCCCCAAAGATCATTTTGAGGAACTGCAATTGTGGGTGCAAACGTCCAAGGTATTCCAGTTGATAGAATTTCTTTTGCCACAACCTCACCAATTTTCTTAATTAGATCAGGATTCATTGTTGAACCAAGGCCAATATTATGTGGAAAAATTGTTGCTCCAATGACGTTATTGTGACCATGTACAGCGTCGGTACCCCATAAAATAGGAACTTTAATTTCATCCACTACAGGAGACGCCTCATAAAACTCTTTACTTAGCTTTTTCCAATCTTCTACTGAACTGTTCTTGTTTTTATTAGGAAATTTTCCACCACCATTTAAAAAGGTTCCTAATTGATAATCTTTAGCTTCTTTGGGTGTAACCTCATCAATATCAGGCATAATAATTTGCCCAACTTTTTGTTCTAAGGTCATATTTTTTATAATATTATCAATAAATTCATTATCAATTGAAACTGAGCAGGTATTTTCATTGGTCCAATCTACACTATTATCGTTAATAATATTTTCAACATCTTGGTTATTACAAGATGTTATTAATAATATAGAAGTAAATATGTAAAATATTTTAATCATATATTCTTATGCAAATGTTATGTATATAAATGTAAGGAAGCCCACTACAATTAATGAATTAATATTAAAGGCTCTTGATGTAGAAAAATCTATTCCGTTCAGGTCAATAGCTTTTGACTGTACTTGATATCCTTGAATTAAAGCAGTCATATAACAAGCGAACCCAGACATAAAAAATACAATCCCCATTCTGTGTATGTAAGGTAAATCAGGTAAAGCAAAACTTAATAAGATTGATAAAAATAATGATGAAATAGCAGCAACTAGAGTAGATAAGGTTGTTGCCTTGTTCCAGAATAATGCAACTAAAAATATAACTAGAATTCCTGGTGTAAAAAGACCTGTAAAATTTTGTATGTATTGAAAAATAGAATCAAAACTTCCTAATAATGGCTTTGCAACTATTACAGCTATTAATAAAGATAACACAACTGCATTCCTACCAGTGCTTATAAGTTTTGATTCAGATATATGATTTTTTGAAAACTTACGGTATATATCCATTGTAAAGATAGTGCTAATACTATTAGTCATTGATGCAAGAGATGAAACAATGGCAGCAATTAAGGCTGCAAAAGTAAGACCTAATAATCCGTTAGGTAGAAGCGACATCATTGTTGGATAAGCTTGATCAGACTTTTCTAATACAGGAAATAATATTGCAGCGCATATACCAGGCAGAACAATAACAATCGGCATTAACAATTTCAAATAAGCAGCAAACATTACACCTTTCTGCGCTTCTTTAATTGATTTTGCTCCTAAGGCTCTTTGTGTGATGTACTGATTAAACCCCCAGTATGCAAAATGACCAATCCAAACACCTGCGCCAATTAATATCCATATACCAGGTAAATTTGAATATGATGGATTATCTGGTGATAAGATCATGTCAAATTTCTCTGGCAGTGTGTTGTAGACTGTTACCATTCCATCTATAACTCCATTGTTATCAGATATTTTATTTAAGGCTATATAAGAAACAGCTAATCCACCAAAAATTAACAATACAACCTGAAGAATATCTGTCATTGCAACAGCTTTAAGCCCGCCAGACAATGAATAGGCGAGTGATAACAATGCTAATAGAATTAAGCCGTTTGTTAATGATAGACCTGTGAGAGTATTAATTGCGATTGATCCAAGCCACAAAACAGTTGTTAGATTAATGAATATATAAACAGTTAGCCAAAAAAATGAAAGCACTAGGCTGACCCGCTTATCAAACCTCTGCTCCAAAAACTGTGGCATTGTATAAATCTTTTTTTCAAGAAATAAGGGTAAGAAAAATTTTGCCATTACAATAAGCGCTATAGCAGCAGTAAGCTCCCATACAGCTATAGCCATACCAACAACAAACCCTTGACCAGACATTCCAATAATTTGCTCTGCTGATATGTTTGCTGCTATTAAAGAAGCTCCTATAGCCCACCAAGGTAATGACCTTCCAGCTAAGAAATAGTCTTCTGCTGTTCTTTCTTTACCACTTGTAGTCCTAGAGACATAAGTGGCAAGTGTAATAAGGCCAATACAATAAATTCCTACAATAATCCAATCTAGTGTATTAAACATATTTATATCCTCAGGTAGAACTAGCTTATAAGGTAAGTAGTTTTTAATTTAGTTAATCTATCTTCAATTTCTTTCCAAGAATTTGATCTAATTAATTCCGATGGAATTAGAGCTGAAGCCCCTATCGCACTGACGTTATCTAATTTTAAATAAGATGATGCATTTTTTTCTGAAATACCGCCAGTAGGTATAAATTTTATATCAGGAAATACAGCATTATAAGATTCTAATCTTGCAATACCTCCAGACAGCTCCGCAGGAAAAAATTTAAGTAAACTATGCCCTTGTTCAGATGCAAGCATAATTTCAGAAGGAGTTTGAGTGCCTGGAATTAATAAAACGTCTTTTGAAAAGCATATTGAGAAAGTTTTTTTGTGAATCCAGGAGTTATTAAAAAAGAAGCTCCAGCTTCAACAGCTTTATCAATTTGATTTGAATTTTTTATAGTACCGACTCCTAGGGTAATATTAGGATGTTTTTTAAATTCATCTAATATGTCTATAGTTCTTTCATCTCTCAAAGTAATCTCAACAAGCGGCAGTCCGGTATTGATTAATACATTAACAAGTGGCTCTACTTGATCTCTTGATGTCAGTGTTGCTAGAGGCAATAGTTGGTTAGAAGAAATAATATTAGTAATATCCATCAGAAAATTGAAGCCCCCTTTTCAACAGTGTTAACGCTTTCTCTAAATGATTTAAATAACTCTCTACCGACGCCATTATGATTATGCTCAATATTAGAATGGGTTCTTGTTTTAAGAATCTCATCATCAACTAATAATTTAAAAGTTCCCTTATTGATATCTAATTCAACCAAATCATTATCCTCAATTAAACCAATTGGACCTCTATGAATAGCCTCTGGAGTAACATGAATTACAGCAGGAACGCTTCCAGATGCACCAGACATTCTTCCATCAGTAATAATCGCAATATCAAAACCTTTAGATTGAAGAACATTAAGTGGAGATGTTAATTTATGAAGCTCAGGCATTCCATTTGCTGAAGGCCCTTGCCCTCTGATTATGATAATTGTATCTTTGTTTAATTGATTATTTCCGAAAGCATTGAGAACATCTTCTTGATCTTCAAATACTGTTGCAGGGGCTTTAATAATAGTTTCTGAATTATTTAATGCTGATGTCTTGATAATACCCTTTCCAAGATTACCATTTAATAGCTTTAAACCACCTGATTGTTTAAAAGGGTTATTACTGTCTCTAATGATACTTTGATCCAAAATAGCTGATTGATTATTCCAAACCAAGTTATCATTTTCTATTTCTAATTTATTTCTATAAATATCCAATCCATTACCAAGTAAAGTTTGTACATCATTAAATAAAAAATCTCCATCCAATAGTGATCCAATAAATGCAGATACACCTCCAGCATTATGGAAATCATTAACATCTGCTGTTCCATTAGGATATATATTTGTAATTATGGGAGTTAACGAGGCAATTTCATCTATATCCTCTATAGTGATTTGATAACCCCCAGCTTCTGCCATAGCAATCAAATGTATGGCTAAGTTTGTTGAGCCTCCGCTAGCAATTAATGCAACCATGGCATTAATCCAGCTTTTTGAATCAAGCATCTCCCCCATCTTTATGTTTTGCTCACTCATATTTAAAATACTCTCAACTGTCTTATCAATAATCATCTGTCTTTCAATTGAATTTGGTGGAACAAAAGACGAGCTTGGTAATTGAAGGCCCATGACTTCCATTATCAACTGATTCGTATTAGCAGTGCCGTAAAAAGTGCAAGTGCCAGAAGTATGATATGCAGCCTGTTCTGAACTTATAAGTGCAGATCTATCTATCTCACCGTTAGCAAATTTCTTTCTTGTGTCTGATTTTTGAGAGTTAGATATTCCTGTTGGCATAGGGCCAGCAGGAATGAAACCAATAGGTAAATGACCAAATGTTAAAGCACCTATCATTAAGCCAGGAACAATTTTGTCACATACCCCTAAGCAAATTCCAGCATCAAAAACATTGTGAGAGAAGCCTACAGCAGTAGAAAGAGCTATGACATCTCTACTAAAAAGTGATAGTTCCATTCCGGGCTCACCTTGAGTAATGCCATCACACATAGCAGGAACACCTCCTGCAACTCTGGCTATTGCATTTCTTTTTAATGAAGACTCTTTAATGACATCAGGATAGTCTTTAAGTGGTGCATGCGCTGATAGCATGTCATTATATGCAGAGATAACTCCTATAACTTTTGCGCCATTTGCTGCCTCACCCTGTTGTGCTTTATCACATGAAGCAAAGGCATGAGCTATATTACTGCAACCCATATTATTTCTTGCTGATTTACTATGATCAGATGAAAAATTTATTTTATTTAGATAGTCTGATCTAGAATCTTTACTGCGCTCATCAATTCTTTTTTTAATATCAAGAAGTTTTGTTTTAATACTCATTTTTTTGAGGGTCCATTTTTCCAAGCTCTAAAATCTCTTTTAATAAGAAGGTCAGCATTCGATGGCCCCCAACCTCCAGAAATGTATTCTTCCATAGGTACATCTTCAGATTTCCACAAATTTATAATGTTATCAATCCATTTCCAAGAAGCTTCAATTTCGTCTCTTCTTACAAATAAAGATGGATTTCCTTTGATTACATCTAATAGTAGTCTCTCATAGCAATCTTGATGCCCAATTTCATGATACTCGTTAAGATTTAGATCTAAAGGCAAGTTCTCAAGATCATAACCAGATACACCTGGACGCTTTGTGTTGAGCTTTAAATCTATACCTTCATCTGGATGAATCCTCAAAACTAATTGACCAGGTTCTAAATGGGCTCCTTTAGAAAAAATGTTATGTGGAACTGTTTTATAGCGAACTACAATCTCAGATGATTTTGATTGCATTCTTTTTCCAGTTCTTAAATAAAAAGGAACGCCTGACCATCTCCAATTATTAATTTCTAATTTTAAAGCCACAAATGTCTCAGTTTGGTTCTTAGAATCAACACCTTCTTCATCAAGATAAGCGCATGCTGCCTCTCCTTTGGAGATACCTTCAAGGTATTGTGCTCTTACTGAATTAACAGCAATATTATCTGATGTGAATGGTGCGAGCGATTTTAAAACTTTTAGCTTTTCATCCCTTACTGATTCACTTTGAATAGAAACAGGAGGTTCCATTGCTATAAGGCATAAAATTTGAAGAAGATGATTTTGCACCATGTCTCTAAGTGCACCTGTTTCATCGTAATAGCCACCTCTATCCTCAACACCTAAATCTTCTGCAACTGTTATTTGTATATGATCAATGGCTGAGCTTGACCAACTTTTCTCAAAGATAGTATTAGCAAATCTTAAGGCTAATAAATTTTGAACAGCTTCTTTGCCTAGGTAATGATCAATTCTGTATATTTGATTTTCTTTAAAACCTTGTGAAAGAGAATTATTAATATCCTCTGCGGTTTCTAAATCAGAGCCAATTGGCTTTTCAACAACTATTCTACAATTATCTTTTATTAGATTATTATCATTCAGCGCCGATGAGATTTTTTTATATAAATTTGGCGGGGTTGCTAAATAGTAAACCACAGCAACACTATCTGAAACATTGTTTATGTTTTTCCAGTCTTCATTAGAGTTGATGTCTAACTTTATATATTGAAGCCTCTTAGCAAATTTTAGCCACGCATCTTTTTGTTGTTCAAAATCAATATAATATTTATTCAATGATTCATTAACCATTGATATATATTCTTCAGCTGATAAGTCTCTTGAACCAATGCCAATAATCTGGCTGGCATCATCAATATTTCCTAATGTTTCTTGTCGAAACATAGCAGGAATTAACTTTCTATTTGAAAGATCACCGGTACCACCAAATAGATAAAGATCAAAAGTATTAAGTTCCATTAAATGATTCCCTTAAAAAGTTTATTTCGTTAAGTTGTTTTGATAAATCTGTTACGAACCTGGCTGCATATGCTCCATTAATTACCCTATGATCATAAGAAAGTGAAATTGGTAAGAGTTTTTGGTTAATAATATTTTTACCGTCTAAAAATAAGTTATCAAAGGGTTTTGATAAACCAAGAATTCCTACCTCTGGAGGGTTTATTATAGGAGTAAAATATTTACCGCCAATACCACTCAAAGAGGTTATGGTAAATGATGCACCCTTGAGTTGATCAACTTTTAACTTTCTTTCTTTTGCTAGTTTAGCAAGATTAAAAACCTCATCTGATATTTCTAAAATTGTTTTTTTGTCAGTATTTTTTATGTTAGGAACAATAAGACCTTCAGGAGTATCAACGGCTATACCTATATTAAAGTAATCTTTCATTACAACTGTATCTAGGTTGGATGAAAGAGAGGTATTCATTAGAGGGATAGAGTTTTAAAGTTTCTACTGTTGCTTTAATGATATAAGCTAAAGGTGAAACTTTGGTTTTATTAGATTTATTTAACTCAGCTCTTAAAGCAAGCAAGTCTGTAATATTTGCATCATCGTGTTGAGTAACATGAGGAATATTGATCCAAGAGGTATGGAGATTTTTTGAAGCTGTTTTTTGAAATTTAGATAGCTTTTCAAAGCTTACCTGACCCCATTTTGAAAAATCAATATCTGGTTGAGAGAATTCAAATCCACTTCCAGTTTTTGAATTTAAGCGCTGTGAAACAAATGCATGAAGATCTTCTTTTAATATTCTTCCTTTTGGACCAGAGCCTTTAACCTCAGATAAGTTTATACCAAATTCTCTAGCAAGTTTCCTTGTTGCTGGTCCTGAATGAACAGAGACATTGTTATAACTCAAAGGCTGACTTACTTGTTCTTTGTTGTTATTTGTTTTTTCTTGTTTTGTAATATGTTCATTTTTAGAAATAGAAATTGAATCTTCTTTTTCATTAATTTTATTTAATGGTTTTGGGACAGCCACACTTGACTCAATTTCTACAAATGGCATGCCGGCTTTTACCATGTCGCCTAGGCTAATATTTAATTTAGTAACTTTGCCCGCAACTGAAGCTGGTATCTCCATAGCAGCTTTATCAGTTTCAAGTATCATAATAGAATCATCTATTCCAACATTTTGGCCAACCTCAACACAAATCTCTATTACCTCTACCTCTTCAACATCACCAAGATCTGGAATCAAAGGTTTTGCTAAAACTATTTCATTTTTATTAATATCTTCTTTTTCAGAAGATACTTGAATTTCTTTGTTGTGTGCTTTTTTTTTGTTTTTTTGTGCTATTTGATCAGTATTGGATTTTTTTTCTTCTTCAACCTCAATTTGAACAAATGGAGTTCCTTCTTTAACCATATCACCGACATTAACAAGAATATTCTTAACAATACCAGATTCAGTAGTTGGAATTTCCATGGCTGCTTTATCTGTTTCAAGGATTAATATTGAGTCTTCAGCTTCTACGCTTTGCCCAATCTCTACACAAACCTCAATAACCTCTACCTCTTCAACATCACCAAGATCTGGAATATTAAGATTTAAATCAGGCATTAAACTTCCCAAGGATTTGGTTTAAGAGGATCGACTTCAAGATCTTCGTATATTTCTTTTAATTTATTTTTATCAATTAAGTTATTTTTAAATAATGTGTATGCAGCTGCTCTTACTATGCTCTTAGCATCTATTTCAAAAAATTCTCTTAAATTTTTTCTAGAATCACTTCTTCCAAAACCATCTGTTCCTAAAACAGTATAATCAGATTTAATATATGGTCTTATTTGCTCTGCATAAGCCCTCATATAATCAGTAGATGCTATTACAGGTATCTCGCTATCAGCAAAACACTTTTCGACGTATGTTTTTTCTTCTTTTTTTGTAGGATTTAATTGATTTAATCTTTCAACTTCCATACCATCTTTTCTAAGTAAATTGAAGCTTGTTACACTCCAAACCTCTGATTCAATTCCAAAATTATTAAGCATGTCTTTAGCCTGTATTGATTCATTTAAGATTGAACCGGAACCTAAGAGTCTTATTAATGGTTTTTTTGAAGATAATAATTTATACATTCCTTTGATAATTCCATCTTCTGCACCTTTTGGCATAGGAGGATGTTCATAATTTTCATTCATGGTTGTTATGTAATAAAAATAATTCTTTTGTTCAACAAACATTTTTTGGATACCGTCTTTAATAATCACAGCAACTTCATATGAAAAAGTTGGATCATATGACAAGCAATTTGGGATTGTTGAAGAAAATATATGACTATGACCATCCTGATGCTGAAGCCCTTCTCCATTAAGAGTGGTTCTTCCAGATGTGGCGCCAATTAAAAAGCCTTTAGCTTGAGAGTCACCTGCAGCCCATGCTAAATCATGAATTCTTTGAAAACCAAACATTGAATAAAAAAGATAGAAAGGAATCATTGGATAATCATAGTTTGTATATGCTGTTGCCAATGCAGACCAGGCAGAGAAAGCGCCTGCCTCAGTTATGCCCTCTTCAAGCATTACTCCTTCTTTTGATTCCTTATACCACATTACTTTATCAGCATCTTCAGGTTCATAGTTTTGACCTTCTGCGGAATAAATTCCAACCTGTCTAAATAAAGCTTCCATTCCAAATGTTCTTGCTTCATCAGGTACAATTGGAACAATTCTTTTACCTATCTCTTTATCCTTTAGTAAATCGGTTATAACTCTGACAGCTGCCATTGTTGTAGAAATTTTTCTTTCATCTGAGCCTGAATACAACTTAGTGAATGCTTTGTTATCAGGCATTGGAAGAATTTCAGATTTTGTTCTTCTTCTAGGGATTGGTCCTCCTAATTTTGCTCTAGTATTTTTTAGATACTGCATTTCAGGTGAATTCTCAGGCGGTCTAACATAAGGTATATTTTCTATCTCATCGTCAGTTACTGGAATATTAAACTTATCCCTGAATGACTTAATGTTATCTAGTGATAATTTTTTAACCTGATGGGTGGTATTGTCTGCCTCTCTAGAGCCAACACCGTATCCTTTGGTTGTTAAAGCCAATATTACAGTCGGTGCTCCAGAAGAATTAACTGCCTTATGATATGCAGCATAAACTTTATAAGGGTCATGACCGCCTCTATTTAATTTATATATATCTTCATCAGTTAAATCTTCTACAATTTTTAGAACATCTGGATCCTTTGCAAAGAAATTTTCTCTAGTATATGCACCGCCTTTAGCTTTAAAATTTTGCATTTCCCCATCTAATACAGCATCCATAATATCTTGCAGTTTGCCTTCTTTATCTTTTGCCATTATTGGATCCCATTTTCTACCCCAAACGACTTTGATAACATTCCATCCAGCTCCCCTAAAAGAACCCTCTAGCTCCTGAATGATTTTTCCATTACCTCTAACAGGACCATCTAATCTCTGCAAGTTGCAATTTATTACAAAAATTAGATTTTCTAAGTTCTCTCTTCCGGCTAGGGCTATTGCACCTTTTGATTCTGGTTCATCCATCTCTCCATCACCACAAAAAACCCATACTTTTCTATCATTTCTTGGAACTAAACCTCTTGCAGACATGTATCTCATTATATGAGCTTGATATATACCCATAATTGGTCCAAGACCCATTGATACTGTTGGGAATTGCCAATAATCTGGCATTAGCCATGGATGTGGATATGAAGACAATCCTGGTTTTTTTACCTCTCTTCTAAAATTATCTAAATCTTCTTCATGAAGATACCCTTCTAAAAAAGATCTAGCATATATCCCAGGAGATGAATGACCTTGAAAATAAATCAGATCTTCTAATTGCCCTTCCGAACCTCTAAAAAAATAATTAAAACCTATATCATACAAAGTTGCAGCTGATGAGAAGGTTGATATATGTCCGCCTAAATCATCATCATTCTTATTTGCTCTTAAAACCAAAGCTAAAGCATTCCATCTTATTAAAGAACGAATTCTTCTTTCCATAAATAAATCACCAGGCATCTGTGCCTCGTCTTTTGGTGGAATTGAATTTCTAAAAGGTGTTGTGAGGTTGTATGAAGGAATTGCTCCCTCTTCATTTAATTTCTTAGCGAGTTTTGTCATTAAGAATGAAGCTCTTTCAACACCCTCTTTCTCAATAACGCTATCTATAGCTTCTAACCATTCACTTGTTTCTATAGGATCTTTGTCTTCAGGTATCATATATGTATCAAATTTTATGAATCTAATTTTACTTTAGATTATGTTAAAAATATACAATATTAAGTAGATATCTTAAATATTGTAAATAAATTACAAATATATATAATTATGTAATGATTTTAGACACATTAGTAAATGGTGGGGTTAAATTAAGCAAATCTGAGAAATGGATTGCCCTCTCTGTATTAAATAATCCATCTAAAGTTATCAATCAATCCATAACCTCTTTGGCTGCTGAAGCAGGTGTAAGCCTTCCAACAGTCAATAGGTTTTGTAAAAAGCTTGGATTCGATGGTTATCCTTCTTTTAAAATTCAAGTTGCGCAAGAAATTACTAATACCAATGAATTATTAGATAGATTTAACGTTCATAAGGATACTCCTGAAGTTGTTAAAAGAGTTATGGCTGATATTCAATCAACAATTGTAAATGTGGGTCAAAATTTAAATCCAGAATCCATTGACAAAGCAACAGACCTTTTGGCTAATGCAAGCAGTATTACTTTTTTTGGTTTAGGCGGATCCGGGCCAGTTGCTTTAGATGCGCAACATAAGTTTTTTAGATTTGGTGTCCCTGTTGTAGCACATACTGATTATATAAATCAAAGAATGATAGTTTCAATGATGAAAGAAGGCGATTTGTTAGTTTTAATATCGTTTACAGGAAGAACAACTGAAATTGTAGAAACTGCTAAGATTGCTAAAAAAAATGGGGTCAAGACAATTGCCCTTACCTCAGAAAAGTCTCCTTTGGCAAAGCTTTCTAACGTGGTTCTTCATATTCATACCCATCTTGAAAATAATCTTCATATCCCTATGACATCTAGACTTGCTCATTTGGCTATTATTGACATCTTATCTGCAACGGTTCAAGCAAGATTCGGAAAGGTTTTTGATACCAGAAAGGATGAGGTTATTAAAAATATAGAAAAAACTAGGGTCTAGTTATCCTATCTATTAAGGTTCTTTAATAATAAGCTCTTAAGTTTTTTGCTAGCTCATTATTTATTTTCTTTTTAGTTAAAATATTCACAAAAGACACATTCTAGTGTGTTAAAACGTAATAAATTCTCTAGTTGAAAATATATATATTAAGAGGAAACGATATTTATCGTAGTATTTTTTTGATTTAATAAAAAATATAAAGGGAGTTTTTTATCATTTTTTGCTTGCTCATAGACCTCTAATTTCTTTTTATTAGGAATTAATAAAAATACATTATTGGATTGAAGAATCATGGATAAATTCATACTAACTCTTTTATGACAAGGACTACCCATTGGTTCTGTATGAATTATTTCTGGTGTTGATGAGGGCTCAAAATAGCTAGAATTAGTTTTAATTAATTGTGGAAATAAAGAGGCAAAGTGACCATCCTCTCCCATACCCAGCAACATAACATCAAAAGGTCTATTTATATTTAGGATATCTTGAGGAGAATTACATAATGATACAAAATTACTATTACTTGCCTTATTAATCATTAAATTTTCAAAAACTAATTTTTCATTTGAGTCATTATGAGATTTATCAACCAACCTATCATCAACCAAAGTAATGATAACTCTTGACCAATCAAGATCTGTTAATGAGAGCTCATTAAATATTTTTACTGGGCTTGAGCCCCCGCTTACAACAAAACTTGCTGTGCCCTTCTCTTTAATAGCAAGTTTTAGTATATCGAATATTTGTTCTGATAAATTTTTCATTCTTATATTAGATTAAATGAATTTGCTATTCCGTCTATTACAAATTCAATTGCTAGCGCTCCAAGAAGTAAACCAAATATCTTTTGGACTACAGTAATAATGGTTGGACCTAATTTTGATGATAACTTTGCAGATAACCACATAGCAATAGTAGCTATAAACACTACTATGAGTATTGGTAGGTAAGAAACCAGGCCATCTAAAGCTGAAGCGTAAGATTCTTTTGATATCAATAAACTTGTTGCCATAGCTCCAGGACCTGCTATCAAGGGTATAGCTAAAGGAAATATAGCTATTGATTTTATAGTTTCATCATCTATAGCGGTATCAGCTGTATTTTGTCGTCTAATTTGTCTTTGCTCAAAAACCATCTGAAACGCAATAACAATTAAGAATAGTCCCCCAATTATCTTAAAAGAGTCCATGCTAATATTCATTGCGTCAAGAATGGCATTACCAAATAACCAAAAAATAGTAAGAACCACTAAAGATACAAAACTAGCTCGCAAGTAAACAGATTTAACCTGATGTTTATTTAGGCCTGCTGTTAGACCTGCAAAAATAGGTATTAAAGATATTGGATCTATTGCAACAAACATCAACAAGGTGCTTTCTACAAATGTATCAAACATATTAAATATTTATAATTTGAATAGCTTCTGAGTGCTCTTCTGAAAATATACTTGAAACCATAATAAACTTTAGATTTTTTTTATCTTTACCATAATATTTTTTTAAAATCTTTGAAACATTAGCCAACGTTTTATTATGATTAGAAAGATTTGATAGATAAAAGGGAACTGTAGATCCAATTAGAGATAGTTGATTGAGAGTTTTCTTATTTCCAGTAAAAGTAAAAATCGGAATACCATTAGGTTTGGAGTTTGAAATGTAATTAGCTGTTTTGCCAGTTCTTGTAATAGCTATAATGCCATCTGCATTAATTGTCTCAGCAAGATTTTTTGCTGCCACACCAATATGCTGCCAATCAGAGTTTGGTGTGAAGTTCTTCTCATACCCTAGTGTTCTAAACTTTTCTGTTTTTTCTGCTATTGATTTTAAGAAAGTTACACATTCCGATGGATATTTACCAACACTTGTTTCACCTGATAGCATTATTGCATCAGCTCCTTCATATATTGCATTTGCGATATCTGTAACCTCTGCTCTTGTAGGTGTCGGATTTTCAATCATAGATTCTAACAAGTGAGTAGCAACAATTGATCTCCTTCCCCATTTAGCACATGCGTACATTATTCTTCTTTGAATATTAGGTAAGTCAGTTAAGCTGGTTTCAATACCAAGATCACCCCTCGCCACCATAACACCCCAAGAGGCTTTACAAATATTATGAATATTATCTAGACCTTCTTGATTTTCAATTTTTGCAATAATTTTTGCTTTAGATTTCTTTTTATCTAGTATAGTTTGTAGTTTTTCTAAATCTTCACTATTTCTTACAAAAGATAGAGCAATAAAATCTACTCCATTTTTAATTCCAAAATTAATATCTTCAATATCTTTAGTAGTTAAAGATGGAAGATTGACTCTAACGCCGGGCAAATTAACATGTCTTTTTGAGCCAAGCTTACCACCATCTAAAACTTTACATAATAAAGTCTCATCATCTTTAGATAAGACTTTAAAATTAATAAGTCCATTATCAACTGATATTTTGGAACCCTCACTCACGCTATGTATCAAATCTTTATAGTTAATTTTGATAGATGAAGTCTCAACATCTATCTGATCTCTAACAGTTAAGGTAACTTCATCACCTACTTTCAGATCCAATGGCAATTCTGTATCACCGGTCCTTATTTCTGGTCCTTGAGTATCTAGAAGAACCCCAATCTTTCCAGATTCGACTTTTGCATCATTATTGATTTTATTTATTCTATCAATTACAGCTTTAGCTGATTTGTAAGTTGCGTGAGACATATTAATACGAGCAACATTCATACCGTTGTTATGAAGTTTTTTTAAAGCGCTGATAGTCTCAGTAGCAGGACCTATAGTGCATATAATTTTTGTTCTAGTAAAGCTCATAAATAATTCATTGTTTAGAAAAGAGAATATACCTTAAAAATAGGGTTTTAAGCAGTTTCTTTAAATGAAATTGAAGAAATTTGTTTAATATATTGAGATAATTCAACCATTCTCTTGGAAAATCCCCATTCATTGTCATACCAGGCAAGAATTTTAGTTTGGTTGCCAATCTTATAAATGTGATTAGTATCAAAGATAGAGGAAGCTGGGTTGTGATTAAAGTCTGAACTCACCAAAGGTAAATCACATATAGATAGTATTCCTTGCAATTCATTCTTTGCAGATTTAGTTAAAACATTAATTAGTTCATCGATTTCAAAATATTTTTCTGATTCGAACGTTAAATCAAGCATTGATACATTAAGAACAGGAACTCTTGTTGCCATACCGTTAAGTTTTCCCTCTAGTTCTGGAATAACTAAACCAATTGCTTTTGCAGCTCCTGTTTTAGATGGAATAATAGATGCTGATGCTGCTCTTGCTCTATATAAATCAGAATGAGATACATCTAATAAGCTTTGATCATTAGTGGCAGCATGAACAGTGTTAACCAATCCACTTTTAATTCCAAAATTATCGTTAATAACCTTAGCTATAGGCGCCAAACAATTGGTTGTGCAAGATGCATTTGAGATTATTAAATCATTTTTATCTAACTGATTGTGATTAACTCCATAAACAATAGTCTTATCAGGGTCTTGAGCTGGAGCAGATATTAGAACCTTTTTTGCACCAGCAACTAGATGACTATAAGCTTTTTCTTTAGAAGTAAAGAAGCCTGTACATTCAAAAACAATATCAATTTTTAAATCATCCCAAGGTAGATTAGAAGGATCTCTTTCAGAATAGAATTTTATAGATGAGTTATCTATTATTATCTCACTGTCACTATGACTGACATTGTTAGGAATTGAGCCATGAATTGAATCGTATTTTAGTAGATGAGAATTTGATTTGATATCGCCAAGATCATTTATAGCGACTAACTCTAAATCACCATTTTGACCTGCTAAAAAACCTGCATCAATAAGATGTCTAGTTATATTTTTACCAATTCTACCAAAACCGTTAATTGCAATTCTCATAGTATGTACTTTTAAAAATGTAAATTATTTACAATATTTATTGTTTAATTATTATATTGTATAATATTTTCATAAATATAAAAAGAAATTATATACTTTTAAGTAAACTCTTCTTTTAAAAAACATATAAAATAGCTGGCTTGTTATGAGTGATTTAATTATTTCAGGAATCAATTTAATGCTAACCGGAATGGTTACTGTATTGATATTTCTTTCAATTTTAATTCTGCTAATTAACATTTCTGCATCATTGTTTAAAGAAGAGTTGATAGATAACTCAAAGGAAAATTTAGCAAAAAGTCCCGATGTAAATAAATTAAAAATTGAGCATAAAGAGATAATTAATATTATTAAAAAGAGAATATTCAATGAATAAAAAGAAAATTGGTATAACCGAGGTTGTTCTTAGGGATGGTCATCAATCACTTTTAGCAACAAGGCTTAGATATGAGGACATGGAATCAGTTTTAAAAGAAATAGATTCGGTTGGTTTTTGGTCTGTTGAATCTTGGGGTGGTGCTATTTTTGATTCTTGCATAAGGTACCTTGGTGAAGACCCTTGGGAAAGAATAAGAAATATTAAAAGCAAGATGCCAAATACTCCTCAGCAAATGCTTCTTAGAGGACAGAACTTATTAGGTTATAAGCATTATTCTGATGAAATAGTTCATAAATTTATTGAAAAATCTAAAACTAACGGAGTTGATGTATTTAGAATTTTTGATGCTCTAAATGATCCAAGAAATATGGAAACTGCTATTAAGGCAACAATTGAAAATGATGGACATGCGCAAGGAACGATTTCTTATACAACAAGTCCTGTTCATAACCTTCAGACCTGGATTGATCTAAGCTTGAAGCTTCAAGATCTTGGATGTCACTCTTTAGCAATTAAAGATATGGCTGGATTATTAGATCCTTATGTAGGCTTTGAACTTGTTTCAAGATTGAAGGAAGAAATTAATATTCCCATCCATTTACATAGTCATGCAACTACTGGAATGAGTACTACCACAGCAATAAAGTGTGTTGAAGCAGGTTTGGATAATATTGATACTTCTATTTCCTCTATGAGTATGACGTATGGTCATTCAGCAACAGAAACGGTTGTTGGAATACTCGAGAATACTAATTTTGAAACAAAAATTGATCTAGAAAAACTAGAGCCAATAGCCAAACATTTTAGAGAAGTTAGAAAAAAATATTCAAATTTTGAGGGTTCTTTAAAAGGAGTAGATGCAAGAATAATTACTTCACAGGTTCCTGGAGGAATGCTAACAAATCTTGAAAATCAGCTCAAAGAACAAAATGCTTTAGATAAATTTGATGAGGTTATTGATGAAATTCCAAATGTAAGATCAGATCTTGGTTTTATTCCATTAGTAACTCCTACTTCACAAATTGTAGGAACTCAAGCAGTAATAAATGTATTAAATAATGAAAGATATAAAGTTATAACAAAAGAAACGTCTGCCTTGTTAAGGGGTGAGTATGGAAAAACTCCTTCTGCTGTTGATAAGAGCTTACAAGATAAAGTTTTAAATGGCGACAGTCCGGTGACATGTAGGCCTGCCGACCTAATAGATAGCAATGAATATGATAAAACTAAAGAAAAATTTCTTAGGATTATTAGTGAAAGCAAGCTTGACATAGAGGCTAGTGAAGAAAACATTCTTATATACACCCTCTTCCCAGAAATTGGGATGAAGTTCTTAGAGAATAGAGACAATCAAGAATTTTTTGAAAAATCTCCATTAAACTTAATTGAAGATAAAGAAGGTTTATATAATGTTGAAATAAATGGATTAAATTACGTAGTTAAATATTCTAAAACTGAAGAGCCTGAAATCTTAGGAAATAATATTACATCGTGCAAGTCTGTTTCCACTGAAGTAACAAATAAAACGGGTACCGTTATCAATGCCCCGCTAAGCGGGAATATATTCAAGATAGAATATTCCGAAGGCTCTGAAATTCAAGAAGATGATACTGTTATAGTTCTTGAAGCTATGAAAATGGAAACAACTATAAAAACTCCTGTAAATGGAATAATTGGAAAGATTTTTATTAAAAATGGAGATAAAGTTCAACTAGGGCAACCCTTATTTGAGGTTTTAAATTAATGAGTTTATTTGAATTCTTTTCAACTTTGGGTATTTTTAGCATAACTCTTGGCCAATCTTTGATGATTCTGGTTGGACTATTACTACTATATCTTGCTATAAATAAAAAATTTGAACCTTTATTATTATTGCCAATAGGCTTTGGAGCTCTGCTTACCAATATCCCAGAAATTGGTTTATCAATGAGTCCAATTGAAAAACTCGTATATGCAAATAATCCCTACTGAAATAAATCAAATTATAAGTGAGTATTTTGGAATAGGAACTGACCTATCACTGCTTCTTAAAAATGCGTCTTATATGGATCTCAAAATAATTAATGATGCAGCTCAAGGAATGGGGTATACACCAGGTATTTTGTATATATTCTATGAGGTAGCCATAGGTTCAGGCATTGCACCTCTTTTAATTTTCATGGGTGTGGGTGCTATGACAGATTTTGGACCACTACTTGCCAACCCAAAAACTTTAATACTTGGTGCTGCAGCACAATTTGGTATCTTTGCAACTGTTATGGGAGCATTGTTATTAGATTACTATGGATTAATAGATTTTACTCTTAAACAGGCTGCCGCAACAGGAATCATAGGTGGTGCTGATGGTCCAACTGCAATATACGTCTCATCTATTCTAGCTCCAGAGTTACTTGGACCAATAGCTGTAGCTGCTTATTCCTATATGGCATTAGTTCCATTAATTCAGCCTCCTATAATGAAAGCTTTAACATCAGAATCTGAAAGAACTATTCAAATGATTCAGCTAAGAAATGTGTCTCAAAAAGAAAAAATTATTTTTCCTATTATGCTCTTCTTATTGGTTGGATTACTTTTACCAAGCGCAGCACCCCTTCTAGGAATGCTTTGTTTAGGTAATCTTATGAAAGAGTCATTGGTTGTTGATAGATTAAGTGATGTAGCTCAGAATTCATTAATAAATATAGTAACAATTTTTTTAGGTTTATCTGTTGGATCTAAATTAGCTGCTGACAAATTTTTAACTCCTGAGACACTTGGAATACTTATATTAGGAATGATTGCTTTTGCAATAGGAACTGCAGCGGGTGTTCTTGTAGCAAAATTAATTAATATATTTAGTAAAACAAAAATAAACCCTCTTATAGGTGCAGCTGGGGTTTCAGCAGTTCCAATGGCTGCAAGAGTAGTTAATAAGGTTGGTTTAGAATATAACTCTCAAAATCATTTATTAATGCATGCTATGGGTCCCAATATTGCTGGGGTAATAGGCTCAGCAGTAGCTGCTGGTGTAATGATTAAATTTCTAGGATAAATTACAGACGAAAAAAAACAGAGACTAGCTCTGTTTCTTTAGTTCGAGTTCCTTAGGGGTCCTGAGTGAGATTCTCTCTGGCTCCTCGAATTCTTTCTCTTGAATTCTTGGTGGGTCTATAAGCTCTTTTTTATCGTCGACTCTTACAAACGCTTTCACCCTATGGGCTCTTCCTCCTTTATTCTCTCTAAGTCCCGTCTGCAGTTGTTCTTTAGTCGGAATCAAGTTGGTCTAGTTAATATACTCTTTTCAAAATTCATGTCAACACTTTTTTATAAAAAAAGTTAATTAATTTAAAAAAATATTAATTAGATAAATTAATATATATATAATATATAGATATTATGAAAACATTTCTGCCAACAAGAGACCCTTTAAAGGGATACATTACCAAGTCAAAGTCTTTAGAACGTTTATCTGTTACCGCTGCTGAGCTTCCAAAACGCTTCTTACAGGAAGAGTTCGGCAAAATATAGATTCATTGAATAAGAATGCATTATCAGTAGACCTTGTAATAAAAAATAATAATATTAGAGAAATAAAGCTAGCTATGTCTCATTTAAGCTTTATTGCACATGCTTATATCTGGGGTGCTAAGAATCCGTCAAAAGTTTTACCTGAAGTTATTGCTAGGCCATGGGTTCAATTATCTAATATTTTAGGTAGGCCTCCAATATTAAGTTATGCAAGTTACTGTTTAGATAACTGGTATAGGATAAATCCTAAAGAAAATATATCACTTGAGAATGTTGGTTTATTGAATAATTTCTTGGGAGGGGTTGATGAGGATTGGTTTGTAACAATACATGTCTGTATTGAAGATGCAGCTAAAGATGCTATTCAATCTGCAAACGTTATTTCAAAACTAAATGAAATGAATTCAATCAAGGATTTTTCAGATAATCTTAAGAAAATAATATCTTCATTAAGAAAAGTAAATTCAATCTTTTCAAGAATGCCTGAAAAATGTGATCCATATATTTATTATCATAGGGTAAGGCCATTTATATTTGGAACCAAAGATAATCCAGATCTAAAAAAAGGCTTAATCTATGAAAATCAATATTCTAATAAACCTCAATATTTTAGAGGTGAAACTGGAGCTCAATCTAGCATTATGCCTTTTCTTGATGGCGCTCTAGGAATCTATCATACTCAGGATCATTTAAGGCATTATTTAAATGAGATGCGTGAATATATGCCTCCTGAACATCGAAAGGCTATTGAGCTTGTTGAAAAAAGATCGAAAGCTAAACACTTAATCAGTAAATCAAAACAGCTTACGTCAGAATATAATAAATGTTTAGAAGAAATAAGAATATTTAGAGCTCAGCACTTAGAATTCGCTGCAACTTATATACATAAACAATCTCAAATTAAAAATCCTTTTGGAAGAGGTGGTTCAACAATAACCGGAACCGGAGGTACTCCTTTTATGAAATACCTTAAAAAACATAGGGATGAGACTAAAAAACAAAAAATATAAATAAATATACCAATTATTTACTCGATTTATATTTTATATATATATTCATTATTCTAATAAAAATCTTAGACAGCGCAGAAACTAAAACTCTTTTAAGTTTTATGTAAGATTTTTTTAATATATTCATTTTTTTTGATAATAAAAAAAGGCTACCAAAGTAGCCTTTTTATAATTCATTTGTGAATTAGAATGTTGCTGTCACAGACATAAACATTCTTCTTCCAATAACATCATAAACACCTGGCTCAGTATTTCCATTAAAATTACTGTGGAAATATGGAGGTTGCTCATCAGTAACATTATTGATACCGAATCTAAGAACACTATTACCCATATCATAACTTGCTGATAAGTCATGGTATGTAGTAGCTTCAGCAACTGCATCAGCAGTTACAGATGGATGTCTCCATACGTCGTCTGATTCGCTTACGTGTCTTATGTTCCAGAAAGCATTCCAGTTATCTCCATTTAAACCAAATGATAAAACATATCTAAGTTCTGGATAAACAGCGAAACCATCAGCTGAACCAACATAGTCTCTACCGCCACCATAAGTGAACTCTTGCTCGTATGAATTATGCCAAGTAGCATCAAAGTTAACTGAATAACCATTAATATTGGCCATATCAAGATCACCAGAAGTGCTTAAAGCAAAATCAACACCGTCTGATGTAAAGGTACCTTGGTTACCCCATGGTGTTTCAATATCTCCAGGGTATCCAAAGTATTGAAGACCATTAGGACCAAAGTCTGAATCATCATTTAACCCATAGTCAATAAATAGTCCACAACTTCCTGTTGAGAAGTCCATAGTTGTTTGTGATAAACAATCTAAGAATATTAAGTTAGCAATAGGTAAAGCTATAACTTTTTCTATTTCTATATTGAAGTAGTCAACAGACATTTGAACTCCACCAAACATGTCTGATTCAATAACTGCTCCAATTGCAAAGTTAGTAGATTCTTCAGGGGCTAAATCTCCATCTGCATAATATTCATGATATGACTGCCATGCAAAACCATATTCACCAGCATCTGATGTGTCATAACCAAGAGCTTGACAATTAGAATACATAGTTTGTGTTATTGCTCCAGCTGCTAATCTTCTGTCACCAAGCTCACAAGGTAAGTCAATAACAGGGAATGTGGTTGAAGCATCTGTATTAAGCTCAGCTACATTAGGAGCTCTAAAACCAGTACCATATGAAGCTCTTAATCTTACATCATCATTCACAACATAATCAGCACCTACTTTAAAGTTAGTAGAACTTCCAACAGTATCATAATCAGAATATCTTACTGACATATCAACTGTTAATTCATCTGATACTTTGTTTAAGTACTCACCAAATACCTCGGTAACACTAAAACCACCTCTAAGCGGAGCAGAAGCACCACCAGTAGTTAAGCCTTCAGCACTAAACTCATCTGGTTTGAAATAACCAAATTCTTGTCTTTTCTCAACACCAAAAGCAAATGAGTCATTAGACATTACCCATGAAATCATATCGAAGTCTGCACCTGATTGATCTTTTAATGAACCAGCAGTTAAGAAGCTCATTTGTTCTGGAGTGATACTACCGAATTCACCGAATGGGTTTAACACACCAGGACATGATGAGTTAGCAGCACAAGCTACAGGGTCAACTGCTATAGCCCATCTATCAAATCTACCATAGTTAAGAGTCTCATCAACTTGCTCTGTTTCAGCAAAAGTCATTGATACATCATGATTCCAGCCCATAGCCTCAAATCTGAAACCAGCTACGATACTATAAGCATCAACTGTTTGTTCAAAAATACGACCACCAGATTCTTCAAATCTTCTATTAATTCTTACATCAGTATCACAAATTGCTGCACCATCAACTCCAGCAGAGTTAGCACAATTAACTGAACCAAAAGGGTTATATGGGTTATTTGCTGGTACCCAGTCATTATATTGAGCTCCATTATTTGGAGTTTCAACAGCAGAATTAACAGCAAAAGATGCATCAGGAGCTAATCTTTGATGCGAATATCTTCTGTTATAAATACCTGAGAAATACATTTCTACGTCTTCAGTAACCTGAAGCGTACCTAAAACACCCATTTGAGTTCTTTCATTAGGTGTAATTAATGCATTTACAGGAGCATAGTTGTAAACATCTGCAGCTGTAAAAGCTCTAGCAGCACCTATTGAACTATCATAAATATAGTTACCACCAGGACCTCTAATTTTTCTACTGTTACTTGAACCTGATCCAACAGATTTAAAAGTTCCATCAGATTGTAATTGAGGATATAAAGCATCATTAGCCCATGGTTGTTCAGCTTGAAGCATTTCTTTTTGATTTTTCCAAGATGCAGAGAAAACAACATTTCCATTGTCTCCACCGATACCAGCCATTAAACCAACACTTTCGTCTCTAGCTTGACCGTTTTCTGTACCTTCACCCATACCAGCTTGAACTTTTAAACCAGTAAATTTGTCATCAAGAATAAAGTTAACAACACCAGATATAGCATCAGAACCATAAATTGTTGAAGCACCATCTTTCAAAACTTCAACTCTTTTGATCATCATTTCTGGTATTCCACCGACATCTACAGCACCATCACCACCAATATCGCCAATTGTTCTTCTTCCGTTTAAAAGAACTAATGTTCTATTAAAACCCAGTCCTCTTAAATCCACTTTTCTTGAACCATCACCACCATTATTGGTTGATGTGCCTAATTGATAACCAGTAAATGCTGGAGTATATTTAAGATACTCATCAACACTGGCATTACCAGCACTTAAGATATCTTCTGAGGTAATAATCGTTATAGGACTAGATGATGAGAACTCATCTTTACTGATCTTAGAACCAGTAACAACAACTTCTTCAACATTATCATCATCTGATTCGTCTTGAGCAAAAACATTAGTATTGAAAACAACGAATGAAAGAGCTAAGACTGAATATAAATAGCTTTTTTTATTTAACATACAATTCCCCTGTAGTTATGTTTATATTTATTAATACATACATAAATATATATGTATTGAACATTCGTTATTGTGAACGCTTTTTTTTAAAAAGCAAAGAATTTACCTTATTTTTTTTTAAATTTATAATTAATTATAAATTTTTAATATAACTTTAAATTATAGAAATCCTATTAAATAAGATAAAAATTAATTTTTCTTTTACAATAAGGTGTTAACTAAAATAATAAAGATATGTTGCTTAAAAATAAAAGAATTCTTATAACTGGTTTAGCTAATAAATACTCTATTGCTTCCGGTATTGCAGCTGCAATGCGAAGAGAAGGAGCAGAATTAGCTTTTACATACCAAAATGAAAGACTGCTTAAAAATTTAATACCCCTGGCAAAAGAATATGGTTCAGATATATTAATTGAATGTGATGTTTCTAGTGATGATTCTATTGAGAAATCCTTTGAAGAACTTAAAACTTATTGGGATTCTTTTGATGGGTTTGTTCATTCAATTGGATTTGCGCCTGCAGATCAATTAACAGGCAATTTTGTAGATGTTACAACTAGAGAAGGTTTCAAAGTAGCTCATGATATAAGCTCATACAGCTTTACAGCATTGGCAAAGGCATCAAAAAATATGTTAAATGACAGCTCTGCCCTTTTGACATTAACTTACCTGGGAGCTATGCAAACTATGCCTAATTATAATGTCATGGGTTTAGCTAAAGCTAGCTTGGAAGCAAATACAAGATTTCTTGCAGCATCATTGGGTGCAGAGAATATCAGGGTTAATGCTATTTCAGCTGGGCCAATTAAAACTCTTGCTGCTTCTGGTGTTAAAAATTTTAGAAAAATGCTTTCTCAGCATTCATCACGAGCCCCACTTGGAAGGACTGTGACAACTGAAGAGGTTGGTAATGTGGCTGCATTCTTATGCTCAGACTACGCTAGTGGTGTGACTGGAGAAATTACCTATGTAGATGCAGGCTTTAATACTGCTGCTATGCCTCTTAATGATTTTTCTGAAGATTAAATTTGGGTTTATATAATAAATATATTCTACCAAAAGTTCTTAACTGTGCTTGTGGCTCAAAGCCTATTAACTATCAAAGAAATAAAATAGTTCCATTGGCAGAGGGTGTTGTTCTAGATATTGGGATTGGCTCTGGTTTAAATATACCTTTTTACAATAAATCTAAAATCAAATATTTATATGGATTAGATCCTTCAAAAGAACTCATAGAGATAGCTAAGCCTCTTGCTGATAAAAATCAATTAAAAATTGAGTTTTTAGAATGCGGAGCTGAGAATATCCCACTCCTTGATAACTCCATTGATACTGTTTTAATTACATACACTATGTGCACAATTCCAGATGTTACTTTATCTATTTCAGAAATAACGAGAGTCCTAAAAAATAATGGTAAGTTGCTTTTTTGTGAACACGGGCTAGCACCAGATCCAAATATTGTTAAATGGCAAAAAAGAATTAATCCTATATGGAATAAAATTGCAGGTGGTTGTAATCTTAATAGAAATATTCCTGAACTCATTACCTCGTCTGGTTTTAAGATTTCTAATATGGAAGAAATGTATCTTCCAAACACCCCTAAATTTGCAGGCTATAATTATTGGGGAGTTGCTAGAAAATAAATATTAATTCAAATATATAAGGAAAGATAATGTTTAAAAAATATAATTTATTCATCTTGATGTTTTCAAGCATCTATACATTAAATATCTATTCATCATCTGTTGAACAGATTATTCTCAAGCATAAAGATCGTTTTTCAGATGTGGCGCTAAAGATATGGGACCATGCTGAAATGGGGTATCAAGAAATTAAAAGTTCAAATTTACTTGCAACTGAATTAGAAAAAGAAGGATTTAAAATAACAAGAAATGTTGCAGGCATACCAACTGCCTTTATCGCAGAATATGGTTCTAATGGGCCAATAATAGGAATATTAGGTGAGTTTGATGCTTTGCCAGGGCTCGCTCAATCAATATCCCCTTTTAAGGAGGTTATTGATAATGGAACTGGTGCAGGTCATGCATGCGGACATCATTTATTTGGCGCAGCTTCAGCTTGGGCAGCTGTAAGCATAAAAGAGTGGTTAGAGACTAATAATATAAATGGAAGAATAAGATTTTATGGAACACCAGCAGAAGAAGGAGGTTCAGGTAAAGTTTATATGGTTAGAGAGGGATTATTTAATGATGTAGATATTGTTCTTCATTGGCATCCTGATGACACTAACTCTGCAAATTTAAGAACTTCAAATTCAAATAAATCTGCAAAATTTACATTTACTGGTATTTCAGCTCATGCCGCAGGTGCTCCTGAGAAAGGAAGATCAGCTCTTGATGGGGTTGAATCAATGAATATGATGGTAAATATGTTGCGGGAACATGTGCCTCAAGAATCTAGAATTCATTATGTAATTACAAAAGGAGGTTTGGCACCAAATGTCGTTCCAGATCTTGCAGAAGTCTACTATTATGTAAGACATCCAAAAATGCACATGGTTGAAGAGCTTTTTCAAAGGGTGGTAAAGACTGCAGAAGGAGCCGCAATAGGAACGGATACAAGTATGACTTATGAAGTTATGCATGGAAACTATTCACTGCTTCCAAATGATGTTATTCAAAGAATTATGTATAAAAATCTAACTTCCTATGGTGGTATTAAATACTCCAAAGAAGAAAATGAATATGCTAAAGCAATCTATAAAACTTTTTTAAAGCCAAGTCTTGAGATAGGTTCTCAAGAAAATATTTTAGAATACAAAGAATCACACAGTTATGGATCAACAGATGTTGGTGATGTTAGCTGGGTTGTGCCAACCGCTGGCATAAGAACTGCGACTTGGGTGCCCGGAACAGCCGCACATTCATGGCAAGCAGTTGCATCAGGTGGAACATCCATTGGTATTAAAGGAACCGAATTAGCAGCAAAGACTATTGCCGCAACTGCTATTGATATATTTAGCGACCCTTCTATAGTACTAGCAGCAAAAAATGAACTTAATCAAAGAGTTGGTGATGATTTTGTTTATAAAGCTTTACTTGGTGATAGAAAGCCTCCCTTAAATTACAGAGTTAACTAGTCTAATTGAGCTGCAACAGATGCATTGGGTCTTCTTAAATCAGAGTAACCATATTTTATTCCGTCAACTATATGAATACTTTGAGTGCTGCCCATTGTTTTATTTGAAGATGTTTTATGACCAATCTTATTGAGGCTTTTAACTATGTCTGAACTTAGAGTTTTTTCATAATCAATGCCTTTATATGGCCAGTCTTTATGAACTCTTGGTAGCATGGTTGCTTCACCAATATTTAGATTAAAATCAATGACACCGGTGACAACCCTAAGTATTGCTCCAGGTATATATGAGCCACCTGGTGAACCAGTTATTAATGTTAATTCATTATTCTCATTAAAAATCATAACCGGAGCCATTGTACTCATAGGCCTTTTGCCAGGCTTAAATCTATTTCCAAGACTTACCCTTCTTCCTTCTTTTTCAACATCACCAGACCTATACGTTAAATTATTCATTTGATTGTTCATCAAAATACCAGTTCCAGGAATAGTTACTCCTGAGCCAAAAGAAGCTCCTAAGGTATAGGTATTTGAAACTGCATTACCTTCAGAGTCTATGATTGAGTAATGAGTAGTGTCTCTACTTTCATTAATGATATTTAAGGGCTTGATCGATGAGGTCTTTGTAGATTTTTTTAAACTAATGGTTTTAGCAAGCTCTTTTGTTCTTTTTTTTGATAGTAATTCTTTAACTGGAACATCATAGTGAAGAGGATCGCCCACTTCAGACGATCTGTTGTTGTGCCCTCTTCTAAGAGCTTCAGAAAATAAATGATAGGTCATTGCAGAATTACTTTCATATTTAGCTAAATCAAAGTAACTTAGGATATTTAGAGCTGTAAGAAGTGTTATACCGCCTCCAGATGGAGGACCTGCAGTAAAAACTTTGTTTCCTCTATATTCCGTTGAGATTGGTTGTCTAATGTAAGCTTTATATTCACTAAAATCCTCAAGAGATAAAAGCCCATTATTATTTTTCATTGCTTGATCTATTTTTTTTGCTGTCACTCCTTTATAAAAACCGTCTTTACCATTCTCAGCAATTAATGAGATTGTTTGAGCAAGGTCAGGGAGCTTTAAAATAGAATTTTCTTTTATAGGTTTATTATTTTTAAAATAAATTCTTTTCGACTCAGGATCTTTTAAAAGCCTTGGGGTGCTTTCAATTGCTTTATAAAGATCATAAGAAACAACTATTCCTTCACTGGCTTGTTTAATAACAGGAGTTAAAACCTCTTTTAAAGTTAATTTGCCAAAACGTGAGTGGGCATCAAGCAGCCCAGCAACAGTACCTGGCAATGCTGAAGCTTTGTAACCCTCATCTAGAACATCAAATAAATCATAGTCAAAGTCTTTAGGAACAGTAACATATGGCTTACCAGTGTTATTAATGATATCAAATATATTTTCTAAGTTTGAATTCAATGGAGACTTGCTTCGATAATCTATATAAAAAATCTCATCACTTTCTTTTAAATAAACCAGCATGAAACCCCCTCCCCCAAGATTTCCTGCTCTAGGAAGAGTTACAGCCAAAGAGAATCCAACAGCAACCGCAGCATCGATAGCATTACCACCTTTGTTAAGAATTTCTAAGCCGATATCAGAAGAAAGATTATTTTGTGAAACAACCATTCCAGAATTACCAATAACAGGATGATATGGAGATTCGTAATCAATATAACTTCTTGAAGATAAGGTTGTGCTTAAAAAAAATAAAAAGACGTATTTAAATGATTTCATTAAAAAACCATTGGGGCAATGAAATAAGCAAATAATGTAACTACAAAGATACCAATGATGTTTAATAAAAATCCAGCCCTCATCATTGTTGCGATGGTAAATTTATTTGATCCATAAACAATAGCATTTGGAGGTGTTGCAACAGGTAGCATAAAAGCACAACTTGCTGCTAAACAGACCGGTATTGCTAAGGAAACAGGCAATACTCCAATAGCAATCGCCAGCCCTCCAAATACAGGCAGGAATGTTGTGGTTGTTGTTACATTACTTGTAATTTCCGTTAAGAAAATAATTAATGTGGCTATTGCTAAGATTAAAAATATTGGAGGTATTGTACTTAATATAATTAAGCTTTCTCCAATCCATATACCTAGACCGCTTGAACTTATTTGTGATGCAAGTGATAAGCCGCCGCCAAAAAGGATTAATAGACCCCAGGGTAGATCTTTTGACTTTTCCCACTCTAAAAGATCACCTCTTTTGCTTGCTGATGGTGTCATAAAAATAAGAATTGCAGCAATAATAGCTACACCAGCGTCTGTAAGGCCTGATAAAAAATCAATATTATTAAGAAGAGTTCTAAAGACCCATGCAAAGACAGCAAGGCCAAATATTATAGATATCCTTTTCTCATCTTTGGTTAATTTTCCCATTTTATTAAGGATATTTTGTAATTCCAATCTTGATTCTACAGATGCATCAAAATTAATTTTAAATACATACTTTGTTAAGAGTATCCATGCTCCAAAAAGAAGGATAGCTGAAAGAGGAACTGCCATAGTCATCCAGCTCAACATTGATATTTCAATTCCATATGCATCGAACATAAACGCACTAAAAACAATATTTGGAGCGGTGCCAATCAACGTTGACATACCCCCAATGGTTGCTGCATAGGCAATACCTAATAATAAAGCAGTATCAAAGTCTTTCTTTTGTTTGTCTGTTAAGCCAGGGATCGTATCAGCCATTACTGCACATACAGCTAAGCCTATTGGTAAAAGCATTAAGGTGGTGGATGTATTCATAACCCACATGCTTATTAACGCTGATACAAGCATAAATCCTCCAACCAACCTTGCGCCACTTGAACCAACAGCAAGAATCATCTTTAAAGCTATTCTCTTATGTAATCCTGAATTTTCTATACCTAAGGCTAAAATAAAGCCACCTAAAAATAAATAAATATTTTTATTTGCATAAGGAACTGCCGCACTTTCAAATGAGGTTATATCCATTAAAGGGAAAAGTGCTAATGGCAATAATGCTGTTACAGCAACAGGAATAGCTTCGGTTGCCCACCAAACAGCCATCAAAACAGCTATTGCTGCAACCTTCCAAGCGGCAGCATTAAGACCTTCAGGAGCTGGAATAAATAGCAAAATAAAAAATAATGCTAGACCAACTATAAATCCTTTTTTTTGATAGGCGGGCATAATGAATATATTAACTCTTTAATTAAAAAAAGGGAGCATAAAGCTCCCTTTTTAATAAAAGGTATCTTAAAAATCTACTCTTAAATCAAGGTAATAATTCCTACCCATATCAGAGTGAACGTCTGAGAAATAACCGTTATAGCCATCAGCTAACGGAGCTCTTTCATCAGCAATATTTTTAACAACGAATTTAACTCTACCCTTGTTGCCACCTAATTCAACATTCTTAGATATTGATAGATCAGCGGTCGTCATAGAAGGTATTAGATACATAAATCCAGCTGAAGTCTCGCCTGAATCTGCAAGCTCACCAATTCTTAAAACAGATAAGGAGGCTCTATATTCTCCTTTTTTGTAGCTCACTTGAAGTCTATCTTTTTGTTCAACCGCACCAACATCGGTTCCATTTATATCACCAAATCCTATTGGGGATGCATAAGCTGGAAGCTCGCCAGAAGAAACAGCTTCAGCAAGTGCGCTAAATTCGCCTGTTGGTGTTTGATAAAAAGTATCTGTAAAAGTTGAAACAAGACTTATTGAAAAGTCACCAATATTTGTTTCAAAATCATAGTAAATAGCAACATCGGTACCCTCAACTTCTCTTGTAGCAAGGTTCAAATATTCATCATTTACATAGTCAACTTTTCCTACAGGACAAAGCCCAAGATTAGTAAATAACGCAACTTCATCCTCATCAAGGTTTGAAGCATCATTTCTAATCACAGCTGGATTACCAGCACTACAATCAGATCCACCCCTAATTCTAGCTAAAAGATCAGCAATAATATGATTATTTCTTCCAAATAAAGCAATTGTATTTTCTTTTTCAATTGACCAAGTATCAACGGTAATTGTTAAGCCCTCAATACTTGGAGGTGTTAGAACAAAACCAAATGAAGAGTTAGTTGACTCTTCAGGTTTTAAATTTTCTGCACCTTGGGCATATCTTAATATAGTGTAGTTACCATCTAAATCACCCGAAGTTGGAACTGATAAGCCATTTTCTATACGAACATATTGATTTAACATGTCATTTCTAGAACCCGTTCTAGCAACCTCTTTTTGATTAACTTGAACAAGATTAGGAGCTCTAAATGCCGTTGAGGCAGATGCTCTTAATTTTAACCAATCATTTGCATCGTATCCTAATGCAATTTTTCCAACTGATGCAGCATCAGAATCAGAGAATTGTTCTATACGTTGAGCAAATTGAGCATTTAATTTATCTGTTAATGGAACCTGGAATTCTATAAATGCAGATCTTACTCTTTTATTACCAGTTGTATCACCTGTTGCACTAGATCCCATAACTGCTGATCTAAAAGGATAGGTGTTTGTCGTGCTTACTCCAGAAAGCCTTATAGTTCCATCTAATAAAGGATCTCTATCATCGGTATAAGATTCTTTTCTATATTCAAAACCTACTAACATTCCAACCGGTCCTGCAGGAAGTTCAAATACCTCTGGGTTACTAATTTTATAGTCTATAGATGCAAGTCTTGAGGTGTCTTTCCTAAATACATCAGACAAAATTGCAGCTGAGTTATTAGTTGCAGGATTTGGATCAAATATATTAAAAGCTCCGGATGATGGATCATTTAATGAAGCTTCGAATTTAGGAAAAGAAACTCTTCCGCTAGTTACGTCCATAGCTTTTGCTTTTGAAAATAAAACTGCAGTTTCCCATGACCAGTTAGACTGTGTGACGCCTCTAAACCCAAGAAGGAATCTGTAATCATCTTTATTGACTCTTGTAGTTCTTCCCATAGTTACTGGTCTCCAGCCATCTATTCGAACTGACTTAGTATTAGATGATATTCCAGAAGATTCAGGTAATTGAGAGAACCAATAATAATCCGCAGGTATATTAATTATTCCAGCAGTAAAACTACCATTGTTATCTTTTTTAACACTATCTGATTCATATCTACCAATTTCAGCAAACATTTCATTACCATTTTTCATCTCATGGTTAATAAAAATGAATAGATTTGTTCTTTGCATGTCGCCTCTATATTGTCTACCAGCCTCGGAAGGAGAGTAATAATAGTTAGTATCAGGAACTAAACATGAGCCCATTCCTGTATCTATTGCCCCTGAATTAGAGCACTCTGGTGATCCTGTTGGGAATAACTGTGATTCGCCAGAACTATCAGTCCAGCCATATTTGCCAGTAAAATCTATCTGAGGCATCCCGTATGTATATCGATTATTAAAAGAAGAGTCACCTGCCCATGGGGAATCTTCAGGTATTAATCTTCTATAATCTGCATTTGCCCACTTTTCATCTTCTGTTAAATCGATCTTTTCTCTATCTCTATGAGATAAAGAAACATTAATATTTGTTCTGCCCTCGTTTAGATAGGTACCATATTTAATTTTAAGATCTGTATCATTTGCAGCAAAATGATCATAGCCATTAACCTTTGCAGATACTCTTAGACCTTCATAGTCTGTTTGAAGAACATTATTAATAACACCAGCAACAGCATCAGCACCATATATAGCTGAAGCTCCATCTTTTAAAACTTCAAGCCTTGAAAGTGCATTGGTTGGAATTAAGTTTGAGTTTACTGTCATAGTTGGGACAAAATCATCACCAATTTTTTCAGTCTGATAGCCTGCATTATTTACCATTCTTCTTCCGTTTAGAAGGACTAAAGTATTACCTACACCCATACTTCTCAAATTGTAAGCTCCTACGTCTCCCCTTGCAGCGTTAACACCACCAGAAATCTGTTCAGCTTCATTAAAGAAATTTAAACCCTGTTCCACAAGGTTGTTAATCAACTCATCTCCATCACTAGTAGCAATAGCTTCAATATCGTCTGCGCTTAATATAGTTACAGGAAGAGCTCCGGTTATGGTAGCTCCTTTAATTTGTGAGCCAACTGTTACAACTTCTTCAACTGACTCATCCTGAGCAAAAGTATAAGTTGTTATAACTAATGGAAATATTAAGAATAATTTTTTAAACATGTTTAATCCCCTAAATAATTTGTAAACATTAGCCATTAATATATCATCAATATGCTATATGTCTATTTAATTTGTATTATTATATTAATATATACATAACCTGAGGTTATACATGTTATCGTCTAAACAAATTGAAATTTTTTATGAAGTCTACAAAAACTCATCTATGACTGCTGCTGCAAATAAGATGCAAATATCCCAGCCTTCTATAAGTAAAACTCTAGCAGCTGTTGAAAAAAATCTTGGGTTTAAGCTATTTTTGAGGAAAGGTAAGAAATTGATACCTACAAATGAAGCTGTAGAGCTATTCGAGCAAGCTTCGATAGTAACTAATCAGCTCAAAAACTTTAACTATATTGCTAATACATATAAATCAAGATCATTGGATTTTATTAACATTGGAACAACCCCAAGTCTTGCAGAGACTTTGGTCCCTAAAATAATTAAAAAATATAATCTAGTTAAACCAGATGCTAGATTTAATCTTATAAATCTAAATAGTATCGATCTTATTGAAGAGAGGTATAAGCCTGATATAGATATAACCATTTGCTTTAATGCCAGATCACCTTCAAATTCTAAAAATATAATTATTAAAGAGGGTAAACATTTTTTAGTTTCGCCAAAAAAATATAACTTAAAAAAAGAAATTTATTTGAAAGATGTATTACATATTCCATATATTGAAATAACAAATCTTTTATCTCTATATTCTGAATCAAGTATTATGAATTATTTTATAAAAAATGAATTAAATATGAATTTCTATTTTAAATCAGATTCATATTCTGCAGCCCTTTCTATAATTAATGAAGGAATTGGGATATCTATTCTTGATGATAATACTATTTCTAAAGCAGATAAGAATCTTGTGAATATCTCGAATATTATTGACACAGAATTTACATATCAGGTTAATGCAATCATAAAAAATGACATTGCAAGCACTTTATGTAATGATTTTTTTAATTATTTAAGTGAACATAGTCAATTAAGTCATTAATTCTTTTAATAACCTCATCTTTTTCAAATAAAAACAAGGTCATGCCAAGAGATGGTGAATTTGTAGATCCTGTAAGAGCTATCCGAATAGGTTGATTGACTTTAGGGACTGCGAGATCTTTTTCACTTCTATACTCTAAAAGAACTGCATCAAGTGATGACTCTGTCCATGTTTCTAAATTTGCAAGCCTGTCTTTGAGATCATCTAAAATCTCAACTGAATTACTAACAAATTTTTCAATAGCTTTTTGATTATAGGCTGAAATGTTTTGGTAGTAGCACATTAAATTAGATGCAACTCCTTCCAAAGTATTTGCAGAAGATCTCATTGATTCTATAAGCAATTCTGCCTTTGGATGATTTTCTACTTGAGCACCTTTGCTCTCAAGAAAAGGCTTTAAATGATCTATAAAGTCATTTAAGTCTAAATTTGACATATGTTGAGCATTTAAATAATCCAACTTTGTAATATCAAATATAGCTCCAGCTTTTTGAACCTCGGTTATCTCAAATTGTTTGATTAAATCATTAAGGTAGAATATCTCGTTTTCGCCTTTTGACCAGCCTAGTCTTGCTAATGTATTTAGTATTGCTGAATCAAGATAACCCGCCTCTTTATATTCTTCAAGACTTGTTGCAGCATGTCTTTTGGAAAGTCTTTTCTTGTCTGGTCCTAAAACCAATGGTAAGTGAGCATATTCAAGCTCTGGATATCCCAAAGCTTTTTGAATATGTATTTGCCTAGGAGTATTACTAATATGGTCCTCGCCCCTAATTACAGTAGTGACACCCTGCTCATAATCATCTACAACATTGCATAGATGATAGGTAGGGGTACCATCACTTCTTAAAATTATTAAATCATCAAGTTCAGAATTATTAAATACTATATCTCCCCTAACATAATCTTTTACAACAACCTCTCCGTCTAGGGGTGTTTTTAGTCTTAAAACAGTATTATCAGATTTTTTAAGATTTAAATTTCTACACTTTCCATCATATTGAGGTTTATGACCTTTTGATTGTTGTTCTGCTCGCATTTTATCCAGTCTTTCAACAGAACAATCACAATAGTATGCCTGATCTGAATCAATAATTTTTTGTGCAGCTGCTTTGTATATATCCCCTCTTAAAGATTGATTAATAGGATCTTCGTCAGGCGATAAGCCAATTGAATTAAGACTGTCCAAAATATTTTTTTCAAATTCTTTAGTAGATCTCTCTTTGTCCGTATCTTCAATACGAACTAAAAATAATCCGTCATATTTTTTTGCATACACATAATTAAATAATGCCGTTCTCACTCCGCCGATGTGAAGAGTACCTGTCGGACTTGGCGCAAATCTTGTTACAACTTTTTTCAATGTATTTCTCTCCATAATGTTTTAACAGAGTTCCTTTCTTCTATATCAAGAAGTCTTGCTTCGTGTTCTTTTAAATCTTGTCTATCGGCTTTGATTAATTTTAATTTAAGGCCATCTTTAGATATTTCATTTCTAGAATCGCTATTTTGGCTATTTGAATTCACAGAATTAGAGCTAAATTCAAATTTACTTTGTCCACCTGTTAACATCATATAGACATCGGCAAGAATATTTGCATCAAGTAGCGCGCCATGAAATGTTCTATCATAGTTTGAAATTTCAAAACGATTAGCAAGAGCATCCAAAGAATTTCTTTGTCCAGGAAACTTATCTTTTGCAATTGCTAAAGAATCTTCTATTTCACATATGTCTTGCAGCATAGGATATTTTGAAGATGCTAGCTTGAGTTCATTATTTAGAAAACCTATATCAAAAGCAGCGTTATGAATGACTAGTATTGACCCATCTACAAACTCTAAGAACTCTTCAGCAATTTCATCAAATGAAGGTTGGTCAATAAGATCCTCATTCATAATTCCATGCACTTTTGAAGCTTCTTCATCTATCAATCGTGAAGGGTTTAGGTAAGTGTGGAAATGTTCTTCAGATTTTTTTCTATCATTCATTAGGACAGCGCCTATTTCTATAATTCTATGGCCTTGCAAAACCTCTAGTCCGGTTGTTTCAGTATCTAAAATAATATATTTTTTTGCCATAATTAAAGAGTGTCTATACCTTTATTAGCTAATTGGTCTGCTATTTCATTTTTGGCATGACCTGAATGACCTTTTACCCAATGCCATCTTACATCATGTTTATCTTGAAATTTATCTAATTCAACCCATAACTCTTTATTTTTAACATTTTTTTTTGCAGCATTCTTCCAATTATTTTTTTTCCACTTACTAATCCATGAAGTGATACCTTGCATGACATATTTTGAGTCAGTTGTTAAATTGACTATACACGGCTCTGAAAGAGCCTTTAGCCCCTCTATAGCAGCCTGTAATTCCATTTGATTATTGGTAGTTTCCTGCACTCCCCCATAAAGTTCTTTTTTAATATCACCATGTTCAATAAGAACACCCCAGCCTCCAGGACCAGGATTGCCTCTGCAGGCCCCATCGGTATAAATATTTACTGTTTTCATAAATTTAACTTAGAATTCCCATATGGTTAAGATTGAGTCAATTGAAGCATTTACAGATAATTATATTTGGTTAGTGACAACTAATGAAGGGTCAATAGTAATTGATCCCGGTGAAAGCTCAAATGTTATTAATTATTTAGATAACAATCAACTAGATTTAAAGGCAATATTTATTACCCACCATCACTTTGACCATACTGGAGGGATTGATGAAATAACTTCTTATTATCCTGTTAATGTTTTTGGTCCTATTAATAATGTTGAGACTATCAATAAAAGACTAAAAGATGGGGATAGGGTAAGTATTATTGGTATCGATTTTGAAATAATTGAAATACCTGGACACACACTTGATCATATAGCTTACTTCTCTGAAAATAACGGAAACCCAATTCTCTTTTGTGGAGATACATTATTTGCTGCAGGATGTGGAAGAGTCTTTGAAGGTACATTTGAACAAATGTATGAGTCAATAATTAAATTAAAAAATCTTCCAATTAATACCAAAATTTACTGTGGTCATGAATATACGCTTTCAAATCTAGAATTTGCAAAAGAAGCTGAGCCATTTAATCAAGACACACTTTCAAGATATAATAACGTTTTAAAATTGAGAGAAAAAGGAACTCCTTCAATACCTTCATTATTATCAACTGAACTTAAAACAAATCCTTTTTTAAGGTGTGATAATAAAGAGGTTCAAGAAAATATTTCTACTAAATTTAAAACAATAAAAGAAAGTAAGGAAATTTTTAAAGCACTAAGATTATGGAAAGACAATTTTTAATATCTTTATTACTTTTATTTTCAATTTTTAGTTGTCAAACAACTTCAAATTTATCTTTAGTAAGTAATACTGAATGCATTTCTACAGATAGTCAAAATAAGTGTTTTGATAATACTGAAGAATTACAGATTGCTATAAAACCAATACCTTCTGATGTATGGGAATACATGATATTTAATTCTGAGTATGATAAAAATATTATTCTAGATCAAAAAACATTATCTTATATAAACAAACATATTCGAGATATTGAAAAATTTAATGAGTACCTCAATAAATCTTATTATTTTATTTATTATGTTATCCAAGAATTAGAAGCTGCCGATCTTCCTGTTGAGTTAGCGCTAATTCCATTTATAGAAAGTAATTACGATCCTTTTTCTATTTCGCCCTCTGGTGCAGTAGGCTTATGGCAATTTATGCCTAAAACTGGAAGAATATTTGATCTTGAAAAATCTTGGTGGAGTGAGGATAGGCATGATCCTTATAGGTCAACACATGCTGCTATAGGTTATTTTAAATATTTATTTGAAAGATTTGATAATGATATTTATTTAGCACTAGCTGCATATAATGCTGGCCCTACTTACCTGGATAGACAAATCAAAAAAAACTATCGAAGAGGTATGGGCACTGATTTTTGGTCATTATCATTAAATAGTCAAGTTACAGAATATATCCCAAAATACATTGCGCTAAGAGAGATAATTTTTAATTCAGAAAAATATAATATTAATCTTCCTTATATTCCTGTTGAATCTGTTGTTAAAAGAATTGAGATTCCTGGCCAGGTTGAAATATTAACTCTAAGCGAATACTTAGATATAAAACCAGAGTTAATTTATAAATTGAATGCTGGCTATACAAAATGGGCATCGGCACCAAAAGATAAAAGCATTTTTTATGTACCAATAGAAAAAACATCGCTTTTAGATAGTCCAGATAGCCCTTTTGAAAATGTTAATCAAATAAACTGGATATCTCACGTCGTTGTATCAGGTGATAGTCTTTGGAAGCTAGCAAAAAAATATGATACTGAAGTTAAAATAATTAAAGAAATTAACTATATTGATAATGATTTACTAGCAATCAACGACACACTTTTGATACCACTCAGTAAATCTAAAACAAATAATTTCATTCCTTATGAAATGCATATAATTTCAGAAGGAGATACCTTATGGGACCTTTCAAAAAAATATAACATTGAGCTAGATGAATTAGCAAAAATGAACTCTATTAATAAAAATTCTTATCTTCAACTTGGTCAGCAACTTACTATAGGCAATAAAAATATTCACCGTAATATAGAGTCAAAAAAAAGAACTATCCTTTATTCAGTTAAACAAGGTGATAATTTATATAAGATTTCTGATCTTTTTGATGTCACGGTTGGAAGCATTAAAGAGATTAATGATTTCCAGACATCAGATCTTATGCCTGGACAGATTATAAAAATTGCAATAAGAGCTTTTTAGTTATCAGTTGTCTTAGGATCAAGAGCGTCTCTTAAACCATCACCAAAGAAATTTAATGCAAACAAAGTTATTGTAAAAGTTAAGCCTGGATAAATTAGCAACCAGCTATATTCTTCCATAGACTCAACACCGTCTTTTATGAGCGTACCCCAACTGCTCATTGGAGGTTGAATGCCTAGTCCTAGGAAACTAAGAAACCCCTCTAATAACATTACTTGAGGTATTGTTAAAGTTGCGTAAACAGCAATTGGTCCTAGTATATTAGGCAGTAGGTGTTTTCTAAACATAGAGAAATTACTAACACCCATGGCTTTTGCAGCCATTACAAACTCTTGATTTTTTAAACCAATAACTTGGCCTCTAACAATTCTGGCCATTGTTAACCATTCAACGGCTCCAATTGCTCCAAAAAGTAACCATAAATTTCTGCCAAAAATAACCATTAATAGAATAATAAAAATAATGAATGGGAGTCCATACAATACATCAACAATCCTCATCATAACCGAATCAACTTTTCCTCCAGCATACCCAGCAATGATTCCCCAAGAAACACCAATTACTAAAGCAACACCAGTTGCCACAAAACCAACTAATAATGAAATTCTTGCGCCATATAATATTCTGCTTAATAAATCTCTACCTAAAACGTCAGTACCAAGAATATGAGCGGCGGATGGTGGAGATGCTCCTAGCTCTAAATCCTGAAATGAGTATGAATATGGTGCTATCCATGGAGCTAATGCTGCACAAAGTATTAATATAAATAAAATTATAGCTCCAAACATGGCAGCTTTATTTCTCGTTAGTCTGTATATAGCATCAGACCATAGAGTTGAACTTTTACTCATGAATTATCTCTTGATCTAGGATTTAACCACATTGCAGCAAGGTCAGATAAGAGGTTAAAAAATACAATCATTGCAGAGAAAAATATTGTTGTTCCTAATATCATTGTGTAATCTCTATTAAATGCTGCTTCAACATAAAATCTTCCCAAGCCAGGTATTTGAAAAATTGTTTCTACAACAAATGATCCCGCTAAAAGGCCAGCGATGGCTGGACCTAAGAAAGACACAACAGGTATTAATCCGCCTTGCATTGCATGCTTGATGACAACATTTTTTTCAGTAAGGCCCTTAGCCCTAGCTGTCCTAATGAAATCTTGGTTTAAGACCTCTAACATTCCTCCCCTGCTCAATCTTGCAATATAGGCTGCATATGCAAAACCTAAAGTAATTGAAGGTAGAATTTTATCGCCTGGAAGTTGACCCCATCCAGAAACAGGCAAAATTTCAAGATTAATTCCAAAGATTAATACTAAAAGAGGACCCATTAAAAAAGTAGGAACACATATGCCAATCATAGCTATCGCCATAGGAATGAAATCTAAATAAGTATTTCTTTTTAATGCTGCAAGAACTCCAGATGAAACTCCAATAAGTAATGCTATTAAAATTGCATAAAAAGCTAGTTCAAAAGTGACTGGCAGGCCAGTTGCAATCATTTCAGAAACAGATCTTCCAGGAAATCTAAAAGATGGTCCAAAGTCACCCTGCAAAATACCTGACATGTAGGCGACATACTGTTCCCACTCAGAAGCGTTTAAATTATAGGCCTCGTTTAAGTTTTTTAAAACTTGCGGTGATACGGCCTTATCGGCATCAAAAGGACCGCCTGGAGCTAATTTAACCAAAAAAAATGTAAGACTAGCAACTGCAAGCAAAACTGGAATAGCTAGTAATAATCTTTTTATAAATATGCTTATCACCTAGCTTTAATCTCTTTCTAAATAAATAAATTTTGGATGATGATGATCAAGGATGTGTGGGTTATATCCTTTAACATCTGATGATAGTTGATAATTTCTAACATAAGTATACAGGGGGATTATTGGCATATTATCAATTAAGATATTTTCTGCTTCATTAAGAAGTCTATATCTTTCCCCCTGATTGTTTGTTGAATTAGCTTTTGCTAATAGTGAGTCATAATCAGCATTTTCCCAGCCTGTTTTATTGTTTCCTCTGTTTGGTCTCATGAGATCTAAAAAAGTATTAGGATCTTCATAGTCACCAATCCACCCAGCTCTTGAAACCTGGAAATCTCCAACCATCTCTCTACTGAGATAAACTTTCCAATCCTGGTTAACCAATTCAACAGTAATGCCTAAATTTTGTTGCCACATCTGCTGAATAGCTAATGCTACTTTTCTATGATCTTCATTCGTATTAAATAAAATTTCTAGCTTAGGAAAAGAATTCTCTTCTGAATAACCTGCATCATTAAGCAATTCTTTAGCAAGATCGGGATCAAATGGTATAGAGGTATCTGGTTGATAGCCATTGGAGCCTGGGGGTGTGAATGAATAGGCCGGTATTTGTCCACATTTGGTGACCTTTTCAACCAAAAGTTTCCTATCTATTGCATAAGCAAGAGCTTTTCTAACTCTGACATCCTTTAAAACTGGGTTATTGGTGTTAAGTCTATAAAAGTATGTACCCATATATGGGTCTATTCTTAAATCAGGATTATTCTCCTCAATATAAACAGGGCATTTTTGAGAAGGCAGTGTGCTAGTAACATGAAGCTGGCCTGCTCTAAACATTCTGTCTTCTGTCATAACATTTGATACAGGATAGTAATGAATCTGATTTAATCTAACAGAAGAAGAGTCCCAATAATTAGGATTTTTTTCTACAACAATCCTGTTATTAAGCTCCCATGATTTTAGATTGAAAGCTCCATTACATACAAAATTACCAGGCCTTGTCCATTCACCATTTCTATCATCTATTGAGCCATGTTTTAACACTGTATCTTTATGGACTGGCCATGTACTGTAATGGCTTAACATACCAATAAAAAAAGGAGTTGGAGCTTTTAAAGTTACTTTTAGCGTATATTTATCAATCGCTTTAACACCTACTTTATTAAAGTCATCAATTAATCCTGTGTGATATTCTGATGCTCCTACTAAGTAATAAAGCATATCTGGATATTGAGAACCAAGACTAGCAGTTAAAATTCTTTTCCAAGACCATACAAAATCTGCTGCAGTTAGTTCGTCGCCATTAGACCATTTACCATTCTGTCGTAAATTAAAAATATATTCTTTACCATCATCACTGATTTGCCATGATTCTGCAGCACCTGGCAAGTTACCATCACCGAATGCATTAGGAATTGTTAAACCTTCGCATAGAGAAATTAGTATGTGATGTTCTGGCACTCCAGTAACAATATGAGGATCAATACCCTGAGGCTCTGAGCCATTTCCAAAATGAAAAATTTGATTCTCTAGACCATCATCTACTGGAGACGTGCTTGAAGAGCAACCAATCAAAAAAGCAATAGTAAATAATGTAATCAAATGTTTCATATTAAAAAACCAAGTTATTAAGGTTCACTCTGGCTGAGTCAATAACCTCTTCATTAATTAGAGATGAAATATTTCTTGAAATTCTTTCTTCAGTGAAATTATTATATTGTTCAAGTAGGTCCTCGATAGATTCAATAGAGGGCTTATTAATACTCAATAAATCTACTATATAAATATCTCCATCTCTTGTGCTAACACTAATAGAGCTATCTGGGGATGATTTAAATATCTCTGAGATTACCTCTTGAGGAAGAAGGGATGAATATCTTTTAACCTCGACAAATGATTCATTTGAAAGAAAATCATATGCTTTTAAGAATGAATCTAATGTATTATTTTTTTTAGCTAAATCTAGTTCAGCGGAAAGCAAAGCTTGTTTCTCAATAGTCTTGCTTTCAGATAAATAATTTGCTGCCAAGTCTTTAACATCATCATATGGTTGAAGTGTAGGTGCTTGAACTGAAGAAATTGATAGAACAATAAGTAAATCACCAAGATCTATAAGGCCCGGAATACCAATTTGAGAGTCAGCTGAGAAAATAAAATCTTTGATTCTTGAATCAGTAATTTCAAAATCATAATTATTTGAGGTTATATTTGTCTTTAGATTTATATTTTTAGATAGCGTGGTTGCTATTGTATTCAGCGACTCACCGGAGAAGATCATTTCATCTATAGTATTAGCATCATCATTCATTAAGGCAACTGATTCTGACTGAATTAACTCTTCAATTAAAACACTCTCAATCTCAGACAATGTCATAACTTCAGGTTTATTAACCTCAGTTACTTTTAAAATGTGAAAAGTATCTTCCAGCTCTACAATATTGCTAAGCTCATTAATTTCTAAATCTTTCAAAGCATTAGCAAACTGCTCTGGAAAAACATCTGCATCAAAATATTCTAAATCCCCGCCATTATCCTTGGAGACAACATCATCACTATAAATTACAGCTAATTCAGAAAAACTTTCACCGTTTTTTAACTTAGAGTAAACTTCAGAAACTGTTTTAAATGCTATTTCATCAGAAGAGTGATTCGATTTCTCAATCATAATATGAGAAAACCTAATTTCATTCCTCCCACTAATTCGTGATAAATAATCAGCATAAGCGTTATCTACATACCCATCAGGAATCTGGACTGAATCTTTATAATCATCTGATTTTAAAACAAAATATTCAAATGACTTTTTCTCATCTGAGAAAAACATAATTTGATTGTTTTTATAGTAATCTTGGAGCTCTTCATCAGAATTTATAATTTGATTCTTTAGAAGCTTTGAATCAAGTTTAATAAAATCAATATCAACAGTTTGTTCTAAAATCTGTGCCAATTCTTTAACTTCAGTTTCTGTAATAAAAGCAGATGATGCAAGCGCACTTCTGAACATTTCAGAAGCTATCATATCTTTAGTCACATCAATATATGAATCTTTTGTATAACCAACTGCATTAACTTGTGCTTCATAAGCACCCTCATCAAAAACTCCATCAATTTGAAAAGTAGGATTCTTGATGATTAATTTTTTAGCTTGTTTTTCAGTATTTTTATTTAGCAGACCTAGTGATCTAGATTCTGATAGTAATACCTTTTGAGAAATTAATTCTTGTTTAACTGCCTCTAACTGAATAGATTCATCAAGTTCATTGAAATCAAAATCATCTCCATAAATATTTTTAAATTTTTGAACAGTTATATTGGTAGCAACTTGGAGATCAGTCTGAGAAATATCTTCCCCATTAATTGAACCAAATGAGTTTTGAAAAGTTGCGCCCAAAGAAGAGGTACCAAGAAAAACAAAAGGTAATGCGCAAGCGGCAATTACAACAAATAATCTAGGTCCAGTTAAAAAATTTCTTAGTGATTCCATCATAGCAATATAATTATAAATAAAAAAAGGGTGCGGAAGCACCCTTTTTTAAAGTTAATAAAACTTAACTGTTTTTAACCTTATCTTTAAGGCCTTTACCAGCTTTAAAACCTGGAACTTTAGAAGCAGCAATATGCATTGATGCACCTGTTTGAGGATTTCTACCCTCTCTAGCAGCTCTATGCCTTACTGAAAATGTTCCAAAACCTACGAGTGACACTGAATCACCTTTACCTAAAGCATCACCAATACCACCTAAAACTGCGTCAACAGCTCTGCCTGCTGAAGCTTTAGAAATATCCGCGTCACCTGCAACTGCATCAATCAAATCTGATTTATTCATATTAAATACTCCTCTGTATAAATTTATTTATATAAATACCCTTCTATGAAAAGCTTTTTAGGGCTAAAAGTCAAGCAAATAAGGGCTTTTAGTGAGCTTGTTTATTTTCTGTTTTTCCTTTTCTGGATCTTGAAGTTTTGTTTTTTATATTTTCTACGGTTTTATTTAGAGGTGTTGGCTCACTAACAAGAGCATGTGAGATAACTTCATCCACCCAATCTACTGGAATAATATTTAAAGATTTAAGAATTTGTTCAGGAATTTCTTGAAGGTCTGCTTCATTTTCTTTTGGAATAATTACATTCTTTATACCACCTCTTTTTGCAGCAAGAAGCTTCTCTTTAAGGCCTCCAATTTTTAAAATCTGGCCTCTTAATGTGATTTCACCCGTCATGGCAGTATCAGACCTAACAGGAATTCCGGTAAAAATTGAAATTAATGAAATAGCCATAGCGCCACCTGCGCTTGGACCATCTTTTGGAGTGGCTCCTTCTGGAACATGAATGTGCACATCATGTTTTTCATAGAAATCCGGCTTTATACCTAATGAACTAGCTCTAGACCTTACAACAGTCAAAGCTGCTTGAATGGATTCTTGCATTACATCACCCAAAGATCCAGTTTTAATAATTCTTCCCTTACCTTCTATATGAGAGGCTTCTATTGTTAGAAGCTCACCACCTACCTCTGTCCAGGCCAGACCGGTAACTTGACCAACAGCATTATCTTTCTCAGCAATACCATATTTGAACTTCTTAACACCAGAAAATTTTTCAAGGTTTTTATTTGTAATATTTGTTGGTTTGTTAAGAGTCTTTTTAGACAATAGTCTTTCTTTGACAACTTTTCTAAGTATTTTTGCAATTTGTCTTTCAAGACCTCTTACACCAGCTTCTCTCGTGTAGTATCTAATTAACGAAAGTATTACTTCTTTATTTAAATTTATTTCTTTTTCTTTTAGTCCGTTTCTTTCCATTTGTTTTGGTAAAAGATATTTTGAAGCTATATTCAGTTTCTCATCTTCTATATATCCAGGAATTCTAATTATTTCCATTCTATCTAAGAGAGGTGTTGGTATATTTAAACTATTAGCTGTACATACAAACATAACCTCTGATAAATCATAATCAACTTCTAGGTAATGATCGCTAAAAGTATTATTTTGTTCAGGATCTAGGACTTCTAATAATGCAGAAGCAGGATCACCTCTATGATCCATGCCAATCTTATCTATTTCATCTAATAAGAAAAGCGGATTTTTAACACCAGCCTTAGAAAGCTTTTGAACTATTTTTCCTGGCATTGAACCGATATATGTTCTTCTATGACCCCTAATTTCAGACTCATCTCTAACGCCGCCTAGTGACATCCTTACAAACTTTCTATTTGTAGCTCTTGCTATTGATTCACCAAGAGATGTTTTACCTACGCCTGGAGGTCCTACCAAGCACAAAACTGGAGCTTTCATTGTTTTAACTCTTTTCTGAACTGCTAGATATTCGATAATTCTTTCTTTAACCTCTTCAAGTCCGTAATGATCTTCTTCTAAAATATCTAAAGAAGCTTTAATATCCGTTTTAACCTTTGACCGTTTTTTCCAAGGAACTTCAACAAGGCAATCTAGATAAGACCTTACAACGGATGCTTCTGCTGAAGATGGTGACATATGCTTAAATTTAGCTAATTCGCTCTTAGCTTTTTTTAGGGCATCTTCCGGCATTCCTACTGTATTAATTTTATCTTCAAGAAGTTCAAGCTCATCTCCCTCTTCACCAATTTCTCCAAGCTCTTTTTGGGCAGCTTTAATTTGCTCATTAAGATAATACTCTCTTTGAGATTTTTCCATTTGTTTTTTTACACGCTCTCTGATCTTTTTCTCAACATCAATAACATCAAGCTGAGATTCAATAAACATTAATACCTTTTCTGATCTTTCTTTTAAATCTGCGATAGTTAATATTTCTTGTTTCTTTGAAGTTTCAATTGGCAAATGTCCAGTAATGGTATCTATAAGTTTTGATAGATCGTCTAACGAATCAACTGTAGAGACTATTTCAGGGGGGATTCTTTTGGTAATACCAATATAATCTTCAAATTTAGCTTTTATAAATCTTACAAGATTTGAGGCATCTGCTTCTTTAAGAGGAATATCATCAATAGATATAACTCTAGCAAGATCATACGAGCCTTTAGCAATTAGTTCTTCTATTAAACATCTTTTATGTCCTTCTACTAACACTTTCATTGTTCCATCTGGGAGCTTGATAAGTTGAAGTAAATTGCTTATTGATCCATTTTTATATAAGTCTTTAAACTCAGGATCTTCAATTGCAGGATCAAGCTGACTAACTAATACAAGTTTTTTGTTTGATGACATTGCAACATTTAAAGCTTCTATTGATTTTGATCTGCCTACAAACAAAGTCGTAACTATTCCAGGAAAAACCACAACATCTCTAAGAGGAATTAAAGGTAAATCTGATTTTATATCTTTCATACACCTAATATAGGGATAGTTATGAGAATATCAATTAGCTGAGGATTTTTTTCTTGTAGTTTTAATCAATTTAATTGGTTCTGATTTAGAAATAACAGTATTTTCATCAATAATAACTTTTTCTAAGTCAGGGTTAGGTAATTCAAACATGGTTTCCATAAGAATATCTTCCATAATAGAACGTAAACCCCTAGCCCCAGTCTTCCTTTTTATGGCTTGTTTGGCTATCTCAATAAGAGCTTCATCTCTAAAATTTAATTCAACATTATCTATTTCAAATAAATGTTTGTATTGATTCACTAATGCATTCTTTGGTTCTTTTAAAATTCTAACCAAAGCATGCTCATCTAATTCATGAAGATTTGAAATCACAGGGAGTCTTCCAACGAATTCTGGTATTAAACCATATTTTACCAAGTCTTCAGGCTCAAGATTATCAACACCTGAGGATATAGATTGAACATTAGACGTTTTATTAACTTGAGCTCCAAATCCAATACCACTATTTGAATTTCTTTGCTCAATAATTTTGTCAAGGCCTGAAAATGCTCCTCCACAAATAAATAATATATTTGAGGTATCAATCTGAATAAACTCTTGTTGAGGATGCTTTCTTCCACCTTGGGGTGGAATGGATGCTACAGTGCCTTCTATTAGTTTGAGAAGTGCTTGTTGAACACCCTCTCCGGATACATCTCTTGTTATAGAGGGGTTATCTGATTTTCTAGCAATTTTGTCTATTTCATCAATATAAACGATGCCAAGTTCAGCTTTTTCAGGATCATAATCAGATTTTTGTAATAATTTCTGAATTATATTTTCTACATCTTCTCCAACATATCCAGCTTCAGTTAATGTAGTTGCATCAGCGATTGCAAATGGAACATTTAATATTTTTGCAAGTGTTTGTGCTAATAATGTTTTACCGCTTCCTGTAGGTCCTAGTAACAAAACATTACTTTTTTGGAGTTCAACAGTATCCTTAATATGATTTTTTTTGAGTCTTTTGTAATGGTTATATACAGCTACAGAGAGAACTTTTTTAGCTTTTTCTTGACCAATAACATACTCGTCTAATTTCTGGAAAATTTCAAGAGGAGAAGGAAGTTCTTCTAAAGAAATATCTTCTTCACTTTTAATTTCTTCCTCAATGATGTCATTACATAAATCTACACATTCGTTACAGATATATACACTCGGTCCAGCTATTAATTTCTTTACATCATCTTGAACTTTTCCACAAAATGAACAATTTAATTTATCAACCGAGGTATCACTTGGCATTAGTTTTATCTCTTTGATTTAGAATACTATCTACAAGGCCATATTTTATAGCTGATGGTGCATCTAAGAAGTTATCTCGATCAGTGTCTTTCTCTATTTTCTTTATAGATTGACCTGTATGCTTTGAAAGAATTTCATTTACAACTTTTTTCATGTGAAGAATTTCTTTTGCATGTATTTCAAAATCTGAAGCCTGGCCTTGGAATCCCCCTAGAGGTTGGTGGATCATAATCCTTGAGTTAGGTAAAGCAAATCTCTTGCCTTTGTCTCCTCCAGCTAATAATATTGCTCCCATGCTGGCTGCCTGACCAATGCATAGTGTTGAAATTGACGGGGCAATAAATTGCATAGTGTCATATATTGCTAAGCCTGAAGAAATGCTTCCTCCAGGTGAATTTATATAAATGGAAATGTCTTTCTCAGGATTTTCTGATTCTAAAAATAATAATTGAGCAACAACTAAGTTAGACATGTAATCATCTACTTGACCAGATAAAAATATGACTCTTTCCTTTAAGAGTCTTGAATATATATCAAACGATCTTTCACCTCTTGGCGTTTGCTCAATTACCATAGGGATTAGTGCTGACTCTATTTCTTTCATGTACATATATTTATTATTTATTTGCTAGTTCTGAAAATTTTATCACCTTATCTTTAGATTTGAGGGCTTTTTCTAAATTTTCAATCAATTGCTCCTCCAAAGCAATCATTCTAAATTGCTCAAGTTGCTGTGGTTGATTTTTAACCCATTGTTTAAATTGTTCAGAATCTTTATATTTCTCAGATTCTTTTTCAATAAACGATTCTAGAGTTTTTGAATCAGCTGTGATTTCAAAATGATTTATTAATTCTGCAAAAAGTAAATCAAGTTTCACTCTTTTTTCTGCATTTTCCATAAAAGTATCTATTGGAAATAAATCATCTCCTGATTTATCTTCGGTATGTCCTATTCTCATCAGAGCATCTTTTCTCATTAATTCTGCTTGTTCTTTAACAGTAACTTTAGGGACATTAAATGAATTAGTTTTTAGTAAAGTTTCATAAATTGATTCTTTGGTGAGATCTTTTTCTTGAACTTTTACCTCTTTTGCCATTCTCTTTCGTATTTCATCTTTAAAGCCAGCTTCATCTTTCACATCCATATCTAGTTTTTTAAATAAATCTTTATCGACATTAGCTTCATGTAACTCTTGAATATTTTTTAAAGTAATTTGAAACTCAGCCTCAACTCCAGCTAGATCACTTTTAAAATAATCATCTGGAAAAGTAGCTTTTATAGAAAATTCTGAGAGTTCTTTATTTAAAATACCATCTTCAAAACCAGGAATCATTGAGTTACTTCCTAAAACTAACTTAAAATCTTTTGCTGAATTGCCTTCAAATTCTTCATTATTAATTTTTCCAACAAAGTCAATTACCACCTGGTCATCTTTCTTTGCTTTTCTCTTCACATCTTTCCAGTCACCATATCTCTTAACAATATCTTTAAGAGCTAAATCTATGTCACTGTCTGTTATAGAAATTGAAACTTTGTCGTAATTTGTCCATCTACTTAGCTTTGGTTTTATCTCTGGAAAGACCTCGAATACAGCCGAATATGATATAGGTTTTGATGGATCTTCACTTTCAAGATTGACTGTAGGAGCTGACGCTGGACGAATTTTATTTTCAGCTAGAGCTTCTGGATAAGAGCTTTGTATTAAATCATTTACAACATCAGCATGAATAGATTTCCCATATCTTTGTTCTAAAACATCATTTGGAACTTTACCTTTTCTAAAACCATCTAGTTTTGCCTGACCTTTTATATTATTTAATTTAGATTGGAATTTTGAATTGTAATCTTCAACAGGAATTGAAACTGTAAGTTTTCTCTCTAAGTCTTTTAATTTTTTTAATTTACTACTCATACTTATACCTAATTTGATGGGGCGAGCGATGGGGTTCGAACCCACGGCCTCCGGAGCCACAATCCAGCGCTCTAACCAACTGAGCTACGCCCGCCACGAAACGAAACATTATAGATTAAAAAATACAATTATTATTAATTTTAATAGGATTCTTATGAGTAATGCATTATCATTTTTTGCAAGGGGAAAAAGATGAGTAATTTTTTAGTTGACACAACAAAATTTGTAAATAAAGCTTTAAGGTTTATTGATATATCTCCAGGGCTTGCTAATAAAATAATAACTTGTAATTCAACTTATACGGTCAGATTTGGAGTTAGGCTTAGAGGAGAAATCCATACCTTTGAGGGCTGGAGGTCTGTTCATTCAGAGCATATGGAACCAACTAAGGGCGGTATAAGGTTTGATTTAGCAACTCATGTTGAAGAAATAGAAGCTCTTGCTGCTTTAATGTCATATAAAAATGCAATTATTAATGTTCCTTTTGGTGGTTCAAAAGGCGGTTTAAAAATTAATCCTAATGATTGGGATAAACTAGAGCTTGAGAAAATAACAAGAAGATTTGCACAGGAACTAATTAAAAGAGATTTAATCAGCCCCTCTCAGAATGTACCAGCTCCAGATATTGGTACATCTTCAACCGAAATGGCATGGATAGCCGATGAATATAGAAAAATTAAACCAACTGATATTAATGCTTCTGCCTGTGTTACTGGCAAACCTGCAAAAAAAAATGGTCTTGTAGGAAGAGAGGAAGCCACTGGCAGAGGCGTGCAATATATTGTTAGAGAATTTTTCCGTAACGATGATCTTTTAAAGTTAATTAAATTTACTCCAGTTATGGAAGATAAAACTTTTATTATTCAAGGATTGGGTAACGTTGGCTATCATGCGGCTAAATTTATTAGTGAAGATAATAAAATAAAATTAATTGGAATTGCTGAATTCAATGGAGGCATATTCAACATTGAAGGTATAAATGTTGATCATGCAAAAAAATATTTTTTAAAACATGGATCTTTTAAAGATTACCCCAAAGCTACGTTTATAAAAGATGCTTCCTTATTACTTAAAAAACAGTGTGATATATTAATTCCGGCTGCAAGAGAAAATGTTATTACTGAAAAAAATGCTAATGATATAAAAGCAAAATTAATTGTTGAGGCTGCAAATGGCCCAATTACTTATAAAGCTCATTCAATACTTAATAGAAAAAAAGTTTTTGTCATTCCGGATATTCTGGCCAACTCTGGAGGAGTTGCAGTTAGTTACTTTGAGTGGGTCAAGAATATTAGACGCATCAGATTTGGCAGATTAGAAAAAAGGAAAAATATCATCCAAATGAATAACCTTATTGAGGCAATAGAATCTATGACAGGCACTTCAATGCCAGCGAAATATAAAAATAATTTCCTTGAGGGAACTAATGAAATTGATCTAATTAGATCTGGCCTTGATGATATGATGATTGATGGTTTTCAAGAAGTTAAGAAAGAGTTTTTAGGTAATGAAAAAATTCCAGACTTTAGAACTGCTGCTTACAAAGTTGCTATAGAGAAGATAGCAATGTCATATGATTCAATAGGCTTATAAATCATCTGTTAATCTGATAAATTAAAAATTGGGAAGTATTCAGGCTTAGAACCCTCTTTCCATTCATCATAATTAATCATAATTTCATTCAGTAACTCAGACTCTAGAAAATTATTTAAAACCCTTTTAACACTATGAATTGATACTTGCATATCAAACCATTCAGGATTTGCTATTCTAAATTGTCTGATAAAAGGTAGAATTGAAATGTCTAGCTTGTTAATAGATTCTCCAAATATCCATTTTTTATTTGATATTATTTGATTTAATTCAATTAATATTTCCATACATTGGGAACGATTCTTGTCGCTATTAGCATTATTATACCTAGCAGCATATTTATACCTGTCTAGATGATATTTAAACTTCTCATCAAAAATAGAGATGAACTCTTCTGAAAGAACAACCTCGATTTTGATTTAAATTTCCCTCAAATACATTGTCTTGATCTAGAACCCATTCAATAATTTCAATACTCTCATCAATAATCTTATCCTCTAATATTAAGACTGGAACCGTTCCTTTTGGAGAAGCCTCAAGCATGTGTTCAGGTTTATTATTTAATCTAATTTCTCTAATTTCACATCTAATGTTAGCTAGTTTTATAGCCATCCTTGCTCTCATTGCATATGGACATCTTTTAAATGAATACAGTATTGGAAATTTCATTTCTTGCTCTTCTGAACCTCGTCTTTTGGTCCAATATGCTTTTGGTTTCTTTTTTTTGCTAAATCAACTTGTTTCTGTCTGCTCAAGTATCTTTTTTTTTGTTCATTAGTTGTTGAGTCATAGCACTTAGGGCACGCCACACCTCTTATGTATTTTTCTGATGTTTTATCTTGGTCAGTTATAGGCATCCTACAGCCATGACACATATCATAAGTGCCTTCAGATAAATCATGCTTAACGGAAACTCTATCATCAAAAACAAAGCATTCGCCTTCCCATAATGAATTTTCCTGACTTATTGATTCAAAATAGTTAAGAATGCCTCCTTTTAAATGGCTCACATTTTTAAATCCATACTTCAACATCATAGAAGAAGCTTTCTCGCACCTTATTCCTCCAGTACAAAACATTGCAACATTTTTATTTTTTTTATCATCCTCGGTAAAGTTCTGATTTTTTACCCATTCCGGAAATTCTCTAAACTTTACAGTATTTGGATTAATTGCATTTTTAAATGATCCTATAGAGTATTCATAATTATTTCTAGTATCAATAAGGATTGTATTCTCATTAGAAATAAGATTATTCCAATTTTCTGGTTCTATATAATCACCAACTATTTCATTTGGGTTAATGGATTTATCACCAATCGTTACGATTTCTTTTTTGAGTTTAATTTTTAATCTTACAAAAGGGTTAACTTTTGACTTTGATTTCTTAATATCTATCTCAGAAAAACCATCAATAGATTTAAGAAATATTATAGCTTCATTAAGTTTTGCATCTTCTCCGGAAATGGTTCCATTAATGCCTTCCTCGCCTACCAAAATGGTTCCATAAATTGCAAGGTTTTTAAGAGTAATTCTTATTTGGTTATGAAGTTTTTCAGGATCCTTAATCGATGAAAACTTATATAGTGCTGCTACTGAATACATGAATATATTTTACTATAAGAAAATGGCGCGCCTGAAGAGATTCGAACTCCTGACCCACTGCTTAGAAGGCAGTTGCTCTATCCAGCTGAGCTACAGGCGCGTGGTCGGGGTAGTAAGATTCGAACTTACGACCACTCGCTCCCAAAGCGAGTGCGCTACCAGACTGCGCTATACCCCGAGGGTGCAAATATTAAAGTTTATCTAAAAAATAAGCAATGATGATATGAATAAATATTAAGAAATGCGATAATAATTTTTATGGCTGCTAAAATTTTAGATGGAAAAAAACTTGCATCATTGAGTGAAGAAGAAATTAAAAATGAAGTTTCTATGCTTCTTTCGAAAGGTATACAACCAACGCTAGCTACTATATTAGTTGGGAATGATCCTGCATCTGAAACCTATGTAAGAATGAAAAGAAATACATGCAAGAAGGTTGGTATGGAATCTATTGCATTAGAGCTTCCTGAGTTAACTTCAACAGAAGAATTACTTGAAACAATAAATAAATTAAATAATGACTCCAATGTCCATGGAATTTTATTACAACACCCTGTTCCTTCTCAAATTGATGAGCGAAGATGTTTTGATGCAATAGATATAGAAAAAGATGTTGATGGGGTTACTTGTTTAGGTTTTGGCAATATGTCTATGGGTATTGAAGCATACGGCTCATGCACCCCGGCTGGCATAATGAGACTCATTAAGCATTATGATCTTGATATACAGGGATTAAATGCTGTAGTAGTTGGCAGAAGTCCTATCCTTGGCAAACCTATGGCGATGATGCTTCTAAATCTTAATGCTACAGTAACTATATGTCATTCAAGAACAAGAAATATTGAATCAATTATCAAACAAGCTGACTTGGTAGTTGGTGCGGTAGGTATTCCTAAGTTTATAAAAACTGAATGGATTAAAAAAGATGCAATTGTTATTGATGCTGGATTTCATCCTGAAAAATGCGGAGATATAGATTTAGAAAAAATGGATGAAATTTCTTCAGCTTATACACCCGTTCCAGGCGGTGTAGGACCAATGACAATAAATACCTTGATTCTGCACACAATGCAGTCTGCAAAAAAGTTATTAACTAATTAGTCTTTATCAGACTGGGTGCTAGTATCGGCAACTTCACTCGTTTCGCCCGTAACCTCAGCCTCTGGCTCTGATTCACCCTCAATAACTTCACCTTCTTCTTGAAAATCATTATTACCTTTAAATGGAAAAGGTTTTTCATCTGTTTGAAATAATAAAAATGCAAGGGAGTCGGAAAAAAAGCCTATAAGATGTTCATTAAAATTCGCTATGGAAACATTAGGCTTGGATGTGAATAGATAAAAAAGGAACTGAATAAAGGCCAACCCAAGACAAATGGTTAATACAAAATTAATTGCAAAACCATACAGGAGCATGAATAAAAGCCTGATCCATTTACTGGTTTTTAAAATTTCTTCTTTGTCTATATCTATTTGATTCATAATTTTTTTCCTAATATGTGAATTCTACATCAACTTCATGAGGATTTTTAATAAGATCATCTATTAATGTTTTTGGTGATGAATTTTTGTAAATAATATCATGAAGGGAATCTACTAAAGGCATTTTTATATTTAGATTAGATGACTCATCTTTAATTACCTCTAAAGTTCTAACACCCTCAGCAACTTGTCCAACCTTATCTTTTGCTACTTTTAAACTCAAACCAGCTCCAAGGTGGCTACCAAGCTGAAAATTTCTTGAGAGGTTTGAAGTGCATGTAGCAACAAGGTCACCCATACCTGCAAGACCAAGAAATGTAATTGGGTTTGCGCCTTTTGCAACAGCAAATCTACTCATTTCTGCCATACTTCTGGTAAGTATTAATCCTACTGCATTCTCTCCAACATTTAAGGCGTCTGCCATTCCGCAAATAATTGCATAAATATTTTTTAGAGCCCCTGCTAATTCGACTCCTTGAATATCATTAGATGAATAAACTTTAAATAAATCTGATGATAGTGCTTTTTTAACACTTGTTATTAAAACATTGCTTGAACTAGCTATAACAGTGCCTGCAACTTTATTTTCAGCTATCTCTCTTGCTAAATTAGGACCACTCAATACTCCAACACTATTGATATTTAAATCAATGTTCATAGAAATAATATCTGACATAGATCTAAAAGGATTTAACTTAATGCCTTTTGTACATGAAATAATATGAGCTCCAGGCTCAATCATAGGTACTATTCTTTGAACGATATTTTCAAAAATGATACTGGGTGTAGCGATTAATAAAATATCTGAATCTTTCATCACATCTTCAAGATTTTCTGAAGCAGCGATATTTGATGAGAGCTTCAACTCGGGATGATAGGTGGAGTTTGCTCCCTCTGAATTAATCCTAAGCGCTTGCTCAGAATCTCGAACCCATAAAGCAACGTTATTACCATTTGATGCAGCTATATTTGCAAGCACAGTTCCAAAGCTCCCTCCCCCGAGAACTGCAACTTTTTTTATATTATCCATTTTATGATAGATATTTATCTAGTTGTCTTAAGTATTTTGAAGGATCTTGAGGTGAGCCGCCTTCTGCAATAACGGCATAATCATATAAAAAATCAACGTATGAGTTAAATTGTTTGCCTTTCATATCTTTAAGTTTTTTTACAAGTTTGTGTTTGATGTTAATTTCAAATATTGGATTAGATGAGCCAAGACTTTGACCTGAAGCTTCTAAAATTTTTCTAAGCTGAGCTCCTGGCTCATGTTTTGGAAGAACAATACAAGTTGCAGAATCTGTTAAGCGAGAACTAATAACAACATCAGAAACTTTTTTATCAAGATGTTTTTTTATTTTCACAATTATTTCTTGATCATCTTCGGATACTTTTTTCTTTGAGACCTCGTTTTCAACATACTCTTTGGCTGCATTCACAAGCTCTTTACCCTTGAATTCCATTAGGCCAGCCATAAGCCATTCATCAATTCTATCTGTAAGAAGTATGACTTCAATACCCTTTGACTTAAGGCCTTCAATATGAGGAGAGTTAACAGCTGCCTCATAAGTATCAGCAACACAGAAATAAATTTTATCTTGGTCTTCACTCATTCTTTCAACATAATCATCTAAAGTTTGATTGACTGAATTTCCATTTGAGTAAGTGGATGCAAAAAGCATTAAGCTTGCAATAATTTCTTTATTTTCATGATCTTCAGCTGGCCCTTCTTTTAAAACCAAGCCATATTCATCCCAAAATTCTTTGTACTTTTCAAAAGAGTTTTTCTTTAGCTCAGTTAATGAATCTAGCATTCTTTTGGTTGCAGCTTTTTTGATACTATCAACCAATTGATGCTCTTGAAGGATTTCTCTAGAAACATTTAATGGTAAATCGCTTGTATCTATAATCCCTCTAACAAATCTTAGGTACAAAGGTAAAAAGTTGGATGCATCGTCCATGATAAAAACTCTTTGAATGTATAGCTTAACTCCTCTTGGCGATTCTCTGTTCCAGAGATCAAATGGAGGCTTTGAGGGTATGTATAAAAGATTAGTATATTCATTCTTACCCTCAACCTTATTGTGAACCCACAGCAGAGGATCTTCTTGATCGAAAGTTATAAATTTATAGAATTCTTTATATTCTTCTTCTTTTATAGATCTTTTTGGTTTTAACCATAGGGCATCAGCATCATTGATTCTTGTTGAATCATTATCAGAGTTAACTAAATTAAGCGGAAAGTTTATATATTGAGAATACTTTTCCAATAAAAATCTTATCCTACCTTCTTCAGCAAATTCCTTGTTCTCATCATTAAGATATATGATGATATCGGTTCCATTATTTTCTTTTATAACTTCTTTTAGTTTATATTTTTCTTCGCCATTGCTTTCCCATAAGGTGGCTTTATCAGACTCTTCATAAACTGATTTAGATATGACCTCAACTTTGTCTGCAACCATAAATACTGAATAGAAACCAACTCCAAACTGACCTATAAGATTGGAATCTTTTTTCTTATCACCTGTTATATTGTTCAAAAATGATGCAGTGCCTGATCTTGCTATTGTTCCAATATTAGCAACAACCTCTTCCTCTGTCATACCTATGCCATTATCAGAAATAATAATTTTATTTTCATCTTTTAAAATTTTAACGTCTATTTTTAAATCTTTGGTATATTTTGAAATAGATTTATCTTCAACAGATTTAAACCTTAACTTATCAATAGCATCTGATGCATTCGAAACAAGCTCTCTTATAAAAATCTCTTTATTTGAGTAAAGAGAATGAATCATTAATTTTAAAAGTTGTTTAGTCTCTGTCTGAAAGATTTTAGTTTTAGTTTTAGCCATAGTTAATGTTCCTCTCTTTACCTATTTGTAGTAATTAATAATAAAAATTCAAGGCTTATAGAGTTTTTATAAGTATGTGACCCTAACAATCTGTGTTATAGATATAACTAAAATTACCAAAGTATTAAAAACACTTAAGTTATGAAAAAATTTAAATAATCTTTCCCAGCCTCTATCTCTAGCAGCATTTGTTAATGGAATAATGATATAACCAAGAAATGAAAAACATACCGCAGTTATTGCAAAATAAACATCGGTTTGTTGAAAAAATAAGTATGAAATAAGCAGCGCTATTAAGGTGATTAATAGTAATAAAAGATAGTATCTTGGAAAAATTTTTCTTAAAAAATTTGAGGCATTTTGATTGTCTAGGACCTTAAAAACTACCGGAGCTGTCAGCAATACTTGGGCAAATATTATGCCTAGAACCAATGAGTAACATAATATGAGTAGGCTTAATATAACTGTATTCATAATTAAGTGGCGGTCCGACGGGGAATCGAACCCCGAACGCCGCCGTGACAGGGCGGAATTATAACCGTTTAACTACCGGACCACTTATTAATATTCGAATAATATATTTAAAAAATAATAATTCAACTATTAATTATTGGTGGGTGATGACAGGATCGAACTGCCGACCCTCTCGGTGTAAACGAGATGCTCTACCAAACTGAGCTAATCACCCACGAGTGGTATTATATTGATTAATTGAAACTATACAAAAGAAATTTTAATATTTAATTAATAGAGATTTTAAAGATTTTCTGCTTAGACTTTTGCTGATTCTTCTACCTCAATTAGATTTCCAGTTTTACAGTCATATATATATCCATAAATATGAATAGACTTTGGTACTAAAGGATGATTTTTTAGGATAAATATATCTTGAAGAATACTTTTTTCATTGTTTTTGAATGTTAACCAGTCTATTTTATTTTTAGAATCAATATTAAATATTTTGTCGATGTCTGAGTTAGAAAATTTTTCCATGCCACAATCGGTGTGATGAATAATCAACCACTCTTTAGTACCAAGTAACTTATATGATATTAATAAAGATCGAATAACATCATCACTTACCCTACCTCCTGCATTTCTAATAACATGCGCATCACCTTCTGATAAACCTGCAAATTTTGCAGGATCTAGCCTTGCATCCATGCAGGTAAGTATTGCAAACTTTTTAATTGGCGGTGCCTTTAGATTCCTTTTTTTATTAAAGTTATTTGCGTAGACTTTATTTGAAAATAGTACTTCTTTTAAATTTTTAGACATATTTAGTAAATATATTTTAATTATTTTACTATGCTAAGCCTTGCTAGATATATACCAATAAGAGTAATAAATACAAATATTATTTGTATTAAATTTAAAACCTCTGAAAAAATTAAAGCTGCTAAAACTGTAGCAGTTAGTGGTTGCATTAACAGACCAATGGACCCGCTTGAAGCAGATATTTTGCCAATGCCAAAAGTTATTAGAAATTGCCCTCCAAACTGACACAAGAATGCTAAAAGGATTAAATTTATCCACTCAAAATGCGTTTGAGGCCAAAATATACCAGACTCAAAACTCATTGGTATTATTGAAAATAAACAACAAAAGAAAGTTGTATAAAAAATAATATTTAATGAGGTTTCTTTGCCTAATTTAGATATTATTAATAAATATATCGCATAACATGAAGCTGCAACCATGCATAATATATCTCCTAATATTTTTCCATTAGCGTAATTATTAGAGAAAATTATTAAGCCAAGGATTCCAATGAAAGTTATAAAAAAAGATATGACAAATCCCTTTTGAGGTTTTTCTTTGAAAAATAAATAAGCTAACAGTGCTACAAAAATTGGTGCTGAGTTAACAATTATAGTTGCATTTGATACTGAGGTAATGTTCATGCTGAAGTGCCACAACGATAAATCAGTTGTAAATGCTAATGAAGCAATTGCAGTATAAAAAATTGTTTTTTTATTTTTAACTCTAAATAAAAAATTTTTATTTATCAAAAGATTGAAAGCAACTAGTAAGGGTATAGCAAGAAACATTCTCCAGAATGAAATTGCTGAAGGTGACAGATAACTCCATTTAACAAATATTGGAGCAAAACCAATCAATATTCCACCGGCTGCAAGCATTAGAAAATGATTTGTTTCCTGTAAATTCTTTATCATGAAGTTATAATTTGAAAATGCAAAAAGACATTGTAGTTCAGAATAAAGAAATTATCTCAGTTGGAGAATTGAACAGATCAGCTAAATATTTACTAGAAGATGCATTTGCTAATATTTCTGTAATTGGAGAAATATCTAATATGTCAAGGCCAAGTTCTGGGCATATTTATTTTACTTTAAAAGATGAAGATGGTGCTATTGGATGCGCAATGTGGAGGTCACAAGCAACTAAACTTAATTTTAAACCCGAGGATGGCGATAAATGTATTTTAAGGGGTCAAGTAAGTCTTTATCCTGCAACTGGTCGTTATCAATTAATGGTTAAATCAATTGAGCAGGCAGGCTCAGGAAATTTAATGCATCAATTTGAGCAACTCAAAAAGAAATTAGATTCTGAAGGCTTATTTGATTTATCAAAAAAACTATCGCTACCTAAATCTCCTAAGCATATTGGTGTAATAACTTCAGCCTCTACTGCTGCTTTTCAGGATATTTTGAGCACTATAGAAAGAAGAGCGCCCTCTTCACAGATATCTCTTAGTCCTGCTGTTGTGCAAGGAGATACAGCTGCTGGAAGTTTAATCAAAGCTTTAGATAGAATTATAAAATTCAATGAAAACAATCAAGAGAACTCGATCGATGTTGTTATTATTGCCAGAGGTGGTGGATCAATAGAGGATTTATGGTGTTTTAATAATGAAGATCTTGCAAGGCAAATTGCTTTATTTCCAATACCAACTATTTCAGGAGTTGGCCACGAAATTGATTTTACAATCTGTGATTTTGTATCAGATATGCGAGCTCCAACCCCAACAGCATCAGCCGAGATAGTTACAGAGTTTAGCTTTCAAGTATTTGATAAGTTATCTGAGATTCAGAATAACCTACATAGATATATAAGAATATCTTTAAAAGATAAATTTCAAAAAATTCAATTTTTAAAAGGGAATATTAAAAATCCGTTACTCATTTTAAGAGAACAGAGTCAAAAAGTTGATAATTATGAGTTAAAGCTTAAACAAAATATGAAATTAAATTATTCTAATAATAAGCAAAGATTCAACCTGGCTATTTCAAAGTTTAGAGAAAAAAGTCCAGCAGCTTTAATACAAGAAAATTATTCTAAGATAAATAATATGAAGGAACTTATAAAAAGAGGTATCAAATTAAAGGTATCTAAAAATATTTCAGCGCTTAGAGAGTTTGAAAAGAATCTAGATATTTTAAATCCGCTATCTATTCTTGAGAGGGGTTATTCAATAATTCAAAATAAGTCAGGAAGTTCAATAAAGTCTATATCTGAAGTTGAATCTGGAGATATTCTGACAGCAAGACTCAATAAAGGTTTTCTTGATATTGAGGTTAAAAACAAAAAGGATGCATAAAAATCTATTTCTTTTTTCTTTATTTTTATACTCTTGCAGTTTATTTAGTGAAATTGTCATAGATCCAGGTGAAATATTTGCTATAAAAGTAGATGATTGTCCAAATATACAAACACAAAGAGAACTTTTTGTTGATTTCGCAGGAAATAAGTATGCAATTCTTCCTGCTCCTTTCACAAAAGATGTATTGGTAATTAATAAATATTGTCTTCCAATTAAAGTTAATAAAAAAAATTTTGGTGAATCAAGAATTACTATTGAAAATACATCGATGGTTGATTTAAATAAGAGTGATTCAGAAAGAGTATTTAAAGAATCACAATTAATCAAACAATCTTTAAATACATACTCAGAAGATTTGCAGCCATCTTTAAATTTTATATCTCCAGTTAATGGAATAATTTCAAGCCGCTATGGTAAACAAAGGTATATAAACGAGAAGCCTAGATCGCCCCATCTAGCTTTAGATCTTGCAGCAGCAGAAGGCACTCCAATTATTGCGCCCTCTTCTGGAAGGGTTATCTTAATTGGAGATTTTTTTTACTCTGGTAACTATCTTATTCTTGATCATGGCAATGGTTTATTGTCATCTTATAGCCATATGTCTAAAATTTATGTAGAAAAAGGGGAGATTATTAATCAGGGTCACGTCATAGGCGAGGTTGGGTCTACAGGAAGAGTAACAGGCCCTCACCTGCATTGGTCAGTATATCTTTCAAAACAAAGAATCAATCCTGAGTCATTAATAAAAGAAAATTATTTTGAGTCTCTATTTAATGGATTCTAGGATGGAATTTAGACTATCTTTTGTTTGAGGTCTAAACAAGGATTTAACCACTTCACCCTTTGGATTTATAAAGAATGTTGCAGGAACAGCTGGAGGTGTTTCAATACCCCATATTTCTCTTGGATGAGAAATTAATGAGGGTAAGGAAATTTTAAATTTTTTTGCTACCGGAGCTAAGTCCTCAGCATCAAGCTCGTCAAAATTAAAAACATAGACAAGCGTATCTGTATTTTCTTGTGCAAATTCAAATAATTCAGGTAGCTCTTTAATACATGGAGCGCACCAATCTGCCCAATAATTAACAACAATCCAATTCCCTTTTAACTTTTCTATTGATGTATTTTTACCGTTGAAGATTTCAATATCATTTTTTTGGCAACCAAATAAAATGAATAGGCATAACAGGGGTATAATTTTAGCTTTCATTGACAACATAATAGGCTAAAAAATTAATATGGAAAATAAATATTTATTAATTCTTTTTTATTCTGCGGGCGGTTCTGTAAGAAATATTGCCCACGCTATAGCTGATGGAGCAGAAGAACATAGTTTAAATGTAAAAATAAGAACTGTTCCTAAAGTTTCATCGGTTTCTGAACAAGTTGAGCCTGAAATACCTGAAAAAGATGAGATATATTGCACAAAAGATGATTTAATAAACTGCAGCGGCCTTGCTTTAGGCTCTCCTACAAGATTTGGTTCAATGGCTTCACCTTTGAAATATTTCCTGGATTCTACAGGAGATTTATGGGCATCAAATAGTCTTGAAAATATACCAGGTATTGTTTTTACATCAACAGGATCAATGCATGGCGGTCAAGAAATAACTCAGTTTAATTTATTAACTTATATGCTTCATCATGGAATGATTATTCTAGGATCACCTTATTCTATAAAACAACTAAATGAAACTAAATCAGGAGGAACCCCTTATGGCCCTTCCCATGTAGAGAGTTTTAATAATTCCAACAAATTAACTCCACATGAATATGAAATTGCAAAACTAACCGGCTCTAGAATTGCTAAATTTATAAATAAATTTAATGCTGAATAATAAAAGTTTAAGGGTGTGTGCAAATACTCTAATTTTTTTATTGATCTTCATTAAATTTCTAACGGTTATAGATGGCAGAACTGAAATGTTCTTTTTTATTTTTTGGTCATTTCCTTTTTTAATCTTTTTACCTTTTGCTAATAGGCTTTCAATCAAGGCATATCAAAGCTTTGCTTTTATAATTCTTATTTACTTTATGTCTGCATCCTTACGAGTATTTGGAATTACTCCATATATATTTGATTTACTTGAACTAATTTTAATAGTTTCATTTTTTATATTTTCTATCTTTGCTCCTAAAAATATACGTAAAAATATGTAAAGCTTACTTTACATTTAATCCGAGCTAAACTATCATCAGTTACTTATTTGGAGAAACATATAATGTCTGAAAAAAAATCAATTTGGGCTATAGCTGATGGCTTTCTTACCAAAACCAGAAAGGTCATTGTAAATTCAGTTACTGCTTTAGTATTAATAGTTATTACTTTTTCCATTTTAGGTGGTGTTGGCTCAATGTTTAGTAGCCAAGATGAGATAGATACAAAAGATAAAATTCTTTGGTTTAAGCCTATTGGCGTTGTTGTTGACTCTGAAGTAAACATTGGTGGTAGTTTTGATCTAAATACTATTCTTAATGACGCAAATGCATTAGACCAACATGAGTTGCAAGATTTATTAGATGTTTTAAACAATGCTGCAAAGGATGAAAACCTTGCGGCAGTTTATGTAAATGTATCTGAACTTGGAATGTATTGGGCATCAGCATTTAAATTAGCTGAAGCCGTAAAAAATTTAAAAGATAGTGGGAAAAGGGTCATAGCATACGCAGAACAATATGGAAATGCTTCCTATTTAATAAGCTCTCAAGCTAATGAAGTTCTTATTAATGAGTATGGGCAAGTCAGCGCCTTTGGTTTTACAAGAAAAAGAGAATACTACAAAGACTTATATAAAAACTTAAAGTTAAATTATAACGTTTTTACAGCAGGCGATTTTAAGTCAGGACCGGAACCATATACCAGAGACTCTATGTCAGAAAGTGATAAATTAGCATGGAATGAATTTGCAAATCCTATGTGGGAAAAGATGACTGCCATGATGGAAGATGGAAGAAAGCTTCCAGATGGCTTTATTCAACAATATGGTGATACTGCTATTGACCTTATGACAGATAACCCTGAAGCTGCTCAAGTAGCACTTGAGCTTGGTTTGGTTGATATGGTGGTTACAAGAGAAGGAATAAAAGCTTGGATGTTTGAAGAGTATCCAAATAAAGATAATGATAAATATTCTTTTCCAGATAGTATCTCAATATATGACTATCTATCAACTATTGAGAATGATGAAGAGACTTCAGAAAATAAAATAGCAGTAATAAATGTTGAAGGTGCGATTATGACTGGAGAAGCAGCATATGGTATTGCTGGTTCTGATACTATCGTAAAAAATATTCAATCAGCAACAAAAGATAAAAATGTTAAAGCAATGGTTCTAAGGGTTAATAGTCCGGGTGGTGATGTGTGGGCAAGTGAATTGATTACTAATGCATTAAATGAATTCAAAGAAACAGACAGGCCTATTATTTCTTCTATGGGAGATATAGCTGCATCAGGTGGTGTTTGGGTGACAACGAACTCTGATGAAATATGGGCTGAAGAAGACACTCTGACAGGATCCATTGGAGTTTATGGAATCGTTCCAACTTTAGATGGAATTTATGATTGGGCAGGCATAAAGGTAGATGGCGTCAGTTCTACTAAAGCTGGTGAGTGGGATGAAAGAGAGGCTATGCCTGAAAATATAACCAATTTAATTCAATCAAGTATTGATAGGATTTATTTTAAATTTGTAAATAAAGTTGCCGATAATAGGGATATGTTATATGAGGATGTACTCCCAATTGCTGGTGGAAGAATCTGGTCTGGATATAAAGCACTAGAGTTGGGACTTGTAGACAAAATTGGTGATCTTGGAGATGCTTTAGATTCTGCTGCAAAACTTGCAGAAATTGAAGATTTCTCAGTTAAAACTTATAAAAAACCATTGGATCCATTTGAATTATTTATTAATGGATTACTAGAAAATATAAACATAAAAATTAACATTGATCCAAGATTGAAATTAATAAATTCAACTCTAGAAAAACACTTAAAAATAATAGATCCTAATAAAAAAAATATTTTAGCTTATTGTTTTGACTGCGAAATTAAATAACTTCTTTAATTAATGGTATTGTAATTCTTCTTTTCATTTCCATTGAGAGCTGATCAAGGCTCTCAAGGATTTTAACTAAATCAGAAATATTTCTATTTGCATAAGTAAGCAAATACTGAGCCTCTTTATTGCCTAACTCTATAGACCTAAGGTCTGCTATATACTTTAAAGCATTTAGAATTTCATCATCAGAAAGAGAGTAAAGCTCGTGACTTTGAATTTTTCTAAGCCTTGAATCAAGATCATTTAAGTTAAAATTAATATTATGTATATTTTTAGAGGATGTAAAAATTAATCTATTATTTGAGTTTAGCGATCTATTGATAAGATTAAACATCGCCGTTTCCCATGCTTTATTTCCAATAACATGATCAATTCCATCCAGACAAACCAATTCAATTTCCTCTAATGAATCAAGAATATCAGTACTTAGTTTAATAGCTTGTTTCATAGGTAAAAAGAGTGATGATTTTCCATTATTGTTTGTTCGATTACACAGGGCTTGAAGTAAATATGTTTTCCCTGAATCTTTGGGTCCAAAAATTAATAGATCATCAGCAAAATCTGCATCTTGAAGCAAGTGTAGTAATTGTTTGTTTGATTCGGTTGGGTAAAAACCCTTAAAGGAGGACTTATTTTCTTTATTCCATGGGAAGGTAAGCTGTTTTGGATTATTCATTATGGTATTCATTTATACTTGTGAACCAGTTTCGCGCATACACAAAAAGACTAAGCAAGGTAACTATTATGATAAAAATATCAAGTAGTAACATAGAAGCAGCAACGTTAAAGATCTCAAATATAAAAACAATAACAATATATGCTATTTGAAGCCCTGTAGTAAGCTTTCCTAAAATATTTGGAAGCGGTGTTTCAGATTCTATTAAAGTCATATGAACAGCAGCTCCCAAAAGAATTGCCAGATCTCTTCCAATAAAAATCACAAATATATATGAAGGAATATATGAGTTAAGCCATAGAAAAAGTATAGTTCCGGATAATAAAAGCTTATCAGCTACAGGATCTAATATGGTGCCTAGATAGGTTTGCCAATTCATTCGTCTTGCAAGAAACCCATCCAATGCATCAGTCAAAGAAGCAATTAGGAAATATCCAAGACTAATTAAGAAGTTGCTCATTAAAATATTATTTAAAATTGGGTAAACAAGCCCTATTCTTACTATTGATAAAAGATTTGGTATAAAGATAAAATATTTACTCATTTTACATAAACTAAATTTAGTGTCTCTGATTTTTTAAAAGTATCAATATCAAAAAAACTATTATTTTGAATATCTCTTTGGAGAGAATCCATATCACCAATGATGGTAGCTTGATACTCAATTATATTATTTTTAAAGCTAAGAATCTCTAGATCAGATATACCTATTAATTTTAATAATTTATCTTTAGAAATTTTATAATCTTCATATGAAGTTATGCCCTTCACGTCAATTTTAGTAAAAAAAATATTGGAAGTGTCTATTATCAAATCTTTGAAAGCGTCAGAGATAATAGATTCGATATGTTCTAAAAAAATAGTTTCAATATCTTTTTTATAAAACTCACTTGAAATAACAGTATTTATATCACCAGAAAAAGACCACTCGTTAAACCCTGTATTTATTAGTTTTATGTCTACAAGATGGTCAAAATCATATTTAGAAATTAGGTACTCTTTAGGAGAAGATAGGATATTGAAATCTGATAATGTTCTTTGGTCTTCTAAATCAAAAATTGGCATCTCTAAAAAAATACCTCTTTGGTTTGAGAGCCTATCAAGTGTGTTTATAAATATATTGTCTAGAGCATTTTTAGATTCTCGAGAGACAAAATAAGATGTTTCTGTACCTGACTCTATTTCAATTAAAAAAAATATCATAGGCCTTGAGTGACTAATGATTGGTATGGATAGCTCTTTAAACTTTGAAATTACCTTATCTTGGTTAAATTTTACCTCCAAGAAACTTTTATTATCATAATTTTTAATAGAATAACTGGTAATAAAATCTTTTCTAAAAGAGCCAGAGTTTATAATCTTCCATATATTCGATGGTGAATTTGAGCCACTAACTCTAAAAACAAGATTGTTGAATGAGATATTGATAGAAGATTCTATGCTAGAAGAATTTTCAATAGGCTCATATATAGTAAAAAGTTCGTTAAATTCCTTTCCATAAGACTGATTAGAAAAGATAATAAGACCTACTATAAAATGTTTAATAAAATTGTTATGCATTTCTTTCACAATGAGTATTCTAAATGACAAAAGAAATTATAGAAAATGATCCTTATAAATCTGCCGGTGTTGATATTGGTGCAGGCAACGAACTTGTTGATCTTATTAAGGAAGATGTTGCCTCTTCACACAATCAAAATGTGTTAGGAAATATTGGCGGATTTGCTGGAATGTTTAAACTCGATAAAGGGTACAAAAATCCCATATTAGTTGCATGTACAGATGGCGTAGGAACTAAAGTAGCGCTCGCACAAGAATCAAATAAACTTGATAATATAGGACAAGATCTTGTAGGAATGTGTGTTAATGACTTGATTGTTTGTGGCGCTAAGCCATTATTTTTTCTAGATTATTTTGCCTCATCAAAATTAGAAATTAATGAAGCATCTAGAGTAATTAAAAGTATAGCCAAGGCATGTAGAGATTCAAGTTGTGCGTTGCTTGGAGGTGAGACTGCGGAGATGCCTGGCCACTATGTAGGAAAAAACTTTGATCTTGCCGGGTTTTCTGTTGGGTGTGTTGATGAAGATAAAGTTATAAACAACAAAACTATTAAAAAAAATGATGTTTTAATTGGAATTGAATCTAGTGGACCCCACTCGAATGGTTTTTCGCTTATAAGAAAAATAATCAAAGAATCTAAATTAAACAATGATGAATACAATCATTTAGTAGATCTTGCACTAAAACCAACTCACCTTTACCCCAATTTGATCATGGGACTTCTTGAAAAATTTACTATACATGGCATGGCACATATTACTGGAGGTGGTTTAACAGAAAATATACCAAGATCAATTCCAAAAAACCTTGCTGTAAATATTGATACTAATTCATGGCATATGCCTGAAATTTTTAAATGGCTTAAAACTAATGGTAATCTAAAAAATCTTGATATGTATAGAATTTTTAACTGCGGCATTGGTATGGTTTTAATAGTTAGAGAAAGGGATTCTGGACCACTAATAAAAGAAATTAGTAAACATAATTTTAAATCTTTTATTATCGGGAATGTTATAGATAAGGATGCTAATAATTCAATAGTTTTTACTTAATTTGATGAAAAATATTGTTGTTTTAGTTTCAGGTAGTGGCAGCAATCTTCAAGCCATTATTGATAATTGCAAGATAAAATATATAAATGCTCAGATTAAATGCGTTATAAGCAACAATCCAGACGCTTATGCTCTGCAAAGAGCAACTTCTGCAAATATTGATAGTATTGTAATTAATCATAAGGACTATTTATCGAGAGATGAGTTTGATAATAAATTAATAAGGGTTTTAGATAAATTAAATCCTGATTTAATAGTTCTGGCAGGCTTTATGAGAATCCTTACAGAAAAATTAACCAATAAATTTGTTGGAAAAATTATTAATATTCACCCTTCTCTGTTACCGAAATATCCAGGGTTACATACCCATCAAGAAGTTATTAAAAATAGAGATATTATTCATGGTGTTTCAATTCATTATGTTTCTTCAGAGTTAGATTGCGGTCCACTTATTGCACAAGGAGAAATTAAAACAAAAACATTTGATGATATTAACTCTCTAGTAGATAGAATTCATAAAATAGAACATTTAATGTATCCTGAAATTATTAAATACATATGCGAAGATAAAATTTCACTAAATTCAAATCAAGTAAAATTTAAAAATATAAAAACCAAAGACTGTATTATTTACAATAAATATGAAATATAAATTACTTTTAATTTTCGTTGTTAGCTTTGGAATCAATGCAATTGAAGTGTCTGACTATGAAGCAAGATATTCTTTTGAATCAGATGAGATTAATATTGAAGGTATAAGAAAGTTTTCTAAGAATGATAATGGCTATAGCTTAGGCTTTAAAGCTAAAAATCTTCTTGCATCTATGAGCTTTGAATCTAGGTTTTTTATAAAAAACTCTAAAATCATTTCCAAAGACTACATCATTAAAGTTAAGCCTAAATTTGTAAATAGAGATCAAGAGATAATCTACAATTATGAAAATCAAACTCTTAGTTCCATTGGAAGAGACTCATGGAATGTACCTCTAAATGCAGATATTGAGTCTGTTGATCCTTTAAGTGCTCAAATTCAAATTAGATTAAATCTACTTCAAGGAATGAATGAATTTTCATTAAAATTGTTAGAAGTAAAGAATGGAGAGATACAGGACAATTTTTATAAAATAATAAGAAATGAATCATGTGTTTTAAGTGGGAACAACTACGAATGTGTTGTCTTAAAGAGGTTTAGAGAAAAAGAAAATAGAGAAACTTTATATTATCTAATCCCAGATCTTGATTATATGTTTCTTAAGATAATAGACACAGGGCCTGAAAGAAATCAGAAACTTGAGCTGCTAGATATATTAAGTCTTGGGTAAGGTTACTCCTGTTTGCCCTTGATACTTCCCACCTCTATCTTTATAACTTGTTTCACATTCTTCATCAGACTCAAAGAACAGCATTTGAGCAACACCTTCACCAGCATATATTTTAGCTGGAAGATTGGTTGTATTTGAAAATTCTAGTGTCACATGACCTTCCCATTCAGGCTCAAGAGGTGTGACATTAACTATTATTCCGCATCTAGCGTATGTAGATTTACCAAGACATATTGTTAAAACATTTCTTGGAATTCTGAAATACTCAATAGTTCTGGCAAGAGCGAATGAGTTAGGAGGAATAATGCATATATCAGATTCTATATCCACAAAACTCTTCTCATCAAAAGATTTAGGATCAACTATTGCTGAATGAATATTAGTAAATACCTTGAATTCATTTGAGCATCTAACATCATAACCATAACTTGAAACACCATAAGAAATAAGCTTGTCTCCCTTTTCATCTATTCGAACCTGATTCTCTGAAAAAGGCTCTATCATTTTTTTATTCTTAGACATCTCTGATATCCATTTATCTGATTTAATCGACATTTATTTCTGTTCTCCCTTGAATTGCTCTTGCGATAGTATTTCCATCAACATACTCTAACTCTCCACCAATAGGAATTCCATATGAAATCCTAGATACTTTTATATCCTTTATATGATCATTAATATAAATTGCAGTAGCATCGCCCTCAACAGTAGAGCTAGTTGCTAAAATCACTTCTTCAATATTTTCAAGTTTAATAAGTTTTAAAAAATCATTAATACCAAGATCTTCTGGACTTACTCCCTTCTATAGGTGAAAGCCGTCCAAGAAGAACAAAATATTTACCTCTATAACCTCCTGTAGACTCAATAGCTAAAATATCAGACGGACTTTCAACAACACATATGCTTGTATTATCCCTAGATGTATCTGAGCAAACTTTGCATAAAATATTAGAGGTGAGCATTCTACACCTTGAACACCTACTAATATTCTTTAATGCTTCTAACATAGTATTTGCAAGAACACTTGCTCCATCCTTGTTTCTATCAAGTAAATATAATGCCATTCTTTGAGCTGACTTTTTCCCAACCCCCGGGAGAATTGTTAAAGCATTAATTAGATCATTTAGGAGGTCTTGATGCATATTAATTTATAGGTTTAATTGATCCGTCTTTAATATTACCATCAAATTTATCTAAGAACTTTTGAATAGATGGATCTGATAATATATCTTTCTCAGCTTTTGATTGTCTATCAGATTCCTGCTTCTCTTTAACATGAATAGGGGATTTTGAAGCAATACCATGCCTGACTTCAATTGAAATAGTTTTTTTAAAATACTCTTCACAAGCAGACTTAAATTCCATATGTACATTTTCTGGTATTTTATTTTCTTCATTTAAACCAATCAAAACTAAAGACAGATCATTAAAAGATTCAAACTCTAAATAGCCAAAATAATTTCTAGCAAATGGGCTTAATTCTAAAGAGTTAAAAACTTGAATCCATTGATCATTGCTTGTGATAGCTACTTTTTTTGAAGGATCGTTATTAATAATAGTTTCTATTACTTTTGTCTCCTGCTTTTTATCGTCAGATATTGCGTTAGTATTAATTTTTTTAGAAAAATTTTCTTGGGTAATTTTAAGCGGGTGATCAGTTTTTAAATTTTTTTTTTCTGTGTTTTGTTTGTTTGGTTGCGCGTCAAGCTTATGAAGTGGGTTAAAAGCTAACATTCTTAAAATACATATTTCTAGTGCCTCCTTGGGATTAGGGTGAACATTAAACTTTGAATATGAATTAACAGCTATCTCATATAAAAGTTGACAAAACTCATCATCAATTTTTATTGCCAGACCTTTGATATTCTCATCAGTTGTATTCTGTAAAACCTTTTCTAGAGAAGTTTTATGTAAAATAGAAATTATACTTTTTAAAATAATTTCATATTCAGGAGATAACTCTTCGATCTTTGCAAGATCATCAAACGCCGATTGCCCTGAACCATCTATGACGGAATGAAGCATTGATATTAAATGAGAATTATCTATGGTTCCTAATAACTTTTTTACATTTTTAGCTTCTAATACTCCACTACCATGAGCAATAGCTTGATCTAAAAGGGTTAATGCATCTCTAACAGAGCCAGAAGCAGCATCGGATATAAGTTCAATACTCTCATCATCAAAATTAATTTTTTCAGACTCTAGGATCATTTTTAAATGACTGGAGAGAACGACCCCTCCAACAGTTTTTAAATTTAGTTGTAGACATCTTGATTGAACAGTTTTTGGTAGTTTTTCAGGATTGGTGGTAGCAAGAATAAAAACCACATGCTTTGGTGGTTCTTCAAGATTTTTAAGCAAAGCATTAAAGCTTTCGGTAGTTAACATATGAGCTTCATCTAAAAGATAAACTTTAAAACGTCCATTTGATGGAGATTGAGGAACGGTTTGCAGAAGACCTTTCATTGCATCTATGCCTCTTTGAGAAGCTGCATCTTGTTCATAAAAATCTAAAGATCTTCCAAGTTTTATCTCCTCACAATTTGAGCAACTATTACATGGAGTTGAAACAGGGGAATCAGCTGATAAGCAGTTTAAACATTTAGCTAAAATTCTTCCTAATGTAGTTTTGCCAACACCTCTAGTGCCAGAAAAGATAAATGCTTGATGCATTCTATCCTGCAAAATACTATTTGATAATGCTTGAATTATATGATCTTGCCCGACAACTTCATCGAAATTAGTTGGTCTATATTTTCTTGCTAAAACCTCGTAGGACATAGCGATAAATCATAACATGAGCTAACTAAAAACTGAGTCAATTTCTTCAAAAGTAAAGCCTCTATTTTGTAAAAAACTTTTTTGCTTATTTCTTTCTCTAAAGTCTTGGGATGCACCGTTTTTAAACTTTTTATTAAATGCCTTTTGGGCAGCTTCTTTCCATGCACCCTCTTCTTCAATTGCAGAAGATGAAATTGAACTATTTATCCCTCTAGACATTAATTCAAATTCAATCTTCTTAGGTCCAAAGCCCTTTCTTTTTCTGACAAGCACGTACATCTGTGCATAACGGGAGTCATTAATGAGATTATTTTCAATGAGTTTTGTAATTACCTCATCAATAAGGTCTGGGATATCAAATTTTTTTAATAGCTTATTTTTTAGCTCATGTTTTGAATGCTCTCTTCTTGAAATAATATCTAGAGCTTTGTTATAAACGCTTGCAAAAAATTCGTCATTCATTTAATCAAATGGTACTACTCGAGATTTACCATTTCTTTTAATAATTCTTACTTTTTGATCTTTAAAATAATTATATGAGCTTACCTCTTGAATAATAGAAATTAACTTTCCAGCATCTGTCTCTATCAATAATTCAATCCCATCTTTTTTTGTAAGTTTAGATCCAACCTCTGATCCTATTGCTGACCCAACAAGTCCGCCAACAAGAGAAGCAATATCTGATTCAGTCTCAGAGTCAGTAACATTCTTTCCAGCAACACCGCCTATCAATGCCCCTGCAGCAGCACCAGCCTCTCTGTCTCCTTCTATAGTTACAGAGGTAATATCTTTAATTGTTCCAAGAACAACATACTGTTGTTTTTGAGCATCAGATCTACTGACAACGTCCGGGGTATATTGATAATTGACACAACCTACAGTAGTAAGTATAAAAAATACTGCGAATAAATTTTTACTCATTGTTTTGCTCCTTTAGAGGCTTATAATATTTAATAAGATCCTCTGTAATAATAAAAAAATCTTTGTTTTTACTAGAACCATTCATCAATTTAACTTTATAAATTTTTTCATTAAAAGATGGTTCAACTATTTGTATAACATCGCCCTTATTTAGTCTTTCTATATTTCGATCATCAACAATTGAAAAGACATCCCAGTCTCCAAATTGCCTTGCTCTATATGTATGATATGCATCATTAGGCATAAAGTATAAAACCTTGCTATTCGTTGGTGATAACTTATTGCTACTTGAATCTAAGAAACCACTCTTCACCAATATTTATAGAAGTAATTTCTTCAGAAATTATCTCTAATGATAATAAAAATAAAAAACTTAAAAAATACTTAATCATATTGACTTTGACAAAATTATAACGAAATAGTTCTTATAGTTCATAAAAATTTATGTTAACTCATCTTGAAAAATATAAAAACAACCCTAATTAAGACTTGGAGATGCCATAAGGGTCTCCGTATTTTAACAAGCATGCCTTCGGGATGCATAATTTTAGTCGCTAAAAGGAGGACTATTATGATACTTAACTTTACAGATCCATTTTTTACTACTCGTGTGTTGGGATTTGAACCATTATTTGATAGATTGCAGAGACTTTCAGAGTCTTCTGATAGATCATCAAGTTACCCGCCATACAATATAAGAAAAGATGGCAACTTTTTTGCTATTGAGATTGCTGTAGCTGGTTTAACAAAAAATGATATAAATATTGAGCTTGCGGACGGTGTCTTGTCAGTTAAATATGATGGGCCAAATACCGAAGTTGTGAATGAAAAAAATGAAGTTGTTTATCAAGGAATTGCTCAAAGAGCATTTAAGCAACAATTTACTATAGCAACAGATGTCATAGTTCAGGGTGCAGATCTTATTAATGGTTTATTAACTATTAATTTAGAAAAGATAGTGCCTGAAGAAAAGAAACCAAAAACAATTGAGATTAAAACACCAAAAAGAATCTTAACTTAAAAAAATATACAAAGGGGTGCATTGCACCCCTTGTCTTCTTAGTTAGGGTAATATGTCATTATGAAATTATATAAGCTAATTGCTTCCCTATTACTATTTTCTATAAGCAGTCTTGCATATTCAGTTAATACTGGACATGCGGACGTCTCGTTAATTAAATTCTCGAACAATGGATCTCAAACCAATGAGATATTTGTTGGTATTAAAATGGATATGCAAAAAAATTGGCATACCTATTGGAAAAATCCTGGTGATTCTGGAGGACCTATCGAAGTATCATGGACTCTGCCAGATGGTATGACAATTAGTGATATTTATTGGCCGACACCAAAATTAATACCATATGCACCTTTAATGACATATGGCTATAAAGATTTTGTTATCTTCCCATTTAAAATTAGTTATGAAAACTACGATGAATTAGATCAAATTAGTGCAGATATAAATTTTTTAATTTGTGACGACATATGTGTGCCAGAAAAAGCCTTTATCAATACAAATTTTAAGTCGATCACTTTTGACAATGAACTCCTTGAGTGGATAAATAAGGTTCCTAATGTAACTCTTCCTGTTTTAGCTAAGCAAACAGATAATAATCTTGAGTTAAGATTTTCTTCTAATAATAAAATTGAAAGCGTGTATTTTTTTGCAGATCAAAAAGATATTGTTTTACATGCAGATAAGCAAACTTTTTTGAAAGAAGAAAATAACTGGCTTCTAAATATCTCCACAGAAGATAATCCAAAACATAACGAAAAGCTTAATGGAGTCATCGTTATAAATGATGAAAGTTATTTAGTTGATTCTGAAATAACAATTGAAAATATTTCAAATAAATCAATTACAGTAATTCAAGCATTAATTTTTGCATTTATTGGAGGCCTGATTTTAAATTTAATGCCTTGTGTGTTTCCAATAATTTCTTTAAAAGTTCTTAGCTTCATCTCTATTAGTGGAGATTCTACATTTAAAATAAGAGCACATTCAATGATATTTTCTCTAGGAGTTATTGCCTCTTTTCTAATAATTGCATTACTACTAATAGGCTCTCAAGGAAAGTGGTTCGATTGTTGGCTGGGGATTTCAACTTCAATCACCAATAATAGTTGGAACATTGAGTATTTTAATGTTTTTAATAGGGCTGGTTCTCTTGATGGATATTAACTTAGGTTCATCACTAACAAGACTAGGTTCTATTGGATCTAACGGCAATAACTACTCAAGCTCATTTGCTACTGGAGTTTTGGCTGTAATAGTAGCATCTCCATGCACTGCCCCTTTCATGGGTGCGGCTATTGGTTATGCTCTAATACAACCTTCATTAATAACATTACCAATATTCCTATCGCTGGGTTTGGGATTTGCATTTCCCTATCTTCTCATTTCATTTAAACCTAATTTATTATCATCTCTTCCAAAACCTGGTAAGTGGATGGAAACATTAAAGGAATTTTTTGCATTTCCGATGTTTGCTACAGCATTGTGGCTTTTGTGGGTATTTAGTCTGCAAACATCTGTAGACGCCTTAGTTAATTTATTAATCTCAATTTTATTAATTAGTTTTATAGTGTGGTTTCATACAAAAATTATAAAAAATTATCTTAAAATTTTTCTGTCTATATGTTTAATATTAATTCTTGCAAGTCAAATAAATCAATTTTTAAATCTTGATGACCAAACTAGAAATGCTGATAAGATTGAATCATCATGGAATCTCAACATAGAAAATGAACTTAGATCTCGCGGTCAATCTTATTTAATTAATTTTACAGCTGCTTGGTGTATCACCTGTCAGGCTAATGATAAGGTTGCATTATCAAGACCAAGCGTTAAAGAATATTTAAAAGATAATAATATTGAATATATTGTTGCTGACTGGACTAACAGAGATGAAAATATTTTAAAAGTTCTTAATAAATATGAAAGAAGCGGTGTTCCCCTTTATATTTTTTGGAAGCAAGGTATGAATGAGCCTGAAATACTCCCTGCGATATTAACAGAAAATATGGTTTTAGATATTTTAGATAGGTACTAAAAAAATTTATTTCATTAAGGTTTTTTTAAAATTAACAAAAAGTACTTATAATAGAATTCTAATTGACTATTGGGAAAAATCTCATGAATGCAAATCCGTTTATATTATTTGGCACAACTCACATTGTTACAATTATTATAATTGCCCTTATTTCAATAATGCTTCCTCGGATTTATAGAACTAAAACTGAATCCCAAAAATCATTAATGACAAAAGTTATAGCATTTATTATTTTTTGTCATGTCATAATTTCTCCGTATAAAGATTTATATATATTAGCTAATCCATATAACTGGAGAGAGGTTTTACCTTTACATATGTGTGATTTATCTGAAATCTTTCTAATATGCTTTCTTCTGGGTGGGCCAAGTATATTATATAAATGTGCATTTTTCTGGGGCTTAGGTGGAGCAACGATGGCCATAATAACTCCTGATATAGCTTTTTTAGATTTAGATTATGCTTTTTTTATGATTGGACATGGAATGATAATTCTTGGAATTATCTATGCAACTATTGTGCTTAATAATAGGCCTTATGCCAGAGATATCATTACAGTATCATTAATAACTGCATTTATTCTTCTTCCCATAGTCTATCTTATAAATTATTTATTAGGCGAGCCGGCAAATTATTGGTACTTAATGCAAAAACCTGCTGGTGCAAGTCTAATGGATGCATTTCCTGAGCCACCCTTTCATCTTTTGATTACAACTCCTTTGGCAATTTTAATCTTCTACGTAATTTATATACCTTATTTTGTTAAGGATAAGTTAAAGAAGTAACTTATTTTGCTTAATTGCTTTAAATACTTATAAAATAAGTCTATTAGAAACATAACCATAAGAAAAAATGGAAAATTTTATATTATTAGTTAGTGATGTTTGGTCAAGAGGTTTTCTTGGAATTAATCTCGGGGCAATTATCTCCTCTTTGGGAGTAATTCTTTTAGCTTTTTTATTTAGAGGCTTCATTATCTCAATAATCCTAAGTTCCTTGAGTCGTCTAGCAGCGAAGACAGAATCAAAAATAGATGATGAGATTCTAAATGCTCTAAAGAAACCGATTGGTTTAGTACCTGTAACTATAGCATTATATATTTGCACATTAATACTGCCTATTTCAGGTGTTGCTGGAGATATTGCAACTAACATCGTTAAAGCCTTTGTTGTATATACAATTTTTAGCGCTTTAGCTAACAGTGTTAAGCCTATTTTTGAAGCTCTATCAACAAGCTCATGGTTAACAGCATCAATGCAAATGTGGCTAGAAAGAGCTTCAAGATTCCTGGTATGGGTAGTTGGTATAGCAATTATTCTAGATATTTTTGGTATTCAAATTGGACCTTTGGTAGCAGGATTGGGACTTTTTTCAGTAGCTGTTGCACTTGGTGCGCAAGATTTCTTTAAAAACTTGATTGCTGGTATCTTAATTATTGGTGAGCATAGATTTCAGCCTGGGGATCGAATTGAGGTAGTTGGTCAGCTTCATGGCATTGTCGAATCTATTGGTTTCAGATCAACTGTAATAAGAACATTTGATACTGCCCCAATGACTATTCCTAATAAAGACCTTTCGGATGTTAAAGTTATTAATCATGGAGAAATGATAAATAGAAGAATTAATTGGAAAATTAATTTAATCTACTCCACAACAGTAGAACAGCTTGAAAAGATTCGTTCAGATATTAAACAATACATATTAGATAGTGATGATTTTTCTTCTGATCCTGATTTAGACCCATGTGTAAGAGTTGTAGAACTTGGTTCAAGCTCAATAGACGTTCTTATAGTGGCCTACTCTGAGCCTGTTGGTTTTGCAGATTTTAACCTAATTAAAGAAAATTTAATCTTTAATATTATGGGTATAGTTAAAGATAATAATTCAGAGTTTGCTTTTCCATCTTCATCTTTATACGTTGAAAGTATGCCGCAATCTTCTTAGTTAGAGATAATGACTGATCAACATTTGCTATCAATAACAATTGTTTCTTTGTTGGGTTTATTTATCTGGAGTAAATTTAGATATGACGCTCTTGCTGCAGGTGCTTTGGTAGTTTTAATCATCCTAGGTGTGATTCCTGCTAACCAAGCTTTTGATGGTTTTGCTCACCCAGCAGTAATAACAGTAGCTTTGGTTCTTATTATTAGTCAAGGATTGAAAAATTCTGGTCTGACAGGGCTTGTTGGAAAAGTAATTGGTGGCAAGTCTTTTACTAAGTTTCAGTTTTTAATTAGTCTATTATTTATAGCAGCAATACTTTCGTCATTTATAAATAATATTGGCGCTCTTGCAATTCTTCTTCCAATTACACTTAATATTTGTCAAAAAATGAATTGGCATCCCTCTAGGTTCTTAATGCCTTTGGCTTTTGCTTGCATTTTAGGCGGCATGAATACAACCATTGGAACACCTCCAAATATTATTATTTCAGAATATAAATCTACAATTTCTGATTCAGGGTTTAATTTTTTTGATTTTTCATATGTAGGACTTTCTGTAACAGTTTTAAGCATTTTATTTATCTCAATAATTGGTAATAAATTTATTCAATTAAGAGATGATGCTAATACTGGGTCTTCGCTAATAGATTTAAAGGGTTACTTATTTGAGGTTGAAGTAAATGAGTCAAGCTCTGCTATAGGCATGACCTTATCTGCTTTTAAGAAAGAGGCAGGTGAAGATACAGAAGTACTTGGAATAGTTAATGAAACTGGAGGAGTAAAGAAAGTAAAAAATAATTTAAGAATAAAGGCAGGTCAAATATTAGTAATTAAAACACCACCAGATGAAGTATCCTCTATTCTTGATGTTTTTGATTTCTCAATTCCAAAGGAGCTTCACTCTTTTAATGATGATGACTTGGAGGAAATTGAAGCAATGATAACTCCAGGATCAAGGTTAATAGGGAGAAAATACGAGTTTTTTTTAAAACTCGCATACGAAGAACTCAATTTGCTCGGCCTGTGGAGAAAAGGTGCAAAATACAGAACTAGACTTACAAGAGAAACCTTTAAGGCTGGTGATGTCTTATTATTAGGGGTTAGAGATTTAGATGAAGAGGATGTTACAAATAAAATAAAGCATTTAGGCCTAATGCCCTTGATGCAAAGAGAGCTTCAAACAATTCCATCAAGAAGCAGACTTTTAAAAGGGCTTATATTTTTTATGGTCTCAATTATTGTTGTTACATTAAATATACTTCCTACTGCTGCAGCCTTTTTATTATGTGTCCTTGGTTTTGCAAGAATTAAAATTATTGATAGCAACTTTTATCGAGATATAGATTGGCCAATTATAATTATGCTGGCAGCTATGATACCAATTGGAACTGCTCTTCAAACGACTGGTTTAAGTGATGTTATTTCATCAAATATATCTTTATTAGCAGCAGATATGAGTTTATTCTGGTTACTTTTTTTAATACTAATTATTACCATGGCTACAACTGATATCATTAACAATGCAGCTACAGCAGTTATAATGGCACCAATTTCAGCAGGAATAGGCCTTGAGCTGGGATATGCTATAGAGCCATTCCTAATGGTGGTTGCTGTTGGAGCAAGCTGTGCTTTTTTAACTCCAATAGGCCATCAATGTAATACGGTTGTTATGGGTCCCGGAAACTACAAATTTACAGATTATTGGAGATTGGGTTTGCCGTTGGATATATTAATTATAGCGGTTTCCATACCTATGATTTTATTTGTTTGGACTTAATAGTTTTGGAAGATCAGTTTAAGAGACCTAATAAAGCCACTGGTAAACCTTACGAACCTGGATTTCAAGATGAAGATGGTAGAGTTTTTTTACGCTACATCAACAAACATGGTAATGACGGTTATTATCTTGAAGAATGGAAAAAAGATATAGAATCTTACATTAAAAAAAAGAGATTAATAAAAGACTAATTTCTATTTAAGTCTGCCATGGCGTCTATGATTTCAGCATATTGCTCATAAAATTCTTTAGATTCACCCTCTTCGTCTGTTACAGGAGTTGCAACATCTGTACCCTCTGAAACTACCCCTAAATCTAACAAGGCTCTTGCAGTTTTAACTGCATGACTAACACCCATCCATCTAAAATATTTTAAAGGTCCCCATTTTTGAATATCACCATGATCTTTTCTATTATATTTTGTAATTCTAGTAAAAATTAAATCATTTTCTCTATCAACAAATGTGAATTGTCCAAATTTTCCACTTGTATTAAAAATTTTACTCTCATCATCATATTTTGAAACCCACCAATGAAGAGAATATCCTCTTTTAGCCTCAGTCCACCATTGAGGAGTTATATCCCAAACAACTTGAAATGTTTCATCTACAAATGACTCCGGAATTATTTGTTTACCCTTCCAATTTCCATTTCTTGCAAAAAGTAGGCCAAACCTTGAATAATTTCTTGCAGACATGTCAACACAACAATATGTTAGTACGTTTTCAGCTTCATCCTTCCATAATTTATAATCTGTGGCGCCAATTGGATCTAGTATTCTTTCTGACAAAAGTTTGTCAGCTTTAATGCCAGTTGCAGAAAAAAGAACATCTCCAATAATCATTGAATTTGCATTGTTATATTCAAACTTAATACCAGCTTCTTTTTCAACTCCAACATTTTTTGAATAATTTAAATGATCTGATTGGAAGAACATTCTTTCATGCTCATGCTCTGGAAACTCAAGGCCACTAGACATATTCAGAAGGTCTCTGATCGTAATGGATGACCTGTCATCATTATAATATTCTAAATAGTTTCCAACAGGATCATCTAAACTATTAATTTCACCTTTTTCAATTGATATTCCAATTAATGCAGCATAATAACTTTTTGCCATTGACCAAGAGGTTCCATGCGAATTTAAATTATAGTCTGCAGCATATTTTTCACCAATAATCTTCCCATTTTTTATAATTACAACGCCAAGTGTTGCATTGTCATTGAAAGATAGATCAATTAATTTATTTACTTTGGCAGACTGAACACCTTGACTCTCAGGGGTGGTTGAATGCCAATCGCCTTCTGGAAAGTATCTATTATCAGCTTGAATAAAAAATGAAATTGTTAATATTGGCAATAAAAAAAATATTTTTTTATTGATCATAAAACTCTCCTGTGATTTAAGTTTTTTTTTGATTATATCTACATTTCTATCAAGTATTATAAAAAAGTTGAAATCATTTATAAATTATATTGATATAACATTATAAATATATATAATGATGTTGAATCTACAACACCCAGGAGCATAAATTGAACTTACAAGTAAGAGAAGCTACACAAGAAGAAGCTATTGAATGGAATCAAAATGATTATTTTATCGGTATGAAATTTGATCCATTGGTAATGTTTGTTGTAATACCAGCTGTTATTCAGATTGTTGTATTAGCATTTATGCTGACATCTATGCTAATTACTGGAATCTTTTTTGACTAAAATTTTTAAACTTTTAATTGGTGCTGGATCTGAAGAACAATTATCTAACCCCTCTCCACTTAAGATTCTCATGCTATCTGTATGTTTGGGGTTTCTATTTCTTGCAATAGTAACAACTTTTATAATTTTTACGGGAACTGTTTTATGAAAAAAATATTACTTAGTATATGTTTGGCTACTAATATGTTTGTCCAGTCTGAAACTTATGAAGTTAAAATGCTCAATCAAGGAACAGAGGGGTATATGGTTTTTGAGCCATCCGTTTTAAAAATTTTACCAGGTGACTCAGTAACATTTATAGCAACTGATGCAGCACATAATTCTGCATCTATTGTTGGAATGATTCCTGAGGGTGCCAAGAGTTGGAATGGTCAGTTAAGTAAAGATATCACTGTTACCTTTGATCTTGAGGGTATATATGCCTATCAATGCACTCCTCATGCAATGATGGCCATGGTTGGTATTATTGAAGTTGGTAATAATAAAAATAATTTAGAAAAAATTAAATCGGTTGCTAATAAAACTAAATCAATTTTTGTGATGAATAAAGACAGGTTAGATAAATATATATCAAGTTTATAATCTAATTAGTATTGGTAGACCCGAATGGACTCGAACCATCGACCTCCGCAATGTCAATGCGGCGCTCTAACCAAAACTGAGCTACGGGTCTAAAAAACAAATCATTATACAGAAATTTTAGCTAATGGTAATGATCACTTATATATCTAAAAGATATACATATAGACTTAATACGATTGTTTTAAAAATATTATAATTAATATTGATAATTGATTATAAATATATAAGATGTGAACTATCAGCACTCCTCTCCCCCTATTAGAATTGCTGATAATAAAAATGGAGAGCTTAGGCTCTCCATTTAATTTTTTAAGTAAGTTTCATTGATTCAATTTTTAATTTTGTAGCTTGAAGGATTTTTTGACTCTCTTCATCACTTTTTTCACCTAAAAGTTTATCTATTTGAATCAAGGATTTCTCTATAGAGCCCCAAGGGCCTTCTTGACTATTTCTTTCGTTTATTAAATCTTGATATCTTTTACTAATATCTTCTGGAATATTTGAAGAATATCGGCTACATATTATTCTTTCAGCAAAAAGTCTTAAGCGATCATCTTCAAAATTTCTAGATATTTTTACCAAATGATCTAAATCATCTGACATGTGAAATTCTTGCATCAAATCTTTATCTCTATAGGATGGGAATCCTCCAGAATATATTGTTCCTTCAATATATTCAGATTCTGGAAAATCCATCATTCTATCTTCCATTGCTTGTGATACTTTAGATTGAAAGTCTTTATTTGATCTAACCATATCAGCCCTACGCTGTAATTCACTAAATTCAATATCAAAAGCATTTGAATCTGTTAAAAGTTTGTAAGAGCAAATAGGTATAGTTTTGTTTATTTTATATTTTTTTAAAGGTCCATCTCTCCCTTTTGATTGAACTAGTTTATTAATCTCGGTAAAGTCTAGATCTAAAATATCTTCAGGGTCATTGTAGCCCAAGTCAAAAAAAACAATTTCATTTGGTCTGCTTGCATCGCTACCGCACATAACAACTGGGTATTTGAATGTATGTCGACTATGAATCTCACCTAAAGCCAAGAAATCATCCGAGTAAAGTAGTTCTTTTATTCCTGGTTTAGTAGAAATATTGATAAATGATTTAAATACTTCTGGTAATCTTGATTGAATAATTTTACACAGGTCAATCATGAGGTTGCAATCTGCAATTGCATCATGAGCATTGCCAGAATCAATTCCATGCTCTTTGGCTAAATGTTCTAATTTATAACTAATTCTTGGTCCGCCTTCAAATAAAGGTATAGACACCTCATCTGAAAAAAATGCAGCGATATTATGAATCATCAACATGAGATCTAGTCTGCCATTGCCATTAGTATTGGTTGTGTAGGGTTCAAGCAAGTTCCAAAAAAACTGTCTCCTTATCAACTCTTCATCAAAGGCATGTCCATTGTATGTAATAAAAATTGAAGGATTTTCTGCAGACCATTTTTTCCATTGTAGTTGGAGGTCTTTCATCATTTGATAGTGGGAAGTATTTGAATTATAAAGGTCAATCTTTTTATTTGTAAGCATAGCCATGGGCTGAGGAATGACCCATGGTAATGGTGCGCAGCCAATATTTTGTTCAGCTAATGTATTTAATGATTGATCAGTTAATATAGAGCCACATTGAAGTATTTGACTGAAATCTTTTTGAATTCCAGTCGTTTCTGTATCGTAGAATATTAAATTACTAGAGGACAATTATTTGGCCATGTGTTTACCAAGCTCAAGCCTGGCCACTGCTCTTCTATGAACTTCATCTGGTCCATCAGCTAATCTTAATGTTCTAATATGAGCATACATAGATGCTAATGGTGTTAACTGAGAAACGCCCTCGCCTCCATGCATTTGAATAGCTCTATCAATTATCTTTAATACTACATTTGGAACATAAACTTTAATTTGTGCAATTTCACTAGCTGCAATTTTATTGCCTACTGTGTCCATTTTATGAGCAGCATCAAGTGTTAAAAGTCTGGCAGCATTTAATTCAATTCTTGACTCAGCTATATAATCAAAATTAGCGCCTAAGTTAGCTATATTTTTACCAAAAGGCATCTTGGTTGGATCAATGCCTCTCTTGCACATTAAATCAATAGCTCTCTCTCCAACTCCTATAGTTCTCATACAGTGATGAATTCTTCCAGGACCTAAACGCCCTTGAGCAATCTCAAACCCTCTCCCTTCACCTAGTAAGAGATTATCTTTTGGTATTCTTACATTATTAAATTTTATATGGGCATGTCCGTGAGGTGCATCATCATAACCAAAGACATGCATCATTTGCTTGATTTCTATACCTTCAGATTCCATAGGTACTAGCATCATAGAATGTCTTTGATGTTTAGCTGCATCAGGATTAGTAACGGCCATAAATATAATTATTTTACATCTTGGGTCTCCGGCGCCAGATGTCCACCATTTCTCACCATTAATTACGTATTCATCTCCATCTAAGACTGCAGATGCTTGCATATTTGTGGCATCAGAGGAAGCAACTCCAGGCTCTGTCATTCCAAAAGCAGATCTTATCTCACCATCAAGAAGCGGTTGAAGCCATTCTTTTTGATGATCCTCATTACCATATCTAGCAATAACTTCCATATTTCCTGTATCTGGAGCCTGACAATTCATTGCTTCTGATGCAATATGACAAGTTCCCATAGCTTCTGCTAAATGAGCATATTCATAATTCGTTAAACCTGCACCAAATTCACTTTCAGGTAAAAATAAATTCCATAAACCAAGTGACTTTGCCTTATCTTTTAACTCATTCATTATTGGTGGATACGAATTCCATCTATCCTCGCCATCTTGAATTTGTTCATGAAAAGTGTGCTCAACTGGAACACATTCTTTTTCAATAAAGTCTTTTACTCTTGATATAAGATCTTCAGCCTCTGGTCGTAATTTAGGTAACATTATAATTTAACTCCCTATATACACTAATATTTGGTACCATTATAAGTGTGATGAATAATACAATTTACTATTACTCCTATAATAGCTTTATGTTCCAACCAAAGCTATACGCACTTTTGCATTACTACCATATAAATTAAGAGCTATGAAAATAAGTACCTTTGATTTAAATCTATTTGTTATATTAAATGCAATTTATACTGAAGGAAGTCTAACAAAGGCTGCTGAAGTTGTTGGCATAACTCAACCCGCTGTAAGTAATGCGTTATCACGTTTACGTGAAAAATTTGGTGACGATCTTTTTATTAGGACTGGTACAGGAATGGTTCCAACACAAAAAACAGAAAATATTATAAATGATATTCAAAGCGCATTAACCCTTATGCAGCAAAGTGTTAATGAACCAGATACCTTTGATGCAAATAAAACCTCAAGAACTTTTAAATTATCTCTAGGAGATATTTCTGAAGGAAGAGTCTTGCCTTTTATTATGAAAGAAATTGATCAACATGCAAAATATATTTCTGTTGGAAGTTATTCATACAAAAGAAGTGATCAAGTTCATGCTTTAGCTACCCATAATTTAGATTTTGTTGTAGATCCAATCATTCCTATTTCTGATGAAATAAATTCATACAAGGTATTTGAAGATGACTTTGTGGCAATTCATAGAGAAAATCACCTATTGTCTCAAATAAATAATCCATCAATTGATGATATTCTTGCCCAAAAGCACTTACATGTTTCTAGTCGAAGAACCGGCTCACATTTAATTGATGTAGAGCTTGATAAAATTGGGCACAGTCGAAATGTAGCCTTAAGATGTCAACATTTTTTAATTGCCCCAACAATTATCAAATCAACTGATTTAGTTCTATTCGCAACAAGAAGCTTTGCAAAAGCACATGACCTTCCTTTTATTGAAATACCTGCAGAAATTCCTTCTATGGAGTATTTCTTAATATGGCATAAGAGTGATGAAGGTGACGGCGGTCATATCTGGATGAAAGATCTAATAATCAAAGCTTTTGTTGAAGCAAAAAAATAAAAGAATTTTTTTTAACCTAAATTATGACCACCTGTTTTAACTATTCCTCCATCTGAAGCAATGGTCTCACCTACAACATAAGCCCCTGCTCTAGAACACAAGAAAATTGTCAAGCCAGCAACATCTTCAGGGCTACCTATTCTTTTTCTTGGATTTCTTCTTTCAATTTCTGAATAATCTGAATTCACTGCTGAGCCTAGCATTGCACTTGGATAGGGTCCAGGAGCAATAGCGTTAACTGTAATATTTTCTGATACAAGCTGCGATGCAAGATGTCTTGTCAAGTGATGGACGGCTGATTTAGATGCACTGTAAGAGAAAGTTGGAAATGCAGGAACATCTAGACCATCAATGGAGCCAATATTGATAACTCTAGATGGATCTTCTAGTGATGCTCTCACAACAAGCAATGATTTCATTTTTTGAGTTAGAAAAAAGAGACTCTTTACATTTAGATCCATGACTTTGTCCCAGCCACTTTCTGAAAAACTCTCAAAAGGCTCTCCCCATGCAGCACCAGCATTGTTAACAAGATAATCTATTCCTTCTTCTTTTTCTGCTATCAGACTTACAAGCGAATCTATACCCTCCATAGTGCTTAGATCACAAGGAAAAGCTATACATTCTGCATCATACTTCTCAGATAACTCTTTAGCTTTTTCAATAAGTGCAGGAGCTTTTCTTGCGGTAATATACACTTTTGCACCATTTGCTAAAAATCCAGCAGTAATCATCTCTCCAATGCCTCTAGAACCACCTGTAACAACTGCAACCTTATTTTTAACACTAAATAAATTACTTATTTCCATAATAGTCTCCCTTTAACTTAGAGCATTATTATATATTGAATAGTTTGAAATATTGGCTTTAATAATGTTTCTAAATACGTTTATTAATGAGCATAATATATCAGTATATAAATGTTAGAATGAGTGATGATTCTTTATAATCTTTTTGGTTTGTTTGTTGCTTTGGCAGTTCTTGTCTGGGGGGCTGACAAATTTGTTGATAATGCTTCATTGATTGCAAAAAAGTTTGGCCTAAGTGAGCTAACAATTGGGTTAACTATAGTTGCACTTGGAACTTCAGCTCCAGAAATATTTGTAGGCATTTCATCAGTATTAAATAGAACTGAAGCTATTGCTATGGGAACTGTTCTTGGATCCAATATATCAAATATTGCTCTGATTTTTGGGGTATCGTGTATAGGAATCTCGATTAGACCTGCTAAAACAAACCCTATTCAATTTTTACCATTTATTCTCGGTGTAATTATTTTGGGCCTTGGTCTTCTTGATTTAAAAATTACTAAAGGTGAAAGTATAGAATTTCTATTTCTCTTTGCTGCTTTTATGTATATAACTTATGTTTTTAGAACCCCAGATACTAATAACAATGAAGAGCATCATTTAGAGATAAATACTATAAAGACAATAATATTTTTGGTTATTGGGCTTCTAGCATTAATTATTGGCTCTAACTATGCTGTGGTTAATGCAGAAAAAATAGCAGTCATACTAAAGGTACCTCAAGTGATAATAGGTCTAACAATAATTGCTATTGGGACTAGCTTGCCAGAGCTGGCTGCAACTATTTCAGCAATAATTAAGAAGAAGAATGACATGGTAATTGGGAATGTTATTGGCTCAAATGTAATGAACATTGCTTTGGTTGTTCCAATTATTGGAATATTTTCAGACACAACTTTTGAGGCAAGCATCCTCTCAAGAGATTTTTTAATTTTGGCAATAGTGTCAGTTTTATTTGTTTTAATTGCTTGGGGTTATTCTTCTTCAAAAGTAAATCTTAAATTTATAAGGTTTGTTGGATTTACTTTTCTTTTAGGCTATTTGGCCTATATCTTAAATTTAAGCAACTTGATCTAATTTTTTAAAAGATCTTAAAAACCATAGCCCTAAAAGGCATGCAATTATCTCAAATATAAAAAAAGTATTAAAGAAACTTGGGGTGGCTGGAATGAAAGAATATATCACTCTTCCTGATGCTATCGATCCTGTTAAGAAAGTTAGAAATTGAATTGAAAATACCCCTACTTCCTCTTTAAAAAGACCAAGTAAGCACATGAAACCTATACATATATTAAGTCCCCCATATAATCCTGCAATCTCTGAATAACCAATTTCAGAGGTTACACTTAGTCCAACAGCCTCCATGAATGACGGCAATGAGTCAAATAGTGAATCAAAAATTGCCCAAACACCAATGGCAAGATAAATTAAACCCATCAAAAATAAATATAATCTAACAATCCATAACATTTTAATTCTCCATTATCTTTTAATATTGTAATATGCTTTATATGATTTTAAATATAATTAAATATTGTTCTTTTTTTTATATCATTATTTTTCCATTAACCATGACTGCTAATAATATAAACATACCCTCCAATGAAGTCTTGGAGATGCCATTACCCCTTCCTTACAATGGAGAAATATACTCTGAGAATGATGTTGAAGAATTTTTAAACAATACTATCAAAAAATCAAAGCAACCTATAATTATATTTGGCGGAAACTGGTGTCCTGATTGCAGAATACTGGATGGAACTCTTCAACTTCCAACTATAAAAAAATATATGGATAGCTACTATAGAATCATGCATATAGATGTTGGTAGATATGATAAGAATATGAATCTAATTAGTTACTTCAATATACCAAAAGAAGAAGGTGTTCCTAGAGTTCTTGTTTTTGATAAAAATAAAAATATTCTAAACATGGACTCTACCAAAGAATGGACAACTGCAAGAGACCGGAAGCAGCAAGAAATATTTAACTATTTCCAGTCACTAATTCAATAATTATCAGTATTTAAAATGTTTTATTTCTTCGCCGCTTTGGCCTATATCTGTCATTGCTTTTATACCAATTTCTAAATGGAGATCTACCCACTTTTGAGTGACTTCTTTATCAGAGGTTTCTGTTTTAACTCCCTCTGGAGTTAAAGGCACATCAGATACTAGTAATAAAGCTCCTCTTGCTATCTCGTTATAGTGCCCAACAGAAAAAACAGTCGCTGTCTCCATGTCAACACCAATAGCAGTAGTCTTTTTTAACCTCTTAAGAAAACGTTTATCGTGCTCCCACACTCTTCTATTTGTAGTAAAAATTACACCCGTTCTATAGTCGCTATTTTTTTCAATGATAATATCTGAAACAAACTTATGTAATTTAAATGATGGGAGTGCAGGAACCTCCGGTGGAAAATAATCATTAGATGTTCCATCGCCTCTAATGGCACCAATTGGAAGAATAAAGTTACCAATCTCTGATGAGTCCTTTAAACCACCACACTTACCTAAGAAAAGAACTCCTTTAGGAGCTACAGCAACTAATAAATCCATAATTGTTGCAGCGTTGGGAGAGCCAATACCATAATTAATTATTGTTAAGCCATCACTATTGGTTGAGGCTTGCATTGCTCTTCCTTCACCATAAATTTCTGAAGAGAACCTTTCTGAAAATTTAGTTACGTAATCTTTAAAATTGGTGATAAGAATATATTCACCAAATCGTTCTAATGGCATTCCAGTGTATCTAGGAAGCCAATTTTTTGCTATTTCTAATTTTGTATCCATCCATCATTATAACAATAGATAAATTTATGTGAAAAAATAATTTTTAAATTATTTAAACTGTTTGGTAGCGCTCGCAAAAATTAAATAAAAAGTCCCGCCAAAAATTAAAACAGCAGAACATATATGAAATATTAAAGGCCATGAACCTGTAAGTTCAAGAATAAAACCTGCAACTAAAGGGCTTATTATTGCCGCTATCATACCAATACTTCCAGCGATACCAAAAAGCGTACCAGTATGATTTGGGCTTAGATCTGCATGATTTACACCAAAGCCTCCAGCGCCTATTCCACTAAATAAATTAGTAATACATAGCAAGATAACAATGAATATATGTGATTCTTGAAGTGGAACCAAAAATAAACAAAAAGCAGCTCCAAAGAAACCTATTGTATTTACAGTTTTTCTAACCTTAATAACTTTATATCCATTTTTTATTAAGGAGTCAGCTAAATAACCTCCTGAAATAAGAGCTACTACTGAAACAATGCTTGGAATAAGAATCATTAATATAAAAGCAGATGAATCTAAACTCACTCCTAAACTATTAACAAACTTGGGTAAATAAGATAAAAAAGTAAATAAAGCCCAATTATTACAAAATGTTGCAATAGAAATCGATAGAAAAGGAAGATTTCTTAACAAACTCGATAATGGAATTTTTGATGCGATTGAGTTAGCGGGTGCTTCATTTTTAATGAGTGTTAATTCCTCATATGTGATTTTTTTATCCTGATGAGGGTATGCGTAAATATATCTTTGCCAGAAAAAGAACCAAATTACGCCAAGCGCACCAAAAGAATAAAATACCCACTCCCATGAATAAGATGCAATTATTAGAGCTGAAATAATATAGGCAAATATTGTGCCAATAGGTATACCACTATTAGTAATTGCTACAGCTCTAGTTCTTTCTTTGAATGGTATCCAGTGGGCATACATAGAATGCCATGATGGAAAAGTTATTCCTTCCCCCAAACCTATTAATACTCTTATAAAAAGCAACGCAAGAAAACCATTGTAAGAAAATACTGGGGTTAGTATTGTAAATAGTGACCATAATAATACCCCAATACCTAAAACTACCTTACCTCCATATTTATCAGCTAAAAATCCTCCAAGAGCCATTGAGATAAAATAACCGAAATAAAAAATAGAAAAAATAATGCCAACCTGAGCTTCGTTCCACCCAAATTGTTCTTGCATTGGGATGATGGCCACTGAAATATTTATACGATCAATGTAGCAAATAAAAACAGCCAGAAATGACATAAAGACCAGCCTAAATCTAGCAGGCATTATCATTATTTAAGAAAAGATGGCATCAGAATTACATCTTAGCAGTATTTTTATCCATAGATATATAAGCTTAAATTGACACTCGTAAGCCTTTATTTGCCTAAGTATATTATTTTTGCTTTTTAAGCCTAGCCTCAAGTTTGTCTAAGGCTAAATTTCCAGGCGATCCCTCTGAATAATCTTTTGAATTAGATTGAGCATAGCTTGATAAATCACCAGAATTTTTTATTAAATTATATGCATCTCTAAAAGGTTTTCCTTGAGCAACTAGAGCATAAACTTTATCGGTCATTTTCATCTCTTCATCTATATAAGCAATTGATTTTGATTTGTTTACTTTAATGGAACCTATTAATTTTGGAAGAATATTTAATGATTTAAGGGAGATATCAAAGCTTGATATTAAACTTCTTTTTGTTAATTGAAGATCTCTTTGGTAGCCACTTGGAAGTGAAAGAAGGTTCTCAAGTTCTGAAGCTTGACCTGCAAGTATAGAGTAATTAGCTCTGAGAATTTCTATTACATCAGGATTATGTTTATTAGGCATAATAGAAGAGCCTGTGAGGTATGCTTTATCAATTTTTAGTAAATCAAATTCTTGAGATAGAAATAAACTCATATCCCACGAAAACTTTCTTACATCCAGCATTGACTGTTTTAATGTATTTATTATTTGCATTTCATATTTACCTCTGCTGTTTTGAATATACAAACTATTTATTTGGGTTCTCTTAAATCCTAGCTCTTTTGTTGTCAGCTTTCTGTCTAAAGGTAGTGACACTCCATAACCAGCAGCGCTTCCAAGAGGGTTTGAGTCTATCCACTCTATAGTGCTATTTATTAAATCAACATTATCAATAAATGACTCAGCATAAGATGCAAACCAAAGACCCCATGAGGATGGCATTGCCCTTTGAAGATGGGTATAACCAGGCATTGGATTGTTTTCATGTTTTTTTGCCTTTCTCAGCAAAACCCTTGCAATAGATTTATTAGATTTCTTGCAATCCATTAGATTTTTTTTAGCAAAAAGTCTCATTGCCACAAGAACTTGATCGTTTCTACTTCTACCTGTATGAACTTTTTTACCTAGCTCTCCAAGTTCTTTTATTAAATAAAATTCAATAGCTGAATGACAGTCTTCATATTTCTCAGTTAATTTAAAGGATTTATTTAAAAATTTTAGTCTTAACTCTTTTAACGATTTAATTAATTTAGCTAATTCAATTTTTTTTATAACACCTATAGAGGCTAGACCTTTGATGTGAGCGATTGTTGCATCAATATCATATATAAAGATAGATTTATCTAGCTCAATGTCTTCACCAGCCAAAAATGATGCTATCTCATATGAAGACTCAACACCTTTTGTATTCCATATTTTTTTACTCATAATATATCCCAGTTAATTCCTTTAAATTACATGCATAATTTAAATTTTGAATGGCCTGCGTTGCAGCTCCTTTGAGCAGGTTGTCCAAGGTGCAGCATACAACTAATCCTAATCCATCTTCATCTATGTCGAATCCGCCGATATTAACAAAATGGCTATTTGATATTTCGTTAATCATTGGTATCTCTTTGCTAATTTTTATTAGCTTATAGTCCTGATAATAGTCTTTATAAATATCATATATCTCAGAATTTGTATGCTTGGTCTTCAGCTTAATGTGTGAGGTGATAAGAATACCTCTAAAAAAATTTCCGACGTGAGGGCTGAATGCAAGATCATTATAGCAGTGCCTTCTAACTTCATCTTCGTGCAGATGCCCTGAAAGAGAATAAGGCATAATATTATCTTTTAAATTCCCTGGATTATTTTTTTCATTAGGAGTTGCGCCAGCTCCGCTGTATCCTGAAATGCCCATACTGCTGACTTTTCCACTAATGATATTTTTAATTGGAAATAAAGAAAACTGGATTGCAGATGCATAGCATCCAGGATTACTAATTCTATTTTTTTTTACTGGTTTACAAATTTCAGGAATGCTATATGTCCAATTATCACTAAATCTATGATCAGCGCTTAAATCAATAATGATCATATTTGAGTTGTATTCTTCAATTTTTTTTACATACTTATGAGATTTATCATTAGGAAGAGCCATGATTACAATATCTATATCTGATAGATCAATCATTTCTGGTTCATCTAAGTAGCCATATTCCAAATTTGATAATTTTGTATACTCTTTAATGCTTTCACCTGCTGCATTTTTAGAAAATACTTTTGATAAGATAAAGTTGGGATGGTTATTTAAAATGACAATAATCTCTTGGCCCACGTAACCTCTGCCACCTAACAAAGCAATATTATATTTATTATTCATAATTAATAGTTGCAGGTTGTTTCACTGCATAATCAATACACTTAGTTAATTTATTAAGATCATTTATTCCTATCCAAAAAATACTCCATTCATCATATTTTTGAAATCCATCACACACGTCTTTGTAAAAATTATTTATGGCATTATTTGTTCTCGATCTCCAGAAAACTTGCTTGTGATCTGATAGCATTTTATTCCACATTGCATTACCTAGACCCTCACCTCTTGCAGAGTTAATAACTGCAAACTTATCCATATAAGCAATGTTTTGATTGTGAGAAATTACTATCGAAGCTCTATTACATGAACTAAGATAAAATTCTTTTTTATTATTCTCAAAGTATCTATTTATCAATTTTCCCTTGAATGAGGATTCAAGAATTGATGTTATTATTGTCTCCTGCTCGTGATCAAGGTTTTGATATTTATCTATTTGGTGGCCGGCTTTGACTAATGTTCCAAATCCGGCATCAGTAAAAAGCTCTCTATTTAAATGAAGTGGTTTAGTAATTGATACAGAACTATGACTTGGTAAAATATCTAAAAGCAACTTTATCTGCTGAAGCTTAAGCTTCATTCCAGAATGAAGCCAATCTTTATTCATTAATCTGTCGTAATCATCTTTAATATTAATATTTGATATTAACTTATTTGTTTCATCAAAAATTCCTCCGATCTCACTTAGAAAGATTACTTTATCTGGTGTGATTTCTTGCGCTAGGGCGAGTGTGGCTTTATCACCATTTATATTTACTAGTTGTTTATCCTCTGTATGTCCTACTGGTGCTACGACGGGAATTCCTCCAGAGTTAATAATTTCTTTTATTTCATCAGAGTTTGTTTCTTTTATCTCTCCTACAAAACCAAGCTCTTTATTATCAATATTGCATTTGAATAAATTCCCAATAACTGGAATAGCATTAACACCTTTATCAATAAGTGCAGATATAATTTTTTTGTTCTCACCACTAAATACTTCGAAGGCAACATCTAGAACTTCTTTTGACGTAACTCTTTGCCCATCTTTAAAAAAAAATGAAATATTTTTTCTTTTAAGCTCTTCAGATAATTTTGGTCCTCCTCCGTGAACAATAATTGGCTTTAATCCAACTTCATTTAAAAAAGCTAAAGAAGATACTAGATTATCAAGATCATTTTGAATAACTGCTCCACCAACTTTGATTACAGCAAATCTATAATCGTCAGATGAAAACCTATTCAAATATTTTCTAATTTCCTTCTCACTACTCATTCCGCTGAGAAGTTTTAGGATGGTATCTTTTTTATAACTTTTGTTCATATTACTTTTTATTAACTTCTGTCCATGTAGAAGTACTTTTTCCTAAAAGCTTAATAAATCCAGCTGATTCTTCTACGCCCCATGATGCTGATTGAGCATAGATAGCATCCTTGCTGATTAAAATTTTCTTTGCGTCAACACAGACAGCGTCAGCCCTTCCAGGGCTAAGTAATACTGTAACTTTTCCACTCACTGGTTTTTGAATATCCTCAAGAAAAGTTTCAAGATTTCTAGCCAGTGGATCAAAATAAAAACCACCATATACAAGCTCAACCCATTTTTTACCAACTGTAGGTTTAAAGAAGTTCTGTTTATCGGTAAAAATAGATTCCTCTAAAGCTCTATGCGCTTTTTGTAATATTGATATTCCAGGAGATTCAAAAAGAAATCTTCCCTTGATTCCTATAATAGTGTCACCAGCAAAGATTTCTCTACCTATTCCATACTTGCCACCAATTTTATTTAACATTCTTAATAAATCTGCACCTTTTATGGGTTTGCCATCTATTTTTTTAGCTTCGCCTTTTGCAAACTCAATAGTTATTTTCTTAGTTTTAGTAGGATATTTATCTGGGGTGCTACACAAGATATAGCTTTCCTTTGATGGTTCTTTCCAATCATCAATCTCTGAACCTGAGACTGTAGCACCCATCAAGTTTTCATTAATACTATATTTAGTATGCAAAGAAGAAACTTTAAAGCCTCTCTCAGTTAAATATTTCTTCTCATAGCCTCTTACATCAGAAACTTTATTTTGAATTTCTCTTATAGGTGTGATTATTTTGTAATTTCCAAATGCTTGAATTGATAAATCAAATCTAACTTGATCATTCCCCATACCAGTACAGCCATGAGATATATATTTAGTATTTAGTTTTTTACAAAGCTTGATAGCTTCAGAGACAATTAAATATCTATCAGAGCAAAGCGCCGGATACTTATCCTGATAGTTTGATCCAGACCAAATAAGAGGTTTTATAATTTGATTCCAAAGTTTAAGTTCAACATTTACGTTTAAATGTTTTTTAGCTCCAAGTTCTAATGCTCTATTTGATATTTTCTTTTCCTCATTGATTGTAGTGCCTCCTGTATTAACAAAAATTGTATAAACTTCGAAACCTTGTTCTATTAAGTATGGGACACAAAAACTTGTATCCAAGCCGCCTGAAAATGCACAAACAATTTTTTTCATTTTTATTTATCCTTTAGTAATTTAGTTAATAATGATTTTTGAACATGAATCCTATTACCAGCCTCTTGAATGGCAACACAAGAATCTGAATCCATAACCTCATCTGTTGCTTTAATATTTCTTCTTAAGGGCAAGCAATGACTAAACAAAGCATTATTAGTCATATCCATTTTTCTTTTATCAACAATAAAATGCTTAAATTTATCTCTAATAATTTTTTCCTCTTCTGGTTTGCCATAATATTTTAGAGAACCCCAGCTTTTTGCATAAACAATATTGGCATTTGCATACCCGTAATCAATATCATGGGTAATCTCAAAACTTGTGTTATTTTGATCACAATTATGCTGAGCTTCATTAATATAGCTTTCATGCAAAATATAATCCTCAGTTGGACAAAGTAACTTCACATTCATACCAAATTTACTTGCTATCATTAATGATGAATTAGCAACCGCTGTATTCAATGGTTTGGGATGATATGTCCAAGTTAATAGATAATCTTTACCTTTTAGATCTCCTAATTTTTCTTGCATTGTTAGAATGTGCGCCAATTCTTGGCAAGGATGGGTAATAGTCTCCATGTTAACAACAGGTACTGATGCATATTTAGCAAAACTATTAATTACATGATCTGTTAAGTCTTCTTCTAAATTTATAAATTTTGGAAATGCTCTAATCGCTATTAAATCACAATATTCAGAAAGCACCTTTGCAACTTCTATAATATGTTCTTCTGAATCCTCGTCCATGATGGCATTTGGCTTAAATTCTATTGGCCATGCGTCTTTTCCTGGATGAAGAACAACAGCATATCCGCCTAACTCTTGAATACCTAGCTCAAAACTTGTCCTTGTTCTCATAGAAGGATTAAAAAACAATAATGCAACTGATTTATTTTTTAATGTATTTTGAAACTTGTTAACTTTAAGATCTTTTGCATGATCTAAAATGTCTTGAAGTTCATTCTTTGTCCAATCTTTTGTTGATATAAAATTTTTCATAATTCACTTTCTTTAAAATAAAAAAAACCCAGCAAAAGCTGGGTCTAATTCACAATAGGAAAGATCCAGCTATATAGCTGAAGCCCGTCTTTCTTGTGTTAAATAGTTTCTCATCGCCGAGTAGTATATAGATATAAATGTATTTGTAAACTTGCTTTCTCTAAAATGGTAGGGATGGAGGGAGTCGAACCCCCACGCCTTGCGGCACTTGGTTCTAAGCCAAGCGTGTCTACCAGTTCCACCACATCCCCGGATTGAAGCATTATATAGATTATTATTATGTTATGGAAAGATTAATTTACAAATTATAGTCAAGTTGATTTTTTCTAGTTTTCTGCAGCAGATATAAACTAATTGCCATAATAGCTCCCATGATGGTACTTGCAATAGCTATGGTTGTGTAACCATCATAGATAAAACTAAAAAGCTTAGAAGCCAACATCACCGCTATTATATATAAGCATATTGAGCCTACTTGAACTTTTGATGATGAATATAAAAATCTCATAGACAAATATCCAATAGCCGCAATAAAACCAGCATATGTTCTTGCAAAATGGGCCTCTTGAATAGTTTCTGCAACTATCGGTATAAAGATAGTATTAACATCAGGTGATAATATTGTTGTTATGCCTGCAACCAAACATAAAGCTGAAATGCAAAAAATAAAGATTTTTACCAAAATCATATTACACCCAGCATATATAAGGCTAAAAAGAATGACAAGACTCCTACACCCATCCAAATGTACATTTCTTTATAATTTTTAAACTTATATGAATTTATCGCAAGAAAGCAGCAAAAAATAGGAGCCACTACCAAAACCCCATAACCAACCAAAATAGCTAGAGGAATAAATGCTAATAAAAGAAAAATTTGTAAAAATGTTCTATTCATAGTGTTGTAAAATTAACATTTATAATGATATTGTCAATTTAGAATATCTACTACCTCATCCTCTCGATTCATTATTGATATTTCTGTTTGTATTTCTAGAATTGATTGATTAAGTTGTTTTTTGTAATTATTTAAAGCCTGGACAGAGTCATCCAAAAGCATTAACTGTGTTTCTATAGATTTCAGCTTAATTTGCATGGTTTTTAATTCTGATAATGATGCTCTGCCCTCTTCAATAAAAGAGGTATTAGCATCTATATTTTTTTTATATTCTGATAGTAATTGATTAATGTCGTTGATTGATTTTTCAAGATCATTATTAGAAGCTGTGAGCTTTGAAATATTTACTTTATTTCTTTTATTACTCAAATCCCATAGCTTTCTTATTTCTTTGTCTAAAAATTGTATTGAAGAAGATATATCAGTAAGTGAATCATTGTTAATTTCATCAGCAATGTTCATTTGTTCTTCAATAATAGCGAGCCTATCTTCTGAAGATGTAATTTTTAAACCAATGGAATTGGAAATATAATTTTGCCAAATAGCCAAGCTTAAAATACTTATAAACAGTAAAACGTATAAAAAGCCTCTAAATAAGCCTCCAGAATTATTTTTCTTTAAATATGCTGGAGATGTTTTGTCTGGTCTGATATCTTTATTCATTAAAAATAATATTAAAAATTAACATACAATATATTTTACAATAACTAAAAAGAGTATATATGAATTTAGATTTTTCAGATGATCAAAAGTTTCTTCAAAGTGAGGCTAGAAAATTCCTTGAAAAAGAGGATAGCATTAAAAGAAGTAGAAAAATTTTAGATGAATCCACTTCTCTAGATGACGACCTTTGGGAAAAAATAGTTGAATTAGGATGGACAGGTATTAGAATTCCTGAGAATTTTGATGGGCTTGGGCTTGGTCATTTAGAGTTATGCGTAATTGCAGAAGAATTAGGTAGATTTCTTGCGCCTGTACCCTTTTCATCTTCTGTATATTTATTTACAGAAACAATCATCAAATATGGTAGTGAAGAACTCAAAAAAGATATTTTACCCAAGCTTGTTAGTGGGGAAGTAGTTGGCACGCTTGCAGTTACAGAAGATTTTATGGCCCCATCTTTCTCTAATATCAAGACTGAGGTTATAAATAATAAAATTAATGGGAAAAAAATTGCAGTGCCTGATGCTGGTATAGCAACTCATTCGATTGTTGTCTGCAAATCATCCAACGGAATTGATTTAAGGCTAATAGATCATAAAGATAAAAGTTTAAGCATTTCCATACAAGATACGGTGGATGGAAGTAGAGGTTACTTTTGTGTTGAGTTAGATAATACTCCGAGTATTTTAGTTGGTGATGAGGGTAATGGTTGGGAATTGTATGAGTCGATAATTAATCAAGCTGCTGTATTATTTAGTTTTGAGCAAGTGGGCGGATCTCAAGCAACACTTGATATGGCTGTAAACTATGCTAAAGAGAGGTATGCATTTGGAAAACCGATTGGTTCTTTTCAAGGAATTAAACATAAATTAGCAGATATGTATGTTGCAATAACTTTAGCGAAATCAAATTCATATTATGCTGCTTGGGCTTTATCTTCCGAATCTTCAGATCTTCCTGTTGCTGCTGCAACAGCCAGAGTTAGTGCAACAAAAGCATTTCAATTATGCTCAAAAGAAAACATACAGACACATGGAGGCAATGGTTTTACCTGGGAGTACGACTGTCATCTTTTCTATAAAAGATCTAAATTGCTTTCATTAAATATAGGTTCACTTTCAAACTGGAAAGAAAAACTTGTTTCAAATTTAGAAAAATCAAATATTAACTAGGGGAAAGAATGGACTTTAAAGATAATCAAGAACAAGCAGATTTTAGAAAAAAATGTCGACAATGGTTAGAAAATAATGCAAAGCTTAAAACGAGCATTGAGAAAAATAATGAATTCGCAAATATAGATTACCTTCAAGCTGCAAAAGATTGGCAGAAAAAAAAATATGATGCTGGTTGGGCTATGCTGCATTGGCCAAAAGAATATGGAGGCATTGCTGCATCTGCAATAGAGAGAATTATATGGTCTGAAGAGGAATCTAAATTTAATGTTCCAAGAGGAATATTTGAAATTGGGTTAGGAATGTGTGGTCCTGTAATGATGGAATATGCTTCAGAAGATCAGAAAGCAAGATATTTACCGCCAATGGCTGAAGGTAAGGAGATATGGTGCCAATTGTTCTCTGAACCATCAGCTGGATCTGATGTTGCTGGATTAAGAAGTAAAGCTGTTCAAGATGGTGATAATTGGATTATAAACGGTCAAAAGGTATGGACTTCTGGAGCACATTTTTCAGATTATGGTATTTTGGTAGTTAGGCATGATGCCAGTCTTGAGAAACATAAAGGCATGACTTTCTTTTTTATAGATATGAAATCTCCAGGCATAGAAGTTAAACCTATAAAGCAAATAACTGGTGGCTCTAGTTTTAACGAAGTTTATTTCAATGATGTTGTAATTCCAGATTCCAAAGATTAGGTGAAATAGGTGATGGATGGAAGGTTGCTATTACCACTCTTATGAATGAACGACTTGCCGTTGGTGATGCTAATGGTGCTGATGTTGAAGATGCTTTTAGATGGGCTAAAGGTCAAGATGATTTAGGTGAGCCTTTGATTAATAATAAATCTGTAAGATCTTCTATAGCAGACTGGTATTGTGAAGCTACCGGGTTGAAGAATACTAAGTTAAGGACAATGTCTGCGCTATCAAAAGGAGAAACTCCTGGACCAGAGGCTTCGATTACAAAAATAGTTAGTGCAAATAAACTTCAGGATATTGGTAATTTTGGAATGGACTCGTTGGACATGGCAGGTATGCTGAAAACTGATGATCCAGAAATCCAAAGCTTTCAAAATGCTTGGTTGGGGGCTCCTGGCTTAAGAATTGCTGGAGGTACTGATGAGATCCTTAAAAATATTATTGCTGAAAGAGTTCTTGGCTTACCTCAAGATGCTAGAGCAGATAAAGGTATGCCTTATAAAGACATACCATCTGGTAAAGTTTAAGACTTTAATTGAGGAAACAAAATCACATCCCTGATTGATGTTTGATTTGTAATCAGCATAACCAATCTATCTATTCCGATGCCAACCCCTACGGCAGGTGGCATGCCATGCTCTAATGCTATTACATAATCTTCATCATATGACATAGCCTCTTTGTCTCCAGTATCCTTAGCCTTAACTTGGTCTCTAAATCTTTCTGCCTGGTCATCAGGATCATTTAATTCACAAAACCCATTAGCAATTTCTTTTCCGCCAATAAATAACTCAAACCTATCTGCTATATCTCGGATTTTCATTATTTCTTCTAGACAAAGGTGATACCTCAATTGGGTAGCCAATAACAAAGGTTGGTTGAATTAATTTTTCTTCGACGCTTGATTCAAACAACTGCAAGTAGTTCTTTGCCACCCATTTGCTTTAAATCATCTTTATTTAATGAAGGGTTATACTCTAAGACTAAATCTGACAAAGAAGCTTTTCTAAAGTTTGATAGATCTAACTTATCCTCTCCCCAAGTGATAGCCAATGATTGATTAATTTCTTTACATGATTTTTTTATCATATTTTCAGTAAATTCAATTGTATTATCAAGAGTTGTATATGCTTCATAGTATTCGAGCATAGTAAATTCAGGATTGTGTTTAGTAGAAAGACCTTCATTTCTAAAACTTCTATTTATTTCAAAAACTCTTTCAAAGCCACCAACTAAAAGTCTTTTAAGGTAGAGCTCTGGAGCAATTCTTAAAAAAAGCTCTCTATCTAATGCATTATGTTGAGTTACAAAAGGTCTTGCTACAGCCCCTCCAGGAATTGGATGCATCATGGGTGTTTCTACTTCTACAAAATTTCTTTGTTTTAAAGAATCTCTTACAGATTCGATTACTTTTGTCCTATTTAAAAATACTTCCTTTTGCTCTTCATTGCTCATTAAGTCTAAATATCTTTGCCTATATCTTGTTTCTATATCAGATAATCCTTTGAACTTATCAGGCATTGGTCGAATGGATTTTGTAATTAAAGTCACCTCATCAGCTTCTATGGTTAATTCATCGGTCTTAGTTTTAAATAACTTACCTTTTACACCAATAATATCTCCAAGATCCCATGTCTTAAAATCTTCATACAAATCAATATCGATGGTATTTTTACTAACATATATCTGTATGTCTCCACTAGAATCTCTAACAGTAGCAAAGCTAGCATTGCCCATCACCCTCATAAGAACAACTCTTCCTGCAACAGAAATACCTGTAATATTCTTTTTTTCTAATTCTTCTTTTGAAAAAGAGTCATTTTCTTCATGTAAAGATTTTGCGTAATGCTCTTTTAAGAAATCATTAACATAGGCTTTATTTTTATCTCGAAGAATTTGAAGTTTTTTTCTTCTTTCTTCAATAATTCCTTCTTCGCCGCCAATATTTTCTTCAGACATCTAAACTCCTGCTTTTAGACTAGTTTTCATAAATTCATCAAGATCACCATTTAGAACGGCAGCTGTATTTCCAGTCTCATAACCGGTTCTTAGGTCTTTTATTCTAGATTGATCTAAAACATATGACCTAATTTGACTGCCCCACCCTATATCTGACTTACTTTCTTCAAGTTCTTGCCTTTCTTCATTCTGTTTCTGTAATTCTAACTCGTATAATTTAGATTTTAATTGTTTAAGTGCATTTTCTTTATTTTTATGTTGAGATCTATCGCTCTGACACTGAGCAACAACACCAGTTGGTAGTATGTGTAAGTCTTACTGCTGAATCAGTCTTATTCACATGCTGCCCGCCTGCACCAGAAGCTCTATAAGTATCGACTCTTATGTCAGCATTATTTATATTAATTTCAATAGAATCATCAACTTCTGGTGAAATAAAGACTGAGGCAAATGAGGTATGCCTTCTACTTCCTGAGTCAAAAGGTGATTTTCTAACCAGTCTATGAATCCCTGTTTCTGTTCTAAGCCATCCATAAGAGTATTCTCCACTAACATGAAGAGTTGCAGATTTAATACCAGCAACCTCACCATGCGATATTTCAGTGAGATCTATTTCAAACCCTCTACTTTCAGACCATTTTGAGTACATTCTTAAAAGCATTTCTGCCCAATCCTGAGCTTCTGTTCCACCAGAACCAGATTGAATCTCTATATAGGCAGATGCAGGATCCATTTTATTAGTAAACATTTTACTAAATTCAAGCTCAGATACTAATTTTTCCATACTCATGAAAGCTTTCAATGATTTCTTTTATAGATGCCTCATCTCCCTCTTCTTGTGCTATATCTATAAACATCAATCCATCTGAAACTTTTTCTTCGGCAGATTTAAAAGATGCTAATGATTTTTCTAATGCAGTTTTTTCTTTACTTATTTTTTGTGATAACTCTAAATCTGACCAAACCTCTTCCTTAGCAAGATCTTCTTCAATTTGTTTTAGGCGATTTTCTTTTGATGAAACATCAAAAACTCCTTCTCTAATTTCATCTAAACGAAGTTTTAGGTCATTTAGACCAGATTTTAATTCACCTGCATCCATATTAAGAGTTATTCTTTGATAATGAAATCAAAAATTAAATCTTTTGATGCCGGGAAGTTATAGGCTCTTTCTTCATTATCAAATATTACGGAAAGACTATTAGGGTATGTCTTCTAATGTTAAATTAGCATTTTTTATTACTTCAGGGAATTTAGCTGGATGAGCTGTTGATAAAATAATAGTTTTACCTTGAATGTCTAGTGATATTCTCTCAACTGCCTCAGATGCTACCGCTGTATGAGGATCAATAAGATAATTAAACTTTTTAAAGGTATGCTTCATTGCTTCTATTGTTGAAATATCATCAACACAGTAACTCAAGAAAGATATCTTTAGATTTGTTCCACATATTTTCTTCAAGCTTAATTGGCGATGCTGGAAAATTTTCATAGAAATCTGCACACAGACTTGAGTCTCTTTCTGCATAAAAGTCATAAACTAATCTCTCAAAATTACTAGCAATGCTTATGTCCATGCTTGGCGAAATGGTCTCGCGAACTTTTGTTTTTGAATAATCATTATCAGAAAAAAATCTATGCAAAATATTATTCTTCATTTACTGCTACTAAAATTTTATTTAAGCGGCATTCCCATTTTATGTGCAGAATAACAAGCAAATACGTTACCAAAATTTCCTGTGGGAACAGAGAAATTTAAAGGTTCGTTATAATTTGTGATTTTTAAAGAAGCATAAAAATAATAACAAATCTGACCTATTATTCTTACCCAGTTGATAGAGTTTACAGCCAATAAAAATTGATCATCTTTTAAAAAACTTCTTTCACTGAATGCCTTTTTTACAATTGCCTGGCAGTCATCAAATGAACCATTGACTCTTAGTGTAAAAACATTAGGACTGTCGACTGTAGTCATTTGTCTTCGCTGTACCTCAGACATATTGCCATCGGGCAGTAATATGAAGCTTTTGATAGAATCAAATCTTTTACATGCATCTATTGCAGCAGAACCAGTATCTCCTGAAGTAGCTCCAAGAACTACTGCAGTTTTACTTTGTCTTTTTAGAGACTGATTAAAAAAAGCTGCTGCTAACTGAAGGCCAAAATCCTTAAATGCTGCTGTTGGTCCATGAAAAAGTTCTAGAACATATTTTGAATCATCTAATTGATGAATTTCGGCAAGGTTGTCTTTTCCAAAATCATGCCATGTTTTATCTAATATATTTAAAACCTCATCATCTGAAAAAGATGATTTTGTAAAAAGTGGAACAATATGTTTTGCAATATCTAAAAATGAGTTTAATGACTTTAAATGCTCTAAATCAACTTGTGGCCAGTTATCAGGCATAAACAATCCACCATCGTTAGCCAAGCCTTGCATAAGAACTTCTTCGAAGGTGCGTCCAGAATCATTACCTCTTGTACTGTGAAATAGCATATTTATTCAGCTTCGATTCTAATAGATCTAATTGTCTTTACAGAATCTAAATTTAAAAGCTCTTTACTTAACAAAGAGTGATCCTTCTCTTTAAAGGGGTCAGTTATTAAAATAATAGGAACACTTTCACCATTCAATTCTTCTTTTTGCACAATTGATTCAATACCTACTTCTCTTGATGCAAGTAGTGATGTAATGGAAGCCATAACCCCTGGAATATCTAATGCTTCAATATAAAAATAATATTGGAAAATGAGTTCAGAAAAATCTGACATAGGTGGATTTATTCTATTGTTTAGTGCGCCAAAAGTATTTATATCTACTGAGGAATATAAATGTATTAAATCTGATATCAGGCCTGATGCTGTTGATTCTTGACCTGCTCCTGACCCTGCTATATGTAATTTTCCTATCAAATCAGTATCAATTTCCATACCATTTCTAACGCCTTTTAACTTGGCCAAATGAGAATTAAGATTTATCAATGCAGGATGTGCTCTTAACTCAACCATACCGTTTTCTAGCTTTGCTACAGCAAGATGTTTTACTGTATATCCCATATCCATGGCATAGTGAAAATCACTCTTATCTATCTTTGTGATGCCTTCAATATGAAAATCTAATGGAGGCAACGGGGTTCTAAAGGCTAAAGAAGACAGAATGCCAATTTTATGTGCTGCATCCATTCCCTCTATGTCAAAAGTAGGATCAGGTTCTGCGTAGCCCTCTTCTTGAGCAAGCTTTAGTGTTGAATCAAAATCCTTACCTTCTTCCATATTTGAAAGAATAAAATTAGAGGTTCCGTTCAACATTCCAGAAATCTTTGAAACTTTATTTGCAGCTAGCTCCTCTTTTAATAATTTAATTATTGGTGTTCCTGCACATACTGATGATTCAAATAACACTCTGATTCCATGCTCTCTAGCAGACTGAAAAATCTCATCTCCATGATGGTAAATAACTGCTTTGTTAGCAGTTACAACATGTTTTTTATTCTTTATGGCCTTTAAAATAAGCTCTCTTGCAACCTCAACACCGCCTATAAGCTCTACAACAACGTCAATATCGTAATCTAATACTGCAAAAATATCTCTCTCTATTGGAGTTTTACCAGGATCACATTTGGGGTTATCTCTTCTTGCGCCTATAACTTCAATTGAAAAATTAGCCCCAGAGTTTAATTTAATAGCTTCAGCATTTTCATTTACAGCTCTAAATAAGCCTGTAGCAACATTTCCCCACCCACAAATACCAACTTTAAGAGTTTTCATTATATTTCCATAGATAAAAAGTTTTTAATACCTCGTATTGCTTGCCTTGTTCTATGTTCATTTTCTATTAAAGAAAATCTAACATATTCATCTCCATCCATTCCAAAACCCGCACCTGGAGATACCGCAACTTGGGCATATTCAATAAGTAATTTACTAAATTCAAGAGAGCCAAGCTTTAAATACTTCTCGGGAATCTTTGCCCAAACAAACATTGTAGCAAGTGGTTTTTTAACATCCCAGCCAATTCTATTTAAACCATCACATAATTCGTTTCTTCTGCTTTGATACATTAAGCGAATTGATTCAACATCACTATCACAATCATTAATTGCTTTAATTGCTGCAACTTGTATTGGGGTAAATGTTCCATAATCCAAATAAGATTTTATCTTAGTTAAAGCTTGAACTAATTCTGAATTACCACAACAAAATCCAACTCTCCAACCAGGCATATTATATGATTTAGATAATGTAAAAAACTCAATAGCTATATCTTTAGCTCCTCTCACTTCTAAGATAGATGGTGCTTTGTAACCATCGAATGTTATATCTGCATAGGCAAGATCATGAACAATCCAAATATCATACTTTTTACCAATCCCTACAATTTTTTTAAAGAAATCTATTGTTACTGACTGAGTTGTAGGATTAGATGGAAAGTTTATTATGACCATCTTTGGTTTTCTTGGTGCTTTTAGAATAGATTCTTCAATATCAGATAAGAATTCATCCTCATTATCTTTAAGTGTAACCGATTGAAGATTTGCTCCGGCAATAACAACACCGTAAGAATGAATTGGGTATGTTGGAGACTGAACTAGCACCGTATCATCTATAGAAAGTGTAGCCAGTGATAGATGTGCTATTCCTTCTTTAGATCCCATGCAGGTAACTATTTCTTTTTCTTGATCTAGTTCAACATTATATTTTCTTGAATACCAGTTTTTGATAGCCTGACGCAACTTGGGCAGACCAGCAGACTGGGAATATCTATGAGTTGATGGGTTTTTAACTGTTTCAATTAATTTATCAACTATTGGCGAAGGTGTTGCTTGATCCGGATTTCCCATTCCAAAATCAATAACGTCTTCACCACGAATTCTTGCTTCATATTTTAATGAATTAATTTTCGCAAAAATATAAGGGGGTAATTTTTTTGCATTTGTAAAATCTGAATCAGGCATGTTGTTATGATTTTAATTTTAATAAAAGCTCTTCAGGCTCAACATATCCTGGAAACATAACTCCATCCATGGAAAAAATTGCAGGAGTACCATTTACACCTAATTTCTGACCAATAATATATTGTTTAGAAACTGGCTGTGTGTCACAGAATGATAAATCTAAATTTTTATTATTTTTTAATTTAGAAATACTATCTTTTGGATTTTCAGAACACCACGCTCCAACCATCTTGGTAAAAGCTGATGTACCCATGCCAGACCTTGGAAATGCAGCATAGTGAATTGATATACCTAACTTATTGTATTCTTCGATTTGGTTATGAAGCTTTCTGCAGTAACCACAATCAACATCAGTAAAAACAATTACAGAAAATTTCTCATTATCTGATTTAAATGAAATCAACTCATTTGAGGGAATGTTATTAAGAATGAACTTTCTTTTTTCTGAAATACTGTCTTCGGTAACATTAGAGATTGAGTTATTATTTATATGATAGATGTCACCATAAATAAAGAATGAGCCGTCTTTTGTAACATAGATAGGCTGAAGATCTCCATAATAGACCGCAAACATATCCTTAATAGGAGTGGGCTCAATTGATTCAATATTTGCTCCGTCAGGTAAAATATTTTTTATGCTATTTTTTATTTGCTCTTCTGATGAAGGTAGGGAAGCTGAAAATATAAAAATAAATGAAATAAATAAGTTTTTCACTTTAACCTCTGGGGTGATGTTTTTTAAGGATTTCGCCTAATCGTTGTTTTGCAATGTGAGTATATATTTGGGTTGTAGATAAGTCACTATGTCCGAGTAAAATTTGAACAGATCTTAAGTCAGCGCCTCGATTTAAAAGATGCGTAGCAAAGGCATGTCTAAGTGTGTGTGGTGAAATAGATATTTTAAGATTTGCTCTTTTGATATAGATTTTTATTCTTTGCCAAAAAGCGCCTCTTGATATTTTAGTTCCTCTATTACTAAGAAAAATTTCTTTTGATTTTAAATCTTTTCTATCTTTGAGATATAGGTTAATTGACTCAGCAGCCTTCTCACCAAAAGGAACCAGCCTCTCCTTAGACCCTTTGCCAAAAACTTTTAACACCGACCTGTTAACATCTAAGTCAGTTAATTTTAAATTTGTAAGCTCAGAAATTCTTATTCCAGTTGCATATAAAACCTCAATCATTGCTTTATCTCTTCTTTCAATTTGAATATTTAAATCAGGACTATTTAAAAGTCTTTCTACTTCTTCTTCAGACATAGACACAGGAAGATATTTTTCTTGTTTAGGCATAACAATATCAGCAATAGGCGATTTCATAATTATTTTCTTTTTTTGCAGAAAAATATAAAAAGATTTAATAGCTGAAATTTTTCTATTTACCGATGAACTTTTTAAACCATCACCAAATAATTTAGAAACGTAATTATTGGCATCAGAAGCATTGATGTTTAATGGGTTGAATGATTTTTTATCTAACCACAATAAAAATGATTTTATATCATTTTTATATGAACTAACCGTATTATTTGAAAGACCTTTTTCGATATATAAAGAATCTAAAAAGGAATCAATCAAATGATCCTTTTTATTTTCTATAGTCATTTGATTAATCTAATCTTTCTTTGATTCTGGCGGATTTGCCTGATCTATCTCTTAGATAGAAAAGTTTAGCTTGTCTTACGTCACCTTTTCTCTTAACTTTAATAGAGTCTATTAATGGGCTGTGTGTCTGGAAAGTTCTTTCCACACCAATTCCACTTGAAATTTTTCTAACTATAAAAGAAGAGTTAAGGCCGCCCTTTTTAACTCCCATTACAACACCTTCAAAGGCCTGAAGTCTTGTTCTGTCACCTTCTTTAACTTTAACAGATACAACAATTGTATCTCCAGGTCTAAATGGTGGTATATCAGTTTTTAATTGCTTAGTTTCAAAATCATTAACAATCTGAGCAGGCGTTCTTTCTTTAAGCGATATAGATGGGGTGTTATCTGCTTCTTCAGCAACTACTTCTTCTTCAGCAGGAGCTTCTTCAGCAACTACTTCTTCTTCAGCAGGCTTCTTCAGCAACTACTTCTTCAGCAGGAGCTTCTTCAGCAACTACTTCTTCAGCAGGAGCTTCTTCAGCAACTACTTCTTCAGCAGGAGCTTCTTCAGCAACTACTTCTTCAGCAACTACTTCTTCAGCAACTACTTCTTCAGCAGGAGCTTCTTCAGCAACTACTTCCTCAGCAGAATCTTGCAATTCTTCGTTATTTTTATTTTCTTTGTCAGATTCGTTCATTATATTTGCCTAAAAAGTGCTATAGGATATCCTTAGATTCCCATTCTTCCAAGAGTTTTTTTTGTTTTTTTGATAATTTTACCTTATTTATTAAATCTGGTCTTCTTAAGTGCGTTTGAATAAGCGATTTAGCAGCCTTCCAGGCCTCAATTTTACCATGATCACCAGATAAAAGAACTTTTGGGACTTCTAATTCTTCAAAGATTTCAGGTCGAGTATATGAAGGACCTTTTAAAAGACCATTAGAAAAAGAATCATTATCAACAGAATCCTTATTGCCGATAGTTCCGGGAAGATTTCTAGCAATTGAATCAATTAAGCATATTGCCGCATATTCGCCACCGCTCATTATAAAATCTCCAATAGAGATCTCTTCATCAACATATTTATCTATAAATCTTTGATCAACACCTTCGTATCTTCCACATATCAGTGTTATAGATTTCATGGTTGAAAGCTCTTTAACTTTATCTTGAGTTAACTTTTTTCCTTGTGGTGATAAATAAATAACATGACCCTTATCTTGTTTTGGTATATCTAAAATAGAGTCTTTTAAAGGTTCAGGCATCATTAGCATGCCTTCTCCACCACCATAAGGTTTAGCATCAATTTGTCCGTGTTTATTAATAGCATGTTTTCTTATGTCATAACAATTTAGAAAAAAATTATTATTAATTCCTTTTGAGACTACCCCATATTCAAATATTTTAAAGATTTCAGGAAAAATTGTGAGAATATTAAATTTCATGATTAAAAACTTTTATCCCAATTTACAAAAATAGTTGACTCTTCTCTGTTGATTGATGAGATAAATTTATCGATTACAAATGGAATTAATCTATTTTGATCATCTATGGATTCTTGTGTTGGTATTAATTCAAGGCAATCATTTGCGCCATAATTATTAAGGTTTTCTACAATACCTAAAATATCTTTAGATTTGACGTCTATTACCTTCATTCCTATCAATTCATACCAATAAGCCTCATTCTCTTCTGCCTCAGGTAAGGAATCCTTATTTATAAATATATTTAGGTTTGTATACTTCTTTATGGAATCGATATCATCGATACCAAAAATTTTGGCATACATTTTTGAATTAATTTTTTTTATATATTCAATTTTAAAATCTTTTATTAAATTATCTTGAATATAAAAACTATTGTAGTTAAGAAGATTTTCTTTTGGTGTGCAAAAAGAATTAATAAAAAATTCACCTATGAGGCCTCTTGGCTTGCCAACAGAGGCTATACAAATATAGTTACTTGATTCTGATTTATTTGCTTTCATCATCTGAAGAGTCTTTATCCTTAGACTCTTCTTCAGCAGGAGCTTCTTCAGCAACTACTTCTTCTTCAGCAGGAGCTTCTTCAGCAGGAGCTTCTTCAGCAACTACTTCTTCTTCAGCAACTACTTCTTCTTCAGCAGGAGCTTCTTCAGCTAGGAGCTTCTTCAGCAACTACTTCTTCTTCAGCAGGAGCTTCTTCAGCAGGAGCTTCTTCAGCAGGAGCTTCTTCAGCAACTACCTTCTTCAGCAACTACTTCTTCTTCAGCAGGAGCTTCTTCAGCAGGAGCTTCTTCAGCAACTACTTCTTCTTCAGCAGGAGCTTCTTCAGCAGGAGCTTCTTCAGCAGGAGCTTCTTCAGCAGGAGCTTCTTCAGCAGGAGCTTCTTCAGCAACTATCTTCTTCAGCAACTACTTCTTCTTCAGCAGGAGCTTCTCTTCAGCAGGAGCTTCTTCAGCAACTACTTCTTCTTCAGCAGGAGCTTCTCTGACTTCTGCCTTTGCAGCAGCTGCTTCAGCTGCTCTTTCCTCAGCTTCTTTGGCTAGTCTTGCTTCAATAGCTGCTTTTTTAGCATCTGCTTTTGCTTTTTTAGCATCTAATTTAGCTTTAAGTTCTTCTGGAGATAGATTTGCTTCTTTAACAAGAGTTTGCACTCTATCGCTAACTTGAGCACCTTTTGAAACCCATTCATTTAGTTTGTCTAGGTCAAGCCTTAATCTTTCTTCTTGACCGCTAGCAGAAGGATTAAAAAATCCTAATCTTTCAATGAATTTACCGTCTCTTGGGCGTCTTTCATCTGCAACAGTTATAAAGTAATAAGGGTTTTTCTTTGCCCCACTTCTTGCTAATCTAATAATTACCATATTTATTTATATTTTCTAAATGTTAAAAAAGATGTGTATTTTAGGTTAACCTTGATAATATTGATAGTATTAATATATAAAGTTTTCAATTATCCATAACTAATATGAATTTCATTACACAAGTAACTATATCTATAGTGCTTTATTTTATTGTAAGAACATCTATAAAAAGATCTTCATCTTTATATATATCAAGTCTTATTGCCTCGATATCTTACATATTGATGTATCTGTTTTTATATCAATCCATAACATTACTACCTACGATTCATTTTTTAGTTACAGGTTTAAGCTTAATAATTTTATTTATCTCCTACTATGAGATAGTTTTGCTTGAAAGAAATGTTAGAAAAATTAAATTAGGTCTTTTTGAAAATGTAGAATCTTATCCGATAGAAAGAGGTTATAGGCTTGTATTTAAAATATTAGGCGTGGGATTATTTTTCTTGTCGCTAGCATTAATTTCTGGTTTTGCTATTCAATCAATATTTACTGATAATTTAATTGTAAAAACAATTTTTACTATTATTGCTTGGATTATCTACTTGCTGACAATCATAGGAATAAAATTTTTTAACTACCCAATAAAATATGCCACAAGAGGCTTATTCGTTTCTATGTGGGCTGTTCTTATTGCCTATCTTGCTAACTCATATTTGATTTATAATTAGTTAATGCAATCAGAACCCTCTTTGTTATTTTTATTTCTATCTTTAATTAGCTTGCTAATTTTAAGTGCTTTTTTCTCAGGCTCAGAGACTGGCATGATGGCTGTAAATAAAATTAAATTAAAAAACCTCTCAAAAAAACCGGACAGGGGGGCAAAAAGAGCACTAAAACTTCTTAAAACGCCTGATCTATTGCTGGCAACTATTCTGGTTGGAAATAATTTTGCAAATATATTGGCCTCATCAATAGTTACCATAATAATGTTGAACTATTTTGGTGGTAATGTCTTGCTTGGCGCAGTTTTGTTAACAGCATTTATACTTATTTTCTCTGAGATAACACCCAAAACAATGGCTGCTGTGAAACCTGAAAGTTTTGCTAGAAGATCATCTCTTTTACTAAAAATACTTCTGTATGTTCTTAGGCCTCTTATAGCTATAACAAACTATATAAGCTCAAAAGTTCTAAAGATTTTCAATATAGATGTTGAAGATGCTAAAGATAATGACAATCTGAACACTCAAGAGCTCAAAACTTTATTAGATGAATCTGGTGATCTAATACCAAAACAATATAGAGGTATGCTTTCTTCTATTTTAGGAATGGAGGAACTTGTAGTTGAAGATATCATGACGCCCACTTCTGAAGTTATAGGTATTGATATTGATTTAGGCTATAAGGAAAATAAAGACGTTATAGAGTCTTCAGAATATACTAGACTTCCAGTTTTTAAGAGCTCTATTGATAATGAGCTTGGTACTCTTCATTTAAAAGATTCGCATGACTTTTTGGATAAGATTGAATCTAAAAAAGATGTTCGTAGTGAATTATCAAAAACTTACTTTGTATCTCAATCAACTGCTTTAATGAAACAGTTAAAAGAGTTTCAAGATAATGATAAAAATATGGCACTGGTTGTGGATGAGTATGGAGAAATTCAAGGTTTAATAACAATTGAAGATATTTTTAAAGAAATTGCAGGCAAGTTTGGTAGTGATAGGGTTGAGCTCGAAAAAGAGTTTATTAAGTTAAAGGATGGATCAATTTTAACAGACGGCAACTCTCGGATTCGCGATTTAAACAACTACTTGGATTGGTCTATACCTGAAGAAAATTCAAAAACTATAAATGGACTTATAACAGAATATTTAGATCAAATACCTCAAGCTAATTTATGTATTGAAATACAAAATTATAGATTTGAGGTTTTGGAGATTGATGAAAATTCAATATCAAAAATTAAAATAAAAAAGAATTAGTTCTTTGCTACTTTAATTACAATAAAGGCATAATAGCTCCAATAATAATTAATTTAAATGTCATATCTTAAAACTATAATAATTCAGGTAACTCCTTTTATTCAAAATGCTTCAATAATTTATTGTGCTGAAACAAAAAAATGTGCATTTGTTGACCCTGGTGGCGATATAGAAATAATTCTGGAGAAAGCTAAGCAAGAAGAGCTTATACCTGAAAAAATTCTACTTACACATGGACATATCGATCATGCTGGCGGTGCCAATGAATTATCAGAAATATTAAACTTAGAAATTGAAGGACCTCATTTAGCAGATAAGTTTCTTCTAGATGATCTTCAAAGACAAGGTCAAATGTTTGGGATGATGGCTCAAAATTGTTCTCCTAGTAAGTGGTTGGACGAAGGCGATCATGTAACAATTGGGAATCAAATATTAAAAGTCTATTTTTGCCCTGGACATACTCCTGGACACATCATTTTCTATAGTCATGAAAGTAAATTAGCTATAGTTGGGGATGTATTATTTCAAGGCTCAATTGGCAGAACTGATTTACCTGGAGGTAATCATAAACAATTAATACATTCTATTAAAGATAAATTGTGGCCATTGGGTAATGATGTGGACTTTATCCCAGGCCATGGCCCTATGTCCTCATTCGGTCAAGAAAGAAAATCAAATGCTTTCGTGTCCGATACTATGCTCAATAGTTAATCTATTTTTTGTCGTACCTGCCAGGCGCAAGACCTTTACCAAGTATAGACATAACAGATTGTGGAATATGTTTTAGGATAAACACAAGAATCTTGTATGTCTTGGTAGGAATGCATAATGATTTTCCAGATAAGGTTGCTTCAACTGCCTCTAATGCAACCCTTTTTGCTGAAAACTTCATAAATTTTGGAACCCTATCCATCTCATCTTGAACTCCACTAGCTGTGTGAAATCCGGTAACTGTAAACCCAGGACAAACAGCTGTTGAGGTAATTCCTTTATGATTGTAGTTCATGTTTATAGAGTCGCTAAACCTATTCATAAAGGTTTTAATTGGTCCATATAGGGCCTGAATAGAGGATGGTGGTGAAAAGGCAGCTACAGATGAAACAACCATAATTTTGCCTGAGCCTCTCATGATCATGTCAGGTAAAAAAATCTTTGTCATAGCTATTACAGCGATACCAAGCACCCTAATAAACTTCTCTTCTTCATCCATGGATGTTTCATGGAATGAAGTTTTTATACCATAGCCAGCATTATTTACTAAAATATCAACTTGATAACCCTTATTAACACAGAAATTGAATATTTGATCAGGAGCGCTAGAGTCGCTTAAATCTGACGCAATAAAATCAACTTTAACTTTATATTTTTCAGAAATATCTCTTGAAGCAATCTCTAAAATGTTTTCTCTTCTAGCGGTTAGGATTAAATTGAAACCCTTTTCAGCTAAACAATTAGCAATTTCTAAGCCTATGCCAGAGGAAGCTCCGGTTATTAATGCATATGAATCAGACATAACACTCATACTACCAGTATATATATTTCTAAGATAGAATAATCTGCTAACAATCAATAAAGAGAAAAATAATATGAAAATATTAAATCAAAATCTAAATAGATTTTTACTAACAGCGCTTAGCTGCATTCTGGTATTTGCCAATGTAAATCTTCATGCTGATGATAATGAAATAGAAATTGAAGAATCTTCTGAAGCTTCAGAGCAAAAGAAAAATAAAAAGAACAAGAAAAAAGAATTTGAATCAATAGAGGAGTTTATTGAAGATGGTGAATTTAAAAAAATAGAAGGCTTCATGAACATTCTTCATGAGATAAAAAAAGATAAATATTATTTAATCATTGAGAAAGAAAAACTTAATAAAGAATTTATTTATTTCACATACATTTTAAATGGTCCTCAAGCAGTTGGTGCTAGCGGAGGCTCTCTTGGAGATGGCTCTATACTTGAATTTAGAAAATTCAAGGATGATATTGGACTCTATAAAATCAACACAAAATTTACATATGATGAACCAAATAAAATTTCTCAATCCAAGCTTACAAATATAATAGAAGCTTTTATGGGAAGGTTTGAGGTGGTGGTTAAAGAAGAGGATAAATACTTGATCAGTGCTGATAAATTATTTCTAAGTGAAATCCTTACAAGTGTTACGCCAAATATTCCAAAAGAATTTATGGAATATTACGACTTAGATATTGGGAAGCTTAGTAAAGAAAAAACATATATAGCTGATATAAGAAATTATCCAAAAAATACGGCTATTGAAATTAATTATGGATTTTTTAATCCAAAACCAAAACCTTCCGGCGCGGTAGATGCGGTAGCTGATAAAAGATTCACATTTATTGCTGCAAGGCATTTATTTGTTGAAATGCCAGATGATGGTTTTGAGACTAGGATTGCAGACCAAAGAATTGGTTACTTCTCTGAAAAAGTTACTGATCTATCAACATATGATAATTACCCAGCGAGAGATCTTATGAATAGATGGAGGTTGGTTAAAAAAAATCCTGATGCTGAACTTTCAGAACCAGTTAAACCCATAGTATTTTGGGTTGAAAATTCAACCCCTGAAGAAATAAGGCCTTTTGTAGTTAAAGGCATTGAAGGATGGAATGAAGCTTTTGAAGAAGCTGGTTTTAAAAATGCAATTGTTGCCAAAATTCAACCTGATGATGCTGATTGGGATGCGGGCGATGTTCAGTATAATGTTGTCAGATGGGCCTCTACACCTAGTCCTCGATATTCTGGTTATGGTCCAAGTATTGCTAACCCTAGAACAGGTGAAATTATTGCAGCAGATATCGTCCAAGAGTTTAATGCTATAAAAAGAGGTTACACATATAGAAAGCTTTGGGGCTATTCAGAGGACAATGATCCTTTAGAGCAATGGATTGTTTCATTAACAATGCATGAGGTTGGGCATACTCTTGGTTTAAGACATAATTTCAAATCTTCATGGATTTATAATGCAAAGGAGATTCACGATGTAAATATTACAGGTAAAAGCCATATAGGCTCTGTAATGGATTATGACCCTATTAATATTGCGCCAGAAGGAGTTAAACAGGGTAATTATTTCCCTCATGCTCCAGGATCATATGATAGATGGGCAATTAAATTTGGATACACTCCAAATTTAAGTGATGATGAAAGAACTAAAATTTTATCCCAATCTGTTTTACCAGAATACATATTTGGCACAGATGGAGATGCTATGGGCTCCCCTGGATCAAATATTGACCCAAGAGCAAAGAGATATGACCTATCAAGTGATCCAGTTACTTATACATCACAAAGAATAGATATTTTAAATTCAAAAATTAAAGAATTACCTTCAATTTATTTAAATGACGGAGAAACTTCAACAGAATTTAGATCTACTTTTTTAAGCTTAACAAGAGAAAAAGGAAGATTTATGGAGGGAGTTTCAAGGCTTATTGGGGGGGTATATTCTAATAGAATGGTTAATGGTCAATCTAATATGACACCTTTTGAAGCGGTATCTTATGATGATCAAAAAAAGGCTATGAGCCTAATTAATACCAAGCTCTTGTCGAATGATGCTTTTAGCTTTGATCCTGATTTACTAAAATATTTGCAAAGCCAAAAAAGAGCTGCTTATGCTCCTAGAAATGGAAATGAAGATCCACAACTTCATGCTTTGGTACTAGGAATGCAAGGAAGAGTTTTGGCACATATACTTCATCCCAAAGTAATGCAAAGGCTTGTAGATAGCGCACAATATGGTAATACTTATATGCCGTATGAGGTTCTTAACGATCTCTTTGATGGCATCTTTGTTCAAAAAGAGAATCCCAATACTTTTAAAATGAATTTACAATCAAAATATGTTGATGAACTTATCGATGCTTTGTCTAATAAAGAATATGATGAAATTTCAAAATCTGCTATCTATTCATCGTTGATTGAAATAGAAAAATTTTCTAAAAGACCTTACGGTGATGATTCATATAAAAATCATTTAAAATTTATAAACTGGAAAGTGAATAAAGCTCTAGATAGCTAAGAACTATTTCTTTCTTCTTTTAACAATTTCATTTTCATTTTAGCGCCTCCAGGGGCGCTATATCCTCCGATACTTCCATCTGAACATATAACTCTGTGACAAGGTCTTTTAATGGGTAATGGATTTTTACCACATGCGTTTGCAACAGCCCTAAAAGCATTAGGTCTTCCAATTTTCTGAGCTATCTCTTTGTAAGTAACTGTTTTTCCATATGGGATCTTATCAATCTCTTCCCAAACCTTTTTTTGAAAATCTGTAGCCAATATTACTTAGTCCATGCTGATATATGTTTGATTGCCTCTTCTTTATCACAATCTAACCTAGCATATTTGGGCGTATCCATGGAAATCATCTGATCTGCAATTACATCTACCGATATATCTAAATTAGAAAGTAGACATGCGAGATCTTTTTTTGCTTCTATATTTTCCGTCTCAGATGTTAGCTTTTTTAAGTAATAATTTGTTTTAAATACTAATTGGCCCAATTCGATCAATGCCACTTCTAAATTTTCACATTCTTTATCTTCATATTTATCAATAGCATTTAAAATCCAGTAATAAGGCTTCGAAACTTTTGATTTTGCTTCTTCAAGATTGGGATAAAGTTTTGTGTGAGATTTTTCTTTAAACCAGTTATCTTCATGCTCAATAATGCATGACTCTTTAAGCTCAAATAGATATTTTTTAATATCTTGCTTTTTTGTTTTAAATGGATATTTCATACTATTCATATTTCTGAAAAACTTTATCTATCTTTTTTAAAGCCCAATCTATTTCATCTTTTTTAATTACTAAAGGTGGTGCAAATCTAATAACGCTTTGATGAGTTTCTTTTGCCAATATGCCTTCTTTCATAAGAGAAAGGCAGATTTTTTTAGCAGAAATAGTTGAATCTAACTCAACACCAATCCACAGACCTTTGCCTCTAATTTCTTTAATAAAACTATACTTCATCTCAGAAAGTTGAGCTTTTAAGTATGATCCCATAACTTTGCTATTCTCAATTAAATTATCTTCGAACAATAAATCAAGTGCTTTTGATGCCACTCTTGCGGCTAAAGGATTTCCACCAAATGTAGAACCATGAGAGCCTGGATTAAAATGACTCATAACTTCTTTTGAGCTAAGGAATGCTGAAACTGGAAGTAAGCCACCGCCCAAAGCTTTACCAAGAATTAAACCGTCAGGTTTAATTCCCTCGTGTTCAAACGCAAATAATTTTCCAGTTCTGCCAAGACCAGATTGAATCTCGTCCAGTATAAGCAATACATTATTTTCATTGCATAGGTCTCTTAATTGTCTAAGCCAGCCTGATTGCGGAGTAATAATTCCACCCTCGCCCTGTATGGGTTCTACTAATACAGCGCATGTATTTTTATTTAACGCATTTTTAATTGAGGTTATTGATTTTTCGCATACCTTTGAGCAATCACAGTTCGATCTACAATATTCAGCTTCAACAAACCCATTCGCAAAAGGTCCAAAACCTTTTTTATATTCCTCTTCAGATGAAAAGCCCACAATGGTAGTGGTTCTTCCATGGAAATTTCCTTCTGCAACAATTATTTCAGCACAATCTTTTTGAATGCCCTTGGTAAAATACCCCCACCTTCTCGCGGCTTTAATGGCTGTTTCAACAGCCTCAGCACCCGTATTCATAGGTAAAACGGATTCAAAATTACTAATTTTTGATAGCTTTTCTATATATTCAGCAAATGGTTCTGTATAAAAAGCTCTAGAGCTAATTGATAGCTTTTTTGCCTGGTCTGTTAGAACCTTTATTAGCTCAGGATGTGAATGCCCATGACTTACAGCGGAATAGGCTGACATCATATCTAGATATTTGTTTCCATCAACATCCCACAAATAAACGCCCTCACCTCTATTGAGAACTATTGGCAAAGGTGAGTAATTTTTAGCACCATAAACCTCTTCTTTAGCAATTAAGTTATTTTGTAAATTACTTGTCATAAGAGTATTCTACTCCTATAAAGATTCATGACATAGGGGAGCTTAATGAAAAATCAATCATCAGATCATCTTTTTATGATAGAACCTGAAGTTTTTTATTCTAATGAACAAACTTTAGAATCTAATCATTATCAATATAAACATGATGAAGAATTAGAGAAAGTTGATATAAAAAAAAGGGCTTTAATAGAATTTAATGGTCTAAAATCTAAAATTGAAGAAAATGGCATAGCTGTTACTTCAATGAAAGGTATAAAAGACTGTCCTGATCATATATTTCCTAACTGGTTTATCACATTTGAAGATAAAACATTTCAACTGTTTAGCATGAAAGCTGAGAATAGAAGATTAGAAAAAACAAACGAAATGGTTAATTTTTTATCTCAAAACTATCGTTTATCTGGAGATTTAACAGAATTTGAAAACCAAGGACTATTTCTTGAAGCTACAAGCAGTATGGTCTTTGACAGAGTTAATAGAGTTGTATATGCAGCATCCTCTGCGAGAACCCATAAAGATTTAACAAAGAAATGGTGCAATGATAATGACTATGAGCTTGTTTTATTTGAAACAGTTAGTCATAAAGGCGACTCTATTTATCATACAGACGTTTTTATGTACGTTGGTCAAAAAGTTATAGGAATATGTTTTGATGTAATACTTCCTGAATTTAAAGATTTAGTTAGAGATAAGGTTACAAAATTTCATGACGTTTTTGAAATAGCAGAAAGTCAGATATTAGATTTTTGTGGAAATAGTCTTGAGGCAAGAAATAAAGATAATGAATTTTTCTTAATTATGTCCTCAAGAGCTTTTAACGCACTAAGTGACAATCAAAAAATTCAACTTTCAAAATATTATAAAAAAATCATACATTCAGACCTAACAACTATCGAAAAGTATGGTGGGGGCTCTGCGCGTTGCATGTTAAATGAGTTGTTTTAAAATTCTTTAGCCCACTTAGCTGTAGTAATGGTTCCCCCTAATGGAAAAAAATGAACCTGTTCTATATTGAAGTTTGGATGATTTTCCTTATATTCTGCTAGCTCACTTATTATCGCTTTTGGTTCATATGGCATTAATAGCTTAGTTAAATCTAGCGCTCGTTTTTGCAATATTTTTATTGATGCCCCAACACCACATTCCATAGAGTATCTCAATAAAGTTTGGAGTTTTGCTGGACCCGCTATACCAATATGTATTGGCAAATCAATGCCCATACCAGAAATTTCATTTGCCCATTCAATAACAGTTTTTGAATCGAAACAAAATTGTGTTGCTATTGCAATTCTGGCATCTGTTCTATTTGCAAATTCGTTTTTCCAAAGTAAAGCCTTATTAACATTCTTGTTAGATTTATCTGGATCAATGTCTTTATTTCCCTCTGGATGACCTGCGATATGAATTCTTTTAAAATTAGCTTTATCAAATACTCCTGTTTCAATTAATTGAATTGAGGAATCAAAATCACCATAGGGCTTGTTAGCGCCCCCTGCAATAACAAGAGCTTCATTTACATTAGCTTCGTTTGAATATTGTGAAATCCAGTTACTTAAAACATTTATATTTTCAATAATTCTTGCAGGAAAATGAGGCATTGGCACAAAGCCCTCATCAGTTATTTTTTTTGCAGTTTTTACCATATCCTCTATTGGAGTGCCTTCAATATGCGCAATATAGATTCGAGTATTTTGAGGGAGTACATCTGCAAAATTATCTATCTTTGCAGCTGCATTGGGGGTAACCTCTATGGAATAACCGTCTAGAAATTTATTGATTGTGCTATCTTTCATGGCAATATTAAAACATAAAATACTGGCGGAGAGTGAGGGATTCGAACCCTCGAACCAGTTACCCAGTTACCTCCTTAGCAGGGAGGCGCTTTCGACCACTCAGCCAACTCTCCGAAATTGATGAAAGATTATAACTCTTTGATGATAAAAAAATACCTAATTATCTATTGAATTCTATTTGCATCCCTAAAGGGATGTCATCCCTAACTTGGCCATCTTCAAATGCTATATGTCCATTACAAATAGTCATATATATGGATGAATTAAAAGTCTTACCTAAAAAAGGTGACCATCCACACTTGTATAAAATATTTTCTTTGGTTACTTGGTATTTCTTATCAAGATCTACAACTACTAGATCGGCATAGTAACCTTCTCTAATAAATCCTCTATCTTTAACTTGGAATCTTCTAGCAACATTGTGAGTAGTTTTCTCAACAATGGTTTCAAGACTTAAAATATTTTGATGATAAAAGTCCATTAAAATTTGTAATCCATGCTGGACAAGCGGGAGACCTGCTGGTGCATCTTGATACTTCCTCATTTTCTCATCCCAGGTGTGTGGGGCATGATCTGTAGCAATAATATCAATTTTATTTTCATGAAGAGCTTTAATAAGGGCTAGTCTATCAGACTCCTCCTTAATTGATGGATTACATTTGATTTGATTGCCAAGCTCAGCATAATCAGATTGATTGAAGTGCATATGATGAACACATACTTCTGATGTTATTTTTTTCCCACTAACATCTCCTTTTGTAAATAATTCCATTTCTTTTTCTGTGGTTAAATGGAAAACATGAAGATCTGAATCATATTTTTTAGCTAGATCAACAGCAAGAGAGCTTGATAGATAACAACTTTCTACATCTCTAATTAAATGATGATGTTGAGCAGATAAATCATCACCATATTTTTCAAAAAATAACTGTTCATTTCTTTTAACTGTTGTTTGATCTTCACAATGAGTTACCACAATAAGTGGTGAATAATTAAATATATCATCGAGTGCATCTAAGCTATCTACTAACATCTCTCCTGTAGAAGCGCCCATAAAAACTTTTAGCGCGGCTGCTTGATTGACATCAACCCTTTTTATTTCTTCAATATTGGTATTGCTTGCACCCAGATGAAAGGAATAATTTGAGCGAGATTTTGTGCTGGCAATATCAAACTTTTTACTTAAATTTTCATTGGTTGTAGTCGTTGGGTTTACGTTAGGCATTTCAAAATAACTGGTAACGCCCCCAGCTAGTCCCGCCCTAGACTCAGTTGCAATATCACCTTTATGAGTCAATCCTGGCTCTCTAAAGTGAACCTGATCATCAATTAATCCTGGTAAGACGTATTTACCTTCAACATCAATAATTTTTTTTGTTTCAGAGTCTATAGAGTCTTGAATTAATTCAATTCTATTATTCTTTATTGCAATATCGGATTCGATTATTTTATTTTCGTTTACAATCCTACAGTTCTTTAAAATTAAATCATACATACTATTTCTCCAATTCAAATGCATTGTGAAGGGCTCCGACTGCCAGATCTGTTTCATCCTCTTTTATAACAATTGTAATTTTTATTTCTGACGTACTTATCATTTGAATATTAATTCCAGCTTCAGATAAAGCTTTAAAAGCTGAACTAGCTATACCAGCATGAGACCTCATTCCAACGCCAACCAAAGAAACCTTGGCAATGTTTGAATCTATTAATAAATCATCAAACTCCAATGTTTTTCTGAGGTTGTGTATAACATCTGTCGCAGCTATTTCGTCTTCTTTTGATACTGTAAATGTGAAATCAGTTTTTCCATTAACGCTTACGTTTTGAACGATAACATCAACTTCAATATTAGCGTCGCTCAAAGGTCCTAATATCCCATAAGCCATTCCTGGAGTATCACTAACTCCATGAAGAGTAAATTTAACCTGATCTTTCTGAAAGGCTATTCCAGAAACTAGTCCATTTTCCATATTATTTTCCTCAAGTGATATTAGGGTACCATTTCCAGATTCAAAACTGGATAAAACTCTTACTGGTACTTTGTATTTATTTGCAAATTCTACTGCCCTAATTTGTATTACCTTTGCTCCCTGGCCTGCCATTTCAAGCATCTCTTCCATAGTTATAGTGTCTAATTTTTTTGCTTCGGGAACAATTCTGGGATCAGTAGTATAAATCCCATCAACATCAGTATAGATATCGCATCTCTCAGCTTTCATTTGTGCAGCTATTGCTACTGCTGTTGTGTCTGAGCCACCTCTTCCTAATGTAGTAACATCACCGGATTCTGTGATTCCTTGGAATCCAGTAATAATAGGAATAATTCCTGCATCAAGTGTTTCTTGAATTTTTTTGCCATCTACATCTAAAATTCTTGCTTTTGAATAGGTGCTAGTTGTCTTCATTGAAATCTGAGATGCAGAAAAAGATTTTGCTGGAACACCTATTTGATGAAGGGCCATGGCTAAAAGAGCTGCACTTACTTTTTCACCCGTTGATATAAGCGCATCAAACTCTCTTCTGCTAGGATTATCTCCAAAGCTTTTTGCTAAACTTATTAATCTGTTAGTTTCACCGCTCATTGCTGATACTACAACTACAATAGAGTTATCAAGCGATGCTTTTTGAACTATCTTAGCTACAGACGCGATTCTTTCTTCTGAGCCAACAGATGTTCCTCCAAACTTTTGAACTATGATATTAGGCATATTTTTTTAGTTTGCGATGGATTTTACTGAATTTAAAATAGATGTCACGAATTCATTAAGATTTTTAGTCTCACCGGCTCCTTGAGCAAAATCTGGCCTTCCACCACCTTTGCCATCCAGCTGTTCACATAACAAAGAAACCACATCTTTTGCTGAAATCTTATCAACTAAATTCTCAGTTACTCCTGCAACAACTGCTACTTTATTACCAATCACATTCAACAAAACAATACATCCTTTTGAAATCGAAGCTTTTTTACTATCAACCATTCCTCTTAAAAGCTTACTATCTTCAATGGCAACTTGCTCAACATGCAAAACCCAATCATCAATTTCATGAGACTCTGTTAAAACGATTTCTGCAGACTTAACTGACGTAGGACCGGTTTTTTTTAACTTCTTATTTTCTTCGATTAATGCCTCTACTTTTTCAAGTATTGCCTCTGCTGGAACATTTAATTTTTGCTGAAGTGATTCATTTACATTTCTTACTTTATTGATGAATTCTAAAGCTTTTTTTCCACCTAAGGCTTCGATTCTTCTCACACCTGATGCAACACTAGATTGGCTGGTTATAACAAAAACTCCAACATCTCCTGTTCTTTTGATATGAGTGCCACCACAAAGCTCAACTGAAAAAGATTTTTCACCCATGCTTAAAACTCTTACTTCATCTTCATATTTCTCACCAAACAATGCCTGAGCTCCAGAACTAATTGCATCATCTAGGTTCATGACTTCAGTTTTAACCTCAAGATTATTTAAAGATTCTTTGTTAACTATTTCTTCAATAGAGCATATTTCATCTTTCGTAAGAGGTTTAGGGTGAGAAAAATCAAATCTAAGCTTTGACTCATCTACCAATGACCCTTTTTGTTGAACATGGTTTCCAAGAACCTGTTTGAGTGCTGCATGCAATAGATGTGTAGATGAATGATGGATAGCTATAGCTGATCTTTTTTCTTTTTCAACACTCATATTAATTACATCACCATTTTTTAATGAACCTTTTTCGATAACTGCCTTATGTATAAAAACTTTTCCTTGTTTTTTACAATCTAAAATAGTACCAGTTGTCTTACCAGATATAAACCTGCCTGTATCTCCAACTTGACCGCCTGACTCTCCATAAAAAGGAGTTTTATCACAGGCAATAAAGATTTCTTCAGCCTCTTTTGCTTCCTCAACCCTATCTTGATTTTTCCAAAGAACTAAAATTTTAGATTCAGCTTCTAACGACTCATAACCAAGGAATTCAGTCTCATCAATACCTGATGCAGCAGGTAGCGAAGAAACAAAACTACTTCCTGCTTTAGACGATCGTTTTTGTTGATTCATGCTGGTCGTGAAACCTTCTTCATCAATTTTTAGTCCTTTCTCTCTAGCAATATCTGCTGTTAGATCATACGGAAAACCAAAAGTATCATGAAGTTTAAATACTACAGTTCCAGGTATTACATCATCATCAAGATTATTAATTGCCTCTTCTAAAATATTTATTCCTTTATCTAGAGTTTCAAAAAATTTAATTTCTTCATCCTTTATGGTCTGAGTAATATGCTCTTTTTTTTCTTTGAGCAAAGGATATGCTTTATTCATTAACTTTTCTAAATCTTGGACCAGCATGTGTAAAAATGGTTTTGTGGCACCCATCTTGTATCCATGTCTTATAGCTCTTCTTAATATCCTTCTTAAGACATAGCCTCTGCCTTCATTCTCCGGCACAATTCCATCAGCTATTAAGAAGCTGGTTGATCTAATATGATCTGAGATAACTTTATGTGACTCACTTTCATCATTACCTAAGACTCTCTGAGATGCTTTAATTAAATCTTTAAATAAATCAGTCTCGTAATTAGAATTTACTCCCTGCATCACTGCAGCAATTCTCTCTAGTCCCATACCTGTATCAACTGATGGTTTTGGCAGAGGACTCATCTTGCCCGAATCATCTCTGTTATATTGCATGAAAACTAGATTCCATATTTCTACATAACGGTCACCCTCATCACCATCAGATCCAGGAGGTGTTCCTTCAATATGATCACCGTGGTCGTAATATATTTCCGAACAAGGCCCGCATGGTCCTGTATCGCCCATTGACCAAAAGTTATCTTCATCACCAAGCCTTACAATTCTTTCTGGCTTAACGCCAATTACTTCTTTCCAAATTTTTGCAGCCTCATCATCGTCTTTATAAACTGAAATCCATAATTTATCTTTTTCTAAACCCAATACTTCTGTTAAAAACTCCCATGCATATTTGATAGCATCTTCTTTGAAATAATCTCCAAAGCTGAAGTTTCCTAACATTTCAAAAAAAGTATGATGTCTCAAAGTGTATCCAACATTCTCAAGATCATTATGTTTTCCGCCTGCCCTTATACATCTTTGAGAGGTTGTAGCGCGAACATACTTCCTTGATTCAGTTCCTAAAAAAACATCTTTGAATTGAACCATTCCTGCATTAGTAAATAATAAAGTCTCGTCATTTGCTGGTATAAGAGGGCTCGAATCCACAATATGATGCTCTTTAGAATTAAAGTATTCGAGGAAAGCTTGTCTTATGTCGCTAGTATTCATTGTTAGTAAGTTACTAATTTTTTATATTTTTTATAATTCTCTATATAGTGTTGAGCTCCTGTCGAAACCATTTTTTGCTCATCATCACTTAAAGTTCTCTTTATTTTTCCTGGCATTCCAATAACCATCGATCCATCAGGGATTTCCATTCCTTCGGTAATTAAAGCCTTCGCTCCAATAATACAATTTTTACCTATTTTGGCTCCATTTAAAACCACAGAACCTATACCAATGAGACTTCCATCACCTATTTCGCATCCGTGAAGCATAACCATGTGGCCAACTGTTACATTTTTACCTATTAAACATTTATAACCAGGATCGGTATGAATAACTGATCCGTCTTGAATATTTGAACCTTCTCCAACCACTATGGGTTCATTGTCTCCTCTTAGAGTTGCATTAAACCAAATGCTTGCATCTTTAGATAACTGAACATCACCAATTACAACTGCGTTGGGTGCTATATAAAAATCATCGCCTTCTGTTTTTAATTTTTTATCGCCTAAATCAATAATCATATTGTTCTCTAATAATATCTAAATCAGCTTTTATAACTTTATCAAAACAAGTATTTATAAAGTCTGCTGTTATCAGTGCTGTAAGACCCCATATTGTTTGATCATTATAAACCCAACTAGGCACTATTACATTTGTATTCTTTCTTTCTATATTATGTTCACGGGCATTCTTTATTAAAAACTCTAATGGGACGGTAAATGTATGAGCTATTTCATCATTATCTATAAAATTTTGCCTTTTTGTAACTAGGCCTATAAAAGGATTTACTTCGATTTTATGTTTTGAAATTAAATAGTTAAGAGAACCAAGGTAGGTAACATCATCTATATTTAAATTGATTTCTTCTTTAGATTCTCTTAAAGAGGTTTCATATAAATCCTTATCGCCTTCTTCCCACTTACCTCCTGGAAAACTAACTTCACCTGAATGTGTTGAGACTTTAGCTGAACGCTGAGTATATATCACTTCTGGATTTTCAATATACTCATCGTGATAGAGAATACCTATAAATACACCTGCCTTTTTAAGGGAAGTTGGCTTAATAGGATTTAGTTTTTCTAGCTTTTGCTTTATGCTGTCTATCATCAAGTTTAGTTTAACTTCTTAAACAAACTTATACTTTAATTGGAAATAAAAAAATTGAAATACTGTTCAAACTGCGGAAGCTCTAAAATCGAATTTGTTATCCCTGTGGATGATCATATAAAGAGATACTGCTGTTCTGAATGTGAAAATATATTCTATACCAACCCTAATATGATTGTAGGGGCATTGTGCATAAGGGATGAGAAGATTCTTATGGCAAAGAGGAATATTCATCCTAGAAAGGGTTTGTGGACCTTGCCCGCAGGCTTTATGGAAAATGCTGAAACTCTTCAAGCTGGCGCTTTAAGAGAAACTATGGAAGAAACAGGGTCTGAAGCAAAAGTTATCATGCCTTATACAATGTTCAGTCTTCCCCATATTAATCAAGTGCATTTGTTTTATCTAGCTGATTTACTAGATGAGAATTTTGGTCCCACTTCAGAGTCCATGGAGGTAAAACTCTTTGATAAAGATGAAATTCTTTGGAATGAGTTAGCGTTTCCTACTGTCGAGAGAACCTTGAAATACTATATTGAAGACAGTAAAAATAATGAGTTCATTTTTAGAGAAGAAGATATAACTCTTTGGAAATAGAGATTAATTTAGAGATTTTCTAGCATTTATAAATATCTGCATCCAAGGTGAAAACTCTTTCCAATGTTCAGGTCTCCAGCTCATTTGTAATTTTCTAAAAACTCTTTCAGGATGAGGCATCATTATAGTCACTCTTCCATCAGCTGCAGTTATTCCAGTCACTCCTTCAGCAGACCCATTTGGATTTAGAGGATATGTTTCAGTATTATTTTCATTCGAATCAACGAAGTTTAATGCTATTTGATTATTAGAAATTAAATGGTCTAGATTGTCTTGGCTAAATTTAGCATGACCTTCACCATGAGCCGATGCTATGGGCATACTCCATCCCTCCATTCCTCTAAGAAGTATTGAATCACTCTTTTGAATTTTGACTTGTGCTAGTCTAGCCTCAAACTGATCAGATAAATTCTTTTCAAATGAAGGCCAAGATTCAGCACCCGGAATAATATCTTTTAATTTAGATACCATCTGACATCCATTACAGACTCCAAGGGTAAAAGTTGAGGTGCTATTAAAAAATGCTTCGAATTGATCTTTAACTAAATTATTATGCAATATTGTTTTTGACCAACCACCGCCTGCACCAAGAACATCACCATATGAAAACCCACCGCATGCAGCCAGACCATTAAATTCTTTTAAGCTAACATTGTTATCGAGCAAGTCTTGCATATGAACATCTACTGCCTCAAATCCAGCTAGAGTAAATGCAGCAGCCATCTCCATCTGACCGTTTACACCCTGCTCTCTAAGGATTGCGACCTTTGGTTTAGAATCTAAAATATTAAAACTTTCTAAAATTGATTCATCAAAGGATTCATTAGAAAAAAGCCCTGAATGCTCACCATCATCCAATAGATTTAATTCTGAATCAGCAATTGTTTTGTTATCTCTTATTGATTGAATTGCATGACTGACCTCTCTCCAATATCTTTCTAAAGTAAGAACAGATTCTGAAAAGAAATTTTCTGATTCACTTCTAATAGTAATATTTTTGCTATCTGAAACTGAGCCAATGACATTTACGTACAATCCTGTAGATAGGAGTTTTTCTTGTATGTTTTCAATATCTGATTCAGCTACTTGTAATACTAATCCTGTCTCTTCAGCAAAGAAATATTCATTTAAATTTTCTTCATTTAGTTTTGAATCAAATATATCAAGACCTATTTTCTTAGTAAAAGCCATTTCTAAAAGAGAAGTTATTAAGCCGCCATCAGAAACATCATGAAGAGCCAATATTCTCTTTGTAGCTACTAATTCCTGAATAGAATTAAACATCTCTTTTAATAAATTCATATCATCAATATCTGGTGTATTGATGAAATTGGATTGAGTCACTTCAGAAAAAATAGATCCAGACATTCTGTTTTTATCATTTAATTTCACATGAATTAATTTTGAAGGAGTATCTATATTCAGCTCAGGCGTAACTGCATTTCTAACATCTGCAACTGGTGCCATTGCGGTAATAACTCCAGATAAAGGACTTTTAACAACTCTCTCAACTGATCCGTCTTCCCATTTTGTTCTCATGGATAAGGAATCTTTGCCAACGGGCACTGAGATATCTAAATCCACACAAGATTTAGATAGGGCTTCAACGCCTTCTCTTAATGCTAAATCTTCAACCTCTTCTCCTGTTGCAGCCATCCAATTTGCTGACACCTGAACATGATCGAGGCCTTTTATTAATACTCCTGACATATTAGTTAAAGCTTCGGCTATAGACATTCTCATAGAAGCAGCAGGATTATTAACTGCAAGAGTTGGCTTTTCTCCAATAGTTAAAACTTCTCCAGCTGTTAGCAGTAAAAGATCGTAAACTCATTGAATAATCTGATACAGGAACTTGGTATGGTCCAATGAATTGGTCTCTTGCAACCATGCCTCCCACTGTTCTATCTCCAATAGTTATTAAAAAAGATTTGCTTGATACAGTTGGGTGACCAAGTACTTTTTTGAGACTTTCATTAAACTCAAATTTTGATGAATTATCTTCGTCTTTATTGACTGACTCATGTTTTGAAACTGTCATACCAGTAATAGGTAAATCTCCAAATAACATAGACAAGGGAACGTTCACTGGATAGGAGTCTGTTTTTGAATCAAAAAGTTTAACTGACTTCTCAGTTGTGGTTATGCCCACAAATGCATAGACACACCTTTCTCTTTTACAGATATTTTCAAAAGCTTCTTTATTCTTTGGATGAACAGCCAGTACATATCTTTCCTGAGATTCATTAGACCAAATCTCCATGGGTGACATGGATTTATCTGAGTTCGGAATCTTATCAAGTTCAATATAAACACCCAGATCAGAATCCTTTGCTAATTCTGGGATGGCATTAGATAAACCGCCAGCACCAACATCATGAATAAATTCAATAAAACTATTATCTTGAGAAGAGCATACATTAATTACTTCCTGACACCTTCTCTCCATTTCTGCATTGTCTCTTTGTACTGAAGCAAAATCTAAGTCCTCATCACTGTCTCCAGAAGAAACTGAAGAAGCTGCTCCCCCTCCAAGACCGATTAACATTGCAGGACCACCAAGAACCACAACATGATAGCCTTCGGTAATTTGTAATTTAAAATTATTTCTGTCTCTTATTTCACCAATACCACCTGCCAACATAATTGGTTTGTGATAACCAAAAGCAGTATTGTTATCATTGAATTGGGTCTCATAAGATCTAAAGTACCCAAGGGTAGAAGGTCTTCCAAACTCATTATTAAATGCTGCAGCTCCAATTGGTGCTTCAATCATAATATCTAATGGTGAAGCAATTCTTTCTGGTTTATGTTCATCACCTTCCCAACTTCTTTTAAGGTTTGGAATTCTTAAATTAGAAACATTAAAACCCACTAATCCTATTTTTGGCTTAGCTCCTCTTCCAGTGGCACCCTCATCTCTGATCTCTCCGCCAGATCCTGTGGCTGCCCCGGGATATGGAGAAATAGCTGTTGGGTGATTGTGTGTCTCAACTTTAATAGTTGAATTCAGTTTGTCTTGCACAAAACTATAATGATTTTTGTCATTCAAATGTAGTCTTTCTACTTCCTCACCTTCTGTAATAGCAGCGTTATCTTTATAAGCTGAAATAATCCCATTTGGTGACCGTTTGCTTGTCTCTTTTATAAGATCAAAAAGGCTGTTATTTTTTGCTGCTCCATCAATGGTCCATTTAGCATTGAATATCTTGTGCCTGCAGTGCTCAGAATTGGCTTGGGCAAACATCATAAGCTCAGCATCTGTAGGGTTTCTAGCTGCTTTTGAGTAAAAATCATATACATACTCTATTTCATCGCTACTCATTGCAAATCCAAAGCTTTTATTGGCTTCTTGAAGAGTTTTTATACCTCCACTGATAATATCAATAACACTGACTGCTCTTTGTGGGTCAATATTTAAAAAATCTTTACATTCTTCATAATTAAAATAAATAGATTGTGTCATTCGATCAATAAACATTGATAAATCCAAATCAGTATCTTGAGAAAAATGAGAAATATGAAATCCATAGAATTTTTCAATTCTGCTGACATCTTTTACGCCAACATTTTTAATAATGTCTTCGGTTTTTGACGACCAGGGAGAAATAGTTCCAGACCTAGGACCAACTAAAAAAGAAAATGTTTCCAATAAATCGTTGGCATTTAAAATATTTTTTAGATCACCAAGATTTAGTTCATGATTTTCTGAGGCTAAAATATATATTTCATTTGAACTAATTTCAGCGTTTTGATTATTTGATTTGTTGAAGTCGAGATTGAGTTGCTCTAACTTGGAGTCTGAAAAACTTTTTTTGCCTTGTAATATAAAGGTATTAGTCTTTGACACTTTTCTCAGTCTGAAATATTGTATACAACAATTATAAAGTCTTTTAAAAGAAATAATTAAAAATGAGGAATATCTTTAAACTTTTTTTCAGTCTAACAGCTCTAGTTGTTCTGACTTCATGCGATGTTTTTTTAGTGCAAAATGATGACGGTTTTAAGTGTGAATCTCACCTTGAAAAAGTTTATGAAAAAACTCCTCTAAATAATTTTGAGCAAACAAAATTTAAAGATCTTTTAGAGAATCGATTTCCAAAATATAAAGAAATGTTTGAACAAGCAGCTGAACAAACTGCTATTGATTCCGATCTTTTAGCCGCTATTTCTTTTCAAGAATCACAGTGGGATCCAAGAGCAAAATCTAATATGGGTGTAAGAGGAATGATGATGGTTACCCTTGAAACAGCTGCCATAGTTGGTGTTGAAAAACGATTAAATCCTGAACAAAATATTACAGGTGGTGCTAAATATTTAGCTATGCTTCAAGATCGAAATGTTTATGGGAAAACTACCGCAGATCAATTATCTATATCATTAGCTAAATACAATTTAGGCCCAACAAATATCATAAATATTGCTAAAGAAATAGATAAAATACCTGCAGAAATAACCTGGCCTGATATAGAAAATAAACTTAAAAACATTACTGGCGAAGATGTAAATCTAGTAGATTTTAATGGATATTCTAGAGGACAACAGGCAATTGATTATGTTCATAGAGTAAGAAGTTATTATAAGCTTTTAGCAGCTCACTCCTGTACTCATCCTAAAGATCAATTAACTTTCTTTTAAGGAATTTCATTTTATCTCTGCATTGGGCAGCTTTCTCAAATTCCATATCTTTTGCAAATTTATACATCTCATTTTCAATCTTTTCAATGGACTCACTTAAGCCCTCAATAGAGTCTTCTTTAATTTTAAAAGGTAGAGATTTTTCAATGTCTTCCTTCTTAACTTTCGCCTTACCTTTGACAATTCTTGCTCCTTCCATAATGTCTTTAACTTTCGTATTTATAGATTTTGGAGTTATATTATTTTCTTGATTATATTTTTCTTGGATGGATCTTCTTCGATCTGTTTCTGCGATTGCTCGCTCCATTGACCCTGTAATTTTGTCTGCATATAAAATTGCTTTGCCTCTTATATTTCTAGCCGCCCTTCCTATGGTTTGAATCATGGTTGTCTCGGATCTTAAAAATCCTTCTTTGTCTGCATCTAAAATTGCAACCAAACTAACCTCAGGAATATCCAATCCTTCTCGAAGTAAATTAATTCCAACTAGAACATCAAACTTACCAAGTCTGAGATCACGAATAATCTCAACACGCTCAACAGTATCTGTATCCGAATGCATATATCTTGCAGAAATTCCATTTTCATCAAGATAGTCTGTTAGGTCTTCAGCCATTCTTTTTGTAAGGGTAGTAATTAAGACTCTTTCTTTAAGAGCAACCCTTTCATTACATTCACCAATCACATCATCAATTTGAGTGGATGCTGGGCGAATTTCAACATCTGGATCAGTTAGTCCTGTTGGCCTAACCAGTAATTCAACTAAATTATCTTGATGTTCTGCCTCGTATCGGCTTGGTGTAGCTGATACATAGACTCTTTGGGGCGCTAAAAGCTCCCATTCATCAAATTTTAGAGGTCTATTATCCATTGCTGATGGCAGTCTAAAGCCATATTCTACAAGGGTTTCCTTCCTTGAGCGGTCTCCTTTATACATAGCACCTATTTGAGGCACAGAAACATGAGATTCATCTATAAAAACTATGGCATTTTTAGGTATATAGTCGAATAAACATGGCGGGGATTCGCCAGGATTTCTTCCTGAGAGATATCTAGAGTAGTTTTCAACACCTTGGCAGTATCCAAGCTCTCTCATCATCTCTATATCGTAATTTGTTCTTTCCTCAAGCCTTTGAGCTTCCACCAGCTTATTTATAGATCTTAAATACTCTAACCTCTCTTTTAGCTCATCTTTAATACTATCGATACAATTTAAAACAGTTTCTTTAGGAGTGACGTAATGTGTTTTTGGAAATATTGTTGCTCGCGGCACTTCATTGATAACTGCTCCAGTAAGTGGATCAAACCAAGATAATTTTTCTATTTCATCGCCAAATAGCTCAATTCTCAATGCTTCACTATCGGAATCTGCTGGGTAAACATCAATAGTATCTCCCCTCACTCTAAAAGTTGCTCTTCTAAAATCTAAATCGTTACGTGTGTATTGCAAAGAAGAAAATCTTCGCAGCAAGTCTCTTTGATCAATAATGTCACCTCTGTCTAAATGGACCACCATTTTTAGATAAGACTCTGGCGCACCAAGACCATATATTGAGGAGACTGTTGCTATAACAATAGTATCTTTTCTCTCTAGCAATGCTTTTGTTGCAGACAATCTCATTTGCTCTATGTGTTCATTGATAGAAGCATCTTTAGCAATATAAGTATCGGAGGTTGGTACGTAAGCTTCAGGCTGATAGTAATCATAGTAAGAAACAAAATACTCTACAGAATTCTCTGGAAAGAAATCTTTAAACTCACCATAGAGTTGAGCTGCCAGTGTTTTGTTATGAGCCATGATGATTGCAGGCCTTTGAGTCTCCTCAATAACCTTAGCCATAGTGTAGGTTTTGCCAGACCCCGTCACCCCTAATAGGGTCTGATGCAGCAGTCCATCTTCAAGACCACCAACTAAACTTTTAATAGCATCAGGTTGAGTTCCTGCTGGCTCAAAATTAGATACTACCTTTAATGCTTTTGTCATTTACTTATCTATTAAAAATTACTTATAATGCACATCCGCGTTCCCGAATAGCTCAGCGGTAGAGCAGTTGACTGTTAATCAATTGGTCGTTGGTTCGATCCCAACTTCGGGAGCCACTTAAGCTCTTATTGTACATTCATGATCATAAATTTCTTGATCAACTTATAAAGATTATCTCTTGTATTAGAAAAAGAAGTTTTTAGCTGTTTTTCTGAATAACTATCATTTGCAGGATCTTCATTCATCCAGTGAAGGCTTAGTGCTTTGCTTGGCAATACTGGACAGACCTCTTCTGCGCATAAAGTAATTGCATAATCTAAATTATCTATAAAGTCTTTATCTAAATCATCTGTGGACTTTGAATATTGATCACGAATGTCTATACCAATATCATCCATAGCAATTATTGCACTAGGATGAACTTCTCCTGAGGGTATTGAACCGGCACTTTGTATATTGTGCTCTTTTCCAAACATAGATTTTGCAAGACCTTCAGCCATCTGACTTCTTGCTGAATTTGCAACACATAAAAAAAGTATATTCATAATCTTAATTGAGGAATAATTTAATAGAGAGTATCTTATAGTTAATAGGAGTAATCAATATTGTGAGAAAACAATTCGATGTTAATTCGATGCTTAAAGGTCTTCATGGCAAATTAGGTGATGAGGATTATATTGAACCATTAGAAATTCTCATTAATTCCCTTAATAAACACAATAAATTTAATCGATTTGGAACAATAGCTTTCAACCATCAATTAAAAAACAGGTTGAAAATGAGGAAGATGCTCAATGAACTGCATTTAAATAATAATTTTGATGAGCCAGCTGATCCAGTTTTTGTTATAGGCTTGCCAAGATCTGGAACATCATTACTTTTTAATCTCTTATCTTTAGATATAGCCCATAGGTCACCGATGTATTGGGAAATTATGCATCTAATGCCTCTTACAAAAACTAAAGCAGCCAGGCAAAGAAGAGAATTTAAAACCAATGCCGAACTTAAGCTAGCAAAAACTATTATTCCAAAATTAAGAGCAATTCATACTATAAGAGCTTCAACTCCTGAAGAATGCCAACAAATTGCAACCATGAATATAAGAAGCTTTGTATATATGTGTATGGCGGATATACCAGAATATATTGAGTATCTAAAAAATACTTCTTTTGATTCTGTCTTTAGATGGCACAAAAGGTTTTATCAGGCTTTGGAACTTAATGGCAAACCTACTCGTTGGTTGTTAAAAGATCCAAGTCACATAGGTCATATACCTCAAATTCTAAAAGAGTATCCAAATGCAAAATTTATTCATATTCACAGAGATCCTGTTGAATCAGTTGGTTCTTTTTGCAGTCTAACTAAAAATGTAAGGCTGGCTTTCTCAAAAAAAGTTGATACTCATAATATTGGCGAAACTGTAATTGATTTCTGGAATCATAATTTAACGAAAGGTATGTTGGATAGAAAATCTCTTTCTAATAATCAAATAGTTGATATTCAGTATTCGGAATTTGTAAAAAACCCACTTGAACTGATTAAAAATACCTACATGCAATTAAACTTTGATATGAACATAGAGACTGAAAATAAAATTCAAAACTATCTTTTAAAGGATAGAGAGGTTAAAAAATCTCAACACACATATTCTCTTGATGAATATGGATTAAATGAATCCATTATTAAAAGCCAATTTAAGGACTACATGCTCAACTTCGATTTTTAATGATAAAATCAACTTTTTTAATTTAAAGCTAAATCTGTGAAAAATTACAATATATTAAAAATAGCTATATATTCTCTAGCAATAGTATTTGTTCTTAATTCTTGTTCTAAAAAAAATGATGAAGCTGAAATGCCAATTATTGAGGAGACGAGCATGACACAAGTTACTATAAAAACTTCCCTTGGAGATATTCAACTAGAATTAGATGGTGAAAAAGCACCTATTACTGTTGAAAACTTTGTATCGATAGCTAATTCTGGTTATTACGCAGGCACTATATTTCATAGAGTTATTAATGGCTTTATGGTTCAAGGCGGCGGTTTAAATGCTGATATGAGCAACAAGTCTACTGGTACAGCCCCTATTCAAAATGAAGCTAATAATGGCTTAGCTAATGATCGCGGAACAATTGCTATGGCAAGAACCATGGAACCACATTCTGCAACAGGTCAATTCTTTATCAACCATAAAGATAATAGTTTTTTAAACCATACAGGTGAAAATCCTCAAGGCTGGGGTTATGCGGTGTTTGGTAAAGTTACAGAAGGTATGGATGTTGTAGATGCTATTGCTGATGTTGCAACTGGTTCCTCAGGCGGACATCAAGACGTACCTCTTGAAGTGATTACAATTGAATCGGTAACTGTTGCTGAATGAAGCCTCGCTTTATCTCAGATTTACACTTAAGCGATAAACACCCAGAACTTACTCAAGCCTTTTTTAAATTCTTAGATGAATCAAAAGAGGCTTGTACTCATCTCTTTATTCTTGGAGATCTCTTTGAGACCTGGGTTGGAGATGATGATGATCTACCTCTTCATCTTAAAATCAAAGAAGCCCTAAAATCATTTACTACTAACGGACCTAAAACTTTCTTTATGCATGGCAATAGAGATTTTTTAGTCGGCGAATCCTTTGCCAATGAGACTGGCATTACTATATTGCCAGATCCCTACACTCTTGAAATTAACAACCAAAAAGTCATTCTTAGTCATGGCGACTTCTTGTGTACAGACGATAAGGAGTATATTAATTTTAGAAACCAAGTACGGAATCAAGATTGGCAAAATAACTTTTTAAAGAAAACTTTAGACGAACGCAAACAAATTGCTGCAGGCTTGAGGGAAGATAGCAAAGAAGCGACCTCTAAAAAATCAGATGCTATAACCGATGTTAATAATCAGTCAGTTGAAGACTTTATTAACGAACATCAACCTCACCTTTTTATTCACGGTCATACACATAGGCCGAATATTCATGATGTTGGATCTTCTAAAAGAATTGTTCTTGGAGATTGGGGAGATTATGGTTGGCTTCTCACTATCAATGAGCAAGAATTTAACTTAGAAAAATTTTCTATCGCCTAGTTATAGGTCTTATCAATAAACCAATAATTAAAAAAATGAGGCCAAGCAATCAGTCTTGGGTCTCCTAAGTAAAGCTGGTTCTCTACAGGAAAGGCTATTGTTTTTTCTAATGCTGCAATCTTGTATTTATGTTTACTGTTCATCTTTGGATGAGTCACTATCTCTAAAAATGATCGTCTGCTTTTATACCTAACTAATGCTGCTCTCTCCCAAACCTCTGCATTTTCTATACCGACTAAATCCATAGAATCATTAACCGCACTGCCCATATAATACTGGATGCGATGCTCTTTTTAAAAGTTCACCATACATATGTTCCATATACTCATTCATAAGCACATCTGGCGATTCTTCTGACACCGTGCCGTCTGGAAAAGTTGGATTTTCAGACATATCAATCACATTAACCATTATGAATTGCTTGCCTGAATCTTCTTCCATAAATTTTTGAAGTAACTCCTTTCATTCGAGGCTCTAAAACACGACCGTCTTTTAATGCATTGCTTTCAAATTTATTTGCATAATATTCAATCTCATCATCAGTTAGTTTGCCGCCTAGGTCTGTGTACCAAATAAAAAAAGATGAATAAATAACTAGTAAAGAAATCCAAACCTTCATAATTATTTATTTCTCTTATTTGCTACGGATAGTAAAAATACTATTGCTGTTATTCCAAAGGCTACTGGCGCCCCATCTATTCCAGGTGTGTTATCTGTTGTATAAGTTCCTATCATCCCAACGTCAACTCTAATGAGAGGATAAACAAATAATCTTATACCCCAATCAATAAGCCAAAATACATTCATTAAAGGGATAAGAGATTTATATTTAAAGACAACCACCCAACAGACAAGGCAAAAAAGAAGCTGTGATGCACCCCATAAAGAAAAAAATCTATAAATAACCGGCATAGGATCTGGATCGCCAGTTAAAACTACAAAGTTTGCAATTCCATGTAGGCCCCAAGATTCAAATAACATGTGAACTATAGATCGCCAAGTCATTAATGCTGTGAATAATATGAATGCCCATACAGCAATCTTTGGGCTATCAAGCTCGTTAGTAGCTGTCTTAGGTAAGATTTTAGAAAAATTAAACATACTTCTATTTTACATAAATCATATATATAGAGTGTAGATAATTTTGCACACTAGCTGATAAAGAAAATATTGTCCTCTTTCAATTTATACTGTATATTTATACAGTATTTAAAAATCCTTATGAAAGTTAACTATATCGGAAAAATTTCTGAAGAAAATCTGCCGGCAATATTTGTCCCTTATTTTCTTGAGTCTGTGCATGCAGGGTTCCCCAGCCCTGCAAGCGACTATATTGAAAGTCCAATAGACTTAAATAAACATCTTATAAAAAATGGAGCAGCTACTTTTTTAGTTAGAGCCCAAGGCCAATCTATGCTTGGCTCTGGAATAACCGATCAGGCAGTATTGGTTGTTGATCGCAGTGTTAAACCAGCGCATAACAGTATTGTTGTGGCATCTATTGATGGAGAGTTTGTATGCAAACGATTAAAGCTCAAGCCTAAAATGTGCTTGATGCCAGATAACCCCGATTACCCTCCTATCTTTATTAATCATGGTCAAGAATTAGAAATAGTAGGAACTGTTACAGCAGCTATTAATAAGTTCTAATGGCACTTGCTTTGGTAGATTGCGAAAGCTTTTATGCTTCATGCGAAAGGATCTTTCGTCCTGATTTAAAACATACGCCTATAGTTGTTCTTTCTAATAATGATGGTTGTGTGATTGCCAGAAGCAGCGAAGCAAAGAAGATGGGTGTTGGTATGGGAGTTCCATGGTTTAAAGTAAAAAATTCTTTTCTTTCCCAGGGCGGACAAGTCTTCTCATCAAACTTTACATTTTATGGTGATATGTCAGCCAGAGTGATGAATATTCTAGAAGGCTTTGTTCCAGAGGTTGAAATTTATAGCATCGATGAAGCGTTCCTGGGATTAGATTCTTTAGAAGAGCATTACAACTTATATGACTTTGGATGCCATATAAGAAGCCTAGTTAAACAATGGACAGGAGTCCCAGTCAGGATAGGGATAGCGCCAACAAAAACACTGACTAAGATAGCTTTAAATGAAGCTAAAAGACTGAACGTACCAACCAAGGTTTATCAAATATCTACAACAAAAGAAATCAGAGAAGCCCTTCTTAATACTCCGGTCAATGATGTTTGGGGAGTTGGCAGAAGACTCACAGAACATCTTAATAAAGCCAAGATAACAAATGCACTGCAATTAGCAGATCTAGATCCAAATTATATTAAAAGAAAATTCAGTGTAGTCCTTGAGAGAACAGTGAGAGAACTTAGAGGCCAAAGATGTCTTAATATAGAAGAGAATATTTCAGCAAAAAAACAAATCGTAGTCAGTAGGAGTTTTGGCACAAGGGTTACAGACCTAAAAACCTTGAGGCCAATTGTTAGCAACTTCGCAGTAAGGGCTTCTGAAAAATTAAGGCATGAAAAACAAAAGTGCTCTCAAGTTTCAGTCTTCGTTAGAACGAGTCCTTTTAGTGATAATAAGCCTCAGCATACTGGATATAAAACTATAGAGCTTTTTACCCCAACCAATGACACTAGAGATATTTTAGTAGCAGCTAAAAAAGCTCTCTTGCCTATTTTTAGATCTGGTTACGATTATGCAAAAGCGGGTATTCTTTTGAGCAGATTTAGCAATGAAACTACAAAGCAATATTCTCTTTTTAAAGATCCAAATGAACCTAAAGAGAATTCAAAATTTATGGAATATATAGATCAACTCAATGCCTATGAGACTCAGATCTACTTTGCCTCACAAAATACAAAAAGATGGTCGCCTATGAAACAGAATATGACCTCACCCAAATACACAACTAGCTGGTATGAACTACCAATAGCAAACTAAGTGCAAAAGCTTCTATTACAATAAAAAAATTGGCATAAATATTGCATTGTAATAAGTATTTAGGAGGTATTTTATGATTGATTATTGTTTAAGAGTCTATGAATTTTGCAGGCAAGAGCCTCTTTGGGCTGTAGCATTTTTCTTTTGTGGTTTTGTTATAGGTGATACTTACTTCACTCTATAAAACTTAATTCATATCGATAGCGAATTCTTTTAGTATTTCAATATCGATTATAGAAGTAGTTTTTTTATTTGTTTTCTTTAAATATATTTTAGGAGCTCGGCCATGCTCGTATGCTTCTTTCCATCTCTCTGCACAAACACACCAAGAGTCTCCTGCTTTTAATCCTGGAAAATTAAACTCTGGCCTTGGAGTTGAAAGATCATTGCCTCTAGATTTTGAGAAATCTAGAAACTCATCTGTTATTAGAGAACATACGATATGAAGGCCTCTATCCATTTGATCTGTGTGACAGAACCCGTCTCTAAAAAATCCAGTAATTGGATTGGAGCAACACTCCTCTATTGGTTCATTAAAAATATTTACTTGTTGAGTTTCCATTGAAACAAATCTTATTATTTAAAAACAAAGATATCCAGCACCAATGTTGATAAAATAATTTTATGGATAATAACGGCAAAGTTCTCTTCAATGAAAAATGTTCTATCTGCAATTTTGAGATTAAGCATTATAAAAAAAGATCACACTTAACTTTTGATGACTGCAGTCACATGGAAGATAAATATCTAAAAAAACTTCATGTGGTTTTCGATGACGAAAAAGAATTGGTTGGTGTTGATGCCTTTATTTATATCTGGAAAAGAACAAAAGGATATGGATGGTTGGGTAAATTTGTTGGCCTTCCGATTATCAAACAATGCGCTATTTTTGCTTATTCAATTTTGGCTTTTTTATTATTTTGGCGCTTTAAAATATTTAATCGTTCATGAGAATTCATTCATGTAGATGCGAATGATTATCAGAATGATTTGCATTAAAAAAATACCTTATATCAATAGTTTACAATATAATAAGATTGTTTTATAGTTATTCAGATTCAATCAGTCTATACTGCTTAAAGGAGCGTTAATATGGCAATGAAACCACTTGATACAAAAGAAGCTTGCGGAATTTTAAATGAAATTATGGAGTACGAATTAGCTGGTGTTGTTCGCTATACTCACTCAGCAATGATGATAACCGGACCCTATAGAATTCCTATTGTTGCCTTCTTAAAAGAGCAAGCAACTGAATCACTTCTTCATGCTCAGGGAGCAGGTGAATTGATAGCGGGTCTTGACGGTCACCCTAGTCAAAGGATTGCAAAAATTGAAGAGACAGGAAAACATTCTATAAAAGATATTCTTGAAGAAAGTTTAGCTCATGAATTACATGCTGTGGGTTTGTATAAAAAACTTCTCGAAGAAGTTGAAGATAAATCAATCTATCTTGAAGAGTATGCTCGAGGAATGATCGGAGAAGAAGAACAACATTCTTTAGAACTTAAAAGAATGTTAAAAGATTACGGATAAAAAATAGTTAAACTTTTTTAAAATATCTTTGATGATGAGCTTCTGATAAATCTAAGAACTCTTTATTTACTTCATCTCTTATTGTCATCGGATCATAATTTTTAAGACTGGTAATACCAAACTGTTCAAGGTCTAAATTTTGCGACCCTGCTGCTCTTAATAAATCAAAAATCCAAGTTAATGGATCCATTGAATTATTATAGTTAATTGCATTCTCTTTAAGTTTGATGGCAAGCAAGTCAACATCATGAATTTTAAATCGCTCTTGAAGAATGAGTATTTTAAATTTTTCTAATCGATCATTAACTAATGCCCTCTCGTCTTGAGAGTATTTTGGCCAACTAATTATTTCATGAACAAATCTTTTACAGCCCTTGCACACGTCATCTCCGTATGTTGTAGAACAAATACCTAGACAAGGTGTTGTGGATCTGTTTTTTTGCATGATTAAACAGAATAATAACTCATTTTTAAATAAAATCTTTGAATTAGTAGAAGCCTTTTAGCTATAGGAGTAAAATAAGCCATCGTAAACAAGAAAAAACCATATGTTAAACGAATACAAAGCTCACGCAGACGAAAGAAAAGCACAAAACATTCCTCCTCTTCCATTAGATGCAGATCAAACTTCTCAATTAGTAGATTTATTAAAATCTGAACATGAGGAGTCAGAATTACTACTTCATCTATTAAAAGAAAGAGTGCCAGCTGGAGTGGATCAATCTGCATACGTAAAAGCTGCTTTCCTTGCTGATATTACAACAGATAAAACATCAAGCCCTTATATAACTAAGACTGATGCTGTCAAAATTTTAGGGACCATGCTGGGTGGTTATAACATTCATCCATTAATAGAGTGTTTAAAAATTGATGAATTGGGCGATGTAGCTGCAGAAGCATTAGGAAAAACATTATTAATCTTTGATGCTTTCAATGAAATATTTGAACTAGCTAAAACTAATGAGCATGCAAAGAAAGTTGTTAATGATTGGGCTGAGGGCAAATGGTTTACAGAAAAGTCAGAACTGCCTGAGCAAATTAAACTTACCGTTTATAAGGTTCCTGGAGAAATTAATACCGATGATTTATCACCAGCAACAGATGCCTGGTCTAGACCGGATATTCCACTTCATGCTTTAGCAATGTTCAAAATGCCAAGAGAGGGTCTTGAGAGACCGCTTGAAATTATTGAAGAATTAAAAGAAAAAGGAAATCCTTTGGTTTTTGTTGGAGATGTAGTTGGAACAGGCTCATCAAGAAAATCTGCAACCAATTCAGTGCTGTGGCATATGGGAGATGAAATTCCTTCAATCCCGAATAAAAAAGAAGGTGGTTTTTGTTTTGGTGGAAAAATTGCTCCTATCTTTTTTAATACACTAGAAGATTCTGGCGCTTTCCCAATTGAACTAGATGTTTCAAAAATGGAAATGGGTCAAGAAATTATTCTTGAACCATTCAATGGCAAAGTTTTAGATGCTAACTCAAATGAAGTCATTTCAACCTTTGAGTTAAAGACTCCAGTTCTCCTTGATGAGGTTAGAGCAAATGGAAGAATTCCATTAATCATAGGAAGGCAATTAACCGATAAAACAAGAGATGCTTTGGATTTAGAGCCAACAGATATCTTTAGAAGACCTGATGCAGAAGATGCTTCAGATAAGGGATATACGTTAGCTCAAAAAATGGTTGGAAAAGCATGCGGAGTAGTAGGCATAAGACCTGGAACCTATTGCGAACCAAGAATGACTACGGTTGGCTCCCAGGATACAACCGGCCCTATGACTAGAGATGAATTAAAAGAACTTGCCTGTTTAGGTTTCTCAGCAGACTTAGTTATGCAGTCCTTTTGTCATACTGCTGCTTATCCAAAACCAGTAGACATTGAAACTCAACACAGCCTTCCAGACTTTATTATGAATCGTGGCGGCGTATCGCTTAGACCAGGTGATGGAATTATTCATTCATGGTTAAACAGAATGTTATTACCAGATGGAGTCGGTACTGGTGGAGATAGTCACACAAGATTTCCAATAGGAATTAGTTTTCCAGCCGGATCAGGGCTTGTAGCTTTTGCTGCAACTTTGGGAGTGATGCCATTGGATATGCCTGAATCAGTTTTAGTAAGATTTAAAGGTGAAATGCAACCAGGCATAACACTTAGGGATCTTGTTAATGCTATTCCTTATGCAGCAATCCAAAAAGGATTACTGACTGTTGCTAAAGAAGGTAAGAAAAATGTTTTTTCTGGAAGATGTCTTGAAATCGAAGGACTGCCAGATATGAAAGTTGAACAAGCATTTGAATTATCAGATGCTTCAGCTGAGCGATCAGCCTCAGGTTGTACAGTTAGACTTAATAAGGAACCAATTATTGAATATTTAAAGTCTAATATTGTGATGCTCAGATGGATGATAGCTAGCGGTTATGGAGATGCTAAAACATTAGAGAGAAGAGCTCAGGCAATGGAAGAATGGATGAAAATCCAGAATTATTGCAACCGGATGAAAATGCTGAATATGCAGAAATCATTGAGATAGATCTAAATGAAATAACCGAGCCATTATTAGCATGTCCTAATGATCCTGATGACATTAAACCTTTGTCTGAAGTAGCTAATACTGAAATTCAAGAAGTGTTTATAGGCTCGTGTATGACTAACATTGGTCATTTCAGGGCAGCAGGAACATTATTACAAAAATATAACGGAACAAAAGCTAGGCTTTGGGTTGTACCGCCAACCAAGATGGATGAAAAGCAACTTATGGAAGAAGGTATTTATAATATCTTTGGAGTTTCAGGTGCGAGAACTGAGCTACCTGGGTGTTCGTTATGTATGGGTAACCAAGCTAGAGTGTTAGCTAACTCCACTGTGGTATCTACCTCTACAAGAAATTTCCCAAATAGACTTGGTGATGGTGCAAACGTATTTTTAGCCTCTGCTGAATTGTCAGCAATAGCATCAGTTATCGGAAGACTTCCTACAGTAGAGGAATATCATAAGTACATGGAGGACATTAACCCTCTTTCTGATGAGATATATAGATATCTAAACTTCAACGAGATAGATACCTATGTTGAGAGCGCAAACTCAGCAAATATACCTGCTATAAATATTGTTAATCCAATCTAAGCTTTAGCTTTTTCTCGTTGAGCTTTGACCTCATCTTGTCGACTTATTTCTAGGTCTTCAAGATAGGTATCTCCAAGTGGAGTTATGTATTCGCCTGTAAAGATAGAAGTTTCAAACTCCTTGATATCGGGATTTCCAAACTGACAGGCATGGATTAGATCTTCTAACGTCTGGTAGATAAGCCAATCAGCTCCAATCTCTTTTGCAACCTCTTCATCTGTTCTATTGGCAGCTATGAGCTCGCTTGTTGCTGGCATATCTATGCCGTATAAATTTTGATATTTAATTGCTGGTGCTGCTGAGGCGAAATATACCTTTTTAGCTCCTGCCTCTTTGGCCATTTCAATTATTTTTTTACTAGTTGTTCCTCTCACAATTGAGTCATCAACCAAAAGTACATTTTTACCTTCAAACTCTAGACCAAGAATATTAAGCTTTCTTCTTACAGACTTTCTTCGCTCTTCTTGATACGGCATAATAAATGTTCTTCCAATATACCTGTTCTTCACAAATCCCTCCCTGTAAGGGACGTTTAAATCAACTGCGAGTTGCAAGGCTGCGGTAGTTGAGCTATCTGGTATAGGAATTACAACATCAATATCATGATCAGGATTTTTCTTTTTAATGAGCTCTGCAAGTTTTGATCCCATTCTCATACGAGCCTTGTATACAGATATTTCATCAATTTTTGAATCAGGTCTTGAAAAATATACGTACTCAAAAATACAAGGTCTTTTTTTGGGTTCCTCAGAGCACTGTTGAGAGTGAAAATTACCTTTTTTATCAATAAAAACTGCTTCGCCAGGCTCAACATCCCTTAATTTTTTAAATCCTTGAGATTCAAATAAAGCATCCTCAGATGCAATAATATATTCATCTCGTGTCTCACCTTTTCTAATACCAATGCTTAATGGTCTGATTGCATTATTATCTCTAAATGCCAAGATACCATGACCTGTAATTAAAGCTAAAACCGCATAAGCGCCGTCACATCTTCTATGTGTTTTTGATACAGCTTTAAATATATGTTCTGCGGATGGGTAGATCTCTCTTTGTTTACCTAGCTCGTGAGCAAAAATATTTAAAAGGACTTCTGAATCTGAATCAGTATTAAGGTGTCTCATTTCTGCATGAAACAGTTGAACACCAAGCTCTTTTGAATTAGTTAAATTACCATTGTGAACCATGCTAATTCCATAGGGTGAATTAACATACATGGGTTGAGCAAACTCTTTGCCTGCTCCGCCTGCTGTAGGATATCGGACATGGCCTATTCCATAATTACCAATAAGCTTATTCATATGACGTTGTTGAAAAACATCTCTGACGTAACCCATAGATTTTCTACTATTTAGTTTGTCGTCACCATCACAAACCACCATACCAGCTGCATCCTGACCTCTGTGTTGAAGCATTAAAAGAGAGTCATATATCTCTGCAGCTACATTAGTTTCAGCAGAAATTCCAACTATTCCACACATTAAGATTCCTCTTGAGTAGGATTAACAACTTCTGAAGCTGGAGCCAATTCCTCTTTGATTGGTTCTATGACTTCCATGGCCTCTTCGATTAGATTTCTATTATCTATTAAATCTCTAAAATAAGCTTCAATTTGTGGAGCATATTTTTCAATTATCGGTGTTATTTTTGATTGGTTAATTAAATCCGTTGATTTGATGCTTGATGGTAATAATAAAAATATAACAAAAAGAACTATCAAGCCTCTTGTGAGGCCAAACAAAACACCAAGAAACCTATCAAAGCCTGAAGCACCAGACCATTTAATAAGTGTTCCAATGAACTTTATAACCATTCCTCCAAGAATGATACAAACCATAAAGACCACAATGTAAGAAAGAATTTTAGATACCTCTTCATTACCAATGTATTCATTAATTTTAGGAGTCGCTAAGTACTCAAGACTCACTGCAGCTATAAAAGCTACAACCCATAAAAATAATGATAAAAATTCTTTGGTGAATCCTCTAGCTAAAGATATTAAGCCAGATGCTGTTAAAACAACTAAAATAAACCAATCAGTAATATTTAAACCTAGAGCTTCCACCTAGATATCTCCCCTTTTGTTGATTCTGAAACCTTATGTATTAATTCAATGTTTGATTCAATATCATCTTTTTCTAAAAACGGTCCTACATAGACAGCATGAAGATTTTTCTTGGTTCCAAAAATTTCGGTAAAAGCAGGAAAACCGCCTTGATTAATCTTTGTAACCATTGTATTTGCTCTATCTTCAGAAGATAAAACATGAACCCTAAGAACGAAAAGATCAAAATCAGATTTTTCAATGCTCGCTAGATCTGAATTTATTAAAGGACTTTCAATAAAAATTTCTTTTTCTTCAACCTCTGTTTCAACAGGATTTTCTTTTTCTACCGATGTTTCATTTATTGAAGGGTTAGAAACTTTAAATTCTTGTTGGTAATCAATCTGAGGAGTTAAAACAACAAAAAGTAAAACAAGCAGTATGCTAATGCTAAAAACGAGGCCAACAACTCTCTCAATATTCATTAAGCTTTATGTATTTTTTTAAGTAGTCCATGAACTTTACTTCTAATATTTTTTCTGTGAACAATCATATCAATCGCACCATTCTTTAACAAAAACTCTGACTTTTGAAAATCTTCTGGCAAATCTACTCTAACCGTTTGCTCGATAACCCTTCTTCCTGCAAACCCAACCAGTGCATCAGGCTCAGCTATATTTATATCTCCAAGCATTGCTAAGCTTGCTGAGACACCTCCATAGATAGGATCTACCATGACAGAAATATAAGGCAGTTTTTCTGCTTTAAGTTTCTGAAGAGCTGCAGAAGTCTTAGCCATTTGCATTAGAGAAATCATAGATTCCTGCATTCTTGCTCCACCACTTGTTGCAAAGCATATAAATGGGCATCTAGAATTAATAGCTTCATTAACACCTTGAACAAATTTTTCTCCAACAACTCCTCCCATTGAGCCGCCCATAAATCTAAATTCAAAAGCAGCAACAACAACATCAATTGAGTCTAGAGCACCCTTACCAATAATAATTGCTTCATTTTCGCCAGTGGATGAGACAGCATCTTTTATCCTGGACTTATAATGTTTGGTATCTTTAAAATTTAATGGGTCTTTAGTTTTAATATCTTTTGCAATTTCATCAAAATGACCATTATCTAAAAAAATTTCTAATCTTTTTCTAGCGCCTATTCTTAGATGGTGGTCGCATTTAGAGCATACGAATAAAGACTTCTCTAAATCAGGTGCGTAAAGAACTGATTCGCATGAAGGACAAGAAGTCCAAAGACCGTCAGGAACCTTACTTTTAGACTTGGATGTCATCATTGAAGGTATAAGCCTTGTTAGCCAGTTCATGATATAGCTGTTTTCATCTCCCTAAGATATTTACCTATTCTACCAAATTCTTTTGTTAATGACTCTTCATCTATCATTTCAACAATAGATGAGCCTATAACAATGCCATCTGAGTATGCTGCAAGCGTCTTTGCATCTTCAATCGATTTAATACCAAATCCTGCCATGGTAGGTAAATCTGTATATTGTTGAATCCTTGCAATATTTTTTTGGATTTCATCTATGTTTAAATTTGAAGAACCTGTAACACCTCTAAGATTAACGTAATAGATAAACCCAGTGCTATTTTTGGCTATAGACTCAACTCTTTCTTCTTTTGTGGTTGGTGAGATTAAAGAAATGGTATTTATGTTTGGGTTAGAGATTCCATAGGTTTCTAAATTAAGCTCACCAGGAACATCAACGACCAAAATAGAATCAACACTATTACTATCAGCAGACTTCACCATATCAATATGTGAAATAAAAGTATTTAAATAACCCATCAACACAATTGGAGTTTCTTTATCAACTGTTCTAAATTTTTTAACTGTATCTAGAATCATTTTTAATGATATATCATTTTTTAAAGCTCTATCATGTGCTCTTTGAATAGTAGGACCTTCTGCTATAGGATCTGTAAATGGAACACCTATTTCAATAACATCAACCCCTGATTTAACAAATAAGTGCATAAGTTCAAGAGTCGTATCTAGGTCTGGGTCACCAGCAACTAAATAAGCAACCAAAGCTTTTTGATTGGTATTCTTCAGCTCAACTAATTTAGAAGACAGTCTATTCAAAACTTAATTCCATCTATTTCAGCAACAGTATTTATATCCTTATCTCCTCGTCCGGATACATTAACAACAACGTTTGATGACGAATCTAATTCTTTCATTAGAAGTTCTAAATATGCAAAAGCATGTGCGGTTTCTAAAGCCGGCATAATACCTTCGAGCTCAGTAACTTCATGAAATGCTTTTAATGCATCATCATCACTAACAGCAACATATTCAGCTCTTCCAACATCCTTTAACCAAGAATGTTCTGGCCCGACACCGGGATAATCTAATCCTGCTGAAACTGATTTTGTATCTTTAACTTGTCCTGCTTCATCCTGCATAAGATAACTTCGCGCACCATGAAGGACTCCTGGTGTGCCATCATTAAGAGGCGCAGCATGCTCGCCTGTGGCAACACCCTTCCCGCCTGCCTCAACTCCAATAAGTCTTGTTTCTTTTATATCTATAAATGGATGAAAAATACCCATGGCATTAGAGCCGCCACCAACACAGGCCACAATAGCATCTGGCATTTTTCCAAATAAATCTTTTGATTGCTCAATTACCTCTTTTCCGACAACAGAATTAAAGTCTCTAACTATCATTGGATACGGATGAGGTCCTGTAACACTTCCAATAATATAGTAAGTATCATCTACATTAGTTACCCAATCTCTAAGAGCTTCATTTAGAGCATCTTTTAAAGTTGCTGAACCCGAATCAACAGGATGTACCTGAGCACCCAATAATTTAATTCTATAAACATTTAATGACTGCCTTCTAACGTCTTCTGCGCCCATATAAATATGGCATTCTAAACCTAGTCTTGCAGCAACAGTTGCTGTTGCAACCCCATGCTGACCAGCTCCAGTCTCAGCAATAATTCTTTTCTTACCCATATGCTTCGCAAGCAAAATTTGACCAACTGTATTATTAATCTTGTGTGCGCCTGTATGGTTAAGATCTTCTCTCTTAAGCCAAATTGAACCAGAACCATAATGATCTGTTAGTCTTTGAGCAAAATACAAAGGTGAGGGTCTTCCAACAAAAGCAGATAAATCTTTATAAAACTCATCAATAAAATCTTTATTATCTTTTAGTTTGTTGTAGGTATTTTCAAGCTCTTCCAAAGCATACATAAGTGTCTCTGGAACAAACTTTCCTCCGTATTCACCAAAAAATCCTTCTTTGTCAGGAAAATTAAAATTATCAGATGCCATAAGCTTTTATTGTTTTTAAAATATTTGTTACCAATTCAATATTTTTGATGCCCTCTTGCGATTCAACTCCAGAGTTCAAATCCAAGCACCAAGAGTTTGTATTCAATGCATTATCGACATTTTGAGAATTAATTCCACCGGAAAGAACGATATTTTGATCATTATTATCAATATCTTTCAATATTTGCCAATTAAAAGATTCGCCTGTGCCCCCGTATGAACCCTCTTTATGGTTTTCGAGCAAAATTGCTTGGGCTGAGTTATACAAAGAGATACTTTTTAAATCATCAACATTCTTAACTCTTATTGCTTTCCAAAAATCAAGACCAAAAGATTCGCAAAAATTATTTTCCTCATCACCGTGAAATTGCAGGATTGGATTATTAAAGTATGAAGAAGTTTGATATACATAATCTTCATCAGGGTTAACATACACACATACTGGTCTAGAGTCTTTGAAATCTATATCTTTAATAGATTCAAGAAAGGTATTATTTACAAACCTTAGGCTTTTTGCATAAAAAATAAATCCTATAAAATCTATATTAAGATTTATTAAATCTTTTAAAATTTCAGTATTAGAAATGCCACAAATTTTTACTTTTGGTGGATTCATCTTTTAAACCTATCCATTAAATGTTGGGTCGGGCTAGCGATGTTAAATTTTAAATCATATTTAGGTCCAAGAAAAAATAAACCCTTAGCAGAAAGAGTCTTCCCTGCGAAGCGCCTATCTTTCTTTGAAAGAATTTCTTCAACAGAAGAATTAATTTCTCCCTTAGCAATATCTATAAGGGTTCCAACCATAATTCTTACCATATTGTGCAAAAATGCATTTGCTTTAATGGTTATAAATATAAATCTATCATGAGATTCAATATCAATCATATTGATGGTTTTTGTTGGATTCTTTGAATTGCAACTAGAGCTTCTAAAAGAAGTAAAATCATGAGTTCCCAAAAACATATTTGCTTGAAGTTTAAGAAGATTTAGGTCTATTTTATTGCTATCCCAGTGTGACATATTAGCAAAAAATAAAGGTTTACTTCTTGAGTTGTAGATTACGTATGTATAGCTTCTTTCTATAGCAGAATAGCGAGAATGAAAATCATCTGGAACCCTTGAGATGCTTGTAACAGCAATGGAATCTGCAAGATTTGAATTAATTCCATCTATCCAGTTTTTGTTTGGTCTTTCAAGCTCTGTTGTAAAATCAAAAACCTGAGATAAAGCATGGACACCTGCATCAGTTCTGCCTGCATAATTAATAACTACTTTTTCTTGAGTGATCTTCTCTAATGCTTCTTCTATATTCTGTTGAACAGAGTCAGCATTTTTTTGTCTCTGAAATCCTGCAAAGATAGAGCCATCATACTCAGTTGTAAAAGCTAACTTCACTGTTCACTAATTTTATCTAATAAACTTTGAGCACTATTTTTTAACGTATGGCTGTCTGTTGATTTAATTAGATTTTCTAAAATAGTTTTAGCGTTTTTAAAATCGCCCATTTCATTGTAAGTAATTGCCAAATCAAGCTGCTGCTCATCTTGATTATTCTGAATACTTAAGCCTTTTGGTAAGCCTTCAATAGATGATGGAGAGTCTTCTGCTTCTTCAAAATCATATTCAATTTTCTTGGGTTGCCTTGATTTAAGTTGAATGTAAATAAGAGCTATGAGCACCCCAGAAAGAATCGATACAAATGCTACAAAAAGAAGATCCATTAACCCGAACCCTTGGGCTTTTTCATTTTGAATTATTTCAGTTTCTTTAATAAGCTCTTGTGCTACCTTGCTTTCTATAGCCATCTCTAAAGTTTTTGTGTTGTTTTCTATCAAACTTTTTGGATCATTAAGATTCTCATCGAGAATATCAATTGATTCATTTGCATCTTCTTCAATTACTTCTTTAGCTTTTGGCTCTAATGATTCTTTTATTTTTGGTGCAGTTAGAACCAATAATGACTTCATCGCGGGAACAAGAGATAAAGAGTATGAATCATTCATTGCTAATATTGAACTTCTTGCCTCATTATCTGAAATATTAGCCATGCTTGAGAAAGTTGGAATGATTAAGTCTTTGTCATTTCTTACAAGGTTTATATTCCCATCGATAAAAGCATCTTTATTTCCAAGATATATTGACCACATAATTTGATATATCGAAGTATTGGTTGTCTCTTGCTTAATGCTTGAGGCCATGCTCCACATGGTACTAATATCACTTGCCTTGATCACCTTTTGTTGCTCTAGAGCAGTTTCTATAATCTCTTGTTGAGCTGGTTCAGGTTTTCTGATATTTGTTTCAACAGGTACAGGTTTATAGACTGTCCTTTGAGATTCTATTTTTGGTGAGGTATTAATTTTTGAAGGTAGGAAAATAAAAATATCTTTAGCTAGTTCATTTTTAATAACAAGCTTAAAGTTAAAATAATTTCCTTCATATTCATCTTTTAAAACAATAGAAAAAGTTTTGTAGTTAGAGAAATTTTCCAAAAGAGTGTATGAAATGTTTTCTTCGGATAGCAAGTCGTCTGATTTGTACTCTTTTAGAAGGATGTCTTTGTCGGAGATTCTTGTACTTTGAATTTTGAATTCAATAACTCTTTCGCCCTTGTTATTAAGACTTAGCTTTGGCGATGAGAGTAATGCATCAGCAATAATATTTAACGGAAGTAAGAAGAAAGAAATTAAAAAGATTCTTAACACAATTTATTATTAGTAATTAATTTTTGAAGGATTTGTACTGCATTCAAAGCAGCGCCCTTTCCATAAACATTATCAGCAACAATCCAAAGTGAGACCCATGTATCTCCTTGAATATTCTGTGATCTTATTCTTCCTACATACACATCCTCAGAATCATTAGCTTGTTCATAGGGAGTTGGATATTCTAAGGTTTCAGGATTGTCCATAACGCACACACCTTCATTTCCTTGGACTGTTTTAATAATATCTTCTCTTGAAGCATCGTTAGACATTTTTAGAAAAACTGCTTCAGAATGGCCGTTGAATACAGGAACTCTTGCACAAGTTGCTTGAACATCGATATTTGGATCTAAAATTTTCTTTGTTTCCCATACTAATTTCATTTCCTCTTTGGTAAAGGCATTATCTAAGAAGATATCACATTGAGGTATTACATTGAAAGCAATAGGTTTTGGATACACTTTTGATTCAGAAGATTCACTCTCGTAAGTTTGAGATCTTAGCTCTTCAACCGCCTCTTTACCCGTTCCAGAAACGGCTTGATAGGTAGCGATATTTAAGAACTCAATACCATACTTCTCATGGATCGGTTTCAAAACCATAAGTAGTTGAGATGTTGAACAATTTGGATTGGCTATCAATGTCGGCTCTTCTAAACTTTCAATAATATGCCCATTAATTTCTGGGATAATCAAAGGTATGTCATCGTTATATCTAAATTCAGATGACAGATCAATAACATAACTTCCAGCTTCAACAAATTTCTTTGCATACTCCTTTGCAACTGAGCCTCCGGCAGAAAAAATTGTAATATTTGCTGTTTTTGGATCAAATGAATCTAAGTCCCCAATAATATATTCTTGATTTTGAAAATTGATAGCTTGGCCAACAGTAGATTTTCCAAGAGGAAAAAGATTATCAATTTTAATCTCTTTTTTTTCTAATAACTGGAGTATTTTTTGTCCAACAACACCAGATGCGCCTACTAGAGCCATGTTTAACACTTTATCCATTTTTTAAAATTCCTATTAAAATTGCAGCTACTTCAGAAGTTTTAACATATTCATCGTTAGTGCTAATGTCCTTTGTTCTATAACCTTGTGATATAAATTCTTTAATAGCTGCATCAATCTTATCGGCTAATTCTTTTTGCTCTAAAGAATACTTAAGAGCCATGCCAAGCGATGCAATCATTGCTATTGGATTAGCAATATTCTTTCCAGCAATATCAGGAGCGCTTCCATGACATGGTTCATACATACCTTGAGATGAGCTATTTATCGATGCTGATGGAAGCATTCCGATCGAACCTGATAATGTTGCAGCAATGTCAGACAAAATATCACCAAACAAATTACTAGAAACAATTACATCAAACTGGTTTGGATTAAGAACAAGTTGCATTGCAGTATTGTCAGCTAACTGGTGTGACAATTCGACATCAGGAAAATCTTTTGCCATATCAGTAACAATTGATCTCCAAAATTTTGAAACTTCTAAGACATTTGCTTTTTCTACGGAACATAATTTTCCACCTCTTTTTTGAGCTGCTTCAAATGCTACTTTTGCTATTCGCTTTATTTCATCCTCGTTATAGATCATTGTATTAAATGCATAAGAAGGTGTCTTATCTTCTACAATTGCTCTTGGCTCACCAAAATATATACCGCCAGTAAGCTCTCTTACTATAAGAATGTCTAAGTTCTCAATAATATGATTCTTGATTGGCGATGCTGATGCTAATTCATTAAATAAAAATGCAGGTCTAAGATTTGCAAATAATTCTAATTCTTTTCTTAGAGATAAAAGTGCCTGCTCTGGTCTATCATCCCACCCTAGGTTATCCCATTTAGGCCCACCAACAGCTCCAAACAAAATAGCATCAGATTTTTTTGCTTTTGCTAAGACATTGTCCGGCAGAGGAGATCCGTGCTTATCATAAGAAGTGCCACCTGCATCCATTTCAGTAATATTAAAATCCAAACTATATTCAGCGATTAAATAATCTAAAACTTCTTTAGCAGAACTAGTCACCTCCTGCCCAATACCATCACCCGGTAGAATTAATATTTCTTTACTCATTTGAAAATATCCATGGTTTTTCTTTTTTTCTAATCTGCTCAAAGCTCATTATTTTTTCTTTAAATTTAAGTGTCATATCAACATCATCTAAGCCATAAATAATTCTTTCAAGAAGATTGTCTTCAACTTCAAAAGAATATAATTCTGTTTCATTTTGTGATATTTTTTTTGAATCTAAACTTACAGTTAATTCAGTAAACCCTTTATTAAAAGCCTTAAATAAGTTATCTATTTGATCTTTACTAAGTCTAATTGGTAAAACACCATTTTTAAAACAGTTGTTATAAAAAATATCTCCAAAAGAAGAGGCGATAACAGCTTTAATACCAAAATCTCTTAAAGCCCAAACAGCATGTTCTCTAGACGAACCGCATCCAAAATTATCTCTAGTTAATAGAATTGTAGCTTTATCAAAAGGAACTTTATTAAGTATGAAATCAGTATTCTGCTTCCTATCACCTTTCAATACTCCTAATCTGCCATCGTCAAGATATCTCCATCCATCAAATAAATAATCCTCAAACCCATATTTCTTTATAGATTTTAAATATTCTGTAGGAATAATCTGATCGGTATCAATATTATCTCTATCAATAGAGGCAACTACACCGCTTATTATTAATTCGTTACCTTCTATCTTCATGATGGATCTACCACTCTTCCATTAACAGCTGTTAAGGCAGCCATTAAAGGACTCATTAAATGTGTTCTTCCAAGAGTGCCCTGTCTACCTTCAAAATTTCTATTTGATGTTGAGGCACATCTTTCATATGGTTTTAATTGATCTGGATTCATACCCAAACACATTGAACATCCTGGGTCTCTCCAAACAAAACCTGCTTTTTGAAATATAATATCTAAACCTTCTGACTCTGCTTGCTGTTTAACTAAACCAGAACCAGGCACAACTATTGCTTCGATAATATCATCTGAAACATTCTTGCCATCAACCGCCTTAGCAGCCTCTCTAAGATCTTCAATTCTAGAGTTTGTGCAGGACCCAATAAAAACTTTATCAAATTTTAGATCAGTTAATTTCTGATTTTCTTCAATACCCATATATTGTTTTGCCAATTCAACATTTCTTTTATTTTCTACCTCTACGTTATTCAAATCAGGTATGTCTTGATCAAAATCTATGACCATTTCTGGAGATGTTCCCCATGTAACTTGAGGTTTGATTAGTGAAACATCTATTTCTATTTCTTTATTGAATACTGCATCGGTATCTGATGTTAGTTTGCTCCAATGATGACAAGCAGACTCGAATTCTTCTTCGGATAATTGAGAATGATTTTTTACGTACTCGATTGTAGTTGCATCTGGAGCAATCAGACCAACCTTAGCACCTGCTTCAATGGACATATTACATATAGTCATTCTAGCTTCCATAGATATGCTTTCTATATATGAACCAGAGAATTCTATTGCATGACCATTTCCACCAGCGGTTCCAATTTTTCCAATGAGGTATAAAACAATATCTTTAGATGTTACGCCGCTCTGTGGATTTCCATTGAATCTAACATTCATATTTTTCAATTTTGAAACTTTAAGTGTTTGAGTTGCAAGAACATGCTCCACTTCGGATGTTCCAATACCCATAGCTAAGCAGCCAAAAGCTCCATGAGTGGAAGTATGAGAATCACCACATACGATTGTCATTCCAGGCAAGGTATAACCTAACTCTGGGCCAATTACATGAACTATTCCCTGATTGGCTGATGTTATATCAAATTGTTTAATTCCAAACTTATTACAATTTTTATCAAGCTCTACAACTTGTATTTTTGATATTTCATCTAGAATATTATCTGTTTGAAATGATTTGCCTCTCTCGGTAGGAACATTATGATCGGGTGTAGCAATATTTGCATTGAGCCTCCACGGGGTCAAACCCTTTTTAGATAGTCCTTCAAAAGCTTGGGGCGAAGTGACTTCATGAAGATATTGTCTATCAATATAAAGTAAAGATTCAGAAGAATCTAAGGTTATTATATGGTGTTCTTCCCAAAGCTTGTCATATAAAGTCTTTGGCATGTTACTTGATGAAGGGCAGTCTTTGTTCGACCTCGCCGCATTGAGCACGGTTTCTTAAAAGATGGTCCATAATGACAAGATTGACCATTGCTTCAGCTATAGGGACTGCACGAATACCAACACACGGATCATGTCGACCAACTACTTCTATATCAACTTCATTTCCATCTTTGTCTACAGTTTTTCCTTTCTTTTTAATGCTAGAAGTTGGTTTGATTAAAAAATCTAACTCTATATTATCTCCATTTGAAATTCCGCCTAGAATCCCTCCGGCATTATTTGAAGCGAAGCCATCTGATCTTATTTCATCACGTATTTCTGAACCTTTAAGATTTAATATATCCTGAGCATTACCAATAGAAACTGATTTAACTGCATTTATGCTCATGATTGCTTTGGCAAGGTCTGCATTAAGCTTATCAAAAACAGGCTCGCCAAGACCTACAGGGCAATTTTCTACACAAACTCCAAGCTTAGCTCCAACAGAATTTCCTTCAGCAATTAATTCGTCAAACATGCTATTAAGAGCATCTATTTTAGACATATCACCAAAAAAATATTTATTTTTATTGGCTGATTCTGGTGTAATTGATTCTGAAGAAATATTACCAATCTGAGATACATAGCCTGTGGTTTTTATACCGTATTGAGAAAGATATTTCTTAGCTATTGCTCCAGCAGCAACTCTCATGGCTGTCTCCCTAGCACTTGATCGACCTCCACCCCTGTAATCTCGATGTCCATATTTGGCCTGATAAGTTATATCAGCATGATTTGGTCTAAATGAATCTTTGATGTTTGAATAATCTTTTGATTGCTGATCTTTATTAAAAATTAATAAGCTTATAGGTGTGCCCAGTGTTTTTCCTTCAAAAACACCAGATAGAATTTGAACTAAATCGTCTTCTTTTCGCTGGGTTGTTACATCAGATTGCCCAGGTTTTCTTCTATTTAATTCAATTTGTATGTCTGATTCGTCAATCTCTAAATTAGGAGGACAGCCATCAATAATGCAGCCTAAAGCATACCCATGACTCTCACCAAAGGTAGTAACTTTAAAAATATTTCCAAACGTATTGCCTGACATGGCAGTGATTATAGTCCAAAATTGATAAAACGCCTTATTTTAGGGGTTATTTAGGCTATTTTCAAATTATTAGAAATTATTGCTTTCTACTGCAAATAGTTCCTGAAAGTCGGTTACCGATGTGTTTTCTAATTTTTTTTGATTTGTACAAAGTGAATAGATTTCTTCACACTTATCTTGAGTATATGTAATTTGTAGATTATTCAAAAATTTCTTTTCTAGCACTGGAATTCCTTCTTCTCTTCTTCTTTTATGTCCAATTGGATATTCAACTTCTATTTCATCAGTAGAAGTTCCGTCATTAAAATGAATTTGAATTTTATTTGCTATAGACCTTTTGTCTGCCTCATGATACTCAACAGAATATCTTTTATCTTCGTTTATGGTCATTTTTTCTCTTAATGCATCAATTCTTGGATCTGAAGCCACATCATCTTCATAATCTTCTGCTACTAAGTTGCCTTTAATAAGACCAATAGCAACCATGTATTGAAGACAATGATCTCTATCAGCAGGATTATTGAGCTCACCTACTTTAGAGATAATTCTTATAGCTGAATCGTGGGTAGTAATTTCAACAGACTTAATTTCATCTAACTTATCTTTTATTTGAGGGTGAAGAATTACAGCTGCCTCAACTGCTGTTTGAGCATGAAACTCAGCAGGGAAACTAATTTTAAATAAGATATTCTCCATAACATACGAATTAAATGCTTGAGGAAGAGATAATTGCTCTCCTTTAAATAAAACATCCTCAAAACCCCAAGTAGGTGCTGATAAAACACCCGGATATCCCATTTCGCCAGATAAAGTTATCATTGCAAGTCTTACTGCTCTACTGGTAGCATCACCGGCGGCCCAACTTTTTCTTGAACCTGCATTAGGTGCATGCCTATATGTTCTAAGACTTTGGCCATCAACCCAAGCCTGACTAACCGCATCTTTAATTTGATCTGAAGTGCCTCCCATGAGTTTTGTAACAATTGCTGTTGAAGCAACTTTAACTAAAACAACATGATCAAGACCAACTTTATTAAAACTGTTTTTTAATGCAAGGACTCCTTGTATTTCATGAGCCATAATCATGGACTCTAAAACTTGCTTCATTTTTAAAGGCTCTTTTCCTTCTGATATATTTTTTTGTGAAATAAAATCAGCTGCAGCTAATATTCCACCTAAGTTGTCTGATGGATGACCCCATTCAGCAGCAAGCCATGTGTCGTTATAGTCTAGCCATCTAATGATGCAACCAATATCAAATGCGCCTTTGATAGGGTCTAATTTAAAATTTGTTCCAGGAACTCTTACGCCGTAAGGAACAGAAGTTCCTTCAACTACTGGTCCAAGCATTTTTGTGCAAGCAGGAAATTTTAGTGCTAGCAAACCACAACCGATAGTATCTATAAGACAATTTCTTGCGGTATCTAAAGCAAGATCAGATTCTATTTGGAAATTTGAAACGTAATCTGTAATTTTAGAGATTATAGAATCATAGCCAGGCCTAATATTTAAATCGACATTTAAGGACATGGTTTAGTCCCTATCTGCTAAGTCAACCCACTCAGAACTTTCTACGCCTATGTAATCTGCGCTTGGTCTGATAATTCTATTATTTGCTCTTTGTTCCATACAGTGAGCAGTCCATCCAGAAACTCTGGACATAACAAATATTGGAGTAAATAACTTAGTTGGAATGCCCATATAAAAGTAAGCAGGTGCATGGAAAAAGTCTGCATTAGCAAACATTTTCTTTTCATCTGCCATCACCTTTTCAACCTCTTCAGCAACTTGATATAAATCATCATTATCATGAAGTTTTGATAATTCTTTTGCATATTCCTTAATGACCGCATTTCTAGGGTCACGAATGGAATAAACAGCATGGCCAAAACCCATAATTTTTTCTTTGTTTGCTAGCATAGATAAGATTTTTTCTTTAGCCTCTTCTCTTGATGTCCAGTGTTCAATTAATTCCATAGCCTTCTCATTCGCTCCGCCATGCAATGGGCCTCTTAATGAACCAATAGCAGCAACAACACATGAATGGATATCTGACATAGTTGAAGCACATACTCTTCCTGTAAAAGTAGATGCGTTAAACTCATGTTCAGCATATAGAACTAAAGACACATCCATAACTTTTCTGTGAAGATCGCTTGGAGTTTTTCCATGAAGAATATGAAGAAAATGCCCAGCCATTGAATCTTCGTCGTTTACCAAACTAATATCCTCTCCATCATGAGAGTATTTATACCAATATGTAACAATTGAAGGCATTGTAGCTATCATTCTATTAATAGAATCTAGTTGATTGCTAAAGTCACCTTCAGGCTCAAGATTGCCTAGCATTGATGTTCCTGTTCTCATAACATCCATTGGATGTGCTGATGCGGGTATCTTTTGAAGAACTTCTTTTAGTGGTTCAGGAAGGTCTCTTTGGCTTTTTAATAATTCTTTATATTCTTTAAGTTCTGATGTATTTGGTAATTTATTGTATAGAAGTAAGTACGCAACTTCCTCAAAAGTAGCTTTCTCGGCGAGAGTTTCTATTTTATGCCCTCTGTAAGCTAAGCCTTCTATTTGGCCGACGCTTGAAAGAGATGTCTCTCCTGCTACCTGACCTCTTAGTCCAGCACCTTCTAATTTTTTAACCATATTATCCTCTTATTCTAATTCTTAATCTTTATATAATTCATCTAGTTTTTGTTCAAAACTATGATAATTTAAGCATTCGTATAATTCTTCACGGGACTGCATTATATCCAAGAGACCTTCTTGTGTCCTCTCTTTAGCAAGTGAAATGTAAACTTTTTCCGCAATTTGACTCATAGCTCTAAATGCTGTTAATGGATAAAGAACCATATTTACTCCAACACTTGCAAGTTCATCTTTTGAAAATAATGGTGTTTTTCCGAATTCTGTAATATTTGCAAGTATAGGTACTTCAATTTTATCTTTAACTGCTGAATATTCTTCTAAACTAGTTGCTGCTTCAAGAAATATACCATCTGCACCATCTTCAACATAGGCTGAAATTCTATCAATGGCCCCATTAATTCCTTCAGATGCTACAGCGTCGGTTCTAGCCATTATAAAAAAAGATTCATCCTGTCTTCCATCAACGGCTGCTTTTATTCTATCCTGCATTTCTTCCTTAGAGACTAGTGATTTATTTGGTCTATGTCCGCATCTCTTTTGAGAAACTTGATCTTCCATATGAACAGCGCCGCAGCCAGCATCAATCATGCTCTTAATTGTTCTTGAAATATTGAAAGCGCCACCCCAACCCGTATCAATATCGACAAGTAGAGGGAGAGATGAAGCGTTGGTGATCCTTTTAACATCTGTTAAAACGTCTTCCATCGAGGTAATTCCAAGATCTGGTAATCCATATGATGCAGCGGCGACACCTCCTCCTGAAAGATATATAGCTTTATGACCAGATCTTTCTGCCAATATCGCAGAATAAGCATTGATAGTACCTGGAATGATAAGAGGCTTATTCTCTTTTAATGCGTTTCTAAATTTTTGACCTGCTGACATGGTTGAAGAATTATAATGCACATGAGGCCTGTTTCCCAAATACTAAATCATCCGTAAAATTTTACTCCCCGAATAATTCTTTCTTTATTATTTTTTCTTCTCCACCTATTAGTATCTCTCAAGCTATATACGCATCCGCAATACTCTTGTTGATAAAATTCTTCTCTCTTGGAGATTTCAATCATTCTTGATGAGCCGCCTTGCTTCCTCCAATTAAAATCCCAATAAGTAAGATCTTTATATCTTTCTGCAGCTTTGTGGCCAGAAGTATTAATTTGATTCATATCTTTCCATCTAGATATTCCTAAGGTCGTTGCATATACGCCAAAATTATTTTCATTTGCAAATAAAGCAGATCTTTCAAATCTCATATCAAAACATTGAGTACATCGTTTTCCTCTTTCTGGCTCATCTTCAAGACCTTTAACCCTTTCAAACCAATTATCTTTATCATAGTCTGCATCTATACATTCAAAACCAAGTTTTTCACAAAACCTTCTGTTTTCATTTTTTCGTATTTCATATTCTTCATCTGGATGAATATTTGGATTATAGAAAAATACCGTAGTCTTAATATCGGATGCGGCTAATGCTTCCATAATTTCTCCAGCACAAGGAGCGCAACAACTATGCAATAACAAATCACTACCCTCATTAGGCATCTTGAAGCTTAGGCCTTTCGTAGTTATCTAATTTTAATTTGTCATTCATTTAATAAAATGTGAACTATCTTTAATTGCACTTTCTAAATCATTGTAATCATGGAAAGATGGAATGTCAGGATAGCTTGATGAAATTTTTTCTGGTGCATTCATAAAAAATCCTTTGTCAGCAACCTCAAACATTTGAATATCGTTATAAGAATCTCCTGCTGCCAGACACCTGTAACCAATTGATTGAAAAGCAGTGATTGCCTGTTTCTTTGCTTGCTTATGACGTAATTTGTATGAAATTATTTCATCATTTCTTACTTCCAAGTTATGGCATAAAAGCAAAGGATGTCCCATTTTATCCATAAGTGGTTTTGCTATTTCATGAAAAGTGTCAGAAAGAATAACAACTTGAAAATTTTTTCTTATATTAGTTAAAAATTCTTCAGCTCCCTCCAAAAGATCTAATTCACCTGATGCTTTTTGAATATCTGATAATTTTAAGTTATTTTTTTTCATTACCTCCAATCTAAAATCCATCAAATCAGAATAGTCTGGAATGTCTCGAGTAGTTTTATTAAATTCATTTATGCCAGTATTTATCGCAATTTGTTCCCATATTTCTGGAGTAAGCGTTCCTTCCATATCAAAACATACTATTTCCATGATAAGTCCTTTTTATTTATTCTTAATTCCATAGGGAACATGTCCCGATGCAGTAGTATTAATAGCGTCCATGATATGTTTTTTTTGGTCATCAAAAAAGATGTCAGCTTCAAAAGATTTGAGAAAATGCTGCTTAGACATGCCGCCTAAAAATAAAGACTCATCTATTCTTACACCCCACTCCCTAAGAGTCTTTATGACTCGTTTATCCGATGGTGCAGATCTTGCAGTAACAAGTGCAGTTCTTATTGGACACTCATTTATATCGAAATCATTTTGTATCTTGTTTAGTTCTACAAGAAAAGATTTAAAAGGGCCTTCTTTTAATGGTGATGTAGCCATGACTTCATTTTTTATAAATGCATCTAAGCCCTCTTCATGGAAAACTTTTTCAGAATCATCAGAGAAAATTACAGCATCTCCATCAAAAGCTATTTTTAATTGGTCGTTATTAGACTGTGAATTACTTTCACCTTCTTTAGAAATAATAGTTGCTGCAGCTACATTACTTTCAATAGCTAATTTAACATCTTCAAAACTACTTGATAAAAAAAGGTGCACTCCAAAATCTTTTACATACCTATGTGGACTTTCTCCGCCACAAAAGGCAGCTCTACTAATATCCAAGCCATGAGCCTCAATAGAATTTCTTATTCTCAGTCCAGTATCAGATGTATTTCTAGAAAGAAGAATTACTTCTATTCTTTGCCTATCTTTGTAAAGGGAATTAATACTAAGGATCTTTTTAACCAAGCTAAAAGCCTGACCGGGTTCAAGAGTTTCTTCCTCATTTGCAATTTGATAATCTCGATATGAATCTAAACCTTCTTTTTTGTATATTTCATGACTCTCATCGAGATTAAATAAAGCTCTAGAAGAAATTCCTATAATTAATTTTGACTTATCACTCATTATTTATCTTGCTTTAATTTATATTAATCAATTATACTGTATAAATATATAGTATAATTTAAAGAATATGAAAGACATAACACCTCAACAACAAAAAGTACTTGATTGTATTCAAGTTTACATAAATAAAACAGGTTTTCCTCCAACTAGAGCAAATATATGTAAGGAATTAGGTTTTAAATCACCCAATTCAGCCGAAACACATCTTCGAGCTTTAGAAAAGAAAGGTTTTATTTCCATTGAGAGTGGAGCATCTAGAGGAATATCAATTATAAATCCAGAGATTGCTAGCGAAGATAATGAATACCCTATTGTAGGTCTAGTTGCAGCAGGCTCTCCAACCCTTGCGAGTGAAAATGTTGAGAAAGTTTTAAATTGCCCTAAAGGATTTTTTGGTTCAGATTTTGATTACTTTCTTAGAGTGCGTGGCTTAAGCATGAAAGATGCTGGAATCATGGAAGATGATCTTATTGCTGTTAAGAAAACACAAGAAATAAGAAATGGAGATATTGTTATTGCTCGAATTGAAGATGAGGTAACAATTAAGTATTTCCAAAGAAGTGCTCCAAATATTGTGCACTTAAAACCTGCAAATAATGATTTTAAGGATATAGAAGTTAACTTAGAAGAGACAGAGTTATATATAGAAGGTAAAAGCGTAGGCTTGATTAGAGAAAATTAATGCAGAATTACTGGTTTCTTTGAAAGTCTTTCTTTTTGGCTATCAAAAAACTCATCAAAATCGCTAACGCTACCACTAACACTTTCAATTCCAGCTCTAATCATTTCCTTTGCGACCGCTAATTCTTGCCCTTGAAGAAATTCTTTAGATTCTGCAGAGAAATCTATTTTTACAATAGGATTATTATGATCATCCGATCTTCTCAAGACTATACTTCCATCAGGTAATTGAGCTAATTCTAAATAATTTGACATTTTTTCTCCGTGTAACTAAAGCTTAACATTCCTCAAGAGTTTTGCGAAGCAACAGCATAAACCTTTTATATTTATCTAATATCAAATTAATTTTTTTCAAGTTTATGGTGTCATTTGAGGCAATAATTGTTGTATCAATTGGATTAAATAGTTTCTCTTTAGTTAATTTTATTAAGAAAAATATTCCATCTGGGTTATTAAACTCATTCTTTATAATATTTTTTATTGCTGGCTCTTCGATAAGAATGTTCCATTTTGAAATATAATTTAATTTAGCAAAAGATTTGCTTTCCACATTTGCTATTGAGCTTACGTCTAAAGCAAGAAAGTCTAAACTTTGCTCAAGAGATGATAAGAATAAATATAAATTATTTTTATCTTGATTTGAGCCATCAAAGGTTAGGTTTTTTAAGATATCTTCACAAATATCTAAATATAAATTTAATAATTCTTTTGGGTTCACTAACTTTTCAGGTTTTGAACCCATTCGCCATTTTCATATACGGCAGTCCATTTAGTCTTTTTTCCATCCTTTTCTGATGCTAAATAATGAATGTCTTCAGATTTGTTATACCTGATAACATATGGATTGCCGTCTCTATCCTTTTCAGGCGCACTCATAAGATATAAATGCTTGTTAATATTTGGTAGGTATCTGCAAGCCTCAGAAATCTCTGTGGAAAGGCCATTTATCTCTGAAACTTTAGGAGCTCTTGTTTCCCTATTTTTAGGATATTTGCTTGCTGCTAAAAATAAACCTTTCATACTATCTCTTAACAGATAATGATCTTCGCATTTAAGGCAAGCTAAATCAGGTATGGATATTGGCTCCATCATGATTGGTTTTGGCTCACCATTTCTTTGTAAGGCTCTTGTTGCTCCACAATTATCATTGAGACACCCAAAGTACTTCCCAAACCTTCCAGTTTTTAATTGCATTTCTGCACCACACTTATGACAATCCAATACTGGGCCATCATAGCCTTTAATCTTAAATTGACCCTCTTCAATAAAGTAACCGTCACAATCTGGATTTTTTCCACAAACATGTAATTTTCGCCCTTCATCAATAAGATAATTATCCATACTGGTGTCACATTTCTCACATCTTCTTTTTATTAATAAGTTTTCTGCCTCTTGAGTGTCATCAATACTTATAGCCTCATCACCAGAAACTAGATTTAGGGTTTCTTTACACTTATCATCTCCTAAATTTTGGTAGCCAGAGCATCCTAAAAAAACTCCATTGGAAGAATTTCTAATAACCATATTTGTTTTTCCACACGGACATGAGATATTTGTAGAAGTAGGTTGATTGCCTCTCATACCGTTTTCATCAGAAGCTGAAATTAAATCTTTTTGAAAAGCACTATAAAAATCATCTAGGACATTTTTCCAATCTAACTCACCTCTTGCAACTCTATCAAGATTATTTTCTAAATTTGCAGTAAATTCATAATCCATAATGTCATCGAAACTTTCTAACAACCTTTCAGTAACAATATGACCAATTTTTTTTACAAAAAATCTTCTGTTTTGAATTTCAACATATCCCCTGTCTTGAATAGTAGAGATAATATTTGCATATGTAGAAGGTCTGCCTATTCCTTTTTTTTCCAACTCTTTAACAAGTGCTGCTTCAGAAAATCTTGCAGGTGGCTTTGTGTATTTTTGCTCTAATTTTATTTCATTTAAATCAAGATTATCTCCCTCAGAAAGTGGAGGCAAAATATCATCATCATCTGATTTCATGGGTTGAGAAATTTTAGTGAAGCCATCAAAAATGACTTCCCTTCCTTTGGCGGAAAAAGTGTATTCACCGATATTTATTTTTGCAGAAGTTGACAAATATTCAGCATCCGGCATTTGAGAAGCTATATATTGCTGCCAAATTAACTGATAAAGTCTTTTTTCTTCTTCAGTTTGATTTAGCAAGTCGTCAGCTGTCATGAATGCATTAGTAGGTCTAATAGCCTCATGAGCCTCTTGAGCATTTTCTGTGCTTGAATATATTCTTGGAGCATTAGTGAGATATTTATCACCTACCCTTTCTCCAATAAAATTCCTAGCATCCTGAATGGATTCTTTGCTTAAGCTTGGAGCATCTGTTCTCATATATGTGATATGGCCTGCTTCGTATAATTTTTGTGCAACACGCATAGTTCTCTTTACACCAAAGCTAAGCTTAGTACTTGCTGCCTGCTGAAGAGTGGATGTTATAAATGGTGCTCGAGGTTTTGCTTTAACCGGCTTTTTAACTATTTCATTTATTAAAAGATCAGAGTTACGAATACTATTTTCAATGTTTCTTGCTTCCCCTTCTTTTAGCAAAGGATCTGATTTTTTTCTATTTAAATTAAATGGAATAGCCAAATCATTCTTTTGAAGAGTCATTGAAACTTCCCAAAACTCTTCAGGTATAAATTCTTGTATTAATCTTTCCCTTTCATCTAAAACTCTTAAAGCCACAGATTGAACCCTTCCAGCAGATAAGCCTCTAGCAATTTTTTTCCATAACAATGGGGATAATTCAAAACCAATAACCTTATCTAAAAATCGTCTTGCTCTATATGCCTTAACTAGATCTAAATCAATTTCTTTAGGATCAGCAAAAGAATCAATTATCGCAGTCTTTGTAATTTGATTAAATCTAACTCTGGAATACTCATATTTTTCAGGTCCTAGAGCTTCCTTTAAATGCCATGCTATTGCCTCACCTTCTCTATCAAGGTCTGTTGCAAGATAAATGTGGTTAACTCCTTTTGCTGCTTTACGGAGAGATTTGATTACCTTTTCTTTTTCTGGGATTATTTGCCAGTCTGCCGCCCATCCATTATCTGGATCTATACCCATCCTTCTAATCAATCTATTTCTATCATTAACTGCTTTAAGTCTTGCTTTTTCTTCTGGTGATACATCCTTGGGTATAGATGATCTTTGAGTATTTGGTAAGGCTTTTTTTGGTAAATCTCTGATATGTCCAACACTAGACTCAACAATATATTCATTACCCAAATACTTAGATATTGTTTTAGCTTTTGCAGGTGATTCAACGATTACTAATGATTTTGCCATAATAAAAATGCGTTCCTTTTTTTAGAGGTACCATCAATGCTAATGGTTTAGCAAGAATTTTTTAAAAATTTTTAAGTGTGTTATTAATTTTTACTAACTCACCTAGCCCTTTATTTTCTTTCCAAATAAATGAAATAAATGCGGTTGAAAAAATAATCTCTAAAACGAATGGAGATAATTTTTCTAACTCATTCTGTATCTCATTATAGTCATCTGAGTACTTCAGTTTGAGTGGAGAATACAAAATTAATTCATCTTTGTCTCTAAGAAAATGTGCTTCTTTTAAATTAGTTGTATTTTTAATCTGATAAATCATATTATTTAAATCTTTATTTTTAAATAAATTTTTACCAATTTTTGAAGAAGAAATCTTAAATCCCATCTTGGATGCTTCCATTCTAAGTGCTGAAATATTTCTAGATGACTTTGAGGGTAATGCAAAACTTATAGTGCCAATTAAGAAAGTTATGATTGTAATTACAACTATAAATTCCATTTAGTGTTTACTAAGAATTTGTTTAATAATTTGAGGTCCATGAATAATAAAGCCCGTATAAATTTGAACTAAAGATGCGCCTGATGATATTTTAGTATCAAAATCATATTTTGACATTACACCACCAACACCAATAATTGGTAATTGAGGAAATGCTTCCTTAATAATTTTTAAACTTTTAGTTGACTGCTCCATTAGTGGCTTTCCCGAAAGCCCACCCTGGTAATGCTTATACTTATCTTCTATAAGATTATTTTTTTTAACGGTTGTATTTGAGATTATGAGACCGGTTAATTGAGATTCTTCAATCAATCCAGCAATTTGTTTAATTAAATTAGCTGGCTCATCAGGAGAAATTTTTAAAAAGATTGGGCCGCTATAATTTATAAGTCTAGATTTTTCTTCTACTGATTTTATCAATAATTTTATATTTTTTTCATTATGCAGATTCCTCAATTCAGGTGTATTTGGAGAAGAAATATTTATGGTAATGTAATCTGCATAGTCAGCAACCCTTTCAAAGCATATTAAGTAATCATCAATTCGCTTTTGATCTCTAGAATTTTTATTAGCTCCAATATTTACACCAACAACTCCTTTATATTTTTTTTGTTGAAGATTTTTTACTAAATGTTCTACGCCTTTATTATTGAAGCCTAGCCTGTTTATAACAGCGCTATCTTTGGACAACCTAAATACTCTAGGTTTTGGATTGCCAGATTGTGGTAAAGGTGTAATAGTGCCAACTTCAATAAAGCCAAATCCTAAAGCTCCAAGACAATTAATAAAATCACCATTTTTATCCAATCCAGCAGCTGTTCCAAGTTTATTAGTAAAATTCAATCCAACAAATTCAAAACTATCTTTTTCAAACTTTGGAAAAAATAAATTTAAAATCTTTAATTTATAAAGAATATTTAAACAATGGAGAGCAATAATATGAGATGCCTCTGGTGGAAATATTTTTATTATTTTTAAAATTAATTTCAAATTAATATCCTACTTTAACTGAACACCGGTAAGCTTAAGCATAATAGCAAATATTACTCCAGAAATAAGGCCGCCAAGATGAGCATAATTTGCAACATTCCCAAAACCAAATAAATTAAGCACTCCTAAAAATCCTAAAATTAGCCAAACTATCATAAATAAATAAAGCGCTGGTGGTAACTCATATCTGTATTGCTTTAACTCGAGATCATTTATCATGCAGTAACCAAGCATTCCATAAATTACTCCTGATAGACCTCCAAACAAAGAAGGACCTTCAAAAAAATGTTGAGTTAGATTAGAGGATATTGCAGAAAATAAAATTAAACCTAAAAAAATTATGTGTCCATCATTGTATTCAATTTTTGACCCTAAAACATATATCCAAAGACAATTAAAAACTAAATGAGCAAATGAAAAATGAATAAATATTGGAGTAATAAGCCTCCACCATTCATTATTAATGTTATACGTTGAATCTATAGTAAAAAAATTAATATAGCCCTTTTCAACTGAATTTAAATCCATCATTAAAAAAGTAAAAGGTTCTATAGCAGATACAAAGCTCCCGTAATTTGATATCAAAGCAATGATTACGGATAAAATAATAATAGGTATATGAAGATTTTTAATATTCATTTAAGAATTTTTCTTAGATATATCTAAACTCCACCCTAGCTTTTCTCTGCAAGCTTCAAAAAAATCATTATTTAGTGGATGAACCAGTCTTAATTTATTTTTCATTTTTGAAATCTGTATATCTTCTAAATATGGCACTTGTATATCTTCCTGACCATCAGCACAAATTTTTGCTGTTTCTAAAGGTCCTTTTAAGAGGTTTACTTTTACATTTTCATTCGATGAAATAACAAATGGACGAGATGAGATACTTTGAGGCAACATTGGAAGGATTGTCCATACATCCAAGCTTGGATGGATTATAGGTCCGCCAGCTGAAAGAGCATAAGCAGTTGATCCAGTTGGTGTAGCTATAATTAGTCCATCTGAACGTTGCTCATAAACAACTTTATTATTTACAGATAGTCTATACCTCATTAGCTGGGTATATGCACCAGAGTGAATAACAATTTCATTAAGGCCATATGCGGACGTATTATTAAAAGAAGCGCTAACAAGATTTCTTTCTTCTATTTTACAATTACCATCAACCACATCTTTAATAATTGATTCAAAATCTTCGGTTTTTACATCAGTTAAAAAACCAACCGTACCCATGTTTATACCGAGAATGGGAATATTATGTTCAAGGTATTTTCTTGCAGACCTTAAAAGAGTTCCATCGCCGCCAAAAACAATTATTAAATCAACTTTAGATACAAATTCACTATGTTTTAAAGTTACCAAAGAATCGTTTTTATATTTAGAAGTATCTTCGATAAAAACTTTTGGAGTATATTTTTTTAAATTGTCAATTAAGATATCAAGGCCATGGGCGTCAATACCCTCGCCAGATTTTTCTTTAATATAAATTCCAATATTTTTAAACATGAAGAAATTATACTATTTCAATCAACTCTTACGTAAAGAATATAAATATCATTGATAAATATTGAACATTTTATTTCTTTTGCACAAGATAAACTTTGATATAGAATGTTTTACTGTTCAAAAATATATATAAAATCATATGCAAAATTTAGAAGAATTCAGAAAAGAGGTTAAGGAATGGCTGAACGATAACTGTCCTCAGTCTATGAGAGCTGGTGCAGATCCTTCAATTCCCGTTGATGAGGTCTGGGGTGGTAGGAAAGCTGAATATAAAAATCCTGAATCAAAACTATGGCTAGATCGAATGGGGGCTAAAGGATGGACTATGCCAACAGTTTCAAAAGAATATGGTGGAGGTGGATTGAGGGCTGAGGAAGTATCAATCTTAAACCAAGAAATGTTTGCAATTGGTGCTAAAGGACCTCTATTAAGTTTTGGTATTTGGATGCTTGCTCCAGTGCTACTTGAATACGGAACAGAAGAACAGAAAAAAGAACATCTTCCAAAAATTATCAAAGGTGAGATTAGATGGTGTCAGGGATATTCTGAACCAGGATCTGGATCTGATTTAGCTAGTCTTGCAACAAAAGCTGAAGATAATGGAGATCATTTTATAGTGAATGGCCAAAAAGTATGGACGTCATATGCGGATAAGGCTGATTGGATATTTGCTTTGGTCAGAACAGGTCCTAAAGAACCAAAACATGATGGTATTAGTTTTTTACTAATTGATATGGAAACATTAGGAGTCAGCACAAAACCAATTACTCTAATATCTGGAAAATCTCCTTTTTGCGAAACATTTTTTGATGACGTAAAAGTACCAAAAGAAAATCTTATAGGTCAACAAAATGCTGGCTGGGCAATTGCAAAAGCATTGTTACAACATGAAAGAGCTTTCCTATCTAGCTTTGGTCTTGCATCTAGTATGGGCAGTGGTAGAGATCTTGTTTCTATTGCTAAAAAGCATATTGGAGAAGAAAGTGGGAAGATTAGTAATGGCTTTTATAGATCACAAATAACAGCTCATAAAATTAAAGAACATGCATTTGGATTGACATTAAAAAGAGCAAAAGATGAAGGATGGAAAAGCTAGCCCAACTGCATCAATGTTTAAATTATATGGCTCTGAACATAACAAAAAACGTCATGAATTAATGATTGCTGCCACCGGCATAAATGGCGTTGCATGGGATGGAGATGAATTCGATAAAAAAGATAAAGATCTTACAAGAGCGTGGCTAAGAACCAAAGGTAATTCTATTGAAGGTGGAACTTCTGAGGTTCAGCTTAACGTTATATCAAAAAGAGTTTTGGGTCTTCCAAGCTAAATAATTTTCTAAAAAGGATTCGAAAATGAAATTAATACTTAATGAAGAACAGCAATTTCTTAAAGATACTGCAAGAGATTTTGCTAGAGAAAGAACTCCGGTCAATCATTTTAGATCTCTAAGAGATAATAAAAGTGAAACTTTATGGGATAAAGATATTTGGCAAGAAATGGTTAAATTAGGCTGGTCCGGTATTCTTAATTCCTGAAGAATTTGGTGGTTCAAATTTTGGTGTTGCAGGTATAAGTGTAATTTTGCAAGAATGTGGCAAAACTCTAACCCCCTCTCCTCTTTTTTCAACAGGTGTTTTAGGAGCATATGCTATTTCTAATTTTGGAACTCAAGAGCAAAAGGAAAAATATCTTACCAAAAATAGCTAATGGAGAAATTACAACTGCGTTGCTATTGATGAATCTAGCCATCATGATCCCAGCTAAAACATTATTCAAAGCTGAAGTTAAGTGATGACCATTATGTCTTGAATGGCAAAAAAATATTTGTGATCGATGGTGCAAGTGCTGACATATTAATTGTACTTACGAGAACATCTGGAAATTCTGGTGACCTAGCTGGTTTAACATTATTTATAGTTGAAGCAGATACTCCAGGAATTAATAAAATCAAATTAGATATGGCTGATTCAAGAAATTATGCAAATATTGAGTTTAATAATGTTGAATCTTCAAAAGGTAATATCTTGGGAACATTGGAAGCTGGAGGAGAATCCGTTGAAAGAATTCTTGATATAGGCAGAATTGCTATGTCAGCTGAAATGCTGGGCAATGCAGAAGCTGCATTTGAAACCACCATTGAGTATTTGAAACAAAGAAAACAATTTGGTGTTTTAATTGGAACATTTCAAGCCCTTCAACATAGAGCGGCTGAGATGTTTTGTGAGATTGAATTAACAAAATCAGCAGTTATGGCGGCTATGCATGGCGCTGATGAAAATTCAAATGAACTGCAAAGGTTATCAAGTTTAGCAAAAACGGTCGCTGGCGAAACCCTACATTTAGTCACAAATGAGGCAATACAAATGCATGGCGGTATTGGTGTAACAGATGAATATGATCTTGGGTTTTATATTAAAAGATCGAGAGTAGCAGAACAAATTTTTGGAAGTTCAGCATTTCATAGTGAAAGATATGCTAATCTAAGCGGGTTTTAAATTTGTAATTAAGATATGGGCTTTATTAAGTCAAACATAATAGGTTTTTTTACATTTATTTTAATAGTTGTCGAGTTAATTATAGGTTTTGGGACATTAACTCTTGTCAACATACCTCGAGCTGTATTTCCATTTCAATCTCTAAAAATTAAATTAAGTAAAGTTTCAAACATTATTGGTGAATATACAGTCTATGGTTTGAAAATTATTATGAAAATAATGCATAAAGATTCTATGCAGGTATTTGATGATAACGAATTTAATAAAAACACATGGTACATGGCCATTTCTAACCATCAATCATGGGCAGACATCTTTATCCTTTTAGTGGCTGCTCATAAAAGAATACCTTTGCTTAAATTTTTCATGAAAAAAGAGTTAGCTTGGATACCTTTTATATTTCTGGCAAATAAAACTTTAAACATGCCTTTTGTAAATAGGCATTCAAAAAAACAATTAGAAAAAAATCCTAATTTAAGATTTAAAGATTATGAAAATACGTTAAAGGCATGTAAAAGATTTCAAAGATCTCCTTCAACTATTTTTAGTTATGCAGAAGGGACGAGAAATAACCCTGAAAAACATAAAGCTCAAAACTCACCATATAAAAATCTTTTAATACCAAGAATTGGTGGGATTGCAACCGCCCTCTCTGCTATGCCCAATATTGATGTTTTGGTTGATTACTCAGTTGTTTATAGATCAAACAAAAGATCAGCCTGGGCCTTTTTAAAGGGCGATATGCGCGATGTAAAAGTTTTAGTCAGAAAATATAATATTCCCGAGAATCTTAAAAATAAAAACTATTCTACTGACGAAGAATATAGAAAGAATTTTAAAATTTGGATTGAAAATATATGGGAAGACAAAGACAAAGAAATTGAAAAATTAAAGTTTTAATTTGTTTTTGCTAACAACCCACCCATTGCTATCAACATAAATCCAGTTACCTGAACTTATTATTATAGAACCAATATTAATGTCTTCATCTTTTAAACCAACACCAATAGATTTGTCTGTCTTCATTGGATATGCATTTTTTGCATAAACACCAATTGAAATATTCTTGATTACTTCTACATCACGAATATAGCCATTTACAAAAATCCCTCTCCAGTTATTTTCAAATGCTTTTTGAGCAATTTGATCGCCAACCATTGAACATAATTTATCACCAGTATGATTTATAACCAAGACACTGCCTTCACCATTTTCTTCAACCATTTCTTTAACAACACTATTACTGTGTAAACAATTTACTGTTCTAATTTCTCCACAAAACTTATCAATACCTCCATAAGAATTGAGAAAAATATCACCTATTAATATCTCACTAGGAAAAGTGTCGCATATGTCAGGAACTGTAAAGTTATATTTTTGCATTAGAAGAAAATTTTAAATTTATCTCATAATTATAATAGAATTAAAAATATATATAAAAATGTAGAGTAAATTATGAAATCACCTATATGTGAAATGTTTGATATTGAATTTCCACTTGTGGCATTTAGTCATTGCAGAGATGTAGTTGCAGCGGTCTCCAAAGCTGGAGGTATGGGCGTCTTGGGCGCGGTTGGTCATACTCCTGAAATGCTGGAACAAGATCTTAAATGGATAGACGAACATATTGATGGTAAGCCATATGGCGTGGATATCTTAGTGCCAACAACATTTGAAGGTAAGGGATCATCTGTTACATCAGAAGACTTAATAAATATGATTCCTCAAGAGTATAGAGACTTTAGAGCAGATGTTCTAAAACAATATGACGTTGACGGCGAGTCGTTAAGAAATCCATCAGAATCAAAAAAAATTGAATTGGATTCAGATTCTAGATTTGGAAAAAATCTTAAAGAGGAGGGAGCAAAAAAATTATTAGAAGTTGCTTTTTCACATCCCATTAAACTTATAGCAAATGCTTTGGGCGTTCCTCCTCATTGGATGCTAGAGATGGGGAAAGAGAATAATGTAAAAGTTGCAGCACTTTTAGGAGCAAAAGAACATGCAATTAAACAAGTTCAAGCCGGTGTTGATTTATTAGTAGTCTCGGGTACTGAGGGTGGCGGCCACTGTGGTAGTGTTTCAACTATGGTTTTAATTCCAGAAGTAAAAAGAGCGATTAAAGATTTGGGTAATGTTCCTATTCTAGCAGCTGGGGGCATTGCAACTGGCGAACAAATGGCTGGGATAATGGCTATGGGCGCAGATGGTGTATGGTGTGCATCAGTTTTTCTACCAACCACTGAAGCTGAAACATCAGAAAATATAAAAGAGAAGATGATTCAGGCAACATCAAGCCAAACAGTAAGATCAAAAAGTAGAACAGGTAAACATTCAAGGCAACTTCAATCAGCCTGGACTGATGCATGGGAATCAAAAGATGCGCCTGAACCACTGCCAATGCCATTGCAAACAATTGTTGGAGAACCTGCATTGGCAATAATCTCCAAACAGGCAACTCTTGGCCATGAGGGAGCAAAAAAACTAGATACATATTGGGTTGGCCAAGGTATAGGATTGGTAAATGAGACAATATCTGCAGGGCAGACTGTTCAAAAATTTAAAGAAGAATTTATTGAAGCCTATGAGCGAATGACAAGCCTAGTAGAATAGAATTATTAAGAATTTTTAATATCTTCTCTGGCAATAAATTCAAGCACTGTTGCATTAATACAATATCTTGGCATGCCATTTGGCCCATCATCAAAAACATGTCCAAGATGAATATTACTTGATATTGATTTAACTTCGGTTCTTTTCATTCCATATGAATTATCTGGAAGTTCATAAGTTGCATTAGGAACTGGTGCTGTAAAAGATAGCCACCCGCTTCGTGAGACAAATCTATCTCTAGTATCAAATAAAGGTGCCCCACTTAATTTATCAACAAAAATACCATCGGGAGTATTTTTAAAGATTTGATATTCTTTACAAAATCTTGAATCAGTTCCTTGGTTAAAGGCAACCTCATATGCCTCTGAATTACCTAACTTAAATTTTCCTAGGGCTTTATAAAATAATTCAGGCTCCATATATCCCTGATAAGAGAACTGCTCTTCGCCGTCTTCTATAAACACAATTGTTGGTGTAGCCCAAGTTGGTGTCTTTATACTAAGCCCACTTAATTCTCTACTTGTTCTGTAAATTAAAGGGATGTTTCCTTGATAATTATTAGCAACATCTTTTTTAAACTTTTCACAATAAGGACAGTAATCTTCTGAATCGATAACTAGTATATATTTTCCTTGTTTAAGGATTGTATTATCAATTGCTGGTATTTTGCTTTTATTGAAAACCACACCAGTAGAATGATCAGGACAATATCCATTTGGATTCTTTTCTATGTAATCTTGGTGGTATTCTTCTGCTTTATAGAACCTATCTAGAGGTTTTATTTGAGTTTGAATCTTGCCATATCCAGCAGTTAGCAACAATTCTTGAAATTCATTTGTAACTTTAGTAATTGTTTCTCTCTGTGATTCATCATTATATAAAATGATAGATCTATATTGAGTCCCAATATCATTACCCTGTCTATTTAATTGTGTAGGGTCATGTTGTTCATAAAAGTACTGCAATATTGATTCTAAGCTAACTACTTGTCTATTAAATGTAACCTCAACAACTTCAGCATAATTATTATCATTAAATTTGTTTTTAAACTTTGTAATCTCTCTATATGAGGGTCTGATACCATAACCATCTGAATATCCAGATACTGCATCATACACTCCAACTAAAGATTCATATCCTTTCTCTGCACCCCAAAAGCATCCAGAACCCAAGACGATTGTCTCTAAATGAGATGTTTTATTTTCAGCAAACAACCCTACTGAAATAGTCATGAGAAAACATGCAATTAATTTGTTCATATTTTTATTTTTCGTACTTATAACTTCTGCTTTTGATAAATGCTTTTCTATTAAATAACATTTCAGTCCATCTTGAAATATTAGGTTTGAACGCCTCATTAATTCCAAGTAGCCCTGCTAAGTTAATTGCATAACTTACGCATATATCAGCAATTGTAAATCTATTGGAACAAAGATATTTCTTATTTTCAAGCTCGGATTCAAGTAACTTCAAACGAGAAACAAACCACCTGCTATATCCTTCTATTGCAGCGTCAGCAACTCCTGGTTCTTGGTATTTATATCTCAAAACAACTGTTTGAGGGAAAGTTAATGTTGCATCTGCATGATGCAACCAATTTAAATAAGATGGATAATCTTTTTCATCAGGCATTACTCTTAAATCGGTTGGCCCATACTTTTCAACTAAGTATTGAGACATTGCAACAGACTCTGTCATTTTTATATCTCCATCAATTAGATATGGGACTGTGCCTAACATATTAATATCCAAATAATCTTCCATAAAGATCCGAGGTGGAAATGGCATCATTATTAATTCATATTTAAGTCCCATCTCTTCAGCTGTCCATATTGGCCTCATTGCTCGTGAGTTTTCTGTTCCATAAATCTTCAACATAATTTTTCCTAAATACTATTATTAATAATACTCCCTTTGATTGGTAATATTAATGTTAATATATTACCATAAGGTAACTGTAAAAAATTATGAAATATGAAAACAGAGAATATTGCACCAGTATTTAAAACTAATTTAGATACTAAATCAGATCAGTATCAGAAAAACAAAAAAATGATGCTTGAAAAATTAGATTTTTTAAATGAGCTTCTTGATTTTGCTGAGCTAGGTGGAGGCATGCATCATCATGAAAGGCTTGCAAAAAGAGGCAAAATGCCAGTAAGAGAGAGAATTCTTAATGTTATTGATTGTGACAGTCCTTTTTTAGAAATTCAGCCATATGCTGCTTATGGAACAAATACATTTAATGTTGGTGGAGGTTGCGTATCAGGTATTGGAGTTATATCTGGGGTAGAGTGTGTAATTTTTGCAAATGATCCTACGGTGAAAGCTGGCGCCATGAATGTTTATGTTGGGGAAAAATGGAACAGGGCAATGGAAATTGCTCGTGTAAACAGAATCCCTTTTATAAGTTTTGTTGAGTCAGCGGGTGCAGATTTAAGTGTTGGAGGTGGTAAAAGCGATATTCCCCCTGAAGCTCCCTCACTTCATAGCAGTCACTTTGCTTCAACTGGAAGATTTTTTTATGACATGACTGAACTTTCAAAATTACGAATTCCAGTTATTTCTGTTGTTTTTGGCTCATCTACTGCAGGCGGGGCATATCAGCCCGGAATGTCTGATTACAATATTTTTATTAAAGGTCAATCAAAAGCTTTCTTGGCTGGTCCCCCATTAGTAAAAATGGCAACAGGTGAAGAATCTGATGATGAGACATTAGGTGGAGCAAAAATGCATTCAGAAAAATCAGGACTTTCTGATTATTTAGCTGAAGATGAAATGGATGCTCTCAGAATTTGCAGGGAAGTAGTGTCGCATCTAAATTGGAAAAAAAGAGGTAATAGTCCGACAAAAATTGTTACCAATCCTATCTACGATAATGAAGAAATGCTTGGAATCATCAGCGAAGATTTAAAATCTGCTGTAGATATTAAAGAAGTAATAGCACGATTCTCAGACGGATCTAAATTTGAAGAATTTAAACCTTTATATGGACCGACTATGGTCTGTGGTTGGACATCGGTTCATGGGTATCAAGTAGGTATTCTTGGTAATAATGGCCCTATTTATCCAGAAAGTGCTGAGAAAGCTGCTACCTTTATTCAGCTTTGCAATAAAAGAGATATACCATTAATATTTTTACATAATGTTACAGGTTTTTTAGTTGGAAAAGACTTCGAAAGCCAAGGCATTATAAAAAAAGGTTCGCAGTTAATTAATGCTGTATCTAATTCTATGGTTCCACACATTACCTTTATTGTAGGTGCTTCATATGGAGCAGGAACATATGCTATGTCAGGTAAAGCTTTTAATAATAGGTTCACTTTTCTGTGGCCTACAGCAAAAATTGCTGTTATGGGTCCAGAGCAAATGGCTGGAGTGATGTCTATCGTTAGAAAAGCAAAAACTCTCAGAGATGGCAAAGATTTTGATGAAAAAGCCGATGAACAAACTAAAAAATTTGTTATAGATTATTTAGAAAAATTATCTAGAGGTTTGGTTGCTAGCAGCATGACAACTGACGATGGAATCGTAGACCCTCGTGATACCAGAGATATTATTGGTTTTTGCTTATCTATTGTGAACAACAATTTGGTTGAGGGCGCTAAAGAATATGGAGTATTTAGATTATGATTTTTAGTTCCATATTAATAGCAAACAGAGGTGAAATTGCTTGTCGTATTATTCAAACAGCTCATCAGATAGGAATCCATTGCATTGCTGTTTATGTTGATGATGATAGAGAATCTCCCTATGTAAAAATGGCTGATCAATCAATACGGCTTCCTGATGGCGGCTATCTAGATGGAAAGGAGATTATCAGGGCTGCAAAAGAATCCGGAGCACAAGCAATTCATCCAGGTTATGGTTTTTTATCAGAGAATGCAGCTTTTGCAAGAACGGTTGTAAAAGAAGGCCTAATCTGGATTGGGCCTTCTGCTCATGCCATTTCAATAATGGGAGATAAATTAAAGGCAAAAGAACTTGCAGAAAAAGCTAGTGTCCCCACACTTCCAATGACATCAAAAAGCAAAGATGCTAATAAAATTGGATACCCTCTTCTTATTAAAGCTGCTGCAGGTGGTGGCGGAAAAGGTATGAGAATAGTTCATAAATCTAAAGATCTTAATGAAGCAATTAAGAGCGCTCAAAGAGAAGCAAAATCAGGATTTGGAGATGAAAGAATATTTATTGAAAGATATGTAGAAAAATCTAGGCATATTGAAATACAAATTCTTTGTGACACTCATGGAAATACTGTGCACCTCGGTGAAAGAGAATGCTCTATTCAAAGAAGGCATCAAAAAATAATTGAAGAATCGCCTTCGCCAAGAATCTCTGAAGACATAAGAAATAAAATGGGAGATGCTGCAGTAAAACTTGCTAAAAAAATTAAATATCAATCTGCCGGTACAGTAGAGTTTTTATTTGATGATAAAACTGAAGAATTTTGGTTTTTAGAAGTCAATACTAGACTACAAGTTGAGCACCCTGTAACTGAAGAAGTTACAGGAATAGATATAGTATCTGAACAATTAAGAATAGCTAGGGGAGAAGAATTAGGATACTTTCAAGATGACATAGATTTTATTGGACATTCTATTGAAGCCAGACTGTATGCAGAGGATCCTAATAACAACTTCCTTCCAGAAATTGGAAAATTAATAGCTTTTGAGCCTGGGTATAATGACGATACTAGGTGGGATTCTGGCGTAACAGAAGGTTCAGAAATTGGAACTAAATTTGATCCGATGCTTGCAAAGATAATCTCGTATGCACCAACAAGACATGATGCTGCGTTAAAACTAGCAAGAGCTCTTGAGTCTGCTCACATTGGAGGTATTAAAACTAATAGAGACTTTCTTATAAGCTGCTTAAGGTCAAAAGAATTTCTTGATGGTGATACAACCTCAGATTTCATTGATAGAGTAAATCCAGATAGAAAACTGAAGCTATCTCCTCTAGAAATTGAACATGTAGTCTCAATTGCTGCTTTGTGGATTCAAGAAAGAAATAGATCAAAAACAAACATAGCATCCTTTATGTCATCTGGATGGACAAATGGCAGACTGCCAAAACAAAATATTACCCTTGTATTTGATAAGGAAGAATATAAGGTTCTTTATAAATATAAAAGAAACATTGGCTATGTATTTGAGTGGGGGAAAATTGGAGTCATCCATTCTGCTGATAAATATGGAATTGATGTTGAATTCAATGGTAAAAGACATTATTCAAGAATAACCATCAAAGATAATAATATCCTTGTTCATATGCCCTATGGAGATGTAAATCTCGAAATTAAGCCAAGATTTTTAATGCCAGGCTCTGAAAAACCCCAAGGAAGTTTATCAGCACCAATGCCAGGAAAAGTTATTGCATTAAATGTTAAAAAAGGAAGTAAAGTTAAAGCTGGAGATGTTCTCGTTATTTTAGAAGCTATGAAAATGGAACACTCAATTAAAGCTGCAGAAGATGGTGTGGTTTCTAAAATATTAATTTCAAAAAATGATCAAGTAGAAAATGGAGCACCTTTAATGATTGTTGATCCTAAATAATGCAATATTCTGTTGGCTCTTATAATATCGAGATTAACTACTCAAAATCTTTTACTAAAAAACATAAAACTGTAATCGAAGACCTTGAGATTTTGCTTGAAAAAGGCATTCCTGATTTAACAATGTCAGAAATAGCTTCAAAATTAAAAATCTCTCTTAGAACTCTGTATGAAATTGCTCCAAGCAAGGATCTGCTCATTACAATGACGGTTGATAATATTCTTAAAAAGTTAGGGAAGAAAGCATTGGAAAGAGTCTCTTCAATCAGCTCACCTCTAGAAAAACTTGAAACTTATTTGAGGATTGTAAATCAAGCTGTAGGACCGAAATTTGAGACCTATATTCAGGGATTAAGAAGTGTAAAAGGCTCCTCAAAATTAGTTAACTATCATGAAAAGTTTATAACTAATTACACTCAAAAACTTTTAGAGGAAGCTCTAGAAGCAAATGAAATAGAAAATATAGATGTAAAAGCATTTGCAATTTTACTTGGAGGTATTGGCAGGGATTTTGCAAAAGAAAAAAATAGAATTCAGATAAATAAATCTCCTGAAGATTCAGCTAATTCAATTACAAAAAGTATATTAAAAGGCATAAGGTTGGAGAACTAATTTGGATAAAAATGTAATTAAAATTGCTAACTGTAGCGGGTTTTATGGAGATAAATTATCAGCTGCTAAAGATATGGTTGATGGGGGTCCTATTGATGTGCTAACTGGCGATTACTTAGCGGAACTCACCATGACAATTCTTTATAGTCAAAAACTTCAAAGAGGAGAGGATAAGGGTTATGTAGGAACATTTTTAAAACAAGTAAAAGAGATTGCCCAAGATTGCAAAGATAAAAATATAAAAATTGTTACTAATGCTGGTGGGTTAAATCCTAAATCAATGGCTCATGAGATTGAAAAAATTTTAGATGAACTTTCTATTGAGCTTAAGGTTGCATTTATTGATGGAGATGACTTAATGCCATCAATAGATGAACTAGAAAAACTTGGGGAAAACTTTATTAATATTGATAAGAAAAAATCATTAAAGGAATCTGGCTACAGTCCAATAACAGCAAATGTTTATTTAGGAGCTTGGGGAATAAAAGAAGCCCTTGATAATGGAGCTGATATTGTTGTTTGTCCGAGAGTTACAGATGCGGCTTTAGTCATTGGTCCAGCTGCATGGAAATTTAATTGGAAGCGTCATGATTATGACGCCCTTGCTGGAGCTCTAGCCGCTGGACACATTATTGAATGCGGCTGCCAAGCAACTGGTGGTAATTATGCTTTTTTTAAAGAAGTTCCAAGTTTTGATAATGTTGGTTATCCTATAGCTGAAATAGAAGAAGATGGAAGTTTCACGATTACAAAGCATCCAGGCACTGGTGGTCTAGTTTCTGTAGGAACAGTAACAGCTCAACTTTTATATGAAATAAGCTCTCCAGCATATATTAATCCTGATGTCATAGCCCATTTTGATACCTTAGAAATAGAGCAAATTTCTGATGATAGAGTCTATGTCTCTGGTTGCAGAGGCAGCTCCCCTCCTAATACTCATAAAGTTTGTGTAAATCTTGCTGGAGGACATAGAAATGGTATGGAATTAATTCTAACTGGAATTGATATTGAAGAAAAAGCAAAGTCTTTTGTAGATACATTATTTAATTCTCTTGGCGGAAAAGATCAATTTGATGAGGTTGTAATTGATTTACATCAAACACAAAAAAATAATCCGAATTCTAATGAAGAAGCAATGGCATCATTGAATATATCAGTTAAATCTATGGACCCAAACCTTGTTGGCAGACTTTTTACTGCAAAAATAGTTGAATTATCTTTATCAAATTATCCTGGATTCTTTGCTAGAAGTTCAGTTAAGCCTAATGGGCCTGTGATAGTTTATTGGCCAACATTGATTGATAGTAAATATGTAAAAGAAAAGGTTTACATCGATGGAAAGGTCATTGATATAACTCCAACAAACCAGCTTAATTTAGAAGAAATGTTTTATCAAAGACAGCCTGTAAAGATTTCTAAGGCGCCAAAAGCTGATTTAACCGAAAGATTGTTCGGTGAAATTTTTGGAACAAGATCTGGTGACAAAGGTGGCTGTGCTAATTTAGGTGTATGGGCAAAAAATAATGAGTCATTTGCTTTTCTTCATGATTTTTTAACCATTGAAAAGTTAAAAGAGCTTATGCCTGACCTTGCTCAATTTGATATAGATAGATATGAACTACCCAATATTAAGTCATTAAATTTTTATATTCATGATATTCTCGAAGATGGTGTTTCATCAAACAACAGAATAGACAGTCAAGCAAAATCTCTAGGAGAATATTTAAGAGCAAAATTAATAAAAATACCCTCGTCTTTAATTCAGGAGAAAAATAATGGCCAATAATAAACTCACGCTTGATGGGTTAATTTTTGAAGCAACAAAAATTAATTTTCATAACAATATTTTGACAATTACACTAAATAGGCCTGAAAAAAAGAATGCTATAAATAATGTAATGATGAACGAAATTAATTATGCACTTGCATATGCGAAACAAGAAAGGTCTATAAGAGTTGTAGTAATTGATGCAAAAGGTGATATTTTTTGTGCTGGAGCAGACCTTAACAGAGCAGAATCAAATTCAAATGTTCCAAAATTAGATGATGTAAATGATATTAGTCTTGCTATAAGGCATTTATACAAACCAGTTATTTGTAAAATTCAGGGGTCTGTTTTAGCAGGTGCCTTATTAATGGTAACTAATGCCACTCATGCTATAGCAGTAGAAACTGCACAATTTTCAGCCCCTGAAATTAAAAGAGGCTTATGGCCATTTATGGTAATGGCAGGTCTATTTAGAGTAATGCCAAAGCGAGCTGGTCTTGATTTTATTATGAGAGGAGAAAGTATTTCTGCTGATGAAGCGTTAGATTGGGGCTTGATTAATAAAATAGTTTCTAAGGAAGAATTAGATGAGAATGTTGATAATCTTGCAAGTCAGCTAGCATCTCTAGCTCCAAATACTATGCAAATGGGATTAGAAGCATACGAAAAACAAGATGGGATGGTTTTTGATGAGGCATTGCCCTATTTACAGAAGCAAATTGCTGAATGCTTTAATAGTGAAGATGCCCAAGAAGGGATTAAAGCATTTTTAGAAAAAAGAGAGCCAAATTGGAAATAATGGAAAGATGATATAAATATGGACTTAAATTTTAGACCAGAATATAAAGATTTTAGAAAGGAAGTAGAAGCTTTCTGTAATAAGTGGAAAGGAGTTTATTTTAAAAATGCATCTAATAGTCCATTGCTAGATCTTACTTCCTCTGGTTCTAATGAGGGAAATAAAATAATAACAAGACAAAAATGGCAAAAAATACTAATTGAAAATGGGTATTTTGCTAGGTCTATTCCTAAAGAGTACGGTGGTTTTGGTGGTGAAAATGATGAAATAAAAAATAGAATTATTGCATCAGAGTTTGCTTATCATGGCATTCCATCACCAATGAGTGGACAAGGAATCGATATGCTAGTGCCAACTCTTCTTGAGCTTGGGACAGAAGAACAAAAACAAAAATATATTAAAAAAACTCTGCATGGGGAAATGATATGGTGCCAAGGTTATTCTGAGCCAAATGCTGGCAGTGATCTTGCTAGCCTACAAACAAAGGCTGAGCTAATAGATGGAAAATGGATAATTAACGGACAAAAAATATGGACTAGTACTGCCCAATATTCACAAATGATGTTTTGTCTTGTAAGAACAGAACCCGAAGCTAAGAAACATGCTGGAATTAGTTATTTACTAATACCAATGGGTACTCCAGGTATTGATGTAAGGCCATTGATTGATATGACTCTTAAAGCAGGCTTCAATGAGGTGTTTTTTACTGATGTAGCTATCCCAGAAGAAAATATTGTAGGGAAAAGAGGCGAAGGATGGGCTGTAGCAAATGCAACCCTCACACATGAAAGAGGATCTTTAACTAATCCAAATGCGACAATGAGTAGAGTCAATGCATTAATAGATAGGATGAAAGAGGATACTATTAATGGCATAAGATTGATTGATATTCCTGTTTACAGAGATAAATTGATAGCACTTCAAGCAAAAGTAACTGCCTTTCAATCTAATTCATTGCGAGTTTTATCAGCAAAGCTTAATCCAGGCCAAGATGTAAAAATGGCTGGAATGATACAAAAGTATTATGGGACTGAGCTTAGGCATGAATTAGAGGGTTTTGCTGTTGATGTTATGGGAGAGCTTGGCACTTTGTATGAAGATAGCCCTCTACCTGAAAGATAAAGGCTCATGGCAATTTTTATATATGTATTATCTAGGACTGATAATTGGCGGTGGCACTAGTCAAATACAAAAAAATATAATCTCTGAAAGAGGACTTGGGATGCCAAGAGAACCAAAAATCTCCGGAGTCTAATATGTATTTTGGTCTATCTGAAGAACAACAATTTTTCAAAGATAATGTTAATAAGTTTTTGAATGATCATGCATCTCTAGATATTGTAAAAAAAATTATTGATAACAATGATTTGGACATCAAAAATGAAATTGCTAATGGCATATTAAATCTTGGAATAAATAGCTTACTGGTTCCAGAAAAGTATGGAGGCCTAGGTTTAGATCTTCTATTTGCTGCAGCAGTTTCACAAAGTTTGGGAGAAAATGTTGCGCCCTTCTCTTTTGCTGGATCCTACGTAATGGCACCAATAGCCCTATCTTTAGGAGGAAATGAAGACCAAAAAAATAAGTATCTTAATTCTATAGTGAATAATAAAATGAAATTTGCAGTAGGTTTTTCTGAATATATTGCAGCAAGAAATAATTTTGGATTCTTGTTTAAAAATAATACCGTTTCTGGAAAATCTATATTTGTACTAGATGTTGAAAATTCAACGCATCTATTGATAGCTGATGAGGCTGGTCAGATTGGGGTTATAAATATCAATGATAAAAATATAAAGCTTACAGAACTTACAACTGTAGATAAAACAAGAACATACTTTGAGATACAATTTGAAAAAGCATTAGTTGATATACTAGAAGAAACAAAAAGCAATATTAATGCTGTTACAAGATCTATTGATGCAGGAAGAATTGTTTTGGCAGCAGACTCACTTGGAGCTTCTGAAGCATTACTAACAAAAGCTGTTGAGTATTCTAAAGAGAGAAAACAATTTGGCAGAGCAATTGGATCCTTTCAAGCTGTAAAACATATGTGTGCAGAGATGGCGGCAGATCTTGAACCATGTTACTCATTGGTATGGCATGCAGCCCATTGTTTTGATAATATTCCTGATGAATCAAGGTTGATGTCATGTCATGCCAAGTCACATGTCTCAGATGTTTCGAAAGTTATAGCTAAAAAAGCTACTGAAGTGCATGGAGGAATGGGTTTTACTGATCTTATGGGCATACATTATTGGTTTAAAAGGATTGGAGTAAATAGACAAAATCTAGGCTCTCCTGAAACTATTAGAGAAGAAGCAGCAAAAATACAAAATTTATAAAATAGTGATTAAACATAAACTCATTTGGTCTTTCATATGCCTTGCCTTGATTTCATGTGGCAATTCAACCTACGAACCTCAAGAATACATTTCAACCAATCTAAATGATGAAAGAATTGAGTTAAGTCAAGAAATTTTTAATAAGCTTAAAAAAGAACACTACTTAAAAAACTTCGTTAATGAAGATTTTAATAAAGAATATATAGAAGCCTTAATTAAAAGACTTGATGAAAATAAATTATATTTTCTAAAGCCAGAAATTGAGGAGTTTTATAAGAAAGCTAATGCATATGATGGTCCTAGTTTTGATATAGATTTATCATATTCGATTATAAATTTATATTTTAAGAGGTTGATTTTATTTTCAGAATTTCAAATTTCATTAATTGAAAAAGATTCGTTTAACTTGCAGCAAGACGACTACATAGATATTTATTATGAAGATAACGAATGGCCTAAAACGGACGAAAATCTAAAAAAAATATGGAGAGATGAGACAAAGAATGATTTCTTGGTAGCAATGATGTCCGATACTTTGTCTGAAGACCCAAAGGAAGGTCTATTAAAAAGATATACGAATAGAATTAGAAGAATTCAACAACAAAATGAAGAAGATATTTTTTCCATTGCAGTCAATTCCTTAGCAAATCAGTTTGATCCGCATTCCTCGTACCTGTCACCTAGATCAGCAGAAGATTTTGATATGAACATGAGCCTAAAACTTGAGGGTATTGGCGCCCTTTTAGGTGCAGAAGATGATTATACGAAAATAGTTAGCTTGGTAGCCGGAGGTCCTGCAGAAAAATCTGGAGCAATACTACCCGAAGATAGAATAACAAGAATAAGGCAAATAGATTCTGAAATTAATGAATATGTTGATGTCGTGGGTTGGCGCATAGATGAGGTTGTAGATTTAATTAGAGGTGAATCAGGTACCCAAGTTGAAATTGAGTTCATTTCATCTGATTCAGCTGAAAATACTAGAAAACTTGTAACTCTGACAAGAGAAGAAATTAAATTAGAAGATAGAGCAGCTAAATCAAAAATTTATGAGGCTGATGATGGAAATAAAATTGGCATTATTGATCTACCATCCTTTTATATTGACTTTAACGCTTATCAAAACAGAGATTCTGATTATAGAAGTAGCAGCAAAGATGTTAAAAAAATTCTTAATGACTTTAATAATGAGAATGTAGATGCTGTAATTTTAGATCTAAGAAATAACGGTGGTGGCGCTTTAATAGAAGCAAATAAAATAGTAGGTCTTTTTGTTGCCTCAGGACCAACGGTTCAAGTTAAGCATAAAGCCGGATATATGCAACCATACGGTGACAATAGAGCTAAGCAAGTATGGGAAAAACCAATTGCTATATTAGTAAATCGTTACTCAGCATCAGCATCAGAGATTGTGGCTGGCGCTATACAAGATTACAAACGAGGAATAGTTATTGGTCAACGAACATTTGGAAAAGGAACTGTTCAAAGTTTAGAAAGCCTTTCTAAGGGTCAAATCAAAATTACTGAGTCTAAATATTATAGAGTAGACGGATCAAGCACACAAAATAAAGGCGTGATACCAGATATAGAATTACTATCCACATGGGATATAGAATCTGTAGGTGAAAGTTCGTACCCTACTGCAATGGAGTGGGATACTGTAAGACCTTATAGACATAAGAAATTCAAGTTTGATGATAATCAAATTGAAAAAATAAATAATTTATACTCACAAAGGTTGAATGAAGATCCAAATCTAAAATATTTAGCTAAAGTTAGAGAAAGATACGATCAAAATAAAGATAAAAAATTATTAAGTCTAAATATAGATACAAGAAAATTAGAGAAAGAAGCAAGAAGAGCATGGCTGCTTGAGATTGAAAATGATAGAAGAAAAGTTCTAGGACTTTCTACATTTGAATCATATGAAAAACTTGAAGAAAATAATAAAAATGAAAATAAAGATAACGATGAAAAAATTGATCTTAACAAAGATTTTCTTCTTGATAGAATCAACCAATATCGTCAATGATTACATTAATATGAATAAAAAAATTCTTTTAAGCGAAAGAGACTAAAATGAGAATAGTATCTTTTAACATCAATAGTATTAGAGCACGCCCTCATCAATTAATTCACCTCAGAGATACGCTTGATCCTGATGTCATTGGACTCCAAGAAACAAAAGTAAATGATCCCGATTTTCCCTTAGAAATAATTGAAGAGATTGGATACCATCCAGAGTATTGGGGTCAAAAAGGTCATTATGGTGTTGCTTTTTTAAGCAAAGAAAAACCAATTAAAACTGTTAAAGGGTTTAAAGATGATACTGAAGATGATCAAAAAAGATTTATTCAATGCACCTTTAGTTCAAAAAGCTCAGAAATAACAATTATGAATGGTTACTTTCCTCAAGGTGAAAATATACATCATGAAACAAAATTTCCTAAAAAGATTAAATACTATGACGATTTATATAAGCACATAAAAACTCTTAAAAAAACAAAAAGAAATCTAGTAGTTATGGGTGACTTTAATGTAGCGCCTGAAGATATAGATATAGGAATAGGTCCTGAAAGTGTTAAAAGATGGTTGCGTGATGGAAAAACTTCTTTCCAACCTCAAGAGAGAGAGATGTGGAATAGTATTAAAGATTTAGGTTTCGTTGATTCTTGGAGAACAAAGTTTCCTAAGGAATCATCAATATATTCTTGGTTTGATTACAGATCTAAGATGTTTGATGATGACCCCAAAAGAGGGCTTAGAATTGATCACATAATGGTTTCAAATGATTTAAGCGAATCAATCTCTGATGTTGGAATCGATTATGATTCAAGAGCCATGGAAAAGCCATCCGACCATTGTCCTGTTTGGGTGGATTTAAATATATAGATATATCTTTATGTCTGATAACTTCGAAATAAGGTCGCCCGCCACAAAAGAAGAGTGGAAAAGATATGATGATTTTAGATGGGAAGTTCTAAGAAAACCATTAAAAATGTCGCACATACCTCTAAAGGATGATCTAGAAGATAAAAGTGTTCATCTGATGGGTGTTACTTCCAAAGGGGAAGTTGTTGCTTGCGGAAGGCTTCATTTAAATACCTCTTACGAAGCACAAATTAGATATATGGGAGTAAGTGAGGATTTGAGAAGATCAGGCATTGGCTCCAAAATGATTAAAAAACTAGAAGAAGAAGCTAGTAAACAAGGTGCGAGTCAAATCATGTTAAATGCAAGAGAAAATGCTGTTTCTTTTTATAAATCTCTTGGTTATTTTGAAGCTGGTCCATATGAGTCTGATATTCAAATTCCTCATACCAGAATGGAAAAAATAATATCTTAGCTATCTTTTATTTTTAAAAAAATCTTTTAAAAGTTTTGAACTCTCCTCTTTCATTAAGCCATATCTATATGAAACTTTATGATTAAAGCTAATTCTGTCGAGTAAATTGTCAATTGAAATAATGCTCCCAGTTTTTGGTTCTGGAGCAGCAAAAACAATTTCATCAATTCTTGCATCAACTATTGCTTTTATACACATGTGACAGGGTTCAAGAGAAATATAAATCGTTGATTTGTTTAATCTATAATTTTTAACTTTTTTTGACGCGTCTATTATTGCTTCTATCTCAGCATGAGATGAAACATTCTGATTCTCAATTACTCTATTTCTTCCTTTGCCAATTATTTTATTTTGCTGGACTATTACGGCACCTACTGGCACCTCATTATTGGTAAAGGCTTTTTCTGCTTCTTGAATAGCCAAGCTCATAAATGAGCTATCATCATTAGTAAACATTTTAATTAATATAACTCTATTTTTGCTATATCTAGTTGTGCTTGAAAATCCTTGCCATAAGCAGCAAATGCAATCGTTCTAATTTTGGAAATATTCATTCTTTTGCGCATATAAAAATTTGATTTCTCAAAAGACGAAAACGGAATTTCTATTATTGACCAATCTTCTTTGGGTTGGAATATAGCAATGTATCTATCCCATGGAAACCTGCTTGAAGGAGTTCTTATCCACATATAATAATCATCACTTGTTCCTCTGACAGTAAATCTGATGCCTTGATAATCTTCTGCATTTACAGGAAAGTTAATAATAGATTGAATAAATCCACCATTATTTTTTGTACTCACATTTCCTTCTAATCGATAAAATTTATCAGTGCCGTCATCCATTTCATAAAAATTAACTTCAGATATCCCACCCATGACATTATCTGATATAGCGCTCCAATTCGCTCTTGTTTTGTCTAAGTCATCGATAATCGTAGAAGAAATATTCATGGTAAAAATTATTAGTAAATAAAGAAATAAATTTTGCATTAATCTAGATTAGTACTTTTTTCAGCAGGAAACCAGGGTAATTCATGAACTTGTGCGTTTAAATGGGCTTTAGGTGATTCTATGATTAGAGGAGTTCCAGGAACGGCGCTATTTACTTTGATAATTGCTAATCCTATATTTCTTTTTAATCTTGGAGAAAAGAAACACCTTGATAGTCTTCCTAATTTATTATTGTTTATATCAAAAACTGGCCAAAAATTCTCAGGGACTTTTTGAATAGGATTTCCGTCGATTTCAACTCCTACTAATTTTTCTGTTACTCCATCTTTTTTAATTTTTTTTAAGGCTTCTTTACCTATAAAATCTATGTCCTGATCAAGATCAACCAACCTATCTAAGCCTATTGTGAATGGGTTATGCTCTCTCCCAAAATCACTTTGATATGAGAGAAGCCCGCCTTCAATTGTTCTTATTGTATTTGGCGCTATAACTGCACCATTAAATTCTTTTGCAGCTTCATAGACTGTCTCAAATAATTCATCTCCAAATTTTCTATTCTGAAGATACAGTTCATAGCTTAATTCTCCACTCCAACCTGTTCTAGCTATAACCATTGGAATATTATTTAAAGATGTCTCTCTTGCTTTATAATAGCCAAGGTCATCATGAATACCATTAAATAATTTTTGAATAAGTTTTCCAGCTTTAGGTCCGCTAATTTGTAGTGGCGATACATCAGGCTCATGGATCTCTATATCCATTCCAGAATTAATTGATATTCCCTGTAACCATGACAAGACATCGCCATCACCGGGTGATATCCAAAATTTATTTTCTTCTAATCTTAAGAGACATGCATCATTAACAATACCGCCATTCATATCTGTCAAGATAATATATTTACAATCGCCTATTGCACAATTTTCTAGATTTCTTGGGTTGACATACCGAACAAATTTATATGCGTCTGGACCAGAAATCTCAACTTGTCTTTCTGCTGCAAAGTCTCCAAAAGTAACATCATTTACAAGACTGTGGTATTCCTTTTCTGGACCAGAAAAACTAGTAGGTAAATACATCCTGTTATATATAGTAAATCCTGTAACGCCATATTTAATTGTTGAATCAAAGTATGGCGATTTTCTTATTCTAGAACCTATTCCAATAAGCAGAGGAAGTTTTGTTTCTTTCATGAGTTTTTCCCTTAACAATATCATTTTAGTCTTAAAATATTCTATTAGTAAATCGATTATTTGAGCTATTTTTGATTTGATATATGATGATAGTTAAGGGGTTGCTATGGAAAAAAAGAGATTCTTTGATGATAGGTTGAAATACCTATCTTTTATTCAAAATACAAGTGAAAAGAGAGCTATTTCTGAGCAACTTGCGCCGCATATTGCCTCAATGCCAAAAAATAGAACTTTCCTAAGAATACTTGATGCTGGAACTGGAGATGGCACTGTAAAGTCTAATGTGATTAAAACCTTTCATAAATATCATCCATATACTTCATTACTAATTACTGGGAAAGAAATTAGCTATGAAGATCTCAAAAATACTCTAGAAAAAATGCCGGATAGGTTTGTTGAACATCCCAACCTACTGGTCACTATGACAAATGTAAAATTTGCTGAACTTGGTCATATAGAAAGTAGTAATAAGATTAAAGGTAAAAACGTTAAATCTTATACATTAGTATTAAAAGAAGATAATTCTTTTGACTTCAATGCTCAGATGAATAAGTTAAATAGCTTTATAAAAAAATATTGGGGTATTGAGATAGATAATAAATCAAGAACATCTTATGCAAACCCCTGCATCATTAGGATTTATAGAGAGGATCATAAAAGGTACATAGAACCTTTTATTGATAACGATTACAAGAATAATAATTACGACTTAATTATTGCATCGCAAGCTTATAGAGCCGCTTCAGAAGTAAGAACAAAAGTTAATAATGTAATTGCCCCTTTAATGAGGCTTCTTAATAAATCTGGAAAATTACTTATTACTCATTCATGCGGAGGTGATACTGTAGAAAAGATTTTGAAAATAGCATGGAAAGATAAGCAGCCCTTCCCAAATAAGGCTAAAGATATTATTGAGTTCTTAAAAAGTAATCCAGTTGGCGAAAACAATAAATATTCTTACTCAAAACCCAAGTCTTACACTTTTAATTTCAAAAGAAGCCCAGATCAAACTGTTTCTGAACTTTTTGGTCATGGAGTTGATGCAAAATGGGCGAATATTTTATATATAGGTCAAATACCCGATAAAGATATACAAGGGATTGAGAAATCAAATGTTGCTTATAAAAAAGTTCGGACTGCTATTAATAAAGAAGATAAAATGTTCTTTAAGAATGAAATATTTAGTATCAGAAAAATAAGATAATAATGAAAATTTTAATTATGGGTCTTCCTGGAAGTGGAAAAACTTATCTAGCAGAAAGATTGCAACCGCTTATTAACGCAGCTTGGTACAACGCTGATGTAGTAAGAAAAATGGCCAATGATTGGGATTTTTCTTCTGAAGGAAGAATTAGACAAAGTATGCGAATGAAAACTTTTGCTGATTTTGAAAAAAGTAATAACAGATATGTAATATGTGATTTTGTATGTCCAACTAGAACAACTCAAGAAAATTTTGATCCTGATATCACTATATGGATGAATACAATAAAAGAAGGTCGGTTTGAAGACACAAATAAAATGTTTGAAGAGCCATTAAATGTCGATTTTCTAATTACAGAAATGAATGACAATAATCATCATGATATTGCTAAGGAAATTTTAAAAAATGTTTGATTGGAAAAAACCAACCGTTCAAATGCTAGGAAGATGGCAGCCATGGCATGATGGCCATCAAGAACTCTTTAAGAGATGTATTGCTAAAACTGGACAAGTAATTATTCAAGTAAGAGATGTACAAGGAGCCTCTGGCGGAGACGGTCAAGAAGATAATCCTTTTAACTGGGAATCAGTTTGTGAAAATATTGAAAATGGATTAAAAAAAGATGGCTACAAGAGAGGTTTAGAATATGAAATCATGCTTGTTCCAAATATAACCAACATCACCTATGGTCGAGGTGTTGGCTATGTCTTTGAAGAAGAGGTATTTGATAAATCTATAACTGATATAAGCGCCACTAAAATAAGACAAAAATTAAGAGAAGATGGAGTTTTAGATTAATTCTAAAACGTTTTCAGGCGGTCTTCCCAAAATAGCTTTATCCCCTTTTACAACAATTGGTCTTTCTATTAATTTGGGGTGCTGAATCATAAATTTTATAATTTCTTGATCAGAATAATTTGAATTCTTCAAATTATTATCTTTAAACTCTTGCTCGCCTTTTCTTAAAAGATCTCTTGGAGATAAAGACATTTTCCCTAAAATATCTACTAAAACAGATTCATCTATTGCAGTTTCAAGGTATAGGATAACCTCTACTTCACAATCATGCTCTTTAAGAATTTGTAAAGTTTGTCTGGATTTACTACACCTCGGATTATGAAATATTTTATATTTGCTCATTATTTTTAAATTGGGTTAGCATTTTCTGCATTTGTTCGTGAATAATCTGAACTGCCTGTAATGGTCTAATCATTACCTTGAATTCAGAGATTTTTCCTGACTCATTAAAGGTAATGATATCAACGCCATTTATATACTTTCCATCTATTTGAGTTTCAAATTCGAGCATTGCCTGATTACCTTCAAGAATTTCTTTAGTGTATTTAAAGCTTGATCCCTCAAGTGTTCCATCCTTGGCTTTATCACCACCAAATGTATTGCCTGCTGCCATTAGGTATAAAGTCGTAAGCTCTTTGCCATTTTGAGGTGAAAAAACTATCGGAGAATAAAAAATAACATCATCAGCTAGGAGCTCATCAAGGCCTCCGAGGAACTCTCCTTTTATATGATCATGCCATTTTTTGATATTCTCTTTTATCATCAATTCTCAACTTTAAATGTTAATCCAGCATTGTCTTGTAATCTTTTTATAAGTTTAGTTCCCATTGATGGTGCTGGCGTGTATATACCTCCAGCAAGGTCTTCGCACTCTTTTACTAGACATATTGCACTCTCAGTAATCATCTTTGAGGTTGAGCCATAACCAGGATCCATATCTCCTGCTACAGAAACATGGACACTTTCATCATTAATATCTCCGCAAAATAAAACATCATAATTTCCATTTTCTCTAGATTCTCTTGATGGACCATCACCAGGTTTTGGTGCATCACTAAACGGATTTGCAGTTGCAATATATTTTGCAGCAGCCTCACCCTCTTCACCTGGTCCCATAACCCACATCTCGTTATAACAAAAATCCTCACCATAAAAATGGTTCATTAACGCATTAGATCTGTGTACATTTTTTGTATTTATAGGTGCCATGAAAAATGGTGCCAACCATGTATCTAATTTTTCATCATATTGTGGTTTGCTATCTGATGGTTGTTCAGGTCCAGTAAAGCCATTACTTAGTGCAAAAGGATTACCCAAAACTGCAATAAGTTCAGGCTTTGTCTTAAGAGCTGCCATTGTTGCTCCAAGTGATGCGGCAGTTCCTCCAGAAAATTCACCATTCATGCCTCTAACTCTTCCTCTGACATTTTGAGCAGGTTTACCAAACCTTTCAATAACCTCGTTTTGAAGAAATAGAACACCCAAATCAAAAGGAATACTATCAAAACCACATGAGAAAACTATTCTTGATCCGGATTCTTTTGCAACATCACCAAGATCATTAATTTTTTCATGCATCCATCCGGGCTCTCCACATAAATCAACATAGTCTGTTCCAGACTTTGCGCATTCAGCAACAATATCATTGCCATAAAGCTGATATGGACCAACAGTAGTTAATACACATTTTGTTTTAGAAACCATGTTTTTAATGCTTGAAATATCGTTGCTATCAACAACTAACAACCCAGTATTCTCAGGTACATTTTTTGACTCTGCAACAGACTCAAGCTTCTCAAGACTTCTTCCAGCAAGAGCCCATATAATTTCAGAATTATTGCTATATTTTTCTACTAAGTACTCAACAACCAACTTACCAGTAAAACCAGTAGCTCCGTAAACTACAAAATCATATTCTTTAGAGTCGTTCATGATTATCCCCTTTCATATTGTTAATAAAAATTAATCATCTATATTAATTCATTGCTATTTTTTGCACAATGAAGTTACGAGCATTTGAATATACACAATAAATACTGGGGTGTAATATGGTTAAAAATAATTGGTAACTCCTATGAATCTTACATTAAAAATTTTATTAATAGTTATTGCTATAATAGTGGTGATAGCCATAGCTCTACCATCGATTTTAAATTTAGCAGGACTTCATCCTAAATTTGATGGAAATAGCTTTGACCTTAAAGGCAAAAAAGCATTAATTATTGCTACAAACCATGGAATTCTAAACAAGCCAGGTGAGACTGATGGGAAACCAACTGGTCTTTTTCTATCAGAACTATCAATACCCTATTACGATTTCAAAAAATCTAACATCGAAGTAGATATTGCAAGCATTAAAGGTGGAAAGATTCCTATGGAGCCTGTTCCATTTTTTATTGATACGCCTGAAGATAAAAGATTTAAAAAAGATACTGGGGCTATGAGTAAATTACAAAACTCAACACCGATTAAGGATATAGATTTTACAGAATACGATATTATTTTTATTTCTGGAGGCTGGGGCGGAGCTTATGATTTAGGTTTTTCAGAATTGCTGGGTGAAAAAATATCGGAAGCATATTATTCATCAAAAGCTATTATTGGCGGTGTTTGTCATGGGGTTCTTGGTCTAATTAAAGCAAAAGATAAAGATGGAAATCTTCTTATTGCTGGCAGAAAAATGACTGGTGTTACTGATAAACAGTTAAAAGAGCTTGGAATTATGTTTACACCACAACATCCTGAAGAAGAATTAAGAAAAGCTGGAGCAATTTTTCAAAGTGAAACTGCTTTTAAAGACATCTTTGCTACACTGACTGTGGTTGATGATGAAAAAAGATTTGTGACTGGCCAAAATCAAAATTCTGGTCATGAAACTGCATATGCAATGATGGAAATACTAAATTCTCAATAAGGAGGTTTGCCAAATGAAAAAATTTTTAAAGTACTTAGTTATTTTTTTAGTTTTTACTATAGTTATAGTATTTATCCTTTTAAGACAACCTGCCTTTCAGGATAGGCTTTTAGAATCAGCAATAGAGAATATAGCTGCTCCCTCTTCATATTTACCAGAAGAAGATGCTTTGACTGCAGTAGTTTGTGGTTCAAGATCACCAATTAATGATCCTGCATAGAGCTGAAACATGCATACTTATTCAGGCTGGAAAGGATATCTATATATTTGATACTGGTGGTGGAAGTATTGCAAACCTACACAATTGGAATACGCCTTGGGATAGAGTTAAGGCTATATTTTATAGTCACCTTCATTCTGATCATATTTTTGACATTGCTGATTTTCATCAAGCAACATGGATTAATGGTGGAAGGAAATCTAAGCAAAAAGTTTATGGACCTGAGGGAGTTCAGATGCTTACAGATGGAATAGAGCTTGCTTACACAAAAGATTATTTTTTTAGAAATGAGCATCATGGAGATACTATTGCTCCATTGGATGTGGCTGGTTTTGATACTCACACTGTTGATTTAAATAATCCTGTATTGGTTGAGGATGGAGATCTAAAAATTACAGCATATGGTGTTTCGCATGATCCTGTTGATCCAGCGCTAGGATATAGAATTGATTACAAAGGTCGGTCTGTTAGTATAAGTGGGGACACGATTTATGATGAAAACCTGATAAATAATTCTCAAAATGTTGATGTTTTATTTCATGAATCTATGTCACTTGATCTTGTTAATTTAATTAATAGAAATGCTGAAAGGACTGGCAATAGAATGGCTGCAAAAGTAACAATAGATATTCAAGATTATCACACCCCTATTCCTGATATTGTTCGGGCTGCACAAAAAGCAAACGTGGGTCACTTAGTTTTTTATCATCATCTTCCAGCTCCAAGAAACCAATTAATGGAAAACATTATGTATAGAGGTGTTGATGAAATCATGGAAAATTGGACTGCTTCTCATGATGGCACTATGGTAGTATTACCTATAGATTCAGATGAGATAATAATTACATCTGTAGAATAGGTTTCATCTATATCAGGGGGATATGGTTATGTTAGCTTCTATAAAAGAATTTTTTAGAGTTATATCTGAACTTAGATATATCATTCCAATGGTTAGATATAAATGGCCTGAATTAGATTCTAATGCATCACTTGCTCATTCTTTTCAAGAAACTGTTGAAAAATATTGTGAAAAAGATTTCCTTTATTTCGAAGACGAAGTATGGACCTATTCAAAAACAAATGAGGCTGCAAACGTTCTGGCAAATAAGTTAGCAAATGAAGGTATAGAGCATGGAGATAGAGTTGTTCTTTTCATGGAAAATAGGCCTAGTTTTGTTATCTCACTTTTAGCAATTAATAAATTAGGGGCTATTGGTGTGCTTATTAATACCAGTCTTACAGGAAAGCCTCTTGTTCATTGTATAAATACATCTGATTCCAAGAAATGTATTTTTGGAGATGAATTATCTGAATCTTTGGAAGGTGTCTTATCTGAAATTAATATTACTAGATCATCTGATTTACTTTGGGTTGAAGATGCTATTCCAAATAACTGTCCTGAATGGGCTTCAAATATTACTGACAATCTTGATCAGTCTCAATCTGCTAATCTTGAGCAAACAAATCAAGTAGTTGCTGGAGATACTGCTTTTTACATATTTACATCAGGTACAACCGGAGTTCCTAAGGCCGCATTATTTACTAACGTTAAAGTAGTTGCTGGATCTACAAACATAACTATGGCCGGATACAGACTGACAAGTGAGGATTGTATGTATAACTGTCTTCCTTTATATCATTCCACTGGTCTAATACTTGGCCTTTGTGCCACTATTAAGGTTGGGGCTTCAACTTTTATCAAACGTAAATTTTCTGCATCATCTTTTTGGCCAGAGGTTCAAAAATTTAATACTACTGCATTCGTCTATGTTGGTGAGTTGTGTAGGTATCTAAGCTTTCAAGAGCCCTGTACAGAAGAAATTAATAATCCTTTATCAAAAATGGTTGGAAATGGTTTAAGACCAGATCTTTGGGATACCTTTAGAAATAGATTTAATGTTGAAAGAATTTGTGAAATATATGGTGCGAGTGAAGCTAATGGTATGTTTATGAATCTTCTAAATAAAGACCAAACAATAGGTATGACAAATGTTGATATTAAGTTATTTGAATACGACGTTGCTGAAGATAAATTAAAAGTAGATGAAAATGGAAGATATATAGAGGTTAAAGATGATTCTCCTGGTTTAGCATTAATAAAAATTGGTCCAAATGCTATATATAACGGTTACACAGATGCACAAGCTAGTGAAAAGAAAGTTAAAAGAGATGTCGAAGAAGAAGGAGATCGTTGGTTTGATACTGGCGACCTATTAAAGAAAATGGATGTTGGTTTTGCCCTAGGAAGGCAACATTATCAATTTGTTGACAGAGTTGGAGATACTTTCAGATGGAAATCTGAAAATGTATCTACCAATGAAGTTGGTGAAATAATTAATTCATTTGAGCAGGTCAATATGGCAAATGTTTATGGGGTTAAGGTGCCCCATAGCGAAGGTAGAGCTGGCATGGTGGCTTTTAATTGTGATCCCAATACATTTGATTGGAAAGCTTTCTCATCCTTTGTTGACGAGAAACTACCCCCCTACGCTAGACCTGTTTTTGTAAGAATTATTGAAGAGTTAGAAACAACAGGAACATTTAAATTAAAGAAAGGTGATCTTAGAGAAGAAGCTTATCATTTAGACAAAGTTAATAACGATTTGGTATTTGTTAGAGAGCCAAAAAGCGAATGTTATACAAGGCTAACTAGTGAAAACTATGAACAAATAAACAATGGAACAATAAGCTTCTAATTCATTTATTTTAAATCACTATCAATTAATACAGCTATCAGTAATGCAGGCTCATCGCCATTATTAACCCAAGCATGATTAGTACCCCTTTGAACTACGACATCATGGGGCTCTAGTCTTACTTCCTCTTCATCTAGAATTAAAGTGACATCACCTTTCAATAAAATAATGTAATCGATGGTATCTGTCTTGTGCATTGCTGGATGCTTTGATGTGTCAACCCTATGATGAGCTGCTCCTATTTTTTCAAATGCATCAGCTGCAATTTCTTGCATTATCTCCATTGGCACACCCTCTGGAGTTGGGTTTATTTGAAAATACCTAAATTTAGAGCCATTTTTAGGTGGAGATAAAACAATATCAGTATCTGCTCTATCAATTGAATCGGTTGTATCGATTAAATTTCCATCTGTATTCCATATCTCAAACAAACCTCCCACATCCTCGCCTATTGATCGCGCTGGAGGACCGTCGATAGTAATAATAGATTTTCCTTCGCTGTTATGGCCTGTAACTATTCTTCTCATTATGTTCTCCCCATTTCTTTGATTACATTTTTAATATCTTTGACTCTATCTTTATTCTCTAGTTCATTCCAATCAAGGTTAGCAGAATTCTGCAAGACTTTAATTTTGATTGAGGTCCGGACATCATTTTTTTCAAAAGCATTAACAACATCCATTGTTCCATCATAATCATTGCATACTAAAACCATATCACAGCCAGCTTCAATTGATTTAATGGCCTTTTCACCCATGGAGTAATCGCCAGCACCTTTCATGGATAAATCATCACTAAAGACTATTCCTTTAAATGCTAATTTCTCTCTTAATATTTCTCTAATCCACACATCGGAGTAACTCACACAAATACTATCTATATTTGGAAAAGTTATATGCGCTGTCATTAATGCGCCTAAATTATCTTTTAGTTCTATAAAAGGTTTTAAATCTAACTCTAATAATTGGTTATATGATCTTGTATCAATAGGTTCAGATATATGACTATCCTCAAATACGCCCCCGTGCCCAGGAAAATGTTTACCAGTTGCCTGCATGCCTGCCTCATTCATTCCATTAATAAACTTTCTTGCTAATTGAATAATTAGATTAGGATCATTTGAGAATGCCCTATTTCCAATAATGCTGCTAGTTTCCCTATCTACATCTAATACTGGAGCAAAGCTGATATCTATGCCTGAGGCGGCTAACTCGCTTGCCATCAGCCAGCCTACCTCATGACAAAATTCTAACTTATTTTTTTCAAGAGTATAATCTCCAAGGTCTTGCATTGAAGGCAATGCAGTAAATTCATTTTTAAATCTTTGAACTCTACCGCCTTCTTGATCGACTGCAATAATAATATTCTGTTTTATAGATTTAATATCTGAACATAATGATTGTATTTGTTTTTGGGATTCAAAATTTTTAGAAAAAAGAATAATTCCACCAACATGCTTATTTAATATTAATTTTTTATTCTCATGGGTTAATGAAGTTCCTTCAAGACTAGTCATTAACCTACCAAAACTATTTAAAGAATTACTTTCTTGCATTTAATGTTTTCCAAATAATTTTTGTAATTTTTAGATTAAAGAAAATACTAGTAATTCTATATAAGAATCCAGGAATAATACGAGACTTTCCCTTTATAGAGGCCTTTTCAGTTTCAGTTACTACCTTGTCAGCGGAAACCCACATCCAATTTGGTATTTTTCTAGTTAAATGCTCCAAACCAGATCTTTGATGAATGTTTGTTCTAACATAGCCTGGTAAGCTTACTGTTACTGAAACATTTGTATTTTCCAATTCTTCATTTAAAGACCTTCCATAAGCATATATTCCTGATTTTATTGCTGCATAAATTGATGATTTTGGCATAGGAATTAAAGCTCCAATACTAGAGATTATTACAACTCTTCCTGAATTTTTTTCTTTCATTTTTGGTAAAAAATATTCAATAAGGCCAATAACACCTCCAAACATCAAGTAAGTTGCATCTTGAATATCTCTAGATGAATTTTTACCTACGCTTCCATTAATGCCTATTCCTGCATTAGCAATTAACAAGTCTGGTGTTGAGATTTCTTTCATTAAATTATGAAGTTCATCTGATGAACTAAGATTGCAAGAATGAACAGAACAATGATCATAATTTAGATCTTCTAATGCAGATAATGATCTTTCTTTATTTTGTGAAACTAAGTCTAGGTGCCAACCGTTATTTGCCAAATGTTTTGCATAAGCAAAACCAATTCCAGAAGAAAATCCAGTTAGTAATGCTTTTTTCATAATTATTTGTCTTGCCAGTCTGGAGACCTTTTATCAATGAAAGCACTTATGCCCTCTTTTGCATCATCTCTTAATAAGTTATTTTTCATAACCTCTGAGGTGTATTCATAGGCTTTTGACAAACTCATTTCAGCTTGTTCATAAAAAGCTTTTTTGCCAGTAGATATTGTTAAGGTCGGCTTGCTTGCTATCTTATGTGCTAATGCCATTACAGTTGAGGTTAATTCTTCAACCTCAACATAATCATTAATTAAACCAATTTCTTTAGCTTTATGCGAGTCAATCATATCTCCAGTTAAAAGCATTTCCATTGCATTCTTTTTATGCACATTTCTGGAAAGAGCAACCATTGGTGTAGAGCAAAAAAGTCCAATATTGACTCCAGGAGTTGCAAATTTAGAATCATTTGATGCTATTGCTAAATCGCAACTAGCAACTAATTGACAACCTGCAGCTGTAGCAACTCCGCTAACCTCAGCAATTACTGGTTTTGAGGAATTAACTATTGTTTGCATTAAAGCAGAGCAAGAATCAAAAAGTTCTTTAAAAAAACTATTTCCGTTATCTTTATCCTTTCTAGCTTCTTCTATTTCTTTTAGATCATGGCCAGCACTAAAAACATTCCCGTTTGCAGCAATAACTATTACTCTTATTGACTTGTTATCACAAGCAGATGAAATAGCATTCGTTAAGGCAGAAATCATTTTGCTTGAGAGTGCATTTTTACTTTTATGATCATTCATGACCAATCGCAAAATACTATTATTAGGTTCTTCTTTTGATATTAATGGAACTTCATTATTCATAACTAATATATTAAAAGCTATTTTGTTTTACTAGTCCAATCTACTTAGCCAGTTCCTTTTTAGGGCACCTATCCATAATTACGTTCAACCCAGCATCCTCAGCAAGATTAGCTGCTTTTCGATGAATAATACCCTCTTGCATCCATAAAACTTTTGCGCCTATCAGAATAGCATCTTGCGTAATACCCATGACAGCATCATGAGCTCGAAAAATATCTACCATATCAACATTTTCTTCAATTGCTTCTAAGTTTGGTAGACACTCTAGTCCCAAAATAATTTTTCCAGACTCATTGGGATTGATTGGAAATACCTTATAACCATTTTCAATGAGACATTGCATCACCTTATAACTATCTCTTTCTTTCTTTGAGCTTGCTCCTACAACTGCAATTGATTTAACTTCATTTAGAATATTTTTTATGTAAGATTCAGAATAATCTATGCTCATTAAATTAATATAATTTTTCTTTCTACTTGTGCGGATTAACTAGATACTTTTCACCAGTTGCTTGTTTCGCATAAGATTTAATAATTTCTGGTTGTAGCATTTGCTCAAATGAAATTTCTTGAGCATATGAGCTAGCAAAAGTAGTTTTAATTTCTTTAGCTACCCTCATTCTCATTTGTTGAAATTTTTCCATTCCAATTCTTCCAATCATTGGTGTTAATAACCAACCACCAAGACCCCATGACATGCCATAAGCCCTTTTTAGAATTGTTGGCGATTGATCCAATCCACCATAAATATAAACTTGTTTGTAGGTATCTGATCCATATCTGCTGTATTCTTTTGCAGTCTTATTAGCTGCTATTTCCATTGCAGAAAGTATCTGTCCTGGAAGCTCTCCACCATTTCCACCACCTGTTGCATCAAAGCCTAATGTCGCACCAGTTTCTACAAGAGCGGAAACAAGAGTATCCATAAAATTATCATCACTTGTGTTACAAACATGTTCAGCGCCAAGATTTTTTAATAGCTCTACATGTTCTGATTTTCTAACTATATTAACCAATGGTATTCCATCGTCTTTGCAAATTTTTACAAGCATTTGACCGAGGTTTGATGCAGCTGCTGTATGAACAAGTGCGGTATGATTTTCCATCTTCATGGTTTCTACAAAAGAAAGAGCTGTTAAAGGATTTACAAAACAAGATGCTGCCTCAGCAGGTGAAGTGCCTTCATCCATTACCAAACAACTTGCAGCTGGTACGCATCTATATTGAGAATACATAGCACCACCTGCCAATCCAACTGTTTTACCAATTAATTCTTTTACATTCTCTCCAGCGTCTTCAATAATACCAGCACCCTCATTACCCGCCTGCATTGATTGATCCAGCCTTGGCTTCATAGATCCCATCAGGGCTGGATGTATTTTCATACTTGTCACCATTTCTTCTTCTGTGCCAGAAGTACTAATAGATGATAAATCAGCAGCAAAACTTAATAAAAGACCAAGGTCAGATGGATTAATAGGAGCTGCTTCAACCCTTATTAATACTTCGTCAGCCGATGGTATTGGTTTTTCAGCTTTTGTAATTGAAAGTTCTATATTGCCTTCGCTAGTAACTTTAGAACGTATTTCTTTTGAATACTTTCTGACATGTTCTCTCCCTATCTTTGAATTAAATTAATAAATCAGCTTGCCGCAGATAAAACTGAAATAATTATTTTTCAATTATAGTCGATATCTTGTCAATTAAGTCTTTAAGCTCTGGTTTGTTTTCTTTGATTTCTTCAACTGTTAATCCGTCAAGTTCATGAGGAAATACTAACCATTCATCAGTTTCATGAAGATAGAAGTCTGGCTTTCTATCAGTCTTATTTTTTGTCGGTTTGAAGTAAGGTGTTGCGATCTTTATTTCAGGGGTATTTTTTTTGCATGCTTTTTTTAGGTCATTGATAATTTGCTGAATAGACAGCCCCGTATCATGAACATCATCAACAATTAATAAAGAATCTTCAGATTCAAGTTGTCTTATCACGTAGTTCAAACCATAGACTGTAACATTCTGATTATGTTGATTTATTCCTGAATAATGTGAGGTTCTAATGGCTATATGATCTGAAGAAACACCCAAAACTTCTAAAAATTCTTGAACAGCTATACCTATTGGAGCTCCACCTCTCCATACACCAACAATATAGTTGGGGCGAAAACCGCTTTCATATACTGTCCACGCAAGCTTAAATGAATCTTCTAGTAATTGGTCAGCTTGGATAAAAGTTTTTTTCATTTTTAAATGCTATACGAGTAAATGCTTGATAACAACAATTACTCGTATATAAACTTAATTTAGATTAGTAACTTTTTCTAAATCTAACAATAAATTGCCTAGGTGGTATCAATTCAACTCCAGTACCCGCAACTCCAAAAACATCTGTCATTGCTGAATTCATTCCATCTTTGTCTGTTGCATTTAAGATCATAAAATCAACCCCTGAACTATCACTTAGTTCTAAGCTAGTTGTAAAATTAAGAACTGTATATGAATCAACTTTGTCAACAAAAGGACTATTAAATACTCTTTGCTGAAAGTCATCTCTATGAATCAATTCAGCTGTAGCTCTTATAGGAGTTCCAGACTTTAATTCTCCATCATACTTTAATCCAAAGTTAGCAGTAAACTCAGGGCTTTTTGCTAATTGATTTCCTTTGATATTTTCTCTTAAAGCATATCTCTGAGGCTCTTCACCAAAGAAGTAAAGTTCTGACTTGATATTATCTAAAGCTTCATAGTCTGAAGTAATTTCAGTATCTAGAGTAGAGATTCTGAGATCCATTGATAATGATTCAGATAGAATCCCAATTAATTCTAGCTCAACACCACTCATTTCAGATTCTGGTATATTTGCTACGCCACCTCTATATACATCCGGGTCTGTTGACTGGAATTGTAAGTTTTTGTAGTCATACATAAATGCTGAAACATTAGCTCTCATTCTCCCGTCCATTAAATCAGTTTTAAGTCCGAGTTCAAAAGCATCAATAATTTCACTCTTAAATAATGGATAAATTAATTGTGGAGCTGGTTGTGCACCAAAGTTCTGCTCATCATCTTCAGGAAAGCCAAAGGTTAAGTTGCTTCCACCAGGCTTAAAACCCTTAGTGTATGATGCATAAACCATGGTGTCGTCATCAACATCATATTCGACAGCGAATTTTCCTGTTTTTTCATCTATCTCATCTTCAATTAAGTATTTTTGAAGACCAAAGAAATTTGTAACATCACTAGAGAAGGAATCTTCGGTATACCTCATACCAAAAATATATCTCATGTTATCTTGAGCGTTATAAGTAGCTTGTCCATAAATAGATAATGATTCTCTAGTTGGGTATGCTTCAGAAACAAAACCTAATTCAGCATTAAATGCTGCAAAACAAACTCCAGCAAAAGGATTCGTTGCACAAATTGGATCATGTACATATGGGGTAAATGCGCCATCCATTAAATCAACTTGCTTAATGTTATTTACATCTTTTACTTCATATATTGAGTTTGCGATTTCATGATCAAAATATAGTGCTCCCACTATCCAATCAATTTTATCGTTAAAGGGTTCATTTGAAATTAAGTTGATTTCAAGGGTTGTCGTATCAACCACTGAAGTTTCAGGCCTATACTCTGCTGCAATATAAGGTATTCCAGCCAAAGGACCAGATGCATGAACATCACCGAAGTTATGTCTATCGTTGTCTCTACTTACATAAATATCATCTTCTTGGGTGCTAGCAAGTATTTTTAAATCAGCAAAACCAAGTTCAACATTAAGAATTGCTGCAATGACTTCTGATGACAAATCATAATCAGAAGAAGAATCTTGGGCTAACCTTCTTGGATTTGGCGTTTTGTCATCTAAGCCTTTCATGGCTGCCCCATTATTATCAGCATCAAAAAACTGTCCAAATACTCTTAACGAAGTTGAATCAGAAATATCAAAATACCAGTCAGATCTAAAACTAACATGTTCTGCATCATCTAAATCTTGGCCATTTAATATATTTTTACTAAAGCCATTTCTATTTGTAGAAACAATAGACATTCTAGTTGCAACTTTTTCTGAAAGGGGTAAATTAACAGCGCCTCTAAACTTAGTTAAACCATAATTACCCAATGAAAGATCAGTTTTAATTTTTCTCTCATCAAAGGAAGGTTTCTGACTAATTACATTAATAGTTCCACCAGTTGAATTTTGTCCAAATAAAGTACCTTGAGGACCACGAAGAACTTCTATTCTTTCTAAATCAATAAAATCAGTTCTTAGTGAAAACTTTGAAGCTATAAAAATTCCATCCATATGCAGAGCAACTGATGGTGCTGCAATAGCGTTTTGGTTGGTTTCATCACCAACCCCTCTTATGGAGATAATTGTTTTATAACCTTCATTTTTAGCAACAGTAACACCCGGGGCTATGGCACTTAACCCTACAAAGTCTGTAATATTTTTTATTTCTAACTCTTCTTCAGTTAGCGCTGTGACCGACTGAGAGATATCCTGAAGACTTTCATCTCTTTTCTCAGCAGATACTATAACTTCTTCTATGGACATATTTTGTGCATTTGCATCAAAATTGAGCATAAAAAGCATTGAAAGATAAATTACAGTATTAAGTTTTAAAAATTTCATTATTTAGTTATCCTCTTGTGCTTAAGTATAGGGTTAGTTAGTCAGCACATAGTTAGTGTTGTTAATATATTATTAAAAGCAATTTACATGCCAAAATATTGATACAAAATTAAAAGTAATATAAGTAATCCAGCATTATAAATTGTAGAATTAATAAGTAAATTGCAATCCAACAAAATCATGAAAAATTTTATAGAAAAAACCTTTGCTCTTCAGTCAAATAATACCTCCATTAAACAAGAGTTTATAGCTGGCTTTACTACTTTTATTACAATGGCTTACATTATTTTTGTAAACCCGCAAATGATGGCAGCAAGTGGAATGGATTATGGTGCAAGTTTTGTTGGCACATGCATTGCTGCTGCTATTGCATGTTTTGCAATGGGTCTTTATGCAAACTGGCCTGTTGGTTTAGCTCCAGGGATGGGGTTGAATGCTTTCTTTACTTATACAGTTGTTGGAGAAATGGGTTATTCCTGGGAAGTAGCTCTTGGAGCAGTCTTTTTAGCTGGAATATTATTTGTAATCATCAGTGTTACTCCCTTAAGACAGTGGATGCTTAATAGCATTCCAATGAATCTAAGAATTGCTATGGGGGCAGGTGTTGGCTTATTTGTGGGTTTTATTGGTTTAAAAACCGGTGGGATTATTGTTCAAAATGAAGCAACTTTTTTAAGTATGGGTGATTTTAAGAATGTTGAAACCTTGCTTGCAGCTATTGGTTTTCTATTAATTTTAGTATTGGCTATAAGAAAGGTAACTGGTGCAATAATTATTGGTGTTTTGGCAGTTACTATCTCGGGGTTATTGCTTGGTTTAATTAACTTTAATGGCTTTGTCTCTTCTCCACCTGATTTGATGCCGACATTAATGAAGTTAGATATTATTGGAGCTCTAGACGTTGCAATGATAAGTATTATTATTTCCTTTCTTTTTGTTAATCTGTTTGATACTGCAGGCACCCTGCTTGGTGTTGCATCTCGAGCAAACTTAATAGATGGCTCTGGAGAAATTAAAAATTTAGATAAGGCTCTAAAGGCTGATAGCACAGCAAGTGTTGCTGGATCATTTTTTGGCTGTTCACCAGTAACAAGTTATGTAGAAAGCTCAGCTGGTGTTGAAGCTGGTGGAAGAACAGGCCTTAACTGCAATAACAGTTGGTGTATTTTTCTTAATAGCAATTTTTTTCTCACCTCTTGCATCTATGGTTCCAAGTTATGCAACAGCTGGTGCTCTTGTTTATGTTGCAATTTTAATGCTTGGTGGAATGGAGAAGCTCGATTGGTCAGATAATACTGAGCTTTTGCCAGCTCTAATTATGATTATTATGATTCCATTAACTTTTTCTATAGCTAACGGAATAGCTATAGGATTTATTTCATATGTTGTTCTTAAATTTGCAGCAGGAAAGAAATCAGATATAAGTCTTGGAGCTTGGTTTCTTTTTTTAATTTTCTTATTAAAATTTATTGTGCTGGATTAATTTAGAAAGAATCTACTCCCACTCAATAGTAGCTGGAGGTTTGCTTGAGATGTCATAGACCACCCTGCTAACTTCTTCTATCTCATTTACTATTCGGTTAGATACATGCTCTAAAAACTCATAAGGAAGATGCGCCCATCTTGCAGTCATAAAATCCACTGTCTCTACTGCTCTTAGAGCTATAACTTCAGCATATCTCCTCTCGTCACCAACAACACCAACTGATTTTATTGGTAAATAAACTGCGAAAGCCTGGCTAACTGTTTTATATAGATCTGCTTTTACAAGCTCTTCTATAAAAATATGATCAGCCTCTTTTAAAATACTTGTCTTCTCTTTAGTAATATCTCCTAGAATTCTAACCCCAAGACCTGGACCGGGAAACGGATGCCTGTTTAACATTTCTGATGACAGGCCTAATCAATAGTGGCTGGGGGTTTACTTGAGATATCGTAAACCACTCTGCTAACTTCTTCTATCTCATTTACTATTCGGTTAGATACATGCTCTAAAAACTCATAAGGAAGATGCGCCCATCTTGCAGTCATAAAATCCACTGTCTCTACTGCTCTTAGAGCAATAACTTCTGCATACCTCCTCTCGTCACCAACAACACCAACTGATTTTATTGGCAAATAAACCGCGAAAGCCTGGCTAACTGTTTTATATAGATCTGCTTTTACAAGCTCTTCTATAAAAATATGATCAGCCTCTTTTAAAATACTTGTCTTCTCTTTAGTGATATCTCCTAAAATTCTAACTCCAAGACCTGGACCTGGAAACGGATGCCTGTTTAACATTTCTGATGACAGGCCAAGTTCAACACCCATTCTTCTGACTTCATCTTTAAATAAGTCTCTTAATGGTTCAACTAATTCCATCTTCATTTCTTCAGGAAGCCCCCCAACATTATGATGAGATTTTATCACCCTTGCTTCTTTAGATTCTGAACCGGAAGATTCAATTACGTCAGGGTAAATGGTTCCTTGTGCTAAGAAATGAACGTCTTTTAATTTTGTTGCCTCAGCATCAAAAACATCAATAAAAGTTCTCCCAATAATTTTTCTTTTTTGTTCAGGGTCTTTTACATCTTTTAAATGTCTTAAGAACACCTCTTCGCTGTCTGACTTTATAACATTTAAATTCATATTCTCTTTAAAAGTATTCATAACTTCTTCAGCTTCACCTTTTCTTAATAAGCCATTGTCTACAAAGACGCATACAAGCTTTTTGCCTATAGCTTGATGCAAAAGTGCAGCAGTGACTGAAGAATCAACTCCGCCCGAGAGACCAAGCAGGACTTTATTATCTTGAACTTGATTTTTAATTTCTTGAATTCTTTGTCCTATTAAATCGTCCATTTTCCAGTCTGTCTTTGCATCGCAGACCTTAAAAATAAAATTATCTAAGACAGTTTTACCATCTTCTGTATGAGTTACTTCAGGGTGAAATTGCAAGGCATAGATAGGCTTGCTTGTATGCTGCATTGCAGCAATCGGAGCAGTTGATGTTGCTGCTACCAAATCAAAATTATCTGGTAGATCTTGCACCTGATCTCCATGGCTCATCCATACATTTAACGTTTTACCCAATTCAGAAAATAATATGCAATCTGCAGTAATCTTAAGTTCTGAATATCCAAATTCCTTTTGCTCAGATGAAATAACCTGTCCTCCAAGTTGTTCTGCAAGTGTTTGCATTCCATAACAAATACCTAAAATGGGAATATTTAAATCAAAAATTACTTGGGGAACTCTTGGTGTATAGCTATTCGTAACTGAGTCTGGACCTCCAGATAAAATAATACCTTTAGGGTTAATTGATTTGATTTTTTCTTCATTAATATCCCAAGGCAATATTTCTGAGTAGACGTTACTCTCTCTAACCCTTCTTGCAATTAATTGTGTATATTGAGATCCAAAATCTAGAACTAGAATGGTATCTATCTGCTTAGATGTAGTTGATAAATTGGCAGGCATGTTTAAATATTAACTTCTTTGGTAGTTAGGTGCTTCCTTTGTAATCATGACATCATGGACATGGCTTTCAGTCATACCAGCATTTGTAATTTCAACAAATGCACTATCCTCATGAACTTCTTTGATGGTTTTACAACCAATGTAGCCCATTGACTGCCTTAATCCACCAACTAACTGGTTTATTACATTAACTACAAGGCCTTTGTATGGAACTCTTCCCTCGATACCTTCAGGTACTAATTTTTCAGAATCTAAATCTTCTTGCATGTATCTATTTGCATCATGCCTTTCGGTCATAGCTCCAATTGAACCCATGCCACGATATGTTTTAAAACTTCTTCCTTGAAATAATTCAACTTTACCTGGCGCTTCTTCTGTTCCTGCAAATAAACCTCCAAGCATAACCGAGTCAGCGCCTGCTGCTATAGCTTTTGCTATGTCGCCTGAAAATCTTATTCCTCCATCAGCAATAATGCCTACATCATGTTTTTTGATAGCTTCTTTAATATCAAGTATTGCAGTTATTTGAGGCACACCAATCCCAGCAATAATTCGTGTTGTACAAATAGAACCAGGTCCCATTCCCACCTTCACCCCATCAACTCCAGCTTTTACTAAATCTAATGCTCCTTCAGGTGTTGCTACATTACCACCAATTATATCGATGCCTGGTAACTCTTTTTTAATCATTTTGATTGTATCAACAACGTTTTTTGAATGACCGTGTGCGCTATCAATAACAAATACATCCACTCCAGCTTGACTTAATGCTTTTGCTCGCTCAAGAGTATCCGATCCAGTTCCAAGTGCAGCACCAACCATTAGGCTGCCTGAATCATCTTTAGTTGCATCTGGATGTTCTGCTGACTTTTCAATATCTTTCATAGTAACTAGTCCGCTAAGCATTCCTGATTTATCTATCACTAACACTTTTTCAATTCGATTTTCATGCATTAGTTTTTTTACTGAGTCTTGTGGGGTTCCCTCCACTACTGTTATTAGCTCATCAAATGGGGTCATGATTGAAGAGACTAAAGCACCCAAATTATCTGCGTATCTAAAATCTCTACTTGTTACTATTCCTTTTAATTTATTATCATCAACAACAGGCATCCCAGAGATGTTGAGTTCAGTGGTTAGTTGAATTAATTCACCTATTGATTTGTCTGATTCAATTGTAATAGGGTTTCTAACAACACCGCTTTCATATTTTTTGACAGTTTTTACTTGAGAGACTTGTTCTTCAATAGAGTTATTCTTATGAATAATACCAATCCCCCCTACTTCAGCTAGAGCTATTGCCATGCTTGATTCAGTGACGGTATCCATAGCAGCAGATACCAAAGGAACCTTGATAGTTATATTTTTTGTGAGTTTTGTTTGAGTTGATGCTTCGCTAGGTATAAAGTCACTATACCTTGGCAAAAGCAGGACATCATCAAATGTTAGTGCTTTTTGTTTTACTTTTTCCATGTCGGATTATAGCAAGACTAAATTTAAAAAAAAATAATTCTTAGAATATTAGTCCTAAAATATAAATCAATGTTAATCCAGCATTAAGGACTATCAATGATTGCTCTTTCCACAACCACCCAACATATACCCATAATGTATTGGCTGATATAAAAGCCCAGTGATGATATTCCAGCTCTGGTACAAAGCTAGCCAATGAAGCTGCAATGATGAGAATACCAGTAGCAAGCCATGCCAATGATTGATAAGGTTTTTCGTTTTGTTCCATATTTAGTTAGTAATTATTTAATTGATCAGTTTTTGCCGCACATATAAAGTCATTTTTGTGAAGACCTTGAATTTTATGAGACCACCAAACAACAGTCACTTTACCCCATTCGAGAGTAATTTCTGGATGGTGATCTTCTTTATCAGCCATATCAGCGACTTTATTAGTAAAATCTACTGAATCTTTATAACTTGAAAAGCTAAAAGTTTTTTTTAACTTTTTAATACCTTCGTTCAATAAATCCCAATTATCAATTTCTTTTAGCAATATATTTGCCTCATCGTCTGAAACTTTCGGAGCATCAATTCTGCATGCCTCACAAGTATTTGAAGCCAAATCATTCACTAATGCCGCCTTTGGTTAATTTTGCTGGATCTAATAATTTTTTTAACTCAGCTTTGCTCATTCCAGTTTCTTCATGAGCTACATCAATTATTGATTTGCTATCTTTATAAGCTTTTTTAGCAATAGCTGCTGCTTTGCTATAACCAATTATTCTATTGAGTGCCGTTACAAGAATGGGATTTTTTGATAAAGATTCATTTATATTTTTTGAATTTACTTTAAATGTTTTTATTGCCTTGTTTGCAAGAAGCGGCATTGCATTGCCTAAAAGATTAATACTTTTTAAAAGGTTATAAGCTACAACAGGTAACATCACATTTAATTGAAAATTACCGCTTTGACCTGCAAGAGTTACAGTAACATCGTTTCCAATCACATCAGCACAAGCCATTGCTACGGCCTCTGGTATTACGGGATTTACCTTGCCAGGCATTATGCTGCTTCCAGGTTGAAGCGCTTCAAGTTCTATTTCCCCCAAACCGGTTAATGGTCCACTATTCATCCATCTAAGATCATTAGAAATTTTCATCAAAATAATACTTAAATTTTTAATAGCTGAAGAAAGCTCTACTGCATTATCAACGGAACTTAAACCTTGATAAAAATTCTTAGAAGGTTTGGTTTTAAACTTAGAGAGTTTATTTAATTCATAACAGAAGTTTTTTGAAAAATCTTTATGAGTATTTATGCCGGTCCCAATAGCTGTTCCGCCCTGAGGAAGTTCATTCATTCTGTTAGTAGCTAATACTATAATTTTCTTATTTGCTTCCAGCTGAGCTTTCCAACCAGATAACTCTTGTGAAAAATCAATTGGCATGGCATCCATTAAATGCGTCCTGCCTGTTTTTACGTTGCCTTTTACTTGCTTCATTTTTGTATCAATTACTTTAATTAAATGATCAAGGTTTGGGAGAAGCAATCTATGCATATCTATTAGAGCACTTACGCAAATTGCTGTTGGGATGACATCATTTGAGCTTTGGCTCATATTAACATCATCATTAGCATTAATTTTTAGTTTTGATCTTTTTGAAGCTAAATTAGCAATGACTTCATTGGCGTTCATATTGGTGCTTGTTCCGGATCCGGTTTGAAAAACATCAAGAGGGAATGAGTCGTCATGCAAACCATTTAATACATCTTTTGCAGCTGATTTAATAGCTGTAGCCTTATTTGAAGGTAATAACTTTAATTTATTGTTAGCTGCTGCTGCTGAATACTTGATTATGCCCAGAGCTTCAATAAAAGACCTTCCAAAAGGGAAGGCAAATTTAATGCCGCTTATAGTAAAGTTATCTAGAGCTCTTTGAGTTTGAGCTCCCCACAAAGCCTTTTGAGGAACCTTAACCTCTCCAAGACTATCTTTTTCAATTCTAAATTTCATAATATCTCTTTTTTTGGTAAGCTATTTTAACATTCAATAAGGAATAGAGGGATATAGAATGACAAATGTTTCACCAATAAAGATAGATACTACTGATGGAAGACTTCCTATGAAAGGAAAAGGTCTTGAAATGACTGAGTTTGCTAACACAGCAGAACTAAGAAGAAACCAGCTCGAAAAACTTGCTGCGGGTTTTAGAATGTTTGCCTACTTTGGCTTTAATGAAGGTGTTGCTGGACATATAACTCTAAGAGATCCAGAATTTCCTGATCATTTTTGGGTTAATCCTCTTGGAGTTCATTTTTCACAAATTTCTGTTTCAGATTTAATTTTAGTCAATCATGAGGGAAAGGTTGTCCAAGGAGACAAAGATGTTAATGTTGCTGCCTTTGCAATCCACTCTAGGCTTCATGCAGCAAGACCAGATGTAAATGCTGCTGCTCACTCTCATTCTATTTACGGAAGAACTTTTTCTACTCTTGGTAAACCTCTCGATCCTATTTCACAAGATGCATGTGCTTTTTATGAAACACAGGCAATGTATAAGGATTTTTCAGGAGTTGTGGAAGAAGTTGATGAGGGTGATGAAATTGCAAAAGCTTTGGGTGATAAAAAAGTTATTATTCTTCAAAATCATGGGATTCTAACTACAGGCCCGTCTGTTGATATTGCTTTATGGTTTTATATGTCAATGGAAAGATGTTGTCAGGCTCAATTAATGGCCGAAGCAGCAGGCACACCAGTAATTATTCCTCACGAAACTGCTATAAAGACTAGAGATTTTATAGCAAATGATATCGCCGCATGGGCAAGCTATCAGCCTGCATATGACATGATTATTAAAAGAGAACCGGATTTGTTAGATTAAACTAAGGAGCTATAACTGCTTTAGTTTCCAAGCACTCTTCTAAGCCATGCATGCCATGCTCTCTTCCGTTTCCTGATGATTTGTAGCCACCAAATGGTGCCCCAGTTCCTCTTGCTCCACCATTTATAATAACTTGTCCTGCTCTAATCTTTCTTGCAACTTCATTTGCGTGTGCTGGTTCACCTTGAACATACCCTGCTAAACCATACTCAGTGTCATTTGCTATATCTATTGCCTCATCTTCAGATCTGTACTTTAGAATTGATAGGACAGGTCCAAAAATCTCTTCTTTTGCAATTGTCATGTCGTTAGTAACATTTGCGAATACAGTAGGTTTTATATAATACCCCTTGTCATAACCTTCTGGCTTTTCTGTTCCACCTGCAACTAAAGTAGCGCCCTCTTCAATACCAATTTCTATCATTTTTATAATCTTTTCATACTGAGCTTTATTAGCTATAGGACCAATTCTAAACTCGCCATGAGGATCACCTACGGTTGTGTTATTTGCAGTTTGAGCTGCAATTTCAACAGCTTTATCATAATTTTTTTCAGAAACTAGCATTTTTGTTGGTGCATTACATGATTGTCCTGAGTTCAAAAAACAGTGCCCAGCACCACCTTTTACAGATTTTTCTAAGTCTGCAACATCATCAAGGATGATATTTGAAGATTTGCCGCCAAGCTCTTGATGAACTCTTTTTACAGAGACTGCAGATGCTTGAGCAACTGCAATACCAGCTCTTGTAGACCCGGTAAAAGACATCATAGCTACATCTGGATGTTCAGACAAAGCTGCTCCTACTGTAGGTCCATATCCATTTACAAGATTAAAAACACCATTTGGAACTCCAGCTTTATCAAATACTTCTGCTAAAAGCATTGCACAATATGGAGAAATTTCACTAGGCTTTAGAACCATAGTGCAGCCAGCCGCAAGAGCAGCTGATACTTTAGTAGTTATTTGATTCATAGGCCAGTTCCATGGCGTAATCATTCCTATAACTCCAATAGGTTCTTTGATAAGAGTGTAATCACCCTCTTTTTTTTCAAATTGATATTCTTTTAACGCATCAAGAGTTTCATGGAAATTTTTAATTCCAGTAGATGCTTGAGCTTTTTCTGAAAGCCATATAGGAGCTCCCATTTCTTCTGTAATAGCTTGAACAAAATCATCATACCTATTTTCATATTCTGTAATAATATTATTTAAAATCTCAATGCGATCATCCTTTGAAGTATATTGATATGTCTTGAAGGCTTCATTTGCAGCCTGAACTGCACTGTCAATATCGGCTTTTGTTCCAGCTGTTACGTGGCCTATTAACTCTTCATTAGCAGGATTTATAACCTCAATCATTTCACTTGAATCAGACTCAACCCATGCGCCATTTATGTAAAACTGTAATTTATCTTTCATAATATACCTTTGAAATTTTCGTCAATTATACTGAAATTAGAATAAGCCTTCGATATTTTTATTCTCATCGATTCCAATGTTCTCAGATGCTGGTTTTCTTGGTAATCCTGGCATCGTCATAATTTCCCCACATATAACAACAATAAACTCTGCACCTGAGCAGAGCCTTACCTCTCTATAGGCACTTCATGGCCAGATGGCGCTCCCATAAGTAATGGATCTGTTGAAAAACTATATTGAGTCTTTGCCATACAAATTGGGTATTTCCCATAACCGTCATCTTCTAATTTATTAAATTTATTTCTTACTTTTTTATCAGCAATAATATCACTAGCGCCATAAATACTTGTAGCAATATGTTTGGTCTTTTCCCATAAAGGCATTTCATCATCATATAAAGTTTTAAATGAGGACTCATTACTATCTACTAATTCTGCAACATGAGATGCCAAATCTGCTGCGCCCTTTCCACCATTTTCCCAATGAGAAGATATTTTGCATGCAACACCATGACTTTGACAAAAATCTATTATTGCTTGGTGCTCATCTTTGGTATCAGTGTAATATTCATTTATACCTACAGTTACAGGAACTCCAAACTTAGCAATATTCTCAATATGCCTTTCAAGGTTTTTACATCCGTCTTTTACTGCCTGAATATTTTCTTCTTTTAAATCTTCTTTTTTAACACCACCATGCATTTTAAGAGCTTTGGTTGTTGCAACTAGGACTACAGCATCTGGTGATAGACCCGCTTTTCTACATTTAATATCAAAGAATTTTTCTGCTCCCAAGTCAGCACCAAAACCAGCTTCAGTAACAACATAGTCAGCCATTTTTAAAGCGCTTTTTGTTGCCATAACAGAATTACATCCATGGGCAATATTTGCAAAAGGTCCCCCATGCATAAATGCTGGATTGTTCTCAAGAGTTTGGACTAAGTTAGGTTGAAAAGCATCTCTTAACAAAGCAGTTATTGCGCCTTGAGCATTTAATTGGCTTACTTTTACAGGCTCTTGAGTTTTTGTGTATCCAACTACGATATTGCCAATTCTATTTTGCAAATCATTCAAATCACTTGCTAAACAAAAAACAGCCATAATTTCAGATGCTACAGTAATATCAAAACCACTCTGCCTTGGAACACCATTACCTGTTCCTCCAAGTCCACATGTAATATCTCTTAATGACCTATCATTCATATCAACCACTCTTCTCCAAGTAATTCTTCTTGGATCAAGATTTAAAGTATTTTCCCAATGAATATGGTTATCAACTAATGCTGAAAGCAAGTTATGAGCGGCCCCAATTGCATGGAAATCTCCTGTAAAGTGAAGATTAATATCAGTCATAGGAATGACTTGAGCATAGCCGCCTCCAGCAGCACCTCCCTTCATTCCAAAACACGGACCTAAACTTGGCTCTCTAAGACATATCATTGCTTTTTTGCCTATATGACATAAACCATCAACCAAACCAACACTTGTAGTCGTTTTTCCTTCGCCTGCTGGTGTAGGAGAAATTGCAGTAACAAGAATTAACTTTCCATCTTTTTTATCTTTGCAAGAGTCTAAGTAATCATAATTAATCTTAGCTTTATCATTTCCATAAACAATTAAAGCCTCTTCAGGGATATTCAAAGATGCAGCTATATCTTTAATGTGTTTCTTTGATGCGCTATTTGCTATTTCTAAATCTGATTTATGCATTTATATTTGCCTAGTAGAAAAAATTATTTAACAAAGTATACATAAGATCAATTAACTAAACTATGAGTTTTAATACTAAGATTTAGCTGTTTTAAAAGCATCTATTGCTCTTAATCTTGATTCTTTTAAATCTAATATTGGTTCTGGATATTTACAATATTTTCTGTGCTCTATGGATGGATTATGAATAACAGATTTATCTAAGTCTTTTAGCTCAGGAACATATTTTTTGATAAATGTGCCCTCTTTATCAAAGTTTGTAGATTGGGTGATTGGATTAAAGATCCTAAAATATGGAGCTGCATCAGTTCCGGTTGAGCTACTCCACTGCCATCCACCATTATTCGAAGCAAAATCGCCATCTATAAGATTTTGCATAAAGTATGCCTCACCCAATCTCCAATCATGAAGCATATTTTTTGTAAAAAACATAGCAACAACCATTCTAAGCCTATTGTGCATCCAGCCTTCATTTAGAAGCTGTCGCATAGCTGCATCAACAATCGGAAATCCAGTTTTACCTTCTTTCCAAGCATTAAATTCATCTTCATTATATCTCCATAGGATTGTTTTAGAATAATCTTGAAAAGGTTGTCCTTTACTCACCTTTGGAAAGGAAAACATTATATTCTTATAAAACTCTCTCCAAACAATTTCATCAATCCATTTAGTTACGCCGATATGTCCTGAGTTAAACTCAAAATTATTAATTTTTAACGCTTCTAAAATACATTTTTTGGATGAAATAATTCCCAAAGCTAAATATGGTGAAATTCTGCTAGTTCCATCTAAGATTGGGTCATTTCTATTTTTTGAATAGTCTATTGCTTTTTCGTTAAGGAATCTAAGCAATCTTGTTTCCGCCTCATCTTCTCCTGCAGGCCATAACTCCATATTAACTTGATGAGTTTTTTTATAATTAAAATCAAAATCTCGAACATTTGAAGAATAATCAAGGTTATTTCTGGCCTCATAACGATATTCAATATCCAAGAAATCCATCTCAAAGTTTTCTATCCATTTTCTTTTAAATGGAGTAAAAACTGAATATGGGAGACCTTGACCTGTTTTTAAAAAACCTGGCTCATATATAATCTGGTCGTTATATGTCTCATAGTCTATATTTTTTTTATCTAAAAGAATTTTTACAAGCTTATCTCTTATAGCTTCATCCTCACCAAATTGATTATTCCAAAAAACTTTTTTAATGTTCTTCTTTTCTATAAATTGTTCTATAAGAGAAGCATCGTTATCAAACCCATCGCTATCAATAATAGTTAATGGGACATTTAGTTTATCGAGTTTTTCTTCAAGTAAGAATAAATTAGATTTCAAGAAATCTATTTTTACGTTAGCTTCATTGTGTTTTTTTAGCTGATTATTTGAAAAAATAAATACAGCATGGACATTCTTAGCTTGTTCAAATGCATTTCTTAACGCGGGATTATCTTGAAGTCTTAAATCACTTCTGAACCAAACTAAAGCTTCCATAAAATTTTTTATATCTTTATTAATGAATTTGAAAAACGAACATCAACTTGAAATTTTTCATTTTGATTAACAATTAAAGCTTCTCCACCAGCAGCATTAACTATAGCTGCTCCAGCGGCAACATCCCATAAATAGGTTTTATTTTCCATGTATAGATCTGCTTTACCAGATGCAATATATGCAGAAGCTAAAGCAGCTGAACCAAGCATTCTAACCTTTCGCCAATTTTGAAAATTTTTAATCATATTAAGTAGTGCTTCATCAGAATAATCCGTATCATTGGGCAAACCAGTGATTAAAATACCTTGATTGCTTTTTGTTATTTTTGAAACTGAAATTTCTTTTCCATTTAAACAAGCATTTGTATTTATAGACCCCTCATAGAGATGGTCATTATTAAAGTCGTATATAACACCAATAATTGGTTTGAAATCCGATATTAAAGCTATAGAGACACAGCATATGGGTATATCTCTGGAGTAATTAGCAGTTCCATCAAGAGGATCAACAACCCATAAACTTTTAAAAGATGCATCCGAAGACATTCCACTTTCTTCTGCCAATATGCCAATATTAGAATCTCTTTTAATAATATCTTTAATGATTTTTTCTGCTTCAATATCTGCCTTAAGCTTAAGATCTCTATTGGTCGACGATAATGCTTGATTGAGATTAATCTTATTATCTCTAAGGTATTTTCCAGCCTCTAATGCTGCTTTTTTAGCAATATCTATTTCTTTTTTACAATCTATATTCATAATACTTATTTACTATAAAAATGTTCTTTTAAAAACATTTTTTTTATCAAACTGCATACTATTTCTAGCCAAAGATGTAAAATTGATAAATATGGAATTAAATATAATCATAAGTTATTTAATTATAAGCATAATGGCGTCTTTAGCTATTAATTCTGTTTTACGAAACTTTGCTAAACAAAAAAGTATACTTGTAGACATTCCTGATAGAAGTAGAAAATTTCATAAAAGAGCAACACCTCTTACTGGGGGGATTGGCATACTTTTAGCAGTCGCTGTTTCTACAGAAATATATTTAAATCTTAATAATCTCCAAGGATATTTGCCTGAATTTAGTCAAAAATTATATTTTGCCTCTATACCTCTTTTACTTTTGTTTTTATTTGATGATTTTAAATCTTTGAAGCCTATAGTTAGGCTTTTCATTCAAATTATATTGAGCTTATATGTAATTTTTTCAACAGATATATATTTAGCTAATTTTGGTAATTTGTTTGGTTTTGGTGTGGTAGATTTAGGCATTTTTGGCATTCCAATTACAGTCTTTTGTGTTGTAGGAATAATGAATGCATTTAATATGATAGATGGAATCAATGGTTTGTGTGCTGGTTCAGCTGTAATGGCATTACTTTTCACTGGTTTTTATTCAGGACTAATGTATGACTCAATACTGATGATCCTAATTGGATCGGTAATAGGTTTTTTAATATTTAATCTAAGATTCTTCGGTAAAAAAAGAGGTGTGTTCTTGGGTGATAGTGGCTCAAATCTAATAGGTTTTTGGGTGGCTTGGATTGCAATTTTCTCATCACAAAATACGTTGTACCAAGTAGAACCAATTACAATGCTTTGGTTCGTATCTATTCCACTTCTTGATTGTATTGGGCTAATTGTTTCAAGAATAAGCCAAGGTATTGGCATCACATCTCCTGGCAGAGACCATATTCATCACAAGCTCATGCTTCGTTATTCACCAGAAGGTGCTTTGGGAATTATTTTATTGATATCATTCTTTGCAGGTTTATTTGGTGTATTCTTAGATAATAATTTTGCACCGTGGATTTCAACATATCTTTTCATGGTATATTCAGCAACCTATTATCTGTTTGCATATAAATATAAAAGTATTCGAGAGGGGTTGGTAAAAAATGTTTAATTTTTTTAAGAAAAAGAAGCCTGAAATCAAAGAAAATAAAAATGATTTTGATATAGAATTAACTGCTTCTATCTTGGCTTATGAGATTGCTCGATCTGATGGCGAGATCTTAGAATCTGAACTTACGATACTTTTAGATGAAATAAAAAAAATTAGTATTAAAGTTGGCAAAGAAGCTAATAAGGTTTTAGAAATCATAGAGGAATATAGTAGGAACAGTGTTTCTTTTTATGAATTTATAGATGATATAAATAAAGATTATTCCAAAGACAACAAACTTTCCTTGATTCGTTTCCTATACGATGTTGCATACGCTGATAAAATTCTAGAAGTAAACGAAGAAAGGCTCATTAGAAGAATTGCGGATATGATAAAAATAAAAGATATAGAGGTGCTGAAGATTAAAGATGCCTCTAAGAATGAAAAAAAAATTAATTAGGTTGCTTAACTAATAGTCTATAAAACTAGCATTATCTTTTAAGAATTGCTCTGATTTCTCTCTGCTACAGTTACCTGGGTACTCATCAACATATTCATCATATAAGTCGTCGCCAACGTATGTTAGCATCTGGAGAAGAACAACACATTTTTCTAAGTCGGTTAAAGCATCCTCTTTATATAAGTCATGTATTAAAGAGGAAAAGGAAAAGTTATCAGATTTCATTTTTAATTCTTTTCTTTTATCTAAAATCATATAATTTGATGAGGCATTTTTTAAACCATTATATTTTTTCCATTCTAATCCGTTCGTAGAAAATCCAGGTTCGCCATTTTTTGCAAAATTTGTCCAAAACTGCATCATATTTTTAGATGTGAATCTTTTGGATGGACCTTTTGGGTAAATTAAAAAGCCATAGTCTCCAACTAATTTATTATTGCCTGTTAACAAAGGGATCTCTGTGGCATGTGCTGCACCAATAAGTTGCTTAAAATCACCAATAATAAATCTTCTATGGTCATCCCAGTCATATCTGTAAGCATATAAATTATTGTTGCCAGCCTCATAAAGACTTCTTAGCGGTCCATCAACCCCTCTAATTTTCCATGCCTTACTTCTATAAGAGTTAAAAAGATTGAAAGCATCTTTATCATTTAAAACTACTTTAGGGACTCCAAAAATTGAGCCGAAAAAAGAGTAATCAAGATCAACAAAATATTTAGCCGAAGCAAGCCATAATTTAACTTCATCTCTATTTGAGCCTGCAATGATTGGAACACTATGAAGGTATTCTTTTTTTGATAATGCATCTGTTAAGCCTATTTTAGGTATTACTAGTCCATCAGCAGTTAATAGAGGTAGGTTTTCATACGATGGTCTTTGTGAATAATATCTGAAAAACTCCTTTGATGATAAATTCTTTAGAAAATTTCTAATTTCTTTATCATTTTCTGTTTGAAGGACATTTAATGATTTGTCTTCAATAATTTGATTAACGACATTCCAGCTAGAATGCTTAGAAGTTGATGAGTATTTTGAAGGTCTATATGAATCTTTTAAGGAGTATGTTGTCGTATAACCTGATTGAGAAATTGCTTTATGAAAAAGCCCTTTTGCTTGAGTGGTAACTAATAATGATAAAACATTATGTCCTCCTGCAGACTCTCCAAAAATTGTTACATTATTAGGATCTCCGCCAAAATTAGATATATTTCTATTCACCCATTTAAGGGCTTGAATTATATCTAAAGTCCCAAAATTTGAAGTTTTATCTAATCCAGCTTGCTGTCCTTGGATTGAAGGGTGTGTAAACCAACCAAATGGTCCCAACCTATAATTTATAGTAACTATTAACACTTCATGATTTTTTGTCATGGTAGAGAAATCATATAAGTCTTTTAAGCCCGATGTGTTTCCACCACCATGAATCCAAAACATTACTGGTAGCAATTTTTGTGAATCATTTACCAATGGGTTACCATGGGGCCTTGATATCTAAATACAAACAATCCTCTGAACCAGAGAAATAATCATCACCTTCAGAACCACCTAAGCCAGAGGGTTCTTGTACACAAAAATTATCTTCTTTAGGTCTTATAATATTATTAATGGAGGATACATCTAAATCTTGAGGTGCTCTCCATCTAAGGTCGCCAATGGTGGTTTTGCATAAGGTATGTCATCCCAACTAATAACTGCATTTTCTTCCTGGCCATATATAATGCCGCTAGTGGTCTTGATAACATAATCATCACTTAAAATATGAGATGAACATAGAATAAAGTAAAATACTAATGCATTGTTTAATTTCATAATAACTCTAACATATTGAATATATAATAACCCATTTAACGGGATGTAGCGCAGCCTGGTAGCGCACTACACTGGGGGTGTAGTGGTCGTCGGTTCAAATCCGGCCATCCCGACCACAAACTTAGTTTATTAAAGTTTTTAATTTATTTGATGCCTTAAAATTCAATTTCGATCTTTCAGTTATAACAAATTCTTCTTTTGTTATTGGATTTCTTCCTATTCTACTTGGAGTAGTTTTATGTGTAAAACTTCCAAAATTTGGAATCTTTACTACAGATTTTGCTGAATTGTGAATTATTAGATTTATAAATTTATCAAATAACTGGTTACTATCAGATTTTGATACATGTGCACTCAAAGAGATATTATTAAGAATATCCTTTTTTGTAAGGTTCATTAATTAATGTCTAGGTGCCAGTTCCGGTTCCAGTTCCAGTTCCAGTTCCAGTTCCTGTACCTGTTCCTGTACCTGTACCTGTGCCAGTATCATCATCATCTGGGTCATTAGTAACATTGACTGTGATTTCTTGCGTTGCAGAATTAGAACTTGCATCAGAAGCTGTTACAGTTGCAGTATATACAGTTTTGGTTTCATAATCCGGAGCAGTCACAAAGCTAAGAACGCCTGATGAAGTTATAGCAAGCTCATTACCAGAAACGGTAAATGTTACCTCTGCTAAATCAAAAGCAGTTACAGTACCTATTGCAGTTTGATTTTCTTCAGCACTAAAAGTAGCAGGAGATGTGAAAACTGGCGCAGTAGTATCAACTACATTAACTGTTCTAGATGCTGTTCCGACATTACCAGAGGCATCTGTTGCTGTATATGTAAGGGTGTATGAACCAACAGTATTTGTATCGACAGTACCTGTCGTTACTACAGTCACATCACCAGAAAGATCGGTAGCTGTTGCACCGGCATCAACGTATGTAGCACCAAGTTCAACAGTTGGAGTATCACCATTAGGTGTTACTACTGGCGCAGTAGTATCAACTACATTAACCGTTCTAAAAGCCTGTGATATATTCCCGGATGAATCCGTGGCGGTGTAGGTAATTTGATATGAGCCAACTGAGTTAGTATTAACAGTTCCAGAGGTTACTAGAGTAGCAGAACCGCTATCATCACTTGCTGAAGCTCCAGCATCTGTATAAGAACCACCAAGTTCGACAGTTGCAGGATTGTCACCATTAACAGTTATGACTGGTGGCGTAAAATCTCTCACAACAGGATCGTCATCAATATTTCCAGAATCAGACAATATAACTCCAGCACCTACTAATGCTGCAACAATATATACAAGTTCAGCAGTAACTAGTGAAAGTTGTATTGTTGCTTCCTTAACATCAGATGGATTCTGTGAACTTTCTTTTGTTTCTTCAAGTCTTTGTGCTTCGTTTTCTAAATAAGCTTTTCTTGATCTAAGCTCATCAACACCCATTTGATTAACTCTCACTGTAATTTCATTGGCTTGAGCGTTTGTAATACTATATGCACTAAGATCAGTAGTCTCAGCAATAGTTGTTGAAGTAAAAATAACAAAAATTGTGTATACAAGTAAATTTTTCATAAAAGCCTGTGTTGAGTTAACTATCCCCTAAATGCAAACTATACTATTATTTTGTTGAATTTAAAACATTTTTACCTATAAATATGTTTTTTTTCTAAACTCACTTTTTATATAAAAAATCATATCTCAGTAAATAGTTTTAGTTATAGTTTCTAAATTTTATTAATAAGTCGTTAAGCGTATGCTTTCTTATTAATTTAGCTCCAGGATCTTTTGTTAAAGGCCTCCAAGTGTAACTTATAAAATTACCATATATTGGTATATTAAAAAATATACCTTTATCAAAGGTTCCCTCACCGAACTGTTCTGACGAAACGTCAGTAAATGATGCAAATACCCCAAATTTGGTACCATTTATAAATGACCTTGATAATTCAAAGGTTGTACCTTCGTCTCCGGCCAAATATTCACCATATGAAATTTTCATATCAAATGGAATATAGTCATAATTTCTATAATAGAAATTTAAAGAATGTGTAATATTCTCATAATCTTGTGTCCCGAATCTCATTTTGTAATCTCTTTTCTTAACATTAAAAATCTCAAATCCAAAAGCATAATTAGAATTATTTTTAAAATAAAGGTACTCACCGCCATAACCAGAGAACATTTCTTCTAAAATACCTCCAGTAAACATAAGATGGTGGTTTTTTTTAGGAGTAATATGATAATCAAGCTGCGCTCTTCCAATAATAATGCCTTCATCAAGATTTCTAAGATAATCTTTAATATCAGACCTTACTTGAGCTGGATAAGTGTTTACAGGAGGGATAGTAAGATCATCAAAGTTATCTGCTAATGAATATTTAATATTTGATGAAAAAAAGAAATTATCTTGTATTAAATATTCGCTATTATTTTCTAACAATAAAGCACCTTTAAAAAAGTCTTCTCTTGATGCTAAAAATGGTCTTAAAACCAAACCATTAGATGAAGAAAACTTTCTAGATGCCTTCCTTTCATATAATATCTTGGAATTGTTTATAAAATCTTCATCAAAATCTGTTTTTGCTTGAAGGTTTGCAATTCTTAAGTCAGTTTTAATTTCTTTATTGATACCAGAATCAATAGAAGCAGATGTAATAATCTCTTCAATAATATCAAGATTACTGTGGGTGAATTGGGTCAACTCTAAACCAAGAGCATCAGCTGATTCAATAATTTTATTGACTCCAATGCCATTATTTTCAATATTCTTTATAAGTTTTTTATATCTATCATCTTGAGGTTTTATGGTTTCAGATGTTTTATATTGATATTTTTTTACAGCTTGTTTTGGGTTATCTTTGTATACGAACTTTGCTGAAAAATAATTATTTCTTTCATTTGCTATTCCAATACTAAAGTTTTTATTTACAGCATAATCTATGCCAAATGAATAATTACTTTCTGCTTTTTTATAACCAACTTGTCCCGGGGTGAGAGTGTTATCAGTTTCAAATTTTATTAAAATCTTACTATTGAGCGCATAGGATATCCCAAAAAATGGTGAGGCTTTTTCTCCAGAGAAATATCTTGACGGCTGAAACTGACCACCATTATCTTCAGTTGAATTGGGTCTATCATAAAATTGATCATCTATAAATCCAAAAGGATTTTTAAAACTATTTTTTGAGCCATTTAATGTGCCCCAACTAAGGCCTAAATGAAAATCTATATTATTAATGCCATAACTTCCAACAATGTACTCTGAACTATAGAAACCAGTACCAGCAATATCGTTTATTCCTAATGCAACTGCTGGAAATATCCCCTCTTCTTTTAATCTAAACTTAAAATTAAAACCTTTATCCTTGTAGTCCTGCTGGCAAACGCTATCAAAAGCTTGTGCGCAATATGGCCTGTCTTGAATATTGGTATAAAAAAAGGAGGCTTCCATCCAATCATAAGGATAAGACGTCATAGTAATTTTTTGATCAGGCTCACCGTTATATAAAGTTAAACCGTATGATGACTCATCATAAAATCTGGCAGTAGGCATGTTCACAAGGCCAATTACACCGTGATTATTAAAAGAATTATAATTAAAGCTATCAGTATAAATGTTTTGAATAAAGAAAATTAAAAATAAGTAGACAGAAGTATATTTCTTCATCTAATTTAGAACTTAATTAGTATTCGACAAACTTTCAATTGCAGCTGCAGAAAAAGCCAAATCAGACAAAATTTGTGTAACAGGCAATAAAGCTTCTAAGCCAGGATTATTAGTAATAATTTTTCTTGGAACCACAATAGTATCACCAGGTTCAAGGCCAACATTTCTAACAAAAATATTTCTATTAGCTTTTTTAACGATTCCATTTGCCTTGATCACATATACCCTTCTTTTATCCGCATATTGTTGGTACCCACCAGCTTGATTTATTGCAGAGGTAATAGTTAATTTTTTTGAGTATTCGAATGCTATTGGATTTAAAACCTCTCCGAGTACATTTACAGCATTTGGATTTTTAGGAACAATAATCGTATCTCCATCAAATAAAATTGTATTAATTGAGCCTTGTGATTTTGGAGTAAAGTCTCCTGCCAGTCTCCCTAAATTTTCTGGTTCTATACTTTCTGAAAGTGCTCTTATTAAATTAATATCACCAATATTTTCTCCTTTTTGGACAGAAGTTAAAATTACCTTATTGAGATCTTCTTTAGATTTTTCTATAGACTTAATCTGCCTTGCTCTTATATTGTCTCTAGTCAAGATAATTCCTTTAAGATAAGCTTGATTTTTAAAATTACCAACTAATTGATATAAGTCCTCTATGGTAGCGTCATCATTTAAAACATAAGTTCCTGGAAAGTCCACAGCACCACTAATAGATACCTCAATAAGATCATTATCAAAAGATCTAAAATTAACAGTATTATATTTTTCTGCTATATATTGCATATTTTTATAATTATCATTAACTACAATATTCTTCAGCGGACTAACATAAGTAGCAATATTATCTACGTCACTCATGTCTAAACCCAATAAATTTATAAATGAGCTAACAGAATATTTTCCGTATACTGGCAATCTGAAATTGCCCTGTCTATGAGATAGCCTTAATTCATATTCTGTTATTAGCTTTCTTGACGTTTCAGAGACATCAAATGATCTTGTATCAATATTTGCAAAATAAATTCTAGAATTGGGTAAAAGCTCTACAGAGGTATAGGTGTTTGGATCATTTAAATTAAATAAAACTGTAGATTTGATTAGCTTATTTTCGTCAAATTGCTCTAATACAGCCAACCAAGGATATACATCAATAAATTTTAAATCATTTATTAAATCAGTTAACTTTCTATACTTTAGAGCATTATAAAAACCCGGCTCCTCTATTGCTCCTTGAACGAGAATGTTAGCGCTTGGTTCGTTTACATAATTAAAAACATTTACTGATAATGCGTTTTGTAGGTTTTGATCTAGAGTATCAACATTTTTCTTAACTATTGATGCTTCATTTAAATCCAAAAATGATACAGATATATTAGATTTATTTGCGGTTTGGTTAAAGCCAAGAGCAAAATCTACCAAACTATTAATAGTTTCACCTTCTAAGACTTCATATATTCCAGGTCGCTTTACAGCACCGGTTATTTCAACAAACTGAGATGCTGCGTTTATTAATAAAGTATCGCCTGCCTCAATAGTAAGATCATTAGATCTATTACCTTTGATAAGTAAATCGTATAAATCAAAAGAAAAGACCTCTTTATTATTTCTTATTAACTTAATATCTCTCAAGGATCCTATTTCAGAAATACCCCCAGAGTATGCAAGTGCTCCAGTAATGGTGCTAAAGGGGTTAACTAAATATGTTCCTGGAGTATTTACCGCACCAACAATAGTTATCTTTTTGGCGCTTAAATTTTGTAATGAAACATCAATATTTACCCCAATGTAAGCTTGTTTAATTAATTGCGATAGTTTCTCTTTAACCTCTTTAAAACTAAGGCCGACAACAGAAACAGAACCAAGTTCAGGAAACAAAATTGTGCCATCCAGCTTAACATTTAAATTAAATAAGGCATCTTTCGAACCTGTTAAAATAACTGTAAATTGATCTCTTAAAGATATTATATAGTCATTAGGAAGTGGTAAGTCTCCAACCGCTGTGAGAGAGGTAGGCATTGATGAAAAAAAATCATAACCATATTTCTTACCTGCAATTTTATTTGAATCACCGCTAGATTTTTTAATTACTAATGACTCATCAATCACTGGTAGTTCTTCAACTGACTTATCGGTAGAATTCTTGCTTGCATAAGCATCTTTTGCCATTTCAATTTGCTCAGGACTAAGCTGAGACAGGATTGATGGGTCTATAGCTTGTCCAAAAGAATAAAATGGAAATAAAGATAAAGCCAAAAGAAGATATTTTTTGTAATGTTCCATAATAATGCGTAATTTATTAACGTATTTTACATTTATTTATAAAATATAGTAGTGATAGATACTATATTAACTATAAGCCTGGGACAGAAACGCCCTCTAAATCGAGGATAGGCTTTAAAAGCCTCTGAATAGTTTTTTGAATTTCTTCCTCAGATAAAGTGCATAAAACTGACTGGAAAATAAACCTAACACCAACTTTTATCTCTTTAATTTTTTTGTTTTCGTAAAAATCAAAAATATATGCATGTTTCAAAATATCATCATCTAAATTTGAGATCAGACTTAATACCATATTATATTTTTTAAAATCTGTTATTGAAAAAGAAAAATCTCTCACACTTGAAGGAAACTCAGAGACTGGTTGGTATTTAATAAAATTAATCTGCTCTTCATTAAGCTTATAATCTTTATATATATCAGCAGGAATATTTTCAATTAACACTTCTGTATAAAAAATTTTATCTTTCTTTTTTGTTTTTAAGTCTGCTCTAGAAATTTCTTCAATAGTAAAAATATTTTGATTAGCGCCTTCATTTAATATTTGATTTAAATAATTAAAATCTAATTTCTTAGAAAAATCAGCGTAATTGTGCCCCCTTCTTCCACTTATTATTAAACCCAACTTTCTTTCTTGATTTATTTGATCGGCTCTAGAGTACAAATCACTAATTTCAAAGAGCTTGATTGAATCATTTTGTCTTCTTTCGTTATATTGAAGATTCTCCAATAAAGAAGATTTTAAGGATGTCCTAAGGTGACCCTTATTTGAATCTAATGGGTTATCAATGGTTATAGATTTTTTATCTTTAATGGAGGTGAACGGGAAATTGACAACCTCAGAAAAACCATTTTGAACTAAAAAATTTTTAACTTTATAAATATGATTTATATTCTCATTTAAATTATTTTTTATTTCTAAGGGTTTGCTTTTTATACTGTCATAACCTAAGACTCTTGCTATCTCTTCTGCTAAATCATTTTGTGATGAAATATCATGTCTGTATGAGGGCTTATTTAGTTCATTATTATTAATTTCAAACCCCAGCTTATTAAGAATCATCAAATATTGCTCTTTTTCTATATCAATGCCTAAAATTTTGTTAACTCTTTCTAAATCAATTGGGATTCTAGATTGCTCAATTTCAGTATCATCAAATGTTTGTATTTTAAAATTTTTAATTGCTACATGATCTTGAACTATTGCAATAAACCTTCTTAAGACCTTTTCTTGTGCTTGAATGTCTACACCTCTTTCAAATTTATGCGCTGCATCAGAAACAAGATTATATTTAATACTTTTGCTAATGATTTCTTCAGGTTTGAAATAAGCACATTCAATTAATGCTTTTCTTGTTTGTGATGAACATGCTGTTGATTTACCTCCCATTACCCCAGCAAGACTTATAATTTTATTATCAACAGTAAAGATACAATTTTTACCTTCAAGATTAATATCAGAGTCTAATAATGTCTTAAAAGATTCCTTACAAATTTTACTCTCAAAAGTTAATTGGTTATTTATAGTGTTGGCATCAAAACAATGAGTGGGCTGGCCTAGCTCATAAGAAATATAATTGGAAACATCAGTAAAAAAATTTACCTTATTATTTCCAAGCAACGAAAAATAATTTTCTAAATAGTGTTTGTATGCAGCTACAGCGCCTTCTATTTCTATTTCTAAAAAACTTATTTTTGGGCATGCATCTGTGGAGAGATTTTTAAAGTTAAAATCAAGAGGTAAAATATCTCCCTCAAAGATTTTATATGGCTGTACTTTTCCAAAAAAAATATTAAGGTCTCTTGCTAATCCATTTAGAGACAAGCAATCTCCTCTATTTGGAGTTAGCTCCATATCAAAAATATCACCAGCAATCTCATGCTCATGACCAAGCTGAAAAAGTTTTTCAGATAGAAGCTCTTTTGAAGGCTTTTCCGATAAAAAATTTAATAAGTCTTTGTACAGAAATTTCATTTAAATTGGCTTAAAAAATCTAAATTTGATTTATAAAACTCGCGTATGTCATTAACTCCATATTTAAGCATAGCTATTCTTTCAACGCCGAGACCAAAAGCAAGACCGCTATATTGATCAGGATCTGATATTGCAATTTTTTAGAACTACAGGATTTACGATACCGCAACCAAGAATCTCAAGCCACTTTCCATGATCAGATAATATATCAACCTCAGCAGAAGGCTCGGTAAACGGAAAGTATGAAGGACGGAATCTTATCTGGACATTTTTTCCAAATAAATTGTGAAGTATTTGATGTATTAGATCTTTTAAGTTTGCAAAAGTTACGTTTTTATCAACATAAATACCCTCAACCTGATGAAACATTGGTAAGTGAGTGGCATCATCATCTTTTCTATAAACTTTTCCAGCTGATGTGAATGCAATAGGTGGCTTGGTTTCAAGCATGCTCCTTATCTGAACTGGTGACGTGTGTGTTCTTAGCACATTGCTTTTATTTTCAACATAAAAGGTGTCATGCATCTGTCTTGCAGGATGTGATTTTTTGATATTAAGCATATCAAAATTAAAATCTTCGCTTTCAATTTCAGGGCCATCTACCTCTTGAAATCCTAAATCAAAAAGCATTTTTAACAAATGCTCTTTTACTTGGTTTATGGGATGAATAGAACCTAATTATCTTTAATAATAGGCGGTTCTATATTGTCTATATTAGACATTTAGAAGCTACTTTACTGCAGTTTGTACGATTTTCTCAAAGGTTGATGTATCGTTATAGCAAGTTCAGAAAGAATTTTTCTATCTATAGCAATATTATTTTTTATTAAACCATTCATTAATATTGAATATGAAACTCCAAGCTCCTTGATCCAGCATTAATTCTAGCAATCCAAAGAGATCTGAAAGCTCTTTTTCTATTTTTTCTATCTCTAAATGCATATTGAAGAGATTTGATATTAGATTGCTTGGCAGTTCTGAATAATCTACTTCTAGCTCCGTAATGACCTTTGGTAGCACTTAATACTTTCTTATGTTTAGCTTTAGCTGTTACTGATTTTGTTACTCTTGGCATGATTTATTACCTTCTAATTAATGCAGAAGCCATCTTAAGAACAGTTCCTGTTAACTTATTAAGACCTCTATTATGTCTTTTTCTTTTGTAGATTGCTTTGTAAGGATATGATTTCTATTTGCACTTTTGCTTTTCACAGATGATCCTGTCTTTTTAAAGCGCTTTGCAGCTCCTGAATGTGTTTTAAGTTTATATCCCATATTGTCTTCTTGTAATTTATATTTAACTTTTCTTTTTATAGGCGATAAAACCATTAGTAATTGTCTCCCTTCTAATGAAGGCTCTTGGTCAACTTGAGCTATTTCTTCAAGCTCATCTCTTAATTTATTTAAAAGATTAAGCCCATATCACTATTTAATATTTCTCTACCTCTAAAACGGACGCTTATTTTAGTCTTATCTCCGTCAAGAATAAAGCTTTTAATCTTTTTTAATTTAATATTGTAATCACCACATCTGTTGAAGGTCTAAATTTTATTTCTTTTGTGGTATTTCTTTTAACTTTAACCTTTGATGATGAAATACTTTTCTTCTTATCAAAAAGATGTTTTCCATAATCTAAAAGCTTACAAACAACTGGATTTGCATCAGAGGGAGAACTTGAACCAAATCTAATGATGCTGACTCTTGCTGACTTCAAGAGCTTCGATAAATGGTACAATCCCATTTTTTCTCCATTAGCTCCAATAAGCATAACTTCTTCAGCTCTTATTTTTTCATTAATAGGAGTAATATTTTTTTTTGAGAAGCTATGAGAGTACCTAGAATTAGAAGAAGATAAAATGTATAACATTAAGTATTAATATAATGTTTGTTTTTTAGATTTTATTGATTTATCATTTAGTGTGAATTTTATACTAAAAATTATATTTGGCAATATTTATGGCTGAAGAAATGAATGCTTCCAGACACCATCAATTTTTTCAAAAACTTCTCTTTTATTTATTCTTGATTCATGCCCTTCCCAGAATTCAAAATAGTAAGGAGTAAATGAATAACCTCCCCAATATTCAGGACATTTTTTTAAATCATCATTTTTTAAAGATTTATTATAATTTTCTTTAACTTGGTTATAAGAATCTATTGGCTTTGATTGGTTGGATGAAATAGCTAATGCATTTTTTTCTTCTGATCTATCAAAAAAATATTTTTGATTAAATTCATCTGAAGTTTTTTTTATTTTAGCCTTCATTCTAATCTGAACATTAATACTAGGCCAATATACTAATGCAGCTATTTGGTTGTGAGAATTAAAAGCAGATGCTTTTGGAGAGTTATAATTACTAAAAAAAATAAACTCATCATTTGAAATAAATTTAAGATTTACGTATCTAGAATCAACCTCACTTATCTCCTTGTTGTAAGAAGAAATTGAAATAGCCTCAATGCCTTTTTGACCTGCATCTAAAGCCTCATCATATTTCTCTTTTAAAAGTTGATAAGGTATTTCTTGATTTAAGTTATTAAATTGATCATTGTATTAAAATTTAAAATTAATTATATACGTCTTATTACCAATCAAGAACTTTAAAAACAAAACCTATAAACAAAAAAAGCTGCATAATGCAGCTTTTCATATCTATTTATTTTTTTAAAAGTTGATAAGCTTATTTATCGCACGCCATGATTTGGATTGGTTGGCTTCGTTTTGTTACTTTTTTAATCTAGCCCTGCCGAACCGCTCTGGATAACCGAGCGATGCCATTGCGCTGGTAACGTATCAGTTTGTGGGTGTCCGCAGAGCGACGGGATACCGGCCCACCCTTGCGCCGCTCCTGCCTTTGCATGCTCGGCAAAAAAAGCTGCCATCTCTCGCACATCTTGGGGCTCACTGCCCGACGGACTGAGAAGCTCTCTAAAGATGGGGTTCGAAGCCTTCACATTCGCATCACGCAAAAACTCATCAACCGGCTCGGGGCTGGTGTAGGTATCGTAATAGGCATCCATCACCCGTCGATAATTAAGAAGTCCCGAGGCAATATCGGCACAGGCAAAGGCAGAGAACCCCTCCTCCGCGATTAGATCGACAAGCGCCCTGTACTCAGACGATGACTCAAAGTCGGGGGCACTATTTAGGCCATGCTTGCGGGAATTTTGGCTGCTGGCCCGCTTCCCAGCCACCGATCTCGGGCCCGTTGATTTAAGTGCATTGCACTGATTTGCAAGGTTCCTACGATGGTTTGCGTCAAGCGAGCGAACCCCCTTCACAGACTGCTTTGACTCAAGTGCTGCCAGCTCAAGATCCATACGCTTAATCAGGCGTGACTTATAGTCTATGGAGTCGATACTCCGCTGAAGATGCCTCATCGTTTGGTGCTGACGGTGAATCAGATCATCCACCATCTTGATATGCCTGGCCGCATCCTTAAAGGCCCTAACACGGAGATCGGATAGGGTCAGCTTCGACTCGGCGAGGATTTCATCAATCCATGCCGCTTCATCCTTGTCCGCGCTGCCATCCAAATAACGCTCAAGGGCCTCTGACACCTTACGGTTGTCATAAGTCTCCAGTTGCTACCCGCCTTAGACAAAAGCCTCGCCATCGCCTCATGGAGCAGTAGCTCCTTATCCACGGTGTGCCTCCTAATCCACCAGAGGCACTCATTCAGCTGACTGACCAGCGCAACCGCCAAGGGTGAGGGATTGTCTAGTTCGGATAAGAGACTTTGCAAACCAGATTGAAACTCAGCCTCAGATTCATTGGGCAAAAGCTTGGGGCTTGATAGGAAGGGTAAAAGAGACTTGGATTTATCTTCAACAGGCATAGCAACATCCACATAAATACCGAAGTGGATATTATAAAGCATAAGCTAAAAGATAAAGCAGATAGAACTTAGTCGTCGCGCTTGATACGTAGGGTCACGCCTGGGTTAACCAATGGATCGCCGGTGAATTCAATACCGGCCTGCTTCTAAAGTATTTCTTATCACCATTAAATTCTTGTATTAGCATCAGGGATACCCGCTGCACCTCATAGCGCTTAATCGTAGCCTACCAACACCACTGCGGTTTGCAAGCTCAATCGCGCTCCAACCTAACATGCACGCGCAGCCTTTATTTGAGCAGAAGATACCATTGACTCTACTTTATGATTCTATTAGAATCATTTAATGTTATTTTATAGAGAGAATAACATGATTGATGATATCTTAGCCAAGTTTGATGGCGCCTTTGCCAAAAATACCATAAGAGCCTATAGGTCGGACTTTATTCAATACCAGACCTGGTGCTCACACAATAATATTGATTCAATACCGGCAACTGCCGACGCCATGGCGCAGTATGTTGACTACCTTGCCACCATCAGAAAAAGCGCGACCATCCGCAGAAGAATCAATAGCTTGGGCACGGTACTAAAACTCTCCAAACACTACAACCCCACCAACCAGCCAGAGGTCATATTGGCCATAAAACGAATGCACCGCAAAATTGGACGGGCACAGCAGCAGGCTACTCCACTCACCAAACCACTACTCAACCAGCTACTTAGCAACTGCGATAACAGTCTCAGGGGTTTAAGAAATCAAGTCCTCCTAAGACTCGGCTACGAAACCATGCGCCGCCGGTCAGAGCTCTGCGCCTTTAAGTTTGAGGACATCTGCAAGGGAGCCAACGGAAAACCGGCTATCCGGCTTAACTTCTCAAAGACAGACCAATTCGGGACTGGAAAGATACTACCAATCAGCCAAGAACTGTTCGACTTATTAGAAAAATGGAGGAGTATGATCAGCGATGAAGGCTATATTCTGAGATCAATTAATAGGCATGGGCATTTTGGGAACAACCTACACCCAG
>CALSSL010000003.1 GCA_943789005.1 uncultured SAR86 cluster bacterium
GAAGATAATCCTTTTGTAGGTAAAGAGGGTGCATTAGAAGACATTTATTCTTATGGACACAGAAATATGCAAGGGCTTGTTATTACTTCTTCAGGTGATATTTATGAGCATGAGCACGGACCAAAGAGGTGGAGATGAAATGAATTTAATTCAGCCTTCATTGAATTATGGATGGCCAGCTATTACTTATGGCATTGACTACTCTGGAGCTGTTATTAGCCCCTTTACAGAGAAAGAGGGTATGGAACAACCATTGTTACATTGGACTCCTTCTATAGCTCCATCAGATATGATTTTTTATGAAAAAGACTTATTATCCTGAATTAACAAATAGTTTCTTAGTTACAGCATTAGTTTCAAAGGATGTAAAAAAAGTTATTTTTAATAATAATACAAACACTCAAGAATCATTGTTTAGTGATCTGAACTTAAGACTTAGAAATATTCAGGATTCTCCAAGTGGCATCATTTATTTGTTAACTGATGGGCCTAATGGAAAATTATTTAAAGTATTGCCTAAATAATTATGAACATAGCTAAATATCCATTTGCAGTTTTATCAGCAGCTCTATTTACTGTTATGTTGATTACACCAATCTCTTCTGTCTCTAATCTCATATGGTTATCTTCAGTAGATATGCCTGTGAACATAAGCTCATCCTCTGGAGGTGCTCCTCTTTGATTTTCAAAGATTAGGCATAGTCTTATATGGTGTTGTTATTATAGGCTTTGCAATAGCTTTTAGTGTTGCTGGCTTAATATCTAGATTTACTGACTTAGGCGGAAAATATCTTTATGCAATAGCTGGATCTGTTGCTATTGCTTTGGCTGTATTTCTTATGGTTGAGTTGTTATTTAAGACAGAATTATTGGGTGGTAACAGAACAATACTAGGTAAGGGCTTACACTGGCTAGCTGGTTTTATTGGAGGTTATTTTTATTATTGGCTTATTTCTAAGGAAAAAAACTATACATTTATTATTAGATATTTAGGGATTCTTTATTCTTATGTTCTTCTTGGTGCAGTATTAGATTGGATTTTTACACCATCAAATGCTGCTTCCGGATTCGGATTTGTCTTACAAGAGTTATCTAATGAGGGTCAGAATGCACTGATCAGAGATTTTACGTCATTCTTCTTTGCTACATGTGTATTCTCACTTTTAGGTGCCATAACCCTAAACTCTGCGTGGTTCTTCTCTGTTGCAATAATTTACTTTGGTGCGGCTATTTTTAATCTTATCGCGATTTATGTTTATGGAACTGGATATAACGATATATATATTAGTGAAATATTATTGGCTGCCTGGCCAGCTGCTCTTGGTATTACTCTTCTATTAAAAAATAATGAATAATTGGATTAGCTGGCTTGTCTATATGTGCATAGCCATAGCAATATTTATATCAGTTATTAAATTAGCTTATAGTTAATTTACATATCTTGTGTAAGAATAAATTAATTAATATGATTTATTCATAACAAGATAAAAGGGGGAGTAATATGAATCACCTAAAAACCATTGGCATGGGTTATTTCACACATCTTTTTCATGCATGGAAAGTGGCATTTATATTAATTGTTCACGGTTTGTTGCCAAATATTTGGGAATGGAAGGCTAGTGATATAATTTGTAAACACGATAATATTTAATCTATTGAGGCTTATATGAAAAAAGTATTTCTACATTCATTTTTATTAATTTTAATATCACAAACTATATCTTCTGCAGAGCTGCCTCTGCCTGAAATTAAATATAAAAAATTTGTACTTGAAAATGGATTAACAGTCGTGGTTCATGAGGATAGAAAAGTGCCCATGGTTGCAGTAAATATTTGGTATCACGTTGGTTCAAAAAATGAAAAAGTAGGTAAAACTGGTTTTGCCCACTTGTTTGAGCACCTCATGTTTAATGGAACAGAAAATTACAATAATGAATATTTTGAGCCTTTTGAAAAAATAGGCGCAACTGATCAGAATGGAACAACCAGCAATGATAGAACTAATTATTTTCAAAATGTACCAACGAATGCAATAGATTTAGCCCTGTGGATGGAGTCAGAGCGAATGGGACATATTCTAGGCGTTATAGATCAAGGTAAATTAGATGAGCAAAGGGGCGTTGTTCAAAATGAAAAGAGACAAGGAGAAAATCAACCTTATGGAATGACATGGAATACCATTTCAAAATCAGCTTATCCAGAAGGACATCCTTATTCATGGTCTGTTATTGGTTCAATGGATGACTTAAATGCAGCTACTATGAATGATGTTCAAGAATGGTTTAAGAATTACTATGGTCCTAATAATGCTGTATTGGTTTTAGCTGGTGATATTGATTTAGAGACAGCTAAAGTTTTAGTAAATAAATACTTTGGTGATATTCCTGCAGGACCAAATTTAGCAAAACCGAAAAAATGGATAGCTAAAAGAACTAATACGAAAAGAGAGATTATTTTTGATAATGTTCCACAAACAAGAATTATGAAGGTTTGGAATGTGCCAGAATCAGGGACAATAGAAAGCTCTGCTCTTGAGCTTGTTGCATCAACTATTTCTGGAAGCAAGAATAGTCCACTCTATCAAAACCTTGTGTATCTTAATCCATTAGCTACTAGCGTTTCAGCTTATTACTATGGCCGGGAGATAGGTGGTTTATTTATTATTTCTGCTGACGTTTCTAATACATCTACTGTTGAGGAGGTTGAAAAAGTTATCGATTCAACTTTAAAGAAGTATCTTCAAGTAGGCCCAGATAAAAAGGCTCTTGATAGTGCAAAAACCTCTACCGTTTCTAGCTTAATCAATGGCCTGCAAAGAATTGGAGGTTTTGGAGGTAAGTCAGATATATTGGCAACTTATGAAACTTTTTATGGAGACCCTGGATTCTATAAGACAGATTATGAAAGATATATGAAAATGTCTAAATTTGAAGTTAGGGATATAGCAAGAGAGTGGTTATCAAATGGTGATTATGTTTTAACTATTGTGCCAAGTGCTAAAACTAGTATTACAGAATCGCAAATTGATAGGTCAAAAGGCATACCTTATCCTACGGACAAAATAACCTTTTCATTTCCAGAGATTAAAGTTGGCAAGCTTGCTAACGGCTCGCAAGTCTATGTTCTTGAGAGAAACGATCTTCCTTTAGTCCAGATGCAAGTTATGTTTGATGGCGGATATGCAATTGAAAACCTTAATGAAAGAGGTTATGTCAATTTTACAATGAGCATGATGGATGAGGGCACTATAAAATATGATGCATTAGAATTTAATGAAATTTTAAACAGTTTAGGCTCAGGCGTTGGTTTTGGTTCATCATTAGACACAACATATGGATCACTTTCATCTTTAAAAATAAATTTAGATAAAACTTTAGATTTATTTAAAGAAGCTTTATTAAACCCAGTTTTTAAAGAGTCAGAAATAGATAGAGTCAAAAATCAATGGCTAGCTAGGATAGATCAAAGTTTAAACAATCCATCCTCTATGGCAGCAATGTCGATAAGACCACTTATCTATGGAAAAAACCATCCATATGGAAATCCATCAAGCATGGGCAATAAAGAATCTATATTAAATTTAACTAGAGATAATCTTTTAAGCATGCATAAAAAACTAACTAATCCAAAAAATGCATCATTCATTGTTGTAGGTGATATTTCACTAAGTGAGGCTATTAATACCCTTGATAAGAAATTCTCTGACTGGAGTTCAGCAGAAGACTTACTTACATTTGACTTAAAAGATGTATATAAACAGACTAGTCCTAGAATTTTTCTTATAAATAAACCAGGTGCAATTCAATCGTATATAACTGCAGGTCAATTATTACCTCCAACGAACTCAAGTGATGATATTGTTATTGATTATGCAAACTATGCAATTGCAGGAAGTTTTACATCTAGATTAAATATGAATCTTAGAGAGGATAAGAGCTGGTCTTATGGAGCAAGAGCTGGAATAACTAGCTCTAAAGGACAAAGACTTATGGTTGTCAGAGCCCCGGTTCAAACAGATAAAACAATAGATTCAATTCAGGAAATCCTAAAAGAATATAATAATTATCTTACCTTATCTCCTGTAACTGCTGAAGAGTTAGATAAGATCAAGCGTGCAAGAACCCTTAGATTACCTGGACAATATGAAACACTTGGTGCATTGATGGGTGGAATTGAAGATATTGTTTCAAATGAAAGAGATTTCAATTATTTAAACACTTTAGCTGATAAAAGAAATTCTGTAACACTTGATGAGGTTAGGACAGCAGCCAAGGAATATATCGACCCTAATTCTTGGACTTGGGTGATTGTTGGTGACTTATCAAAAATTGAAGAAGGCATAAGAAATTTAAATATCGGCCCTATTGAAATATTAGAGTTGTAAAAAATAAATAGTTGACCAATTTGTCGGTCTTTATGTTGGAACTAAAAAGAATTAATATTTTTTTATACACCTAAAGTATAAAAATAAATTAACCCTATTTATTCTTTTTTTCTTTTTTCTCAGCTCTTTTTTCCTTTAGCGTCTTACCTTTCTTTTTTTCATTCTTCTTTTTATCCAATCCTTTAGCCATAATAAACTCCCTGTTTGATAACACTGTATACCATCCATCAATATATAGTTAATCCAAAGAATGTTTATTTACTCACATTTAGTTGATGGTCAGCAATTAGATGTAAATAACTTCATGCCTAATATAGGTTTGAAACAGGTTAAGTAACTCATTATGATTCATGCTCTAAAAAAAGTAGGCAACTAGTACGGCAAAGCCATTTTTAGGGCAAAATGAAATATATTGCATTTACCTACAAAGCCTATAAAATAGCGTTTCAGACACAGGAGGGATGGCAGAGTCTGGTTTATTGTAACGGTCTTGAAAACCGTCGTGCCTTCATCGGCACCGTGGGTTCGAATCCCACTCCCTCCGCCAATTGGTAATTATTATGTCTAATTCAACTGAGGATATTTCTAAAAATTTTAAAGAAATTCCTCCTTTCCTTAAGGTATTTGGTTTAAGTAGCGCATATCCAAGTGATAATGAGACATTTACTTGCGAATTTAATCCATCAGAAGAACTTACACATTCAAATGGAATGGTGGTGCAGGGTGGATTTGTAACAGGGATGCTAGATTGTTGTATGGCTCAATTTTTAATATACAAAGCTGAAGGCAAACAAATTCCATTAACTTTAGATATAGATGTAAAGTTCTATAAACCATGTGCACCTGGACCAGTTAAAGTGATTTCTAAGATTGTTAAAGAGGGTAGATCTATATGTTTTACCGAGGCATTTCTTTACCAAAATGATGTTTTGATTGCTGGTTCGACCGCTACAAATAAAATAGTTGATAGTCCCTTTTAAGATATACTTTTCAATATGGATGATGAAAAGTTATATAAATTATTAGAATATATAAAACCGATAAATTCGTTTGATAACTCCAAACATCCCTTGGCTCCAGATTATTCAGATTTAAATAATTGGGCAGCTTATCCAAATAAAGATGCGCAACAATTCTATGTTCCTGATTCAAATCACATAGTTAATAAAACTAATAATGATGTAGACGTTTTTTATATTCATCCAACAGGATATTTTGAAAAATCTTGGAATTCATTCATGGAAAAAGATCGAGCAGCTTATGAAAGAACTGAAATGATGCTTGGTAATCAAGTTTCTGCATTTAATGAAAGCTGTAATATTTATGCACCTGAATACAGACAAGCCACATATTATTCCTATTTCTCTAAAGACTCAGACGGTATGAAAGCTCATGACTTAGCTTTTGAGGATGTTTTAAATTCTTTTAATTACTTTATTGAGAATTTTAATGACAATAAACCCTTTATCATAATGAGTCATAGTCAAGGAGCGCTTCATGCCCATAGGCTTATTTCTAAATATATTCAAAATACTAAGCTGCAACAAAGAATGATTTGTGCATATGTTATCGGCTATATTATTCCTGATAAACATTATGATGACCTCTTTCCATTGATACCTAGGTCAACGTCTTCAACTGATACTAACTGCATTATTTCATGGTCAACTGTTACAGAGGGCTTTAAAAGACAGAGAGAAAGGACAATATTCTGGAAACCTGATGGATGGTCAGTTGAATATATGGATCAAAAGATTTTTTCTACAAATCCTTATTCATGGACGAACGATTCAAATTGGTATGATCCTCCTTTATATCATGGTTCTGTTATTACAAAATCTCCTAATTATGATTTTGCTGATAGGCTTACTACAAAACATTCAGGCGCTAAGAAAAGTTTAAGATTTAGTAGCGAACAGGAGTTTTCAGTGTCTATTAATAAGACAAATGGTTTGCTTGAAGCTCGAGGACCTTTGGTTGATAAGATAAAAAAAATGCAACATTTTACCGGCGACTTACATAGTTATGATGTTATGTTATTTTGGGGTTGTTTGAGGAAGAATATAAAGGATAGAATAAGTGCATATCTATAAATTCCTATTTCTTTTAATGCTTACATCACCATCTCTACATTCTTTCGAAGAAGGTTTTATATCTAATAATGGTGTAGATATTGCTTACAGGGTCTATGGCTCAGAAAATAATAAACCTATTCTCTTAGTTCAAGGTCTCGGTGGTCAGCTAATTAACTGGCCAGAACACTTAATAGACTTTTTAATTGAAAATAATTACAGGCCGATAGTTTTTGATAATAGAGATACTGGACACTCTTCAAGATTTACAGACGATCGCTTTACTGAAGGAAATAGATCTAAAACAATTAATTCAACTTACTTAAAATACTATCTTAGATTGCCAATCAATCCACCCTATACATTAGATGATATGGCAACAGACGCAATCATGATATTAGATAAATTAAACATCGATACAGCTCATTTACTGGGAATATCAATGGGAGGTATGATTGCTCAAATAATAGCAGCAAACCATTCAGAGCGAATTAATTCATTCACACTTATATCATCATCAATTTCTGCTCCCAGTCCATTAAACGGTCCTACAAGAGATGTAAGAAGGCTTTTAATGAAAAGATCTGCAAACCCTTATTCAACTAAAGAAGAAAGAATTGAAAGAAGTAAAAAAATATTTAAATTAATAGGTCTAGAAGGTTACGACCTTGATACCGAGGAGTTTTATAACAAATCAATAGAATCTATTGAAAGAGCAGGTCCTGATGATACAGGCTTTAGTCGTCAAATTATGGCAATTCTAGGATCAAAAAATAGAATTAAGAAGGTTAAGTCTATTAAAGCTAAGACGCTTATCATTCATGGAAAAGAAGATCCTTTAATAAAAGTTAAAAATGCTTACAAGACTAATAAATATATTAAGAATAGCAATCTCCTTATATTACCAAAAATGAGACATCTTATAGAGCCTCCTGTTTTTGATTTATTTAAACAAGATTTACTAACTCATCTAAATAATAACTAATGTTAAGCACAAAATTTAAATTTAATTATTCTGTTGGTGGAATAGCCAACGGTATCAAGACTGATACTTTTACATTTTTTTTATTATTTTTTTATTCAAGAGTTATAGGTTTAGATCCCTTGCTTGCATCTTCAGCAATAGCATTAGCTTTGCTGATTGATTCTTTTACAGATCCGATAATGGGCGTTATTTCTGACAGAACAAATACAAAATACGGAAGAAGACACCCATTTATGTTCTTTTCTTTTATTCCAATATCTATTTTTTATGTTCTTTTATTTACTCCGCAATCTGACTGGGAATTAACTCAAAATCAACTCTTCTGGTGGATGTTTTTATGCGCATCATTAACCAGAGTTGGTATGACTCTATTTGATGTTCCTCATAGGTCTTTCGGTGCTGAAATTTCAAAAGATTATGATGAAAGAACTAAGTTATTTTCTTGGCGTGAGCTGTTTTCATGGGTTGCAGGTATTTCAAATGCATTTCTGGCTTATTTTATATTTTTTAGATCGACACCTGACTATCCATTAGGTCAATTAAATCCTGAAGCTTATTTTTCATTAGCTTTAACAGGTGGTTTTCTTATGGCCATTGCAGTTCTTTTTTCATCCCTTACTACAAGACATGAGATTAAAAATTTATCGGACTGGAAAGGATCCACAACCTTATCGGACATATTCAACGAACTTCTAGTTGCAATTACTAATAAATCATTTTTATTATTCTTTTTTGGAAATCTAACTCTTTCTATATCTTGGGGTCTCTTAAATAACTTAACATTATTTATAAATACTGATTTTTGGGGTCTTAAAGGATCTCAAATTTCTATATTTTTATTTGTATATTTAGCTACTGCTTTTATTGCTTTTGCTTTAACTCCTAAACTAGTAGCCATACTAGATAAGAGAAAATTGGTTATCCTGTGCGTCTTTGGTGTTGCAGTTGCTTGTCCTTTTGCTTTTATTACTTATAACTTAGGTCTGACACCAGATAAAGGCTCAACTCAATTAGTATTTTTCTTGTGCTTGCCGCTATTTTTTATATCCACATTATCAATTATGGGTAATATGACCCGAGATTCTATGATTGGAGACATAGCTGATGAGGTTGAATTGCAGAGCGGTAAAAGGCAAGAGGGGGTTCTGTATTCTGCAGTTTCTTTTGTTCAAAAAGTTAATACCGCCATCGGAAGTATTACAGGTGGATTGGTCTTGTCTTATCTTAACTATTCAACAGATAACCCAACCTACGAACAGACTTACTCTCTATTCTTTGTTCAGGGTGTAGTGGGTCCGGTCTTATTGATAGTGCCAATTTTTATTTTTTATTTTTATACCCTAGATAGAAAAAGACATTCAGACATTTTACTAAAAATTAAAGAGAAAGGTTTTAGTTAAGAAAGTAATTTTTCAATTGAAACAGATATGCGTTTCCAAAGATTTTTTTCAGCAGTAGCCGGTTTTTTTGATATGTTGTTGAAAAAATGAATGATTAAATCATCTAATGAATCTAAATTATTTGAAGATTTATTAAATTTATTTGTAAGCATTTCAAGTTGAATGCTTTGTCTTAAATCGGAATCTTTCTTTAAAGAGTCAAGCCCTGCCATAAGTTCTAATTTAATACATGCATATTGAAGGTTATCCATATTAGATTCAGAAAGTCCCTCGGTATTTATTTTATTTTTTATAGCAGAAGGGGTATTTGAATTTTCTATTTCCCCTTTGGTATAGGTATCTAATAAATTTAAGTATGAATCTATCTTTAAATTTTTTTGTTCAAGATTTTGTTCCTCTTTTTTTGAGAATATTTGTTTTTTAAGAGTGTTGAATTCTTTAGTTTTATTAATGTTTGTTAAATTTTGTAACTCATTATTTGCTTCATTAATTGTTATTTGGTTGTCTTTTAGTTTTGTCATTAAGTCTTTAGCTGATGATATCTCAGAATCAATAACTTCTTTTTTTGCAGTAAAAAATCTATCTGCAGATTTATTAAACTTTTCCCATAACTTATTGTCAGTTTTTCTACCAGCTGAACCTGCATTTTTCCATTCATTTTTAAGATCATTAAATTGTTTAATGCATACATCATTATCTTCATTAGATATCGCATTAACCTTTGCAATTAGTCCTTCTTTGATATTGATAACAACTTGCTCTTGTTTTTTTATAGCATCATTTATAGGTTTTTTAGCCTCTGCGTATGCCATTCTTAGCTTGTTTAGATCTTTATCTAATACCGGTGCATATTCTTGCCATCTATCAAATGTAGTTCTTAGGTATTGAATTAGAAATTTTGCTTGTGGCCATTTGGATGAATTGGTTAAAACATATTGATTAATTTCTAAAATTATTGACTCTCTTTGTTTTGCATTATTAATTTTTATCTCTTTAAGTTCATCAAAGTATTCGCCACATGGCTCCCATGCTTTGTTAGTTAATTCATTAAATGTATTCCATTGATCTCTAGATGCAGGTCTACTTGAAAGGTCTAACAATTGCCATTTAGTTTGTATGTCATGAATTAGATGTGCTTGTTTCTTTGGACTATCTAAGGGGTCTTTAATTACTTTATTGATTTCAGTAATAAGTTCTTCTCTTTTGGGATTGGTTGCAAAAGAAGACATTTCATCAAAATATCTAGACTGACCAATTGCAAAATTTAGTTTATGTCGTAATTTATTAGGTATTTTACCAATACCTTTTGCTTTAGACATAACATCTCTAACCTTCTTTTGAGCATTTTTAATTGAACCTTTGCTAAATAAAGCCTCAGCTTCATCTAATTGTTTGAATAAATCTTGACTAGTTTCCACAATAATCTCTTTTGATGTTTATAATTATAACAAATGAAAAAGCGAATTCTAACAGGTATTACGACAACTGGTACTCCTCATATAGGAAATTATTTAGGAGCTATTAAGCCAGCCCTTGAATTAGCAAAAAATTACGATGAATCTTTTTATTTTTTAGCTGATTATCACGCAATTATAAAAAACTCTAAAAACTTAGAAGTTTCAGCGTCAGTTAAAGATGTAGCTCTAGCCTGGCTTGCATCAGGTCTTGATCCAAATAAATCATTTTTTTATAGACAATCAGATATACCTGAAATTTTAGAACTTAGTTGGATATTGAATTGTGTTACTGCAAAAGGGTTAATGAACCGCTCTCATGCTTACAAGGCAGCAATAAGTTTAAATCCAGAAGAGGAAGATAAAGGTATAACAATGGGGCTATTTTCTTATCCTGTATTAATGGCTGCTGATATTTTAATGTTTAACGCAACACATGTTCCGGTTGGAGCAGACCAAATACAACATATTGAAATGACAAGAGATATTGCTGGAAGATTTAATCATTTGTATAAAAAAACTTTCATCCTTCCTGAGGCTATCATTCAATCCTCAAAAGAGACAGTTCCAGGAACAGATGGTCAAAAAATGTCTAAATCTTATGGAAATATTATTCCTTTATTGTCTAGTGAAAAACAACTAAAGAAATCTATTGCTAAGATTATTACAAACTCTCTAGAACCGGGAGACCCAAAAGATCATTTAAATTGCACAGTTTTTGCTCTATACAAATATTTTGCTTCAAAGCCAATGATTGAAGAGTTTAAAGATGACTATATAAACGGAATTAGCTGGGGAGATGCAAAAAACAAACTGTTTGAAATTATAAATAAGGATTTAGAGCCTGTAAGAAACAGATACCAAGAATTACTTAATGATAAAGATTTAATTAATGATCTTCTCAGCGATGGAGCAAAAAAAGTAAGGCCTATAGCCAAGGAAATGATTGATTCAATTAGAAGCTCAATAGGCATTAATAAAATTTCTTAATGAACTCATCTGGTTCATCATGGCTTAAATTCGGCTTATTTACTGTTGGTCTAGGACAGTCATTTGTTTTTGTTATTGTTCCTCCTTTAGCCAGAGACTTGGGTTTAACAGAAGTACAAACCTCTCTCGTATTTGCTTTCTCAGCAATAGCATGGGCCTTAACAAGTGCTGCATGGGGAAGGGCGAGTGATAAATATGGTAGACGTAATATAGCAGTGCTTGGTCTTGTGGGTTATTCAGCATCACTTATAGCTATGATCACCCCATTATTTTTAGTTGAAAAAAACCTACTTGATATTGTTTTTTTATTTCCGTTACTAGTATTTGGAAGGATGCTTAATGGTTTGATAGGTTCAGCTACAAGACCAGCAGCATTTGCTTATGTAGCTGATACATCTACTAGAGAAAGGAGAACTGTAAAATTTGCAAGATTAGAGTCAAGTTTTTTAGTTGGGACTGTTGCAGGGCCTCTGATTGGCGGATTTTTAATATTAATTACCAAAGAAACCCCATTTTATGTTTTCAGTATCCTAGCTTTAATATCTTCTGTTGGTATATATAAAAATGTAGAAAATACGTCTAAAGATAGGGATGGACGTGAGAGTTCAGAAAAAATTTCTTGGAAATCAAATACTGTTTGGCCTTTCTTACTTTTAGCATCAATTTCTAGCCTATGTTTAGCATCACTAATACAAACTATAGGGTTTTATCTATTTGATGTATTTCCTGACGTTGATGATTTACCAATTATTATAAGTATGACTTTTGCTCTGTTATCAATTTCTACTATAGTCAGCCAATATCTTTTTACAGATTCATTTCCACTATCTAATAACAAACTATTGATATTCGGTACTTTTTTACTTTTATTTTCATATCTGACAATGGCTTTATTTCCAAAAATTTCAATATATTACTTATCAATAATAATAAATGGTTTTGGTGGTGGTATGTTGAGACCAGCTATTTCCTCTTCTTTATCATTATCACAAACCCCAGAACACCAGGGTTCAGCAGCAGGATATTTGGGTTCTGTATATCCAATAGGGCATATATTGACTCCATTAATAGCTATGCCTATATATGCAATTAATCCATCATATTTATATTATTTCTCATCTATGCTGTGCCTAATCTGTTTTATATTTATAATAAGTCATCCTATTTTTAGGAAAGAATCTAATATATGAAAAAAAGCTTATTAATAATTAATCTTGGTACTCCTGACAGTCCATCATATTTTGATGTGTTTAAATATTTAAGAGAATTCCTGTCAGACGAGAAAGTCTTAAATATTAATCCTGTATTAAGATTTCTTCTTGTTAATTTTATTATCTGCCCATTCAGATCTTTTAGTTCATCAAAAATATATAAAAAAGTTTGGCATAAAGACTACGGATCACCTTTATTGCATAATACAAAAGAGCTTACAAAGCTTCTATCTTATAAATTACCTAATGTTGATGTTCAATTTGCAATGCGCTATCAATCTCCATCTATATCGTCAGTTATAGATGGTATGCTTGAGCAAAATCCAGATGAATTAATTATTTTGCCATTATTTCCTCATTATGCAGCTGCAACAACAGGGTCTGTTTATAAAGAAGTATCAAGATGTTTGGGTGATAAGTGGGTAGTACCAAAAATTACCTTTATTAATCAATTTTATGATAATAAGTCTTTTATCGATGCTTGGATAACAAAGGCTGCTAAATTTGATGTTCATTCCTACGATAAAGTTATTTTTAGCTATCACGGCGTACCTAATAGCCACGTTGATAATGTTTATCCAGATTCACTATGTAGTGATAATGATTGTGAGCTAGGTATAACAGAGGCTAATAAATTTTGCTATAAAGCTACCGTATATGAGACTACTAAGCTTATAGCAGATAGATTAAATTTAGATAGTTCTCAATATATAGTATCTTTTCAATCTAGATTAACAAACAAATGGTTAGATCCATTTACTGATGATGTTTTGAAAAAATTACCAACTCAAAATCATAAAAAAGTTTTAGTTTTTTCACCCGCATTTACAGCTGACTGCCTTGAAACAATTATAGAAATTGGAGATGAGTACCAAGAGCTATTCGTTGAAGCGGGAGGAGAAACTCTTGATTATGTTCCTTCTCTTAATTATTCAGATGAATGGGTTGATTCTATTATTAATATTACAAAATTGGATAAAGATGATGTTTAAAGATGATTTATTAAAAGATAAAAACATATTAGTCACAGGTGGAGGAACAGGACTTGGTAAAGAGATGGCATCTCACTATGCAAAACATGGAGCAAATATATTTATATGCGGAAGACGTGAGAACGTTCTTAAAGAAACTGCCAATGAGATCATAGATAAATATGGTACTTCAGTGTCATATGAAACATTAGATATCAGAGGCGCACAAGATGTTGATGATTATATTGATAGAATTTTTCAAAAGAGTCCTCTTGACGGTTTAGTAAATAACGCAGCCGGTAATTTTATTTCTCCTACAAAAGATCTATCAGCAAAAGGTTTTGATGCAATTGCGAATATTGTTTTTCATGGAACTTTTTATATGACTCATTCTGTAGGAAAAAGATGGATTGAAGGCGGTCATAAAGGCTCAATAGTATCTATCTTAGCTACATGGGTATGGACCGGCTCGCCTTATGTGGTGCCATCGGCAATGTCTAAGTCAGGACTAAATACAATGACTCAATCACTAGCTGCAGAGTGGGGGAAATATGGAATTAAGGTTAATGCTATAGCTCCAGGACCATTTCCAACAAAAGGAGCATGGGATAGACTTAATCCAGGTGGTGATAATGATTCTGGATATATGGCTGATATACCTTTAGGTAGAGTTGGTGAAATGTCTGAATTGCAAAATCTAGCAACTTTTTTGATGGCTGATGGTTGTGATTACCTCACAGGTCAAACCATAGCTATTGATGGTGCACAATATTTAACTGGAGGAGGAACCTTTTCTAAACTTGATAAACTAAGTGAAGAAGATTGGGAACAGATGAGAGCTATGATAAGGTCTTCTAATAACAAAGATAAAGCAAATAGAAACTAATAGGGGTTAATATGGAAAATACAATAACAGATATGCAAAGTGTTCTTGAATCTCAAAAGAAACATTTTATAAAGGAAGGCTCACCATCAATTGAGTTAAGAGTTGATAGGTTAAATCGTTTGAAATCATTAATAATGGATAATAGATATGATTTAGTTGATGCATTGAATGAGGATTATGGAAATAGATCAAAAAATACATCAATAATGACAGATGCCTATAGCATTATTCCTGATATTAACAATGCCATTAAAAATATTAAGCAATGGACAAGCCCCAAAAAAAGATCGTCTAATTTTCCCTTTGGTCTTTTAGGTGCTAAATCTTATGTAAGGCATGAACCATTAGGAACTGTTGGCATGATTTCACCATGGAATTTTCCTGTTAATCTTACTTTTAAGCCGCTTGCAGCTATATTTGCAGCCGGCAATCAGGTTATGCATAAGCCAAGTGAGCTTACACCTTTAACAGCATCATTAATAAAAGAGTTGTGTGATAAAGCCTATGATGAAAATGAATTTGCTACTTTTTTAGGCGGACCTGAAGTTGGTGAGGCTTTTACAAAGCTACATTTTGATCATCTTTTATATACAGGATCAGGCAATATTGGTAAGCATGTAATGCAGTCAGCATCGCAAAATTTAGTTCCCGTCACTCTTGAGTTAGGTGGTAAATCACCAGTAGTTATTGGTAAATCAGCAGATATGAAAGTTTCTGCTAAAAGAATAATGTTTGGTAAAACTTTAAATGCGGGTCAAATTTGCCTAGCACCTGATTACGTGATTGTGCATAAAGACAAAAAGGAAGAATTTATATCAGAAGCTGAGATTGCTATTAAAGATTTTTATCCCACTATCAAAGATAACGATGATTATTCTTCTATCATTAATGAACGTCACTTTAATAGAATTAATTCTTTAATCCAGGATGCAAAAGACAAGGGCGCTCATATTAATGAAATCAATCCATCAAACGAAGATTTCTCACAACAACAATTTTATAAAATACCTCCAACCATAGTTACAAATACTTCAGATGATATGAAAATAATGAATGAGGAAATATTTGGTCCCGTTCTTCCTGTAATAGAATTCGATGATTTGGATGATGCTTTATCTACTATTAATTCAAAGGATAGACCTTTGGGCCTATATTATTTTGGTACTGATAAATCTGAAGAATCACAAATTATGAATAAGACTTCATCAGGCGGCGTTACTATCAATAACGTTGTTGGTCACATTCAGCAAAAAGATCTCCCTTTTGGTGGGGTTGGGCCTTCAGGAATGGGAAGGTATCAATCCTATGATGGTTTTAAGAATTTCTCAAACCCCAGAGCATTTTATAAAGATGTTGGCTTTAAATTTGATAAATTATTTGATGGCATTAGACCTCCTTATACAAAAAGCATTGAGAATCTTTTAAAAAGTCTATTAAAGTAATTTTGTGTTCAAGCTCCCTCTTAGATTAGCGTTTAAGTATTTTAAATCTAACAAAGGTGGAATATTTTCGTTTACCTCATTTTTAGCTGTTACCGGTCTCACTATTGGCGTCTCTAGCCTAATCATAGTTATGTCTGTTATGAATGGCTTTGAAAAAGAACTTCAAGATAGAATTCTTGGTGTTGTTCCCCATGCGGTGGTTTATTCAGATGAACCAATTAAAAACTATGATAGTCTTATTGACCAATTAAAATTAGCTGATGGAGTTGAAGAAGCCGTCCCATATATTTCATTTCAAGCATTAATTACCTCTAACTCCATAAGTAAGGGAGTTTCTGTAAATGGTATTGATGTAGAGCTTGAGGATAGAGTTTCAATACTTCCTGATTATATGCTTTATGGTTCTTTAGAAGACTTAAGCAAAGATAATACAATTGTAATAGGGTCTTGGCTTGCATCTTATCTCGGAATATTTGTAGGTGATTCAATTACGATTACAACCTCAGACATTAAAAGTTCAATCATAGGTTCATACCCGAGATCTATAAACCTACAGGTTGTAGGTATTTTTGAACTTAGAGCTGAAATCGATCAGTCTTTGGTATTGATATCTCATGAGCTTGCTCAAAAATTTAAATCACTAAATGATGAAACTCAATCAATCAGACTAAAAACATCTAATCTATTTCTTGCGGATAAAATAGCTTATTTAGCAATACCAGACAATACTGGTTTGAAGTCGTCATCATGGAAAGAGACACATGGAACTTTGTTTGAGGCAATTCAGTTTGAGAAGTTATTAATAAGCTTAATGTTATTTCTAATAGTGGCGGTAGCTTCGATACTTGTTTTATCAACAATAGTTATGACAGTTAAATCTAAAGAAAGAGAGGTCGGTATATTAAAAACTATTGGAGCTAACAACCAACAGCTTGTAATGATTTTTTTCTTTCAGGGATTAATGGTCAGTCTTATTGGATTATTAATGGGTTTAATGCTGGGTTTGATAGTTACTTTCAATATAAATAATTTTATTACTTTTTTAGAAGGTGTTATGGGAAGAAATTTATTAGAAGCTTACTTTATCAATTATTTCCCGTATTATATTGATTACGAACAAATAGCTTTTATATGCTTTATATCTCTTATTTTCAGCTTATTAGCCTCTCTGTTTCCTGCACTTCGTGTAACAAAACTAAATCCAATAGAGATTCTTAGACATGAATAAGATAAGTTGCATAAATATATCAAAAACTTTTTTTGTGGAAGGTAATAGTATTAAAGTTTTGGATGATATTAATCTGTCTATACGTAAGGGTGATTTAGTTGCCATTTCAGGACAATCAGGTGCTGGAAAATCAACTCTTCTTCATATAATGGCATCCTTAGATTTAGCTACCTCCGGTCAAATTATTTATGATGACAATCCTATCGAAAATAATACAAATGCAACTTTAAGCAATATCCGTCTTAATAATTTTGGTTTTGTTTATCAATTTCATCACTTATTAGAAGATCTTACAGTTCTTGAGAATATTATGATTCCTGCACAACTTGCAGATAATGATAATCATATGAAGGCATACGACATTATTGAGGAAGTAGGTCTTTCATCTAGAATAAATCATCTACCTTGGAAACTTTCTGGCGGTGAAAAACAAAGAGTAGCTATTGCAAGAGCTTTGATAAACAAGCCAGACTTTATTTTTTTAGATGAACCAACGGGCAATCTAGATGACGAAAATGCTTTAATTATTCAAAATTTATTACTAGACGTCTCAAAAAGAAATAATATTGCTTTAGTGACAGCTACTCATGATAATACCTTTATAAAGAGTTTTGATAAAATTTATTATTTAAAAGACTTTAAATTAATAGAGGCCTAAATGACTGAATTTATAATTGCTGGCGGACCATTTATGTGGCCATTATTAGCTTGTAGTATTTTAATTATTACTATTTCTATAGAAAGGTTATGGTTTCTTCAAATAAGGCTAGTATCTCCTATAGGCTTAACCAATCAAATTGTAAATCTCTATAACAAAGGCCTAATTAATAATAAACAGGCTGATGAGATATCTGAATTATCTTCACTTGGTTTTTTATTAATATCATGTATCCAATATAAAGATCTCCCAAGAGATAACTTAGAATCAAAGATTGAAGACAAGGCCATAGAAGTAAAGTTTTCTCTTGAACGTAATTTAACCATGCTTGGAACAATTGCAACAATAAGCCCACTTCTTGGTCTTCTTGGCACAGTAATAGGAATGATTACAGCATTCACAGGTCTTAGCGAAGTGACAGGTGCAAATCCTGATGCTCTTGCTGCAGGTATTTCTCAAGCTTTAATAACAACAGCTTTTGGTTTATTTATAGCTGTTCCAGGCTTAGTTTTACATAAATACTTTGAACAAAAAGTTTCTTTTTTATTAATTACACTTCAGATAGAGGTGTCTCGTTTTATTGATGTTATAAATAAATGAAGTTTATAAGTAATCAAAAATCTTCTTTTTCAATTGAAATTACTCCTTTAATAGATATTGTTTTTTTATTAGTTATTTTTTTTGTGGTAACTTCGAAAGTGGGTGATTCGCAATTTCTTTCCTTGGATCTACCAAAAACTGAATCTTTTGAATATAACATTGTCGAATCCATAAATGAGATATCTGTAATAGCTGATGGAAGTGTTTACATAAATGATATTGTTTACAACATCAACAACGTTGAGGAGATAGAACAGGCAATTTTTGAATTAAATAATTCAGATAACTCAATTATTTTGAGTGCTGAGGCTGCCTCTCTTCATATCTGGATTGTAGGTATAATGGATATTCTTAATAAAAATGGATTTAATGAGGTTCAGATAAGAACTATAGAAAAATGAAATCAGGTAGTTTAAGAAGGATATTAGGCTATACCTATAGATATAGGTGGTCATTTTTAATTAGTGTTTTTGGATTCATTGCATTTGCTGCTGCTGATATTGCAGCAGTCGAATGGATAAGAAGAATAATAAGTTATATAGATTCAGACGATGAAAGTCTGAATACTCTTTTAGCTATGTCTTTAATATTTATTGCTATAGGAAGGGGATTTGGATTCTTTGTTGGTAACTATTTCATGTCGCGAGTTGGTTTTGGAATAGTTCATGATTTAAGGGCTGAATTATTTCAAAAGCTTCATGATCTTCCTAAATCATATTTTGATGCTAATCAGTCTGGACAACTGATAAACAGAATTACTTTTACAACAACTCAAGTTTCTGGTGCAGCATCAAATGCTGTTAAAACATTTGTTAGAGAAGGTTTTCTTTTGGTTGGCTTATTTGTTTACTTATCTATACTCAATTTTAAATTGACTCTTCTTTTGGTAGGCACGGCGCCATTAATAGCTTTAATTGTTTACACAGCTGGAAAGAGACTAAAAAAACTAGCTACTAAAATTCAAACAGCCATGGGTGATGTAACTCACATTGCTTCCGAGGCTGTTGATGGTCACGTAGAGATAAAAAGTTTTAATGCAGAAGAATATGAAAATAATAGATTTTTTAAAGCTAATTCATCTAATAAAAATCAGAATTTAAAATTAGAAGCTACTGGAAATCTTGCAACTCCTATAATACAAATTCTTGTTTCAATTTCGTTATCACTTGTAGCATACTTTGCTTTAGGTTCTCAACTTGGAATAAGCTTAGACGCTCAAACTTTTGTTGCATTCTTCACTGCAGCAGGTTTAATGGCTAAACCAATTAGACAATTATCTAATATAAATATTATTGTCCAAAAAGGCTTAGCCGCAGCTAATGAAATATTTGATCAACTAGATCAGCAAAATGAAAATAATTCTGGTGATATAGATGCGCCAATTTCTGGCGATATTGATTTTAAAAATGTTTCATTCTCATATAATACCGGTGGTTTGATTATTGATAATATTTCATTCTCAATATCTAAAAATGAAACTATTGCTATAGTTGGTAAGTCTGGTTCTGGTAAATCAACTATTGCCAATTTAATTCCACGTTTTTATAACCACACATCTGGTGATATTTTGATTGATGGTATTTCAGTTAACGACTATTCTTTAAAACACCTGAGGTCTTCTATTTCTATAGTTAATCAATCTCCTTCATTATTCAACGATACAATTGCAAAAAATATTGCTTATGGTGATGATGAGATAGATGTTGAAAAACTTAAAGAAGCAGCAAGTCAAGCAGGATGTACCGAATTTATCGAAAGCCTTCCAGAGAGTTTTGAATCTGAAATTGGAGATGATGGCGTTCTTCTTTCAGGAGGACAAAGGCAAAGACTTGCCATTGCAAGAGCATTTTATAAAAACTCTCCAATCATCATATTAGATGAGGCCACGTCATCCTTGGATACTGAATCAGAACTTATTGTTCAAGAAGCTCTTGAGAAATTAATCACTAACAGAACAACTATTGTGATAGCTCATAGACTATCAACTATTGAGAATGCTTCAAGGATAATTGTTCTTGATAACGGCGCTATTTCAGAAACAGGTACTCATGCTGAATTATTAGATAATGATGGTATTTATCAATCACTATATAAAAATAAATTTAAGGACGCGCCTGAAGAAAAATTAAAAGTTTCTAAATCAACTCAACTATACATACCAGAATATGATGATGAATATAATTCAAGTCTTGTTGTAGATAGTTGGTACAAAAAAAGTTTGTGGCTATATCTACTTTTACCTTTCTCTTTAATATTTTCTTATATAACTAATAGAAGAAGAAGAAAGTTTATAAAATCAAAAAAACTTGGTTATAAAACATCAATACCCATCATTATTGTGGGTAACTTAACAATTGGCGGGACAGGTAAGACTCCACTAGTTGCATATATTGCTTCTGAATTAGCCAAAAGAGGTTATAAGCCAGGGTTAGTTAGCAGAGGTTATGGTGGCAAATTTAGAGAAACACTTCATGTAACAGCCGATACGCCTGTAAAACAGACTGGTGATGAAGCTCAAATATTATCTAAATTAAACTTACCATTTTATATAGACAAAAATAGAGTAAGAGCAGTAAAAGCATTGGAAGAAAAACACGATTGTGATGTGATTATTTCAGATGACGGCTTGCAGCATTATAATATGGGTAGAGACATAGAAGTCGTAGTTATAGATGGGAAAAGACGTTTTGGAAATAACTTAACTTTCCCAGCGGGCCCTTTAAGAGAAACAAAGTCAAGATTAAATAGTGTTGATTTTATTGTTAATAATTCTGGACCAACTCAAGAAAATGAATATTTAATGAATATTAGTCCTGCTAAATTTGTTCATTTAAAATCTGGTAAATCTTACCATGTTGAGAAATGGCCAATGCACAAACAGGTTCATGCAGTAGCAGGTCTTGGAAATCCTGGTAGATTTTTTGATCTTCTAGCCAGACTTGGATTTGAAATTATCAGACATCCTTTTCCAGATCACCATAATTTTGATGAATCAGATATATTTTATTTAGATCATTTACCTATAATAATGACTGAGAAGGATGCGTCCAAATGTAGACAATTCGACAATAATAAAATTTGGTATTTAACAATTGAAGCTGAAGTTTCTGATAAGTTTATTGAGGAACTAGATACTAAATTAAAATCTTTAAATTAAATGAATACTAATTTCACAATTCTTATTCCAGCAAGAATTGGTTCAACTAGATTAAAAAATAAACCACTAATAGATATCAAGGGTATGTCCTTAATCGAAAGGGTTTTTAAAAATTCAGTAACTATCTCAGAGAATACATACATCGCAACTGACTCTCAGGAAGTTTACAAACACGCCCAATCCTTTTCAAAAAATATTATCATGACCAGTGATGCACATATCTCAGGAACTGATAGGGTCTTTGAGGCTGCTGAAAATCTTAAAATAAACGATGATACTCTTATAATAAATTTACAAGGAGATGAGCCTTTCATGCCCAATGATTTGGTAATTCAGCTTGTGGAAGATTTTTTTCAGAACTCATGCGATGTCATTAGTGCCTGTCATCCAATATGCAACTTAGATGATCTAATAAATCCTAATTGCGTTAAAGTTCATTGTGATTCAAACAATTATGCACAATCTTTTAAAAGAACAATAAATAGTAGTGAAATTCCCATGAGACATATTGGAATTTATGGATATAAAATGAAAACATTAAGAAAATTGGTAAATCTAAAGCCAACTAAAAACGAGTTATTGCATAAATTAGAACAGCTTAGATTTATGGACAATAATTATTCAATTTATATGACGCAATATAAAAATGAAATCCCGTCTGGAATCGATACTCAAGAAGATGTAGATCAAGCTATTACTTATTTGACTGCTAATGAAGATTGAAGAAAATGCATTAATTGATAACTCTCTTCGTATTCAATCAAGGTGTAAATATTTGGTTAGAATACAAAATATCGAAGATCTGAATAAAATTCATGATTTAATTAAATCTAATAAAAAATACTTTATTCAAGGGGAGGGCACTAACATAATACCTCCAACTTTCTATGATGGTTTAATTTTGAAATCAGAGTTAAAGCACATCAATCTTAAAAAAAACATTTTAAGTGTAGGTTCAGCATATAATTGGACAGACTTAGTTAAATTCTGCATTAAAAATGATATTAATGGCTTTGAAAACCTAATTGATATTCCAGGCAGCGTTGGCGCAAGTCCTATTCAAAATATTGGAGCTTATGGCGCTGATGTTTCAAGCTTGATAGAAAGTATAGATTGTTTTTGCTTAAAAACATTTAAACAAGTTAACCTTAAAAACAAAGACTGTAAATTTTCATATAGAGACTCTATTTTAAAAAACTCTCATTATCTTATTTATAACATAAACTTTAAATCTAATCTTGAAGAAAATATCTCTTCAGATTATGCGTCTATACAAAAATATATACATGATAATTCTCTAAATATAGATAATTTAAATAAACAAGATATCTCAGCAATTATATCTAAAGTCAGAGCAAAGGCCTTACCCAATCCAGATTATATTTTTAATGCTGGAAGTTTTTTTAAAAATCCTATTATTCATAAAAACCAAATTAATTTTGAGTATTTTGGTGAAGAGCAATTAATAATTTGGGACTACTCTGATACTTTAGTTAAAGTTGGGGCCGCAAGGTTGATTGAACTAATTCAAGATCAATTATCGCTATCTAAAAATGTTTCTATTTATAAAAATCATTCATTGGTTTTAATAACTAATGGAAAGGCAACTCAGCAAGAAGTGTTAAATTTTGCATCCCATATAAATGATATGGTTTTTAGAACCTTTAACATATCCCTTGAAATAGAACCAAATATTATTAATTAATCATGTTTATCTGGTCATCAATTGCTCATCTTATTGCCCTTACCAGTCCTGGCCCAGATACTGCTATTATTATCAGGCAGGTTAATCTTCATGGAAGAAGGGCGGGTATTTATGCATCAATTGGAATTGGCTTTGGAATTTACGCACATTGCCTTTTGGCAATTAATGGAATTTCACTTTTTATTATTACAAATGATATATATAAATTAATTGTAAGCCTAATTGGTAGTATTTATATTTTCTACCTAGGTATTAGGATGGCTTTTCCTTCAAATAATGCCAAAGAAAATGACCAAGCTATATCGTCATCATTTTATGGAAGTTTTACGTCTGGATTAATAACAAATATATTTAATATTAAAGCCTTTATTTTTTTTGTTTCTCTTTTTTCTATGCTTATTGATTCAATAGATGGATTATTTTTTTATATTTATCCAATATATTTTTCAATAACCTCAGCTTTGTGGTTTATGTTTTTGAGTTATTTATTAACAAGCTCTAATACATTTAATATTGAAAGAAATTATCTAATAAATAAAGCAATGGCATTAATTTTATGCTCTATTGGACTCTTTATTTTTTTAAAATCAATGTATGAGTATTTCTAAAATAGCTAATAATATAAAAATTAATGATTCAGGTTTTCCACCTGTTCATCTTTGGAATCCTGAATTATGCGAAGGACAAGAAATATCAATCAATAGAGAGGGTGATTGGTATTTACAACAACTCTCCTATAAAAAACATAAAATTAGTAAAACTGTTTAGCACAGTCTTAAGAAATGATAACGGATTATATTTCTTAATTACTCCTCATGAAAAAGTACCAGTTTCTGTTGAACTGGCTCCGTATATCATTACTGACTTTGATGTTGCTGATAATATTATAACTCTTCACACAAATCTTGATTATTCATTTACATTAGATAATAAGAATACAACAAGATTAATAAACTATGAAAATACTATTATCCCATTAGTTAACGTTAGGAGTGATATAGAAGGTTTTTTTAATAGAGCAACTTACTATAAGTTGGTTGATATTGCACTCAAGGAAAATATAATTATTGATAATATTCTACATATTAGAAGTGGAACCAATCATTACCCTTTAGGAACAATTGCATAAAAAAATTACATTGCCATCTAAAATTTGCTCAGCTTGTCAAAAAGAATTTAAGTGGAGAAAAAAATGGGAGAGAGATTGGAAAGAAGTTAAGTATTGTAGTGAGAGATGTAAAAAATCTAAGAATTTAAAGATTCGTAAATCCACTCATTAATATATGTTTCTAAAATATCTAAAGGAAGAGAGCCTCTTTTAAGAACTTCATGGTGAAAATCTTTAATATCATATTTATCGCCTAATTCTTTTTCAGCTTTATTTCGTAATTCAAGAATTTTTAATTGGCCAATTTTATATGCTAAAGCTTGTCCTGGCCAAGCAATATACCTATCAACCTCATTTTCTATATCAAGTTTTGATTTAGCGGTATTTTCTATAAAAAGATCTATAGCATCTTGTCTTGACCAGTTTTTATAATGCATGCCTGTATCAACGACAAGTCTTATAGCCCTCCACATATCATATGTTAGTTGTCCAAACTTATCATAAGGGTCGTCATACAAATTCATGAACTCACCAAGTTCCTCACTATAAAGACCCCAACCCTCAACAAAGGCTGTAAAGCTTTGATATTTTCTAAATGTAGGTACATTTTCTAGTTCTTGAGCTATTGATATTTGAAAATGATGTCCGGGAACAGCCTCATGAACTGTTAATACAGGAATTTCATATTTAGGTCGCGATTCAGGTTTGTATAAATTAGCATAGAAGTAACCCGGTCTTCCCTTGGCTGGTGAGTTGTAATATGCGGTGGTTGTAAAAGGTGCTGATTCATCAGGTATTGGTATTACTCCATATGGAGCCCTTGGAAATACTTTAAATATTTTTGGTAATAAGGGGTCTATTGACTTAGCCATTATCAAATAAGCATTTAATAAGTCCTCAGAATTATCATAATAAAATCTTGGACTAGTTCTTAAATAATTCAAAAATGATTTGAAGTCTCCAGCCCATTCCAGATCATTGATAATTTGCTCCATCTCTGTTCTTATTCTTTTAACTTCACTCAAACCAATATTATGAATCTCATCTGGCGTTAGATTAGTTGTCGTATGATATTTTGCTGCATATTCATACCATGTATCTCCATTTGGAACACCATTTAAACCAATAGTTAATCTTGAGTTTGGTAAATATACAGTCTTCAGAAAATCATTTAAATCCTTATAGGCTGGAAGAATCTTAGATTCAATTAAAAACTTAGCGCTCTCTATTAAATCTTCCTTTTCATCTTCATTAAAAAAAGAATCATTGGCTGATAAAAAAACTTTTAGGTAAGGATTATCTTCAATAGTTGTATCTAATATATTGTCTATTTGGGCTACAACCTGTTCAGTAACAAGTTTTGGTTGTGTGTAATTATTATTTAAACCTTCTTGAAGATTGATTTTAGTATTTATAATATTTTCTGCATACTTTGACAGCCTTATTAACCAATCCTCATAATCTTGTTTTGTCTCATAAACAAGACGATCTCCTGTTTCATAATAACTTTGAACACCGCCTCTTTGATTCAGACTCATATAGTATGAAGGATAATTTGTAGCTTCTAATGAATTTTCAAGACTTATTTTTTTTAGCTGGTAATTTAGTTTATTTTCACTATTCAGATTATCAAAATTAAAAGCATTTAAATTAACTAGATTATTTTGCAGTTTAGCCTTTTTTTTATAAAAAAATTCGATGCTATTAGGTGTTATATCTTGGTTATATTTTTTATTACCTATAAGAGATGCAAAGACTGGGCTATCTTCAAGCTCCTGAAGCCATTGATTAGAAAGAAATTCCTCAAATTTAATATTTTCATCAATAATTGGTTCTTGAACTTTTTTAGTAATATCACTTTTAATGTCAGTTTGACACGCTGAAATTAAAAATATTGTTAATACTGATAATTGTAATATTTTAAATTTATAGGTCATTACATATTTGGATAGTTAGGTCCGCCAGGTCCCTCAGGGCTGACCCAGTTTATATTTTGAGAAGGATCTTTTATGTCACAAGTTTTGCAATGAACACAGTTTTGAGCGTTTATAACAAATTTCTTTTCGTTATCTTTTTCAACTACCTCATAAACTCCTGCAGGACAATATCTCTGAGCAGGCTCATCATATAATGGCAAGTTTACGCTAATAGGTATTGATGGATCTTTAAGTTGGAGATGACAGGGCTGATCTTCTTCATGATTAGTGTTTGATAAATAGACAGATGAGAGTTTATCAAATGAAATCACTCCATCGGGTTTTGGATAATTAATTTTGGGCATTTCATCTGCTTTTTTTAAGCACGCATAATCAGGTGTTGGATGATTCATTGTAAAGGGTAGATTACCTCTAAATATGAATTGATCTATTACATTTAATGCTGCTCCAATAAGAGCGCCAAATTTATGAAAAATAGGGCCAAAATTTCTTGATTTATACAATTCCTTATAGAGCCATGAATCTTGTATCTTTGTATCATATGAAATTCCAGTTGAAATATCATTATTAAGATTCTGATATATATGTTCTCCTGCAATAAGACCAGATTTCATTGCTGTATGAGAGCCTTTAATTTTTGAAAAATTAAGAGTGCCAGCATTATCACCTATTAATAAACCTCCAGGAAATTCCATTTTTGGTAGAGATTGAAGACCTCCTTTAATTAAGGCACGGGCTCCATATGATCTTCTCTCAGCACCTTCAAGATATTTTTTAATAGAAGGGTGGGTCTTCCATTTTTGAAATTCATCAAATGGGCTTAGGTGAGGATTTTTATAGTCAAGAGGAACTACATATCCAATATATGCTTCTTGATTTTCTCCATGATAAAAATATGAACCAGAAGGCGTATCTATTGAAGTAGGCCATCCGTTTGTATGAATTACTAATCCTTCTTCATGAAGATCATCTTGAAGTTTCCATACCTCCTTAAAACCTATTCCATAATGCTGTGGATCTTTATCTTTAGATAAATCAAATTTTTCTATAATCTCTTTGCCTAGATGACCTCTACAACCTTCTCCTAAAATAGTATATTTTGCTCTTATGTCGATACCGGGCTCATTACCAGGTTTTAATTCACCATTAGCACCTATACCCATGTCTCCGGTTTGTACACCAACAACTTTATCATTCTCATAAATTAATTTACTAGCAGGGAAGCCTGGAAATATTTCTACACCAAGATTTTCGGCTTGCTCAGCAAGCCATCTACATAGATTACCAAGGCTAATTACATAATTACCGTGATTGTTCATTGTTGGCATAATAAATGCCGGAACTGGCAAGCTTATTTTTTCTAAAAGATATAAAAGTTTATCTTTTTTAACAGGCACATTTAAAGGAGCGTTTAAGTCTTTCCAATTAGGTATTAATTCATCAAGTGCTGTTGTTTGGAAAACATTACCAGATAGTATGTGAGCACCTATTTCAGAACCTTTTTCCAGCAAGCATATAGAGTAATCAGTTCCATTTTCTTGATTCAATTGAGCAAATTTAATAGCTGTTGATAAGCCAGATGGTCCGCCGCCAACAATAACTACGTCATACTCCATTGTTTCTCTTTCCATATCTAACCTCTATTATTGTTGTAAAATGCACAAAAGGAATTACAATTGTGCAGTATTTATGATTATAACTATCATTTATAATCTTAAACATACTATTTTAAAAATTTATATATAAAACCTTATGAAAATACTAGTACCGTTAAAGAGGGTTGTGGATTACAACGTCAAAGTTAGACCTTTACCTGATAATTCAAATGTTGATTTAAATAATGCAAAAATGTCGGTTAATCCTTTTTGCGAAATAGCTCTTGAAGAAGCTGTGCGTATAAAAGAAGCTGGTAACGCTGAAGAGGTCATAGCTGTAACGGTTGGTAAAACTGAATCTCAAGAACAATTAAGAACTGCTTTAGCTTTGGGTGCAGATAGAGCCATATTAATTGAAACTGATTCTATACTTGAACCCCTAGCTATCTCTAAAGTTTTAACTAAAGTGGTTGAGCAAGAAGCACCAGATTTAATTATATTAGGTAAACAAGCTATTGATGGAGATAATAATCAGACAGGGCAGATGTTAGCATCAATGCTTAATTATCCTCAAGCTACTAATGCTTCAGAGGTTAGATTTGATGGTGATAAAGTAAATGTTACTAGAGAGATAGATGGTGGTCTTCAAACTTTACAATTAAATAAACCAGCCATTATTACTACTGATCTAAGATTAAATGAACCAAGATATGCATCCCTCCCAAATATAATGAAGGCTAAGAAAAAAGAGTTAACCATTATAAATGTTTCTGATCTTGGTGTAGACATTAATCCTAGAACAGAATTACTTTCAGTTGAGTTACCTCCTTCAAGAGATGCGGGTATCATCGTAGAGACTGTAGATGAGTTAGTTGAAAAACTTAAAAATGAAGCAAAGGTGATCACATGAGTATATTAGTTATTGCGGAACATGATAATTCTTCTCTAAAAGGAGCTACTTTAAATACTGTCACAGCAGCTACTGGCTTAAATGGCAACATAACCCTTCTAATTGCTGGTTCAAATATATCTTCGGTTATAGATGAGGCAAAAAAAGTCTCAGGAATTTCAAATATTATTTCTTGTGATGACGAGTTGTATAAAAACTTCCTAGCTGAAGACTTGTCTAGCCTTGTTGTCAGTATTTCAAACTCATATTCTTATATATTAGCTCCAGCTACGACCTTTGGTAAAAACTTATTACCAAGAATTTCAGCTAAATTAGATGTTCAGCAAATATCTGATATCATTTCGATTGAATCTGAGGATACATTTAAAAGACCTATATATGCTGGTAGTTGTATAGCTACAGTTAAATCAAATGATTCAATAAAGTTAATAACTGTTAGATCTACTGCATTTGATGCAGCTCCAATGGATAATTCTAATGTATCAGTTGAGTCACTTGATGCAGTTAATGCCTTAAATATTAGTGAATTTGTTAGTGAAGAGATAGCTAAAAGCGATAGACCTGAATTAACAGCTGCTAATATTGTTATTTCTGGTGGAAGAGGGATGCAATCAGGAGAAAACTTTCATCTACTTGATTCAATTGCCGATAAACTAGGCGCAGCAGTTGGAGCTTCAAGAGCAGCAGTAGATGCAGGCTTTGTTCCTAATGACTATCAAGTAGGTCAAACTGGTAAGATCGTTGCTCCTGATTTATATATAGCAGTAGGCATTTCAGGAGCTATTCAACATTTGGCTGGCATGAAAGACTCTAAAGTTATTGTAGCCATAAATAAGGATGAGGATGCTCCAATCTTTCAAGTTGCTGATTATGGACTTGTTAGCGATTTGTTTGATGCTTTACCTGAGTTAGAAGCTAAACTTTAGATATTATTATTTAGCAAATAAAACATACTAGTTTTAATTTTCTAGTTAATAGATCTATAACCCTATTTTTTTCCCCATAGACATGTAGAATAAATCACATGAGATTTATATATACAACTTTCCTTTTAACATCATCTTATTTATTTTCAGAAACAGTTATCTATTCAAGTAGTTATATAGATGTAAATTCTGGAACGATTAAATATGATTACTCTATTACAATTAACAACAATATAATCACATCAATAGATAAAGGTTATATAGATATTAATGATGATGATGTCCTGATTGATCTAAGAGGCAAAACATTAATGCCTGGTTTAATGGATATGCATGTACATTTTGGTCAAGAATATAAATCTAAATCTGAACGACCTGTCAAAGTTGAGCGCGAGACGGGTGCAATTTTAGCAAGCAAACATGCCCTTGTAACTTTAAAGGCTGGTTTTACAACTGTGCGACAGGTAGGTGATAGTGGTTTAATTGCAATCTCTCTAAGAGATTTAATTAATAGTTCACAGATTGAAGGACCGCGAATTTTTACATCGGGCAAAAGCATAGCTACCACCGGAGGTCATGCAGATCCAACAAATGGAAAAAATTCTGATTCATATGAATATCCTTTAGCTGAAGATGGTGTAATAAATGGACCTTATGATGCATATACTGCTGTAAGGCAACGTTATAAGGATGGTGCTGATGGAATAAAGCTTACTGTTACAGGTGGTGTTTTGAGCGTAGCTAAATCTGGAGATAATCCTCAATTCACTGAAGAGGAGGTTGTAGCTGTTGTTAATGCAGCAAAGGATTATGGTATGTGGGTTGCGGTTCATGCTCATGGAGCAGAGGGCATGAAAAGAGCAGTGATCGCAGGTGTTGATTCAGTTGAACATGGAACATTTATGACAGAAGAGGTTATGGATCTGATGATAAGTAAAGGCACTTTTTATGTGCCCACTATATCAGCTGGTGAATTTGTTGCAGATAAAGCTAAAATTGATAACTATTTTCCAGAAATTGTTCGGCCAAAAGCAGCTAGTGTTGGTCCTCAAATTGGAAGTACTTTTAATAAAGCACACCAAAGAGGTGTAAAAATAGCATTTGGAACCGATGCTGGCGTTCAACCACATGGAACAAACTGGAAAGAATTTGTTTATATGGTGAAATTTGGTATGTCCGCTATGGAGACGATACAATCAGCAACACTTAACACTGCTAAACTTCTTAAAGTTGATTCTATCCTAGGATCAATTGATATTGGTAAAATAGCTGATTTAGTTGCTGTGGATGGCAACCCAATAAAAAATATAAACTCCATGGAAAATGTAGTCTTTGTAATGAAGGACGGTAAGAGGGTTGAACTTGATCGATAACTTATATCATTTCCTATATGGTATTTGTTATCAACCTTAGTAAAATATTTTTACTTTTTATATTATAGGGATGAGAGCCATCCCTAAAGAAAGAATGATTAGTTTATCTACCTCTAAAAGTTATTCTACCAACAGTTAGGTCGTAAGGAGTCATTTCTACTTTAACTTTATCGCCAGTTAATATACGAATATAATGCTTACGCATTTTTCCTGAAATGTGTGCAGTAATAACGTGATCGTTTTCTAGTTTTACTTTAAATTTGGTATTAGGTAAAGTTTCAATAACCTCACCCTCAAACTCTAATGCATCTTCTTTTGACATATGCTCATTTTAAACTATATTTTTACTAATAGGGCGTTCATATAGCTATATAATTATTAATATAAATTAGACATAGGATATTAGTATGATAATTAATCCAGGTGAGATTAACTTAGATGAAGCATTAAATATTTGCAAAGAGGCATTAAAAAAAGGTCGAGAATTAAATTTAATGCCACTAACTGTAACTGTTATTGATGTTGCAGGAGTTGTTAGGGCATCATTGTCAGAAGAAGGTTCAGGACTAATAAGGTCTGATATTGCATATGCAAAAGCATGGACATGTTTAGCTTTTAACGTTTCATCGAATACACTACGAGACACATTTGAAGGCCAGCCAAGGCTAGCACCAGCTGTAACTGGAATGCAAACAATGGCAGGCGGTAAACTTGTACCAACACCTGGTGGCATGTTGATTCAAAAAGATGGTAAGAATATTGGTGCAGTTGGTGTTACGGGAGATGTTTCTGATAAGGATGAGATCTGTGCTGTTGCAGGTATAGAGTTATCTAACCTTACTGCAGCTCATAAGTCAAAGTAAACCAGTATTTTAATGTGATAGAAAGTCATAAATCATACTAAATAAGGAATATTAATATGAGTGACATAGCAGTATATATGATAGTAAATTTAAAGATTCACGATGCAGAGGAATATAAAATATATGAAAAAGGTTTTTTTCCTTTTCTAAAGAAACATAACGGATCATTCATTACCTTTGACGACTCACCAATATGTTTGGAAGGAAACGAGCCAACGCAATTTGATAGAGTCATACTATTTTCTTTTCCATCAGAAAATGATGCTAATAATTGGTGGAATGATACTGGTTATCAAGAACTATCAAAACATAGAAGAACTGGTGCTGAAATAACACTGCAAAGAGTTAAAGGAATGTTACCAAGAAAATAGTTCTTATCATAAAATCATAATAAACTATTATAAAATTAAACATAATATATATTATGCGAAGTTATATATTATATTAATATAACCTCCCTTTCTGTAATTTATATACTTAAGTCCTCTAGGTTATAAAGCTCTTCTCTTAGATTATCAGATAAATATGTAATCCATGAACTGTTAATGAAATCATCTTTATTCCATGCTGATTTAATATCGTAATTTTTATACATTATCTTATCTAAATTCTTTTATCTAAATATACTGTAAAAATATTTCTATTGGGGAGACATTATCAATGTAAATTTTTTATAAATAAATTTCTACTTTAGAAGATTATTTATAAAGACATTTATTGTGATAAAATCGATTTTTTTTTAACTTATTCAATATGATATACCCAAGTATTTTAAGCACCATAGGTAAAACACCTGTTGTAAAAATAAATAATTTAGCTCCAGATGGAATTAATTTGTATGTTAAAGCTGAGTACTTTAACCCAGCTTCTTCTGTAAAAGATCGTTTGGCATTTAGTATTATAGATGAAGCTGAAAAACAAGGTGTTTTAAAACCAGGTCAAACGGTTGTAGAAGCAACAAGTGGTAATACTGGTATTGGACTTGCCTTTGTTTGTGCTGCAAAAAATTATCCATGTGTAATTACGATGCCAGAAAGCGCATCAATAGAAAGAAGGAAGATGATGAGATTTCTTAGGAGCTAAAGTTATTATAACTCCAGCTTCAGAAGCTGGTTCGGGAGCTTACAAAAAAGCAAAAGAATTAGCAGATCAAAACGGTTGGTTTTATGCAAGACAGTTTGAAAATGAAGCAAATGCAAATATCCATGAATCTACAACAGGTCAAGAAATAGTATCTGATTTCAAGGAATCAGGGTTAGACTATTGGGTATCAGGATACGGCACTGGTGGAACATTTGCAGGAGTATCAAGGGTTTTAAGAGAATCTATGCCAGAAACAAAATTAATAATGGCTGAACCCGATGTTGCACCACTAGTTGCTAAAGGAATATCTCAAGAAAGAACAGATGATGGTGCTCCTGCCCTATCACATCCTGATTGGAATCCACATCCAATCCAAGGATGGACTACTGATTTTATACCCTTGGTATTGCAAGAAGCTATAGATAAAGAATTTATTGATGAAATAATTCCAGTTGCTGGTTCTAATGGCATTAAATGGTCTCAAAAACTTGCAGCTGAAGAAGGTATATTAACTGGAATTTCAGGTGGCTCAACTTTTGCTGTAGCAATGGAAGTTGCAAATAAAGCTCCTAAAGGCTCAACAATACTATGCATGTTAGCTGATACAGCTGAAAGATATCTCTCAAGTTTATTATTTGAAGATATACTGCCTGACATGAATGATGAAGAGTTAACAATTTTAAACTCAACACCATCATATAAAAATTAGTTTTATCTTCAATTAGCTAATTGCTACAAAGTAAGCAACTGGTATAACTATAAACCAAACACTTATTGCGGTTATTAGTGGTTTTGCTTTGATAAGACTTAAGTCTAAATTTGATGATTGAAGCCCTATTGTAAAAATTCCATATGCAATAAAAGTTTTACTTAGAATATTTAAATACAAAATAGTTTCGTAAGAAAAATTTATCGCATTTGATATATAGATAGCAAAAATAAAAAATACTATAAATAGAGGAAATGCATTCTTAACCTTATTTGTATTAAATTGGTAATTTAAAATAATAATTAAAGGAATGAGCCATAAAGTTCTCATAACTTTAAGAGCAGTAGCAACTTCTACAGAATTTTTATCAAACTGAAGTGCTGATCCTATAACTGAAGCAGTATCATGAATCGCAAGTGCTGAAAAAGCTCCAAATTCATAAGAGCTCATGCCTAAATATGAGCCAATAATTGGAAATAAAATAATTGCGATAGTGTTTAGAGTAAAAATTATAGCTAAAGATATGAGCAAAGTTTGGGGTTTGGCCTTGATTAAAGGTGAGACTAATGCCATAGCAGTTGCTCCACAAATAGCTGAACCACTTGATAGCAATAGATTTAATTTAGAATCTAAGCCAACTAATCTGCCAATTGAATAGCAAATTAAAAATGAAAATATGACAAAGACGGATACCCAAATAAAATAATCTTTAATTACTGGGGTTAGAGTATCTAGACCAATTGTTAAACCAAGAAAAACTATTCCTATTTGTAATGGGTATGATCCAATTTTTTTTGAAATTACTTTTGCTTTATCTTTAAAGAACGTTGCAAATAATATTCCTAAAATTATAGAAAGAATTGGGTGAATAAAAAAAATCACAAGAAGTGAAGATATAACAAAAATAATATTAGCTAAATTATTTTTTATCATTAGGTCAAGGAAAACGACTAGACTTTAACCTTCTCTTTTATTTCAGTGAACTTAAGATTGTTAGATTCTATATCTAGTTTAATTTGTCCACCAGCTTTAAGATTGCCAAACAATAATTTATCAACTAATGGTTTTTTAATATTTTTAGAAATAAACCTCTCCATAGGTCTAGCGCCCATCTCTTTGTCATAGCCATTATCAGCTATCCAACTTATAACTGCTTTGGAGACAACTATTTCTACATTTCTTTTATCTAACTGAGCTTGAAGTTTTGTTAAGAATTTATCAACAATAGACAAGATAATTGATTTTTCAAGATAATTAAATTGAATAGTCTCATCTAATCTATTTCTAAATTCAGGGGTAAAGAGTTTATTTAGTGAGTTCATTGCATCAGTCTCATTAGATGATTCGCTAAAACCTATATTTCTCTTTGCTAGAAGCTCAGCACCAATGTTGGTTGTCATAATAAGTATTACATTTCTAAAATCAGCCTTCCTGCCGTTATTGTCAGTAAGAACGCCAGCATCCATAACTTGAAGAAGAATATTGAATATATCAGGGTGTGCTTTTTCAATCTCATCAAGCAGCAACACACAATGAGGTGATTTAACAATAGCTTCTGTTAAAAGGCCGCCCTGATCAAAACCTACATATCCTGGTGGAGCTCCTATAAGTCTTGATACAGTATGTCGTTCCATATACTCACTCATATCAAAACGGACAAGATCAATTCCCATTATTTCTGAAAGCTGTTTTGATATTTCTGTTTTACCAACACCAGTCGGACCGGTAAATAGAAAAGATCCTATTGTTTTATTATCATCTCTTAAGCCAACTCTAGATAGCTTAATAGCGCTAGATAATGTCTCAACAGCAAGATCTTGGCCAAAAATAACTCTTTTTAAATTTTCTTCTAAATTCTTTAAATCTTTTTTATCAGCAACAGTAATACTTTGCTCTGGAATTTTTGTAATTTTTGAAACTGTTTTTTCAATATCTCTTTGATTTACTGTTATATTTTTTTTATTTTTTCTAGTTATGTTCAACATTGCTCCAGTCTCATCTATTACATCGATAGCTTTATCTGGCAAAAATCTATCATTTATATATTTTGATGAAAGATCGACAGATGACCTAATAGCATCAGTTGAATAAGTAACATTATGATATTCCTCATAAATACCCTTTATACCATCGAGTATTTCGATACATTCATCATATGAAGGTTCTAGTATATCTATCTTTTGAAATCTTCTTGAGAGCGCTTGATTTTGATCAAAGATACCTCTGTATTCTTGAAAAGTTGTTGAACCAATACATCTAAGAGAGCCTTTACTGAGCGCTGGTTTAAGAAGATTGGATACATCCAGAGAACCTCCTGAAGCTGAGCCAGCACCAATTATTGTATGAATTTCATCAATAAACAGGATTGCTTTATCCTTGTTTTCAAGAAATTTTAAAACCTCTTTCAGCCGTTTCTCAAAATCACCTCTATATTTAGTCCCAGCTATTAAAGCAGCAATATCTAAGGAGTAAATAATTGAATTATCTAAAATTTTTGGAACTTTATGATTACAAATTAAATATGCTAATCCTTCAGCAATAGCAGTTTTTCCTACACCTGATTCTCCAACAAGTAGAGGATTATTTTTTGTTCTTCGTGAAAGAATTTGAATGAGTCTTTCTACTTCTTTTGTTCTTCCAATTAAGTTATCAATTTTATTTTCGCTAACCAGATTGTTTAAATTAATAAGGTAGGGATTTTCTTCAGATTTTTCACTAGATATACCCACCTCATCTTCGTCAGCAGATTCAAGTTTAGTTTGTTCCGATTTATGGGTTGAGCCATGTGAAATATAAGTAACAACATCTAGTCTGTTTATATTATTTTTATTTAAGAGATAAACAGATCTAGATTCTTTTTCTGAAAATATTGCAACTAAAATATTTATTGGTTTAACAACACCTTTCCCAGATGATTGAATATGAAAAACCGATCTTTGTAAAACTCTTTGGAAACCAAGTGTTGGCTGAACAGGTTTTTGGGAATCAGTTCTCATAATGCTAGATATTTTTAGATGATCATTTAACTCATCTTTCAATGATTCAACTTTTACATCATTAGATTCTATAAAATCTTTAACATCATAATCATTTAAAATCATTAAGAATAAATGCTCAACAGTAAGGTACTGAATGTTAATTTCATTAGCTTTATCAAATAAATTTGCTATTGAAATTTCTAAATCTTTACTAAACATATTTAATCACTTAATGGTTCAATTTCACTTAATAATGGATGGTTGTGATGTTTGGCCATATTATTTACTTCATATGACATCATCTCAGCAATCTCTTTAGAAAATATACCACAAACTCCTTTACCTTTAGTATGAACAGCCATCATTATTTGTGTTGATTTTTCATGTGTATGATTGAAAACTGTTTGAAGGACGTATACAACAAACTCCATAGGGGTATAGTCGTCGTTAACGAGGATAACTTGATATAAAGAGGGTTCTTTAAGTTCTGGGTCTTTCTCTAATACTGCTGAACCTAAATTATTTGATGAATCAATGGTATCTTTAGACAACCTTATCATTACATCCTTTTAACCATTTCTTCACCAAAGCCTGAACATGATACTAAATCAGCACCATCCATCATTCTTGCAAAGTCATAAGTAACCTTTTTTGCAAGTATGGTTTTTTCCATTGAAGAAATAATTAAATCTGCAGCTTCAGTCCACCCCATATGTCTTAACATCATTTCTGCAGATAGAATTAAACTACCAGGATTTACTTTATCTTGACCTGCATACTTTGGTGCAGTGCCGTGTGTAGCTTCAAAAACTGCATATTGATCTGATATATTTGCTCCAGGAGCTATACCTATGCCGCCAACGCAAGCTGCTAATGCATCAGAGATATAATCCCCATTTAAATTCATGGTAGCAATAACGTCATAGTCTGTTGGCCTGAGGAGTATCTGTTGAAGAAAAGCATCGCAAATTACATCATTGATAATAATATTCTTACCGTTTTTTGGATTTTTAATTATTTGCCATGGTCCACCATCTAAATCAGATGCATTATATGAAGTCTTTGCAAGTTCGTAACCCCAATCCCTAAATGCACCTTCTGTATATTTCATGATATTACCTTTATGCACTAGTGTGACAGAGCTTCTATCATTATCTATAGCATAATCAATAGCTTTTTTAACAAGTCTAGAAGTTCCCTCTTTTGAAATTGGTTTAATCCCAATACCAACAGTATCAGGAAATCTTATTTGCACTATTCCAAATTCTTCTTCAAGTGTTTTTACAATTTTCTTTGATTCATCAGATTCAGCTTTAAATTCAATACCACAATAAATATCTTCAGAATTTTCTCTAAAAATAACCATATCAGTATCTTGAGGTCTTTTGACAGGTGAAGGAACACCATCAAAATATCTAATCGGTCTAAGACAAACATACAGATCTAGAATTTGACGAAGTGAAACATTTAAAGACCTTATCCCACCACCAACTGGGGTTGTTAACGGTCCCTTAATGCTAACAACATATTCCTTAAGAGCCTCTATTGTTTCATCTGGTAACCATGTATCTTTTTCATAAACTTTTGTAGATTTTTCTCCGCAAAAAACTTCCATCCACTCTATTTTTCTTTTGCCCTCATAAGCAATTTTTACTGCGTTATCAACAACATTTATCATAGGAGGTGTTATATCAACACCAATACCGTCACCTTCTATGTAAGGTATAATTGGGTTGTCGGGCACATTTAATACACCATCGATATATGATATTTTTTGTCCTGATTTTGGTTCCTTAATTTTATTAAATTTCATTTAAATTAACGGTCCTTACATTTAGATTTAAGAGATTTGAACGGCACTAATTATACTATTAATTGATACAATATAATATGCATAAAAACAAAGAAAATGAGTAAAAAAACTGTTGTTGTCGGACTATCTGGAGGCGTAGATTCATCAGTATCTGCCTTTTTACTAAAAGAAGCTGGATATGACGTTAAAGCATTATTCATGCAGAATTGGCAATCAGAGCCTGGCGAGGTTTGCACTTCTGAGATAGACTTCAAAGATGCATCTGATGTTTGCGATAAGTTAAATATTCCATTACATCGAGCAAATTTTTCAGATGATTATTGGGATAGAGTATTTACAAACTTTCTTAGCGAGCATGAAAAAGGAAGAACTCCAAACCCAGATATTTTATGTAATAGAGAAATTAAATTTAAATCTTTTCTTGATTATGCTTTTAAGATAGGAGCAGATTACATTGCAACTGGACATTATGCAAAATTAGAAACTATTAATGGCATCAGATATCTTACAAGAGCTAAAGATATTGATAAAGATCAAACTTATTTCTTACACGAAGTTAACGAAAAAGAGTTTAAAAATTGCTTATTTCCTCTTGAAAACTTAACAAAATCTGAAGTGCGAGCTATTGCAAAAAATAATGATTTAATAACTGCAAATAAAAAAGATTCAGTTGGAATATGCTTTATAGGTGAAAGAAATTTAAAAGACTTCTTGAACAGATTTATTAAACTTAAAAAAGGTCCCATTAAAGATGAAGAAGATAATATTATAGGTGAACATCAGGGGGCTGTTCTCTACACACAAGGACAACGACAGGGTTTAATGATCGGCGGTGTAAAAGGAAGAGATGAGCTGCCATGGTATGTTTATAAAAAAGATATTATTAATAATATAGTTCATGTCTGTCAGGGTGGAAATAATAAATTATTAATGAATAAAGGTTTATATATAGAAAAGATAAACTGGATAAATAATATAAATTATGAATTTCCATTAGATTGCAGCATACAAGTAAGACATCAACACACTCCTGTGGATTGTAAAATAATCATTGAAAATAATATGTTTAAAGTATTATTTTCTGATTCCATTAGAGCAATTGCTCCTGGTCAATCAGGAGTTTTTTACAATTGTAATATTTGTTTGGGTGGAGGAATTATTACAAATACTTTTTGATATATAATTCTTAGAAATTTAAAGATAATAAAATACTTTATGAAATTTAATCACGATAATATTTCCCCACTTGATAGTAGATATGCCTTAAAAATAAATTGCTTTAAGAAAAAACTTCAGCGAGTCTGCGCTTATAAAAATAAGATTTGATATAGAAATTGAATGGATTCTATATTTATGCACTCAACTACCAAAAACATTTAAGCCAATATCAAAAGAATCTATTAAAAAAATAAATATATTCAAGGATAGCTTTGATAATAAATCAGTTTTAAGGATAAAAAAAATTGAATCAACAACCAATCATGACGTAAAAGCTGTTGAGTACTATATAAGAGATTATTTTATAAAAGATAAAGTCCTTAAAACCTACACTCATCTTATTCATTTTGGCTTAACAAGTGAAGATGTAAATTCTCTAAGCTATGCATATATGATCAAAAATGGTATCTCAATTTTTGTTGATGAACTTAACAAGGTAAACAAATCTTTAAAAAGAAATTCAAATAGATATGCTAAACAAGCCTTTGTAGCCAGGACTCATGGTCAGCCAGCCTCACCTTCAACATTAGGAAAAGAGTTTAAAGTTTTTCACGAAAGAATTAATAGAGAATTAGAACATCTAAGATCTATTAAGCCTCTAGCGAAGTTTAGCGGAGCTACTGGAAATTATCATACATTTAAAATTGTAGATGAAAAAATAAATTGGGTTAAATTCAATAAGAAATTTATAAATAAATTTGGTGTAACTCATAATGAATTCACAACTCAGATTGAGCCGCACGATTGGATAGCAGATGTTAGTCATGTTGTTATCAGAATAAATAATATCTTGATTGATCTTTGTCAGGACGTCTGGATATATATATCAAATGACATCTTTGCTTTAAAGCTTTTAAAGAATGAAGTTGGATCTTCAACCATGCCACATAAGGTTAATCCAATAGATTTTGAAAATGCAGAGGGAAACTTTGGGCTATCTAATGCATTAATGGAATTTTTTGCCAATAAGCTTACAAAGTCGAGACATCAAAGAGATCTTTCTGATTCAACTGTTTTAAGAAATATAGGATTAGCTTTTGGATATTCTGCTCTTGCTTTCATTTCAACAAACAAAGGACTTGGAAAAATTACACCCAATAAATCTAAAATTGATAATGAGCTTAATGATAACTGGGAAGTATTAACTGAAGCAGTTCAGACAATAATGAGGTATGAAGGCATACCTAACGCTTATGAACAACTTAAAAATCTTTCTAGAGGAACCAAATTAAATAAAGATACTTATATGATGTTTGTTGAATCTCTTGATATATCTATTAAATCCAAAGAAAAGCTATTAAAACTAGAACCAAGATCATATATTGGAATTTCTAGTGAATTGTCAAAATGCTAATTATTACTAGTAAATTGTAGTTAAACTACACGATATAACCCTTATAAACCCCTTTAATTAAACATTTATATGTTTATGTTGACATAAAATACCTAATAATATTAACTACACTACATAATTATTTCTTAATAGGGTGTTGTAATGAATAAACATATTGATAATAAAAATAAAGCATCCAATATACCTGAGATGTCTACTCCAAACTGGAGTTCAATTAATCCAGAGTATGTTGCCAGAATGAGGATGCAAAATCGTTTTAAAACTGGATTAGATATTGCAAAATACACAGCTGAAATTATGAGAAAAGATATGGATGAGTACGATAGAGATTCATCTAAATATACACAGTCACTAGGCTGTTGGCATGGTTTTATTGGTCAACAAAAATTAATATCTATTAAGAAACATTTTCAAACAACTGAAAAAAAATATTTGTATCTGTCAGGATGGATGATTGCTGCACTTAGATCAGAATTTGGCCCTCTTCCTGATCAATCCATGCATGAAAAAACATCTGTTGCTAGTTTAATTTCTGAGCTCTATACATTCTTGAGACAAGCAGATGCAAGAGAATTAGGTGATCTATATAGGAAATTAGATAAGGCAAATGAATCTGATAAACAAGAAATCCAAAATACTATAGATAACTTTCAAACACATATTGTTCCAATAATTGCAGATATAGATGCTGGTTTTGGTAATGAAGAAGCAACTTACTTAATGGCAAAACAGATGATTGAGGCAGGAGCATGCGCTATTCAAATTGAAAATCAGGTTTCTGATGAAAAACAATGTGGTCACCAAGATGGAAAAGTTACTGTTCCTCATTCAGACTTCCTCGCTAAAATTAATGCGGTTAGATACGCATTTTTAGAGCTTGGTATAGACGATGGAATTATAGTTGCAAGAACCGACTCACTAGGCGCAGGCTTAACTAAACAAATTGCTATAACCAATGAGAAAGGAGATTTAGGAGACAAGTACAACTCATTCTTAGATGTTGAAGAGGTTGATGAGACTAACATGAAACATGGTGATGTAATGATAAATCAAGATGGAAAGCTTGTTAGACCCAAAAGGCTTCCAAGTAATCTGTATCAATTTAAAAAAGGAACTGGTGAAGCTCGATGCATCTTAGATTCTATTACTAGTTTGCAGAACGGTGCAGACTTAATCTGGATTGAAACAGAAAAGCCTCATATTGGCCAAATTGGAGCAATGATGGATGAAATTAAAAAAGTAGTTCCAAATGCAAAACTTGTATATAACAATAGTCCTTCTTTTAACTGGACGCTAAACTTTAGACAACAAGTTTTTGACTCAATGGAAAAAGAAGGTAAGGATGTTTCAGAATATGACAGAAATGACCTTATGAATGTTTCATATGATGAAAGTGAATTAGCAATCGAAGCTGACAATAAAATACGAACCTTCCAAGCTGATGCTGCAAGAGAAGCAGGAATTTTCCATCATTTAATAACACTACCAACCTATCATACAGCTGCTTTATCAACCGATAATTTAGCAAAAGAATATTTTGGTGACCAAGGTATGTTGGGTTACGTAGCTAATGTTCAAAGAAAAGAAATTAGAGAAGGTATTGCATGTGTTAAACATCAAAACATGTCAGGATCTGATATGGGTGATGATCATAAAGAATATTTTGCTGGTGAGGCTGCATTAAAAGCAGCTGGTGAAGACAATACTATGAATCAGTTTTAGAACAAGAATTAATTTCTGTCTTGCCGCAGATTGTACAAACTCCATCTTCTGAGGTCATAACACCGCCGCATGAACCTTTAATTGGTTTATTTCTAAGTATCAATCCAATAGCTAACCCTGCAAAAGCAGTACCTATAACTATAAATGCAGCAATAAATGTATTCATAAGTTTAAATCATACCATCTATTAGAAAAAATTAATTCTGCACCACCGTCAATATCAACAACTAACATCAATGCAATATTATTGTTATTAGCATATTTAATAGCATCTGGATATCCAATAACATTAAAAGCAGTTGCCAAAGCATCTGCATATGTAGCAGAGTATTCGTGAGCCACTGTAACTGATAGAATTTTTGAATCAATGGACTTTAATGTTTTAGGGTCTATAGTATGTGTAACCTTATTAGTATCAGAAATCTTATAATTTCTATACTCACCAGAAGTTGCTATAGCTAAGAATTTATTATTATTTTTAACCACATAAATTGCTTTATCTTTGAATGAATAAGGGTCTTGTATACCTATTATCCAAGGATCTTCGTAATTTGAACCATGTGTTATTAATTCCCCACCTATATCAACTAAATGATTAGGTAAATTATTATTTATTAAGTACTCATGAATTAATTGAACCGCGTAGCCTTTTGCAATTGATGACAAGTCAAACCAATTTGAAGATTCTTTAATTAGTGATTTATTTTTAGTTAAGAAGTAGCCTCCATCTTCGTTCTGTTTTAAATCCTTATCAAAGCTAGGAGCAAAACCAAGTTTACTAGAAACTTTTCCAAGCATAATATTGTATGAACCCTTTGAAATCTTATTAATTTCACTTGCTATATTTAGAATATTAAATAAATCACTACTTATGGTTAATTCTTCATCTACGGGTAGTTGATTAACGATTGCTATTTCAGAATCTATTTTATAATTAGATGCGATCTCATCAACATGATCAATTATCTTAATAATATTCTTCTCATGATGATCGGCTATAAATGATGTTGAGACGACAGACCAACTCGTTCCATATGCTGATCCATTAATTTTATAGGTTTTGTTTATATTAGAACTATAAGCTATATAAATACAAAATAAGCCAACAATAAGGGCAATTATTTTTGATATAACTTTTCTTGATAACAAATTTAACTAGCCGCCAAAATCATCGAGAGCTATGTTTTCTGGTTCTACGCCAATATTTGTAAGAAGATCTATTACTGCTTTATTCATCATTGGAGGTCCGCACATGTAATACTCACAATCCTCTGGAGCTTCGTGATGTTTTAAATAATTTTCATATAAGACATTATGAATAAAACCAGTATCACCATCCCATTCATCTTCAGGTTGAGGATCTGATAAAGCAACATACCACTCAAAATTATCATATTTTTCTGCTAAGTCATTGAATTCTTCAACGTAAAACATTTCTTTAAGGCTTCTAGCTCCATACCAAAATGATATTTTTCTATCAGTATTGATACGTAATAATTGATCAAAGATATGAGATCTCATAGGCGCCATACCAGCACCACCACCAACAAATACCATTTCATTTTTAGTTTCTTTAGCAAAGAATTCACCAAAAGGACCAAACACTTTAACTTTATCACCAGGCTTTAAATTAAATGTCCACGTTGACATTATTCCTGGAGGAAAATCAGTTCCAGGAGGCGGAGATGCAATTCTAATATTAAACTTTATAACACCCTTCTCTTCTGGATAATTAGCCATTGAGTATGCTCTAATAACTGGCTCATGATTAATAGATTTATTATCCCAAATTTTAAATTTATTCCAATCACCATGATATTCGTCTTGAATATCAAAAGATTTATAGTCAATTTCATAAGCAGGTGCTTCAAGTTGAACATAGCCACCAGCTTTGAAATCAACATTTTCTCCTTCTGGTAATTTTAGAACTAGTTCTTTGATAAAAGTTGCAACATTATCATTAGAAATAACTTCACACTCCCACTCCTTAACACCAAAAATCTCTTCTGGAACCTCTATCTTCATATCACTTTTGACAGGAACTTGGCATGAAAGTCTCCATCCTTCATTTTTTTCTCTAGAATTAAAATGGGATTCTTCAGTGGGTAAAATTGATCCGCCGCCATCTAGAACAACGCATTTACATTGACTGCATGTTCCACCACCACCACAAGCTGAAGATAAAAATATCTTATTTTCTGCTAGTGTTTGGAGAAGTTTTGATCCAGCAGGAACTATAATTGGATTTGAAGAATCTCCATTAATTTCAATAGAAACATTTCCTGTTGATACAAGTTTAGATCTAGCAGCAATAATAATTGCCACTAAAGCCAGAACTATTCCTGAAAAAGAAATAACACCAAGTAATAAATCAATCTGCATAATTAACTCCTTATTTTAAAGAGATATACCTCCAAATGACATAAATCCAAAACTCATAAGACCCACAATAATAAATGTTGCTCCCAAACCCTTTAATCCTTCAGGAATATCAGAATATTTTAACTTTTCTCTTATGCCCGCAAGAATGACTATTGCCATTGCCCATCCAAAACCAGCTCCAAGACCATAAATAACACTTTCTCCAAATAATAAATCTTTTTCAATCATAAAAAGTGATGCGCCTAAAATTGCACAATTAACAGTAATTAAGGGCAAAAAGACACCTAATGCATTGTATAAGGCTGGTACATATTTATCTAAAAACATTTCAAGAATTTGTACTACAGCAGCGATTACACCTATGTAGCTTATTAACTCAACAAACTCCAAATTGGTATTAGGTAATCCAGCCCAACTGAGAGCCCCATCTCTAAGAATATAGTTATATATTAGATTATTTAGAGGAACGGTTATAAGACAGACCACAATAACTGCTATACCTAGACCGAATGCTGCATCAATTTTCTTTGATATAGCTATGAATGTACACATACCCAAGAAAACTGATAAAGCAATATTCTCTATGAATACAGTAGTGATAAAAATATTTAAATAATGTTCAAACATTTAATTCTCTCTTGGTTAAATCTGGACTTGTAGAATGCTTTGATAAAGCAAAATCGTCTTCTTCTATTTGTGCAGGCTTGTAAGATCTGATCGCCCAAATAAATAAACCGATAATAATAAATGAGCTAGGAGGTAAAAGTAATAAGTTATTAGCCATATACCAACCACCATTAGATACTAGTGGAAGAATTTCATAGCCAAATAATGTACCAGCTCCAAAAAGCTCTCTTATTGCAGCAACTCCAATTAAAATAACACTATACCCTAGACCATTACCTAGGCCATCAAAAAAGCTTAATAAAGGCTTTTCCTTCATCGCAAAGGCTTCTGCACGCCCCATAACAATACAGTTAGTAATAATTAAACCAACAAATACAGATAACTTTTTACTAGTTTCATAGTCATATGCTTTCAAGAGCTCATCAACAACTATAACCAACGAGGCTATAATAGTCATTTGAACAATAATTCTAATACTGCTTGGTATGTGATTTCTAATTATTGAAATAAATAAATTTGAGAATGCTACAACGCTTGTTAGTGCAACGCACATAACCATTGTGACTGAAAGATTATTTGTAACAGCTAATGCAGAACAGATTCCTAATATCTGAAGAGTAATAGGATTTTCATCTATAAGAGGTTTAACCAATACATTTTTATACTTACTAAGATTCATATTCCAGCTCACTAAATAAATTTGCATATCCTGAATCACTAAACCAATATTTCAACATGTTGGTCACACCTCTGCTAGTCAAAGTCGCTCCAGACAGTCCGTCAACTTTATAATTTAAATTTTTATCATCAACAGGAACTTTTCCTTTTATAACTTCCAAAGAAACAATATTATTTTTATAAAGCTGTTTTCCTGGCCATAAAGCTTTCCATTTTGGATTATCTACTTCAGCTCCAAGGCCTGGTGTTTCTTTGTGATCATAAAACTCAAGACCGGCTACAGTGTTAAAGTCTTCTTCAATAGATATATAACCAAAAAGAGTTCCCCATAATCCATACCCGCGAACAGGAAGTATGATTTTATCAATAGAATTATCTTTATTTCTGAGAATAAAAAACTTACCAACATTTTCTCTATTTTTGATAATAGCAATATCCTCTGATGAATCTAAAGAAGTTGAATATTCAGGTTTTCTAGTTGCAGCAATCTGATCATAGTCTCCCTTGTGTTCTTCTAAGAAAACTTCAAGGTCTGAACCTCTTAATAACTTACCAGAATTAAAATCTAAATATTTTTCTTCTAGTTGGTTAAATTGCTCTTTTATATCAAGCTCTGGATTAAAAATACCTGCAGCTTGAAGAATTTTTGTTCTTTTATCATTAGCCTTATTCTCATTTTGCATATCACGAAGACTGACTGCAGTTGATGATACAACCAGTGAGCATATTAAACATATTGCAAAAGCAACACCTAATGTTTTAACTATTGAATCATTCATTGTGTTAAAGCCTTTCTTCTGTTTATATTAGCCATCATAACCATATGATCTATGACAGGAGCAAGTAAATTAGCAAATAAAATTGCAAGCATCATTCCTTCAGGGAAAGCAGGGTTTATTACTCTTATCAAGATAACTGTTATACCAATAATAAAACCATAAATACATCTACCTGTATTAGTACCTGAACCGGACACTGGCTCTGTGGCCATAAAAACTAGCCCAAATGCAAAACTTCCAATAACTGCATGCCAATACCACGGAACTTCAAACATAGGATTTGTATCTGACCCTACTATATTTAATAGACTAGACATTGCTATCATTCCTATGAATGTCCAGAGAACAATTCTCCAAGAGGCAACTTTAGTTGCTAGAAGGATTATCAAACCAATACCAATAGCAATTATAGAGGTTTCTCCAATAGACCCTGGAATATTACCTAAAAATGCATCCATCCACGTGAAATTATCGTAGATACCTGCCATGCCACTTTCAGCAGCCACACCAAGCGCAGTTGCTCCACTATAGCCTTCTGGAACTATATTATTATCAGCTAAACCTGCAATCCAAACTTTATCTCCTGAAATTTGTGACGGATATGCAAAATACAAAAATGCTCTTCCAGTCAAAGCAGGATTTAAGAAATTTTTACCTGTACCACCAAATATCTCTTTACCAATAACTAAACCAAAAGTTATACCTAGTGCAGCCTGCCAAAGAGGTAGATCAGGAGGACAGCTAAGTGAAAACAAAACTGTTGAAACAAAAGCACCTTCATTTATTTCATGTTTTCTTACGACAGCAAAAATAGTTTCCCAACCAATTCCTACCACAAAAACAGTTATATAAATTGGCATAAAGTAACAAGCACCGAACCATAATTTAGCAACGAAGCTCGATGAGTCATACCCAACAAGATTGACTAAATAATGATGCCAATCTCCTGTATTTAACTGATTAATAGATTCTAAATATTCTAATGAGTGAGATCCAAGATTGTACATACCAAAAAACATTGCTGGAAATGTTGCCAACCAAACAATTACCATTATTTTTTGAATATCTACAGCATCTCTTATATGAACAGGATTGGTCGTTTTTGTTTGTGTTGAGAAAATAAAGTTTTCAACAGCATCAAACAAAGGGAACCATTTAGCGTATCTACCCTCACCAATAAAATTTGGTTTCACTGAATTTATGTAATTTCTTAGGCCGTTCATTGTTCTAGATATAAAGCATTAAGGTTGTTTGCAAGTATTGAACAATAATCATACTTGCTTGGACAAATATAAGAGCATAGCGCTAAATCTTCTGGAGCTAGTTCAAGCATTCCAAGATCAACAGCTTGTTCAATATCTCCTACAACTAGGGATTTAAGTAATTGAGGGACTAATATGTCCATAGGCATTATCTCATCATAAGATCCTACTGGTACTATAGCTCTATCACCACCGTTAACAGATGTGTTAAATGTATACTTCTTAGGTTTTAAGAACGAAGAAGAGAATACATTTAATTTTGAATGCATTTTTGATCCAGGCATAAGCCAATTTAAAAATATATCATTAGCTGCATCTGGTATTACAGATAAAATAGAATCATAAAAACCAAGATAATTCATCACTCCCTCAGATGCATGACCATATATTAATGATCCAGATACTACTCTTGTATTATCATCAATTTTACCTGCAGTTAATTGATCAATATTTCCTGAAATTCTTGCATTAATCATAGAGGGGTTAAAAACAGATGGTCCTCCTAGTGCAATCAATTTATGAGTTCTTAGAGTTTTATTTTTTAATAAATAACCGAAGGAAATAATGTCTTGATAACCAATAGTCCATACAACTCTAGCTAAATTAACTGGATATATATAGCTTATATGGGTACTGGATAAACCAGCTGGATGCGGTCCAGACACTTGACAATAATTAATTCCATCAATATTTGTATCGAAGTTTGAATTTTGGTATGTGCAATGAATTGGACAAGAAAATAAATTTTTTAAACCCTCTAAACCTTCTTTAAAATAATCTTTATCTTGATCAATAATAAATGATGGGTCGATAGATAGTGGGTTGGTGTCACATGCATTTACAAATACTGCATCAGGTAATGAATTAACTTTAGGTGTTCTATTGAAAGGTCTTGTTCTAAAGGCATTCCATAAACCTGAATCAATAAGTAATTTTTTATATCCATCAGAATTAGTTTGATATTCAAATAATTCTGCTTCTTCGTTTTCAGCTATCTCGATCTCAATTGAAAGAAATTTTCTTTTGTCTCCTCTGCTTATGTCTTTAACGATGCCGCCAGCAGGAGATGTAAAATAGATTCCTGGATTTTTTTTATCCTCAAAAAGCTTCGTTCCTCTTTTAACAGAATCACCAGTTTTAACCATCATGGTTGGTTTCATACCTATAAAATCATTTCCAAGCAATGAAACAGAGCTTACATTTGGAGTGTCAGTAACTACAGCTTCAGGAATACCAGAAATTGGTAAATTTAGACCTTTAGAAGTTTTTATCACGTGTGCTGTACCCAAGTAAAATTATATACATCAAAAACGTGATGATTATAAAACTAAAGAGCTATTGATTCTATAGTTTTATGAAATTGGTTTAGGTAATCTTTCCAGTGAAATGCCAGCAACTTTTTTTGCTAAATTAATAACCTGTTTTGAATAGCCATACTCGTTGTCGTACCAACAATACAAGGTGACTCTTTTCCCACTTGTGATTGTAGCTTGTGAGTCAATTATTGAAGCAAAGGGGCTAGAATAAAAATCAGTTGAAACTATCTCTGGAGAATTAACAAAACCAATTGTTTCTCTATATTTAGAGTGAAAAGCCATTGATTTAAGGTAATTATTAAGACTTTCTTTATCAATGCTTTCATTTAATACTAGTGATAAAATTGCAAGACTTACATTTGGAGTAGGAACTCTTATAGCATTACCTGTTAATTTATTAGCTAATTCTGGAATGGCTTTGCCAACAGCTTTAACAGCCCCTGTAGAGGTTATAACCATATTTAATGGAGCTCCCCTACCTCTTCTATCCCCTTTATGAAAATTATCAATTAAGTTTTGATCATTTGTATATGAATGAACTGTTTCTATATGGCCGCCATCAATTCCGTATTGATCATTAATAACCTTTAGAACAGGAACGATAGCATTTGTAGTACATGATGCAGCTGAAATTATTTCATCAGAATCTTCAAGGATATTATCATTAACCCCATAGACAACATTTTTTATATCTCCCTTACCTGGAGCTGTAAGGATAACTTTTGATGCTTTAGATTTAATATGTTGAGATAAACCATCAACATCTCTCCAAACGCCTGTATTATCTATAACTATAGGATTTGTAATATCATAATCATGATAATTAACATCATTAGGACTTTGAGCATAAATAATTTTTACTGGGTTGCCATTAATAACCAGAGTTGATTTATCTTCATCAACTCTTACAGTGCCATCAAAAGAGCCATGAACTGAATCTCTAGATAATAAACTAGCTCTTTTGTAGATATCATCATCACTAGCCTTTCTTATTACTATAGCTCGTAATCTATAATAATTACCTGGTCCTGTATTTTGTATCATCATTCTAGTGACAAGTCTTCCGATTCTTCCAAATCCATAAAGCACAATATCTTTAGGTTTATTTGGACGTTTTGAATCTTTATTTATAACACTCGATAATTCAGTATCTAAATATTCTTTAAGACCAGATATATCGTTTTTTAGTTCTGCAAAATTAGGGAATCTTACTGCGAGCTCTCCAATATCAATTTCACAATCTGCGATTTTTAAAGTATCTAAATATTGAAGAATAGGAAATGTCTCAAGTTCACTTAGTTCATTTTGGTCAGATTGTCTCGCAAATCTGTGAGCTCTCATAATCTCAACAGGTGACTGGTTTACAAGCGATTTACCATAAATGAGAATATTTATTCCATCACGATATAAGCCTCCAACAACTGGAACCATAAGTTCAGCAAGCCCTTCTCTCCACTTCCAATCACCGAAAGAATCTTCAGGAAGAAGACGATCTTGTCTTTTGGTGGATTGAAAAGAAGAATCTTTATTAACGTTCATAATTTATGTAAATAATTTACAGTACAAAAATTATTTTAAACGATATAGGTTTAAATAAAAATCATTTATTTAGAAAATGCTTTTAAATGATGGTCAGCATTTCCAAACATAGCATCAATAGCAACCATTTTCTTAAGATAATGACCAATCATCATCTCCTCACTAACCCCCATTCCACCATGAAGTTGAACAGCATTTTGAGCCGAAAGTTTACCAAATTTACCAACGTGCGCCTTTAGAGCTGAAACATGTTTAAATTTTTCATCCGAGTTTGAGTCAACTTCAAGCATAGCTTTGTATAAAAGTGATTTAGCTAATTCACTATCAATAAACATATCTACCATTCTATGTTGTAAGACTTGGAAGTTTGATATTGGCTGATCAAACTGTTCACGTTCTTTAGTATATTGAACTGTCTTGAGGTAGCAAGATGTCATACATCCAACAGCCTCTGCACTAACACATAATGTTGCAAGGTTAATGGCTTCCTCTAGCAATTTCTTAGCCTCATCCCCTGAAGCAATAATATCGGAATCCTCAACAGAAACATTTTCAAAGATGAACTCTGCACAAGTTTGCTCATCAACTGTTCTAAAAGAGTTAAAAGAAACACCACTCAGCATCTTGATCGACTAAAACCAATGATAAGGAGTCATTTTTAACACAAGATACAATTAACTTAGAAGCGTTTTTGCCATTTAATACTAATGATTTAGTACCATTCAACTTATTATCATCTGAAATATTTGTATTAGATTTAAAATAGTCATATGAATTTGCAGGTTCTGCAAATGCAAGAGATACATGCATTGAGCCTGAGCATATGCTTTCAATTAACTCTACTTTATTACTAAAATTTGATTTATCAAGAACAGTTCCGGCTAATACAACATTAGCTAAATATGGTTCTATAACAAGAGATTTACCAAACTCTTCAAATAAAACAGAAAGTTCAATTGGGCCAAAGCCAAAACCGCCAGACTCTTCAGAAAAAGGCATTGATAACCAACCTTGTTCTGCAAATAAAGACCATGCATTTTCATCAAAATCTTTATCTGATTTAACTACATCTTCTCTTTTATAAAAATCATATTCTGTTTCACAAAATTTCTGAATCTGTTCTCTGAGCATTACCTGTTCTTCTGTATAACTTAAGTTCATTTTTTATACTCCTAGTACAAATTTAGAAATTATATTTTTTTGAATTTCATTACTTCCACCATATATAGATGTTTTTCTAAAATTTAAAAACCTTTCTAGAGATACAGCAGCATGTTCTGGACCAGATGGCTTATCATTTGAGCCATAACCTCCTGCTCCTGGATACATAAGCGCGTACTCACCAGCCGCTTCTACAAAAATTTCAGTAAGTCCTTGTTGTATTTCTGTACCTTTGATTTTTAGTATGGAAGATTCAGCTCCAGGATGTCCACCGTTTTCAAGTTCTGATAAAAGTCTTAATTCTGTCATTTCTAAAGCAGAAATAGCAATCTCCATTTCAGCTACTTTTTTATCTAAATCTGAATTATTTAATGTTGAAACAACTTCTTTCAGCTCATTAAGTGCTCTCATTGAAGCTCCCACAGCAGCTATACCAAATCTCTCATGTGCTAGTAAAAATTTGGCATATGTCCAGCCTTTACCTTCTTCACCAACTAAGTTTTCAACTGGAACTTTCACATCTGTAAAAAATACAGAATTGACTTCATGATCTCCATCAATGGTAATAATTGGCTTTACTTCTATGCCAGGGGTTTTCATGTCTACTAAAAGAAATGATATACCTTCTTGTTTTTTTCCAGTAGATTCAGTTCTAACAAGCAGAAAAATCCAATCGGCATTTTGAGCTAACGTTGTCCATGTTTTAGAGCCATTAACAATATAATGATCTCCATCTTTAACAGCTTTTGTTTTTAGGGAAGCTAAATCAGAACCTGAGCCTGGTTCAGAATATCCCTGACACCACCATGTATTAAAATCTAATATATCAGGTAAAAATCTCTTCTTTTGTTCATCATTACCAAAGGTGTATATTACTGGAGCTACCATGCTTACACCAAAAGCTAAAAGCGGTGGACAACCTGCTAAACCAAATTCTTTATTAAATAAATATAACTGGGTAGCACTCCACCCTGTACCACCATATTCTACAGGCCAGTTGTAACCCATCCATCCTTTTGCAGATAAAGCTTTGTGGTAATCAACCATATCCTGTCTAGTTAAATGCTCGCCTTTATTCATTTTATCTTTTACATGTTTTGGATAGTCATTAGCAAGCCACTCTCTAAGCTCATCTCTAAATTGAAGATCCTCTTTTGAAAAATTTATGTCCATAATTACCTTTATTTTTATTTGATTGATAGAATACGCGACACATTATACTAGGATTTGTAAAAAATTTACTAACAAATGACTAAAATTATTGACCATAGATATGCACATTTATTGTGTGATAAATATCATATTAATGATCAATCAATGGTTATTGTTGTTCATGACAATAGAGAGGCAAAGTTATTGGAAAATGAGTTATCACTTTACATGGATAAAAATAAAATTAAATATTTTCCAGATAATGAAATTCTTCCATATGATCATTTCTCAATTCCAGAAAATATTCAAAAAGAACGATTTCAAATATTAAACTCTTTGAATAGTCAAAAAGAGGTAGTCATAACAACTATCAAAAGTTTATTTGAGCTATATCCAACAATAGATTTGTTCAAATCTAAAGAAGTTTTTAAAATTCATGACGGAATATCACTTAAAAATTTAGAAAATATTTTAATTTCATTAAATTATGAAAAAACAAACAAAATTGAATCACTAAATCAATATGCCATTCGAGGTGGCATTATTGATATATTTACGCCGATTTATAGGAACCCACTAAGAGTTGAAATCTTTGATGATGAAATAGAGTCGATAAGATATTTTGATATAGAAACACAGCTATCTATAGAAAAAATTGAAAATTTTAAACTGACTAAGAGTTCTCTTTATGGTTTAGATGAAAAAAATCTTAAGCTTTTTCGAGATAATTGGAGAAATTATTTTCAAAATAATGATGAAAGACATTGTGAAATATTTCAAAAGTTAAATAAAAACGAAAAGGTCGAAGGTTCAGACATATATCTACCATTATTTTTTAATAAAACATCTACATTTTTTGATTTATTTTTAGAGTATGAGTTCATTTTATTGAAAAATTTAGATACTGAGATATCTTTATATGATACTTATATATATCAAAGGTATAAGGATGAAAATATTGATTCTGCAAGGCCTTTATTAAAACCAAAAGATTGCTTTGTACATAAAGATTTAGTTATGTCATTTTCCTCAAAAGATAAAATTGTAACTGCTATAGATAATTATAAAATTCCATGTTTTAAAGATTTTGATTCATTATTAAGACTCATTGATAACAAAGAGATAAATAATAAAAAAATAATTTTAATAACTTCTATTCAAAGTGAATACGAAAAGCTTATTAAAAAATTCTCTACAAACATAAATGAAATTTCAAATATAGATAATGCTATTGATTCATTAAATTTGATGCTTTCAGAAATAGTTAGGCCAATAGAGTTAAATAGCTATGTAGTTTGTCATAAAGAATATTCTGAAACTGTCAACATGTCTTTATCGTCTAACGATCAAACCAAATCATTAGCTACTAACAAAGATATCTTATTCAAAGAAGGAGATTATGTTGTTCACGAAAATTATGGAATTGGGCTATATTCAGGATTAGAAGTTGTAACAACAAATGGTACTTCAAATGAATATATGAAGATTATATATTCTTCCAATGAGGCGCTTTACGTTCCCTTAAGAAGCGTAGAATTAATATCCAAATATCATAAAAATGATTTTTTTGCTGAAGTTATTTTGGATTCTCTTTCTTCTAATAAATGGTCAAAAAACAAAGCAAAAGCAGAACAAAGGGCATATGACCATGCTGCTGAGATACTTGATATTGAATCAAGAAGACAAGCATCAACTGCAAAAGTTCTTCGAGTTGATGATTTTGAATTTAATAAATTTAATAATTTATTTCCTTTTACAGAAACGCCAGATCAATTAGAGGCTATCAAATCAATTAGAAAAGATATGGGCTTAGTAAAACCAATGAATAGAGTTTTATGTGGTGATGTTGGTTTTGGAAAAACAGAAGTTGCAATGAGATCGGCATTTATTTCCATATCTTCAGGGAAACAAGTCATCATTCTTTGTCCTAGCACAGTTTTAAGCGACCAACACTATGAATCATTTTTAGAGAGATTTAAATCTCTTGCGGTCAATACCCAAATTATAAATAGACATGTAAACAAAAAAAATAAAGAAGGAATTGTTAGTGATTTCAATAAGGGTAATGTTGATATATTAATTGGTACACATGCCCTATTTACATCAGGAATTAATTTCACAAATACAGGGCTTTTGGTTGTTGATGAAGAACATAAATTTGGAATTAGGCAAAAAGATCTAATCAAAAGCAAGCAAGAAAATATTCATATTCTTTATCTTTCTGCAACTCCAATTCCAAGAACTATGAATTTTATATTTTCTGGATTAAAAGAATTTTCTTTTCTTCACACCCCTCCAACAAATAGAATAAGTATTAAATCATTTTTAAAAGTAGAAAACTTTCAACTTTTTAAAGAAGCTATTTCAAGAGAGGTATCAAGGGGCGGTCAGTGCTTTATTGTTCAGAATGATATTTCGAAAATGGAATCACTGAAAAAAAATCTAATCTCTATTTTGCCAGAAATAACCATCGATATAGCTCATGGAAAACTTAATAAAAACGAGATTTCAAAAGTAATGGGAGATTTTGATCTTGGTAGATTGGATGTCCTTATTTGTACAACCATAGTTGAAATGGGATTGGACATACCAAACGCTAATACAATATTAATAATAGATGCACAAAACTTTGGTTTATCTCAGCTTCATCAACTTAGAGGACGTGTTGGAAGGTCTATAAAACAAGGTTATTGCTATTTTTTAATACCTATACCTGATTTATCTAGAATTGCTAAAAATCGACTAGATTCAATAATTAGACTGTCAGATCTTGGATCTGGATTCTTTATTGCCCAGGAGGATTTAGAAATTAGAGGTGGTGGCGAGATACTTGGTGATAAACAAAGTGGGCATATAAATACCATTGGAATAAATTTGTACCTATCAATGCTAAAAAATGCATTAAATAAATTTAAAAATAATGACGAAAAAGAATTAATTCAAACAGAGATTAATTTTTACGACTCCTCATATATCAACGATGACTATCTTCCATCACCTTTAGAAAGGTTAAAAATATATAAATCGTTAAATAGTGCGTCTAGTATTGATGAAATAAATAAGATAAAGAATGATTTGATAGATAGATGTGGCGCACTCACTGAAGAAATAATTAATCTAATAAGTGATACAAAACTAGCAATTAATATAAAAAATTCTGGAATTTTAAAAATTAATTCAAGCAAAATAAAAACCTCACTTCTTTTATCAAGTAATTTAAATAAAGGTGTTTTCGATAAGATATTGACACTAGTTACAAAGGAGCCCAATATTTATAACATTAACAAGGAAAATAAACTTATCATTAATTTGAATGAGTCCAATGCCCTAAATAGAAGAAATAAAATAACAAATCTAATAAATGAGATTTTATAAAATAATTCTAATAATCATTATTCAGTCTTCATTAGTTATGGCGGAGGAAGCTTTAGAGCTTAAGGAATACCAAATAGAATTAATAATTTTTAAACATTCAAACGTTGAAACTGATGAAGTATTTGATGATAGCTTTATTACTCCAGCTGATGACTTTTTAAATTTCTATGAACCAAAACTTCAAATTAATAAAAAATCATTTGATGTGAAAGTTGAAGAAAATTTCTTTAATAAGCTTTTTACCAACTTAAAGCCCTTAAATATTAGAAACAGAATAATCAATAAAGAGGATGTTTCTTCTAATATATCTAATCCAAAATCTTGGTATAGAAAAAATAATAACCTTGAAACTTTAGATAAATTAAACAAAAAATTATTGAAAAATAATAACTATGAAGTGCTAGATAGTTTTTCATGGGTTCAAAATATTGAAGATAAAGAAGGTGCAGTTTATTTACATCATGAAGTTATTGAAAAACAATATGGATTTCTCTTAAAGCTTTATAGAAGTCGTTTTTTACATACCGATCTAAAAGCCTATTTAGGATCAATAAATTTATCTTCAAACGACATAACAAAATTGCATATTAAAGAATATGAAAATAGATTATTAGAATCCTCAAATAAAGATAATACGATAAATAATATAAAAATTAATTTAAATAAGGCGAATGAATTTATTGATATTAATTCAGAGATGTCGTTTCAAAATAATCAAATATCAACAAGTGGAGAAATTAAATTATTTATTGATCAAAATAAAAGAATTTTTAATAATGAAATTCATTATTTTGACCACCCTTACTTTGGGGTGGTTATAGCTGTAAAAGAAATTTAAGTTTTATAATAAGCGTTATCATCCAATGAATGATCGGTGCTATCTTTAACAGATTTTAATTCAGGTATTTGCTCTAAAAGAGTTTTCTCAATACCATCTTTAAGTGTTACATCTACCATTCCACAACCTTGACAGCCGCCACCAAATTGAAGAATGGCTTCACCCTTATCAGTAAATTCAAGAAGGCTAACTTCACCACCATGTGATTCGAGCATTGGATTTATTTCGTTATATATAACGTAATTTATTCTATCTTCAGGAGGGCTATCAGGAGAAATATTGGGTAACCTTGCGTTTGGAGCTTTGATTGTTAGCTGCCCACCAAAAGTATCATTATCATAGTTAACTTCTGCATCTACTAAAAATGGAATGCTTCTTTTTTCAATATGCACTTTAAGTGAGTTGAGGTTTAAAATCTCATCGTCCTTCATTGCTTCTTCTGGTTTACAATAAGCTAAACATGTCTCAGCTTTTGGTGTTCCAGGGTCAGATATAAAAATTCTGACAGCAAGATTGGGTTCATTTTTATCTTGAAGAAGTTTTGCTAAATACTCTTCGGCTGATTCTGTAATATTTACAATTTTTTCCATAAATATATGTGGTTTAAAAGAATAATTGATTCATTATTGGGTATCAGAACAAAGCAAGACTTTGAAAAAGATATTAAACAATTCTCAATAATAAAAATAATTATCTTATTTATTCTTATCAATATAACATTTATAGGGCTAATATTTTTTATAACAAGATTCTTTATCAATTAAATGAATAAATTTCAGAAAGCAACATCATTAATAGACGAACATTATAAAAATAATATTACAATTAATTTAAGTCCTTCTCATGGCTATAGATCAAGATGTGAATTTGGCTATAAGAATAATTTTTATACTATGTATTACCCTTCGGGAGACATAATTTATTTAGATACTTTTAGAGTTGCTAGGCCATCTATTCAAACCTTAATGCCAAAACTCTTAAATCATATTAATAAATCGAATGTTCTTAAAACTAAATTATTTCAAATTAACTTTAGATCAAATAGAAAAAACAGAGTTTTAGTGTCGCTGATTTATCACAAATTATTAGATGATGAGGTTAAGGGCTTAGCAAATAAAGTTGCAAATATTTTAAATACTAGCATTAATCTCAGGTCTAAAAATGATTTATATTCAACTCACAGTGACCTGCTAGAAGATGATATAGAACATCTAGAAACAATACTTTATCAAACTGATCAATCATTCTATCAACCAAACCATTTTCACATGCCTGAAATGGTTACAAAGGCAATGAGTTTTGTAAAAGATCCAAAAGATCTTCTAGAACTGTACTGTGGATCTGGTACATTTTCTCTCCCAATGAGAAAATTATTTAATAAGATATTTGCAACTGAGAATAACCGTCAGTCAATAAGGTGCCTAAATAAATCAATTGATGAGCAAAATATTAAAAATATTTTTCATGCAAGACTTTCAGCTGAAGATGTTTCTGAATTATTTGCAGGCAGAGTTTTTAAAAGAATGAACGGAATAAACATCTCAGATTTTAACTTTACACATGTACTAGTTGACCCGCCCAGAGCTGGATTAGATAAAGATGTGATAAGTCTGATTAGTAAATTTAAAAATATAATTTACGTTTCATGTAATTATGAAACATATGAAAGAGACGTAAAAAATTTAAAAGGTTTCACTATTAAAAATATAGAAATTTTTGATCAATTTCCTAATACTAAACATCTTGAAATAGTATCTTTATTATCAAGAGAATAAAGAAAATATATTTAATTAATATACATGAAAAGTCTGCAGAAACTTGAATATAAACATATTTTGGATGTATAAATAAATATTCATCAAATACCTTGGGAGGGGAATTATGGATTTATTTACAAGTGTTTCTTATGAGATTGAATTATGGAACCTTTTTGCAAGTTCAAGAGGAGCAAATGCAACTATTTTTCTTGCTACAGTAATAGCTGTTTGGGTTGCTGCAAGATTCAGCAGCGTTATGGTTGATAAAGGTGCAAATACTGTCGCAAAATTAATTGGCACAGCTTTTGCTATATCTGTATTTTTAATAGGATTAAATCTAGGTGGATTAATCACAGGGACCTATGAAGGACATGCAATGGCTTTAAATGCACTTGATGTTGCAAATGGTGATATTGATCTTGGAGCTGGTTCACAGGGTTGGCTAGCAGCACAAGCTGAAGGAAATATGATTAGCACATTAGGTGGCTGGATGTTTTATATCACAGGTTTATTAATTGCTGTTTTACCACTCTGGTTAAATCCTAGCGATTAATCCTTTTTTTATATCTTAAGGCACTTTAATTAGTGCCTTTTTTTACTTTACTTTGTATTAGCATAGTAATACACTAGCACGCATGAAAAACTTGAATGAAATATTTTTATTACTTAAAAATAAAAATGAAGTAGATGATTTCTTAAAAGATCTTTGTACTCCAGCAGAATTAAAAGCTTTAGAAGAGCGCTGGGCTGTTGCACAACTTTTATATGAAGATACTTTATCTTATAGAGAGATTGCAGCTAAATTAAAAACTAGCACAACAACTGTAACCAGAGTAGCAAGATTTTTATCAAGTGAGCCGTATCAAGGTTATAAACGAATTCTTAAAAGGATAAATAAATGAAAAATAGATTAACTATTGCTGTTCAAAAAAAAGGTCGTCTGTTTGATCAAAGTATTGATTTGATTAAAAAGTCCGGTATTAATTTCTCAACAAAAGGAGATAATTTATTAGCAAAATCAAATAATTTACCCATTGATATTCTTTTTGTAAGAAGTGATGACATACCCTCTCTTGTTTCAAATGGAGATGCTGATTTAGCTATAGTCGGTGAAAACGTATTACTAGAAAAATCATTATTTAAAAGAACTTATATTGATAAAGTCCTTTATTTGGGATTTTCAAGATGCAGGCTATCTTTTGCATGCCCAGAAAATATAAATATTAGATCATTTAAAGGTAAGAAAATTGCTACCTCATATCCAAATACAGTTAAAAAATACTTAAAAGATAAAAATATTAATGCCTCTGTTGTTAATATTCATGGGTCAGTTGAACTTACGCCATATATTGGAATGTCTGATTTAATATGTGATCTTGTTTCGTCTGGTGCAACTTTAGAAGCTAATAATTTAAAAGAAATTGAAACCATCCTAGAATCGCAAGCTATTCTTATAAAAAATAAAAACCTATCAACTGCTAAAACAAAAATTGCTGAAAAAGTTATTAGTAGAATGCAAGGCGTAGTGAATGCAATTGAGAGTAAGTATGTAATGCTCAATGCTGATTCTTCAAAAGTTCAAGAAATTTGTAAGATATTGCCAGGATCAGAATCTCCAACGGTTATACCTCTTGAGAATGAGAATAAAGTGGCTATTCATGCTTTATGTCAAGAACCAATATTTTGGGAAACTATGGAAAAACTGAAAGCTAAGGGAGCTTCCTCTATTTTAGTTATGCCTGTTGAAAAAGTCTTAAATTAATATGAAAGAATTAATATTAAATAAAAAATCTAAGATCTTAGAATTTAGTGAGTCAAAAATTTCATCAAAAGACATCACAACTATTAATAAATTTAAAAAGCTTGTTATCGAGAAAGGTGACAATGGTTTAAGAAATATATCTAAAATCTTAAAAGAAAAAGAAATTAAATCCTTTAAAGTCAGTAATTCTGAATTTAAAAAAGCTGAACAATTAGTTGATGATCAATTAAAGAATGCCATTCTTACAGCATATTCAAATATTAAAATGTATCATGAAAAACAATTAGATGGCTTGTCAGTTAATAAAGTAGAAACCACAAAAGGTGTTTCCTTATGGTCTGAGTTTAAGCCTATAGATAGTGTTGGGTTGTATATACCTGGGGGTACTGCCCCACTGTTCAGCTCACTTCTAATGCAAGCAATACCAGCAATTATTGCTGATTGTCCAAATATTGTCATTTGCACACCTCCTGATACCAATGGAAAAATAAATCCAACTATATTGTGGGTTGCTGACTTACTAAATATTAAAAATGTATACAAAGTTGGAGGTTCTCAAGCTATTTTTGCAATGGCATATGGAACAGAGTCTATTCCAAAATGTTATAAGATATTTGGACCTGGTAATAAATATGTTACAGAAGCAAAATTACAGGTTAGTAAAGATATCTCAATTGATATGCCAGCTGGGCCAAGTGAAGTATATGTCGTTTCAAACGATATAGAAAAAGCAGACATCATAGCGTCTGACTTGCTTTCACAACTTGAGCACAGTATCGACGCCAAAGCAGTTTTAATTTCAAAAAATAAAAAGTTGCTTAAAGATATAAAAACAACTATCAGCAATCAAAAAGAATCTTTGAGCAGACAATCTATACTCAACGAAAGTATAAAGAATACATATTTAGTTAAAGCCAAAAATGACAAAGAAATAATAAATTTTATTAATGATAATGCGCCTGAGCACTTAATATTAATCGATGATGATTTTGTAAAAATTGCACCATACGTTAACAATGCAGGTTCTGTATTTTGTGGTAAATATTCACCCGAATCATTTGGAGACTATGCGTCTGGTTCAAATCACACACTTCCAACTGGACAAGCTGCTAAAACATATTCTGGACTATCTGTTAAAGACTTTGGTAAGACTATTACCTTCCAAACTGCTACTCCTGAGGGGTTTCTTGCTCTTGCTCCAACAGTCAAGACCCTTGCAGAAGCCGAAAGCTTAGATGCTCATACAAATGCAGTACAAGTTAGAGAAATTTATGCTATCAATGATTCAGGCTTATTACCTAGAACTTCTTTTATAAAACGAACTACTAAAGAGACTAGTATATTTATAAATTTAAATATTGATGGTACTGGTAACTACAATGTGGATACCGGTCTTAAATTTTTTGATCATATGCTTGAGCAATTCGCAAAACATGGTCAATTTGATATCACTATAAAATCTTTTGGTGATTTGGAAATTGATCAACATCACACCATAGAAGATGTTGCTATAGCATTGGGTGAGGCATTTAAATCCGCTCTAGGAGATAGAAAAAATATCGACAGATATTCATCTAATGAATCACTAGTTATGGATGAAACTATTTCGAATGTAAGTATTGATATGGCATCCAGGACGCTTCTAAAAATGAAAACATCTAAATTAAGAGAATATGTTGGTGATTTTCCAACTGAAATGTTGGAACATTTTTTTATATCTTTTATAAATGCTCTTAATTTTACTTGCCATATAGAAACTAAAGGAGAAAATAGCCATCACATTGTTGAAGCAACTTTTAAAAGCTTTACAAGGGCACTAAATAAGGCTTTACAAAGAAATAATACAAATATTGCATCAACAAAAGGAAGTCTATGAAAATTGGAATTGTTGATTGCGGAGGTGCAAATCTTAATTCAATCTATTATTCCTTTAAAAGATTGAATATAGATGCATTTATTTCTAATTCCATAGATGAACTCTCACAAATGGATGCATTGGTACTACCCGGTGTCGGTTCTGCAGGAAAAGTGATGGAAACATTATCAAAAAAAAATTTAGCTAGCTTTATTAGGGAAACCAATAAACCACTACTTGGAATTTGTATAGGAATGCAAATTTTATTTGATTATTCTGAAGAAGATAATACTGAGTGCTTGGGTTTAATTAAAGGAAATGTAACTAAATTTAATAAAAAAGATGTTATTGCTGTCCCTCAGATGGGTTGGAATAAAGTCGAATGTAAGTTTGACAATACTCTGAATGGTTACTATTACTTCGCTAATAGTTATTTCAATAAAGACAGTGATTGCACAGTTGGGTATACCTCATATGGTAATCAATTCTCATCAATTATAAAAAAAGACAATCTTTTAGGATGTCAATTCCATCCAGAAAAATCTTCTACTGCAGGCGAAATGTTTTTAAAAAATTTTATTAATTCAATATGAAAATAATTCCTGCTATTGATATCTTAAATGGTAAATGTGTTAGGTTGCTAAAAGGAGACTACTCCAAGGTTACTGAGTATAATAATGATCCTTTAACACAGGTCTATCTTTTTAAAAAAGCAGGCTTTAAAACTATACATATAGTTGATTTAAATGCTGCTAAAACTGGTGGCAGTGAAAACCTAGAAATTATTAAAGATATTGCAAATATTGAAGATATAGAAATTCAAGTTGGTGGTGGTATCAGAACGATTGATAAAGCGAAAGATCTTATATCTAACAATGTAAAAAGAATTATCGTAGGTACAGCAGCAATTAAAGATATTAAATTTAGAAATGATCTAAAAGAAAATATTAGTGTTGAAAATATTATATTTGGTTTGGACTTTAATATTATTAAAAACTCCCCTCTTCTTTCAGTAGATGGATGGACAAATAATACAAATATAAATCTATTTGATTATATTGATGAAAACCCATGGATTAAAAATATATTAGCTACTGATATTTCTGTTGATGGAACACTTCAAGGTCCAAATCTTAATATATATAAAAATCTATTAAATTATAAAAATATAAACTTAATTGCATCTGGTGGCATTGGATCTATCAAAGATATTTACAACCTAAAATCAATATCATGTAATGAATGTGTTGTAGGTAAGGCTATATATGAAAATAAAATATTGCTTGGAGATTTGCTAAATGTTAACTAAAAGAATTATTCCATGTTTAGATGTTAAAAATGGATATGTAGTTAAAGGTATAAAATTTAAAAATCATGAGATTGTTGGATCGATTTTAGATTTGGCAAGTAAATATAACGAAGAAGGTGCTGATGAGTTAGTTTTTTATGACATTGGTGCAAGTACTTATGATGGTATTGTTTCTAAAGAATGGGTAAAACAGATTGCTGAACTTATTAATATTCCTTTTTGTGTTGCAGGTGGAATAAAAAATCTTAAAGATGCCAAAGATATTCTTAATAATGGTGCAGATAAAATTTCAATAAATTCTCCAGCTCTAGTAAACCCTAATTTAATACAAGAGCTAGCAAATGAGTTTGGAAGTCAGTGCGTTGTTGTAGGTATTGATTCACGATATATAAATAACAAATATATTGTCTATTCAAATACTGGAGATGAAAAAACAATAAAAAACACAGAAATAGAAACTAAGGCATGGATAGATCAAGTTCAAAATCTTGGCGCAGGGGAAATCGTTTTAAATTGCATGAACAAAGATGGTGTTAGAGATGGGTACGACATCACTCAGCTAAATATTATGTTAAAAAATTGTGATGTTCCATTGATAGCATCTGGAGGAGCCGGAACTAAAGATCATTTTAAAGATGTGCTTACTAAGACTAAATCTAGTGGAGCTCTTGCTGCAAGTGTATTTCATAAAGACTTAATTAAAATTAATGAACTGAAAGATTTTTTAAGAAAAAAATCAATAAACATAAGGTACTAAAAATGGATATAGAAAATTTAAACTATGATGACAGGGGTTTAATTCCAGCAATAATTCAAGATTCCATATCTTTTAACGTTTTAATGCTTGGATATATGAATAAAGATTCGCTACAAAAAACACTTAATACTGGAGAAGTTACATTTTTTAGCAGGTCAAAACAAAGGCTTTGGACTAAAGGAGAAACATCCGGTAATAAATTATTTCTAAAATTAATTGAATTTGATTGTGATAAAGATGCTTTGCTGATTAAAGCAGAGCAACTAGGGCCAACATGCCATCTAGAAAATTATTCATGTTTTAAATCAGAGAAAAAAAATTCTTTTTCAATAATCACAGAACTGGAAGCTGTAATTGATAAAAGGAAGGATCAACCTATAGAAAAATCATATGTCGCATCTTTATTAGATAGGGGTGTTAAAGAAATAGCTAAAAAAGTCACAGAAGAAGCAGGTGAAACATCGATAGCAGCAGTAACTAATGATGGAAGGTTGGTTGATGAATCTGCAGACTTGCTATTCCATCTTTTAGTTCTTTTAAAAAATCAGAATTACTCTTTTGAAGATGTGCTCAAAGAATTAAATAACAGGTCTTCTAATTGATAGACTTTACTTCAATATAGTCAATTAATAATCTGCCTTTATCTGGTTCTGATAAATTTGAACATTCGATATCTTGACAATATGCATTAATGTTAATGTCACCACCGTTTGTCCCACCAACTGCAAGATTCATTATTAAATAGAAAGATTCGTTAAAAGGCCAGTATGCACCATTTAGAAAATCTTGATTAGTTGAGCGATCAATAGAATGGAAAGGTTCGTTATGTGTGTCAAGATAAAATTCAAGTTTATCTTCAATCCATTTAAATGTTATAGAATGAAATTTATCTACAAAATTAACATTTTGTGGAATTGTTTCTATTCCCCATTTATAGGAATGAACAGAATTATTATTAGAATAGTGGACGGTTGATTGTATCTGATTATCTTGATTAGAAGACATATGCTCCATGATATCTATCTCACCGTCTCTTGGCCAAGATTTAGTATTTTCGTCAGAACTTTGTGGCATCATCCAGAATGCAGGCCAATGTCCACTGCCCTCAGGAACTTTAAAACATACAGTTACTTCATTACCAGGGGTAACTGTAAATTTATCTCTAGTAATTAATTTACCGGAAGTATAATCAAATGTTCCTCCCCACGAACTACAATCATTGGTTTCACAATAGGGGTCATCAAATGGAGTTTGACCATAATCAGGATTCCAATAAATTGGTTGTATTTTTAGATATCCATTTTCTATAAATGTATTTTCTGTTGCTTTTGTAGATTCATTACAAAATTTAGAATAGCCTTCATCACAACTAGTGTAGTACTGAGATTCTTCATTACCCCAACCTCCAATCCATTGACCATTGCTAGAAGAAACCATTTCCAACTTCATATGAAAAAAATTCTTCATTCAAAACCTCAGAACTAAATTCTTCAATCCAGTAGTTAGAAGTATTATTTTCTGGAACCTTGACAATAAGAACTTTTATCTTCAGCATATATATCAGAACCTGAACCGCTAGAGTCAGAAACCTCAACCGTAACAGATTTAGCTACAGTATTTTGAGGGTCCTCACCTCTACAAGTTAATGTAAAAGTATAGGACCTTACATCCGATAAGGTTAGTGTTTCAGAACCAGAACCGGTTGCTTTATTACCTTCCCAGTCTACTGAGCCAGAACATTCAATAGCATTTGTTGTTGTCCATGATAAATCTACAGAACTACCCGCAACAATTGATGTTGATGAGGCTGTGAAAGTATTTATAACAGGATTAAAAATTGATGGTGACTCTAGGATCAGAAGAGCCGCCACCACCACCTCCGCCACAAGATACAAGGGTAATATTAACAATAGCGTAAGATAATTTTTTAGGTTCATTTTTAAAATAGATTTTTTTAAAATTAAATTATATTAGTATTTACTTTTATAAATTCTATTAGTTAAGATCTTTCATCTCATTTCTTAAAACAAATAAGAGCTATTAAGTTAGGAATTGAAACAATGCAACAACAACATAGGCTATATTCCAAACAATTGTTGTATCAATTACAGCAGCTAATATAAAACATAAAACATAAAAGTTTCTATACCAAAATACCCCTCTTTCACCAAAGATATATGCGGTTGATCTATCACCGTAATAACACCAGGTTATTGCAGTAGAAAAAGCAAATAAAAGTAGTGCTATCGCAACTAATTTACCACCATATTCTCCAAGGATACCTTGTGAGAAGGCTTTTGCAGTTAAGTTCAGCGGAGCTTACCAATGATTTTCCTTCTAATACAACTGATTCTAATATTCTTTCCATCAACTATATTTAAAGATCCTGTATATAAGTTTTTATCATTTTTTATAACCTTTATGTCTTCAGCTATTGATCTGGAATGAAGAACTGTTATATCAGAAGTCAATTATGGTTCCATCTTCAATATAAATGGTTCCAGAATATTCTTTTACATCTGAATCTAGTGATTGAACGTAGTTTGTTAATTCATTCATGTGACCCGGGTGAACATATGTTCCATCAGATATTTTCTTTCATCAGAATAAATACCATCAAGAATAACCATATCTGTTTTGGCAAATGTTGTATCAAATTTCTGTCAGTCCAAACTCCGCTTGATAAGATAACTAAGAGCCGTAACACTACACACAACTATAGTATCTATAAATGGTTCTAATATTGATACAACTCCTTGATCAATTGATGTATTTTTTGATGATGCATGAGCAATTGGTGATGAGCCTTGGCCTGCTTCATTTGAATACAATCCTCTTGCAACACCATATTTCAAGCTCATAGCAAAACTAGCACCAAGAAAACCACCAACTGCGGCAGATCCTGTAAATACTTGAGAGAAAATAGCATTAAATGATGGAATAATATTCTGATAATTTTCTATAAGGATTATTAAGGCTCCTCCAAAATAAATCAGTCCCATTATTGGAATGATCTTACTAGCAACAGAAGCTATTCTTTTTATACCTCCAATTATAATTACCCATAATAAGGCACCCAGAAATAATCCAGTAAATAGTTTTGGTACTGAAAACTCTGTATTCATTACTAGCGCTATGTTATTGATTTGCGGCATATTTCCTGAGCCAATTGCAGTAATCATCATTAAAAATGCAAAAAGGATTCCAGCCCATTTCATATTTAATGCATGTTCAATATAATACATAGGTCCACCAGATATAGAGCCATCATCTAGTTTTGTTCTATATTTATGGCCCATAGTTACTTCCACAAATTTTGTTGTCATTCCAAATATTGCTGTTATCCACATCCAAAATATTGCCGCAGGGCCTCCAGTCCATATTGCAAGTGCTACTCCACCAATATTACCAGTACCGACCGCACCAGACATTGCAGTTGTTAGGGCTTCAAATCCAGTAGTTTCGCCCTCTTCATCTGATTTATTATTTTTACCTGATACTAATTTCCATGCTTTACCAAAAAATCTAAATTGAGGAAAACCAAGATAAATAGTAAAAAATATTCCGGTTCCAACCAGTAAGATTGGAAACCACCAAGATCCACTTAAGTTACTATCAAGAAGTAATAAAAAATCATTAAATTGTGTCATTGTTATTCCTTATTTTTTGACCAAGTTTCTAACTCTGTGTATCCACCAATATCACTTCCATCAATTTTAATTTGTGGAAAGGTTCTAGCTGTTGGAAAAATATTAAAAAACTCATCTCTAGAGAAATCTTTATCCAGCTCTTTGTAAGAATATTTATACCCCTGTCTTTCGCACAAAGCTTTTGCTTTATCGCAATATGGACAAAATGTTTTTCCGTATATTTCAATCATCATGATAATATTCCTTTTATTGTTAAATCATTATAATCAAAATGTCATTATTTAGTCTTAAAAATAAATCAATCCTAATTACCGGTAGTTCTAAAGGCATAGGCAAGTCCATAGCTCATCAATCTGCGCTAATGGGCGCTCAGGTTATTATATCATCAAGAAAAATAGATGCTTGCAAAGAAACCGCAAAAGAAATTAATGATGATATAGGTAAAGAAGTTGCATTTCCTATTGCATGCAATATTGCAGATGATGATCAACTTAAAAACTTAGTTACAGAAACCATACATACCTTGGGTGGAATAGATACCTTAATTTGTAATGCTGCTACTAATACCTTTATGGGCTCAATGCTTGATATGGATATCGAACAATTTGATAAAGTAATGCATAACAACATTAGATCAAATCAACTATTATGCAATTTATGTCTGCCATATATGATTGAAAAGGAGGATGGCTCGATAATAATCATATCTAGTATTGCAGCTATCAAAGGAAGTTCTCTTCTAGGTGCATATAATATAAGCAAGGCTGCTGATGTGATGATTGTTAAAAATATCGCTGCAGAATTTGGTAATAAAAATATCAGAGCGAATTCTATAGCACCCGGTTTAGTAAGAACTGATTTTGCAAAAGGCTTATGGGAAAATCCTGATATATTAAAAGCGGTTCTGCAAACAAATCCAATGAAAAGAATTGGTGAGCCTGATGAAATTGCAGGAGCAGCTATTATGCTTGCATCCTCTGCTGGAAGTTATATTAATGGCCAAACAATAGTCATTGATGGTGGTACAACTATTGTTTAATAGATAGTTTTAATTCACTAAAGAAATAATTTAAAACATGTGTTTCATTGATTGATGTAACATCATATAAGTCATGCCTTAGATTATTTATATCGTTAATTAAATTAGAAATTTTTAATTTATTGAAATTTTTTGAATTAAAAATTTTATAGACACCACTTAAATCTTCGTTCGTTATTCTGGCTTTTAGTATTATTTTATAAAATTCAACAAAATAATTCATTTTTAAGATAAGACTAATATCAAGATCATTTAGTAATTTAATTGCTTGATTTTGATCTATTTTTAAAGAAATAAAATCTACTAAAATTGAAACAAATTCTTTATAACAATTCTGATTATTGCTTTGAATATCATCCAATATAGAAAAAGGCGAAGCAAAACTTGGGAAATCATTTGAAGTGTAATCTGTTATTCCGTTTTCTATTAACCAGGTATCAATCTTATTTGTCCCAATAAATGGAATATTTACTACCTGGCATCTGCTATAAATAGTTTGATTTAAAGCTTTTGAGCGACTTGTTGTCATAATGATATAAGAAAAGGGAGCAGGTTCTTCTAGTGATTTTAGCAAGGCATTTTGGGCAATATTATTCATCGAATCTGCATTAATCATACAGACTACTTTGTTTTTAGAGATTGATGGGGTAAGAGTTAAAAAAGATACGACATCATTAAAACCCTTCTCCTCATCCCAATTTTTAGTATCTTTTTTTTGTCTTCTTATATCTTTGAGCAGATACTTATCTTTATCCAGGTAGATATAGATCAGGGTGATTATTTTTATCAATTAAATTTTGAAAATCATCTCTTAAATTTTCTTGGAAATTTGATATTATTTTTTCAGATATTTTTCTTGCAAGTAATTTTTTTCCAACCCCCTTTGGGCCGTTGATAATTATTCCATGAGCAAGATTGTTGAAATTCAAAGAGTTAAAAGAATCAACTAACCAATCACATTTTTCGAAATTCATAAATATTCTTTTACTATGCTCACAATCTCTTGATGTATATCACCTATTTCTTTTTTTGCATCAAGAACTCTAATTCTTTTGTTATCTTTGCTTAGCTCTAAATAACCCTGTCTAACATTATCAAAAAAAGTATGACCAGATGATTCTATTCTATCTTTTTTGTCATTAGCCTTTCTTGCAAAACCTTCGCTAACATCAATATCTAATAAGAATGTAATATTGGGAACAGGACATTCTATAAATTCTATTAAACTATCAATTATTTTTAAGGAAAGGCCTCTTCCATAGCCCTGATATGCAGATGAAGCATCATAAAACCTATCGAAGAGAATAAAATCATTAGTAGAATTATCAATTTTTTCTTTAATAAGTTGTGCTCGAGCAGAAAACATTAAAAGAAGTTCAGTTTTTGATGACAGATCATCATGTGAATTTAAAAGAATGTCACGAATTTTTTCACCAGTACTTGTGGATCCTGGCTCCCTTAATATCTCTGTTTTGAAACCTTTATTTATAAGATAATCATCTAATAGTTTTATTTGGGTTGACTTGCCTACACCTTCAATACCTTCAAAACTAATTATTTTCATTTATCTAAACCTATCTTTTTAATCATTCTTTTATGCTCTTCATACGTTCTAGAGAAATGATGTGAGGTTGGCGTATCTGCAACAAAAAATAAATAATCACCAGGTGTACCCAATACAGCTGCTTCAAGAGATGTTGTTGAGACAATAGAAATTGGAGTAGGAGGTAAACCTTCGATCATATATGTATTGTATCTATTATTTTTATCAAGAATATCAGTTTTTTTAATATCGCCATCAAAATTAGGCAATAAACCATAAATAATAGTTGGATCTGCTTGAAGTTTCATTCCAAGACTAATTCTTTTTAAAAATACACCAGCTATAGCTTTTTTTTCGAGATGATTTCCGGCCTCTTTCTCAATAATAGAAGCTAATATTAAAGCTTCAAATTTATTTTTTAGCATATTTGATTGTGGCTTTTTATCCCATAAATTTGTTAGCTTATTATTAAGAATTTCATGGCTAGCCTTCAATATTTCTGATGCTTTCATACCCTTCTTATAAAAATAAGTATCAGGATAAAGAACTCCTTCTTTGAATGGATAATCTGTTTTCAAGCAATTTAAATTTAAACAATCATTTATAAGCAAACTATCATTAATAATTTTATCTAGATCAAAAATTGTTATTCCTTCATTAATTTGCAAAGACCTTGTGAAACTATCTCCTTTATTAAAGGCATCAATGCTTTTGGCAATAGTCATTTGTGAAATGTCATACTCACCTGCTTTAAAAGATTCAATTTGATTCTGTTTGATATAGATTCTGAAAAAAAGCCTATTAAGAAAAGAATTTGGTACTAATTTTGAAATAACTCCATACATAGAATCACCTTTTTCAATAGTTATTAAGGAAACCGATGAGGTTGAATTAAGTAAAGCTGTGTATGGACCAATAATAGATGCTATGGCAACTAATAGTATGAATATATTTCTTATCAATAACATTAATCTATTTTAATCCCATAAAAAAACGAGATAACATATTACTATGAAATCTCGTTAAAATTATTCTAATTTAGAATTGTTATTAAAAACTTAAATTATTTTTGGAATAGTTTTTAAGAATTTGAATTGATGTAATCAACAGCTTCATTCACAGTTGAGATTTTTTCAGCATCTTCATCTGCAATTTCTAAATCAAACTCTTCCTCTAAAGCCATTACCAATTCAACTGTATCTAAAGAATCAGCGCCTAGATCATCTACAAAAGATGAATCACTTTGAATCTCATCAATAGATTTACCAAGTTGATCGCTGACTATTTTTTTAACTCTATCTTCAATACTCATAATTACTCCAAAGTAAATGCAGCATTTTACATCGAATTATAAGAAGATGTACAACTTTTTAGGCGCAAAATATCAATACATAAACAAGCCGCCATCTACAGAGATGGTTTGGCCTGTAATGTAAGAAGCATCTTTACCTGCTAAAAAGACTGCTAATTCAGAGATATCATCAACAGAACCTAGTCTATTTAAAGGAATGTCTTGTATGAGCTTCTCCTTTGCATCAGCATCAAGATACGACGTCATATCGGTCTCAATAAAACCTGGAGCAATAGAGTTTACAGTTATTCCCCTAGAACCAACTTCTTTTGCTAAGGATTTAGTAAAACCACTCAACCCAGCTTTAGCAGAAGAATAATTAACTTGGCCAGGATTGCCCATCAAACCTGAAACGGATGAGATATTTATAATTCTCCCATATCTATTTTTTATCATTCCCTTAATGAGAGCTCTTGTAAGATTAAAGGTACCAGTCAGATTAGTTGCAATTACATTATCCCATTCATAATCCTTCATTCTTAAAAATAATTGATCTGATGTTATGCCAGCATTGTTAATTAAGATCGAAGGTATGAGATTATTTTCTTTTAAGAAATTCGTGCATTCGGTAATAGACTCTCTATTTGTAATATCTAGTGAGATAGGTATTAAGTTTTTATTTTTTGAATCAAATGTAAAACTAGACCTTGATGTGCCGATTACTGTATAACCAAGATCTGCAAAATTCTTAGCAATAGCAGTTCCAATTCCACGAGAAGCGCCAGATATAAATACTACTTCTTTATTCATAATAATTGTTTTAGCTCGTCTTTAAATTTTAAATCTGTCATTGATAATATATTATTTATTCCATTAGTTTTTGCAAGACCGCTCAAAACCTTGCCAGGACCACACTCAATAACAAGCCCGTCATACTCTCTAATTTTATTCATAATGCTAACCCATTGAACAGGTTTAAAAAGTTGTTTTTTTAATTTTAATTTTATATCTGAAGAATCCTTGCAGTGTGAGGCGTCATAATTATGAAGTACAGTCATTTTTGGTTTATTAATTAAAATGCTTTGAAGTTCTTGCTCAAGGAGGTTAGCAGCCTCGCTCATTAAAGCGCAATGAGAGGCAACACTTACCTTGAGCTGAATACATCTTTTAGCTCCAGCTTCTTTGCATCTATCTGCAGCAATTTTTGTTGAATTATCATTACCCGCGATAACAATTTGATTATTCGAGTTTATATTTGCAGCGCTAACTATCTGTCCTGTTATAGCCTCAACCTCTTTACAGATAGTTTTAATATTAGAGATATCAAGATTTAAAATTGCATACATGGAACCAGATTCTGCATTTTCCATATATTTACCCCTTTTATGGACTAAAGATATAGCTGTTAATAAATCAAAAGATTCTGAAGCTAATAAAGCTGTATATTCACCCAATGAATGTCCAGCTAATATATCTGGCACTATTCCAGTATCATTGATAAATCTTCGATAATAAAGATAGGAAGTCATTAATATAGCTGGTTGAGTAATTGATGTTTGATTTAATATTTCCTCTGGACCATTTTTAATGTGATCGATAATGTCTATGTCTAAAACATTATTAGCGGCATTTGAAATTAGATTAATTTCTGAGGATGAAAAAGTACTCAACATATCTAAAGATTGAGAGCCTTGACCCGGAAAAAGTAAACTTATGTGCCTAGGCATAAGTTAAGCCTGTATATCTTCAGCCTCTTCTTTTTCAACTTTTCTTAAATCTTTTACAAGTCTGCCTTTATAAAAACCATCTTTTGTCATTTGATGACGAGCATGTTTTTCACCTGAAACAGGATCAATAGATAATGTAGAAGCTTTTAATGAATCATGAGATCTTCTTTGACCTCTTCTAGATCTTGTAACTTTACTTTTTTGAACTGCCATACTTACCCTTAAAAAAAACGTATCCTATCAAAATTATACTATGAATGGTAGAAAAATTTACTTTAATGCATCTATAAGGTTTAAAAATAAATTATCTAATTCTGCGTTTATTGATATGAGTTTATTATCAGCATCAAAAAATTCGATTTGTGAAGAATGAAGGGCCATTCTTCTGATGTTTTTAGGAGCAATTTCTTTATTAAAATCTTTATCACCATACTTATCATCATTAAGTACCGGATGACCTATATGACTACTCTGAACTCTAATTTGATGTGTTCTTCCTGTAAAAATCTCAATTTCCACTAAACATGATGAATTTAATTTTTGTTTGGGATTAAAAACTGATACAGATTCTTTCCCTACCTCAGATATAAAAGATTTTGTTGAAGATGTTTCAGATTTAGTTATTAAAGTCTTTATTTCTTTTTTAGTTTTAAGATGACCTTTTAGAATTGCTAAATATTTTTTCTTTATCTTTTTATCTAAAAGTAATTTATTGAACCACTTATTTGATTTTTTATTTTTTGATAGAACAAGGCATCCAGAAGTTTCTTTATCTATGCGATGACAAAGGTCTATTGAATTTCCATAAAGCAATCTAATGACATCAATAACACCAATGTTATTTTTTGTACCTCCATGAACGGCAATGCCGCAAGGTTTATTTATAATAATAAAATTATTGTCATCGTATAAAATACTATCGAGAATTGATTTTTTTAAGTTTTGATCTATTGATTGCTTAAAACTTTTTTTTTCATCATTGTGAAGGTAGGGAGGAATTCTTATCAAATCTTTGGTTTTGATTTTAGTGTTAGGCTTAACTCTTCCAGAATTAACTCTAACCTCACCCTTTCTTATGATGTTATAAATTTTTGATTTTGGAATGTTTTTATAAATAGACATCAAGTAATTATCTATTCTTCTTCCATCATTATCGTCATTAACTTCTAATATTTTGACAGGCATAAGACAAATCTATAGGATATACGTTTAAATGACTAGATAAAGTAGTCAAATTTAGTAAAAAGAAAGATATATACAACAGTTTAAATACAACCCTAGGTAGGGTTAATCATGTAAGCAAACAAAGTAAGACTTACTGATAGAAGCTTAACAAAGCACACTGCTGCATTATCTTCCTATAAATAGGGAGAATAATATGAAAAGAATTTTAATCAACTCATCTTATGGAGATGAGTTACGCGTTGCTTTAGTTGATGGTGCAAAACTATATGATTTTGATACTGAATCACCTGATAAAGTTTTATTAAAGGGTAGTATTTTTAAAGCTACTGTTTCAAGAATAGAATCAAGCCTTGATGCTGCTTTTATAAATTTTGGATCTGAAAGACACGGCTTTCTTCCTTTAAAAGATCTATCTAATGAGTTTTATAAAAAAAATAAAAATGGTAAAAATGAATGCACTTTAGAGGAAGGTCAAGAGATAATTGTTCAAGTAACTAAGGAAGAGAGAGGAACTAAAGGAGCGGCTCTAACGACTCAAATAGGATTGGCGGGTAGGTTTATTGTTCTAATCCCAAATTCATCACGATCTGGTGGAATATCTAGAAGGATTAGTGGCGAAGAAAGAGATCAAATAAAAGCAGCGCTAGATTCTTTAAATATTCCTGAAAACATGAGCGCTATAGTGAGAACTAATGGTCTAGGAAGATCAAGTGAGGAGCTCAGTCTTGATTTAGCTTATTTATTAGCCCTTTGGGATGAAATCAATAATCACATACCTAACGCTAAAAGTCCTTCTCTTATTTACAGGGATGACAAACTAATTGTTCGAGTAGTAAAAGATTATTTTAAAGATGATATAGAAGAAATTCTTATTGATGACAAAGAAACATATAACGAGGCTAAAGAATTCGTAGATGCAGTTCTACCTGATCATTCTGATAAGGTTATGCTCTATCAAGAAGAAATTCCTTTATTTAATAGATATCAAATAGAATCTCAGATTGAATTAGCATTTCAGAGAGAAATATCTTTATCTTCAGGTGGATCTATAGTTATAGACCCTACCGAGGCAATGACAGCTGTAGATGTTAATTCTGCAAGATCTACAAAAGGCAAGGATATAGAAGATACTGCCTATAAAACAAACCTAGAAGCTGCAAAAGAAATTGCAAGACAATTGAGGTTAAGAGATGTTGGTGGATTGGTAGTTATTGATTTCATTGATATGCTTGATACCGGTCATCAAGAAAAAGTAGAAGCAGCTTTTAGAAAAGCTGTTTATTCTGACAGAGCAAGGGTTCAGGTTTCAAGTATTTCTAAATTTGGTCTATTAGAAGTTTCTAGACAAAGATTAAGACCATCATTAAACGAATCATACGATATTGAACATGTTCTTGTTAGGGGCCCTAGGTCTCTTGGTCAATCAATTTTAAGAATTATTGGTGAAGATTCAGCAAAGGATAATACTGGAGAGATACAAGTTTATGTACCCGCTGATGTTGCTAGTTATTTATTAAATGAAAAAAGAAATGACATTATAAATATTGAAAAAACTAATAACATTAAGATTCTTGTTATAGCAGATCCATATAAGTTTAGGCCATATTATAAAGTTATTAGAATTAAATCTTCGGATATAAAAAATGTTGATTCATATAATCTCACACCAAATAGTCCTGAACCTGATACAAGTTGGAGAGATGATAAAAACCAATCAAAATCAATGAAGCCTTTGGTTGATAGAATCAAACCACCAAAAATGCCTAAAAAGAAAAAAGAAGGTCTTATAGGTTGGATTAAAAGTATTGCTGGTGTAGATAAAGAGGAAAAGCCGAAACCTAAACCTAAAAAAAATAATCACAATAGTAATAGAAAACCTAGAAATAATACGCAACAAAACCAGAATAGAGCCAAGGCCCAAAAAAACATAAATCAGAACAAAAAACCTGTTCAGAACAAAAAACCTGTTCAGAATAAAAAACATGTTCAGAATAATAAAAAAGTATCTGACTCAAAACAAAATGATCTTAAAGATAATGCAAAAATAAATTCTTCACCTAAACCTGAAATAAAAAATCAGGAACCTAAAAAAGAAGCTATTAAAAAAATTGAACCAAAAAAAGCTCCTGTAAAAGCAGAATCAAAAGATATTCCTGTTAAGAAAGAACCTGCTATTAAAGAAATTGTAAAAGAGCCTAAAGTAAAAAAAGAAATACCGACTAGAGCGGCTAATGACCCGAGATATAAGAGTTAATTAGAAGCCCTGACAGTGTTGAGCTAGGTGGTGTATTTGGAAGATTGTCTATATCGAACCATTTAGCATCAACGATTTCATGGCCGTCGACTTGAATTTCACCTGATTCATATTCACAAGTGTATGCAAGCATAAGCTGGCTTGGAAATGGCCATGACTGACTTCCAAAATATTTAATATTTGTAACTTTTAAACCAACTTCTTCATACACTTCTCTTTTAACCGTTTCTTCTGCAGTTTCAGAGACCTCTATAAACCCTGCTAAAGAACTATATAAGCCCTCAGGAAAAAGTGCATTTCTTGCAAGCAGGATCTGATTATCTTTTTTTATTAAAGCAAGTACGCATGGTGAAATAGTAGGATAAGTCATGATGTTATTACACTTACAAAACATAGCTTCTTCTTTTTCATGAAAAATCTTTAATGAGCCACAATAACCACAATGGGTATTACTTTTTAGCCAATGCAATAATTGATTAGCCCTTCCAACCAAATTCATTTCAGCTTCATTTAAGGTTGACATTAAATGTCTTAGATCATATTCAACAAGAGATGGATAACCTTGATCTGATAAATTAAATAACTCATCAGTAACATCAACAGCATAAATATTGATACCATTATCTTCAGCGATACCAATTTTTTTGAAATTATAATTAATAAAATTTAAAAAAGAAGAATTTAAAAGATAAGTCTTATCATTCAAGTCATAAATTACTTTATTATTATTAAAAATAATGAATAGATTCGGAATATCGGGTTTAATGTTAAAAAATCTTTTAAAATGCATACAACTTATTAATTAAATTTATATATGATCAGCGTAATACAAAAACTGTTTTTAGGTAATTCACCAATTTGGTATAAGAAAACTATTGTAACTTTCTTATTAATTAATCCAATAGCTTTAATACTTTTTAATTCATTTGGCTTGAATGGTAATTTTATTGTTGGTTGGATGCTATTACTTGAATTCATATTTACTCTAGCTTTAGCACTTAAATGCTACCCTCTTCAACCAGGAGGCCTTCTTGCTATCCAAGCTATAGTTCTTGGTCTTACAACCACAAAAGGAATTTATTATGAAATTGAGCATAATCTTGAAGTAATTCTTCTTTTAATTTTTATGGTAGCTGGTATCTATTTCATGAAAAACTTAATGTTAGCAATATTTACAAAATTGCTACTCAAAGTTAATTCAAAGATAAACCTTTCATTAATGTTTTGTTTTTCAGCAGCCATTCTATCTGCTTTTCTTGATGCATTGACAGTGACTGCGGTTTTAATAGGTGTAACCATTGGTTTTTATAGGATCTATCATACTGTTTCATCTGGTAAAAATTTTAGTGATTTATCTCATAACTATAATGATAATTCTTCTTTAAGCAGTGTCAGCATAGAAGATTTAGAAAAATTTAAAGCATTCTTGAGAGATTTAGTAATGCATGGTGCAGTTGGTACTGCTCTTGGTGGAGTTTGTACTATTGTAGGTGAACCTCAAAACTTATTAATAGCCAAGGTTGCAGGATGGGAGTTTATAGAATTTTTTATCAGGATGGCTCCCGTGACTATGCCTGTTTTTGTTGCAGGCTTATGTACATGCTATTTTATAGAAAAGTTTTCAATTGCTGGTTTTGGCAGTCAATTACCTGCAACTGTGAGAAATGTTTTTAATGATTTTGATAAATACGAAACTGAAAATACTACTTTAGAGCAAAAAACAGAATTATTTATCGAAATGTGTGTAGCTCTATTCCTTGTTCTTGCACTAGCATTTCATGTAGCTGCAGTTGGGCTAATTGGTTTAGCTGTGATAATTCTTCTTACTGCTTTTAAGGGAATAACCGAAGAACATAATCTTGGTGAAGCATTTCATGAAGCTCTTCCCTTTACAGCACTTTTAGCTGTATTTTTTGCAATAGTAAGCGTGATTAACGACCAACAACTTTTTTTACCAGTTATTACCTATGTACTATCACAATCTTTAGAAGTCCAACCACCACTATTTTTTGTAGCAAACGGTTTTCTTTCTGCAATTAGTGATAATGTCTTTGTAGCAACAATATACATAAACGAAGTTAAAGCTGCTCTTGATAGTGACGTTATTACTAGAGAGCAATTTGATCTTCTGGCTGTTGCAATAAATACAGGGACTAATATACCAAGTATAGCCACACCTAATGGACAGGCTGCATTTTTATTCTTATTAACCTCATCATTAGCACCTCTAATAAATCTTTCATATATGAGAATGGTACTGATGGCACTACCCTACACCATTGTGCTTTCAATAGTAGGATTTCTTTCTATTATCTATTTGTTGTAATAATGTCTTATTCGGATTCTCATAAGGCATCGATTGCTCCAATGATGCAGTATACAGACATGCATGACAGATATTTGTTGAGACTAATTTCAAAAAAAGTGTTTCTCTATACTGAGATGGTCACAACAGGAGCTATTTTATATGGCAAATGCTTTCATCAATTAGAATTTAATCAAGAAGAGCATCCCGTAGCTGTTCAGCTTGGCGGTTCAGACATTAATGATCTAGTTGAATCCTCAAAAATTGCAGAAGATTATGGATATGATGAAATAAATCTTAATGTCGGATGCCCGTCTGATCGAGTGCAAAAAGGAAGATTTGGTGCATGTTTAATGCTTGAACCAAATCATGTTGCTGAATGTCTAAGTGCAATGCAAAATAATGTTTCCATTCCAGTTTCAATCAAATGCAGACTTGGAATTGATGATCATGAAGAATATGAATTTTTATATAATTTTGTCGAGATAGTTAAAAACTCTGGAATTAATCATTTTATTATTCATGCTAGGAACGGAATCTTAAAAGGCTTGAGCCCAAGACAAAACAGACATATACCACCATTGAAATATGATTATGTCTATCAATTAAAAAAAGACTTTCCTGAGCTAGATATAGTTATTAATGGTGGTATAAAAACTATTACTGATTGCCATGAGCATTTAAGGCATGTCGATGGAGTTATGATTGGAAGAGCTGCTTATGAAAATCCATTTTTAATTCAAGACATAGATGCTCAAATATATGGAGAACCTGAGTCCAAAAAATCAAAAAAAATAATACTAAATCAATATTTAGATTATGTAGAAGATAAGCTTAATCAAGGCCATGACCTCTCAAGAATGATGAAACATCTTTTTGGGCTATCAAGAGGTGATAAGTATGCTAAAACTTTTAGAATAAAAATCTTAGAAGTAATCAAAAAAGAATCAATTGGAGCTCACAGACAAGAATTAGAAGATTTATTGTTCTATTAATAAATCATCCATATCGTCTATAAACTCATCCTCAACATCAACACCATCATTAATTTCATAATTCATATACTGAAAATATGAATCTCTAACAAAGTTATATCTATCACCATATATCAAAGACTCTATTTCTAATAGTCTTTCTCTAGTCTCTAGCGCGTCCATTCCTTTAAGTGCTAAATTTACATCCGACTCTGTCATATGGAATGTAACCGATAAGAAAGATGAAAAAGGTCGAGCCAATGTATCTCGCAAGGTTGATGGACCCAACCCAGGTAACATTATATAAGGACCTGACGGAACACCCCATAGAGCAAGCGTTTGATCAAACTCTTCCTCATGTCGAGTTAATCCTATTTTTGTTGCAACATCTAAAAAGCCACCAAGTCCAATGGTGCTATTAATTATAAATCTTGAAAAATCATTAATAGCTAACTTTGGTTTACCTTGAAGAATTTGGTTAACAGAAGTTTCAATCTCTTCTAAATTGTCAAAAAAATTAGAAATACCTTTTTTAATAGGTTTGGGAGTTTTTGAATATGTTAGAGCCACAGGCTTTAAAAAATTATTATCTAAAGATTCATTAAATTTAAAAGTAATACGATTAATGTCTTCAAAAGGGTCATTAATATCCTCAGCATGAATTAAGGAAACGCTTAAAAAGGAGACTAATAAAATACGAAACATAGAATAATTATACTAGTGATTAAAGAATGGAGGCTAAATCCTTAATAGAATCGTGTATCTTTTTTGGATTAAATTCATAAATTGATTCATTAAAATCTATTGATGCCAATTTTTTAATATTCAGATCATCAATGAGTTTAAAGTCATATGATATTTTTTTATTTGAAATATTATTCTCTACATAACCTAATATATTTATATCTAATTTATTAAATACCTCTACAGACTTGATTAAGTCATGGACTGCTAATTTATTTGGAGTTGTGATCAATAAGGAATTGTCAGGTTTGATTTCAGAGCTAATGGTCAAATAAGCATCGCCTGTTCCTGGAGGCATATCTATAAATAAATAATCTAAGTCACCCCAATCTGTTGAGTGAATTAATTGTTTAATAGCCCCACTTAGCATTGGGCCTCTCCATAAAGCAGCTTTATCTGAATCAAGAATAAAACCCATTGAATTAAGTTTTACGTTATGAGAAATTATTGGCTTAAAATATTTTTTGCCATCTATCTGAATAATTTCTGGTTTAATATTTTCTATACCGAAGAGTAGATGTTGGTTTGGGCCATAGATATCTGCATCAAGAACCCCGACTTGAAAACTTTTTGCTTTTTCAATTGCAATCGCAGCTGTTAGAGAGCTCTTACCAACTCCTCCCTTTGCAGAAGCAACAGCGATTATTTTCTTTATAGCCATATGGTTTGTTTTTTCACATATAATACAGGTTATATATGAGCTCAACTACAAATAAAACAAGAAAAATTATAGTGACCCAAGCTTTGCCATATGCAAATGCTTCGCTTCATCTTGGCCATATTTTGGAAGCAGTTCAAACTGATATATGGTCAAGGTTTCAAAACAAATCTGGTAATGAGTGTTTGTTTTTCTGTGCTGATGATACGCATGGAACCCCAGTTATGCTAAAAGCTAAAGAATTAGGCATATCTCCAGAGGATTTGATTAAAGATGTTCAAAGGGATCATGAAGAGACCTATAAGCTTTATGATATTAATTTTACAAATTATCACACAACACATTCAGATGAGAATAAAAAATATTCTGAAAAAATTTACTTAAAAGCTAAAGAAAATAACTTAATTACAAGAAAAACTATCAATCAGTTATTTGATGAAGCTGAATCTATGTTTCTTTCAGATAGATTTGTAAAAGGTACCTGCCCTAAATGCGAAGCTTCAGATCAATATGGAGATGGATGCACTAAATGCGGGGCCACATATGATGTTAGTGAACTTAAAGATCCTGTATCTGCGATATCAGGTACAAAACCTATAAACAAAGAAAGTGAGCATGTATTTTTTGATCTGCCCAAAAAATTAGATGTTTTAAAGAATTTCTTGGCTTCAGCTGATCTTCAAAAACCTATTACCAATAAGCTCAGTGAATGGCTTAACGATGACCTGCATCAATGGGATATATCGAGAGATGCTCCATATTTTGGCTTTAAAATACCAGAAGAAGAGGATAAATACTTTTATGTATGGCTTGATGCCCCAATAGGATATATAGCATCTATAGATAATTGGGCTACAAAAAATAATAAAGATATGGACTCTTTATGGTCTGCTGATTCAGATTATGAAATTTATCACTTTATTGGAAAAGATATTTCTTATTTCCATGGTTTATTTTGGCCTGCTTTATTAAGTGGGTCCGATTTAAAACTACCAAACGGAATATATGTTCATGGTTTTTTAACCATTAATGGTGAAAAAATGTCTAAATCTAAGGGCACAGGAATACTGGCAAAAGAATTTGCTGATCTTTGTGATCCTGAAACATTAAGGTACTATTTTGCAGCCAAACTAAATGACAAGGTTGAAGACATAGATTTAAATTTTGAAGATTATGTTAAAAGAATAAATTCAGATTTAGTTGGTAAATACTTAAATATAGCTAGCAGATGTTCTTCATTTATAGAAAAGAATTCAAACGCCCTTTCAAGTACTTTTGATAATGAGCTTATAGAAAAAGCAATTAACCAAAAAGAAGCTATAGAAGCATGTTTTGAATCTAGAAACTACTCTAAGGCTGTTAGATTAATAATGGATATTGCTGATTTAACAAATAAATATATAAATGACAATACGCCATGGAAAAAAGATATCGACGAAGCTGCTCAAATTGCAACAACTGCCTTAAATGTTTTTAATATTTTATCAATCTACCTGAGTCCTATTATTCCAAATATAACCAAAGAAGCTTTTAAGTTTTTAAATCAAGAAAAGCAATCATTTAATGATATTGAATTATATTTAAAAAATAATATTAATAAGTACAAACCTTTATTGAAAAGACTTGAACCTATTGTAATCCCAGAGGAAAAACCAATGAGTGAAGAAGAAAATTATATAAATATTGATCAGTTTGCTGATATTGATTTAAGAGTTGCAAAAATTAAAAACGCTTCTCACGTTGATGGTGCTGACAAACTTTTACAACTTACTTTAGATGTTGGCGATCTTGGTGAAAGAAATGTCTTTGCAGGTATTAAAAAAGCTTACGACCCCGAAAGCATTGTAGGTAAAATGGTAATTTTAGTAAGTAATTTGGCACCAAGACAGATGAAATTTGGTCTTTCAGAGGGTATGGTTTTAGCATCTAGTGATGACGAAGGAATATATCTCATCTCACCAGATTCCGGTGCTACTCCAGGCTTAAGAGTAAAATAATGGCAAAAGAAGTAGATATTGTAGTAATTGGAGCAGGACCTGTAGGCCTCTTTACTGTATTTGAGGCAGGCTTGCTAGGATTAAATTGTGTTCTTATAGATAACTTAGATAAGCCTGGTGGCCAATGTGCTGAACTTTATCCAGAAAAACCAATTTATGATATTCCAGGAGTGCCATTTCAAACAGCTCAAGAGCATGTTGATGCTCTGCTTAAACAGATTGAGCCATTTAATTATGAACTAGTTTTAAATGAAAGAGTTGAGCTAATAAATGAAATTGATCATGAGGATAGTAAGTTTTGGGAAATAGAAACAAACGAATCTACTAAATTTATTACAAAAAATATCTTTATAGCTGCAGGTGCTGGCTCTTTTGAACCAAGAAGACCTGCTAACATTAGTGAGCCAGATAAATTTTTAAATAAAGGTGTTACTTATGCTGTTCGATCAAAATCTTTATATGAAAATAAAGATATCTTTATATTTGGTGGTGGTGATTCTGCTTTAGATTGGACAATAGATCTTGCAGAAAAAGCCAAAAGTCTCTCGCTTGTTCATAGAAGAGATGTATTTAGAGGCGCCCTTCACTCTGAAGAAAAGATGAGAGAACTTGTAGCTTCTGGAAAAGTTAAACTTTTGACTCCTTATCTTATTGATGGCATTGAGGGGTCAGATAAAGTTCAGGGTGTCACTCTGAAAAATTTTGATACCAATGAAATTGAGCATCATAGTGCTGATGAATTGCTCTTCTTATTTGGTCTTAATAAAAAACTAGGTCCTATTCTTGAATGGAATCTTGATTTAAGTGGTAAAAAAATATCAGTAAATACTGAAAACTATCAAACATCTGTGGAAGGGATTTTTGCTGTTGGTGATATCAACGACTATCCAGGTAAATTAGATCTTATTCTATCTGGTTTCCATGAGACCACTCTTGCAGTTCAAGAAGCCTACAAAAGAATCTATCCAGGTGAAAGAGTTCCCTTTGGTTACACAACTTCCAATTCGAAACTTCAAGAGAAACTAGGCGTTAAAGAAAAATAAAATTGGAATTAATTAACCTTATACATAAAGAATTACCTCAGATTCAATGTGGTAGATGCGATACACCTGGCTGCATGCAGTATGCTCAAGCAATAGTTGACGGTAATCCTCATGATAGATGTGTTCCTGGTGGGCAAGAAACTCTTAATAAATTAAATCAGTTACTTGATAAAAAAATTTCTAAAGTAAATTTAGATTATGGTCCGACTATCAATAGTCAAAAAGTGACTATTGTTGAGGACGAATGCATTGGATGTAAAAAATGTATAGATGCATGTCCAGTTGATGCAATTGTTGGATCAGCCAATATGATGCATTCAATTATTGATGATATATGTACAGGTTGTGAATTATGTATTGAGCCATGCCCTGTAGACTGCATAGAAATTGTTTCAGTACCTGAAGATCAAATAAAACAACAAAGAGATTCGTCTCAATTTTTTTATAATTTAAAAGAAACTACAAATACTAAAAAAAGATCAAAGCTAAAAAATTTTTCGAATGAAAATTTAAATATTAGCAAATTTATAAATAATCAAATTGAGAATAGAGGTATCAACAAATCAGAAAATCTTAATGATATGCAAGTTAATATTACAAAAAATGATTTACAAAACTTACATAAGTTTGATGAAAGTTTGCTAGAAAATTTTGTTAAAAATAAATCTGACTAATGTTAAAAGATAGATTTAGAAAATATTTACCAGTTGTCGTAGATCTTGAAACAGGAGGCTTTGATTCTAAAGCAAATGCAATTTTAGAAATAGCTATAACACTAATAGAAGAAGAAAATGATGAGCTGTTGGTTGGAGAAACATTTAGATATCATCTCAACCCTTTTGAAGGGACTGTAGTTGAGGATGAGTCATTAGAATTTACAAAAATTAAACTTGGTCATCCTTTAAGGAATGCGGTTGAAGAAGAATATGCCTTAAAAGAACTGTTTAAAATTATTAATAAAACTAAAAATAAATACGAGTGCTCTAGAGCTATATTAGTTGGTCATAACGCTCATTTTGATAATTCATTTTTAAATGCGGCAGTTAAAAGAAATAATATTAAAAGATCCCCTTTTCATCCATTTTCTGTATTAGATACAGTTACCTTAGGTGCTTTAGCTACAAACCAAACAGTACTAGCTAGAATATGTGAATCTTTAAAGATTGATTATGATTCAAAGGAAGCTCACTCAGCTGCATATGACTCTGATGTTACTGCTAAAGTCTTTTGTAAAATAATAAATGACTTTAATAAAAATTAGCTAGCGTCATCAATTGCTTTCTGTAAGTCTCCTGACTCATGCATTTGGGTAACAATATCTGCACCACCAATTAACTCACCCTTGATGAAGACTTGAGGGAAAGTTGGCCAATCTGATACAGATGGTAAAGTTGTTCTAACATCATTATTTTCTATGACATCAACATATGAAAATTTTGCATCACATTCGATCAATGCTTGAACTGTTTTTGCAGAAAAACCACATTGAGGCTCATAAGGTGTGCCCTTCATATAAATTAAAATATCATTCTCTTTGATTTGTTGCTTTAATTTTTCTTCGATTGTCATATTTATCCCTTAATAACTTCTATATACCTCTTTATAGTGTCTTCAAAGCCATAATTCAAGGCATCAACTACAATTGCATGACCAATAGATACTTCATTTACACCACCAATACTTACTAAATGAGGTAGGTTAATTAAATTCAAATCATGTCCTGCATTAACCATTAAATCTTTATCTTTTGCTCCATAAATTAATTCTTCTAATTTGGTGTTTATAGTAAGATCATTTAAATCAATTAACTTTGCAAATTCACCGGTGTGAATTTCAATAGTGTTGGCTCCAACTTTAAGTGCGTAATCTATAGAATCTAAATTTGTATTATTATTTTTTAAATTATCTACAAACAAACTGATTGATGTATTTTTACAAAGACTATTTAAATTCTTTATTACGTTAATTAGATTATCATCATGATCGCCACTCTCCCATCCATGATCTGAAGTTATCTGATTGGGAAGGTCTGGAACAAGGGTTGCTTGGTCTGGCTGACATGCATTTACCAAGTTTACATAGCCCTGAAAAGGATCTGCAGGCTCAGAAAATGGATTGCCTTCAATATTGAACTCCACATCTCTTTCTTTACATATTTTACCCAAAGAAATCACATCTTCGCTTGTTGCATGCCTGTGATCCGGCCTTGGGTGTAAAGTGAGACCATCAACACCAAGATCAATTGCTTTGATTGCATAATCCTCTAATGAAGGATTATTTTCTCCCCTAGCATTTCTTAACTAAAGCTATTTTATTTAAGATTTAAGCTAAATTTCATATTCATGATTATAAATTATAAGTAAATGAGCTGAACGGTATACAAGTCGTCTTCTTTGTTTACAATTAAGTCATATGCATCATTTTTTACGGAATAATTTGTTCTATCAAAACCCTCTAATAATCACTATTGGTTTCATCCATCATTGCCTTGACCCATCAATAACCCTGCAGCAGCAGCTAACTCATCAGCAATAGCAATCTCAGTAGCATGCAATGTATTTCCATAAATATCTTTCTCACCCTTTAAATCTATAAGACTTTGAATATTTGAACTGGCTAATGCAAAATTCGTAACTCCAGATCTATATGGCCTAGTCATAGAGTCTGTAATAATTACAGAAATATCTTTACTATCTGTGTATATATTTGATGAAATATCATTTGCACTTTTTGTATTGGATCTTCTGGAAGCAAAAGTACTAAATTTTTATTTTCTGGAATATTAGAACGATCAATGCCAGCATTAATATTTATAAATCCAAGTTTATGCTCAACAATAATTACATTTTTTTCTGTACTAATATTTCATTAGATTCATTTAATATTAATTGAATAAATGCTGGATCTCTATTTAAACTATTTCCTAAATTTATAGCCTTTTTGAGAGGATTAATTTCTAATAAATTTTTATACCTATTTTCAGATTTTGAAACCACTTTTTGTGCAATATAGTATCATCATCTCCATCATCAATATAATTCATTATGTTTGAAGATTCTAAAATAATTGAACTTAAGTTATCTCCTGGCTGAATTAAGCGGAAATTCCTTTAATGCTTGTATAGTAAGATTGTCCATTGATTTAATCGCATATCTTATATGCGATAACAATAACATATATAATCTAAATAAATCCTAATGTATACTTCAAAAATATGACCATTTTAGATCAAAAATTACTAGATATATTAGTATGTCCTGTTTCAAAAAAACCTCTTGAGTATGATAAAGAGGCTAATGAACTTATTTCAACTGAAGCTGGGCTAGCTTATCCTGTTAAAGATGGAATACCTGTAATGCTTCCTGAGGAAGCCCGTAAAATTTAAGAATACTAATTATTTAACCCGTTCTTCCAGAAATATAATTTTTAGTCAATTCATGTTCTGGGTCATTAAAAATTTTCTCAGTATCGTTAACTTCAATTAAATTTCCTAAATGAAAATATGCAGCTCTTTGAGATACCCTTGCAGCTTGGCTCATAGAATGAGTAACCATAACTATTGCATAATTTTCTTTTAACTCATTAATTAAATCTTCAATCTTTTCTGTAGCGATAGGATCTAATGCTGAACAAGGTTCATCCATTAATATAACATCTGGTTTGATAGCAATCGCTCTAGCTATACATAGTCTTTGCTGTTGGCCTCCTGAAAGGGCTGTTCCCGGTGTATGAAGTCTATCTTTAACTTCATCTAGCAAACCTGCCTTCTCTAATGATACTTCTACTAATTCATCTAATTCTTCTTTAGAGGTTGTAATGCCATGAATTTTTGGACCATAAGCTACATTGTCATAAATAGACTTAGGAAATGGATTAGGCTTTTGAAATACCATTCCAACTCTTGCTCTTAACATAACTACATCAATTTCACCTGAATATATGTCTTCTTCCTCTAAATGTATCTTTCCACTAACTCGGCATGAATCAATGGTGTCGTTTAACCTATTTAAACATCTAAGAAAAGTTGATTTACCACAACCTGAAGGACCAATTAAAGCTAAAACTTCAGATCTTCCAACTTCAATATTAATATCATTTAAAGCTTGATTATCTCCATAAAAAACGTTGCAGTTTTTAACTGACATAACTACCTTATTAGAAGTTTCTGTATTACCTAGTGTTTTAAAATCGTCATTAATCATATCTATTACCATTTAATCTCATATTTATTTCTCAACCATATTGCTAATGAGTTCATTAGAAGCAAAAACATCAATAAAACCATTATTGCTGCAGATGTCTTTTCTGCAAAGCCTCTTTCTGGTGAATCTGCCCAGAGATAAACTTGAACTGGAAGAGCAGCAGATGAATCCAAAGGTGACGTTGGTATATCAACTACAAATGCGACCATTCCAATCATAATTAAAGGCGCTGATTCACCTAAAGCTCTAGCCATTCCAATAATAGATCCAGTAAGAATGCCTGGTAAAGCTAAAGGAAGTATATGATCAAATATGCTTTGCATTTTTGATGCGCCCACACCCAAAGCTGCATCTCTAATACTAGGTGGAACAGACTGCAAAGAAGCTCTGGCAGCAATAATGATCACTGGAAAAGTCATTAGTGCTAAAACTAAACCACCAACTAATGGAGCAGAACGTGGCATGCCAGCATAATTTATAAATACAGCAAGTCCTAATAAACCATAAATAATTGATGGTACAGCTGCTAAATTGTTAATGTTTACCTCAATAAAATCAATAAACCTATTTTTTGGTGCAAATTCCTCTAAATATATTGCTGCAGAAACTCCAAGTGGAAATGCAATTAGAAAAGTAATGGTTAGCATTAGCGCAGAACCTACCAGTGCACCCAAAATACCAGCTTGTTCAGATTCTCTAGAATCTCCAGATACAAATAAAGTTTTATTAAATTTATTTTTAATCAGGCCTTGAGTCTGTAAAGTTTCGATAGAACTAATTTGAAGGTCTGATATTCTTCTTGATTGCTCAGGCAGATTGACGTCTATGTTACCTTTTATCAACATATCTACTTCATCATCTAGGGGCAACCAAATATTAATGGTTTTTCCAATTAATGAGAGATCTTCTAAAACAAGCTGCTGAATTTTAATTGAAGCTCCAGAGCTCATTAAGTCTCTTAATTCTCTTTTATCAGATCTCTTAGTTATTTCTGGAAATAAGGAATATAAAGATTCATTGATAATTCCATCAAAATCACCATATCTGATCTCTTCTAAATCATTTGTATTATCTGGATCTATAAATTCTTGTTGAAGTTCAATTTTTAAAAAAATTTCAGCCTGATAGAAAGCAGAATATCCTTTTGAAATAATGCTAGTAAAGAAAATAAATAAAAATGTTACAGCTATAAAAATACTCAACTGTCCATATCTTCTAAATCTAGCCTCTTTTTTATATCTAGTTTGTAGATTTTTGTTAACTATTTCAGTTATTGATGTATTACTCATATTGTTCTCTATATTTTCTAACGATTTTTAGTGCTATAAAATTCAGAAATAATGTAAAGACAAATAATGTTAATCCGAGAGCAAATGCTGCCAATGTCTTTGGACTATCGAATTCTTGGTCTCCTGTTAATAAAGTAACAATCTGCACGGTAACTGTTGTGACTGCGTCAATTGGATTAAATGAGAGTTTGGCTGACAAGCCTGCAGCCATAACTACAATCATTGTTTCACCAATTGCTCGCGAAGCAGCCAAAAGAATACCACCTATTATGCCAGGCAAGGCAGCCGGTAGAATTACTTTCTTAATAGTTTCGGATTTTGTTGCACCCAATCCATATGAACCTTCTCTCATAGATTGTGGAACACTAGAAATTACATCATCTGATAGAGAAGAAACGAGAGGAATAATCATAATTCCCATAACTAAACCAACTCCCAGAGCACTTTCTGAGGCAATATCTAGACCCAAAAAAGAACCTGTATTTCTAATAAATGGAGCAACAGTAATAACAGCAAAAAAACCATAAACAACTGTTGGAATACCAGATAAGATTTCTAAAATTGGTTTTGTAATTGCTCTTACTTTTGTATCAGCATATTCAGATAAGTAAATTGCTGTTAATAAGCCAATAGGCACTGCTAATATTAAAGCAATTAATGAAATAAGTATTGTTCCTGCAAATAAGGGAACTGCTCCAAATAAGCCAGACGATCCAACTTGACCCTCTCTAATAGCCATTTGAGGACTCCAACTTAAACCAAATAAAAATTCAGAAAAATTTATTACATCAAAAAACCTTAAAGCCTCAAATAATACAGAAAGCAAAATTCCTGCTGTAACAAAAATTGCAATTACAGCTGATCCAAATAATAAAATATGTATTGCACTTTCAATAAAATTTCTTGCTCTATATGATGATGAAATTGTTTTATATGCATAAGTAAAAGTTAATAACCCCATTATCAATGAACTATAAAAAACAACTTTATCTATCAATTCATACTGTTCATTATAAAAATTTGCAGCCTCATTTATTCCTGTAAAAGATGAGCTATTTGCAATATTACCTACAGCTAAATTTTTAATATCATTTACAACAAGATTTAATTCATTGACTGGGAGGTTTTTTATATTATTAGGCAGCGATTTAATAAGGGTTGAGGTGACAAAAGATTCAGCAAAAATGAGGTATAGACCAATAATAATAAGAGATGGAATTAAAAACCATAAACTTGCATAAAACCCATAATATTGTGGTAATGAATGTAAATAACCACTCTGATTTCTGATCTTTATAGAATATTTTTTGGAATAAAAGTATATAAAAATAGTAACAACTATTAATACAACAAATAAATAATTAAACATATTTAATTCCTAAAAATACACGAATGCCTAATAAATAGGCATTCGTACATAAGATTATCTTTACAAAAATTACTAATTTTGATTCATCCTAAAGTTCCTATAAAGTCTTAAGTGGTATTAATTTTTTTCCAGCTGCTGAAAATTCTTTATATTCATTATTTGGCATAGGAATTAATCCTTTATCAGTTAGATAACCTGTTTGGCCAATTGCGCCTCTACTTGTAAATTCTCTAACATATTCCTTAATTCCTGGAATAGATGCTGCATGAGCATTCTTTATATAAAAATATAATGGTCTAGATACTTTATAGGAGCCATCTGCAATATTTTCAAAAGTTGGATATGCGCCATCAACCATTGATCCCTGAATAGTATCTGAGTTTTGATCTAAAAAACTGTAACCAAAAACCCCTAATGAATTTGGATTGGCATTAAGTTTTGATACTATCAAATTATCATTTTCACCTACTTCAATGTATGGTCCATCTTCTCTTACTGATCTACATATACTTTTGTATTTATTTTCATCTTGTTTCTTTATATCAGCCAACCATTTAAAAGTCTTACAACCACCTTCCATGGCTAATTCTGCAAAAGCATCTCTAGTTCCTGATGAAGGAGGTGGTCCAAGAACTTCAATATCGATATTTGGTAATGTTGGATCTACATCTTTCCATGTCTTATATGGATTTTTTACAAGAACTTCTTCGCCATTTGGATTAGGTACCATTGGAGTTAATGCTAGAAAAATTTGGCGTTTGGTTAAGCTTAATTTTTGACCTTGTCTTGAATTAGCAATTACTATACCGTCATATCCTATTTTAATTTCTGTTATTTCGGTAATACCAGCTGCAGCGCAACTATCTATTTCGCTTTGTTTAATTCTTCTTGAAGCATTAGTAATATCTGGATGCTCTATTCCAATTCCTTTACAGAAAAGTTTTAAACCACCGCCTGAACCAGTTGATTCAATTACAGGTGTATTGTAAATTGTTTTTTTTCCAAATCTTTCAGCCACAACAGTTGCAAATGGATAAACTGTTGAAGAGCCTACTATTTTTATTGTATCTCTTGATGCAGCATCAATTGTTAAAGAAAAAAAGAAAATAGATGTTGAAAAAGCAATTTTAAAAAGTTTGTTCATTAATTATCTCCAATTAAAAAACAAAAGCATAAACAGAGAATGCAACAATTAAGTTACATGAAAAGAAACTTTAGAAAAGAAAAATCAACATATTGGTAAAAATCAAATAATTAAACTTAGAATAGACATATAAATTTCGAGATTAATAACTCCTATTATCGTTAATTTTGAAATATGGCTATAATGCGTTTTCAAACTAAGCGCCCGTAGCTCAGCTGGATAGAGTACTTGGCTACGAACCAAGGGGTCGGGAGTTCGAATCTCTCCGGGCGCGCCATTCTCTTTAAGATAAAGTTTCCAAATGAGTTACTTTATCCATCCATTCTTGATCAGCAAGTTCAACTTCGTTAGATAACTCCAGTTGATTTCTGATTAAGTCCTGTAAATTATCTGATGAATCATCTTTGTATAAGTCAGGATCAGCAAGCTTTAAGTTTGCCTCATCTAATTTAGTATTAAGTCTTAATAATCTTTTTTCTAATTTAGATATCTCTATATTTAAGGATTTAATTAATTTACTGTTATCTTCCTTGTTATCTTTTGAACTTTTAACTTTTTTCTTCGTTTCTTTTATATCACTTGATTTGATATCTAAAATATAATTTTTGTAATCATTTAAATCGCCATTAAATATATCTACTCTGCCATTATCAACTAAATAAAAATGATCAACTGAGCTATTTAATAAATGTCTATCATGAGAGATAAGCAAGATAGCACCCCTAAAAGTTTGTAATGCTATCGTTAGGGCATGCCTCATCTCCATATCTAAATGGTTTGTTGGCTCGTCCATTAAAAGAATATTAGGTTTTTGATAAGAAATAATAGCAAAAGCTAGTCGTGCTTTCTCACCACCTGAAAAAAGATGAATAGGATCTTTAACTTTATCACCTTTAAAATTAAATCCTCCAAGGTAAGTTCTTATTTGTTTCTCTGTTTGTGTTTCATCAAGTCTTTGAATATGAGTAAATGCTGATATAGATAAATCTAAATCATCGACCTGATGTTGAGAGAAATAACCAACCTTAAAATTAGTTCCTGCCTCTCTTTGGCCATCTATTAGAGAAATACTTCCAACAATGCTTTTTATTAAAGTAGATTTGCCAGCGCCATTTGGACCTAATAAACCAATTCTATCTCCAGGAGCAATTGATAAATTAACCATTGAAAGGATGGGTGTATTATATCCGAGACTACTATCAGACAATGAAATCAGAGGATTTGAAATTTTTTCTGTTTCAGAAATAGTAAAATTAAATGGTGAATCAATATGTGCAGGAGCAATTAACTCCATCTTTTCTAGTGCCTTAACCCTACTTTGAGCTTGTCTTGCTTTTGTAGCTTTGGCTTTAAACCTATTAATAAAGCTTTGCATGTGAGCAACTTCTTTTTGTTGTTTTACATAATTACTTTGTATCTCTGCCAGTTTTGCAGCTCTAAGAATTTCAAATTGAGTAAAGTTACCAGAATATAACTCTATTGATTGATGGTATAAATGAGCTATAAATGACACGCAATCATCTAAAAAATCTCTATCGTGTGAAATTAATATTAATGCGCCTGGAAATGATTTAATCCAATTAGACAGCCAAAGGATTGCATCTAAATCTAAATGGTTTGTTGGCTCATCAAGCAGCATAAGATCAGATGGCTGCATCAATGTCTTAGCTAAATTAAGTCTAACTCTCCAACCTCCAGAGAAGTCCTTTAAAGGTTTATTAAAATCTTCAGACTTAAACCCTAAACCTACCATTAATTGTTCTGCTTTTGATTTTGCAGAATATCCATCCAGGGCACTATATGTCTCATAAAGCTCTGCAAGAATTTCAAATTTTTCTTCTTTTTCAGCTAATTCAATTTCATGCTGAATCTCAAGAAGCATGTAATCACCAGATAATACATATTGAAGTGCGATTTCATCTGATGCTGGTACCTCTTGAGCGAGATAAGATATTCTTAAATCATTTGGATAACTAACAGAGCTTTGATCAACTTCAATTTCTTTTTTTATAACTTTAAAAAGGCTAGTTTTACCAGTTCCATTTGCACCAATAAGACCAACTTTTTGATGATGATGAATGGTTAATGAAACATCATCAAATAATGTTTTACCGCCAAGAACTAGTTCTAAATTATTAAATGAAAGCATTGTGAGATCGTAAAAAAGCTAGTGTATCAGAAGATTTACTAAGCGCTAGATGTCATTTCCAGCAACATAAGCAGAGGCCCACGCCCATTGAAAATTAAAACCACCCAGATGACCTGTTACATCAAGAACCTCGCCAATAAAATATAAACCTTTCTGGTTCTTAACTTCCATGGTTTTAGAACTTATATAGTCTGTATTGACACCTCCCAGAGTCACTTCAGCTGTTCTATATCCCTCTGTAGCAGCTGGTTTAAGAGTCCAATTATTAAGAAGATTACCAATTTTTTCTATTTGGGTATTTGGCCATTCACCAATTTGTTTAGATTTAAAGTTATTCCATAATAGTATTTCTAATTCTGCAACTAATGCCTTGGGCATTAAAGGAGTTAAAATAGATTTTAATAATTGTTTAGGATTATTAGTTTTTATTTCCTTAATATAATCAGATGCTATTTTTTCAGGTAAAAGATTTATTTTTAATGAATCACCGAGTTTCCAATAATTAGAAATTTGTAATATCACTGGTCCGCTTAAACCCCTATGAGTAAATAGAATATCTTCGCTAAAAGTTTTATTGTTACAAGATACATTCACCTTATGCGAGACACCCGATAATGATGAGCAAAAATCTTTAGTGGAATCACTAAACATAAAAGGAACAAGTCCTGCTTGAAGTTCCGTAACCTCTAAATTGAATTGCTTAGCAATATCATATCCAAAACCACTTCCGCCTAGGGTTGGCACTGAAAGACCTCCAGTTGCAACAATCAATGAAGATGAGCTAAGATCTATAGAATAGCTGTCTTTTTTGTTTTCAATTTTGGTATTCAATTTATAGACTTTTTTGTCTTCGTGATATTGAATTATTGAAGTAGAGGCATTAGTTATAATATTAACTTTATATTTGTCACATTCATTAACTAACATCTCGACAATATCTTTGGAAGAATTAATACAAAAAAGCTGACCGTGTTTTCTTGTCTCATAATCAATATTATGATTTTTAACCATATCTATAAAATCATCAGCTGTATATTGAGATAAAGCAGATTTACAAAAATGACTATTTTTAGATAAGAAATTTTCAGGAGATGTGAATTGATTGGTGAAATTACATCTGCCGCCTCCAGACATTAATATTTTCTTGGCAACTTTATTAGATTTCTCTAAAACTAGAACTTTTTTATCTTTTTTAGCCGCCACGATTGCAGCAAATAATCCACCAGCTCCTCCACCTAAGATGATTACATCATAAGATTGATTTGCTCTATCCATACTACTTCTTGATTACCCCTTTCTAGTTCTTTTCCTTTTTCTAAAACCAGCTTTATTATTAAAGTTCTTTTTTAGAGGTTTTTCTTTTATTGGAACAACATGCTCTGGCTCAAAACCCTCTATTTCAATTCTTTCAAGTTTTTGATTCAGAAGTTTTTCAATATCTCTTAATAACTTAAATTCATCAGCGCTAACTAATGTTATTGCCTTTCCTTTGTCGCCAGCTCTTCCCGTTCTTCCAATTCTATGAATATAATCTTTTGCAACAGTTGGGACATCAAAATTTATAACTTGAGACATTTTTTTAATATCAATACCTCTTGCAGCTACATCAGTTGCAACTAGAATTTTAATTCTATTATTTTTAAATGCATCTAAAGCTTTCATTCTATTATTTTGAGTTTTATTCCCATGAATTGCCTGAGATTTAATTTCAACTCTATCAAGTTGTTTTTGCAACCTATCAGCACCGTGCTTCGTTCTTGTGAAAACAAGTGCCTGATCCCACTTTTGAGTTTCAATTAGCTCAATTAAAAGTTCTGCTTTTTTAGATTTATCAACAGGATGCACATAGTGTTCAATATTTTCTCCAGCCTCATTGTCAGATGTAACAGATACTTCAATAGCTTTATCAGCCATTTCTTTGGCTAGAGATCTAAAAGAGTTTGAAAAAGTAGCCGTAAACATTAAATTTTGCCTTCTCTCTGGAAGTAAACTGGCTATTTTCTTTATATCGTGGATAAAACCCATATCGAGCATTTGATCAGCCTCATCAAGAACTAATATTTCAATATTTTTAAAATTTACTGATTTTTGGTTATATAGGTCTAGAAGTCTTCCTGGGGTAGCAACTAATACATCTACACCTTTTTTTAGTTTTAATTTTTGATTATGAATTCTTGCACCACCATAGACAGCTGTCGATCTGATGCTTAAGTATTTACTATATGTGTTAACACTTTCTCTTACCTGCGCAGCAAGCTCTCTTGTAGGTGTAAGTATTAAAGCTCTTAACTGATGACCTTTATAATTATTTTTTGGATTAGATAAAATACTAAGTGTTGGGAGAACGAAGGCCGCAGTTTTTCCTGTTCCAGTTTGAGCAGCAGCCATTATGTCGCTTTTATTTAAGATTGCAGGAATAACCTCTGCCTGAATAGGAGTTGGTTCTTTATAGTCTTGATCTTTTAATGACCTTAATATTGGGTCTGACAATTTTAGATCATCAAATTTCATTTAATCCTTTGTGATTGTTTGGCTGAAGAGTACAGACAAGAAAGACCGTGGTCAATGCTTATTTAACTATACAGAATGTAGCTTTTGTTCAGGGATAGAGTTTTTGATATCAGTAATATTATTATACTTATCAAAATATACTAATGTTGGCTGATGATTAGTTGCTTCTATTTCATCAAACTCTCCATAGGTGCAAATAATTACTACATCGTTTATAGATACTTTATGAGCTGCTGCACCATTAACTGATAGTGTTTTTGATCCAGATTCTGCCAATATTAGATACGTTGAAAATCTCTCACCATTAGTAACGTTATAAACGTCTACTCTTTCATATTCCTGCATTCCTGCAGCATTTAAGAAGTCTTGATCAACAGCGCAAGAGCCCTCATAGTCGAGCTCAACTTGAGTCACGTTGATTCTGTGAAGCTTTGATTTAAGTAATGTTTTTAACATAACGATGCGAAGTATAAGTAATTATTAAGGATATTTAAAGGATATAGCTAGTCTATTAATATATTATCAATGAGCCTAATTCCGCTAATAGACGCTGCAATAGCAACTAATATTGGTCTTGAATTAAAATCTTCAAGATTTTTTAAACTATCAGGACTACAGACTGATAAATAATCAATAACAAAGCCTTGTTGAGTTAAATCATCTTTATGCTTATTGATTAATTCATAAGATAAGTTATGTGAATTTTCTTTAATAGCGTTAAGAGTTTTATAAAGTTTCGAAGCTTTTTCTCTATCAGATTCCGATAATCTATTATTTCTAGATGACATTGCTAATCCATTTAGTTCTCTGACAGTATCAACACTTATGATTTCTATAGGTAAATTGTTTTCTTTAACAAAATTGGTTATCAAAGTTAATTGCTGGAAATCTTTTTTTCCAAAAAAGGATCTAGTTGGTTTGATTATTTCGAATAATTTATTAACTATGGTCAAAACACCATCGAAATGGCCCGGCCTATTCATTCCGCAAAGATATAAAGCTTTATCTGATGCTTTTATCTCTTTAATATTCTCAAGTATTGAAGAATCAGGAATGAATAAAGAATCACAGCCATGTTCAGATAAAAGAGCAATATCATCATCAATAGATTTAGGGTAATTTTTAAAATCGCTAGCGTCATTAAATTGAAGTGGGTTTATAAATATTGAGGCAATTACATGAGAGTCATAGGACTTTGCTTTGTCTATTAGTGCCATATGGCCTTTGTGTAAATTTCCCATTGTGGGAACAAAAGAAACTGATTCTATATTATTTCTAAAATATTTAAATTCTTGATATGCGGTTATAATTTTCAAATTATTTTAATAAAAAGTATGTTCTTCAGCAGGGAAATTTCCAGATTTAACATCTTTTACATAATTAGCTAAAGCTTCTTGAATTGAGCTTGAATCTTCCATAAAGTTTTTTACAAATTTTGGCAACTTATCTAAACATGAAATACCAAGCAAATCATGAACAACCATTATTTGTCCATCAGTTGATGATCCAGCACCAATACCAATTACAGGAATTGATATTTCATTCATAATTAATTTTGTGAGTGCATCAGGTACACACTCAAGAAGTAATAATGAAGCACCAGCTTCTTCAAGTGACTTAGCTTCATTTATAATCAATTCATGTTTTTCTGGATTTCTACCTTGAACAAAGTTACCGCCTATTCTATTTATAGCCTGAGGAGTTAGGCCTATATGAGCGCATACGGGTATTCCTCTATCAGCTAACATAGATGCCATTTTAGAAATCCATTCACCGCCCTCAATTTTTATTGAATTTGCACCTGCTTGCATGAGTCTTTTTGCATTCTCAAGACCCATATCATCAGTTGCATAGCTCATAAAAGGCATATCAGCCATTATATGAGCTCCTTTGTTGCCTTTAACCACGCATTCTAAGTGATAAACCAGCTGATCCATTGTTACCGGTAGTGTGCTGTCATGGCCTTGAATAACCATACCAAGACTATCACCAACGAGCACAACATCTACTCCTGCATCGCATATTATTGAAGTTAGTGTAGATTCATAAGATGTTAAGCAAGTGAATTTTTTACCCTGCTCTTTCATTTTTTTTAATGAAGATAATGTAATTTGCTTTTTATCTGATTGAGCTGACATAGTTAAGATTTAGTATTTAAAGCAATTATATGTAATATTTCGCGAGCAATTTTAATTTTTTTATTTTTTTTAAGAAAAATAGTTTCATTTTTTGTAATGACATGGACCTCATTATCATCCGAATCAAACCCAATTGAATTATCTGATACATCGTTTGAAATTATCATATTAAGGTTTTTTGAATTCAATTTTTTGTTTGCATTATCATTTACATTTGAAGTCTCCGCAGCAAACCCAACAATATAAGCAGAACTATGTCGCTTAGACACTTCAGATAAAATATCATGATTTTTTTGTAAATTAATTTCAAGATTTTCTGAATCCTCTTTTTTAATTTTGGTGTTTGAATAATTGGTAGGTTTAAAATCAGCAACAGCTGCACAGGATATGAAAATATCAGATGACTCCATACATTCAAAAACCTTATTAAGCATTTCATCAGCCGAATTAATTTTAAATAAATTTATTCCTTTATTAGCTTTTAAAGATACGGGACCGCTAACTAGATTTACATTTGCGCCTTGAAGCCTTGCCGCGTCTGCAAGAGCATAACCCATTTTTCCTGAGCTATTATTTGATATATACCTTACAGGATCTATTTGTTCTCTTGTTGGACCAGCAGTAATAGTTATAGTTTTTCCAGACAAAGGCCCTTTATGTAGATCAGATTTAATTAACTCAATTATTTTTTCAGGCTCAACAAGTCTTCCCGGCCCAACATCACCACAAGCCTGCTCACCCTTATCTGGACCAATGAAATTAATACCTCTAGATAAAAGTGTTTGAAAATTATCTTGGGTACTTTTATCTAGCCACATTGTTGTATTCATTGCAGGTGCTATAAAAGTTGGTGCCTTTGAAGCTAGAATTACAGAACCCATTAAATCGTCCGCTCTGCCATGAGTTATCTTTGCTAAAGATTCTGCTGAACAAGGTGCGATTAAAATGATGTCTGCCCATTTAGCTAATTCTATGTGGCCCATTGCAGATTCAGCTTTTACATCTAACAATGAATCATGTATTTCATTTCCAGAAACAGCTTGAAGGGTTAATGGCGTTATAAACTCTTTTGCTGATTCTGTCATGACAACCCTTACTTCTGCTCCATCTTTTTTAAATAAACGAATAATTTCTGCGAGTTTATATGCAGCTATACTGCCTGTAACGCAGAGTAAAATATTTGTATTTAAAAAATTAAGCATTTTCTTAGCTATTCAGATTTATTAGAGAATGATACCAATTACACGATCTATAAACCAATAAAAACCCATCCCACCGATACATAAACTTGCTATTATTTGTAGATAATTTTGAAAATTAATTTTTGAAGCAATATAAATTAATATTAAAGGGATTGGGATAAGCGCTATTTGCGCTAATTCGATACCAATATTAAAAAACAGCAATGACAGTAGCATTTGATCGTTGGAAATCCCTATATCACTTAATGCTCCTGCAAAGCCCAAGCCATGAAGCAAACCAAAACTAAAAGCCATTAACCAGGGTGTTTTAAGCTGTTTATCACTATCATTAATTTCTAAGGCTAAATAGACTATTGTAAGTGCAATAAGAGCCTCTACTGTGCCTTGAGGTAGATAAATGATGTTATAGATAGAAAGACCTAAAGTAATGCTGTGAGCGACAGTAAATGCAGTTATGGTTTTTATAATATTTACTAGACCGCTAATACAAAATAATAAACCGAATATAAATAAAATATGATCAAGTCCATCAAATAAATGACCAACTCCAAGGTATAAATATGCTGTTGGATAATATTGCTCAACTAATGGGATTTCTATTTTATTTTTTTGAACATTAATCAACCCTTCAAAGGTATCATCATTAAAATTTATAGTTACTAGTGCATCAGTTAAAACACTTAGATTAACAATTTCTATAAATCTGCCTTTAATATTCTCAGTACATTCAAGAGTAATTTTTTCAATAATGTACTTACCTTGAACAAATGGATCTGAGCCTGTTGGCGTGCATGTATTTGGAAATATTACATCAGCTCTTTTTCCTATATTTTTAAACGGATACATCCAAATAGCATCATAAGAATTTTGATTAGTATCAGACTGATCAATAATTAAATGAGCAGGATTAAATTCATGAGACAAAAGATTAAGAGAACTAATTAATAAAAAAAAAGATAATAATTTTTTCATTAAAATTTAAGATCTGGATTTATGAAAATTGTGTATTCTGATCTAATATTATTTAAAAACCCTTTTACTGCCTGCTCTCTTTTCATCTGTAAGAAATCAACCTCTACCTGTCTTAAAACGTCTTCTATTTTAGGAATATATCCTGGATTGATGGAGTTTATATAAACAATATGGTACCCATATGTTGATCTGATAGGTTTTGACCATTCTTGAGGTGCAAGGTTTATAAAATTTGTTGCAAACTCTTTTCCAAAGTTACTTTCAATATTTCTAAAGGGCTCATTTGCAAATGCTTTACCTAAATAGAATGGATCAGATTTGAAAGTACTATTTTCTTGCAGAGCTTTTAATGCTTGTTGAGATCTCTCAAGGGAGTTGTTGTTTTCTGAAAAATAATAATGTGTGAATGTGAATGAAGATTCAATAAAGTACTTATCTTTGTTATTTTCATAATACTTGTTTAGTTCTTTTGCAGAGGGAATCTCAAGGATTGATTCTTCTTTTAAAAATGAAATTTTTTGAGCAAGGCGCCTTTTTATAATTGTATCTTCTTGATCTAGTCCCAAAAGAAGAGCTTCTCTATAGAGAATTTCTTCATCAACTAAATTATTTATTATTCTTGCTAGCTCATCATTTGACGGATCTCTACCAACTTGTGATTTCCATGCGCTAATTAAACTAAGGATCTCTTGATCTGATATGAATATACTTTTATCTTTATCAGCATTCATTGCCGTATCAATCACATACAAACAAATACCTATAACAAAAAATATTAATACTTTGTATTTCAATCTATTATCTAAAATTATTAAATTTAAGTACTTAAATTAATCATTCTTACTGTTCCTCCAAGAGGAACAACATCAACATCACTTGCTGGTGGAATATACCATATAGGTGATGACCATGCTCTTTCTTGAATAGTATCGTGCAGATCTTCTCGTGGCTTAAAGCCTCTACTTATTGCATCCCATGTACTCCACCTACAGGTAGGATTTTCCAACACTCTTGCATAATAGAAAGATTTAGTTTCGTTATCAAATTCTGGGTCTACCCAGCTAGCTTTTAATTCTGCTGAACCCACGTTTTTAGTTATAGAGCAATCATTGATATTTACTTTAGCTCCATTATCTGGGCATCTATTTGTTAGAGGATCAACTTGAAGACCATCAGAACAAACAACATCAAAAACTTTTTCATGACCTCTTCCTGAACCATCCGACCAACCCTTTATAATCTGGACTCTTTGAAGTGGTGCACCATTTTTGTCTCTTTGTGCCCAAACAATAAACTCAGGGGCTTTATCACCATCACCAACTAGATCCGAACCCATAGTGACTCCATTTTGATAGGCTTGACTAACGAGCATCTCAGAATTTAAATCTATGTTAGATAAGTTATAACCAGCAAAGAAACGGACAGCAATACGAGTTCCTGTTGTTGCAAAAGTTTCTTTTCTTTTGAAAGCTTTAAATATTGAATCTCTAGTATTTTCTTCTGCCCAAACAGCAGCCAAACCTGATGCGCCCCATTGAGTAAAACCGGTGTTTGCATATTCACCTTGTTCTAATGAAACAGTGCTTCTTGGCTGATTAAATGCTCTCATGTAGTCATCCATTCTTTGAATATTCTCTTGGGCGAGAGGAGCAGATCCTCTATTTTCAGGATCACCATCTAAAATACCAACCTTAGACCAATAATTTGATTCATCGAAGGCTCCAGCACCAGTATGAGTATCAGAGGAACCAATAAGACCAAATTTATATGGATTGCCTTGCTTAGTAAATTCTAGTGTCAATCCATTTAAATAGGCTTCTCTAACATAACTACCAGATGGTCTACTAAAAGTTGGTGGCCTACTCCCTACTCTAACATCCATTATCTCAAAGTCAGCCCATTCATCATCTGGTGAAAGCAATGGGTGTGTCTCTGAGGTACCTTTAACTTGAGTAACCTCAACCAAAGGCTCGTTTCGCATTCTTTTTTCAGCATATTCTCTATTAATTGGGTCAGAGTAAAATGTCTCCATTTCAAACATCTGACCATTTGATCCATTAGGATTATGAGGTATTGAAACTGTATCGACACCCTTATTACGTAATTTATCTTGCCATGTCCATAAATCTTCAGGGTTTATTGAGTCTATTCTAGTCCAGGGTCTAATAGGAGCTTTTGATGAATTAAAAATAACATTTCTATGTAAATTACCACCCTCAATATTTGTTGAGGTTGTAAATTCATACCCTATAAAAGTTGTGAAATGACCGGGATCATTATGCTCATTAGCTGCTCTAGCAACATCTTCCCAAGCGGATTTATGAATTTCATAGTCAAAAGATTTTAAAGCGGTTTGAGTGTTTTTTGTAAACCAAGCTTTTAATATATTAGGATTTAAATCTGAATAAGCTTGGGTAATAGTTCCTCCAAGAATTGTGCTAAACAACGCAGATCTCGGTCCAGCTGATTCAGATGTCAAATTCTCTACTCTATTTAAATCATGGAAAGGTTTGGCAAAATCTTTTTGAGAGATATCAGTTGTGGTATCTGACCAAGCATTCAGCATACCCATAAAAAAACCATGATCAGTAACTGAATAAAAGTCTAATGGTTCTTGTAATTTCATTTCATATCCCATGGGATGCATAATGCCATCGCCTTTAGCATACCTGTAAGCGTCATTTGGAGTTGCTGTAACACCAAATATGTAAGCATCAAAAGAATGCTTAGTATGAACATGTAGATCTCCATAATAAGGATTTCTATCTTTATTAGGTTTTGGTTTTGGTTTAGATGATTTTTCTTCATCAGATGAAAAATCTATAATTTTAGTAGCGCTATCTGACCTCATCATATCTAAGATACTAAGCACTGGCCTAGAATCGGTTACTGATGAATACAAGCCGGCAAATAAAGCTAAATAGATTACAGGTAATGCTATTAAGAGCTTTATAAAAATTGATTTCATTCCGAATCTCCCCAAATGTATATTTATATCAATTAAATCAACTCAATTGACTATAGTCAATCAAATTAAATGCGAATTGATTATGCTTAAATGAGCGAGCATATTAAATTGATTTTACCCAAATTGGTGATGACCAAGCTCTTTCTTGAATAACTGAATCAATATCAGATCTTGGCTTCTCTCCGTTTCTAATCGCATCCCATGTTGACCATCTACATGATGGATTTTCTATGACACGAACATAATAAAAAGCATTTATATCAGAATTAAATTCTGGATCTTTCCAGAAAGTTTTAAGCTCTGTTGCCCCTATATTTGCTGTAGTTGAGCAGTCATTAAGATTAACCTCTGCTCCATTGTCCGGACAACGATGAGTTATTGGATCAACCTTCAAACCATCTGAACATGCTACATCAAAAATCTTTTCATTATGAACTCCATTTTCAACCCATCCTTTAACTACCTGAGATCTTTGTAATTTATTACTAAGTGGGTCTGAAACCGCCCATATTAAAAATGTTGGGCTCATTTGATTATCTATAAAAATATCTCCACCCATAGGTGTACTTAATGAATAAGCTTTTCTAATAAGATTTTCATCAGAAAGATTGTAATTCTCTAAATCATAGCCGCCAAAAAATCTCACCTTTATTCTGGGACCAGATGTTGCAAAGGTTTCTTTTTTTCTGAAAGCTGCGAAGATTGATTCTCGAGTATTTTCTTCAGCCCATACACCAGCAAGACCAGAGGCTCCAAAATAAATAAGTCGATCACCTACATTTAAATAATAGTTATTATTAACATATTTCACTGAACCTTCCTTAATTTTACTCATAATGAAACCATAAGTTTTATTAAAAGGTATGGAACCTCTTAGTTTAGGTGTGCCATCTAAAGAGCCAATTTTAGAAAAAAATGTTTCTTCATTATATGAACCGCCACCAACATGACTATCACTTGAACCGATGAGACCAAATTTATAAGGATTAATAATTCCATTTTCTTCCATGGCTAGTCCTCTTAAATAAGCATTTCTAACATATGCACCTTTAATATTTTTTATCTCATTTGCAGGGTATTGAGACGGGACAGCTGTTTCAAAAGAAGCCCATTCATCATTTTTTGAAATTAATGGATGGGTTTCAGAGGTTCCTTTGGCTTGAGTAATTTCAACAAGAGGTTCATTCATTGCTCTGTTTGAACTATAAGCATCATCAATTGGTCCGCCATTAAAATCCTCATTTGAAAAAGCAGCACCACCAGATATGTTTGAATTATGAGGTATAGCTAAACTATCTATACCACTTTCTCTAAGACCATTCATCCAGTTCCATAATGGTTCTGGGTTTTGACTGTCTAATCTTGTAAAAATTTTATTAGGAAGATTTTTAGTATCTTCAAATATGACATTTCGATGCAGATACTTGTCATATAAATCTTCAGAAGAAGTATATTCATAACCTGCAAAGGTTGTAAAAATACCAGGCATGTATGCATCATCAGCAGCTTTTATGGTTTCTTTCCAAACACTTTCCTGAACCTCATCTATCAAATTTTTATCAAGAGCTCCATTTCCAATACCTTCAATAGTAGTTCTTGCAAAATTTCTGAATAAACCGGCTCTTCTAGTGGCACCTAGAAATCCATCAGATATTGATTCATTTAGATTATGTAATGGTTTTGTATACTCATATTTAGAAAATAAAGATGTTGTATCAGCTGCATTTGGAAGAAGTCCTAGAAAAAAACCATGATCAGTGACTGCATAAAAATCGAGCGGTCTTCTGAGTTGTATGTCATATCCTGTTGGATGAGGAATTGACTCTCCTTGTGCATATTTGTATGCCATTTCAGGGTCACTTAAGGTACCAAATGTATAAGCATCGAATGAGTTTGACGTGTGTATATGCAAATCTCCAAAATATGCGTTTTTATCTGGATTTGGTGAAGGTGATAATCTATTTTTTAATAGATCATCTATTTGATAATAAGAATCATCCAGTGAAGTTTGAACTTGTTGATCTTTTTCTACATTAAGAAAAAATAGAGCATGTATAATGAAACTAATTGCTATAAGTATTAGTGTTACAAAAATAGCCCCTAACTTTTTCATGATTAAGTTATCCTAGCACAAGGGTAAAAAAGAATATAATACTCTTCTGCGCCTGTAGCTCAGTTGGATAGAGTACTTGGCTTCGAACCAAGGGGTCGGGAGTTCGAATCTTCCCGGGCGCACCAATTATAAAAAAGAAGAAATTGATTATGTATATAATTTATATAGTTTTTTATCTGTTAAGAGGGCCTTTGTTATCAACCCAATCTGTAAATCCACCTATATTAAAAATAGAAGAATAGCCCTTATTAACTAGAGTCAAACCAACAAGAGCTGATCTAACTCCAACAGCGCAATACAAAAAAATATTTATATTATCTCTGTCATCGATATATTGATCGATAAGTTCATTTGAAAAGCTTTGATCAAAAATACTTTTTGGTATATTTATTGCCCCTTGTATTAGGCCTGAAGCAGATACCTCTATCTCTTCTCTTACATCAATAATTAAATTTTTTTGGGATGACATCATTGCTACAGACTCATCAAATTTTAGTCTTGGTACACAATCATTAGCTTTTTGAAGAAGTTTTGTTAAGTCTATATCATTCATATTTATGCCTTCGTATTAACTGAATTAATATATCCTTTTTTATTTGAATTAGATAAATAAATTCCTATAAGCACAATTAAGCATCCTAGAATAATTGTTGAAGTAATTTTTTCATCTAAAAATATAGATCCCCATATAATTCCAAAAACAGGTAAAAAGTAAGCAACGGTTGAAGTTTTAACTGCTCCAATTTTATCAATCAACCTTACATAACCAAGAAAGCCTATACCAGTAGATACAGCGCCCAACCAAAATGCAGAACCAATAGCCGATGCCGACGGCATAGTCTCTGGAAGATTAAAAATTGATACTGGAATCATGAAGACTGCACTAAAGACAATAGACCAACCAATTAAAACCATTTTATTAGCATTTACTGACTGTCTTTGTATGTATACGGTTGAGTAAGAATAAAAAAATGCTGCTAGTAAGGCTGAAAAACTTGCAATTAAAGTTGTATCTGAGTTTTGAGGATTAACTAAAATAAAAATACCTATGAATCCTAGAATCAAGCCAAATAATTGTTTCAATGACACACTTTCTCCAATCCACAGATAGGCAATGATCATGGTATTAAATGCAGTTGTGGCATTTAGTATCGCTAGGATGTTTGAATCAGCACCAAAACTTGCATATGAAAATAGTGTAAAAGGAATAGCATTATTCATTATTGATAAAACTAAAACCTGTTTCCATATGGGTTTTAAAAGATGAATGTATTTTTTTTGAAGGAGTATTGGTAAAAATATTAAGGATGCAATTAATAGTCTGGTATTAACGAGGGCTATAGGACCAAACTCTGGAGTAGCAACTTTTATAAACATAAAAGCGCTTCCCCAAAGAGCACCTAAAAAAGTTAATAGAATCCAGTACCTTATTTCCATATTAAAAAGACAAAAAAACCCCCAAGTAAACTTGGGGGTTATAAAAAAATCTAGTTTAATTGCGACTGCAATTTAGAACTAGTCGAAAACTTACAGATTACCTCGTGTCAAAAGGTGAATCCTCCGTTTCCTGTTATTAAATAAATACTAATAGGACCACCTCCATGTTCAGGGTAATAATAAAATGCTAACCAGTCCCCTTAAAAAACTAATTAACAAGACACCCTCTTAAATTATATACAGAATGTTTGTTAAATAAAGTAATTTTTTTAGATTGATTCAGTTCTAAAAACTAAATTCCATTTGGCCTTTAGGCTCAAAAAATCTAAGATAAAAAGTTTTATTATTTACATGTATATCTATGTATCTAGTTCAGGCTTCACATCATTATTAAAATACTCAAAAGCTAATGTCTTTCTTAATTGATTTTTTGTCATGAGATGCTATGTATTTTTCAATGACTGGATCAAAGTTTTTAATTTTTACTACATTATTCATAATGCAATAATTATACTGTATAAATATACAGTATTCAACACTTAGTTATCATGAACCTCGTACAGTCTATTTGATCTGAGCATATTGAACATTACCATTAAAAAAGCGATAAAGCAGGCTGAGCCAAAAACATCCCCAATAAAAAATCTTGCTACAACTTGAACAGTAAGATCTACCCCATTAATAATAGATAGGACTAAGTTTGTAAAAATAGCGTTAAATAAAGCAGAGATGATTATTACAAATATAAGAAATTTATAATTAGAAAAATTAATTTTTAATAATATAGAGGGTTTCCATGAAGAGACTTTAGACCATTTAATAATTTCGACAGCAATAACAACAGATAGTAAAGAGGATATACTTGCGATATACCACCAATCTAAGTATTGTTCACCCCAAACCAATGTAGGGCCAGTTATCTCAGCTAAATAAAGTGCTGGGAGCGCTCTCACTCCAAAAAAACAATAAAAAATAACTCTGCACCCATGAGGCAGATATACAAGACTGCCTATCCAACCTTGATCTAAAGTTGAAATGTAACCCATCCCCATAAAGAATATACAAGCATTGCTGCGATATAGGTTGTAAGAGTGACTTGAATAAAATATTTCATTTAATTGGATTAGATTGGTTTTGTTTAATCTCTAGACTGCTATTAAATCTAAAAAAACCTCTCTTCTATCAGAATCAGATTGAATAAGTCTCAACATTTTTTTATCCTCAAATGCTTTTATGGCTTTATATACAGTTGAGCGTGAAAAACCAGATGATGAAATTACATCTGATATATTACATTTACCATTATTATGAACTTCATAGGCAATTGTGTAGTATATTTTTTTTTCTGTTTCGTTGAATGAAACTAAATTTAAATCTCTATCAAGACTATGAAGCATATTAAGAAGATTTGCTATTTGTTCAATATATTTTTCTGTCATATATTAATGTTATAACTAATTTTTAACTCAATCAACTATGTTCGAATATATATAAATTGGCGGAGAGACGGGGATTCGAACCCCGGAACCAGTTACCCAGTTACTACCTTTCCAAGGTAGCGCATTCGACCACTCTGCCATCTCTCCTGTTGATTAGAATAGGCATTGTAGCTCATAGTAATTTTGCTTAAAACTAAATGTAGGCAAATTTGTAGGCAAATAAAATTAGTTTGCCTACAAAAGTTAACAGTTAGCTAGTTTGGTTCTATAAATCAGTAATCTGATTCATGTAGTTAAGATGTTCTGAGTTGTCTCTTGGTTTAATTAAACCTGCATAAACTCTAGCTGTAGTTTCCATATTCTTATGCCCTGCTCTGTTAGATACAGAGATAAAATGGTGCCCAGAGGTAGGATCGAACCACTGACACAAGGATTTTCAGTTTTTGAGTCTAGAATAAAAACCCTATAATAATAAATTTTTCAGCGTTCACTCGTTCACTAACATGTGTTATGTTAGTACACATGACAGTTAAAGAAAAAATTATGGAAGCGCTTGAGGGCGCTATTAAAGATGCTTCAAGACCTATGGCTATTGCTTTTATGCAAACTCCAATTGAAATATACACGGATTGCGAGTTTGACTGGGATATTAATCTAAAATTCAAAGATGGACGCAGCGTCAATCAAGGTGATTTCTCAGTTAAATGTGGAAAATCTAGCGAGCAAGAGGACGCTGTTGATGCGCTTGAAGAAGCAGCATATATTGGCGGCGCAAATTCTGAAATGTGGCCTGAGGTTTATAGGGTTGTAAAGTTAAATTTTCAAACTTTTTTAGACGAAAGAGATGATAGAGATTTCTTACACCAGCCGGCAGAAGACTTAGATCTCGAAACATCAAATTTTTTCGTGAGCATTTATGAGGTTATTGATGGCGGTGCCGACATTGAGAGATGGCACAGGAAAGCATATTATTTTCAAGATATGTTAGAAGGCAAATAATCAAGAACCCATAAAGATTTAAATTTTATACATAATTAAAATCTAATAACTAGTATGTCTTTTTTAAAGTATATACTTTTAAAAGTACATAATTGAAAGATGCCAAGAACTTATAATATCAATCTAGGAGAAGCATGGGAAACAGATAATAGATATGGTCACTTCAAAGGCTTCACATTGATAGCTGTTATGTATCTAGATGATATTCCTAAGTTGTTTGTATAGACCCCTAGCGTAGGTTCTAGGTCTAAAATACTGACGGTGATTCGTAAGTGCATTCCTTCGCTAGAGTTAGTGAAATCCCATTAAGGTAATTATTTGCTTGTAGGCAAATTTGTAGGCAAATAGATTCGTATCAATAGATATCAATATATTTATCTAATATCAGAAACAGCGTTTTTATGGGAAATTTGATAAATAAAGTAATGGTTAATACCACCATAAGAGATTTCCAAGGTAGCGCATTCGACCACTCTGCCATCTCTCCGAATGAAGCATTTTACATGATTTAATAATCAAGAGTTACTGATTAAATACTCTAAAGTTTTTAAATAGAAGAGTGTTTTTATTAGAGCGAATTGGGTTTATATCTATTCCCCCTCTCCTCATGAACCTGCCACAAACTTCAAAATTAAAACCAGGGTATTTGTTATTAAATTCTAAGAGCATATCTTCAATACATTGTTCATGGAATTCACCTTTTTCTTTGAAAGAAATTAAATAAGATTTTAGCCAATTAACTTCAATTTTTGCATCTGTATTAATAAATATTTTTGCGAAATCTGGTTGCGATGTTACCGGACATATTGAACGAAATCCTGAAAAACAAATGGGCAAATTTGGTTTAGTAAATTTAAGTGAGGTTTTATTTAAGTTAATAGATTCTGGTTCTTTATGAAACTTGTTAATAAACTTAACTTTAACTGATGACTTGGTTAATTTATTTAGGTCATTTGTAATTTTTTTTAAAACATCAGCGTTATTTAAAAATTTCTTTTTATAAAAAGAATTTAAATATAATTTAAGTGATTTTGATTCAACAGTATATTGAGACGATGCTGGAATAACTATTTCAATAACTTTTAATAAAGGATCTTTGCTAGCATTTAAAAAACTAAATTCAAATGCATTCCAATAATCAAGACCAAAGACATTCTTAGATTGAGTATTTCTTGGAATAGGATCTAGTATCTTGAATGAGCCTGGTAAATTATTTAAATTTTTATTTTTACCTAAAAATTTAGTCTTCATTGTCTTATTCCTGTTCCCTTTTTAAGAAAATATAAACATGCTCCTGTAAGAATAGCTATAAATGCACAAATCATACCAAGAGAAAAAGATATTGATACGTCACTAGCACCCAGCATTCCCTCTCTAAAAGTATTTACAACATAAAGCATTGGATTTGCCATAGAAATTGATCTCCATATGTCAGGTAAGATATTAATAGAATAAAAAACACCGCCTAAATATATAAGAGGAGTAAGAATAAAAGTGGGTATTATGGATATATCGTCAAAACTATCAGCAAATACAGCATTTATGAACCCCATCAATGAAAATAGTATTGCTGTAAGCAAAAGAACAGTTATTGTTAGCAATGGATTGGCAACAGTGAATTCAGGATAAAAGATTAAACTCACACCAAACACAATAAAGCCAATTAAAACACCCCTAGCAACTCCGCCTAAAACAAAACCTAGTAAAATTGCCCAATTTGGCATAGGAGAAATTAAAAGTTCCTCAATGGACTTTTGAAATTTTACCGAGTAAAAGGATGAAACCACATTATTATATGAATTTGTAATTACAGAAAGCATGATAAGTCCAGGGATCATATATTGAATATAATCAAATCCATCCATTGATCCAATTCTAGGTCCAATTAGAGATCCAAAAATTACAAAATATAGAGACATGGTGACAGCTGGTGGAACTAGAGTCTGAACCCAAATCCTTAGAAATCTTCTTATTTCTTTTACTGTCAATGTCCATAGAGAAACTGAAACTTTATAATTACTTTTCATTAGAATTTACCATCTCTATAAATAATTCTTCTAGTCTATTTGATTCATTTCTCATAGATTTAATTTTAATGTTTAATTTTGAAAATTCTGAGAATAATGCATTGATCGATCTATCTTTGTTAACTGCAGCAACCAAGGTAAGAGAATCCTCTAATTTAAGAGGAAAACCCTCAATTAATGGAGCTTCTTCTAAAGGCTCGATAAGGTCAAAAACAAAACCTTGAACATTAAGCGTGCCTAGAAGATCTTTCATACTAGTATCAGCAACCATAGTCCCTTGATCTATGATTCCAATATTACGACATAGCTGCTCAGCTTCCTCAAGATAATGAGTCGTTAGAATAATAGTTGTTCCATTTTTATTAATTTCTTTTAAAAATGTCCACATCTCCCTTCTAAGTTCTATATCTACCCCTGCTGTTGGCTCATCAAGTATTAATAGTTTAGGATTGTGAACTAAAGCTTTAGCAATCATTAACCTTCTTTTATAACCACCTGACAATGTTCTAGCTTGATTATTTCTTTTATCCCACAGGCTTAATCTTTTTAAAATATTTTCAACTTTTGGCATAGCTTCTGACTTGGGTATACCGTAAAACCCTGCTTGAGTTACAACAATGTCCATAACTTTTTCGAATTGCGAAAAGTTAATTTCTTGAGAAACCACACCTAACATTGTTTTTGCTTCAGCCATATCTTTATCAACATCTATACCAAAGATTTTTACCATTCCTGATGTTTTAGTAACAAGAGAGCCAATTATTCCTATAGTAGAAGATTTACCCGCACCATTCGGGCCTAATAATGCATAAAAATCTCCCTCTTTGACTTTTAAAGAAATTCCTTTTAGTGCTTCTGTGCCACCGGGATAAGTTTTTTTAAGATCTGAAATCTCTAGGGCGTATGTCATAAATTAAATTTAATTTTTATCTAAACCAATTACAAGTATGCTAAGCAAGATTCCTACCAAAAGCCCAACCCAGGCACTGAAAAAAGTAATGAAAACTGCTATTAATAACGCAGATGCCATTTCTGTATTTTTCTTTGGTATTGCCATGGCAACATATGCGCATGCAAACCCAGTGAGTATTAATGTTAGCGTCAGGGCCATTTGCATTAATGGTTTCATTAAAGTTATGAATGGAAGCGTAAAATAAAGAATAGGTAATCCCATAAGATAATACGAACCTAATCCATCAAAAATTGAAGGCATTTCTTTAGGTCCCTTTTTCCATCTTTCTACAACAACAACATGAACGCCAGTCCATAATGCTCCTTGAGTTGGAAAAAATGGATTTACAAGCAATCCTAAAAAGTTTCTAACAGCAATTGAGAGATGAGATCTGTCTAAGTTAATATCAAGAGGTTCGTCTGGTCTAGATTTTTGACCATCATTTAAAACCTCAGTAGCTGTAATTAAATCTCCAAATAGAAGTGTATAGCCTATTATTACTAGCGGAAGTGCCTCAAGATACATGGCAAATGATGGGAAGCCAATAACTAAAGGTGAAGTCTTATTAAACAAAGCAACTACATCAGGAACTTGAAAGCCCCATTGGATATCAAAAGTAACTTCTTTTAGAAAATATGCTACGAGGGCTGCAATAATAAATCCTGGTAATAAACCAAGCGAGCCCACTTTCTTGAACAAGATATTTTTTTGAGCTAATTTTTTAAACGGTTCAGAAAATGTAGTGATTACACATAAAATAATAGCAACTGCCATAGATATTGGTTGAAGCATTAATTTATCCATATCCGTAACAAATACTTGATAAAATGCTGCTAAAGCAGCTCCTAATATAATTCCAGCTTTTAATCCGTTAGGAATAATTTGTATTAACTTTTTACCCCATCCAGTACTTCCTAAAATAAATACTAATAAAGTAAACTCGATACACATTGCTGCCATAAATTGAAATACAGCTGGATCATATACACCGTTAAACTGTCCTTTAGTAGCAAATGCTGCAATGACAATTGGTAATGCGGGTGTAATCCAACCAGGAGCCATTGGTTCTCCAAAAAATATTGGTCCAGATGCTATTAATGTTCCAGCAACAAAACTTAAAGCAACGCCCTCTTCAAAAGACAAACCTAATCCCATAGCAACAGGAACAGCTGCAAAAGCAGTTGCTCCAGATATTACCATTCCTTGAAAAAACTCACCTGCTCTAAATTTAATATGTATGAAAGGTATTCTTAATGTAAATGGTCCCCAAGATATACCTTTGTTAGTTGTTGTATTCATTTTGATAACTCCGTCATTGCATTCTCTAATCCCTTTAATGTTAAAGGATACATTCTATTATCAAATAAGTCTCTAAGAATGCATACTGATGAGGTGTAATCCCAATGATCATCTGGAACTGGATTAAGCCAAGCAATATTATCAAAGTGATCTGACAGTCTTTTAATCCAAACGTGACCAGGCTCTTCATTCCAATGCTCTATGCTTCCACCGGGATTAGTTATTTCATAAGGCGCCATAGTCGCATCACCAACTACAATAACTTTGTAATCAGATGAATATTTATTAATCATATCTTGAACTAAGAATCTTTCTTGGGATCTTCTTAGATTATCTTTCCAAACAGATTCATACATACAATTATGAAAATAGTAGTACTCAAGATGTTTAAATTCTGTCTTGATTGCAGAAAAGAGTTCTTCGCATAATTTAATATAAGGATCCATTGATCCACCAACATCAAAAAGAACAATAACTTTTACAGTATTAGATCTTTCAGGAACCATGTGTATATCAAGATAGCCTGCATTTTTGGCAGTGGATTTAATAGTTCCATCCATATCTAACTCTAAATCATTTCCTTGACGAGCAAATTTACGCAGTCTTCTAAGAGCCATCTTAATATCTCTAGTACCAATAATTATTGAATCATCTAGGTTACTAAATTGTCTTTGCTCCCATACTTTTACTGCACTTTTCTGTCCGCCTTCTCCCCCAACTCTTATACCTTCTGGATTTTGACCACCATGACCAAAAGGAGATGTGCCGTTAGTTCCAACCCATTTATTACCACCCTCATGTCTTTCTTTTTGTTCTTCTAATCTTTTTTTGAATTCATCAAGTAATTTTTCGAGCCCTCCAAGAGATTGAATTTTTTTTAGCTCTTCGGGGTCTAATTCTTTTTCAAAAGCTTTTCTAAGCCAATCCTCAGGAATAAGAGCCTGGAATATATCTTCAAGCTTTTCTATGCCTTTAAAATATATATCAAATGCTTTATCGAATTTGTCATAATGTTTTTCATCTTTAACTAATATTGCTCTAGAAAGATAATAAAAATCATCAATATTTGCATAAACCATATTTTTTTCAAGGGCACCCAGTAGATCCAGCAACTCTCTAAGTGTGCAAGGCACACCAGCTGATCTAACGGTTTGAAAAAGATTAATCAGCATCTATTTATTTGCTGCTTCTCTTCTAGACATAAATGCAAGACGTTCAAGAAGTTGAACATCTTGTTCATTTTTTAATAAGGCTCCATATAAAGGAGGTATCGCTTTTGATGAATCTGCATTTTTTAGTATTTCATCGGGCATGTCATCTGATAGAAGAGTTTTAGCCAATCTATTAGCTCTGATGTAGAAGGTTTTTTCTTTAATCCTGGAATCTTTCTTAAATCAAAGAATATCTCAAGCGCTTCATTAACCAGCTTTTTCTTAATCTTTGGATAATGAACTGAAACTATTTTATTCATAGTTTCTCTATCAGGAAACTGGATGTAATGAAAAAAACATCTTCTCAAAAAAGCATCTGGTAATTCTTTCTCATTATTAGAAGTCATAACTATTAAAGGTCTATGCTTAGCTTTAATAGTTTCACCAGTTTCATAGCAAAAAAATTCCATCCTATCGATTTCTTGAAGTAAGATCATTTGGAAATTCAATATCTGCTTTATCAATTTCATCTATTAAAAGAACAACTTGCTTCTCGGAAGTAAAAGCCTCCCAAAGCTTTCCTTTTTTAATATAATTGCTGATATCTTTAACTCTCTCATCTCCAAGTTGAGAATCTCTCAGACGAGTTACCGCATCATACTCATATAAACCCTGTGATGCTTTTGTAGTAGATTTAATATGCCACTCAATAAGCTCCATATCCAAAGCTTTTGCAACTTCTATTGCAAGCAGAGTCTTACCTGTACCAGGCTCACCTTTTATTAATAAAGGTCTTTCAAGGGCCATTGAGGCATTGACTGCCATGCTCAAATCTTCAGTAGCAATATAATTTTTAGTTCCTTTGAATTGCATAGTTCTTCCTTTTATTTAGATAGTTTTTCTTCTGACTTTAGTATTCTAGTGAGTTGTCGACTTGAAGCAACTAAATTTTTGTTTAAATCCCAAATATTGCAGTCTTGTTCAAAATATCCTTTGTTAATATCTTTAGCAATAAAATCAGCAAACAAGATTTCGGTAGTAGGCATTTGTCTTATGTGAGTAGTTAAACTGTAGGTTGGTATCCAGCCCAATGGTCCGAATTTATTAGATACAACTGGTGGAGCTACATCAACATAAAATGATAAAACAAACTGATCTGGAATACCTCCATCCATTTGCATATATGACGAACATCTTGCTTCGACATCTTTTATATCTATATCTCTATCCCACCAAGCATGACTAGGATGAACTGTGCAGCTTAATTGATGTATAAATGAGGGAGTCAAGCCTGGAGATATTTTGTCATAATTTAAATCCTTGTATTTCTCTATTGGAATCTCCTTCATTATCTCAGGAGGATTTGTTTCTAAGCCGTCATATCCTTTCATATGCTCTAAATCTGAACATATAGCATTGAATACGGTACATATCTTGTTATCTTGTATAAGCTTAACAGCGCCTGATGAAGTTCCTCTGGAAACTTTAAATATTTCAACTTCTAAAGTAATATCATTTGCTTCAATCCTATCTAAATACTGTATCGATGAACTTATTGCTACTGAGTGCGGTACTGATGATATTAGGGCCTTGTGCATAAGCGCATTTAAATATCCACCATGAGGTGTCTTACCAACAAAATATCTAGAATCGGGATTAATACTGTAGGTATTTTCAGAGACAGTTTCTAATAACAAAGCATTTTGGAATTGATCAAATTGATTCATGATTCAACAATTTTAGTTCATAATTCCCTTTTATAGAAATTATCTAGAATATATGAATAATTTATTTGATATAGCTTGTAACTTTTCAAGTGATCGTTTCGACAGCGATTTAAATGAAGTTATTAAAAGAGCTAAAGATAATAAGGTAACAAAATTTTTAATAGTATCTGCTTCTTTAGAAGACACAAAAAAAGTTAACAATATATATGAAGATAATAAAGATTCATGTTTTTTTACTATTGGTGTTCATCCCCATAATGCAAAAGAATTTAATTCCTCATCATCTCTAAAGATGAAACATCTTATTGAAGAATACAAACCTCATAGCGTTGGAGAAACTGGATTAGACTTTTTCAGAAATATATCAACTTACGAGGAACAATTATTTGCATTTGAACAACAAATTCAAATAGCTATAGAAACTAACCTACCCTTATTTCTGCATCAAAGGGATGCTCATGATGATTTTATGAAAACCATTTCAAAATATAAAAATAATATTTCGAAGGCTGTTGTGCATTGTTTTACTGGAACACAAAAAGAATTAGATGATTATTTGGAGATGGGATTTCATATTGGTCTCACTGGCTGGATATGTGATGAGAGAAGAAATGTCGATTTAAGAAAATCCTTGATCAATATTCCTATTGAAAAACTTATGATTGAAACTGATTGTCCATATTTAATACCCAGGAATCTCAAAGATAAACCAAAAAACAATAGAAATGAGCCCTCTCATCTTCCTCATATTGCTAAAGAAATTGCCTTATTATTAGATATTGATAAAGATAAGTTGATTGATATAACTTATAAAAATAGTTTGGACTTTTTTAGCTAAAAGCCTCTTTATCCAGGTTAAACTCATCACAAATGTTATTTGTGTCTGAGCCTACCTCTTTGGCATTATGTTTAATTGATAATTCATCATTTGAGAATCTTGGTGCTGGTGCTGGTTGATTAAATCCATCTATATCTACAAAAGGCATTTCTTGAAATATTGTGCTCATGCTTTTTGGCTTCACTCATACTTAATACAGGAGTAACGCAACCGTCAGTATCCGAAAAAACTTTTATCCAATGATCTCTAGATTGAGATTTAATTTTAATTGCAATAATGTTCTTTAATTCTTGCCAAATAGATTGATCCATCTGATTATTAAATCTAGGATCTGTCAATTCTAATTTTTCTAATAAAATTTTATAGAATTGAGGCTCAATTGAACCTACAGCAATAAATTTTTTATCAGAGCATTCGTAGGTATCGTAAAAATGCGCTGCTCCATCTAAAAAATTCGATTGTCTTTTATCTTTCCATATTCCCATTTCCTGTAATGAATAAAAAAAACTCATGAGAGAAAGACTGCCATCAATCATAGCTGAGTCAATTACTTGGCCTTTTCCAGTTCTTGATGAACTAATAACAGCTGCCAATATACCCATTGCTAACATCATGCCCCCGCCACCATAATCACCAATAAGATTTAGCGGTATCGATGGTTTTGAGCTTTCATTACCAATGGCATTTAGTGCACCTGAAAGACTAATATAATTAATATCATGGCCTGCCCTTTTAGACATAGGGCCATCTTGTCCCCAACCAGTCATCCTTCCATAAACCAAAGATTTGTTTAATTTAAGACATTCTTTAGGTCCTAATCCTAGTTTTTCCATGACGCCAGGTCTATAACCTTCAAACATAACGTCCATTTCTTGAATTAACTTTCTAATCTCTTTAAGTGTTTTAGGATTTTTTAAGTCTGCAACAATACTTCTTTTGGATCGATTGTGAATATCATATTTATTGTTTGAGCCTTTTTGATCAATTCTACTCAACCTAATAACATCAGCTCCAAGATCAGCTAATAGCATCCCGCAGTATGGACCAGGACCAATTCCTGAGAATTCTAATATTTTGATACCATTTAGCGGGCCCATGTATCTATATTATTGGAAAACTTTAAATTTAACTAATAAATTTGGTAAAAGTGATAAGGAGGATATAAAAGCTACTAACATTGCTAGAGCTGTAAATATTCCAAATAGTTGGGTCGGGAAAAAGTTTGATAAAGATAAAATTGAGAAGCCTGTTGCTATAGTGGCTGCTGTATAAAAAATTGCTCTTCCAGTGGTTGTATGTGCATTCAATAATGCCTGCTCTACTGACTTTGTGGCTTTCATTTCCTTCTTGTATCTATATATATAATGGATGGTGTTATCTACAGCCATACCCACACTAATAGCAGCCACAGTTATTGTCATAATATCTAAAGGTATCCTAAGCAAACCTAATGTTCCTATAACTGATGATGCAACAAAGATATTAGGAATTAATCCTATGACCATAATTTTAAAAGATTTAAAAATCAATAAAAGCATCAATGCAATAACACTAAATACTAGTGTTAAGGACCCTATCTGGGATTGAAATAAAGACTGCAACATATTGTTATAAAGAACTGCTAAACCGGTCATTTCGAACCTTTCTTCTGGAAGGTTAAATTTTGTTTGAAGATCGTAACTAATTTTTTCTAATAAATCTTTGCGATTTAAGTTTTCAGCTAGATTCATTGACTCTAGTAGAAATTCTTACAATTGAGTCATCGCTATTAATGTATGAATACAATAAAGTTTCTCTAATATCTTCAGGCAATACAGATCTAAGTAAAGCTAACTCAAGATCATTAAGATCTTTGCCATCATTTATCATTCTTGCAAGCTTTATACCACTAGATACACTTAAAACTTTTCCAATTTCAGGCAGTGACTCAAGATAGTCATGAATATTCTCTAATTCTGCTAATGAATAGACATTCCACCAATAACCAGAAGCATTGCTATCATCGTCATCAAATAAACCATCATCAAAGAAGTCATCTGCAATTAAATCTTCAGATATTTCTTCAAAAGGCTCTCTTATGATGATATCTAAAGTTGCAGTTCCACCAAGATTTTTATCAATCTCCAACATACCCTGATGTATCTCAGTCTCCTCATCAAAGTAATCAATAAACCTATTTTCAACAATTAATTTTGTTGTGCCAAAAATTAAAATACAAAAAGTAGATGCAAAAACTAAATAGATAGAAAGTGAATTATTTTTTGCTAATGATAAAATTTTATTAGTTATTTTATGCAATGAAAGATAATCTTTGCTTTGAGACTCTTTTAGAAGAGAAATAGCACTAGGCAAGAAGGAAAATGTAAAAATGAATGCAATTGAAATTCCAAATGCCATCATTTTACCAAATTCAATTACAGGCTTTAGATCACCAAGCAACAAAGATAAGAATGCCACTGCTGTTGTTATGGCAGCAAAAAAGCATGGTAAAAACATTTGATTAACTGAATCTATAAGTGAGTTTTTATAATCCGAAGATTCTTTTTTTAATTCATTTATTTTAACTAAAACATGAACTGTCAAAGATATGGTTAAAATCAGGAGTAAAGCTATAAAGTTTGAGGATACGACACTAATTTTCCAATCCATAAAACCTAAAAAGCCTGCAGTAACAAAAGTTGTAAAGAATGCATTAAGAATAGGAAGAATAACAAACCAAATATTTCCAAAAAATAAATACAACATAAATGCAAAAACTAAAGCAACGGCAGAGCCAAATACAACAAGATCTGATTTTATATAATCCATCATATCTGAAGTAATCATTGCCGGACCACCAAGATATAAGGTTGCTTCATTTTTATAGAAACCTAATATATTTCTTATTTCTTGAACCAGATTGGAATTAAATTTAGATTCATTGTCATTTAAGCTACTAATTCTTTGATTGATTGATTGGAGTTCTTTGATTAAAGATAATCTAACTTCTTTGGTTATCGGCTCTTTTGCGCTTAAAGAATCAAGTATCTCATACCGTTTATTAATAAGAAGATCATATTCATCATTAGCTCTTAGTACCACTTGCATTGCTGTGATGCTACCGTCAGCACTAATAATTAAATCTTTATATATTGGGTTGTTGATGATCTCATCTTTGGCAAGCTCTAAATCAATCCCTTCTGTAGTAAGATCCTTAAGGTTGTCTGATACTTTTGTAGAGACTAACTTTTGGTTGAAAAAATATAGGGGCATCAAGCAATGATAGAACAGAATCTACTCCATCAATGCTTGATAATTTTTGTTCAATTTCCTCAAGGGTTGATAATGCTTCTTTGGTAAATAATTCATTATTAGGCTCATAGGTGACAATCAAAAAACTTGAATCACCAAACTCTTCCTCATTTTCTCTATATTTTTTTAATGCTAAATCACCCTCTAAAACCAAGGCATCTGAAGATGCGTCTAATTTAAAATTAGATATACCCTTAAATGAAATAAAAATTGTTAAAAACACCAAAGCTAAGATGATAAGTGGTTTTGTTATTACGAAATTTGAATATTTGTAGATAAGATCTTTCATACTATCTATTTGCACATTCTGGTGAATCTAGAATAATTGGATTTAACTTAAACTCATTTTATCAAATGCATGAATAGAAAGTGCATGAATTTTAGTCATTAAATTATCTAGTTTTTTGTATACTAATTTATGTCTTTGAATCATAGTTAGATTCAAAAAATCTTCACTTACTATAACTATTTTAAAATGGCTTTCTGACCCTTCTGGAACATTATGCATAAAACTTTCATTAATAATTTTAAGAGAAGATAAGTCCATTGAGGTTTTAAGAGTATTAACTATTTGAGATTCAATTGGGCCATTGCTCATATAAGTGTCATTATAGATGAATATAACCTATAAGATTTATTTTTAATTAAGGATAATCTCTTTTAAGTAATTTATTATAAAAAAGAGCGAAAACAATTATAAATAAAGCACCTAGTGCTACTGGCATCAATACAAAAGATAAACTCTTACCTCCCAGTATTGCAATAATTGGATTGGCTCCTGCTGGAGGATGAATTGAATTAAATAAAGTCATAACAAAAACAGATAAACCTACAGCAATTCCAATTGATATAAATGAAGAACCCATTAGCATATAAATAACTACCCCACTCAAGGCAGATAAAGTGTGACCAAAAAAAATATTCTTAGGTTCCGCAAGAGGACTTTTGTGCACTGCCATAACTAGCACCATGGTTGCGCCAAAAGGAGGTATTAGCCATATTTCGCCATAATCTGAAAAGTGTAAGAGAGAAAGCATGCTTATACATATACATGCTCCAATGGATGAAAGTAAATTATCAATTAACTTTTTCTTTTCTAGCATTATAACAAGGTTAACTTATTTTATGTTTATTGGATATGCAATATCCTGCTCAGCCATCGAGTGGAAGTTGATCAATATTTTCAATTAATATAGAAATTTCCTCCCATCTTGCCCATTCAACAGAATTTAGAGAAGCGGCATATTCAGCTGCTCTTAACATAGCAATAGTCTGAGCTTCCTCGCCGTATTGAGAAATAAGAGATATAGCTATTGTACGAAGATCGTCTTTCAACTTTATTTAAAAGGTTTTTTATAATGTTATAAAACTGTATCCCATGTAAAATCCTTTGTATAGTTGTGAAATGAAGAATAAATCAATAGAAAAAATAACTGCATAAAAGATATGAATATTTTATGGATAAAAGATGGTAAGCAAGGCCATGAAAAACAGGTTAAAGTATTAATAGATGAACTATCTAAATCCGTAGATATTAATCTTATAGAAGAAAACTATAAGATTAATAATTTATCAAGGCTAAAAAATTATTATCACTACCTAACTAATAACTTTTTTAATAAAGCTGTTGAATTTATTAAGTTAATGAATAAGTGCAATCAAAATAATATAGATTGTGTTATTGGGGCTGGGAGCTCAGTTCATATGCGCATGCTATTAATTAAAAGCTATTTTAAAAATAAACATCAGAAAGATATTAGTTTGGTCAGTGTCCTTGTGCCGAGTTTATTTCATAAAAATTTTAGTGTTATATGCGCCCCACTCCATGATGATAAAAAATTAACTAATAATGAAAATATTATTTACTTTGAGGGTTCTTTAGCAAAAGTATCTATAAAAGACATAGATGAGAATATTGGATTGATTGCACTTGGTGGTCTTAATAAACATTATGACTTTGATGAAGAAGATCTTTTAAAGCAGATCCAATATATATTAACTTTATATCCTCAAAAAAAATGGTTTCTATTTATCTCAAGGAGAACACCAAGTTATATAACTGAAGAAATATCTAAGTTAAAAAATGAATTTAGTAACCTAATAATTACTGACAAAGACTTTGATGAAGTCATAGAGAAAGCATCCATAAAATTTATTACCCAGGATAGCGTAAATATGGTTTATGAGGCTCTATCTACGAAAGGTAAAACATATCTGTTTAATATGAATTATAAAAAAGAAAATAAAATATCAAGGCAGATGAATCTTCTCATTACTAATAAACAAATTGGTTATATTGAAAAAATAAATATTGCTGAAGGTTTAGAAAAAATTAAAATTCAGTCACAAAACCCATATCATGAAGTTTTTTCTGAAGTTGAGAAAGTGGCCTATCAGTTAATTAAAAAATTAAATTTAAACTCTGCTAAATGAAAATTATTCATCTAATACTAAGCGATGTTTATGCTGGCATGGAGCAATATGTAAATGAATTAATTATTGAGCAAGAAAATGAATGTGATGTTGTTTTGATTTGCACTAAAAACATTAGCAAAAAATTTAAAAATAAAAATACAGTCTCGATTAAGGACTTTAGTAGGAATTCGCCTATTGGCCTATTAAGTATGTATTTTCTTATAAAAAAACAAAATGCTGATTTGATTCATACACATGGATCAAAAACTGCAAGCATAGTGAATATTCTTAAAAGATTCTTAAATATTAAACATGTTGCATCTGCTCATGGAATAAAAAAGAAAGATAAACCATTTCTTAAAGCTGATAAACTTATTTGTGCAAGTGTAAATGTGCAAAAATCTATAAAAAGAAATTCCATTGTTGTTAATAATTGGTACTCACCCATACTTCCTAAAAAAATCGATAGAACTCCTGAATATGTGATTGCCGTTGGCAGATTAGAAAAAGTAAAAGGGTTTGATTTGCTAATTCAGTCATGGGTAAGGGTTCAAGCTAAATTAATGATAATTGGGAGTGGTAATGAGTTTAAAAAATTAAATGATTTAATCTACAATCTAAAACTTGAAAATAAAATTAAAATTATTGATGCGGTAACTCAAGAAGAATTAATTAAATATTATAAAAAAGCATCGATGATGGTTATCTCATCTAGAAATGAAGGTGGTCCAAGAGTTGCTCTTGAGGCATTGAAGCTAGAAATACCTGTAATTTCTACTTCAGTTGGGCACATGCCTGAAATTCTTCCACAAGAACTTCTTGCTATTCCTGATAATTTAGATTCATTAAGAAATTTAGTTGAAAAATATGTAAATAATTTATCTTATAAACAAGATTCTATTTTTGAATATATTCAAGAAGAGTTTTCATTGGAAGAAAAAACTCAACAAATAATGGATATTTATAAAGAATTACTCATATCTTAGTGAAATAGCTGGATCAAGTTTGGCAGCTTTTCTTGCTGGCCATATACCAAAGAATAAACCAACCATAGCTGAGAATGTTATTGATCCAATTATGGCAGTAAATGGCATTGCAAAAGGCCAATCATTAAGGGAGGCAAAAAGATATAAAATACTTGTTCCTAAGAATACTCCAATACAACCACCAATCAGACAAAGTAAAATTGCCTCAACAATAAATTGCAACATGATAGCTTTATGAGTGGCGCCCAAGGCCTTTCTTAGACCTATTTCTCTTGTTCTTTCAGTTACAGAAACAAGCATTATATTCATAACACCAATGCCGCCAACTATTAAGCTAATTCCAGCAATACCTGCTATCAAAGCTGTAAAGATTCCTGTTGCTTGTCTTCTAAGATCAGAAAACTGACTATAATCAGATATTCTAAAGTCGTTATCCTCTCCAGGACCAATATCATGCTGTGCTCTAAGTATTCTTTCAATTGTCATCATAACCTCATCAACATTAGTATCTTTAGAAATACCAACACTTAATGAATCTAAATTTTCTGTTCCAAAAAGTCTTTGAGCTCCAGTTAATAATGGAATATACAATTCTTCATCAGGATTTTGCCAACCGGTACTACCTTCCTCTTTAAGAACTCCAATAACTTTATATGAGGTTCCAGCTATAAGTATTTCTTTATTTAGGATTGCTTGAGCAGAAGTTTTTAATTCTTTTGGAACAGCAGAACCTAGAACAATAACTCTTTTTCTGCCTAGGTTTTCTTCTTCGGAAAAAATCCTTCCATACTCGATATCAAAACCACTTACCTTAAAATGAATAGGTAAATTAGCCCTTATTCTTTCGTTTATATTTGCATTGTTATATTTTACTTGTCTATTTCTTGTTATGTATGGAGATACCATCCATTCATGATCATTATTTTTTGCTAAAGCATATGCATCTTTTATATCTAGGGGAATCAATCCTTTAGTAACGGCCCCTCTTCTATTTTGACCTGGACTGACATATAGAGTTCTTGGTCCAAAATCATCGATTTCTGCCTCTAGTGCTTTATTGGCACTTGAGCCAATCCCTATAACAGCTATTACAGCTGCAGTTCCAATAATAATTGCTAGAGTGGTGAGAAATGATCTGACTAAATTAGATCTAATTGACGAAATTGCTGAGATTAAAGATTCTTGAAAAAGCATTATCCGAAACTAAATGAGGCTGAAACTCTTTCTTTAAATCTTTTTTGATAATCAAATAAACTTTTGCTTGGCAGAATAAATACGGTATCTTCTGATTTAAGGCCAGTTAAGACCTCTACGTATGTTAAGTCAGATTCTCCAATTTTAACCCAAGCAAGTTGTGGTCCGCTTTTTGAATCTTTAATAACTATAAACTTATTAAAATTTTCACCATCCACTTTCTCAGATAGGAAAGTATTAACTGTTTCTTCTGATATATTTAAAATCGAAGCTGCGCTGTAAATATCTTTTCTTGTTCTTAAAGACATTGTTGGCGTGCTTAGAGAGACACTTTTATTAAGAACCTCTATGACAACATCAGTATTCATACCTAAAAGTAATAGATTCTCATTATTATCTATATCTATTAATACAGGGAAAGTAGTAACATTTTGTTCAATTTTTGCTAATGGCTCAATTTTTGAAACCGTACCAAAAAACTCCTTATCTCTATAAGCAGCAACTTTTATAGATACTGTTTGTCCTATGGACACTTTGCCAACATCAATCTCATCAACTAAAGCTCTAACTCTGACTTTTGCAAGATCTGCCATGGTCATTAATACAGTACCCCCACCTACAGCAGACGTTGGTGATGAAATTACTTGCCCAACCTCGACAGGTCTTGAAATAACAGTACCCTGAACAGGAGATCTAACTATAGTGTCATCTAATGCAATTTTTGCATTTTCATATGATACCTCTGTTCTTACTACACTAGATTTAGCTTGAGCATAACTTTCTTGAATATCTTCATAGTCCTTATCTGAAATACTCCCATTTTCATGCAGCTCTTTGCCCCTGTCATATTGAGATTTTGCATTTTCAAGTCTGACTCTCGAAGCCTCAAGATCAGACCTAGCTTGATCTAAAGTATTTTTTGGGGTTCTTTGATCAATTTGTCCTAAGATTGATCCTTTTTTAACTAGGTCACCAACCTCGGCTCCAAGAAATAATATTTCACCAGAAGCTTTTGATTTAATTTCAACAGAAGAAATAGCTTCAATTATTCCTGAAGCCTCTATAGATAATTCTAGTTTTTTTTGGTTGACAGTTTCTTTTTTATAAAAAGTTGTTTCTTTATTAGCATCCTCATTTGAGCCACAAGACGATAAGAATAAAGCTAGACAGGTGATAGTTAAAAATTTTTTATTCATAATAGTTTTCATATTTATATTCTAACATCCGATTCAATAAGCCCGTCTTTAATATTTATTATGCGATTAGTCTGCTTGGCTATCTCTTCTTCGTGAGTTATTAGTATTATAGTCTGGCCTTGGTTATTAAGCTCTTTAAATAATTTCATTACATCATCTCCTGTTTGAGAGTCTAGATTTCCAGTAGGCTCATCTGCAAAGACTATGCTAGGATTATTTACAAGGGCTCTTGCTATTGCAACTCTTTGTTGTTGACCACCAGACAGTTCTGATGGAGCGTGATTAATCCTATCACTTAGACCAACCTTGTCTAAAACATTTCTTGCAAGTCTATTAGCCTCATCTTGTTTAATGCCAGCATATTTAAGCGGCAAAATTACATTATTTAATGCAGAATTTTTTGCCAATAGATGAAACGATTGGAATACAAACCCGATCTCTCTATTTCTAATTAATGCTAAATTATCTTCATCAAGATCATTTACTAGTTTATTGTTTAAAAAATAGCTTCCACTGGTCGGAGTATCTAAACAACCAATGATATTCATCAAAGTAGTTTTTCCTGAACCTGATGGCCCCATAATCGATAAAAATTCACCCTTTTCAACTGACAAATTAATACCTTTTAAAGCCTCAACTTTTTCAGAGCCAACTTGGAATGACCTTTTTAGACTTTCTGTTTTTATAATCATAATTTTTAGACAATAAGTAACATCGAAAAGTTCGAAATTATCCTTCTACTGCACGTCTGAGGTTTTCTGTTGAATCCATATAATTTATCCATGGCTCAACCTCGTCCTCTTTACCAAAATTGAATGCTTTAGCCAGCTCAACTCTAGCATTATCAAAATCATCTAGCTCTATGTAACATATGCCTATTAACATCTCTAGCGTTCCAGGTTTAGAACTCCAGCCTTTATTTCTAGCAATATTTAAAAACTTAATTGAGTTGTCCCAATCAGAATTTTGAAGATAAATTTGTCCTATTCTATAGTCATATTTAGAATCGTCAGAAAGCTGTGTCACTTTGATAAGCGCCCTAATTGCATTATCAAAATCTTTTGCAATGATATAAGCGTTGCTTAATAGTTCATTATTTTTTATGTTATTTTTAAGAACGCCAAGTTTCAAACCTTTTTCAATTACTTTTGCAGAATCAATAGGTAATTTCTTATATAAATAAAAGTTTGCAAGATTTACATATTCAGATGGTTTTTTTAATAAATCTTGCTGAAGTTTAAATTCAAGAGAAGCTAATGACTCCTCTTCAAATTTAATTATATTATAGACGCCAGCCATTTGTTCAATATACGACTTATTTTTAGGTTTCACTCTTACCAAGTCTTGTGCAACTTCTAAAGCAAGCATGTATTGCTTCTTTTCTGTATGGATTGCAAATTTTAATTGGGCCCAATTCTCAACAAAAATTGAGGAATTGTCTAATGCTAAAGTTATGTACTTTAATGCATCATCCCACTCTTGATCTTGAGCATATATAGTCGCAAGTGTGGCGTAACCCTCAGGCCTTAAATCAAACTCATTCTCTGTACCAATCCTGACCCATTCCAGAAAAGCTTCTTTAGCTGCATCTCTTTGACCCTCAACATAAAAAACTTGACCCAAAGTAAACTTAAGCATGAAAACATCATATGGAGGCATACGTTTTTTCATATCAGCTTTCTTCAGATAAGCTAAGGCTTCAGTATTTCTATCTTGAGACAGAAGAAAATATGCATATGTTCTTAATACAACAAAATGGTCATACGAATTACTGGAATATGACCTATCAGCATAATCTTTGTAAGTTTTTTCAGCTTGCTCAGTATTTCCATTATCAATATTCATTTGAGCTCTTTCAAGCATATTGTATACCCACTGCTGAATAGCCTCTTGTGAAGCTATTTGCGTGCTCATAATAAAAACAAATACTAATAATAAATTTTTCATCATAAATTGAACTCTATCGTTGTTGAGCCTACTTGCTGAACAGGAACACCGTTAACAACACGTGGTTTAAATTTCCATCTCAGAACAGCAGCTAGTGCAGCTCTATCAAATATCCTGGGTGGTCTTGAGTCACTAATAACAGCATCGATTACCTTACCCTCTTCATCTACTGTTAATTTTATTGTTACAAAGCCTGTTTTACCAGACATTAATGCTTCTCTTGGATATCTTGGTGCAATTCTAACAAGAGGAATAAGTGCACTATTGGAGGCAACTGAATTTGATCCTTGTAGCATAGCACCCTTTAAATCAACAGGAGTTTTGATATCAGGAAATTTGATATCCAAATTTGGAGTTACTGGCTCAACCACGTCAGGTGTTTCTAGTTTAGGTGGTGGTGGTTTCTTGGGTGGAGGCGGTTTATCAGGCAAGGCCCTTTGTCTCTCATTAAGAAAATCATTTTTCTTTAGTCTTACAAAATCTACCATACTTGATTCTTTAATCGAATCAAAACCTTTTCCGCTTGGCAATATAATTATATAAATTACTAAAAAAATAAAAAAAGTGGTGAGGATTCCTCCCGCAATTGAGAAAGAATTCTTATTTTTAAAATCAATCTTTTTGAGCAGCGATTGAAACATTCTGAACTCCTGCAAGCCTAACCTGATCCATGGTTTCAACAAGAAAGCCTGTTTTTGAAGACTTATCAGCTTGAATAATTACAGAACCTTCTGGATTTTCAGCTTTTAATCTTTCAACATTTGCTCTGACAGATCTTAAATCAACTCTTCTTTTGTCAATCCATATTTCATCATTAGCCGTGATAGCTATTAATATATTTCCTCTTTCATCTCTTACTGCTGTTGCAGCATTAGGCCTGTTAACCTCAACACCTGTCTCTTTGACAAATGATGTGGTTACAATAAAAAAGATAAGCATGATAAATACGATATCTAACATTGGTGTTATATCAATCGTGGACTCATCTCTTTCTTTATTTCTTCTTTTAATCATATTTTAACTTGTTCGATTTCATATTTAATATCAAGTGAGGTTTTGTCAATAGCGGATTTGATAGCTGTCAACATAAACAATCCGACTATTGAAATAAATAATCCTGTCATTGTTGGAAGAGTTGCTCTAGCTATACCAGAAGCCATTGCTCTTGCATTACCAGTACCAGTAATAGCCATAATATCAAAAACCTCAATCATACCAGTAACAGTTCCAAGCAGACCTAAAAGTGGACATAATGCTATAAGACCTTGAATTAAAAGGATGTTTTTGTTAGCTTTTAAATTAATTATTGAAATATTTTTAAGCTTAATCTTATTTATTAACCATTCATTAGAAGTGTTAGTATTTTTAATATCAGAATATGCCTCAGTTGTTAATTCATTCATTTCAGATATATAAAATATAACTCTCTCTATTAAAAGAGTTGTCATAATTATTGCTAAAACAAACAAGACTACTATCACAGGCCCGCCTCTATCAAAAAAATCTAAAATAGATGTAAATGGTAGGCCTAAATAATAAAACATTACTTGACTGATGATGAGGCTACATAACCAATAGCCTGCTCTTCATAAATTTGTGTTATAGCCCTGCTTCTAGAATCTAAAATATTATGAATAAATAAAAGAGGTACTGCTGCTATCAGACCAAGCATGGTAGTCACTAGGGCTTGTGATATCCCTCCAGCCATTAATTTAGGATCGCCTGTCCCGAACAGTGTAATAGCTTGGAAAGTCTCAATCATACCTATAACAGTTCCAAGAAGTCCAAGCAAAGGTGCAACTGCAGCTAATAATTTTATAATGCTTAAATTCTTTTCAAGTGCCGGAGCAGCTCTTGCTAACACATCTTCTAATTGTGCCTCTAACTCCTCTGGATTATCACCTTTGTATTTAGAATAGATAGTATTTAATTTCCCAAGAGTTGATGATTCTGAATAGTTTCCAGTATTAAGTTCGTTATCAACTGTTTGTGATTCTTTTCTTAAGAATAAAAATTGAAGAACGCCCATGGCAATTCCTAAGGCAAGGATAATAAGTATTATATAACCCACAAAACCACCCTGATTTATTCTTTCAAAAAATCCAGCTCTATCTATTAACTTAGTCAATAAAGATCCTCTAGTTGGATCAATAAATACTTCTCTATATTCAATATCATTGTTTTGAAGCTTTCTTGCTGATCTTCTTATAGAACCTTCAGGTTGTTTAGCTAGATACTCAAGTACGTTTTGCTCACTTACCAGATTTAAATAATCACCATCAGATACAGAATTAAATACACCAATACGAATAATATCTCTATTAACTAATTCACCTGACTTAGAAAGAATATCAGTATTATAATTTTTAACTTTTCCGCTTTGGTTGAGTTCATTTAAAATTTCATACCATAGTCTTTCAAGCTCAGCACTTGTAGGAAGATCTAAACTTTTTCTTTCAGCAAGATCACCTAAAAATTCAATCCTTTCAGGATATTCGATATTAGTTAGTGAAAGAGCAAACTGTCCTTTTGACTCTCCGGCTGTCTGTCTAACGATTCCAAACAACTCTCCAAAAGAACCTAGCTTTAAAGTTAATTGCTCTTCAAGATCTGATAAAGTTGCATCATTATCTTCATATTGTTTTGTAAGTATTTCACTTCTATTTTCTTCATTAGTAAGCCTTACCTTCATTTGATTTAGGAGGCTCTGTTGTTTGTTTTTATCAGATAAAAATCTATTTAATCTCGCTCTATCTTCTTTAGCTCTAATTGAAGCGGTAGTTTTTACGGACTCAACAAGTAAATCTAAATCAGTAATAACTGGTGTAGATATTTCATTAGATTCTTCTTGGGCTAATAGACCCAAAACTAAAAAAGGTAATATAAAAAATTTTTTATTCATTAGTATCTCTGTAAACTGGTATTTTTATTAATGCAGGTGGAGCTTGCTTGCTAGCAACCTTTAAAGCATCTGCTGTTGATCTTTTAATAGATGACGTAGATTTCTCCCAAGATGAAGAATTGGTATCCCAATAACCACCCTTACTTCCATCAACAGTTAAGTAAGTTAAAGCAACTCTTCCAATTCTAAGAAAATCAGCACTTGTTTCCACGTTATTGATTGTTATGTTGTCTCTATATGATTCTATAGTTCTTCCATACTCTAGTTCTGTTTTGTATGCTTCTATAATAAGTCTAAATTTTTCAGAAGTGGAGACATCCCCTCTATCCATAGTAACTTTAAGATTATCAACTCTCGATGTTCTTTCGTTTAGCAAGAATGGTAAATCTAACTGTATGAAGTTTTCAAGACCGTCTATCATTCTCAACATAAAGGGAACAATCCTTTGATTAGTTTTGTCCAGTTCATCTATTTTTAAAATAATATTTTCTATCTCATTAATTTGAGAATTAATAATTTTTTGAACTTGATCATTGTATAGCTTCAATGACTCGTATTCTTTAGTTGTTGACTGATAATCAGCTAATAAAATTCTAGTCTGCTCATCAAGCCTAACTATCTGTTCTTGGGTAAGACCTGACTTTTCTATACTTGATGTTGATAAATTAATTGAATCTAAAACTAGATTAGAATCTTTCGTATTTTCTTGAGCGAAAATAGGCAGGCAGATAACTGCCATAATATATATATATTTCATAGCGATATTTTAAAGTAAAAAGGAGGCAAAAGCCTCCTTTTTAATTAATTTAATTTTCTAGAATCTTAACTGATAGGTTAAGAAGGCTTGTGGGCCAAATCTAGGATATCTAAATGAGTTAAATCCATATGGGTAGAATGAGCTACCTGTATCATATGCAAGATCAGTATCAGGAATTGCATCAAACACGTTCGTTATTGTTAAGGATACAAATGACTCTGGTGTTATGTCATACCCAACAGCAATATTGGTATCAAAGTATGGACTCATAGTTTTTCCATAATAACCTTCCATGTGACCCACTCTAAGTACTGATGTGCTAGCTGACCAGTCACCTCTAGTCCAACCCAATCTCATTGATTGTCTTGATCTAGGTGTATAAAGGCTGTTCATGTAACTTACTAATGGATCTCCAATATCTTCAGCATATTTCAGATCAATCTGATTAGTATTTACTATTGAGAATGAGAAATCACCTAATGCATCAGTTACCCAGCTATAGCTTATAGATGTATCAACACCTATAAACTCTTGTCCAGCGATGTTAACAGGAGTTTCATATAGTGCAGTGATAGACCCTTCTGCAAGAACGTTATCATACGCCTCAGGAGCAAAGTCTTTACCTCCCCTTACAATAGATGCGTAAACTTGCTGACAATATGAATCTGGATAAACAACAGGACCAGCGCTAGTGTCGCCAGCTGCTTGAGCTCTACAAATAGCTTCATCTTGAACAATAGTTGTTAAAGACTTAGTAGATACGATATCACCTAATTTAATATGGAAAGCGTCTAATGTTACAACCAATCTATCAGCTGGTTCCCATACAAAACCTACGGAGTATGAATCACCTTCTTCTTCTTTAAGATTTAAGTTACCTGTTGTAACACCATCAATATTTATAATTCCATAACCAGGAGTTGCTAAACCACAACCTTCACCAGAAACACCCCAATCACCAGATGCATAACACTGATAGTAGTCTGTTTGAGATGTATAGAATCTTCTTTCGCCAACAAATGAATACGGTAAATCTGGAGCTTTAAATGACTCAGACCATGATCCTCTCATTAGGAAATTATCACGAGGTCTCCATTCAAATGAAGCACCCATAGTTCTTCTATCAACATTAACTTTAGAGCTATCATATTCATCTATTCTGGTTGAAAGGTTTACTAAGAAAGTTTCAGTAACAGGGATGGAGAATTCAACACCAAAAGCTGTTCTATCTCTTTCTCCGCCACCATCAACACCACCAATACCCCAAAGCTTTCCTTCTTTGTTTAATGGACTTAGTTGAACGTCATAACCTTTTGTTTGATGCTCATAAACAGCAGCAAAACCTAAAGGGCCATATGGTAATTGCATAATGTCACCAGTAATAGATGCTTGATATAATTCAGAGAATGCATCTGCAGGTTCAACATTATCAACTCTTAAGGCTTCAAGCTCTGCACTTGATTGAGTTGTTAAGTACCAATCCCAATTATAACAGTTTGGTTGGTTATAATATGCTGCATAATCATACACACCAGACTATCCCAGAAGTCTGTTATTCAGTCGCATAATCAGTTCCTCACCATTTGATGGATCACCATCAAGCAAATCAGCAGAATCTAGCACACAAGGGTTACCTGCACCATCAACTCCACCAATATTGTGAATCTTGTCAAACAAAGCAGAAGCTAGGAAAGTTTCTGCCTGTTGAGACAACATCATAAGTATTATCGGTATATGAAATATCCCACTCGTAACCATTAGATAAAACACCTCTTGCGCCGATATCAAAAGTAGTTGTTTCCTCTTCGTAACTTGTTCCTCTGACTGCATTAGAAAATATTTTTTGTATTCTAAAATCCATCATAGAAGCAGCTGCACCAGCATTTGGCTGACCTGCTGGACAACATGTATGAGTTCCACCTCAGAATATCATACCACCATATTTTTGAGGTCCTGCAACCCATACAAATGGTGTAAATAAGTTGTCTAAAGTTCCAGCAGTATCTGTTTCTAAGTGAACAACTTTTGCGTATAACTCAACCTTATCATTTAACTCATATACACCTGATAAATATACAGATGCTCTTTTTCTTTCATTTGTTAAAGTACCGTTGGAGCTGCTATCAAATCCACAATATGAACCATAGTATGTACTGCGCATATGCGCTATGCTGCTCTGGAGTAGCAAGTGTATATCCTGGATCAGCTTCAGAACATAGCATATCAAGAGGAGCTGGTCCTCCAGCTGCGTTCCAATCATATATTGTACCTAAATTACCAGTTTCTGGGCTTCATGTGAAGCCCGTAGTAAATAGTATCTCTAATTAATAAGACCTCTGCTCGGTATTGGAACGACTCTACTTGAGTCTTCAAATGAGTCATGCTCACTTCTACTTTGAATTGGAACTGGTTGTTCATCTCTGTATTCAAGAGCATATGTGTATGAAAGTCTGTCAGTAAAGCCACCGCCTGCAAATTCGAAGTTTACAGTCTCACCACCAGTGCCTGACCCTACGCCACCACCAACTTGAACTCTAAAAGTTTTATCTTCCAAGACCGTCTACTAGGATGATGTTAACAACACCAGCAACAGCGTCTGATCCATAAATAGATGATGCGCCTGATGTTAGCACCTCAATTCTATCAACAGCAGCTAATGGGATTGCTGCATAGTTGAAATGACGCTGACTCACCATTATATGGGAAGGGATAATCAGCAGTTCTCTTTACCGTTAACAAGAACCAAAGTTCTACCTGGACCAAAGTCTCTCAAGGTTAATTGGTTGTAATGATCCGTTAAAACCAGCTTGGAAGTTTTCACCATTAACACTACCAGTATTCTGAGTTAGATTACTGACTGCGTCATAAACGGTTTGAAAGCCTTGGGCTTCTATATCAGACCTTGTAATTGTTATGAGAGGTGTAGCACCTTCTATGTCAGTTCTTTTAATCCTAGAACCTGTAACACTTACTTTACCTAGCTCTTGAACACCCTCTTCAGATGATGAGCTATCATTAGCAACTTCCGTCTGTGTAACTACTTGCTCTGTAGATGATGTTGCAACATCAGCAGAAGAATCTGCCACCTCAGGAGTAGAAGAAACTTCTTCACCTGGATTATCAGCGTACAAGTTGCCAAAAGACAAAATCGCAGTTAAAAATAATATTCTTTTGTTTAACATAATAAATCCCCTTTATTAAATGTTTATCTTTGTATTTATTAAATTATATACAAAGTGTTAGGCGCATTAATACGCATTTATATAGGAAGAATACATACATAGCCATTCATTGTAAATAGTTTATTATTTATATTTAATTTTTTAGATTTAACACATATTTTGTTTAATTTAATTATATTGTAAAGCAGACTTGACATTCAGATAATGAGTTATATATTGTGATAATTCAAATATTACAATTTAATAAAGGTTTAATTATGAAAAAGGTTTTTCAAAAGTTAGTTATTTCAAATTTATTCATCGCATTTTCTTTGTTTATCATGCCCTTTGATGCTATTGCTGATACTTCTTTAGTACCAATTGAAAAATTAGTTTGCTATGGAAAAGGTACCTCTCAAGCCTTATCTCCATCCGGTAAATATTATGCAGCTATGGTATCGGTTGAAAAAAATGTTTGTGATATTGAAGAGGAATCTGATCAAGATGCTATTAAGTCAAAAAGAGTTCTCGTAGTTACAGATCTTGCAACAATGACTCCCAAAATTATATCAGGCACAACAGCAGGGTCAGCAGTTAGTAGTTTTAGTTGGTTAAATGATGAAACGCTTTTAGTATCAAGAGATGGAAGAGCAAGCTTAGATTCAGCAAGTTTATATACCGTAGACAGAGATGGCACTAATTCAAAATTATTAATTGCAGCTAAGACATTTCCAAATAAAGCTGGTCTTCAAGTCCCTTTCCTTTATGCAATTTATCCAAAATATCCTGATAAAATTTTAATTACTCTTAATAGAAATAGTAACTACAGAGAATTTAGAGACCTGTATTGGTTGGACATCAATACAAAAAGAACAGAGTTAGTTGCAAGAGTTCCAACGATTAAGAATGAATCAGTTACAAATTGGCTTTTAGATTGGGATGGAAATCCTAAAGGTTTTGGTACCTATACTATGGAAGGACCTGACATGGGTTTGGTTACCTCTTACTATAAATATAATAAAAACGGTGATCATACAAAACTTGGGAGTTGCAGACACCAAGAAGCATGTTTTGTTCCGGTTGCATTTGATATAGATAACAAGACTGTATTAGGTGTGGGACAGGCTGTTAAAAAAGATGGCTCAATTGTAAGTGAAACAGATACGAATGCTTTGTGGGCAATGGATTATGAAACAGAAGAATATGTTGAGATGATTTATCATGATCCTGATTTTGATATCTCAAGCCCCCTTCAAGGCGATAGTAATCTTAATTTATGGTTTGATAAAACTGGAGAAAATCTTTTTGGTTTTTCATATCAAGCTGATAAGCCTGTTGATATTTTCTTTGATGGGTATTTCCAATCCGTAGTTAAGTCACTAGAAGGTGCTTTTCCAGGTGAAAGAGTATCTCTTGCAGATTGGAGTCAAGATTTGACAAAGTTTTTAGTGAATACAAGGAGTGACACTAATCCTGGAGCATCTTATATGTTTGATATCTCAAAAGGGTCTCTATCATTAATTGCTGATTATGCTCCTTGGATGAAAGATTATAAGCTGGCAAAAATGAAGCCATTTACATACACAGCAAGAGATGGCCTTAAATTACATGGCTATATAACACTTCCGGCAAACTATAAAAAAGGTACAAAAATTCCTTTTATATTGCATCCTCATGGTGGACCAAATGCAAGAGATTATTGGGGGTACAATCCTGAAGTTCAATTCTATGCATCTAGAGGATATGGAGTTATACAGCCTAATTATAGAGGATCAACAGGACATGGAAGAAAAGAGATGATTCTTGCTAACCATGAAATGGGTAAAACAATGCAAACAGATAAGTATGATGCATTGATGTGGGCTAACGAGCAAGGATACGTTGATATGGATAATACATGTATTTCAGGAGCAAGTTATGGTGGTTATGCTGCTATGCATGCTGCAACTAAAGAGCCTGACATGTTTAAGTGCATTATTACTTATGTTGGAACTTTTGATTTAACTTCAAAAGATTTAAGAGGTTTGATGTGGAGTAAAGCTGGAATGCCTATGGAATATATTGAAAAAGGTAATCCTGATATACCTGAAGACTATAAAAATCTATATGAAAATAGTCCTATCTTTTTTGTACAAAACGTTAATGACCCTGTTCTTATAATCACGGGTAGACAGGATGCTCAGGTCAGATATCAAGAAACAGTTGATATGGTGGCTGAACTTCAAAGATATGGGAAAGATTATGAATACATAATCAAAGGCGATGAAGGTCACGGATTTAGGAGCGAGGTTGCAAGACTTGCCCTCTATCAAGATTATGAAAAATTTCTATCTAAACATTTGGAAAATAATTCTAAAAACTAGAAATAGAAGTTTGTTTTTGACCTAATATGAGGGCGTGAATATCACTTGTGCCCTCATAAGTATTAACAGCTTCAAGATTCATACTATGTCTTATTATGTGGTATTCATCTGCGATACCATTTCCCCCATGCATGTCTCTAGCATCTCTTGCAATATCTAAAGCCTTTTGACAATTATTTCTTTTTACTAGTGAAATCATTTCCGGTTTCATTTGCCCTTTATCTATGAGCCGACCAACTCTTAAAACAGTTTGAAGGCCCAGAGTAATTTCGGTTTGCATATCTGCCAATTTTTTTTGAATAAGTTGTTTCGAAGCTAAGGGTTTATCAAACTGCGATCTAGCAAGAACATATTCAAGACTAGCATTCCAACAAAATTCTGCTGCTCCCAAGGAACCCCAAGCAATTCCGTAACGTGCCATATTAAGACAGGAGAATGGACCTTTAAAACTCTGAACTTCAGGAAGCATTTTATCCTCAGGAACAAATACATCATCTAAGAAAATTTGACCAGTGGTAGATGCTCTTAAAGAAAATTTACCTTCTAAGATCGGTGTACTTAAACCTTTTGATTCTCTGTCAACAATAAAACCTCTTAATACACCCTGCTCATCTTTGGCCCAAATTATTAAAACATCTGCAATAGGTGAATTAGTTATCCAAGTTTTAGATCCGTTTAAAATAAAGCCATTAGAGGTAGTTTTTGCATTGGTTTTCATTGATGAAGGATCTGAGCCTGCATCTGGTTCTGTTAATCCAAAGCATCCAATTAAATTGCCCTTGGCCATTTCGGGTAAATAATAATTCTTTTGTTCTTCTGAACCAAATTTATAGATAGCATGCATTGCTAAAGAGGTTTGAACGCTGTAAGCAGATCTATAGCTTGAATCAACTCTTTCAATCTCTCTGGCAATTAAACCATATGAGACATAATTAACACCGGCACATCCATAACCTTCGATTGGCGCTCCTAAAAAGCCCATCTCGCCCATCTCTTTGTATATATTTTTATCAAAAATTTCATTTCTATTAGCTTCAAGTATTCTTGGCATAAGGTCTGATTGACAATAATCTCTGGCAGTTTTTTGGATACTCAGCTCTTCCTCGGATAGTTGGTTATCAAATAATAAAATGTCTTGTATTTTCATAATGTTATATTCTCTCTATTCTAATAATACCAAACCTTGGAGAAGAATATATAAAAGAGTTCTTTTCTAATTCTTTACAAACAAGATTAATCATTTGATTGCTATTGCCGCAAATGATTATTAAAGGTAACTTATCTTGATATCTTAAAATAAAATCTAGCACTAATGGCGAAACCTCAAAATGCTTCTCGCCGTGCAAATCTAGATGAGTTATACCCCTTTCTTCAAAAACAATCATGAACTATTATTACTTACTTACAATCGAAATTAAAATTTATGGCAAAGCTACACTTTTTTTACTCAACAATGAATGCAGGCAAGTCCACCTCTCTGCTTCAATCTAATCATAACTACAGAGAGACTGGTCTAGATACAATGATTTTTTTACCAAATGAAACCAGTAAATTGTCAAAAGGAAAGATTGTATCTAGAATTGGTTTGCAAGCAAAAGCAATTATTGCCAATAAAGATTTTAATTTTGTCAGTTATGTTAGTGAGCATAAGACTGAAAAACTTAGCTGCATTCTAATTGATGAAGCTCAATTTTTAACAAAGAAACAAGTTAGGGAGCTGGGACATATAGCAGACAAACTTAATCTACCTGTAATGTGTTATGGGATAAGGACGGATTTTAGAGGAGAGTTGTTTGAAGGCAGTTCTGAATTGTTAGCTCTCGCTGATAATTTTATAGAGTTAAAAACTATTTGCTCATACTGTATAAATAAGGCAACTATGGTGGTTAGAAGAAATGATGGAGGTAAGGTGGTAACCGAAGGAACAAAAGTTGTTGTAGGCGGTAATGATATCTATACTTCTGTATGCAGAAATCATTTTAGAGAGTTAACAAAACTGGTTTAAAAAAATGGAATACATAAATACTCAATATCTTCTTGATAAAAGACCCAAAGGAATGCCGACTGATGAATGTTGGAGAATCCATGAAGAAAAAATTACATCTCTAGAAAAAAATGAAATTTTAATTGAAGTTAAATATCTTTCTATCGATCCTTATATGAGGGGTAGGATGAATGAAGGAGTCTCCTATGCCAGCCCAGCAAAATTAGGTGAGCCCATGACCGGAGAAACAGCAGGTGTAATTGTTGAGAGCAGATCAAACTTATTTAAAATAGGAGATAAGGTTTGTGTGCATAAAGGATGGCAAACATATATCAAAGTTAAGGATACTGACTTAGCTTTATTAAGAGTGCCTGATAATGATCATCCATTATCTTTATATCTTGGAACTCTCGGAATGCCAGGAAGAACAGCTTACTTTGGACTTAATAGAGTTGCTAAACCAAAACAAGGAGATACCCTGGTAGTTTCAGCTGCATCTGGCGCTGTAGGCTCAGTGGTTGGTCAGCTTGGAAAAATTTATGGCTGTCATGTTGTTGGCATTGCCGGAGGTACAGAAAAATGTGCTTATGTGAAAGATAATTTAAAATTTGATGAATGTGTAGATTATAAAGCAGGTAATCTTGATGAAGATCTAAAAAAAGCCTGCCCTAAAGGCATTGATATTTATTTCGAAAATGTTGGTGGCGCTGTAACTAAAGCAATAGCTCCTTTACTAAATAAAAAGGCAAGAGTTCCCGTGTGCGGTTTCATATCTAAATACAATGAAAATGATATGCTTAATACAGAAACACCATTCCATGTTTTAGGGAATTTGAATCCCAAACCCAAGCATAGATTTTTTGTTGTACATGAATGGATGGATGAGTTTGAAGCTGCCACAAAAGTATTATCAAATTATGTATCAGAGGGAAGCATCTTATACAGAGAAACTAAAACTAAAGGATTTGTAAATGCTCCTCAGGCATTAAGAGATGTTTTATCAGGAAAAAACTTTGGCAAACAAATTATAGAAATTTAAATGTAAATTTTACCTTTCATATACAAAGTAACTTTTCCACCAATAATTACTCTTTCACCTTTAACCTCACAACTTAAAGCCCCACCTCTTTCTGATAATTGCATAGCCGATAGTATTGATTTGTTTAGCTTTTTACTCCAATACGGAGTTAGAGTTGTATGAGCTGAACCAGTGACAGGATCCTCATTAACTCCTGCTCCTGGAAAAAAACATCTTGATACAAAATCACAATCTATTCCTTGAGAAGATACTATCAGACCTCTTACATTAATTTTTTTAAGTTGATCAAAATCTATATTTAAATTTCTAATCATTTTTTCAGATTCTAATATTACTAAAATATCATCCCTTCCTTGATATAGTTCTATAGGTTCGTGACCTATAATTTTTTCTATCAAGCTTTCATGTATTGGAGTAATAGAATCTTTTGGAAAGTCCAAATAAAGAGATTCATTTTCTCGATAAACTCTTAATATTCCGTTCTTGGTTGATTGAACTTCAAAGGTCGTTGCGCTTTTATTAATATAATTAAAATACACGTAAGCTGAAGCCAGAGTTGCATGTCCGCATAAATCAATTTCACAAAAAGGTGCAAACCAGCGAATGTGGTAGATACCGCTCTCCTCTCTAATAAAAGCAGTTTCAGAAAGATTATTTTCAGAGGCAATATTCTGCATTAATGTAGAATCTTGAATATCTGAAAAAATTACTGCAGCAGGATTTCCTGAAAATAATTTATCTGTAAAAGCATCTAGATAATAGATTGGAATATTCAAGGCGTATTATCCAGAAAGAGAAAGCGCCTCTTTTACTGCTTGGTGAACAACCTCTGAATTTTTTATATTCAAACCGTTAGCTAGGTGTTTATTTTCAGCTAAAGCTTTATCTATACCCTTGTTTGCAAGTTCTAGAACATAAGGCAGCGTTGCTTTGTTTAATGCCTGAGTTGCTGTCAAAGGAACTGCTCCTGGCATGTTAGTTACACAGTAGTGGATTATTCCATCTTGCTCATATGTTGGATCAGCATGAGTGGTTGGTTTGCTGGATTCGAAACAGCCACCTTGATCAATAGATATATCGACCATAACTGCTCCAGGCTTCATATGTTTTAACATAGAACTTGTAACAACTTTTGGAGCCTGTTTTCCAATGACGTATACGGCTCCAATTACTAAATCAGATACTTTAAGCGCATTTTCAATAGCAACTTCGCTAGATACTATGTATTCAATATTGTTATTGCCATAGATTTTTTCAAGTTCATTCAATCTATGTTCTGATAGATCTATGATCTTTAATTGAGCCTTGTTATCAATTGCTTTTTCAATAGCCTCAGTACCTGCAACTCCTGCACCTATAACGGTCACAATTCTAGGGTCAACATCTTGAAAAGCTCCTATCAAAGTTCCCATACCTTTATTTGGTTTAAGTAAATGGTATGAACCAACAACAATACTTAACTGACCTGCAATTGCGCTCATAGGAGATAGAAGTGGCATAGTTCCATCATCAGCAGTCACAGTTTCAAGAGCTATACCTGTTACTCCAGTAGAGGCTAATTCAAGACCTGTTTTAGGATCTCCTGCTAAATGCAAATAAGCAAAAACAGTATGTTTGTTGCTGAGATATTGAAATTCTTCTGGAACGGGCTCTTTTACTTTAACTATTAATTCAGAAATATCATATAGTTCTTTTGGTGAATTAATTATTGTTGCTCCAGCTTTTTCGTATGCTTCATTAGAAAAACCTATCTCTAATCCTGCATCTTTTTGAATAAAAACCTCATGATTGTTTTTAAAAATTTCAGCAACAGATTCAGGTGTAAGGCCCACCCTATACTCATGATTTTTAATTTCTTTTGGTACGCCAATTTTCATGTAAAAATTATACACTTTTATTAAACAAGATAATTAATTTAGATAACAAGGATTTGAAGTGAAATAGGTAGAGATTGTTTAATTAAAAAATTCTGAAACTGTTTTATCTGCAATTCTCTGGATCTTTAACGCCACATCTGGATCAAGACCCATAATAGCCTTATTGCCTTCTGTTTGTTTTTTAAAAAGAGTAACAAAAACAACTGCTGCTGCTAAATAAGTGCCCTCTTTTGATGGATGTCTTTTATCAGATGTATATAGATTAATTTCTGGATAAGTAGTGTTCAGATTATGAAATGCTTCGCCTGCAGGAATTAATAAAATATTATTTGCATTTGCAGCTTTAATAAACTCTTCTCTTAACTCATAAACCATTTCCTTTTTATTTTTATAGGGCCAAGACATAAAAAGCATAGGCTCAGCTCCTTTTGCTCTGATGGTTTTGGAATGTTTTGCAACGTACTTATGAAAGTTATCTTTTGTTTGAGGATGAATCGGGCAAAGACTGCAGTCCATAAATATTACTGCATCAATACTGGTGTCATTGGATTCAATATATTTATTATCATTAGTTGAGTCGATACGAAAACTACCTATATTTTTATTATCAAGATAAGCGTCTACAGAATGCCAAGATAAGGATGATCCGTTAATGGTTATAGACCTGGTATTAATTGTGCTCACTGATTTATCTCCGCTAATAATTTTTCTTAAATGATTATGAAGACTATTGTTATAGTAAAAAAAACTATTACCAACAAACATTAATGAATCCAAATGTTCAGTTTGTGGCGCCTTAATATTAATATTTTCAGAAATTGCAAACGGCGATAAAAGAATTATTGCTAAGAGTTTTTTCACTGTTTAATAATGGCATAATGACATTACTTATGCACGATTTTATTCGCATAAATTATCTTGTTAATTTATAGATAGTGGTAATGATTAAAGTTTGTATAATACAATTTTTTTAACATTTAAATTTTCTAAATATTTCACATGGCAACAAATAATTATGTAGGTTGGGAAGAATGGGTTGGCTTACCTGAGCTTAATCTTCCTGCACTTATTGCTAAAACTGATACAGGCGCAGATACCTCCGCCCTTCATGCTTTTAATATACAAACATTTGGTAAGAAAAATAATCAAATGGTTAGATTTGGAATCAATCCAATAGATACGGATGAAAGATTTGCGATCTTTTGCTCTGCAAAAATTATTGATCAGAGAAATGTGACTTCTTCTAATGGCATCACTGAGCTAAGGTATGTTATTGAAACAGATATGGTGATTGGTGGTGTAACAAAAAAAATACCTATTACATTAACCAATCGTGAAAATATGAAATATAAAATGATCATAGGCAGAAATGCTCTTGATGGTTTTCAAATTTCACCTGATAAAAGTTTTTTACAAAGAATATTAAGTTATGACTTATATAAAAAAGTAAAAAAAAACAGTCATAGAAGATCTTTAAGGATCGGCATACTAAGCTTAGAGCCTACCAATTACTCTAATTTAAAAATTATCGAAGCTGCTGAAGAAAATGGTCATTTTTGCGAAATCCTTAATACAAAAAGATGCTATTTAAATATCGAGTCTGATAAGCCAGAGGTTCATTATGATGGTAAGGTTTTACCGCATTACGATGCGATCATTCCAAGGATAGGCCCTTCAATAACGAAATACGGAATGGCTGTAGTAAGACAGTTTGAGGCCATGGGTACATTTTGCTTGAATTCATCGACATCAATAGGTACCTCAAGAGATAAATTAGCTGCACATCAAGCTTTAGCTTTTAATAGAATTCCTATGCCTGATACAGCTTTTTCAAATTCACCTCGCGATACTGAAAATATTATTGATTTAACTGCTGGCGCTCCTCTGGTTGTTAAATTACTAGAAAGCTCTCAAGGAAAAGGTGTGATTTTAGCTGAAACAAAAAAAGCTGCTTCGAGTGTGATAAGTGCCTTTCAAAAACTCAATGCACCTTTTATAGTTCAAAATTTTGTAAAGGATTCAAACGGATGTGATCTAAGATTGTTTGTTATAGGCGGAAAGGTTATTGCAAGTATGATGCGTTCAGCGTCTGATGATGACTTTCGTTCAAATCTCCATGCAGGAGGAAAAGCCAGTAAAGTTAAAATAACTCAAAATGAAAGAAAAATTGCAAAGCAAGCTACAAAAGCTATGGGATTAAATATTGCAGGAGTTGATATTTTGCGCTCCAGCGAAGGACCAAAAGTTTTAGAGGTTAATAGTTCTCCTGGCCTTCAAGGCATAGAAACAGTAAATAATATAAATGTTGCATCCATGATTATAGACTATCTTGAAAAAAGACTTGGATTATCAAAAATACAATAATGGTAAGGATAATAATATTAAAAAAAGTATTCTAGTTTCATCAAATTTTAAATAGTCTTATTGATATCTCAATGGAAAATAGAAACCAATATTGAAAGATGTAAACTGAATGCTAGAAAATTGATTATTGAAATCTATAGAGGGAGATATCTCTATATCATTATTCTTGCCAAGTTTATTAATCATACCTAAACTGACAACCTCTCTGTTCCATTTATCTACAGATTCATAAATATAATTTATATAGAAAATATCTTTATAATTTTGATTAAAATATTTTTCTAAATCTACGTTTAGTTGATAACCACAACTGAATTCATTCATAGTCAATAAAGAATTTTCACATAAGGCACCTATAGACATATCTGCTGAAAGAATTGTTGCTTCTGATTTGTTATCCTTGTCTAAGATAAAGGTAGTAGAAAGTGGTAATGATATTCTTCGTGATGCAATATTGTTTAAAGACAATGTAAGATTATTCTTTGCTTCACCTAGATAAGATGCATTTAGATGAGTTTGATCTATTTTTTCTTTTCCATAGTTGTAAATAAAGTCGGTAGTATATAGCCTGTCATTTAAATAAAAATCTCCTGTTAAAATCAAACCATAAGTTTTTCTTAAACTTTCTGTTTTACCCGTTAAATAGAAACCATCACTATCTGAGAAGTCAAACCTGTAATCAACATCACCAAAAGATGTGTAAACCCCTCCCCTAAAGGATTCTGAAATATTTTTGTGTGCATAAATTATAATTTCTGAAGTATCTATTTGAAGATTGCTGTTATCAAAACCATATAAGTTACCATCTGATTTAGATTTTATGATTCCTATACCCACTAAAGAGGAACTAGAAATATCTTTTTCTAAAATAACAGAAGCATTTGAGGTCTTTGTTTTATCATTAAGATTTTCTAAGGTTATATGACTTATATTAGTGTATAGACGGAGTGCTTTATCACATTCTAAATGCTGGTCAGTATAATTTAGATTTAAATTATTGTTGTTTGATCTAAATTGAGTTTTTGACTCATCCTCATAACATGTATTTTTATCATTAATACCTCTTAGAATTGATTCATTATAAAAAATTGAATTATTTAGACTTTTTGAAATTTCATATTCTAGATTACTTTGTAATTTCGACTCGATTTCTTGATATTTAATAAGAACTTCTTCTGTATTGGTTACCTTTATTATTAAAGTTAACGTTGTAGCATTGTCATAGATATCAGTAGCAATAATATTGAGTTGATAATCATTATTTGTATCAGCATCTGCTGGGTTTTCATAATCCGGAGCTGATGCGAAAGTTAGAACCCCTGATGAACTTATAGCAAAGAGTCCTGAATCAGTTCCGCTTAATGACCAAGTAACACTTTCATCAGCGGTAAAGCTGGTAACAGCAGTTTGATTTTCATTCGTAGTAATAAGATCATTATCAATTAACGGGCTTCCGTCTTTGTTTAAAATTAAAGGTGCTGAGGTATCAACGACTACAACAGTTCTAGTAGCAGTACCAGTATTGCCTGAAGCATCAGTAGCTGAATAAGTAACTGTATAAGTTCCTACTATTGCAGTATTAACATCTGAAGTAGATATTACTGTTTCACCACTATCAGCTGTTGCACCTTCATCAGTATAAGTAGAATTAAGCTCTACTGTAGCTGGGTTATCTCCGATAACTGTAATAACAGGAGCAGTTGTATCAACGACTACAACAGTTCTAGTAGCAGTACCAGTATTGCCTGAAGCATCAGTAGCTGAATAAGTAACTGTATAAGTTCCTACTATTGCAGTATTAACATCTGAAGTAGATATTACTGTTTCACCACTATCAGCTGTTGCACCTTCATCAGTATAAGTAGAATTAAGCTCTACTGTAGCTGGGTTATCTCCGATAACTGTAATAACAGGAGCAGTTGTATCAACGACTGTAACAGTTCTAGTAGCAGTACCAGTATTGCCTGAAGCATCAGTAGCTGAATAAGTAACTGTATAAGTTCCTACTATTGCAGTATTAACATCTGAAGTAGATATTACTGTTTCACCACTATCAGCTGTTGCACCTTCATCAGTATAAGTAGAATTAAGCTCTACTGTAGCTGGGTTATCTCCGATAACTGTAATAACAGGAGCAGTTGTATCAACGACTGTAACAGTTCTAGTAGCAGTACCAGTATTGCCTGAAGCATCGGTAGATGTATAAGTAATAACATACTCACCTAAAGTATCAGTGTCTACAGTTCCACTTGATACGACTGTTACATCACCAGAAAGATCAGTTGCTGTTGCACCAGCATCAGTCCAGGTAGCACCAAGTTCTACAGTATCAGTTCCACTGGTAACACTAATAACAGGAGCAGTTGTATCAACGACTGTAACAGTTCTAGTAGCAGTACCAGTATTGCCTGAAGCATCGGTAGATGTATAAGTAATAACATACTCACCTAAAGTATCAGTGTCTACAGTTCCACTTGATACGACTGTTACATCACCAGAAAGATCAGTTGCTGTTGCACCAGCATCGCTATATGTTGATCCTAATTCAACAGTTACTGAAGTATCACCGGTTACTGTAACTACCGGAGCAGTTGTATCAACGACTGTAACAGTTCTAGTTTCAGACCAGTATTGCCTGAAGCATCAGTAGCTGAGTAGGTGATTGTATAAGTACCAACTGTTGATGTATCTACAGAACCAGAAGTTGTAACTGTTTCACCACCATCAGCTGTTGCACCAGCATCAGTCCAGGTAGCACCAAGTTCTACAGTATCAGTTCCACTGGTAACACTAATAACTGGAGCTGTATCATCGAGATCTAATACATTAACTTGATAAGCTAAAGTGGTTGCATTACTAGCCGCATCAGTAGCAATAATATTGAGTTGATAATCATTATTTGTATCAGCATCTGCTGGGTTTTCATAATCCGGAGCTGATGCGAAAGTTAGAACCCCTGATGAACTTATAGCAAAGAGTCCTGAATCAGTTCCGCTTAATGACCAAGTAACACTTTCATCAGCGGTAAAGCTGGTAACAGCAGTTTGATTTTCATTAACATCACTAGAACCACTTGTTGAATCAGTAATAACTGGAGCTGTATCATCGAGATCTAATACATTAACTTGATAAGCTAAAGTGGTTGCATTACTAGCCGCATCAGTAGCAATAATATTGAGTTGATAATCATTATTTGTATCAGCATCTGCTGGGTTTTCATAATCCGGAGCTGATGCGAAAGTTAGAACCCCTGATGAACTTATAGCAAAGAGTCCTGAATCAGTTCCGCTTAATGACCAAGTAACACTTTCATCAGCGGTAAAGCTGGTAACAGCAGTTTGATTTTCATTAACATCACTAGAACCACTTGTTGAATCAGTAATAACTGGAGCTGTAGAGTCTGCAGTAAATGATACTGATGCTGTATTGGAAATATTTGAGCCATTAAGAGTACCAGATATAGTTGAAGTTGAAACAGTATTAGATGAGGTAAGAGTAGCTGAATATGAACCATCCTGATTATCTGTTACTGAGCTTAGGGTTCCTGCAGAAGCAGTTAATAAAACAGTATCTCCACCAGAAGATAAATTGAAGTCATTTAAATCCTTTAACTGCACTGTAATGTTAGATATGGATGTTCCATTAGCTAAAATAGAGGTTGGATCCGCTGTGATAGTTGATCTTGATGGAGATGCATTACTGGAAGCTGACAAACCTGAGACATATAAATTTAATGCATCAAGTAAGCCGTTTGTAGCAGCATTTCCTGAAACAGTTGAACCATCACTATAACTAAAGCCCTGAGTTGCTAGTATATAAGTTTTATCATGACCAGCTGATAATGTGTATCCAGAACCATCATCTATCGAGGAAGATGAAACAATAAGACCAATGCCTTTAAGCGTACTTCCTTGTGTGTCTCTCCAATTGACAGAAGCATCAAAAGAATATGATGTACCGTTAGAGTATCTTAAAGTAAGAGTAACATCATAATCATTACCTTGTGTGCCACCAAATGAACCATCATCAGACTCTTGAGTAATAATTGCTTCTGTTATATTTAATGTTGAAAAAGATAGCAATGTATCTGCTTTATGAGCTGCGTTTGTGTACTCACCAATAGCTCCATTTGAAAAACCCGCAACTGCAGTTGCAGCTGAAAGAGATGAATAAAAAAAAGTAGAAAATAAAACTAAGATAGAGAAATTAAAGAACTTAATTGTTTTTTTTAAACACATATATATACCAAAGAATTCTATCTGAATAAGAAAATAAAGACTAGTAAAATAATACAATAATATAGTGAATTAAAAGAGATCAAACCGCGGACCTCTTTAGAGGCTTATATAACACCCTAGCCATAACTTTAATAACTTTATGAAGTCTATATTAATTATCTCAGATCTATCTTATATAAATTTTATACCCAAAAATTGATGATTATCTCTTTCAGGTCACTATTTATTTATTAACCGAAACAGTTATTACTGATTCAGCATTATTATTCAATTCATCTTTATTAAAAAAAGTTTTCTTCATTTTCTCATCCACAAATAACTTAACTTGATCATCATAATGAGTTGATGACGAATCTTGGGTAGCACTCCCGTATTGATGAATGCTTTTGCTTTCTTGATTTCCATCATTGTCCCAAGATAAAGCAATAACCAAACCATCTCCAGCAACCGCCTTTAAAGTTCCATCATCTTGTAGTCTTCCATATACAGCTCTGAGTGTATCTGGGCCTCCCTGAATAGGTAGTTTAAGATCTCCTCTTATTAAAAAATTTACTTCCGACCACATTGGATCAATTCGTCCAAAAGAATTTTTAATCCTATTGGTACAGTCTATAAAAATACTTTTAGCATCTGATGGGTCTGTCCTGCTCATAAAAGCTAACCACTCCTCAGAAAGCAGGCATACTCCAAGAGCAGCAGATCTGTTATTAAGATTAGTTTTTAAATCCCATTGTTTTAAAATATTTTGAGCTTCTTTCAATTCATTATCATTAAAGTCAGTTTCAAGAATTTCTTTAAAATATTTTACGGACCTAGATTTCTTTGAGTAGGCATTATCAAACTTAGCATCCAGAAGATCTTTCTCGCTAAACTTTTTATCATTATCAAAAATTTCAATAACTCTATATGCCCTATTAGTCATTTTGGTTTCAATTCCAAGAGTTGGAGAATAATCATCACGATTTAAGTTGTCTTTGATAGCCGATGCTCGAAAAGGGTCTTGGTTTGCGCTTACAATCCATCCCGAGCTTGGATTAACCAACAAAGGAATTTGCTCAAACGGCGTTATTTGATTCCATATCAGTTTTGAATCTGTTCCATCGACAGGCTTTGTCCAATCATAATTTTCATTTCTAAGCGGACCAGAGGTATTGTGAAGTAACATAATATTATCTTCTTTGTCAGCATAAACTGCATTGAATGAGGCTATAGCCCTCATCTTCATGGCATCTAACCACTCATCTTTATTTCTAGCCTTGTTCATTTTAAACCACTGATCTGCTTGTCTAATTTCTTCCATTCCAGCAAATCTAATAGCATAGGATCCTGATTGAGTGTCAAGAACTAACCCATGTTTTGAATATTTAGCTTCTCTGTTAAAAGTCCAACTAATTGGTCCAAATATTTTAGTTGGCAACTTAATATTTTTTGTCTCAAAATCTTCCCATTTTCCATCTAGAAAGTATTGATTCTTATTATCTGGATTAATCCTTAGCTTAAACGCATCAGTTAAATCAGGTTTATTAACAGTCATGCCCCAACCAAGGTTTTCATTAAAGCCTACAAATATGAATGGGGATCCTGGAAATAATCCTCCCATCATATTCCACCCTTCATCGCTTGAGATATGAGCTTCATACCATGCAACTGGCCCGTCAAGAGGTTGATGAGAGTTGATAATTAGCCTAGTTTTCTTATCTAAACTTTTAGAAGAATTTAAAGCAAAAGCATTTGACCCTGCAACCAAACTAGCAACTTTAAGAGACTCACCTCCCTTATCCATTTCTAAAGAACTAAGCTCTTCAGGCATGCTCATTAAGTCTTCAATGGCATCAACAACTCCAGCAAAAAATAAATTCTGTATTGCAAAGCTTACTACTAAGTCAGTTTTATTTACTGGATAGTAATCTTTTGTATCTTTATTTAGATTTAAAGATAGCCAATAATTTAATCCAGCAACAAAGCCCTCAATAACATCTTTAACTTCCTTTGATAAATCAGTCTCATATCTCCTCTCAACCAATTCTCTATATCCCAAAGCTTTTATCAGATAATCGGTAATAGCTCCCTCTTTACCCCTTTTGAGTCCAGAACCAGCCTGAGCTAAATCAATTGTTGCTAAGATATTTTTAATATCATCTTCAGCTTGGGCATAAGCAAGACCAAAGGCCGCGTCAGCATCAGAAGAGCCATGAATATGCGGCACTCCATATATATCTCTTGTAATAGTTGCTGAATATTTTATTAGGTTATTTTCAGCTGATAAGTCTGCCCCTAATAAAAATATTATTGATAATAGAAGTAGTTTTTGCATTTCTAAATCATGCCATAACAATTGTCTAAATAACACTTGCTGTTTAATAAACATGTGTAAACGTAGTTACCAGTTTTTATTTTATGAGATATAAAGAAATTTGGTGGAGCTATTGGTTCAAAACTGGAACCAATTAATCCCCTTCTTCAAGAGGTTAGAGTATGTCTTTGAAGAATAGTCAGACCATTGAAGACTTAAAGCAAGAATATATCTATGGCAGTGTTCATAAAGATGGTAGACGAAGCTTTAAGTCATTAGACAACCTCATTAAAAAGTTTGAGCTATCGCCATCAACTATCTATAGGCGATCTTCTAAAGAATCATGGAAAGACCAACGTATAGCCTTTAGAGCTGAATTAAGTGAAGAGATTAAAAAAGCTAGAAAGCATGACATAGTCAATGACATTGAGCTTATTCATAATAAAGCCACTCAAGGTCTTTCGTTAATATTAGATAAAGCAATTAATTGTTTAGAACAACAAATTCTTAAGCCAAGAGATTTACACAACCTCACTCAGACCATTATTGCTTGTTATAAAAACCTTCCAGAAGTAGTTGAATCTGATGAAGATGATAATGAAGCTTTTAGAAGTGCTATGGATATGTTAGAACAAGCAGCTGCTTTTAAGAGAGATACGCCTGGATTTGAGTTTAAGTAATACCTAAAATTTAAATTGAAATTTAAGCCCTAGCTCTCCGTAAGGTTTATCAAAGTAATGTTCTGTTCTTTGATTAAAAGTTATAGGTTCAAAGCCTATAAGGTTATTTAAATACGCATCTCCATAAAATAGTATAGAAAGATTTTTAAAGTAAAATTCAATCCCGCCTCTAATTCTTCAGATTTATATCTTGCGTCATCTTGTGCTCAGCATAATCGCTAAAATCCAAAAAAATAAGATCATATTCAGCAATTATGTTGAAGTTATAAATTGAATAAAATTTTTGTTTTATGCCTAAATTTAATTGTAATGATTCCCACTCTTCTCTTTGTGGTAGTCTGTTGAAAGCTCTCTCTAAAGCATCTCCGAGCTTTATACCGTTAAAATCAAGATTAAGTATTAGTGGTGATTGAATATCTTCTAGCGGTGAAATCCAGTTATATGCATATGAGGTATTAATTAACTCAAATGATATTGATTCCAACCAAGAGCTGTTGAAGATTTTTAAGATAACCCAATCCAATACTTTCAGTTAGTCCAGAAATTGTTATTACATTATCTCCCAATGATTCATACTTAGGATTGGTGGATGTAATTTGCAAGTCAGCAGAATCACAAAAACCAAGGATAATTGAACTAAATTCATAACAATTAAAAGTTTGATTATCAGATTCTTGATTTGAATTAATCAAATACAAATAATCATCATTATTAAACAAATATCCTATTGAAAGTGCCTTCTTTTTTGCATTAAGAGAAACATTCTTGGGCTCAGAAAATCTATTTAAGTCAAGCGCAACATTGCTTTCACTGATATTTAATTTGAGCTTTTTATAATTTAATCCTACCTTTACTCTCTTTAGATTGATTTTTATCAAATGATAATGGGACATCTGGTAAAAAAGACCAGTCTTTATTCATATACTTTCTATCTATTTCAAGTGTTACTTCATTTGCAATAGAAGAAATATTAAGAACTAATAATGATAAATAAACAAAAGATATTCTTTTTAGAGTCATTGCAAGTATCTTAGTGCCTTAATTTAGAACACTAGTCATCTTGAACCGTTAATCGAATAGGGATATTTCTACCCGATTTAGCATTAATGACATTATCTATTTCAAACTCTATAAATTCTTGCCTTTCTTGTAATTTATCATCAACTGGTGAGCTGAAAGTAACACATTTTTGACTAGTGCCTTTTTCTATAGTGACACTGGTTGATGAGAAGTTAACCTCTTCTGTCCGTCATAAATCCTGGCTTATTCCTGTATACAGGCTTTATATCAAATGTAATATCTTCTTCAGCAACCCATGCTGTATCAAAGCAAATATCCTCTTCAGTATCCTCTCCAAAAATAATATTATTTTTATAGCTATATATAGAATTTTCAGGGTCATCAGCGATACCAAATGTACCAGCTATGATTGACGATATTTGATCGTAATCATCAAGAATTGCATAAGCACCTAAATCAATTTTGTAAGAATAATCTGATCCATCTTTGAAAAAATCTTTTATTAGCTGAAGTTCAGATGACCCAAACTGACCCCTAACTTTATCAAGTAAAGATTTTAAGAAATCAAAATCTTCGAAAGAATAATCACCCTTTGGAATAGATCTTGTTTTATCACCATCATTATTTACAACAGTTTTTGTAATAGAAACGTCGCCATCAACAAATTTAAAAGTTACTTTTCCTTGATCAAGCCAAGTAACTTGTACAGCTCCAGAAGGAAGTGTTTCAATTTTTAACTCAACTGTTAGATCCAAATACTCAGATGATGATGAGTAGTTATCATTTGAGAATATTCTTAAATTAAACTCTTCAACACTAGTAAATGGCGCATCAACATTCAAACCAAGGAAGAAACTGGTATTGGTTGTATATTCACCATTTATAAATGCATCCATGGATGCTTTAGATATTTCTGACCCAGTCAAAGATCCATCAATCCACCCAGATGAAGTATCAAGCCTTGGGTAAACTCTGTAATTTCTATTTTTACCATCAACCAACCTATCATAAAATTGCACTCCTGAGCTCTCATATTCAAATAAAATATTAGATACAGGAGCAGATTCTCCAATAAAGCCATCATAATCATATTTTGAACCAGTCATTATATTAAACATAGCATCTCTGGCAGCTTGACCAAATAATCTATCGCCAACATCATTACAGCCATCATTGGGAGTACATTCCGTATAATTAAACTGATCATCTCTTGGTACTGATGAAACTTGAAGATTGTATGACTTAAATACTTCTCCATTATCATAATCAACGCTGGTATTTGGTGAGTAGTAATAAAATGCACCTTCACCATATGAAAGTAGCTTTCTCATCTCACTGATCTCTGAAAAAGCTGCCGGAATCAAGGCCACCTCTTTAATTAAAGCTTCTGGATCTAAGTCATCATTATCAATAATATTAAATACTTTGCTCTCAGTCAGTCTAGAAGTACCTAAATTATTTACACCAAATTGTATAGCCCAAGTTGGAGCAGTGTCTGGGAAGTTTTCACCTCTGCCTTGTTTTTCAATTCTAAGGCTTATGGATGGTCCATAATTTGGTAACAATGAACAATCTATTAAGTTATTTACACCTCTACCAAAACCATACCTATATTCCATTTGGAGGCCTTTAGTATCTTGAGGGCCAACGAATTGAATAGTTTCTTCAGATTCACAATAAGATTCCGGATTTGAGTCTTCGTTTCTAACCCCTCTTGAATCTCTTCCCCTGATATTGATATTTCCAACTACACCATCTACAGTAAAATTGTCATTATTAATATTTACCTGTCGGTTGTAATTCTTTGAAGCATTTCCAACTCCATTTAAGGTTAGGCCGCTAATATCGCAATTAGATAAATTACTTAAAGTACAAAGATGTCTTTTAAGCTCTCCATTTGCAGTTACAGTTGCCCCTGTTGAGCTAATTTCATCTACATTGTAAAAACCTTGAGCATTTGGACTAGTCTGATATACCGAGAAAAATTCAAGAGGCAGTTCTGTAAATTCTCCATCAGATAAAATAGCTTCTAAAGCATCTTTTGATAAAGATACGTTTGCTGTTACATCTTTATTGTATCTAGAGGATAACTCAGATGAAATCTCATCTTTGATTTCTTTATAATATGGAAAAAATGCTGCCACTTTTGCTGCAATATCTTCAGTAATATTTCCGGAGCCTCCTGTGGAAACAAAGTCAGATATTAAATCAGCCCAAGCAACATCAAATGTGCTTTCTATCTCATTAATTAATGAGTTTACTTCGGTTGAAATATTTTCTGCAACCGTGTCACCAGCAGTGCTACACCCTTCGGCAACGCTTAAGTCTTCAGATAAATCTGACGAATTCTTGCCTTTAAGAATTGCTTCGCCTATTAATGATGTAAATGGAGATATAACAATTTGATTGGATCCAGCGTCATTAACTGATGGCAAAACCATCTGATAGGCTTTGGTAACCTCACCTAAAGATGAGTCATTAGCACCAACAGGCACATCTGCAATTATTGGCCTAGCCTTAACACAAGACTCATCTTCTTCATTAACACGAATTTCAAAGAATCCATTTTCATTAGTAGTAGCAGAATACTCACCCCTATCCAATCTTTGATTAAAGTTGACATCAAAAAATACATTAGCCCCTTCTATATAACCATCTATAGTCTTTCCAGATATAGCTATTATGTTGTCGGTAACAGGTGAAGAACCTATGAACTCTTGAGTACCAAAAATATTTGATTTTGAGCTAATAGTTGAAAATAAATCATTCCTTGCGGTTTGGCCTTTAGTACTAATCACTTCGGTGTATTCAGAGCCCGTATCTGAATTCATGAATGTGCCATATGTAAATCCATCATCATCTGGATTATATTTAATATCTATTTTTGCTGATTCTAATTGATTTCCATCAGCATCTCTTTTTGTCCAATAAATTGAAACTTGGTCCGTTGATGAAGATGATAGCTTGTTCCTAAGAACTGAAATCTGCTTAAATGTTCTTGGAATTGATGCAATTTCTTGAATTAATGGATCAAGATTTAAAGTATCTCTGTTTTGATAGATATTATTTACTTTATTAACAAAAAAAGTAGATTCAGAATAACTTGGATTACTGATTCTTATGTCTATTTCCTCAAAATAGATTCCATCATCATACTTATCAACTAATGCAACAAATAAAGCTTCATCTTTGTTCTCTAAAACTGACACACAATCATCAACATTATTGACTCCGTCTGATGCACCAGTACTATATCTATCATTTGTAGTGAAATTTTCTTTACTATTAACAGGCACTAAGTAGAGCCAATTCTGATAAATACAAACTCTATTTTTTGGATTACCGTTTATATCAAAATCTACTCTTTGCTCATCTTCAATAACCAATTGATAGTTATAGTTAGTTGGATTGTAGTTATTATTTAAAAACGTGCTCGTTCTGGTATATCTTTCCGAAGCGTTTCTTAATGCTACTAGGCTTCTTTCTGTTGTTGAGCAATTTTCAGCATCTGTAAAACATGTAAAATGCTTCATCTCTCCTGATTTGGTTATAGATGCACCATAAGCATTAATTTTTTCTTGAATAAACCATCCTGAGTCACTGGGCTCTGTTTCATAAATTGCAATAAAACTTAATGGTATTTCCGAAATCTCTGAATCAGACAGGATAGAGTTTATAGAATCTTTTTTTATAGTGATGTTTGTATTAATTGATTTATTATGAATTTCCGATAGTTCTGAATCAAACTCATCGGAGAGTTCTTTGAAATAAGGAAAAAATGCCGCAATATTCTGAGCATTGGTTTCATTAACTATTGAGTTATTGTTGTTTTCAATAAAATCAATCAAGAGATCATCAAATGAAATATCAAGACTAGATTCAATGGTATTTTTTAGCTGCGATAACTCATTAGTAATGCTCGCGTCGATAGTATTAGCTTGTGCCCCACAACTAGCAGAAACTACTATATCTTCAACAATACCAGATGAGCTTTTTCCTTGAATTACCGCATCACCAAGCAAACTTGTAAATGGTGAAACTACAATTGAGCTATTACCTGTATCAGAGATTGAAGGCAAGATCATCTGATAAGCTTGTGCAACTTCTCCAAGAGTTGAATCAACAGCCCCAACAGGTACATCTGCAACTATTGGTCTATTTATTAAACATTCAAATAAACTTGTATCATCTATATTAATTAAAAAAGATCCGTCTGAATTTGTAGTAGTTGAATATTCTTCTGGATCTTTTGCAAAATTGAAATTTTGATCTATAAATATTTCAGCGCCAGAGATATATCCATCAATTACTTCACCAGAAAAAGAATCATTTACATTAGTTATAGCAATAGTTACATCTTTTGTTACTGTTTCGGTGCCGTCAGTTAATGTCAGTGTAATTGAGTATGAATCTTGAGTTTCATAGTCTGGTAATTCTTTAAAAGTTAAGACATTCTCATCAGATAAATTAAAGCTATCGGCATCGGTACCACCTAGTGTTAACGTTAATTCATCTTCATCTACATCTGAGACTGAAACAGTTGTTACTGCTGTTTGATTTTCTTGTACTTGGATGGTAGATGCTATATCAATAGATGGTGCATCGTTAACTGCTTCAATGGTTACTGTTACATCAGCGCTTGAGGTTTTATCGCCTTGGGTAATGGTATAAGTAAAGGTATCAGTACCGTTGTAGTCTGCATCAGGAGTATAAGTAACAATATTACTTGCAACACTGATTGTTCCGTTAGAGCCATTTCCAGCAGTTACGCTAATAGGCGATGAGGTTAAATAGGAATCATTAAGTAGTACGTTGATTTCTACTTCAGTATCTTCAGTTGTTGAAGCAGAATCTGCTATTGCATTGATATCAGGTGCTATTTCTCCAGAATCTACATTCTGATCTTCTGCTATATAAGTTAAAAGGTCTTCAGTATAACTAGTGACTGTCTCAGCAGTTGCAGTCCCGTTAGCAATGGCTTGAATGTCGGTTTGCAGGGTTGATACAGCAAAACGAATAACAGCTGTAGTTAAATCATCAGAGGATTTAACTTCAATAACCGGTAAAATCCCAGCAAGGGCTTTAGTGGTATTTGCTTTAGCTGTCTCATCAATAGTTACTGATTTGGTTTCTATAACATTTTCAATAGCTTTAGTAATAAAGCTTCGGTCTCAATATCTACTTTGGTTTCGGTTTCGGTGTATTCTTTTTCTATCTCCTCAGTAATAGCTTTAAAGTAATCCTGAGTGGTTTCGGTTGTTGTATTTAAATTATTGGTTATGTTCTGCAGAGCAAAAGCCAGAACCGTTAAGCTGATTACCCTTCTCATACAAATAGTCATTAATACCACCATCGCCTTTGTTGGCAACCGGATCAAAGGTAAAGACATCAATGGATGAATCTATTCCTAATGCTGCATTAACCAGTGAAGCATCTTCCATAAAAGCAGCAACAGAAGTAACTGGGGTAACAGCTTTAAAGTCTGAGTGACCAGTAAGTTTGTGAGTAATTAAAAGATTATCTAAAAGGGTTTGCGAATCTAAATCGGTACCACCGATAGATACCAAATTACCGTTGGCGTATCTAATAGTAAATTTACCTTCGTTATCTGAAGTTGTTGAGTTTTCGTTTGCATCACAGGTCCAACTTTCATCTTCATCTATACAAACTTCAGCTCCTGAAATATAACCGTCTACAACCACCCCATCGGTTTCTCTATAACCTTCAACAGTAACTGATGCTGATCTGTGCCACCAGCACCAGTACATGAAATTGAAAAGCTGTTATCACCAACTGCAGTAATAGTTACAGCTTCTGAGCCAGAAGTACCTGTTTGAGCTAGTCCAAGATGCAGAACAAGAAGTAGCATTAGTAGATGACCAGGTAAGGGTTGAAGTACTTTCTAAAAGAACTGAGGTTGGTTCAGCTGATAAATTAACGGTTGGAGCTGGAGTTGTTGGAGGTGTTGGAGGTGTTGGAGTACCCCACCACCACCGCCACCACAGGAAACAATAAATAAAAGACTAAAAGCTATTGGTAATAATTTATTCATAAACTGAGTACACCGATTATGTAAGGTAAAAACACACTATATGTAGTTATTAAGTTAACTTAAATTACTACTATTGTAAATAAAATGGTGGAGCTATTGGTTCAAAACTGGAACCAATTAATCCCCTTCTTCAAGAGGTTAGAGTATGTCTTTGAAGAATAGTTCTAACCTAGATAATCTTAAAGTATGAATACATCTATGGCAGTATTCATAAAGACGGTAGAAGAAGCTTTAGATCACTGGATAACCTTATTAAAGATTATGAGTTAGCAGCATCTACTGTCTATAGGCACTCCTCTAAAGAACAATGGAAAGATCAACGTATAGCCTTTAGAGCTGAATTAAGTGAAGAGATTAAAAAAGCTAGAAAGCATGACATAGTCAATGATATTGAGATGATTCATAACAAAGCCACTCAAGGTCTTTCATTGATATTAGATAAGGCAATTAATTGTTTAGATAATCAAATTCTTAAGCCAAGAGATTTACATAATCTCACTCAAACTATTATTGCTTGTTATAAAAACTTACCTGAAGTAGTTGAAACTGATGAAGATGATAATGAAGCCTTTAGAAGTGCTATGGATATGTTAGATCAAATAGCTGCTTTTAAGAGAGATACTCCAGGATTTGATTTTAAATAGCTGAGAAGTCTGCATTACTTATAGAGCTAAGTGATGTATTTTGGATAATCACTAAGAACTCACCGGTATCGGTTTTCTTAACTACTACATGATTAGCATAATCACCTGTACCTTGTTCTATGGTTAGTTGGCTATACTCTAGTCCACTCATACCAATCAGATCAGTACCATCAGTGAAAGTCAGTAACTAGTATCTGCATCACTATACTTGAAGCCACCATCGCCTGCTCTAATAACAAAGAGTATCTATCCCTGCACCTCCTGTAAGGTATCGGCACCAGTACCACCATCTAAAGTATCATCACCGTTTGAAGCTATTAAAGTATCATCACCAGCACCACCATACAAAATATCATTACCACTTGCATAATCTGTTTTAGCTGTAGAACAAGTGCCATAAATTCCAACATACCCTGAGTCACTACAACTGGTACGCCCTTTCTCAACATTAGACAGTGGTTCATTTACATCATCATACAAAATATCATTACCATCTTGTCCAGAAAGAGTGTCTGAGCCTAAGCCGCCTATTAAAACATTTGCATTTGTATCACCTGATAAAGTATCTGAGCCTTCAGTACCTACAAGATTTTCAAAACCACTAATACTTTTAGTAGAGTCAGATAATAATTGATCTAGGTCAACTGTAACACCAATATCATGATCCCAGTGCCTATAAGAAGCATCGTTTAAAGTAGTGAACCACGGTATTACAGAAACGCGAGCAAAGCTTAAAGTATCAATACCATCACCACCATTGATAGTATCATTGTTAATGTCTGTTGTTTCTATAAAAGCAACGTCATTACCAGAACCTAAATCGATTGTGTCAATACCTTTAGAGCCTAGAACTTTGTCGTCACCAGCATAAGTATAAATAGTATCATTTTGTGTAGAGCTAATAACATAATCGCTATGACTATAGCCATGTATTGTCATGGCAGTGTTGCGATAGTCCTCTCTCATCGGATATTTGCCTTGCGATGTGCCAACATTAGTTTGCGTAATGAAAGTACTACATTTAGCGTTTTGTGATTGCGTAGAAGATGTTGCTTCTTCAAGAGCGCTGGTATCATAACCAATAAAAATCATATTGGTTAGGTCTGCAGCTACCCCTCGAACGACTCCAGCATATTGACCATGCATGCTACACCATAGCTGTTCTAAATTATCATCGGACGTATTTAGAGTATTATCGTATGGATAATCTAAAAAGACGTAATCTGTATTACCAATTGTTAAACCAGAAGCAGGGGCATCAAAGCTAAAATTAAGGATATTTTTTAAAGAAAGCGTATTATTATCAGCATCAACAAGCGTCAATATATAATCTTCATCAATACTACGAGTAACGTAATCAGTTAAAGATGTTATACCATCAATTGAAATTGTAGCCGTATTAGTACCTGCGCCACCATCAATGGTTTTATCACCTGCTCCATCAATGGTTATAGCATCATCACCGGCATAACCTAAAACTAAGTCACTACCAGCACCAGTGGTAAAAATGTCATTACCAGAACCACCGAGTAAATTATCGTCACCAGATGTACCAGTTAAAGTTTGTATATCAGTTGAAGTTGAAACTATGTCGTAATAATCGATGTTGGCTAAAGTGGTATTACTGATAGTTGTTAGAATTTCATCGTTATATTTAATGACAACATCGCTGCCGGATGTTTCGCGTATTAAATCATTATATATAAGACCATCTATACCAATAAGATCAGTACCATCGGTAAAGTCAGTAATAGTATCAGCATCACTAATACTTGAACCACCATCACCGGAACGAATAACAAAGGTATCTATACCAGCACCGCCAGTTAAGGTATCGGCGCCAGTACCACCATCTAACGTATCATCACCGTTTGAAGCTATTAAAGTATCATCGCCAGCATTACCATATAAAATATCATTACCACTTGCATAATCTGTTTTAGCTGTAGAACAAGTGCCATAAATTCCAACATACCCTGAGTCACTACAACTGGTACGCCCTTTCTCAACATTAGACAGTGGTTCATTTACATCATCATACAAAATATCATTACCATCTTGTCCAGAAAGAGTGTCTGAGCCTAAGCCGCCTATTAAAACATTTGCATTTGTATCACCTGATAAAGTATCTGAGCCTTCAGTACCTACAAGATTTTCAAAACCACTAATACTTTTAGTAGAGTCAGATAATAATTGATCTAGGTCAACTGTAACACCAATATCATGATCCCAGTGCCTATAAGAAGCATCGTTTAAAGTAGTGAACCACGGTATTACAGAAACGCGAGCAAAGCTTAAAGTATCAATACCATCACCACCATTGATAGTATCATTGTTAATGTCTGTTGTTTCTATAAAAGCAACGTCATTACCAGAACCTAAATCGATTGTGTCAATACCTTTAGAGCCTAGAACTTTGTCGTCACCAGCATAAGTATAAATAGTATCATTTTGTGTAGAGCTAATAACATAATCGCTATGACTATAGCCATGTATTGTCATGGCAGTGTTGCGATAGTCCTCTCTCATCGGATATTTGCCTTGCGATGTGCCAACATTAGTTTGCGTAATGAAAGTACTACATTTAGCGTTTTGTGATTGCGTAGAAGATGTTGCTTCTTCAAGAGCGCTGGTATCATAACCAATAAAAATCATATTGGTTAGGTCTGCAGCTACCCCTCGAACGACTCCAGCATATTGACCATGCATGCTACACCATAGCTGTTCTAAATTATCATCGGACGTATTTAGAGTATTATCGTATGGATAATCTAAAAAGACGTAATCTGTATTACCAATTGTTAAACCAGAAGCAGGGGCATCAAAGCTAAAATTAAGGATATTTTTTAAAGAAAGCGTATTATTATCAGCATCAACAAGCGTCAATATATAATCTTCATCAATACTACGAGTAACGTAATCAGTTAAAGATGTTATACCATCAATTGAAATTGTAGCCGTATCAGTACCTGCACCACCATCAATGGTTTTATCACCTGCTCCATCAATGGTTATAGCGTCATCACCGGCATAACCCAAAACCAAGTCACTACCAGCACCAGTGGTAAAGATGTCATCACCAGTAACCACCGAGTAAAGTATCGTCACCAGATGTACCAGTTAAAGTTTGTACATCAGTTGAAGTTGAAACTATGTCGTAATAATCGATGTTGGCTAAAGTGGTATTGCTGATAGTTGTTAGAATCTCATCGTTATATTTAATGACAACATCGCTGCCGGATGTTTCGCGTAGTTAAATCATTGTATAGTAATGACCGTCCATACCAATAAGATCAGTACCATCGGTGAAGTCAGTAATAGTATCGACATCACTGATGCTTGAACCACCATCACCTGCTCGGATAACAAAGGTATCTATACCAGCACCGCCGGTTAAGGTATCGGCGCCAGTACCACCATCTAATGTATCGTCACCATCTGAAGCATTAAGGGTATCAGCACCAGACCCACCATACAAAATATCATTTCCCGAAGCATAATCACTTACTGCGCTTAGATGTTGGCCATAAATATCTGTTGTTCCCCTCCAAGGAGCTTCATTTGACTGTGGAGTATTTCGGTCATCATATAAAATATCATCACCAACTCCTCCCGAGAGAGTATCATTCCCAAAACCACCAACAAGAACATTATCACTATCATCTCCTGTAAGCATATCAGCACCCGATGTACCAACCACATTACTAAAATCACTAACTGATTTGCTTTCATCCGCTAACAAATCAGCAAGATTTAATGTAACCCCAATATCATAGTCCCAGTACCCTGGATCATGTGATGATTCAGTCAGCCAGGGAGTCAGCACTATCCTTGAAAAATTAAGAGTATTAACACCACTACCACCCACTAAGGTATCTTCATTAAGATCGCTTAATGTAACAAAAGCAATGTCATCCCCATCACCTAAATCAATATTATCCGCACCTTTTGCACCTAAAACTTGATCATTCCCCGCATAGGTATAAATGTTGTCCGCTTGATTGGAGCTTTGGACATAGTCACTATGGGAATAACCATAAACTGTCATAGCAGTATCCTTATAATCAGCACGAAGCGGATGCTTGCCTTGAGATGAGCCTACGTTAGTCATGTTAATAACTGTACTGCATGTATTAAAGCCACTATGACCAAATGGCAGCAAACTAGTGTCATATGTAACAAAGACATTATTAGCTAAATCAGCAGCAACACCTCTTACCGAACCATGATATTGAGAATGCATAGAACATCTTAGATTATCCTCATTGGGTTCTAGTCCTATAGCATGAGGATAATCTAAGAAGCTATATGATTTACCAGCAATACTAATACCTTCAGCTGCATCTGCAATGCTGAAATTCAAAATATTCTTTAACGTAATCGTATTGCTATCTGCATCAATTAATGTAAGTGAGTAATCTGAATCAAGACTACGAGTAGAAAAATCTTGTAAGCCGGTGATACTACCGTAAGCAATGGCAACGGTATCAGTTCCTGCACCGCCATCGATGGTTTTATCACCTGCTCCATCAATGGTTATAGTGTCATCACCCAAGCCACCTGAAACAGTATCACTACCAGCACCAGTGATTATTGTATCATCGCCTGCTTCTCCTCTTAAATCATCATCACCGGCACCACCATTAATAGAGTCATTATCTTTACCGCCATAAATAAGATCATCACCAGCATTACCGTTTAGGGTATCAGCTCCTGCATAACCATACAGATGATCGTTATCATCTCCACCGTTTAGAGTATCTACTCCTGAGCCGCCTAATATCTTATCGTTGCCAGCTAAACCGTTAACCGTATCAGTGCCATCAAAGCTTGCTATTAAATCAGAGCCTGAAGTTCCTGTAATGGTATCGTCACCATCAGTTCCCATAACCACATTAGCATTAGGGAAATTGGTATTAGTATCGGTACCTAAAATATCAGCCACAGTATCAGCAGCAAGAGTCACTAATGTATCTACTTTGCCATCTAAGAGCAGTTTGTAAAGTTGTAGCATTTTGTCCTGATGGGAAGTACCGTTACTATTAATATTAGTGCCAACAATCTGACTCATATTAAGGCCTTTAATACCTGAATTAAGCTGAGTTAAAGCTGTAGCAAAAGCTGTATAGTCAGCAAAGCTTGAGAGCTGAGCATCTATATAAGCATCAGCTTTGGTCATAATAGTACTAATTAAGGTTTCACTTAAAACTTCGTAATCATCAATAATAGAATCTAGATAAGC
>CALSSL010000004.1 GCA_943789005.1 uncultured SAR86 cluster bacterium
TATTTGCAATCCTATCAAACCCATTACTTGAGTGCTCATGAACTTCAACAAGTGCGCCCAATTTACCATTGGTGCCTCCATAGTAAGTATGTGTTCTAGCCAAACCATTTTGTCCTAACTCTTGTATGAATTTTCCTGAATTGGTTTCGGGAATCGGAGTGCTAATTAAATTTATAGCGCCTCCAATGGTTTGAGGTCCTTGCGAAACTGCAGAAGGTCCTTTAAGAATTTCAACGGAATGAATTCTTCCAGTTGATGGAAAGTAATATGCTGCTGAAGATGTGTATGGAGATGGTGCAACAAGGACCCCATCTTCCATGATTGTAATCTTACCTGATCTTTCAATAGCAGTACCTCTAATAGATATATTAGGTCTTAGACCATAACCCTCTTCGGTTCTCATATACATTCCAGGAACAGCTGAAAGTATTTTTGCAATATCTGTGTCCATTGCCTTCTCTAAAGCTTCGTTATCAATAACAGCGCCTGATCCTGCAAGATCTTTCATGTCTTTTTTTGTACCAATAATAGTTATTACCTCTACATCCATACTAGCTTCAACTTTTACATTAAAACTAATAATTATTGATGCTAGGACTAATGCACTAACAAGAATTAAGGGTGATTTATCTTTAGTAACTTTTTTATAAACTCTATTCATTTTTTTGTAATAGTTCTTAAAAGCTGCTAATTCTTCTATATGTTTTGATCATTCAAGACTAAATCACCAAAAAAAGCATACTATTTTTAGAAGAATAATAGTCTGTAACCTTCAAGAGATGTAAATGATAATGAGAATGATTCTCATTTGCAAGTAGAATTTATAAAAAAGTTATCTTTTTTCTATACTGCTTTAAATATGGAGTTTTTAGCTAATTAAATTACTTGTTTCCGCGAACCATAAAGTAAATACTTAGAACAAATAAGAATAATTGCTCACTAGTAAGAAGTTTTATGGGCGGCCAAACAAACCAATCAGGATGACCAAAGTAAAACACATTAATCATTAATATAAATAAAATAAGGCCTGACAGTCTCGTAATGAAATGCCCTGCTTGAACAGCAAATAATCCAATCAATCCTCCAAGAATAATGCCTATTCCACCAAATATTTCAATAAAAATTACCAAAGAAACAATTAGCTCTGGAAATGGCATAAACATACTTTCAAACCATGTAACCATTCTGTGCTGTTCTTCCATCATGAATGGAGCTGGTAATTTTTTATAGCCATGTATAAAAAATGCTACTCCTAGAGCAATCCTAAAAAACCATGGTGCTAAGCTATAAAAAGGATTTGTTATTGAATCTAATCTAGTATTAATTTTTTTCATATTTATTTTTAATTTTCTAAAAGTATATCCTTGTCATTGCAAAGAGCAAATCCATTAATTCCAATAAAACGATTTAACTCATCATGACCAATATCAATGTGCGCAAAAATCTGACCAGTTGCTGAAACCTTTTCCTCATTAACACACCCCATTCTAAATAACTTTGATCTAATATTTCCTAAGGAAGCTTCAAGCGAAACCCATCCTTTGTATATTCCATTGAACAGTTCAGTGTTGATCAAATCTCTTAAATCATTTATGCCTATGTTCTTTTCTGCAGATATCCAAGCCTCTTTTTTTTCTATATCAAAATTAGGCTGTGGATTTAAAGTCTCTTTTAAATCACACTTATTATTTACCCTTATTTGGGGTATAGATTGTAAATTTAGATCTTCAAGGATTTTATTAACTTCAATCTCCTTTTGTCTGCAGTCAGTATCTGAGATGTCCACAATATGAAGCAAAAGATCTGCTGATCTCAACTCATCAAGAGTTGCTTTAAAAGATTCTATTAATTGAGTTGGTAGTTGGGAAATAAAGCCAACGGTATCTGAAAATAATATTGGTCCCAGCTCTGGATCAATATTTTTTCTTGTAACAGAGTCTAGAGTTGCAAAAAGCTTGTCTTCTGCTTGTTGTTTGCTATTAGTTAAAGAGTTAAATAACGTGGTTTTACCTGCATTAGTATATCCAACTAAAGCAACTAACTTATTTCTACTCTTCTTCCTTGAATAACTATTAAGTTGTTTTTGTTTATGAGCTTTATCAAGACGAGCCTTTAAACGCTTAATTCGATGACCTATTAAACGTCTATCAGTTTCTAACTGAGTTTCACCAGGACCTCTTAGGCCAATACCGCCCTTTTGTCTTTCCAAGTGAGTCCACCCTCTTATAAGTCTTGTTGATAGATGATTTAATTGAGCAAGCTCAACTTGAAGTTTGCCAATATGAGTTGTTGCCCTTGATGCAAAAATATCTAATATTAATTCGGTCTTATCTATAACTCTTACTTTAAGTTTTAGTTCAAGGTTTCTTGCTTGAGAAGCTGATAGTTGATGATTGACAATTACGAGCTCTGCGCAAGAAGATTCAACTAATAACTTAATTTCATCTAATTTACCTTTATTAATAAAATGACTTATTGATGGTTTAGTTTGCTTGCTAACACTTTTTCCAACTATCTCAGCACCAGCAGAATTAACTAGTTCATTGAATTCTTCAAAAATATTTTCTAACTCATCTCCAGTTTTTAGAGAATCTATTTCTAAGAAAATTATTAGTGTTTTAGGTATTTGGATTTGATCAACAATCATATTTATAAGAATATTGTAGAGATTTTATAAAAATTTGTTACTATTAAATGAATATCATTAAAAATTCTTTTTGGAGATTATTTATAGATAAGGGTGAAAGAGCAAGAAAATCAGCAAATGCTAGCTCAAAGAGAAAAGCTGTAAGAGAAATTAAGAAAAAAAGACTTAATAAAATTTACAGAGAATTACGAAAAGCTCGAAAAAAATAAAGTAAAGCTTTGAACATAGTATTCGAATTATACTTTTAAAAGTAATAGGGATTTATATAACTTAAATATGATAGATAAAATATTAGAATCAATTGGTAAAAAAATAGATAAATACATTCCTCTTATTATTGCTATACTTACTTTATTTATAGCTACTTTAGTCTAATTAAAATTTCTTTTTTTGACTTTCACATCTACCAGAAGCTGTTATTTCAACTTTAGGATTTTTATTCTTGGAGCCATCTTTTTTGTTAAGCCAAATATCTCCTGAGATTTGCCCTTTCCCTGTATACCAGTTAAAAGTATTCGAAATTCTATAGACATCAATTTTATAATCAGTAAAAATTGGATGCGTTTTGTCTGTTTCCATTGAATGAATAACTGTAACGCCAGTATCAGATTTGGTAGCCGACCATTCAGCTTCAGGGTTTAGCCATGCAGGCGATGGTTCAAAAGTATGTGTTAAAGATTTAAACGTCTCTTTATCTGAATCTACCTCCCAGTACTGAACAATATAAATTTTATCTTTTTGCCAATCTTCCTCAGCAAAATTAGTTTTTGCTCTTTGGAGTAAAAATAATGACTGTTGGGTCTGTCGTGCTAGATTTTTAAAGAGTTCAATCCCTTCTGATAGGTAAGTTTTTTTAATATCTTTATAGGTTACAGAATAATATCCTTCCAATTCGCACAAAATTTTACTGGTTTCACCAATTACTGGAAAGGTTAAAAAAAATATAACAAGGAATCTCATAAAAATATTCTAATTTATAAGATGCTTAAATACTATGACTCTTCAAAAAATGAAAAGTCATTAATATTAAATTTAGGCTTTATCTCCGTATTCTTGCATATGCTTAGCCGTTCTTTCATTTGTTCCATACATAAAATGGTTGGCCATTTTTTCTCTATACTTACTAGCTGGAACAGTTAAGCCCGCAGCTTCTGCAACTTCTCTGATATGCATGGGTGTTGCTCCACAGCACACACCTAAATAATTAATTCCTATAGCAGCAGCTTCTTTACCAAATTCTTTCATTTCATATCTATTGCAATAAAGTGGATCTAATGCGGTTGGGAAAGTTCTTCCATGAGGGGCTGGGCAGGTACATCCATGTTCATCAGGTAAATTAAAAAAAGTTGGGTGTTCATCCGTTGTTCTGAACGGAAGTGGTAGTGCAGCCATATGACACTTCAAAATTTTTCTAGCCTCTCTAAGGTAAGGCATCATGGTGTCAGGGCCTCTGAAACAGTTCATGCCAACAACATCTGCGCCTCTTTGTTCTAGCTCTTTCATAGTATCCACAATAGAAACTCCATCTCGCATAATATTTTCAGCCATAGGTGCAATTGTTATGACAGAAGGAAGTCCCGCTTTTTGAATTACATCTAAAGCTGTGTAAGCCTCTTCTGCATAATAAAACGTTTCTCCCACCAACATGTCAGCTCCTTCATCGACTGCCCATTCAACCATTTCACTAAACATTCCATGAACTTCTTTTTGTGCGTCTTTATCATCTACATCCCAAATATTTGAATTTGAGATATTGCCTGCCATTAGATTAGGTTCTCCGCCATCAATAGGATTATCAGCAACTTTTTTTGCAATCTTGAGAGCAGCTCTATTTAGAGGCTCTAATAATTCCTCTTTGCCAATAACTCGCATCTTTTCTCTGTGCCCGTTATATGTAAAAGCTTCAACCACATCTGAACCTGCATGTTGAAAATCTTTATGCAGATTTTCAAGAGCTTCTGGATGTTCTAATGAAACCATTGGAACAAATTCTCCAGATGCTAAATAACCTCTTTTTTCCATCTCAAATAAAAAACCTTCAGCACAGATTACTGGACCCTCATTAAGTCTTTCTATTAAACCTCTTTTCATGAACCTCTCCTTCATAATTCAATATCATATAAATTTATTGAAAAGTTTTTAAACCCTGGGAATATCTTCCGTTTTAGCTTCTTCTTTTAAATCGTGGCAATAGGATCAAATTACGATTTGTATATTTTTAACCACTAATTGTATGTTTGTAAAGAGTTTTTTCTTTATTGACTTGGATATTTACTTGCCCAATATTTATCTAAAATAAAATACCAAACACTGTTTAAAAGAGGCTCAACGATAGCATCGGTAATAGCCTCAGAGAATTCTGCTCCAGTAAAATACATTACGCACGAGGCAGCAATTATAAAGTGACCAATTGTATAAATGACTGTTCTAATAATGGTGCCTCTATTAGCCTCAAAAACTCTTTGTATTGGAGCATTAAAAAGCATCACTGATTTTTTTATTCGTTCTATCATGGAGACAATACTAACAGTATTTTAATGAAAAGGTGTATTGAGGATTTATTATTAAACATTTAATATTCCATCATGCCAAATATAAATCAATTAATAGAGGATTTAACCCTTGAAGAAAAAGTACTTTTATTAAGTGGATTTGATGCTTGGCAAACTAGTAAAATTGATAGGCTAGGAATACCAAATATAAAAATGTCTGATGGTCCTAATGGTGTTAGAGGAGATGGTAATTCAGGAAAATCATCTGCATGTTTTCCATGCGCTATATCTATAGGATCTTCATGGAATTTAACTCTTATTAATTCATTAGGGAAAGAGTTAGCTGCTGAAGCAGAGATTAAAGGAGTAGATGTTTTATTAGGTCCCACAATAAATATTCATAGACATCCTCTAGGTGGAAGGCATTTTGAATGCTTCTCAGAGGATCCATTCTTAACTGGAAAAATTGCTATTGAGTATGTAAGAGGTGTCCAATCAAAGAATATTGCAGCATGCCTTAAACATTTTGTTGGAAATGACACTGAGTATGAAAGATACACTGTGAGTTCAAATATTGATGAGAAAACTCTAAGGGAGCTTTATCTTTTACCATTTGAGATGGCTATCAAGGAAGCTAATGCGAAAGTTGTTATGAGTGCCTACAATAAACTTAATAATATTTACTGTAGCTCTCATAAAAATCTTTTAATTGATGTTTTAAAAGAGGAATGGAGTTTTGAGGGGTATGTGGTCAGTGATTGGGGAGCTGCAAGAGAAACTATTGAAAATGCTAATGGGGGTCTTGATCTGGAAATGCCTGGCCCAGCTAGATCTTGGGGAACAAATTTAATCAGTGCTGTAATTAATAAAGATGTATCGGAGACAAATATTAATGACAAGGTTAAAAGAATTTTAAATGTTATAGATTTCTGTAAAAGATTCGAAAATCCAGTTCGTAAACCAGAAAGTGAAAATGACTCAGAATCACAAAGAAAAATTCTTAAAGATGCTGCTCAAGAAGGTATGGTGCTTTTAAAAAATGATGGCATATTACCAATGAGGCGAGATACAAAATCAATTGGAATAATTGGTCCTAATGCTGAAAAAGCACAAATTATTGGTGGAGGCAGTGCTACTCTTGTTCCGTACTACGAATCTCATCCTGTAAGCTCATTTCAAAATAATTTTAGTGAAAAAACTATTATTAAATCTGCAAAAGGTTGTCATACATATCGTTATCTTCCTGAAATAAATAAAAAACTTACAAAAGAAAATGGGTTTTTAGTCAAATACTATGATGTTACAGACGAGGGCAATAATTTTATCTCTAGCAAAGTCTTAACAGGAAGTAAATTTTGGATATTTGAAGGTTTTGCTAAAGATATAATTGGAGAGCAAGGAAGTCCTAATGTTTTAGTAAAATTTTCTTGTACTTATACTCCTGATATATCTGGAGAACACAACTTTGAAATCTTTGCAATTGGAAAAAGTAAATTACTAATTGATAACAAACAAATTGTTGATAATTGGAGCAATCCCTTGCCCGGTGATGCTTTTTTTGCTCATGGAACATCATCTGAACGAGGTGCTTTATACTTAGAAAAAGGTAATTCATATCAAATAGAAATACATTATAAATTTGAAGGCAATTTTCCAGCTATTTATATTGGATGTCAGCCACCCGATAAAGTTAACTTACTTGAAGAAGCTTTAAATATTGCTAGGGAGGTCGATGAAGTTATTCTCTTAGTAGGAACTAATTCGGATTGGGAAACAGAGGGTAATGATAGAACCGATTTTAATTTACCAGGAGATCAGAATAGACTTATTGAACAAGTCTTAGATATTAATCCTAATGCGGTTATTGTTCTAAATACAGGCTCTCCAGTAAATATGCCATGGGTAAATAAAGCTAAGTCAATTCTTCAATCCTGGTACGCGGGTCAAGAATATGGCAATGCTCTTTTTGAAATTTTAACAGGCTTGGTTAATCCCTCTGGTAAATTACCAACAACTTTTCCAAAATGTATTGAAGATACTCCTGCATATGAATGCTATCCGGGAGAAAATTTACAAATGAATTATGATGAAAAGCTCTTTATTGGCTACAAATGGTATGACAAAAAGAATATAGAGCCTTTATTCCATTTTGGTCATGGCCTTTCTTATACTGATTTTAAATATTCAAATCTTAATATCAATAAAAGCGCTGAAAATAATTTCACATTTGCTTTTGATATTACAAATACTGGGAATCATTCAGGATATGAAATATCTCAATGTTATATCTCTTTTGTGAATCATGATGATGAGGAGCCAATAAAAAAATTACAAGGCTTTGATAAAACTTTTATAAATTTAGATGAAACAAAAAAAATAGAAATATGTCTAGATTTAAGAAATTTTTCGACATGGGATGTTAAAACGCATCAATGGCAGGTTAAAAAAGGTAAATACGAAATTCTGATTGGGTCTTCTTCAAATGATATTAGGCTTAAAGATCATATTAATTTATAGATAATCTATTTAATTCTTCTTCTGAAAGATTTATTTGCGATCCAAATATAGAACTTTTTAATTCATTTACTGTTCTTGGGCCTATTAGTGGAAATATTAATGGTGAAGTATGCACCACATAAGCGATAGCTATCTCTATGGGCTTTACATTTTTCTTTTCTGCAATTTCAAAACAAATATTTCTTCTTTTAAGATTCTTTTTGCTATGCCAAACTCTTTTTTCTTCCTCTAATGAAGGATTAGAAAAATGTTCTGTGGTTGAGATTTCTTTTTTCCCAATAAAAAAACCTCTTGCTGTACTTGACCAAGAAAATAATTTAATTTCATTTCTATTTATGTAGTCTAAAAACTCATTACTAACTGCAACGCATCCTGGCCAAACTGGTTTTACCATCTCAGCAAGGCTAAAATTATTACTTAAAACAGAAAAGGGCTCTTTATTATTCTTTGATGCATAATCCCTAGCACTTGAGAAACGATCTAATTCCCAATTAGATGCACCAATGGTATTTATCAAGCCCTCAGTTTTAATCTCATTGAGTGCGTCAATAAATTCTGATACTGGAATGTCAGCATTATCCCTATGAAGGCAATATATATCTATTTTTGAGAGCTTTAATCGATCTAGTGATTCTTCTATTTGAGGCTTTATAAGCTCAGGTTTACAGTTTGGTGTGTGGGCGCCCTTTCCAAGAATAACGATATCATTCTGAAGATTTCTTGAATTAATCCAATCACCCAAATACTTATCACCCAATCCGTTATTGTAAATATAGGCAGTATCGAAAATTCTTCCACCAGCTCCATAAAAGTAATCAAACATAGCATAAGCATGTATATCTGAAGTTTGATTGTCGCAGCCAAGAGCAAGCTTTGAAAATTTTTTATCGATACCATCGACTGAAATGCTTTTTAAGCTTCTTTTCTGTATTGAATAAAAGTTTGATTTAACCATAGGTGAGATATCTTTTGACTCATATGGACAAACTACTCCAAGCTCCTGTCTCCATTTGTCTAGCCATAACATAATGCTTTGTGAATCATTGTGGGAAATTAGATCTGATTCAAGGCTCCCATCTAATATACATTGTGATGCATGATCAATTTCTCTTGTAAAAAGCCCTATATCATCTTTGTATGTAATTTCTTCAACAAGATTGTCTTTGTTATAAACTTTTATAGAAGAAAGGCCTCCTTGAAACTGACCGCAATGCCATGGCTGGCTAACCTCTAATTTAAAGTCACCACTGACAATCTCTAAGTTATTTTCATACTCTTCATTTATGGCGCATGAAATATGGGCCTGAATATTATCTGTAAAAATAATATGTGCAGTAGAATTTAAATCTACACCTGTTGTATCTAATTCTCCTGATACTTCAATACTTTTAGGATCAGCATATGGTTTGCCTAGGATATGACCTACTAACAGCTTAGTCATCGACAACGGATAACAACCTACATCCAAAATGGCTCCTCCTCCCATCATAGGACTCCTTAATCTATGGTCCTCTGGTATTTCAGCCTTAAAACCAAATGAACAATTAATGGATATGTTTTCTTCTGATTTTCGAAGCATCTCTATATTATTGAGAATATTTTTTGTTTGAGGGTGAGTTCTGTACATGTAGGCTTCCATCAAAAAAACCTCAGCATCTTTAGCAAGACCAAATAAAACCATGCTTTCAATATGATTAATCGTTATAGGCTTTTCACAAAGAATATGCTTCTTATTTTTTATAGCTTGGAAAATATATTCGTAATGAGAGTTATGAGGAGTGGCAATATATACAGCATCGATCTTTCTTGATGACAATAATGATTCAATATTAAGGTGTGTTTGAATATTAAATTTCTTTGAGAATTTATCTAAAGCATCTTCATTTCTTCCAAAAACTGAAATTAATTTAGAGCGATCACAGTGCTCAATTGAATGAGCAAAGGCATTTGCTATGGAGCCAGTTCCAATAATTCCCCATTTAATTTTAGGCATTTTGAGTTTTTCTACTTTCTATATCTTCTATTAATTTTTGATGGAAGTTTCTGTCAATAGGGTAAAAATATATAAGAACTAAACTAATAAATACCCCTATAAGAGGGATTAATGACATCAAAGCTTTTAAGGAAGATAAAGTTTCAGGTGTTTGATCCTGGTTTGGTTCAAAGCCTATATTGGTTAATATCATTCCTAATATAACTGCAGCAAATGCTATAGCGCCTTTTTGAGCAAACGTCATAAAGCCGTAAAGAGATGATTCTGTTCTAATACCCGTCTTCCATTCTCCATATTCAATGGTATCGGGCAACATTGACCAAAACAGGACCCCGGTTGCACCATTACCAAAACCAATAAAGCTTAAAATATATAGCAATTCCCTAAGTTCAGAAATTGGATAAAAGTAAAAAATAGAAAATCCAATAAATAAAGATGTCATAGATAACATCCAAGTATTTTTCTTTCCTAATTTAATTGCTAAATACGCCCACAAAGGAATTGCTAATAACGTGCTTCCACTCATAATCCCCAGAATTAATCCTTGATATTCATGGAATCCCAAAGCATATTTAGAAAAATAAATTAAATTATTATTAAACATTAAGTATGTAGATATCAAAATTAAAATTGCAGAAAAAACTATCCAGAATGGATAATTATTTGATACTGATTTTAAGACTTTAGAAAAACTTGGTAATTCTTCTTTGGTAAATTCAAATGGCCTTTCTTGAACAAAATATACAGTAATTCCAAGTATTATAATTGCTGTAAGGCCAGCTATTAGACCAAGATAAATAAAGCCTATAGACTCTTCGCCACTACCAAATAATAAAACAATTGGAAATGCCAATGCTGAGATCGAAAATGTTCCAAAAGATGCTGCAAGCATCCTTGCGGTAGTTAGTTTTGTTCTCTCATCACTATCATCTGTTATTCTTGCAGTTAATGAAGAGTACGGAACACTCACAATAGTAAAACAGGTTCTATGAAATAAATTTACTACCAGAAGAAATATAAATAAAAGTGTTCCTTCAAAAGGCGGCATCCATAAAAGTAAAACGAAAGACAATGCTAAAGGTATTGATCCGTAATAGATATATGGCCTATAACTTCCCATTTTACTTCTAGTCCTTTCAGCCATATAACCCATAAAAGGATCTGTTAATGCATCCCAGGCTATACCTAGGGCATAAATCCAGCCAGCCATTAATGGAGAAATTCCAACTACATCTGTATAAAAATAAAGCAGGTATAAGCTAACCCCGCTCCAATAAAGACAAATAGCATAATCGCCAATTCCATATGCCACTCTAACTTTGTTAACTCTAAAAAGATTAATAATGTTTTGCATGAAAAAATGAATTTTTTTAATTATTTAAGTTTCTAATGTATATGAAAAATCGGTGTAATGCATGTATGAAATATGTAAAACTAGGCTTATGAGTTATAAAGAGGGGTATTCAGAAAATAATGGAGTCAAGATTTTTTATAGAGACTATGGACCTGAAGAAGCAACTCCTATTCTTTTAGTTCATGGATTAGGCGCTCAATTAGTACACTGGCCTGAACATCTTATTGAATTTCTTATAAAAAATGGTCTCAGGCCAATAACATATGATAATAGAGACTCAGGATTATCTTCAAGATTTTCTTATAAACCCTCAATAGTTTTAGGATATCTAAGATATTTTTTTCGTTTCCCAATAAAACCTGAATATAGTCTTAATGATATGGCTCGAGATGGAATAAATCTTCTTAATCATTTAAATATTGATAAGGCTCATATTTTAGGTACCTCCATGGGGGGAATGATTAGTCAAATACTATGTGCGAAATATCCACAAAGAGTAAAAACATATACTTTAATTGCATCTACCGCTTCCGTGCCAAGCCCCTTTAATGGAGCCTCAAAAGAGGTTCGGGATATGATGGTAAGCAGATCTAAAAGTACCAACCCCACTATGGATGAGGTATATCAAAGAGAATTAAAATGGGTTGGATTAATAGGGATGAAAGGCAAAGAAATTGATACACCTAAATTTAGAGAAGATACCATTAATAATTACAATAGAATTAAAGATATAAAAGATGGTTTTGGTTATGCTCGTCAGCTTATAGCAATACTTTCATCAAAAAATAGAATTAAAAAAGTTCAAAGCATTCAGGCTAAAACTTTAATTATTCATGGAGAACAAGATCCTGTTTTGCGAGCTGAAAATTCACGCTTTATTCATAAACTTATACCAAACAGTGATTTGGTTATTATTGAAAATATGCGACACCTTATTGAAGAAGAAATACTTGATCAATTTAAATCTAGGTTAAAGCATCATCTGTTGAGTTAATCAGATAAAGGGAACCAAAGGGATATTGCAAGAAGATAAAAAAAATAAACTAAGAATTGGAATTAATATTTTCATAGATTCATTCTGCCATAATATAAGAATGTTATAGCTAAATATATTATTAAATTTAGTATAAAGAATTGAGTCTTAGTAGACCCAATTCTTTGAATATCATTAGTCAGCGAAGTCTAAACCCTTTGATGCTTGAACCTCTCTTTTGTTAGGATTCACTGATTCCCTAAAAGGAACATTAACAATCTTGGCGTTAACAGCCACACCTGGAGAATCAGCATATTCATCAGGCAGTTTGACCATATACTCTGTTCCAACCTCTGAAGCCTCCCATGGAACCCAGGCAAGAGCAATATTTGTCTCTAGCTCAGGCGACCACCAGGGAGATGTCACATAACCAACTTCATCTCCACCAGTATTGGTTACTATCCAGAAATCTGGTGCATAATCAGTAATCTCTTTGCCGCCAAGGGTTAATCCAACCATTTTCATTTTAAATGGAGCTTTACCCTCATCGATTATTGCTCTTTGTTTTTCAAGCTCTTCTTTACCGATATAATCAGCAGTTTTGTTTCTTGGAACTTGGTAGCTTAAATTAACCTGAAAAGGTGAAGTTTCATGATCTAAATCTTGACCCCAAGATAGAATACCAGCTGCAATTCTTCGATGATGTGCCGGAGCTATAACCATAAGACCAAATTCTTCACCAGCTTCAAGCACAGCATTCCACATTTTTTCGGCATTCTCATGTGCATCACGTACATATATTTCATAACCCTTTTCACCTGTGAATCCAGTTTGACTAATAACACAATCAGCTCCACCAACTTTAGTCTCCAAGATTCCATAATAAGGGACCTTTCTTAACTCTTCGCCAGCTAACTTTGCCATAAGGTCTTCAGATAAAGGCCCTTGAATTTGAACAGGACAAACATCAATTTCATCAATTTCAACATCATATTTCTTAGATACATTTACCCCCTGCAGCCAAAGCAAAAGATCACTATCTGAAATAGAAAACCAAAATTCATCTTCGGTTAATCTTAATAAAACTGGGTCATTTAGGACTCCCCCTTTTTCATTGCATAAAATTGCATACTTACCATTACCTGGTTCAATTTTTGTTGCATCACGGGTTATTACATAATTTGTAAATGCTTCTGCATCCGGACCCTTTACTCTTATCTGTCTCTCAACTGCAACATTCCACATAGTCACTCTATTAACCAGCGCTTCGTATTCAATCATAGCTCCACCATCTTCTGGCCTTACATATCCTCTGGGGTGATAAATGCGATTATAAACAGTTGCTCTCCAACAACCTGCTTCATGAGATAAATGCCAAAAGGGTGATTTTCTTACTCGGGTTGAAATCAATAACTCGGTGGGAGTTCTGCCACTTTGTCTGAGATTTATTGGAACCACTCGATCGCTCTGATCAACATTTGGATGATTTGGATTTGTCATATTTACTCCCCCGTTTATATAACTTATATCTTCTTTTTATATGAATTTATAAGAAGCTTTTTAATAAATTTACGCGCATTTGTTAAGTTTGTAAATCAAAATTTATCTTAACTAGATAATTTATTTAAAATGGTGATTTGTTAAAATAAAAATGATTATTTACGATTAAATAATGACAATAATTCTCAAGCTTATTAAGCTAAATATATGCAGAAGTTAATGAAAAATAATTATCCTGATATTCTTTTATAGATCTCTTCTTTTATTAACCACATTCTGTCTTGGCCCCAAACATAAAAAGGATTTTCATCATTTAAATCAGTTATTTTGAAACTTGGGACACCCCAACACTTTCCTGCATACATGTCTTTTAAATTATTATCTAAAACTTTTTTCCAATCATTGCTACCTAACTTCTTGCTTACTGTATTCCAATCAAGTCCGAGCTTTTTCACTGTAGACTCTAAGTAATCATCATCCCCAATATTTATACCCTCATAGAAAGACGCATATAACAACTCATTTATGTACTCAAAACCTTTATTAGCCTCATCAATGATTGGAAATATAGAGTATGCTTTTCTGGCTGGCTTGCCTATTGGAGAATATATAGTTCCAATTGGATTGCCTTTTTTTAAACCTTCTCTAGCTGCATCAGAAATAATGTATTTCGCTTTAAAGGCAGGAATCGTCATATTGCGCATCAGCATAGGTAGAACAGGTTTTGTTATAAGATTAATTGGGTAGTCATTTTGAATTTCTCTTATTCCTTTTGCGCTAACAAATGTATAAGGGCTATTTAATGATGGGTAGTAGTAAAGGTTCACTTTATTTTCGGATTTAAGTTTTTCAGGCGCTTTTAAATTTGGTAAACAGATAGGTTTATTTAAAGAGTTCTTTCTTAAACCTAATTCATCTAACCTATCCTCAAGGTGATAAATACGATCAACCCCCCAATAAAGTTCTTTTTCATAGTAAAAAGCAGATCCATAATAATATTCTTTATCATTTCTTATTTTATTGCCGAGTGCTAATTTTTCTTTGACTGCATCAGGACTTGCTGAAAGTTCTCTAGAAAATTCTTTAAGATATTTTTCATCATTTTTCCAAAGGGCTTTACTAACATTTCTAGCTATAGAGATGAAATCTGACTCCTTGGCAGCAGTTAAAATTGAATTAGCTATATCAACTAGATTTTTTTTTGGATAGGTATTTGATGAGAATTCAACACCATAATAATTTGCAATGCAGTTTACATCCCTTAAACAATAATCATCATATAAAGTTGGCTCGTGAACTGTTTCTGAATTTTCTTTGCCAACAAGAACAGGCTTTAGAACAACATCAAATGCTGAACTAATTTTATCGACATATTCAATTGTTAAAGCTGAGTATGGGTCGTCAACCTTATGAAAATAAATAACGGTATGTGCTCTATTTGCTTCTTTTCTTTGAATCTCTACTTTTGCTCTAACCTCTTTTACAAGATCATTGCTTGCATAGGTATTCATGAATTTGTTTCTCACTTTTGCAAAGATTGTGCGGCGAGACATAAAATTTCTGAATGCTTTTAAAATCATATTCATTAAATTCTTTAAATATTAGTTAAAAAATGATGCCACAACTAAAAACTTTAATAAAATATTCGTTTTATAGATTTATTAAAAACCTATGTGCAAATAAAAAATTAGCTATTGTCCAAATAATCTTTAATTGCCAACTTATCTGCTTTCATATCAGCTCTAAAAGCATTAAAAAGTTTCTGTTCATGATTGGGCATTAGGCCTTTAGCCATATTTTTAATTTGTTGATAAAACCATGCCATTGCACCAAATGCATTGATAACTTTTATTATAGTGAATGGGCTTGATGGAGAAAAAATTGAGGGCCCTAATGAAAGAGTCTTTTCAAAACTTGGTAATGTTTCTATCTCGCCTGCTATCATTTTTTTGATGCAATAAGGATCTGCACATAGAGGTCTTCCAATTCCTACCATTTGGCAAACATTACTTTGCAAGGCATCCTCTATACCTGCTTTAGTTCTAAAACCGCCTGTGACCATAAGAGGTAGAGAAACCGCCTTTCTAATATCTTGTGCATATTCAAGAAAATAAGCTTCTCTTGCAATTGTGCTTTCTTTTCTTTCTTCACTTCTTTTTGGGTTAATAGTTAAATCATCCACACCTATAAGTTTTGGTTGTTCGTATGTTCCACCTGAAATTTCTATAATATCCACACCTGAATCTTCTAGCATTTGAGCTGCTTGAATACTTTCATCAGCAGTAAATCCGCCCTTCTGGAAGTCTGTAGAATTTAATTTAACTGAAATAGGAAAGTCTTCACCAACTTCTTTCCTGCATTTATTAATAATTTCTATATGAATCCTAGCTCTATTCTCAAGACTGCCGCCCCAGGCATCAGTTCTATTATTAATATCTGGTGATAAAAACTCCGATAAAAGATAGCCATGAGCTGAATGAAATTGAACACCTGTAAACCCTGTTTCTCTTGCAATTTTTGCGGTAAAAACATATCTGTCTATTACATCGAGAATATCTTCCTCTGTCATTGGAGTTGGTGTGCCATAATTCTTACCAGGTATTTTTAATCCAATATTTGAGGGAGCCAAGGGTGAAGAATTTATTTCACCAGGTGTTTGCCTACCAGCATGAGAGATTTGCATCCATAACTGTGTATTATTTTTTGTTCCTGCTGCTGACCATGCTTTAAGAGCATCAAATTGCTCTTTATAGTTATTCTGATCAATCACTACATTTGCAGGTCCCTCAAGGTTTCTGCGGTCAACCTGAACATTTCCAGTTAACAGAATACCTATATTGCCTTCTGCCCACCTATCATAAAGATTTACATGACCTTGATGAGCTAAATTATTACCTTTAGCTATACGTTCAGTCATTGCTGCTTTACAAACACGATTTTTAATAACCTGTCCGCATGGCAATGTAAAAGATTCATTCATTAAATTTGGCATTAATTATCCCCAAAGAGATATAAAGTATAACTTAAAAAAAATATTAGATGGTGGGCCCGGTAGGACTCGAACCTACGACCAATGGATTATGAGTCCACTGCTCTAACCAACTGAGCTACAGGCCCTCTTAATTAATGATATCGAATTAAGAACGAGCAATTATATAAGAATATATAATTTAGGGAAGCTTTTATCTCTTGAGAATTTTTTAAATAAGTTATTATTAGCAAATGATTAATCTTGATGGAATACAACCCTTTGCTGAAGGCGGCAATAGAAGATGTTATGTACATCCTAAAAATAGCTATCGCTGTCTAAAAGTTACCATTCAAAATCAATCAAAGATAGCTAAAAAAAATGCTCCTTGGCATAAAAAATTTAGAAGTGAATCTACATTTGATGACAATATTCGTGAACAAAAAGCCTACGCCCAAAGAGCTTTAAAAAAAGATAATCCCGAAAAGTGGAAACATCTTGCACGATGGTATGGAATGGTTGAAACTTCGCTTGGACCAGCATCTGAAACCGATTTAATTAGAGATAATCAAAATAACATTGCTATTACATTAGAAAAATACCTATTCACTTATGGTATGACTGATGAAATTCAAAACGCTATTGAAGAATTTGAGACATGGTTGAGATCGTCTTTAGTGCTAACAAAAAATATTATTCCTCACAACATAGTTCTTGGTTATGAGGATGGAAAAATAATATTAAAAATTATTGACGGTCTCGGTTCTAAATCCTATCTACCCCTGACCTATATCAGTGATAT